>JAIXQH010000036.1 GCA_027484055.1 Verrucomicrobiaceae bacterium | reverse complement strand
AGTCCCGACTTCAACCCCATCGAAAGGCTCTGGCAGCACCTCAAGGGCAACCAGCTCGCAGGCTTCCTAACCAAGAGCGGTGCCGAACTTTCCGACAAGCTCTTCGATTCAATCCGCGCGCTGCTCAAAACACCCGATGTCCTGCGCTCGGTCTGCAAAACCCATACGCAATAGACGAACTAACTTATGAGAAATGGTCTAGAAGACACCTATCATGGCATTACAAAACATCAATCTCGCGAGCCTGAACATCCCAGACGCGGACCTCACCCAGATCGAAGCGTCGCTGCTGGTTCTGGAAACGAAACTGAAACCCCACTTCGTCTCGCTCACCGCCGAACAGCGGTCGAGTTTCACCAAGATGGGCACCCGTGAGCAGTTGGTCCGTCAGGCGGTGACCGCCGCCCAACAAAACTCGGGCGATCTGCCCGCTTCCATCGGCACCGCCGCTGCAGTGGCAGATGTCACCGCGCTGGATAAATATCGCCCGCTCTTCGCCCGTGTGCAGGCGCTGGCGGAAGGTTGTGACGATACGGAGATGGCAATCGGCATCGACCTGATGAACTTCGCACTGCGTGTCTATGCGCAGCTCAAGCTGAGTGCTTCGGATTCGCTCAAGGGCTTGCTGGATTCGCTGGGCAGCTTCTTCGGCGGTGGGCGTCGTGCGGCAGCGGCCGTTCCAAAACCATAATCCCCTAATCATCAATAGGTTTGCTGGGAGATAGCAGCAAACTGGAGCAAACACCTTGTAAATTGCTTCTTGATCGTCCCAAAAAGCTCCGTGAGTGCGCCAAAGTGGCGCGTTCGCGGAGCTTTTTGCTGCTCGAATGCAGCGAAATGGCGGGATGGAGCGGTAAATTGCTGGGTTGACGGGGTAATTTTTAACCTTGGAGTAGCAAATAGCTGCGATAACGAAGCTTTTTGCTGCGATGTCGAAGCTTTTTGCTGCACGCGAGGAGCCGTCAGGAAGGAAGATATGCAGACGAGACGCCCAATGCTCCCGATGCGGTAAGCCAAGTTTGATTCGCTAAGAAGTTATCTGAAAACAAGGAATGGCGATCTCCGAATCGCCATGCCCATGAAGGGCCAATGATTTGAGGAAAACCGCGATTCATTGGTCTTTCATGGACTTCGGCGGATCGGAGTCCGCCGCTCCTTGGGGCTTCGCGCGTCTCTTCGTCCTTTGTCAGACAGTCTCTAAGAACATTCTACCGCAGAACTCAACCTTCAGGATCGTCCAGAATGATCTGAAGACGTCCCCCTAACTCAGGAGGAAATCGTGCTGGCCATTGTTCATCAAGCAAGCCGACTGATGCCAGATCCCTCAAATGCATGCGGTCTTTGTCACGGAATGAAATGAGTTTCATCCGGACGAGGTCCTCCAGGGGGATCAGATCAAAGCCATCGCCGCGTTCGGTGAAGAGTAGATCCGGTGTCGCTTCGATCGCGTCTGGCACGGGTTTTTCTCCTGCCCAAAGGATGTGGACGGCGTCACGAACCTTGGCATCAGGGCCATCTAGGAAAATATCCATGGCGGCGGCTTTTCCGAGTGATGCTACCCGCCTATGCACAAAACCTACGGATTCCAGCGCGATTTTCGCCTGATCCATGTCTTGGCGTCGCAACAGGATATCGACGACACGGGTGTTGCGGACTGCGGCTGCATCCACGCGGGATACCCAAGCTGCCACTGCATTTCCACCCACGACGGCGTAGCGCACGCCATGGCCGTTCAAAGCGTTGGCCGCCTTTTCCATGCGGAGTCTGACACTTTCGATTCCTTCAGCCATGCGCTGCCATGATACGGGTGCGAGAGCGGGTGCGATGCTCATGGCAAAAAATTGCCACACATCGGAGGATGCGCCAAGCGTGAAACGCATGCGCCCCAGGCAGCGATGGTTTCGGCCCCCAAGCCTCGCAACGAGATGCAAGGTGAGCATTGCCAGCACATCTTTCAATCTCTGGTCCGTTCGCGAACCAGTCCGAGAGCCATAACGAGAACCTGGCTAATCATAAAAGCACTCAGCCAAAGGAAGGCCGCGTCGGTGAAGCCGTAGGAATGCAGGCCGATGCCTAGCATGTTGGTGCCGAACCAGGACCAACTGGTGACGATGTTGCCGAAGACGGCCATCACCATCATGCCGCGCTCGCGGACCATGCCGCCCCAGCGGGCGTGGAGGATGATGGCGTTCCAGATGACGATGAGCAGTGCGCCATTTTCCTTGGGGTCCCAACCCCAGAAGCGGCCCCAGGATTGGTCGGCCCAGATGCCGCCGAGCACGGTGCCGACGAAGCTGGCGAGGGTGGCAAAGCAGATGACGCCATAGACCATGCCGCGCAGTGAGGTGGCGGTGGACTTGGGGATGCTGCCGAAGGCGCGGCGGAGCAGATAGACGATGGCGATGGTGCCTGCGAGAAAGGTGGCGGAGTAGCCGAGGGTGATGACGACGACGTGGGTGGCGAGCCAGAAATTCGTATCGAGCACGGCGCGCATCATTTCCAAGGTGTCACCGGAGAGTGAGAGGTGGTGGGCGATGAGCAAGGTGGCGAAACCGACCACGGCGGCGACGGCGGTGCCGATGGCATTGCGGTGAAAAAGTTCGAGCACGGTGCTGAGCAGGATGGCACCCCAGCCGATGAAGATGGCGGATGAATAGAGATTCGTCACTGGCGGGCGGCCCTCTAGCAGCATGCGGGTGATCAGGCCGAGGGTGTGGAGGCTGAGGCCGATGAGCAGGACTCGGAAGGCGGCGCTGCGGAAGGTGCTGCCGTTCCAGAGCCAAGAAACGATGGCGCAGACGAAGGCGACGACGTAGAGCACCATGCAGAGGTAAAAGGGTGCGATGGCGTTGAAGAAAGTTTCGGAAGTCGCTTTTTTCAAAAGCTCCGGGCGCTGGGCGGCGAGCCAGGTGCGGTAGTCGGTGAGAGCGGAGTTGAACGCGGTGATGTCTTGGGCGCGGTAGGCATCTCCCAAGCGGGCGTAGGCGAGGGTGGCGGGGTGAAGGGCTTGCTTTTTCTCGACCGATTCTAGCAGGGAATCGGGTAGTTTTTTCCAAGCGTCTGGGCCGCTGCCGGACGGGGTGGTGTAAACCTCCGTCATCGGTGTCCAATCGAGCACGGTGGTCATGGGCGCGGAGGCGGCGTCGATGGCGCTTTGGCTAAATGCTTGGCCGCGGCTTTGATTTTCCTCCTCGGCCAGAGCGCTGGCGATGGTGCTGAGAAACTGGGTGAACTCGGACTCGAGGTGGTCTTGCCCGGGCAGGGCGAGGGCGTGCTTGAGCTGATTGTAGAGGGTGAGGTTGCGGGTGAGCGACATCAGCGCTTTTTCGTAAGGCGACCAGGTTTTTGAGTCGGCGTTACCGATGCGTCTGGCTTCTGGCTGAAGGGCGGCGAAGGAGGGGAGGAGCTGGGCGTAAGAGTAGGATTTCCCTTCGCTCGGGGTGAGCTTGGTGAGACCGAGCAGGTCGTCGTGATGGATGAGGAAAATTTTCCGGGTATCAGCACGGGCGGGCTGGAAATTGAGCTCAGCGAGCCACGCGGCAGGGGTGGCGGGCGCGTCGTCGCCGGGGACGCGTTGTTTGCCATGGATGGAAAGCAGAGCATTTCGGGCAAGGGAATCGAGCGGCTGGATGCGGCCGTTCGAGACCACGGGGAGGCTGCTGAATGTTTTAAAATCAAACCCAGTGGCTGGCCGCGTGGCACGGATCGCGGCAATCGCGATGTAAAGCAGGCAGAGCGCGGGGATGAGCCACGCGGTGATTTTCTGGAAGCGGCTCATGGGGCGGGGGAGGGCTTGTTCCGGCGGGAGATGGCCTTGATGAGGTGCTGGGAAAAGACCCAGAGCAGGCCGAATCCGACCATGGCGCAGGAGATGTAGGGCAGGGTCCAGACGGGATTGCGGACAACTTGGAAAATGGAGGTGGTGTCGTTATTTTCAAACCCCGCCTGATAGAAGGTCAGTCCGCCGTAGCGCAGTGGGTGGTTCATGTAGAGGAGGTCCTCACGATTTTCCCCGGTGTCGGGATTGAGGATTTTGATTTTGCTGGAGAAATTTTTAGGGACATCGGTGCCGAGGTAGCGGTCGTGGCTGAAATCGATCAGCTTGATCGAAAACGGATGATAGAGACGGCGCGGGCGGATGGCCATTTTCCAAGATCGACCTGCGGCGGTGAAGGATTGCTCGCCTTTGAAGGCATTTGAGAGCAGCCAGGTGCCCTGGGATTTCCCGCTGTCCGGGATGATCTCGACAAAGGCCGTGGCGAGATCGCGGCGGTTATCAGCGGCCTCAAGTGGCATGCGGCGGGCGGCGTAGCCTTTTCCTGATCCGTCGGTGGCGCGGACGGGGTCGAAGGCAGGGGAGGCATCGGCTTCTGGGAGGATTTCGCTATTGGGGAAATAGCGGTGGACGTTCACCGTGAAGCCTCCAAACGGGAATTGCGCACCGTCTTTCAAGCGGGACTGCGGGATGGCGGTGACGGTTTCCAAGCCATCGGCATCAGGACGGATCACGACCAACTCGACCTCGCGGGGGAAGCTGGAATAGTTCAGGATTTCCCCTTCACGAATGACCATCTGCGCCTCGCGTCCGAGCAGACCGGTGAAAATTTCTCCCACCAGCATCAGCAGGATGCCGCTGTGGATGACGATCATGCCAGCCTTGTTCCAGCTGAGCTTGAAGCGTGCGGTGTGGGCGGCGAGCAGGTTGATGATGAGAAGCAGCCCGAGCAAGGTGCCGCCGGGGATGGGGATGGGGAACTTTGTCTCGCCGGGCATGACATCCCACCAGGCAATCCATGAGCGGAAAAACTGGGCCTGCACCTCGTGGATGCCCAGCTCGACTTGGGTGATGGTGGCCACGAAGATCAGCACCATACCAAAACCCAGCAGGGAGACGGTCAGGCGAAGGGAGCTGAGGAACTTGAAAATGGGCACGGGGTCTTACTCAGGGAAGGTGGCGGAACGGACGAAGGTGTCGAATTTTTCGAGGTTCGCTTCCACGAGAGTGGCGTTGCCCGTGATTTTAAAAAACCAAGTCATGCCGGGGCGCTTGAGGATGGCGGTGCCCATGGCGGCTTTTTTTCCGTTCACGATCGGCTCGGTGCTGGTTATGTGGCTGGTGAAAATTTCGCCGGCGGGAATTTCCGCCTTTTTACCGAGCGCCGGGTCATCTGCCGAAGCGAGGGGCGCGAGCTTGAGCTGAGCGCGCCAACGGTTGACGTTGTCGAGCACACTGCCGGAATCCCCCGGGATGGGGATGACGGAGACATCCGCCGAGCTGCCCTCTGGCCCGGCGATGGAAAAGCTGGCGGCCCGCATCGAGCTGCCTGTGCTGGCGGTCCAGCCAGCGGGTGGAGTGACGTTGATTTTCTTTGCCGCAGTCGGGGCAGTTGTGGGGGCACTTTTCGAACTTCCGCCGATGCGGACACTGCGCAGGAACTCGGCGAAGATGCCCTCGCCTTTTCTGAGAACTCCTGTGGGACCACTGAATTTGAAATACCAGGTTTCTGTCGGCAACGGCAGTACGCCAGCAAGGATTCCCTCCACCTCCGGGGCGGAGTCTGCGGTGGTGAGATTGAAGAGCTGCATCTCGACTTGGGAGTCTGGGAGCTTGAGCGGCTGACCCTTTACTTCCTGATCTGCGAGTGGCTTGAGTCCGACCTGGCCCCGCCAGCGATTGACGTTTGCGGCGAGCCCGCCACCGTCACCTCCGAGTTTGGATACGGTGACGCGGCCGCCCGTGGGCAGAGTGTAGGCAGCGGTGAGAAATTGAGTGGGTTTCTCGACGATCCAATCGGGAGGAGCCAACCACCCAACCGCCCCGGAAGGGTTAGTGACTTGCTTCTGAGTCGGCTCACTGGCTGCAGCGGCAGGCGCCACGGGACTTGCCGAAGTAGGCTCCGTGGCGACGCGGTAGGTGCGGATTTCATCATCCTTGCAAGAGCTGAGGATGCAGAGTGCGAGTGGTGCGAGGAAGAATGGATGACGCATGTTGGATTTTGGATGTTTCATCGGTTAAGACCGACAGGTTCTCTGCGCTGTCTCAAACGCCCTCGATAAGGTGCGGGTTCTTCGCGTTCTGCGGACTTTGGAGAGGTGAAGTCGGGAGCGGGTAGCAGCGTTTTGCCGAAGGTGTCGAGCAGGGTGTCATTGTCGCCGTGTTTGACATCGGAAACTTTATAAATCGAGCCGCTGGAGCTACGGTAAAAGGCAGTCATGTCTTGCAGGCTGAGCGGGCCTGAGCCACGGCGACCGAAGACGACCGTTTGGTGACCACTCTCGTCCACGACGCGGTCGCGGTCGAGGCCGCGGGAGACAGATACGGCGGCGCCTTCGGTGGGGTAGGTGGCGATGAGTTTTGGCTCGGGTTTGGGCGAGAAGCCCATGTGGCCGGGCACGTTCTCGGGGGAAATGAGCTGGATGACGCGCATGCCGTTGTGACCATCTGCGACGAGCGCATACATCGAGGCGCTGACGGAGCCGACTTGCACGTCGCGAACATCGTTGAGTTTTCCACCTGCCGTGAAATGGGTGAGGACGTGCGGTTTTTCTGGGTTTTTCACATCGACGATCGCTAGGCCAGCCGCGCCGTCGGCGACGTAGAGGTAGGTTCGGGCGATGTAGAGGCCGTCAGCATTTTTAAGTGGAACGGAGGCACCGGGGATGGGGGTGGGCCTTGTGGGATTTGAAATATCGAAAACTTTCACGCCCTCCTCGTCGGTAACGAAGCAGTAGTGCCATTGCACGGTGGATTGGCGGGCACCTCGCAGGAAGGAGCCGGAATAGCCGCCTGCAAAGGTGGGGGCTGTGGGGTTCACGGCATCGACAACAGCGAGCCCCTGCGCGGTGGTGATGTAGAGCCATTGGCCGGCCATCCAGGCGTGACGGGCTCCGGTGAGTTTCCCGTCTGGATTAAAGGTGGCGGCGCGTTTGAGGAAATTGTTGTCTGGATTTCCATCGAGTAAAGTCGCGACATCCACGACGATGAGGCCCTCTTCGAGATCGGTGACGAAGGCATAACCATGATAGGTGGCGATGGGCCGCTCTTCGTTTTGCGGGAGGCGGTTGCGGTTAGGATCGTTAATCAGGGTGCTCGGGAGAGTGACGGAGGTGGCGTTTGCGGTTTTGATAAAGGTAGTTTGGCCGATAGAGGAGACGGGGGTGCTAATGATGCGCTCGGAAAAGTTTTTGTTGTCGATGTTCGCAATGTCAAAAACGCCGAAGCCATTTTTACCGAGAGCGGCGTAGAGGTATTCGCCGCGCGCTTGGAGATCGAGTACGCCGCCTCCTTTGGCTTCGTGGTGATAGGCGGTTTTGAGGATGGAGTTGGTCGCGAGGTGATCCTTGTAGTTAGATGGGTAAGCGATGCGATGGAGGTGGCTGCCGATGGCGGCTTGCGGCTCGGTGCGCTCGGTCCAGGCGATGCCGTGCAGGCCGTGATCGTCGGTGCCGACGTAGCTATATCTACCGAAAAAGTTGACCGTACCGGTGCCGAAGCCGAGGAGCTGGGTCATGATCGCATTGTTGTCATTTTCCGCAGAGACGTGGCAGTCGGTGCAGTTCTTGGTGGTGCCGACGCCGCTGGTGGTGTGGGCGAAGTGGGGGTTGAAGGCTTGGCCGGAGTAGCCCTCGGAGGAGACCGTCTGCTGCTGGGTGTAGAACCACTCGCGGTTCGCGCCTTGCGAGCCGACGACCATGGCACTGGATGAGCGCAGGACAGCCAGGCGATTTCCTTTAGCCGTGCTGTCTTTGCCGAGCATGAAGACGTCGTCGCGGACGACTTGAGGATTGTAGGAGCTGAAGTTGCGGGTGGTGGTTCCTTCAAATTTGTTAGCTGCCATTTTATGATTTGCCTCCATGGGAATATGGCAGCCGAAGCAACTGGTGGCCCACGCGGTGTGGCAGGTCTGGCAGTCCATGGCGTCGTTGCTATGGGCGAGCTCTTTAGCGCAGTTTTTTGGATCATCCGGGACAGAGCCCCAGTTTTTCCCGTCGCGCTTGAGAGTCTTCGCATAGGCGCTCATGACGTTATAGTGGTCCGAGCCGGGGGTGACGGTGTCTAGCGTTTGAGGGACTTCCCACTTGAGGTTTGGCTCCATGGAGGACTGTTGCATCAAGCGCTTGCCATCCGCGCTCCAACTGAAACGGGGGCCAAAGGGGGTGTTGCTTTCGCGGAGATTGATGGGGTCGATTTTCCCTTCCTTAGACAAGGTGCCGCCCTTGCCGGAAGTGAGGAGGGTGGTGTGCTGGCTCACGGTGCCGTGGCAGTCGATGCAGGTGATGGCAGTGGCGGCGCGTGGCTCGACGTGGAGCAGTCCGTTGCCATGGGAATCATTGAGGAAATGGCAATCCACGCACTGCATGCCGCGTGCGAGGTGGATGTCTTTGAGGTGGACGGCTTTTTTGAATTTGTCGGGGTCGTCGTGAGGAATTTTCTCGTCCTTGAGGGTGAGGAGATTGCCTTCACGGTCTTTTTTGAACACGGCGCGGAAGACCCAGCCGTGGCCGTGGTAGTCGGCGAACTGG
This sequence comes from Verrucomicrobiaceae bacterium, assembly GCA_027484055.1. GTDB lineage: Bacteria > Verrucomicrobiota > Verrucomicrobiia > Verrucomicrobiales > Akkermansiaceae > Luteolibacter. The sequence continues at coordinate 57,744 of JAIXQH010000036.1, read as the reverse complement.
GTCTGCTTGAGTTTGGGATTTAGCTCGGCGGTTTTTTCGAGGAAATTGATATCTCCCCAGAGTCCACGCGCGGCGGCTGCTTCTGGGTTTTTCCTCAGCGACTGGGTCATTTCTTCGTCGCTGGGATTTTTTTGTTCCTTGGGATACATGAACTCCGCGTCGGATTCTTGGTCCCACCAGGTGTAACCGAGATAGGGGTTTACGAAGAGATTTCCTTGATGCATGTGGCAGGTCATGCACTGGCTGGATGGGATGCTGCGGGTGAATTTATGTTCAATGGGGTGACCTTTTTCCTTCTTGGAAATCATGGGGTCAGGATTGAAGGAGAGGCCCTGATTTCCATAAGCGCTATACCAGCCGGAGTTAGAAGGTGAGCGGTCGTTCGCATAGACGACGTGGCAGGCGGTGCAGCCGCTGGAGCGGTAGTCGCCGGGGCGGTCGTTTGAGCCGAAGAAGTCTAGCAGGGGATCGTGGAGACGAGTCTTGTGAGCGCCGATGATGACGGGATCGACCCGGGAAAAGGTGCCAAGCCCGCGCTCTCCGAGGCGGCGGAAGGGTTTTCCGGGTGCTTCGTTCGGATCGGGGGTGCCGAGTTCTCCGAGTTTGCTGCCCCCTTTTTCGAAGATCCGGAAAATATTTCCAGGCTGAGAGATGTTGAAGCGTGGGAGCGGGAAAACCTCTTGGACGATGCCCATGGTTCTTTGCATTTCTAGCGTCACCTTGATGGGGCTTTGCAGGGCAAGTGAAACGCCGTTCGCGCCGTAGGCTTGGCCGAAAATGGAATCTTTGAGCGGGTAGGCACCGTTGTTATAAGCGGCGGCACCCCAGAGCATGGCACCGTGACGCATCATGCTGTGGTTGACGTGATCGACGGACTCCGCATGGCAGTCACCGCAGGTTTTCTGGGCCACGCGTAGGTCACCTGGGTTGACGAATTGAATGTATTCTGGAGATTCGTGATTGAGCAGCACATCGCTGGCGCTTGGGTTTGCGGAACTTTCAAAGAAAACAGGATTGCGCGGTTCTGGGTGGGCTTGGCGCATGGTGAGACCTGGTGTGGGATCGCCACCATGGCAGTCGGTGCAGCCGAGTCGGACAAAGTCGCTGGCGTGCGGATCTTTCGAGGTTTCATGACAGGTGATACAGCCGCGGCTTTTCAGCATGACGGCTTCTTTGGATTGGTCGAAATTGTTAGACTTCGGGATGGTGGTATTACTAACGGGTGATTCGGCGGCGGCGACAGGTGGGCCGAAAATGCTGGATGTCTGCTCGGCATGACCTGAGGAAGCCATGAGGATGGCGGTCAGCATGCAGGCGATACGGAGATAGATCAGGGCTCGATTCATGGTCAAAATGTCATGTTCGCAGTGAAGAAGCAGCTATAAAAGACATCGCTCACGCCTCCAGAGCCCGAAGGTGTGTAGCCAGGCACATCGGTGGTGGCGTTGCTGTAAATGTCTTTGAAACCTTGACCGGGAAGTAGCATGCCGATCCCGAAATTGAGTTTTAAATTTTCTGTGAGGAGGGGTCTGTATTCCACGCCGAAGCTAATGTCCCAGCCGATGTCTCGGTTGATGTCACCGGTGAGAAGTGACGTGGCGAGGGTGTTCGTATCCATAAACAATAAATAATTTAAGTTAGCGAACGCACGCAGGCGCGGTGTGAGTTCCCATTCTTCTCCAAGTCCTGCGATGAAGATGCCGGGGTTGACGAAATTGGACTGCCCCAGAAACTTATTAGACCCCAGCTCGGGGATCAGGCTCAGGCGCTGCTTGAGAGCCACCGCAGTTCCGCCAAGATTCATGCCCTGGCGTTGCCAGTAGCTGAAGGGGCCGATGAAGTTCGGGTTGTCCACGATGGCATCCCAGCCAGTCGCTTGGTTGTCAGTGGCATCGTCATCCCCAGAGCCATAGAACAGGACGAATTTATGACGCATCCAGTTAGTATCTACGGAAATTTCCATGGCAGCCATCCACGCGCTGATGTCCACCGCTTGGCCAGCCACGCCATTTAAGTCATCTTGTCCGAACACATGGTAGAGTGAATGGCTGATGTTAGCCCGGCCGATGTGGCCCTCACCATTCCAACCGAGATAATAGGCCTGTAGATCGTGAGGGGCGACTGTGCCGATGGGGGATGGGCGGACAATGTTTCCCGCGCTATCGTAGACGAGGCCGCTCGCGTTTCCTTGGTCCCAGTTCGCAAGGAAACTCAATTCGGCGGTGTAGCCTTCTGTCAGAAAGTCTTGGAAATAGACATTCGCCACGAAGACGTTCTGGTGGCGGTCATCGAAGGTGTTAAGTTCGGAAAATGATTCTTTCTCGAAGAGATCGAACCATGCCAAATTATACTGGATGCGATTCTTCTGAAGATTTCCGAAGAGTCGATATCCCCAGTTTGAGTCGGTGAAGACATGGCCACGGAAATCGGCATTGAAGGACTGGGTGCCCGCTCGCAATGCTGCAAAGTCGTAGTTCTCGGATAAGTCCAGTAGGTGCGTTTCAAAAAACAACTGCTGCAAGGCGACTTGATTCTCGAAACGTTCGGTGGCGCGGCTATTTTTCTTGTCGCTAGGTGCGGGATCAAACAATCCGCCGAGATCGCCGGGATTCGTAATTCCTGAATTGTCTGGAGGATTTCCGGTGGATTGATCGAGTCCACGTGGGTCTGGTGAAATCACGTTGGCCTCATATCCGGAAACGAAATTGGTGTTAAAAACCGGCTGTATACGGAACAGCCACTCAACCGGCTTGAAGGAAGTCTCTCCCTTGAATAGGTCGAAAGTCAGGCTGGTGTTGGTATTGATGACGGTCTGATCCCCCCGACCGAAAAACTCTGAACTGTCCGGCCGTGCGCTACTAACGCCCGATGGAATCGGGATGTCGTGAACCTCAATCTCGGTGGCATTTTGTAAAGTCAGCGAAGCGAAAATGTCCTGGCCACGGACCGGAATGTCACCTTTTAAGACACTCTGATAGTAGGGGTGCCAGAGGTAAGGTGTTTTTCTCCCGTAAGGAGTTTCTGCACCACGGTTATTCAGGTAACGGTCCCACTGTCCCGGTGGAATCCGGTAGCGGTCTTCGATGACGGTGGCGTTAGGCGGGGCGTCTGCATGTTCGTGATGGCCTGCATGCCAGTGTTCGTAGATGTGTTCCTCGTAGCGGACACCTGTCCGAGGAAGCATCAAGGAAGGATCGATTTTTGGCTGGTATCGGTCAAATAATCCCGAGTTTGCGGCCAGCACCGCCTCAATGTATCGCTGCTCCACCCCTTGGCGCGGCAACAGCAGCTCACCGGGGATCGTGGGGTTGAATTTGGGGAACTCTTTCGGAAAGCCTGGATCTCTACTGAAAAAGCGATCATCGCGAGTGTTGAGATCATCTTTGAAGAATCGGCCGCTGTCTTGGGGGAGGGCGATCTCGCTTGGGATTTCCTGGATGTTTACCGGGCCGGACATTCCAGGGTCGGGATTGAAGAGCGTGGGCGGGAGTAAAGTTTCATCGGTGAGGGTCGTCTTAGCCCGTATTTCATACTCCGGTATGGGTGCGTCCAGCGGAGGATTCACAGTCGGGTCCGGTGAGAAAGAAGCCGGACTTTCTGGCGTCGTCTCGGCCAAACGTTGCTGAGCAGTGAGGCGATCTGGGCGCTCTTCTCCGCTAGCCAAATCCCATTCTGCCGTCCGCTTGTGAGGTGGGTGATAACAGGTCGTTAGTAGCAAACACGATGAGGAGGCTAGGAAGCGGGCTCCCCTTTTTAAGTATCCACAGATCATTTTTTTACGATGTTCATGGATGGGGGTTATCGGGCTTTTTCCAGATCGAGTGCTGCCATTTTCAATCGATCCAATTGTTTTACGAAAGCTTCGGTGGTCGCGGCATCAAAGCTTTCGGGAGGTTTCGCCGCATCGAACAACGCGTTTAGGAAATCCTCTGCAAACATTCCGCTTTGTCCGGAAGAAATGAGCGATTGGTTGAGGCGATCAATCGCCAATGTGAGGCGCTCTGCGTAATAACCGATCGACCACAAACGATAGTCCGCAGCGACTTGGGCGAATGCATCGGTTTGGAATGGAGTTCGGTTGCGAATCAGTTTGAGCAAGATCGCACGACTTTGCTCCTGACTCATGGGGGACTCTGAAATTTGTTTGGCAAAATCATCCGCCGAGCGCACGAGATTTTGAGTGGAGTCGTTCCAGCCTGTGGCTGTCGCATTCAGCAAGGCTCGAATTGCTTCGATTTCCGCAGTTCTGCGTGGGCCCGGTTCGCGACTGGCCTGTGCCGCTGTTTCACGCAGTGCCACGGCTTGCCCCACCAACCATGATTTCACATGAGAAAAGCCCTCTTCTTCGCGCCAATGTTTCGGCTCAGCCACCATGAGACCATCTAGCTCAAAGACGAGAGGAGGGTGCCTAGCCTCCACAAGCTCATTGCTCAGATTCTGGTGGCAAGCGACGCAATTGTTAGCCCGCTGGTATGAAGTGGCAAGCTGCCGCATCCCGAGGCGAGCCAGCGCGGCTTGCGGATAATCCGGGCGAGTGTGAGAAAGTAGCCATTGGTCCGCAGGCCCGTGACAACTTGCGCAGGAGACACCGCTGTCGCGCTTGTGACCTTCCGGCGGTGCCGGGAGCTCGCTCGGTGCGATTTGACGCAGCGGGGAGTGGCAGACGGTGCAACTTTGGGCTTCCGCCGCATTGTCGAGGCCGAGCTGTCTGGCCATCGCCCGAGAGCGGCCGTTTGTCAGGGTGGCAGCAGCGTCGAAATGGGGGTCATACTGTTTCCAAATGGTATAAGCGCCGCGGCCCGGCCCTGCTCCACCATGGCAACCACTGGTCATGCACGTTTGGGAACCCAGCGCTTTTTCGGCTTCCAGAGGCTGCCCCATGCCACTTTGCGAGAGGCAAAATGCGATCACAAATCCTAAAAATAGCAGCCTCTCCTTCACACGTAAGACCATGTAAGGTTTTGGGTTGAAGGGTGGCAAGCCAATATGCTAGCCACGCACGAAGTCGAAATTCTTGCTAGTAAAACCCCGATAAATCCTTTCAATGCAGCAGTGACCTTGCTTTTTGAATTGAACTGATAATGTGAATCACGAGATCTTACTGACTTTGTTGCTACAGAGCCCACTCCTTACGATCGGTCTAGGTGGTGGCTTTTTGACGCTGGGATACATCGCAACTCAGTGGTGGGTTGTTGGCGCGCGGTATCGCTTTGAGTCTCAGCGGAACCGTCTCGAACTTGATGCGCTCAGTAAAAAAATCGAAATTCTCAACCTGAAGGCCCAAGCCGCCCCGGAAGTGGCGTGGAACGGCTGTCGGAAATTCACCGTCTCCAAGAAAGTTGAAGAATGCGAGGACACCTATTCCTACTATCTCACGCCTCATAACGGCAAGCCACTACCCAAGTTCAAACCCGGTCAATACCTGACGTTTGAAGTAAAATTCCCGAATGAGCCAAAACCTCAGGTGCGGTGTTACTCACTGTCTGATGGCTCGATTAGCGATGATCATTATCGAGTCACGATCAAACGTTACACCCGTGCCGACGGGCAGCCGGGCGCGGTTTCGAACTACTTCGCGGATCATGTGAAAGAAGGTGATATTCTCGATGTGAAGGCACCGAGTGGTAAGTTTTTTCTCGATGTCGAAGTCGAGCGTCCTGTCGTACTGATTTCCGGAGGAATCGGCATTACGCCGATGTTAGCGATGGCGCGTGTCTTGACGCATATCCAGGATCGACGGGAGATTTATTTTTTCTTCGGTTGCCGGAACAACATGGACCACATGTTCCGTGACGAGGTGATTGAGTTACAGAAAAAGAATCCAAACCTTCGACTGCACATTTGCTACAGTCGTCCGCTAGACGAGGATTTACTAGGTGTGTCATACAACCACCACAGTCGGGTGACGGTGGAGCTGATGAAATCAGTTTTGCCATCTAGCAATTACGAGTATTATCTATGTGGTCCCGGGCCGTTCATGGATAGCTTGGTGAACGGGCTATATGAATGGGGTGTTCCGAAAAAGGATGTGAAGTTCGAAGCATTCGGGCCAGCAACCGTTAGCACCAAGCCGAAAGAACCCGAGCTGCCTTCAAACACCCCATCGCAAGCAACGGTAGAAATTGAATTTGCCCGCTCCGGGAAAAAAGTCTTCTGGGACCCTGCCGTCGCGAATCTGCTCGATTTCGCTGAAGCCAATGGGATCACCAGCATTGATGCAGGCTGCCGCTCAGGGAGCTGTGGCAGTTGTGTCGTGGCGATCAAGGAAGGCAGCGTAGAATATGTGGGAGAACCTGGAAACGAGCCGGAAGAGGGAAGTTGTTTGACCTGCATCTGCCGTCCAAAGGGCAAAATGGTGATTGATGCCTAACGCTCAACCTATGGCAACTACCGGAACAACTCTCGAAAGTCTCACTCGCAAAGCCACCCGTCCTAAACGCTGGGATGACCCGCTTGATCCGGCGATGACTGACGCCACCTTGGACAGGCTGCTGGCCACCGAGCCATTTGCCAGTATGAATCAGTCCGCATTTCCTGCCGGCACTCCGCTACGGGAAATCTTGAGGGCTGACTCGGCCGTTCGTCATTACACCATTGGCGAAATCATTCTGCGTAAGGATGACTACGGAACCTCGGCATTTTTAGTCTTGGAGGGAGAAGTGGATGTCATCCTGCGCTCTGACCTTGATCCCCAGCTTTTGGGACGTGCGCCGAAGGTGAAAAAAGGCTTGATGGCTCGCATCGGTCAACTCTGGAACAACAACCCTGAACCCGAGGGCTGGAGTAAAAAATCTCCGCGTGCTAGCGATAAGAATAAAGGTTCTATCAGCAAGAAAATCAATTCTGTCTATTTACAGGATTACCCGCAGATCGTGTCAGAAGCGCAGACGGTTGCGCTAAAAAAGGGGCAGATGTTTGGCGAGATTTCTGCGCTCAGTCGGATGCCGAGAACTGCCACCGTGGTAGCTGCTACGGCGCAGGCTAGTTTGTTGGAATTCAGTTGGGAAGGGTTGCGAGATATCATGCGCTATGATGCGGCGCTGAAGAAGCAGATCGATACCATCTATCGTGAGAATTCTCTGAAAAACTTCCTTAGCAATCACCGGCTTTTCAGTCATCTAGCGGAGAAAGATTTCGTTCAGTTGTGTGAAGAGGCCCAGTTGGAAACCTTTGGTGACTATAACTGGTCTGGTGCTTACCGCAAGCTAGCGGCGGATGGTGACTCGACGACATTCGCGAGTGAGCCACTCATTGTGAAAGAAGGGGAGTATAGTAACGGGATCTACATGATTCGAGCTGGATTCTGCCGCGTCAGTCAGAAATACGGTAGTGGCGAACGCACCTTGAACTACATTGGAGCTGGCAGCGTTTTCGGCTATGAAGAAATCGCGAAGTATTGGAAAAATCCTAACCAAGAGATGCAGTCTCTGTATACCTTGCGCTCATTAGGATATGCTCACCTCATTTTCATCCCCACCGCTGCATTGGAAAAATTTGCCAATCGGGGCTTATCTGAAGCTGAGTTCCCAACCATCACCGTTCCCCAGTTCAAGTCAGACTCGGAGAATACGGGGCTGGTTGAAGCGGACGAGGCTCCATCTGCTAGCCTCATGGAGTTCATGGCGGAGCATCGCTTTTTCAATGGTACCAAGTCCATGGTCATCGACATGGACCGCTGTACCCGTTGCGACGATTGCGTCCGCGCTTGTGCTTCGACTCACGACGGGAACCCACGCTTCTTACGGCATGGGCCGATGATTGACAATCTGATGATCGCGAACGCCTGCATGCACTGCGTGGACCCTGTGTGCATGATCGGCTGTCCCACCGGTGCGATTCACCGGACCAGCTTTGGTGGGGAAGTCGTGATCAATCCAGCCTCCTGCATCGGCTGTGGCACCTGTGCGGCGAATTGTCCGTATGACTCGATCCGCATGGTCGAGGTGAGATCCAGCCAAGGTGAATTCTTGGTCGATGAAGAGTTTCAGCCTATTTTGAAAGCAACCAAGTGTGATTTGTGTGTGGAGCAACTCAGCGGCCCTGCCTGCTTGAACGCCTGCCCACATGACGCTCTTAGCCGGACCGATTTAACCCGGGTAACCTCCCTTACACAGTGGCTAAAAAGGAAATAGAACTCAAACGCCGGCGGGTGATCAGTATTCTCCTGACCACCTTGGCCGTGGTCTTGGCTGTGGTGGCCTATGACCAATACGCGCCTTTGTTTCCACGTCATGCGTATTTGAGTGGTTGGGTTCTTTTCGCGGCGATGTTGTTTCTAACTTTCTTCAACTTGAGAAAGCGGGTTCCTTTTCTGCGTCTCGGGAGTACCCGTTTCTGGTTGCAACTGCACCTTTACGTGGGTGTCTTCTCGGGTGCGTTATTCTTCGTCCACATCAGTGGTTCTTGGCCTGCTGGAATTTTTCATCAACTGCTCGCCTGGTGTTATATCGTGGTCTTCTTAACTGGAGTAGTTGGGTTATGGATCAGCCGTGCCTTCCCAAGAATGCTCACCGTCGCGGGCTACGAAACGCCTTACGAGAGAATTCCTTATGCACGGCGTAGCTTACGCGCAGAGGCGGAAGCCCTCGTTCTAGCTGGAGTAGACGGGCAGACCTCGTCCGTGGTTGCCGAATTTTACACGAAACGATTGGGATTGTTTTTCACAAAACCCTGCAACCGGTGGGCGCACCTCCGCCAGTCACGCGCTCCGCATGCGGCGCACACTTCCGAATTTGACGAGATTCAACGCTATGCCAAGAAAGGCGAGCATGAGCTCATTGAAAAATTGCGGGATCTCGTCACCCAGAAGCACCTGCTCGACTACCAATATACGTTGCAATCCACACTCCGCTTGTGGCTGTTCGCGCATATCCCACTCAGCTATTCGTTGCTGATATTCAGCGTGTTACACATCATCCTCGTTCACGCGTTTTCCGGAGCCGCCTCATGAAAGACCCTCAGCATTCACCGGCATTTCCCTCCAAGGAGTATGTTCGTCCCAATCTCAATTGGGAATGCGGTCATTTGTGTCAGGGCTGCCCTTGCCGGATCGGCCCCTCCCCGAAAGGCAAATGCCGGGCGACCTACGAGTGCTCGCCACGCTTGGACTTAAAACCAGGTGAGGTAAAAGGACACTGGCTCTGCACCCGCCCCAAAACCGGCGGTGGCAAATGCGAAAACGGGCCATTGCCTGATGGGACTTGCTGCAACGCGATTCCTAAATGCCAGCCGCGCAGGACTCTCCGCTCCATCCGGTCGCGTGTCGTCGCCTTCACGGTGATCGTGAGTTTTCTGATTCTATTTGTCGGCATCAGCGGCCAGTTTCGCGACTCATTCACCAACCCCGGCCCCCTCTCTAACGTTCACGCAAGTGCGACGTTTGCAGAAATCCATAAGAAGCAAGTAGGCGCAGAGGCGAGCCAATGCGCCGCATGTCATGATGGGCCTCAGCAGGGCTTGGAAACTTGGCCCACCAAGGCTTTTGACGCGTTTAAACTTGGGCTAACTCCCACCGATCTAATCAAGAAAGGGCCACTTCAAGCCTCTGCGATGGATGCGAATTGCCTGGCCTGCCATGAGGGCAAAAAGTTTCATCAGCCGAACATGGCCATGGAATTCGCCTGTCAGGAATGCCACAAGGAGCATCAAGGCAGCGGATTCATGCGGGAAGTGGATAGTGCCTCATGCACCTCATGTCACGGTTCCGCCGAGCTCATGGCTGCTTCCGCCGCCAAGGGGAGCCAAATGGATCCACACGCATTTCCCACCCTCGACTCCAAACTGAAAATCCAAGCCCGGCCCCGTCCGGAAAAAGGCTACACGCAAGTCATCACCGGCTTCTCCACCGATCACCCCGAGTTCCAGCAAATTCGTGAAGGCATCCAGGATGAGAATTCGCTCAAGTTCAATCACGCCGTCCACTTGAAAACCGGTAAAATCCCGAGAACGCTCAATTGCAGCGACTGCCACGAACGGGATACTAACGGCGAATACCAAGCTCCCATCACTTACGAGAAGCACTGCATGGAATGCCATACTCTCCAGTTCGATCCAGACACACCTGCGGAAAAGGACAAGCCAGGCATCTATTTACCACACGGTGATCCCTACTACGTGCGCGCCTTCCTGCGTAGCTTGAACATTCAATACGAAGAATATGCCCGCAGTCATGAAGGCATAACCCGTCGAGATGAGCTCACAGCTTATGTGAGTGAGAAAAAAATCTCCATCGAAAAGCTCTATCAAACCGGTGAGCAACTCGAGCGCTCCGTCTTTTTTGCCGATATGAAAGGAGAAATCCCTGGTGGCCTCCGCGCACCCTTTGCAGGCTGCGCAACTTGCCATGAAGTGTCAGAACCGAAGAGTGACAATGCGACGCCGGAAATCAAAAAAGTCTCTGTCCCGGACCGCTGGATGACACTTGGAAAATTCAATCACGAGATGCACCAGAAGGGTCTAAGTTGCCTGGATTGTCATAACGTGATGACCAGTGAACTCACCCGTGATCTCAACTTGCCTTCGATCAAGTCCTGCGTCGATTGTCACAGCCCTCAGGGTGGGATCGACCACCGATGCATCCGCTGCCACACCTTCCATAACGATCAGCCAGCACCGCTTTCACCTGCTCTCGAAAAACTCACTCCGCTGCACACACCCTAGCAAAAGTCGTTGTTAGCAGACACGCTTCAGTCCGGTTTCGGCCAGAGACTGGAATTGCTTAGGGCCGTGGTGTGCCAGGGTTATCTGTGAAACTAAAGCCATTTTGGCGTGAGTCTTGGCTGAAACCAACGACGGTTTCTGAGGTGCGGCTACCAGTGCCGATAATGATGTAGTTTGTGGGGAGTAGATCGCCCTCACGTTTCGCGACCAACTGCTCTTGGATTGTTCTTTCAATCAATTCCCGGACGTTCGCGGGCAGTGGCCCGAAGGTGCCTTCGCCTGCAAGCGGCGAGGTGGCGATGAGCTTGGCGATGTCGATGGTGACTGGCTCAGGAATCACCGTGGCATTTGCATTCATGATGATCATTTTGCCTGCTGGGACAGAGACGCTGATTTTACTGCCGTTGACCGAGAGCTTCTGGGTTCCTTCGAGTGTGAGCAGCTTAATCCAGCCTCCGGGGCCGTATTCAAACATCACGGTAGTCCCGGTGATGGCAGCGGTCACTGTCGCCGTGCGGATGGTGGCGCCCCCCGCATTTTTAGGGACTTGGAGCAAGACGGAGCCTTGTTTTAGCTCCACGTTACGACCGCCTTCATGGAAACTAAAAATAGAGTTCTGACCTAGGCGGGTGATGGTGTTGTCATTGAACGTGAGTTCGGTGCGGGAGAGTCGTCCAGTTTGCACCGACGACGGGGTGCTGACTTTTTCTCCGACTGTCGCCGCATGGGCAGCACGTGAACCTGGAAAAATCTGCACGTCATTGATCGATGCGGTCACACTTGCAGTGCGCAGTGAGTCGGCAGCAGCGGGGAGAATGAGGGCGAAGAGTGGAATGAAGAATTTCATAGGAGTTAGAATGAGTAGTTGAGGCCAAATCCGATTCCAGATTGCCATGCTTCAAAGTCGTTTGCCCCGAAGGCTGAGTTCGAGTCGTGGTTGGAATAGACCAGATTTGCATAGATGCTTAAGTTCTCGCGTGGGGTCCAAGTGAGTTCTACGCCGAGGATGTGATTCCAGTCTTCACGCCCGCCATTGTTAAAGTCCCACTGCGCTGCGGTGTAGGAAGCAGTAGAGCTGAGGTGGTCTGCGAGCCAGTAGGTGAAGCTGACGTCAGCCGAGTAGGTATTGCGCTGCTGGCTCTCGGCATCGGCCTCTAAATCGAAGGCGGCGTCTATTCCTGCGGACAACTGATAACGGGAAGTTAGAATCAGATCTTTTTGGAGTCCGGCCCGGATTCGCTGGGCGCTGTAGCTGCTGTCCGAGATGCTACCGGTGGTGATCCGCTGGTATTCGTAGCGGGTGAAGATGACCAAGTCGTCGAGATCAGGGATGGATTTGACCACTCCGGCGTAAGGCTGGAAATTTTCGAAATCGACGGCTTTATTGCCTTCAAACAGTAAAGCCTCCTGCGAAAGTCCAAGGTCAGCGTACCAGCCATGAGTGATTTTAGGGCGCCACGAAGCGGCGAGACGGCTCGCGGAAAACCAAGCGGCATCATCATCGAAGGCCGTCTGACCGGGTGCGTTATTGGTGTAATTGACGCTGGTGTTGAAGGTGACGTTGACCGGAGGCAGTCCGTTGTAGGAACCAAGAACCTGCTGCACACCAAAATCCGAGTCTGCGGGTGAAAATGGAGCATAGCCGGGTTTCCCTGCGGCGGAGGTTGGCTGAATGGACGCAGAATCGTAATCAGGACGAGATGAGCCGAAAAATGAATTCAGATTTGTCAAAACATCCGCATTGACAGGGGTGCATAATAAAACGGGAAATAGAGCGAGATAGGGGTTTTTCATATCTAGTGAGGCATGCTTACCTATCTAAAATTAAGATGACAAGCACTACTTTGACCCTCTTAAAACCTTGGCGCAAGAGTTTGGCCTGCCTCGTAGGCATCGCGGTGGTGATGCTGGGGTTCGGGGTTTTCCCGGTCGGTCGGGCCTTAATTGATCGGACAGATCGTGCGCTGGGTGATTGGATCATACGCAACACGAGCGGTCCGCCAGAGAAGAAGGAGTTGGTGCTGCTGGGCATTGATGAAGCCAGTCTGGCGCTGGATGCGCTCGATCCTGCAGAGGTCGCGGCGAGTCCGACCTTGTCGATGATGAGCACGCGCTTCCCTTGGGACCGAAGGGTATGGGCACAAGCGATCGACCGTCTAGCGGGTGCTGGAGCGAAATTGATCATTTTAGACCTCATTTTTTCGAGTGCCAGTGAGCCAGAGGCCGATGCGGAGCTTGCGGCGGCGATCCAGCGCTATCCAGGTCGGGTCGTGCTGGTTTCCACCTTCAGTCAAGGCGGGGCAGAGGAGCATGGTAATGAATACAGCCTTATCGAGCCCTATCGTGCATTCCTGGATGGTGAGACTGAGCCTCGTGTTGGGTTTTCAAATTTCAAATTAGATCCTAACGACGGCTTGGTAAGGAGCGCTCGCTACACGACGACCCAAGGCATCGAAAACAATGGAGCGCGCCTCAATGGCGAGCGGGAATATCGCTCACTCGCGGCGGAAGTGATCCATGCGATGGGCTTGGAAGTGCCGACAGGTGATCAAGAATTACGTCTAGCAGGCAACAGGGAAACGGGTGCGTTAGAACTTTATGCGCCTAGAAGCATCTTTGAGATTTTCTCGGAAAAATATTGGGCCCTGAATTACAAGGGTGGCAAATTTTTCCGGGATAAGGTGGTCATGATCGGTCCGGTGGCTCCGAGGTTCCACGATCTCCATAATACGCCGATGGGGCCAATCACTGGGCCGCAGCTCCATTTGCAGGCAATCGCTTGCGGAATTGATAAGGCATTCATTCACCGCGTGAGCAGTCCTTGGCCGGGAATGATTCTACTTGGCCTTCTCGCCCTCGCATGGACCCGGTGGGTGAGGCGTCCTGTGCTATCTGTCTTTGGGTTGATGGGGATGATTTGTTGTGTGGCTGGACTCGCGCTCTGGGCGGGAACTTCGTTTTCGCTACTGCTGCTCATCTCGGGTGGAATCTTGTCTCTAGTCGTCGGCTGGTTGGTCGCGCAGTCGTTTGAAATGGTGACAGAGCGACTGGAGAAAGGACGCTTGCGGCGGGACTTCCGGCGTTTTGTGTCGCGGGATGTGGCGGATGCGATGATTGACCAGCAGGATGACTGGCAGGTGACGGCGGCGGGAGTGAAACGGCGGGTCGTCGTGCTATTTTCAGACGTCCGCGGCTTCACCGAGCGCTCCGAGCAGACCGATCCCGGGGAACTTGTGAAACAGCTTAATGAATACCTCACCCGCATGGTCGAGGTGATCTTCCGTCATGGGGGAACGTTGGACAAATTCATCGGTGATGCGGTGATGGCGCACTGGGGGGCGTTGGGCGGTGGAAATGAAGAGGACCATGCACGTAAAGCGATTTTGGCCGCGCGGGACATGATCGGGGTGCTTGCCCAAATGAATGCGACTTGGCTAGCGGCGGGGAAGTCACCATTTCAAATTGGAGTGGGACTGCATCTAGGAGAAGCCATCGCGGGCGAGATTGGCTCACCTGAGCGGACCGAATTTGGAGTCATCGGGGACACAGTGAATCTCGCCTCCCGGCTAGAGGGCTTGACCAAGGCTTTCCATTGCGAGGTGATCTATTCGGAAGAGGTGAAACGAGCCTCTGGCTTAGAGGATGGTGCGATAGATCTAGGCGAGGTCCGAGTCAAGGGACGGCGGAATGCGGTTCGGTTGTTCGGGATTGGGGACGAAGAAGTGGTTTTAAATCATCTCAGGTCATTCGAGCGGGATGCAGAGGGAGCCATCGTGATGACGACGAAGTGAGGCAACTTTTCAGTGCTCGATTTTCTGACTGGTCATGCCAAGGTCTAGCGATCACATTCATCACATAGTGCCATGAGCATGTCATCTCTTCCGCGCGAATTACCGATGGTCGGTCATCAGGAGATGCAGTTGTTTCATGATTCATAGAAAACCCACGAGTGCATATCCTCACTGATTCAGGCCCCTTTGCTTTATTTTTCGCATTTGCGATCGCCCATGCGCTTGCAGACTACCCGCTACAAGGGGATTACCTAGCGCGCATGAAGTGCCGGAGTCAGGCAGGCAATGCTTCCGAATGGTTCATCGCCCTAACGGCTCATTCACTCGTCCAAGCCGGTGGTGTCTGGTTCGTTTCTGGCAGTGTAGTGCTCGGTGTCGTTGAACTCTGTCTGCACTGGCTGATTGATCTCGGAAAAGGCGAAGGTAAGTTTGGCTATGTGACCGACCAGAGTCTTCACTTGATGTGTAAACTTGGCTATGTGATCGTCCTCGCCTTCGGAATGATGTCCTGAGAAATTCAGAGGTCTGGGTTGCGGGGAAATTTCGCGTAAGGCAGACGAGCGCCTTTATACTGCTGCCGGTCGGCACGAATCCCATCTGGCGGTAGAAATCCAACCGTGCCTGCTGCGGCGATGAGGTCGTCTTGATCAATCCCATCTCCGCTGACGCCTATCGCACCGATTAAAACCCCATTCCGATAGAGCGGAAAGCCCCCGGGAAAGATGGTCATGCTATTGGGTAGATTCGGATTTGGAACGGTTAGGGCGCTAGTGAGTGATACTCCATTGAGAGGATTTGGCACTCCAACTGGGAGCAGCGAAAACCGTTCCTGCAATTGATAAAACGGCCCAGGCGCCGTGTTGGCGATCCCAGGTGGGAAAAATTGTTGGGACAGGTAGCCGACCGTGCGGGATGAAAATGCTTGGGTGTTCGTCGAAAAGAATACCGCCGTGCGTGCCTTTTGAGTTGCGACGTCCCAACTGAAAACGGTCGCTCCCGGTGTGCGAAGCGTCCCAAGAATGGCGGGTGCCTGTCCCGCTGTCCCAGGACAATTCACCACCGTGATGAAGGTCTGCGCGGCCTTTCCGGCAGGTAAACGTATCCCCGCACGAGTGATTTTCGCGCGAGCGGATGCCTTGGAAAGGATGTCCGTCACCTCACTCGCGGACAAGCGAGGCTGGCCGCTGATCAAGCCGCCGAGCGGATCCGCGATAATGGGTGAGCGGATTTCACAGACTTGCCCACCGAAGGAACCAGTCGGGTAGGCGACGACCGGGGAACTCACCAACCCATAAGGAGGAACAAAACTGCCGACCGTACCAAGTGGCTGCAAGGTGCCAAGGCGAGTGCTGCCGATGGTGTACGGCACGCGGATGCCATCGATCAAAACGTTAGACCCAAAAATCGAGGCTGTGGGCTGGAACCCGACCTGCCCTGCAAGTGCGACATCTTCGTCAGGGTCATAGCGTTGCGAGCTCTGAGTTTGAATGTCAGCTAGGGCAGAGAAAACGCTACCCGCGGGTGCACGTGTCTGTCCCGCCACGCCCACGCCGCCGATGAGTTTCCCGCCGCTGTATAAGGGCACCCCGCCCGGAGATCCTGCAAGGCCAGTCAGGGGAGCTGGCCCAACGATAGGGTCACCATTGATCCCGCTGGTGAAATTGGCGATGTATCCCGAGTTTGGATTTTTAAAGCGATTCACATCGGTGAAGGCGAGGTTCGAGAAATTCACCCCGACGAGCGGGCCGTTCGGGCGATTTTTAATCCCTGGTGGGAAATGCTGCTGCACAATGAAACCCGCCGTGCGCGAGGTGAACGCATTCTGATCACTGCTCAAAAAAGCTGCTGATCCCGCTTTGGTGATGGCGTCCAGCACCGCATTGGCATCTGGTGCTCCGTCCACACTCCAGACACAGAGCACGTAGCCCTCACTGTCCACCACCGCGATGACGGCTTTCGGCTCAATCATCCGGGCCCGGGAAATGGCTTGGATGAGCACGCTGGTGACTTGAGTTGCACTCATCCCTGCGTAACCCACTGGGGTCAGGAGAGCGAGCAGCAGCGGGATGAGACAGCGAATCACCCGCTCACTCTGCATATTCACCTTTCCGAGACAAGCTTGAAGGTGACGACGGATTTAGAAGCCCTTTGGACGGAGAATCTTAAGCTCCAGGCAGCTCAATGAAGCCTTCGAGTTTGCGAATCCGGGTAGGGTGACGCATTTTCCGGAGGGCTTTGGCTTCGATTTGACGAATCCGTTCGCGGGTGACTTGGAACTGGCGACCGACTTCTTCGAGAGTGCGGCTGTAGCCGTCCTTGAGGCCGAAGCGTTGCTCGAGGACTTCGCGTTCGCGCTCGGTTAGGGTGTCGAGCACGTCCTTGATCTTGTCCTTGAGCATGGAGAAGCCGGCTTCTTCCATCGGGTTGTCGGCGGCTTTGTCTTCGATGAAATCACCAAACGAGGTGTCGTCCGAGTCGCCAACAGGGGCTTGGAGTGAAATCGGCTGTTGGGCCATTTTCAGGACCGCGCGGACCCGCTCGACGGGAAGGTGGATTTCCTCGGCGATTTCTTCCGGGGATGGTTCGCGACCGTATTCTTGGACGAGCTGCTTTTGCACGCGCATCAGCTTGTTGATCGTCTCGATCATGTGGACCGGGATGCGGATCGTCCGCGCTTGGTCAGCGATGGAACGGGTGATGGCTTGGCGAATCCACCAGGTGGCGTAGGTGGAAAACTTGTAGCCGCGGCGGTATTCGAATTTCTCGACCGCCTTCATGAGACCCATGTTGCCTTCTTGGATGAGGTCGAGGAACGAGAGTCCGCGGTTGGTGTATTTTTTGGCGATCGAAATGACGAGGCGAAGGTTCGCCTCGACCATTTCGGTCTTGGCCTTGAGGGCTTCCTTGAGCCAATGACGGAGCAGTTTGTTAGCGGCCTCGAAGGACTCGAGGGTGTGCCAAGTGCGTTGTTGGATCTCGCGCAGTTTGGTTTGAAATTCTTTATCCTCGGGATCGGTTTGTAGCTTGCGACCGTATTTCCAGAATTTCTGCATGTACTCGTCCACTTGCTCGCAGAAGTCTTCCACGACTTTTTGCTTGTAGTAGAAGCGGGTAAAGACGCGGTTGAGGGTCTGGAGGTTCTTTTGGAACTCTTCTTCGAGCTTCTTTTTCCCTCTGGGGTTTTTGACGGTAAGCTGGCGGAAAAGATCTTCGTTCTCGGCGTGGAGGACTTTGAGCTGATCGCAGAGCTTGGGCAGACCCTTCATGTAACGCTCGCGGGATTCGATTTTCTTGTCGAGAATGACGCGGTCGAAGCGTTCTTTGCCTTTGTTGAGCTTGTCGGCGAGTTCGAGGTAGGAGTCGGTCACAAAACCGAAGAGGTGAAGGTGCTTGGCCACTTCGATCTCGGCGTCTTCGATGCGTTTGGAAATTTCCACTTCCTGCTCGCGGGTGAGCAGGGGGACTTGGCCCATTTGTTTGAGATACATCCGGACGGGGTCGTCGAGGATGTCGAGCTTCTGGTCGGCTTTGACGTCTTCTTCGTCGCCGTCTCCCTCGTCGCGCTTCTTGTCCTTGTAGCGGTCCACTTCGGAGGCGTCGATGATGTCGAACTCCATGTTGCGCAGGCGCTCCATGATGGCTTCCACGTCATCGGGATCGACGAGATCGTTGGGGAGGATTTCGTTGATGTCGTCGTAGGTCAGGTAGTCCTGTTCCTTGGCGAGCTTGATGAGTTCGCGGATTTTTTCCTGGATTTCAGGGGTGTCGATCCGGCGTTTTGGGGTCTCTGGTGCTTTGACGACAGCTTTGGTTTCCTTGATCTCTTTCGGCTTGGCGGCGACTGGAGCCGCAGGGGCGGGTTTCGCGGCTTTTGGCTTAAGCTCGACAGCGGCTTTAACGGGTGCTGTCGCGGCGGATTTTGCAGGTGCCTTCTCGGTAGGTTTTGCGGGAGCCTTCTCGGCGGGTTTTGCGGGTGTTTTGACCGCAGCCTTGACGGGGGCTTTCACCGCAGGCGCGGGCTTGGTGACGGCAGCGGGCTTCTCTTTCGCGCTGGCAGCCTTAACGAGGGCTTCAATCGTCGGGACGACGACTGCGGGCTTCTTGGTCTTGGTGGCCTTGGTGGCTTTCGCCTCGGGTAGATCGGTCTTGGATTTCTCCTTCGGAGTTTGGACGCTTGGAACCTTGACCTTAGGTTTCACAATGGCTTTTTTTGAAGGAGAATTGGATGATGACATGGAATAAAAGACGCTGAAATCAAAAATTAGGAGACACTCCACCTAGCCTACGGGCTCTGCGAAAAAATCACGGGCGGGGCGGACTGAAGAGTTGAAGCGATGTCTGGTCAAGTTCTTTCTTTTTCCAAAATGGTGGCCGGAGAAATCATCGTTCACCGGGAAATTCGCAGAATTGAGTCAGATTGAGATTTCCAGTGTCAAATTTAGAAGAACACCCGTAAGCTTCTGCCGCAGCATGATCACACTCACTCCCAAGGCAATCGAAGAGCTCGGCAAGCTTCTAGCCAGTCGCGCACCGTCACCCGAATCTGGTTTGCGCCTCGCAGTCCGCCGCGGCGGCTGTGCCGGGTGGCAGTATGAGATGAAAGTGGAACTGCCGGAGCCCGGCGACGTGGTGGTGGAATCTGGTGCCGCGCGAGTGATCGTGGCCGCCGACAGCCTTGATCGGCTTGCGGGCTGCGAAGTCGATTATTCAGATGATTTAACGGATGCGGGATTTAAAATTCACAACCCCAAAGCCGCCCGCTCTTGCGGGTGTGGCACATCCTTTGAAAGCGTGGAAGAACCCAGCGGAGCGGAAACCGTGCCGGATGGCGAAGCCTGTGGTAGCCATTAATTTTTCCTGAATCATCGTGCCTCGTAACGTCGAAGAGCCAGCACCCAGCCGCCCGGCCTACTTTTGGTGGCTCCTTGCGAACGCACTTGCGCTGTGCTTCGCAATCATCAGTTGGGTCGTCTGCCTAGACGTTTTCGGGAACCCGGAAATCCCCAGAAATTACGCGATTCTTGGTAAACTCGGGCGTCTGCCCGTGATGAAGCGCTACAGCGTGGTGGATGTGCCCACCGGTAATGCCCTAGCACCTAAAGAACTTTACCGGAAATACTTTGGCTACACCAAGACTCAGCAAGCACAGGCGAATGCCTTGCTCATGCGGAACTACCTAACGAATTTCGATCGTCCCCTTTACATCACCTATGTGGAAGGAGACTTCCAAATCAAGGAGGCGCGTAAAATGACGCCGCAGGATTTTTTCCAACAGGGAATCGTCGTCCGCGCGCAGGCGCTAGTCAGTCCAGATGATTTCACCAAGCCGATGCCTTACCCGGTGTGGGTCGAGTATCTTTTCCCCACCGCTCAGGTGGATAAAGCCGCAGCATTCAAGGTAGGCGAGACCTTGAGCATTAAAAAAAGCCCGAACTGTGCGGTGGTGATCCATTGCTCGACAGTCGTTGAGGATGGAGAAACCGCGCTGATACTCACGGTCGCGCCGATCGCTTACGGGCTTTATCCGCTAGGAAATGTTGGCTCATTCAGCATCGAGCCGCCCCTCAAGGTGAACCCTGGAGCCCCCCTGCCGGTGCTCATGCGTTAGGGCTGTATGGGTTTTTCGAAAATCATAAAATGCTGCCACGGCAGCCAAGTTTGGTTCGCGCTGAGTCGTAGCCCCGCAGATTCCAACTCCAGCTTCGCCTGGGCGGCGGTCATCTTGTGCAAGCGCTTGATCGGGACTTCCGGGTCCTCCGCGCGATACTCGACGAGAAACACTTTTCCGCCTGGCTTCAGAGCCTTGACCAGCGACGCTAGCATCTCCGCCGGGTGGGAAAATTCATGATATGCATCGACCATCAAGGCGGCATCGATCGATTCCGCCGCTAGCTTGATGTCGTCGATCGCACCGAGATGCGGTGATACATTCGTCAGCTTCAGCTCAGCGGATTTCTTTTCTAAATACTCCAGCATTTCCGGTTGGATATCGATGGCGATGACCTTGCCAAAGGGGATCTTCGGCGCGATCCGGAAGCTGTAATAGCCCGAGCCTGCGCCGATGTCTGCGATGACGGCATTCGGAGCGAGGGCTAACGCTTCAATCACCCGAGTCGGCGCTTCTTCCCGCTCACGTTCATCCCGTTCCAACCAACCGATCGCCGGGTGGCCCATGACCTTGGCGATTTCACGACCGTGGAAAAATTTACCAATCCCATCCGGTGAGGCCTGGCCTTGAGTGGATGGGGCATTTTTGTCAGCTACTGCGGGGTGCTCATCCTCACCATGGAGGACAGGAAGCAGTAAAAGTAGGCTCAGTGTGATGGGGATGGATTTCATGGGCTGGCCAAAGGTGGCAGAACCGCCGTTAAAATCCAAACCAATCGGTGGGCGCATCCTGACCCGCGCAATGCAAGTCCACGTGAGGGTGACCGAGCTCATTTAGGCATGTGCGAAGCTTCGCTAAAATCATCTCAGGACTATTACAATCTGAGCTCAAATGCCCGAGCACGATCCGCCCCAAGTCCGCATGGGCGATTTCTCGAATCAGCTCGGTCACCTGCTCGTTGGATAAATGGCCGTGCCGCGAGCTGATCCGCTGCTTGATGGACCATGGGCGCTTGGTGTCGGCTTCGAGCAGTTCGCTGTCATAGTTCGCCTCGCAAAACAGCCCGGCCAAGCCGCGGAGGCGCTCGGTCATGCTGCGGGTGACAAATCCAGCGTCGGAGAGGAAGCCAAGTCGCCGCTGCCCGTGGCCGATCACAAAACCCACAGGATCCACCGCATCGTGCTGGATCGCGAAGGTTTCCACCGTGAGTGCGCCGATCCCAAAAACCTGACCTGCTTCAAAATACTTCCAAGTCCCACCCTCGATACCCGCCTCCCGCACCACACGACCCGTGGCCGGGGTCGTGAAAACGGGGACCGGATGCTGCTTGAGAAAGACCTTCAGCCCACGCACATGGTCACCATGCTCATGGGTTAGTAAAATCCCGTCTAAAGACCCCGGCTCGACCCCCACAGCTTGGAGCCTCATGCATAACTGCTTGGCGCTCAAGCCAGCATCGATCATCAAGCGCAGTCCACCAGACTCGACGACTGCCGCATTTCCACCACTTCCACTGCCTAGCACCGCAAACTGAATCACGTCTGGGATCGTGCGACTTGGGTCGAATGAGGGCAAGCAAGGATGCTAGGGAGTCGGTTTCACGGTCCTCCCACGAATCATCGCCACTCCTTGAGTCACCTCCAGCCGCGTGCCGAAATCCGAGCACTGCCTCCGAGCTGTTTTTAGAATCCACGGGTTTGATCGACCCAGCGCTCCATCCAGCACTTGGTAAAATCAGGCGATCCTGAGAGATCGAGATGGGCTTGCAGCATTAGACTTAGACGGTTCTGAAAGGTGATACACCCCGCTGACAGGAGCTGACCCGTGACCACGGGCGGACAGAAGAGCCAGGCATCCTGAGTGTCGATCTGCTTGTGAGGGTCCCAAGAACCGAGGTTGGAAAACGATCCGATATTGCCTGCTGGCTGGGCACGGCTGCGGGCGAGGATGAGCTTTTTCCAATCGTGGCTTAGAAATTTACCAAGCGCCATTAGCAGGAAATTTGCACGATGTTCGCCGTCTGCGAGCCGCCTGAGAATTTGCTGATGAACTGCCTGCACGCTGTCATCCGGAGCAATGAGTGGTTCTACGCAACTCACTTGGTTGGTGGTGTCGTCGTCGGCCTTTTTTTCGTGCCGCAGATTGATCGGGATCATCCAAGGCAGCAGAGCTTCACCGAGATTCAACTCTGTGCGAACGGCGGTATCGAGATGTTTGAGCAGCATGCTATTGACGGTGATTTTTTGGTTTCGGCAGGTGTCGAGCAGGCGTCTGGTTTCCTGCTCACTGAACAAGTGCCATGCGACATTTTTGGGTGGGCCGCTTTGCGGTTCCTGCCCGCGTAGCCAATCGTTGCGTTTGGCGCACGGTGGGGCTGTGCGGCTATTTCGCCAAAGGTTCCAGAGCGGCCCGATGACGCGGCGGCAGTGGCTTTTGGTCGTGGGGAGTTGGTCGATCGTGGCACCTCGTTGGCGGAGCAGTCGGGCAAAACCACCGAGGCCATCACACTCGACATGTGAGACATGGAGCCACTCGGGTTCATCGGACCCGTGGGGGATGCGGCCGTAGCGGATGCCCATGAAATCGCCAAGTCCTTCGGTGGCTTTGAACCACTGGGAAGCGACGTTATGCGGTTGGCTGCTCAATGGATGGATGGGTGAGGCGTTGATCTAGCCGATTCTGGCTACTGGGAAGACTAGGAAAGCAGGAGAGAATGCACAGTATTTCTTTATCGAATCCGGGAATTTACCTTCTGCGGCTGCTGCTTTCACGCCCTCAAGAAATAACAATCCAGCCTCACCGTCCTGCTGCTGCGGACCGCCCGTCCGCCTCCGCCAACCGAGCGGAAAACGATTGGTGTGCCGCCAGCGAAGCGCGACTCGCAGCCCCCGCGATTCATCCACGTGAATCCGTAATCAATGTCCCCATTGAGTTCATTTTAGTCAGAATTTGCACCCCGGCCCCATTTCTGCGAGGACTTCGGCCACATCAACCATGAATCCCCAGCCATCACCCACTGGAATACCGTACCCCTGGACCCGTCGGCAAATCTCCATGCTCGGAAAGATACCCGATGCCGCCCTCGCTAGAAAACTAGGCTTACATGTCAGCACCGTTCTCAAAAAACGCCAAAAACTCGGCATCACCGCATCGCGCCCTCCTAAGACCATCAATTGGACCCCTGCCATCATCGCCTTGCTAGGCAAGGTTCCCGATGGCGAAATCGCCAAAACCTACGGCATGAACATCCTCAGCGTTCAGCAGAAGCGGGTCTCTCGCGGCATCCAGTGCTACGCCCGTAAATCCAAGACTTGGCACTACTGGACGAAAAAGGAAATCGCCCTCCTCGGAAAAATGCCCGACGGCGATGTCGCCCTCAGAACCGGAATCAACAAAGCCTCCGTCTATTGGAAACGCTGCAAACTCAACATCCCATCCTTCACCCAAAAGCGCCCGAAAAAACTTCTCACCGACTGGACCCGCAAAGAGATCGCCGTCCTTGGCAAAATGACCGACGCCGCAGCCGCAGCCGCCCTCGACCTCGCGCCCTCAGCCGTCCGCGCGAAACGCATCTCCCTCGGCATCCCGCCCTTCGGGCGAGTCGCTTCCAATTGAAAAACTGAGGCACGACGGCAAGCCTCGCGAAGACGGATGGTCAAAGGTGATTCATCAAGTGCTCGGTAGTTGGGACTTACCCTTTCGAGGAAGACCTTTGACAAGGTTTGGCAATCTTTGTAGCTTTGAAGCATGCACATTTCACTCACTCCCGAATTGGAAAACGCGGTGAAAAGCAAGGTAGCCAGCGGGCTTTACAACAATGCCAGCGAGGTCATCCGCGAAGCCCTAAGGCAATCACTCAATCGGGAGCAAGAAAACCAATGGCTCGCAAGAGAAGCCGCCATTGGCTTCGCCCAACTTGAATCGGGCCAGATCGTTGAAGTCCGGTCTGAGAAGCATTTCAAAGACTTGGTCCGGGGCAAGGCATGAAACTCGCTCTCACCGAGGCTGCGCTCGAAGATCTCCGATCGATCCGTGCCTACACCCTTTAAACGTGGGGAACCGAGCAAGAGGAGATCTACCTCGACAAGATTTGGTCGCGGATCGAAGCAATTCGCAGTGATCCCTTTCGTTATCGACTCCGCGAAGATCTCTTTCCCGGTTGTCGCATCGCCTCCGAAGGCCGCCATATCCACCTCTTCCGCGCCAGTAAAGAGTCCCTCGAAATCGCCCGAGTCTTGCATTCAGCTATGGACCTGAAATCCCACCTCCCGTCGGGGAATTTTTGAACCTCTCCTAAATCCAGTCCATCTTCTGCTTCGCCCGATTCCGACCCGCCGGGGCACATCCGCATGATTCATGGTGGCAGCGGTGCTGGGGTGGGGGAGTAAGCTAAAATGAAACAATTCTGCTCTCGGATGTTGAAATGCGAGGACTGCCCCCGCCGATGTCATCGACGACCTGGGCCGCCCGCAGGTCACCTTCGGCGTGAACGCCGGGTTCACCGCCGGCACGCGCTGGATCATCACCCGCAGCACCACGCTCCAGTCCGGCAGTTTCACGGAAATCTTCCGCTTCGACGGCACCGCCTACACCTTCAACAGCGCCCAGGTTCTCGTGGTGGATAACGGCGACACGATCACCATCATCGACCGCCTCCCGCCACCCGGCAAAGCCTTCTATCGCTTCGCCCCCCCGCGCCATAAGAGGAAACCTCGCCACCAATCCCAAAGCCCCCAAGGAGCGGCGGATTCTGTCCGCCGTGCCCATCTGCGGCCAATGAGACGAGCGAAGATTCATGACTCCATTCACAGGAGATTTGGACCCTCGACCGAGTGATTTGGGCCATCGACCGAGTGATTTGGGCCATCGACCGAGCGGTTTGGGCCATCGAAGCGCGACTCGCCAGCCTCGAATCCGGGATCGCCGAGCTGAGGGCCAGCCGGATGCCGTAAGAAAAATCGCATGAAAATCCGGGCCGTTCACTCTCCGGCGATCGGGCGAGGAGGTGCTTTTCTATCAAGGAGTGGCGGACTCCGATCCGCCATGCCTATGAAAAGCCAATGAACTGAGGAAACCGCTTCTGATTGTCCACCCATGGGCCTCTGCGATTCGGAGATCGCCGTTCCTTGTTACGAGAGCAGACGCTCCACCCAGGGAGCTTCATAAACCACGAACGACCCCACCGGCAGCTTTGCCTTGATCGGATTCCTCCGGATGTACCGCGCGACATTCATGAAATGATTCCAATCGCGGATCAACCGATCAAAGTAATCCTTCTGCCAGACCGGCCCTGAGCCGTGATCCACCCGGTTGATCTTCGTAGCAGTGAAGCGTTTCCAACTGGCCACGGTTTCCCCCAAATCGATGGACTCACCTAGCGAAAGCAGAAGATGAACGTGGTTTGGCATTATGACCCACGCATGGATCAGGTAGCGGGTGTGGTCGAAATGTTGGAATGCGCCGGCCACAGTGGCGGCATTCGCGGAATCACCGAGCAGGCAGGAGCCCAAACCTTGGTCGAGGAATTGATCGATCCTGGCGGAGAAGAGCTTGTGATATTCGGCTTCTGTTTCAGGTGACCAAGGTTTCGGACGATTCGTCTGCCAGTGATTTCTTTCCTCCCGCCACTCGTTGAGTAGGCTGACCGGGATCGAATCCGCGAGGCGAAAGGTGAGGAAATACGTGGCCTTGTCCTGTTGCCAGTGCGGGAGGCGGTTTCCGGTCTTCTGAATCTCCGCGAACTCGTTGAGAAATTTCAAAGTCGGATAGGCGGATGAGTCGGGTTCCATAACATCAAGGGGAGGCGATCTCCGAATCGCCCCAGACAATGAATCGCCACCGCGCCGAAACAAGCCCCAAGGAGTGGCGGACTCCGATCCGCCAAGCCCATGAAAAGCCAATGAGCAGAGGAAACCGCTCTTCATTGTCCATACATGGGCAGGCGATTCGGAGATCGCCACTCCTTGTTTCACCCAACAAATCCCAAGCTCGAAGGCACTCCAACCCGTCTACTCCATCAGTTGAATCAATTCACGTCTTCCTGTGCTGTCCCTTAAGGCCAAACGCTTCCATGATGCAGGTCACCAAATGGACTGCTGTTATGGTCAAGAACCGGAGATCGACCTCAGCTTCTCGCATGGAGTAAGGAGCTTTTGTACGGCGATGCGCGTAATTGTGACGCAGTTGGTCGAGGGTTTTGAGGCGACTGAGGTCGAGTTGATAGTTATTGAAGATGCTTTTTGTGGTGACGTTTCCCTTGCAGAATCCCAGCAGCTTCGCAACAAGCCCAGGCATTCCCGCTAGGCTGAGCTTTTTCAATTCCTTTTCGAAGAGGTCGTCAGCGCAGGCATCGAGGTCCTTTGATGCAGCTTCCCCAAACACGAGGCTCTTACCCGAGATGTCGGCCAACCAGCGTTCTCGATCGCATAAAATCGTAATCCTGAGCAGGTCTTTTATAACGGACTCAAAGAATGCATGCGCCGTGATCAATGCGGAAATAGACATTTGGCGCTCCACCTTCACGAATACTTGGGAAGGTTCGGCTCGTGCAAGTGCGACGAAAGCATTGCTCGGCAGCAAATCCACCAAGTCTATCAATTCCTCCGGATCCTTGCTCCTTAGGTCTTCAATGGCTTTCGCAACCTCGCTGACAACCGCAGTAGCGCCGTGAGCTAGAAGCCGGCCCGTGCAAGCCAGACTAACATACACGTCCTCATGTTCCTCTAGAATTTCAGTGAGGATTTCAAAGGCTCTGGTGCCTGCTTCTATGCGGTTGGCTTCGTTCATCGTTCGTTAAGCCGGCGTGTAAACCTCCGCACCCTTCTCGACGAACTCTCTCGATTTCTCCTCCATCCCTTTCGCCAGTGCTTCTTCTTCGGCGATGCCTTGCTCCGCAGCGTATTGGCGGACGTCTTCTGAAATTTTCATCGAGCAGAAGTGCGGGCCGCACATGGAGCAGAAGTGGGCGGTCTTGGCTCCGTCCTGGGGAAGGGTTTCGTCGTGGAAGGAGCGGGCGGTGATGGGGTCTAACGAAAGATTGAACTGGTCTTCCCAACGGAATTCGAAGCGGGCCTTGCTGAGGGCGTTGTCGCGGTATTGGGCACCGGGGTGGCCTTTGGCGAGGTCGGCGGCGTGGGCGGCGAGCTTGTAGGTGATGACGCCGACTTTGACGTCGTCCTTGTTCGGCAGGCCGAGGTGTTCCTTGGGGGTGACGTAGCAGAGCATGGCGCAGCCGTACCAGCCGATCATGGCGGCGCCGATCCCGCTGGTGATGTGGTCGTAGCCGGGGGCGATGTCGGTGGTCAATGGCCCGAGGGTGTAGAAGGGGGCTTCGTGGCACCATTCGAGTTGCTTGGCCATGTTTTCCTCGATCATGTGCATGGGGACGTGGCCGGGGCCTTCGTTCATGACCTGGCAGCCCTTGGCCCAGGCGCGCTTGGTGAGTTCGCCCTGCACTTCGAGTTCTCCGAACTGGGCCTTGTCATTCGCATCGGCGATGGAGCCGGGGCGGAGGCCGTCGCCGATGGAGAAGCTGACATCGTAGGCGGCGCAGATGTCGCAGATTTCATCCCAGTGGGTGTAGAGGAAGTTTTCCTTGTGATGGGCGAGGCACCACTTGGCCATGATGGATCCGCCGCGGCTGACGATGCCGGTCATGCGGCTGGCGGTCATGGGGACGAAGCGCAGCAGGACGCCGGCGTGGATGGTGAAGTAATCGACGCCTTGCTCAGCCTGCTCGATGAGGGTGTCCCGATAGAGTTCCCAAGTGAGGTCCTCGGCCTTGCCGTTGACCTTTTCGAGTGCCTGATAGATCGGCACGGTGCCGATGGGGACGGGGGAATTCCGCAGGATCCACTCGCGGGTGGCGTGGATGTTTTTCCCGGTGGAAAGGTCCATCACCGTGTCCGCGCCCCACTTGGTGGACCAGCGCATTTTCTCGACCTCTTCCTCGATGGAGGAGGCGACGGCGGAGTTGCCAATGTTGGCATTGATTTTGACGAGGAAATTGCGGCCGATGATCATCGGTTCGCATTCCGGGTGGTTGACGTTGAGCGGGATGATGGCGCGGCCGGCGGCGACTTCGCTGCGAACGAACTCAGGGGTGATTTCCTTGGGGATGCGCTGAGGGAAGCGTTGGAAAATGGAGGGGGTGTAGGGGCTCGTGGGATTCTGGGTGGAGCCTTCGTGCTGCTTGTCCAGATGGTTGCGGACGATGTCGTCCGTCATGTCCGCGATTTTTGCGCGGCGCATGTTTTCGCGGATGGCGATGTATTCCATCTCGGCGGTGATGATGCCTTGGTCGGCGTAGTATTTCTGGGTGACGGGCTTGCCGGTGGCGCGGAGCGGCTGGCGGCGGTCGGCGGTGAGGCCGGGGAACTCGATGAATTTATTCGCGCGCTCGGATTTCGAGGCGAACTCGACGTGTTTCTCGGTGAGGTAGCCGTTGTCCTGCGGCTGGACCTCGCGGCCGTCGTAGGCCTCGACATCGCCACGGGCGAGAATCCAATCGCGGCGGAGAGCAGGCAGGCCTTCTTCGGAGGTGCCTTTGAAATCCGGATCGCCCCACGGGCCGGAGCAATCATAGACGCGGACGGCTTCGTTTTTCTCGATGCGGCCGTTGAAGGACTTGGTATCGGAGAGGGAAATCTCGCGCATCGGCACGCGGATCTGCGGGAAAAGTTCGCCTTGAACGTAGATTCGGGTGGAGGCGGGAAGGGGAGCGAGGGAGGCGTCGTGGGTTTCGGGAGCGCCGGTGGTTTCTTCGGTGGAGATCATGGTGGGAAGAGTTATGAGTTAGAGGTTATTGGTTAAAAGGTAAGAAAAAGGCCGTGCGGATGAGGCACGGCCGGGGAAGTGAAACGGTGAAGGGTTTCGACTTCCTACGGCGGCATGACCCGCGTCAGGTTCGGAGGGTCTTTCCCGTGCGTCGGAAAATCTCGGCTTCTCGATCATGAAGCACCCCTGTCGTTGATGAGACAATGGCCATGAATCGGAGCTGTGCCAAGGGAGAAGTGTCGGTTCTAGCTAGGGATTTGGCGGGGAATTTAAGAAAATGAAATTTTAGTTAAGGAAGTTCTTGCGTCGCTCGGAAGAATTCATGAGGTTCCGCCCGTGCACGGGGCGTAGCTCAGCCTGGTAGAGCGCTGCGTTTGGGACGCAGATGTCGTCAGTTCGAATCTGGCCGCCCCGACCACTCTCTTTGAGGGTGTTATGTCGATTCCGGTGCACCCTTGAGATCGGTAGTCACGGGCCATGAAGGCAGGATGATGGGGGAACACCCATGTGTTTCCGGAACAATCGCGAGAAATAGAACGGATCATCGTATCCTACGGCGAGTGCCGCTTCGGCCACGTTGTGACTTCGTTGCTGAAGAAGGTCCATCGCCCGTTGAAGCCGCAATCGGATCAACAGACCGAGCGGTGGCAATCCGGTCTGCCGGCGGCATAGTTCGGTGAAATGAGGGATGCTGAGGCGGGATTCACGGGCGAGCTCCTCAAGCGTCCACGGGTGGGCCAGGTCATCGCGCATCTTTGCGAGAACCTTGAGCAGACGGTTTTCAGCGCGGCGGGATCGGTTGCCGGGCGCGCGTTGGTGGACTTTCGCCAGACCTAGCAAACGGCCGAATGCGGTCGAGAGTCCGGTCATCGCCGCCTCGCTGAAGCCATGGGTGGCGTGGCGGAAGCTGTCTTCAAACGCCTCGATCAACACCGCAGTGTCATCCACTGAAACGATGGGATTGGTGATGGAGGCACCGAGGTTTTCGAGATGGTCGGCGGCGCGAAGTCCGCGGAAGTGCATCCAGAAGATCGTCCATGGCGCGCGTGGGTTGGCACTGTAAACGTGGTGCTCGCGGGGTGGAAGAAACAAGAGGTCGCCGGGTTCCAGTTTCCACTCCCGTCCGGCGAGCGTGCAGGAACCGTTGCCCGAAATGCAGGCGATTAGGATGTGCTGTGAGGTGCCGTGCGGGCGCTCGACGTAATGCCCTCCCGCCGCCACAAAGGTGCCGATGTGGGTGACGCAGAGATCGCGGGTGACCGGCTTGCGGCATGCCTCAATGGCGATGGCGGGCGGAATGATCACCAACCGCTGCCCCGGGAAGCCTTCGTGACGTTTTTGCGGTGGTGCAGCCTTCATGGTCGGTAGGACAGGGCGGAAACCGAGGAATGTCCATGCATTTCCTTCGATGTTCCATGGTCTCAGCCCCGGGTTTCTGGCTAAGGTTCGGGAAATCCAACCAGCGGCATCCGCTAAACCACCCCAAATACCCATGGCCATCATCACCACCACCGCGTCTGGCGGAGAGGACCCCGTCGCACCCGCAGCCCATCATGGCGGCTATCTCTGGCTCATCGCCGCGACCGCCGCGCTTGGCGGATTGTTGTTTGGTTACGACTGGGTCGTCATCGGCGGCGCGGCACCGTTCTATGAGAAATTTTTTTCGCTGGCAAATGCCTCGGACAAAGGCTGGGCGCAGAGTTGCGCGCTGATCGGCTGCTTGGTCGGAGCGCTGATGTCGGGCGGTTTGAGCGATCGATTCGGACGCAAGCGGCTGTTGTTTCTATCCGCCGTGATTTTCGCTGTCTCGTCCATCGGCACCGGTATGGCGGGCTCATTCGACCATTTTGTGATATGGCGGATTCTCGGCGGGGTGGCGATCGGTCTGGCATCGAATCTATCACCGATGTATATCGCGGAGATTTCCCCTTCGGCGATGCGTGGGAGGTTGGTTTCGCTCAACCAGTTCACCATCGTGATTGGCGTGTTGCTGGCGCAGGTGGTGAACTTGGTGATCGCAAAGCAGTTTCCGCATTGGATGGGCTGGGTCACCGCGCCGGATGGATTGCTGGCGTGGAATGAAGCGAGTGGCTGGCGCTGGATGTTCGGCGTCACGGCGATTCCCTCGGTGATGTTTTTGCTAGGAATGCTGGTCGTGCCGGAAAGCCCGCGCTGGCTGGTGAAAAACGGCCATTCGGAGAAAGCGTCGCGCATTCTGGCGAAAATCGGCGGTGAGGAATACGCGCGTCACGTGTTGGCGTCCATTGAGTCCACACTTGAGCACGACACGAGTGGGCGCGTGAATTTCGGAGCCTTGTTCGAGCGGCGGACTTTTAAAATTCTCCTGCTGGGCATCGGCCTCGCGGTGTTTCAGCAATGGTGCGGCATCAACGTGATTTTCAACTACGCAGGCGAGATCTTCAAATCCGCCGGATACAGCATCGAGGACACTCTGGAGAACATCGCCTGGACGGGATCGGTGAATCTGGTTTTCACCCTCTTGGCGATGGCGGTGGTGGACAAGCTCGGACGCCGACCGCTGATGTTATTCGGAGCGGCGGGTCTGGCGGTCATCTATGCGCTGGTCGGTTATTGCTATCACCGCTCGATTCTCGGTGGTCCGGTGCTGGGTTTGGTTCTCGGCGCGATCGGTTGTTATGCCGCCACGCTGGCGCCGGTGACTTGGGTGGTGATTTCCGAAATTTTCCCGAACCGCATCCGGGGCGCTGCCATGTCCACCTCGGTGTTCTTCCTGTGGCTGGCGTGTTTCATCCTGACTTATACCTTCCCGATCCTCAACGAGAAGTTCGGCGCGGGTAATACCTTCTGGACCTACGCGGTCATTTGTGTCGGCGGCTTCCTGTTGGTGTTTTTCGGTCTCCCAGAAACCAAGGGCAAGAGTCTCGAACAAATCGAGCGCCAGCTGGTCGATTGAAGCTTTAAATCGGATTCTAAATCTCAAAATAAAGAACCATGTCCGTCATCGCAAAACTGGAACCCCGCGTCATTCCAACCTATCCGGTCGGCGCGCCGGAGAAGAACCCGGTGTTCTTCGAGAAGCGCGTCTATCAGGGGTCTTCCGGCAAGGTGTATCCCGTGCCGTTCATCGACAAGGTGTTCGATGAGCCGCAGCCGGTTTCCTACCAGTCCGCGCGTTTGGAAAACGAGTTCGTGCGCCTAGTGATGTTGCCGGAAATCGGCGGGCGGATTTTCATCGGCCAGGACAAGACAAACCACGACTACGATTTCTTTTACCGCCAGGATGTGATCAAGCCGGCGCTGGTTGGCCTGGCAGGGCCGTGGATTTCCGGTGGCGTTGAGTTCAATTGGCCGCAGCACCACCGCCCCGGGACTTTCATGCCGGCGGATGTGTTCATTGAAGAGGAAGAGGATGGAGTGCGCACGGTATGGTTCAGCGAACATGATCCGCTCAACCGACTCAAGGGCATGCACGGCATCCGTCTGCGGCCGGGGTCGTCGCTGATCGAGCTGCGGGCGCGATTGTATAACAGGACTCCATTCACCCAGACTTTCCTGTGGTGGGCGAATGTGGCGGCGATGGTGCATGAGCAATATCAATCGTTCTTCCCACCGGACGTCCGCTACGTAGCGGACCACGCGGTGCGGGCGATGTCATCGTTTCCGCAGGCAATGAATCCGTATTACGGCGTGGACTATCAGAATCGTCCCGATGCAAACGACCTAAGTTGGTATAAGAACATCCCGGTGCCGACGAGTTATATGGTCTGCCAGACGCAGTTCGATTTCTTCGGTGGTTATGATTTCAAAGCGGGCGGGGGATTCGTGCATGTGGCGGACCGCCATGTCGCGCCGGGCAAGAAACAATGGACGTGGGGCGATCATGCGTTCGGTCATGCGTGGGATCGCGAGTTGACGGATGCGAATGGCCCTTACATCGAATTAATGGCCGGCGTTTACACCGACAATCAACCGGATTTTTCGTATCTCACGCCCTACGAAACCAAGACGTTTTCGCAATTTTGGTGGCCGATTCAAGGGATCGGCCCGGTCCAGCAGGCGACGGAAAAGGCAGCGTTGCGGATGGTGGTGGGAGAGGACCGCATGATCGATCTCGGGGTTTGTGTTTCCGAATCCGTTCCGAACGCGCGACTGGTGGTGACACGGGGTGTTGAGGTGTTAGTGGAAAAAACATTCTCACTGAAACCCGGAAAATGCTGGACACACAGCGGGCTGAAATTCGCGGGAGAAGATCCCACGGAACTGCTGGCTGCGATTTTCAATGAGGAGGGCGAATGCCTGCTCACCTATCGGCCGGTCGATGAAAGCCGGATTAGCCGGAATCGCGAGGTCGCGACCGAACCACCCGCGCCCGAAGAAATCGCTTCTTCCGATGAACTCTACTTCACCGGCGAGCACCTCGACCAATACCGCCATGCCACGCAGTCGCCCGAGTTGTATTGGAACGAGGCCCTGAGCCGCGATCCCGGCGACGCCCGCTGCAATATCGGCATGGGGCGCCGGGCGCTGAAACAAGGCCGCTGGGATGCTGCCGAAGCGCATTTCCAAAAAGCCATCGCACGGTTGACCCGCCGTCATCCAAATCCGGAAACCGGCGAGGCGCATTATTTCCTCGGCTTGACGCTCGTTTTCAAAGGCGAGTTCGCAGCCGCTTATCCGTTGTTTTACAAAGCCACCTGGAATCAGGCCTGGCGGGCGGCGGCGTTCTATCAACTCGCCTGCCTCGATTGCCGGAAGTTTGATTTCGACACCGCGTTGCGACATCTTGACGAGTCGTTGGCGACGAATGGCGACCACACCAAGGCGATGGTTCTGCAAGCGGTGATCGCGCGTCACTCGGAAGATTCGGATGCCGCGGCGGAGCTGCTGGCCGATGTGTTGGAGATGGATCCGCTCGACCACTGGGCGCGCTACGAGGGCACGGCATGTGGTTTGGTTTCCAAGGAAGACTACCTGAAAGTATCTCGCAATGACGCGCAGACCGTTCTGGATCTCGTCTTCGACTATGCTGACGCCGGATTCAACGAGGATGCGGCAAAGCTGTTGGAAAGGCATCTCGCCCAGCCGGTGGCGGACTGCGCGGTGCCGAATCCCTTGTCGCGCAGCGCCATGTGCCTCTATGTGCTGGCTTGGTTGAAAAAGGACGTGAAGCTGCTGGCCGAGGCCCGCACGCAATCGCCGGACTACTTTTTCCCGTCGCGCTGCCACGAGCAGATCGTGCTGGAATGGGCGCTGCAACAACCCGGCAAAGACCCTGTGGCGGCTTATGGCTTGGGAAATTATTTCTATGATTTGAAGCGTCATCAAGACGCGATCACCGTCTGGCAGCGTGCGGTCGGGGACGGCGCGTCATTTGCCACGGTGTTCCGAAATCTCGGCATCGCGACCTGGAATCTGAAACGCGATGTCGATGCCGCGCGGAGTTTCTATCTGCGCGCCTTGGAGCTGGATGCGCGCGATCCAAGGCTGGTTTCCGAGTATGATCAATTCCGCTCGAAGGTGAACGATCCCCTGGTGGAGCGTCTCGCATTTCTCGAAGAGCGGATGGAACGGGTCTTGCAGCGCGACGATTGCACCGTGGCTCTGGCAACGTTGTATAACCTGACCGGCAACCCGGAACGGGCGTTGGAAATCATGACGTCGCGTCGTTTCCATCCCTGGGAAGGCGGGGAGGGAAGCGTGCTCCGACAATTCACCACCGCGCATCTGCTCATGGGTCGCAAGAAGCTGGATGCTGGCGAGGCTGCGGACGCGCTGAGGCACTTTACCGGAGCGATGGACACGCCGGAAAGCTTGGGCGAGGCCTATCACCTTCTTCAGGCGAAGGCGGATGTAAACTACTGGATCGGCAAAGCGCTCAAAGCTCTTGGTCGGGGCGACGAGGCCGGGGATTACTTCATGCAGTCCGCGAATGAGGCTGGAGATTTCTCGGACATGGCGGTCACCGCGCACAGCCCGTTGAGCTATTTTCGCGGGCTTTCATTGAGAGAGTTGGGAAATGAGGATGGCTCGCGTGCCATCTTCTTGGACCTCAAGGCGTTTGCTGAAACCAAGCTCAAGGAAATCGCGAAGATCGACTACTTCGCCACCTCGCTGCCCAACCTGTTGGTGTTCGATGAGGACCTGCAAGCCCGGCGCGATGCGGAAAACTACTTGCTACTGGCGCTGGCTCATCACGGCCTCGGCGAAACGGATGCCGCCCGCTCCACACTGGCAAAGATCCTGTCCTTCACCTGTGCCGATCAACGCGCTGCGGATCTGCAACGGGAACTCGCACAATCATCGATTTACAGAATTCAATCCGTCTGACCTGACCTCTTGAGAACCTCGTCCGAAACCACGCAGCCCATCATTCTCGAATCACCCTTTGTCCGCCTCATCGTGCGACCCGATCTGGGCGGGAGGATGACTTCGCTTGTTGATCGTCGCAGTGGCCGGGAGTGGTTGTGGGAAAATCCTTATCTGGCTCCGCGACCGCCTGTTTTTGGAGAATCCTACACGGAGAAACTCGATGGCGGCGGCTGGGATGAAATCCTGCCATCCGTCTCGCCCTGCGACTTGTCTGACGGAAGCG
Source organism: Verrucomicrobiaceae bacterium (assembly GCA_027484055.1). GTDB lineage: Bacteria > Verrucomicrobiota > Verrucomicrobiia > Verrucomicrobiales > Akkermansiaceae > Luteolibacter. The sequence goes on along the minus strand of JAIXQH010000036.1, from coordinate 22,337 downwards.
CGATTCCGGATCACGGCGACATTGTCTGCCTGCCGGCAACGGTTGTCGCCGCGACGCAGGATCAGCTCGTCCTTTCCACGGATCTGCGTTCACTGCCACTGCGTTTCACCCGGGAGCTGCGCTTGGATGGCCCGCAACTAAAAATTCACTACACCGTGGTGTCTCTAGCCGACCGCGACGTTCCTTATCTGTGGGCGGCTCATCCCTTGTTCGCCTTGGAACCTGGGATGGAAATCACCGGGACGAATGGCGTTCATTTCCACACGGCGGCCGAAATCGGAAAGCCTGCGAGCTTCCTCGGACGGATTCCCGATTTCCATGCTCCGGATTTCCAGCCCTTCGCCTGCAAGCGGTTCTCCCCAGCCGGTTCGCTGTATCGCGTCGGCCTCCGGCATCCAGATGGCTCGGCCATCGAGCTGAGCTGGGACAGCCGTGAGATTCCCCATCTCGGGCTTTGGTTGAATCTGGGGGCTTGGTCCGGTTGTGGTTCCCCTTGCTATTTCAACCTCGGGATCGAGCCGACCACCTCACCGCATGACTCTCTCGCAGACGCCACCGGGGATGGCTCCGCCTTGAGGCTGCACGCTGGGGAAAGACGCCACTGGTCGCTCACGCTGGAGCTTCGCTAGGTGGATTTTTTTCACATAAAAACTTCCTTTCCACCATCCTGCTTTCACTTGCTGCCCGGCAATTGGCTCTTGAAACATCATTTGGCTGACCCACAAGCTGCGCGCGTGATTCCAAATGTCCTCGCTGAACGCTACGCCTCGCCTGCCCTCCAAGCCATCTGGTCCGCTGAAGGGCGGATCGTGCTAGAGCGCGAATTCTGGATCGCCGTGATGAAATCCCAGCGTGACCTGGGGCTGGATGTGCCCGAAGAGGCGATTCTCGCATACGAGGCGGTGAAAGGGGATGTGGATACTGCATCGATCATGGCGCGGGAAAAAATCAGCCGTCACGACGTGAAAGCACGCATCGAGGAATTCAACGATCTCGCCGGGCACGAGCAGGTGCATAAAGGCATGACCTCGCGCGACCTGACGGAAAACGTGGAGCAGCTTCAAGTTTATCGTTCACTACAGATCATCCGTGCCAAGACGGTCGCTACGCTCCGCCGTTTTCGCGAACGTTCCGAGCAATGGTCCGAGCTCATTTTAACCGCTCGCACGCACAACGTCGCGGCTCAACCGACGACCTTCGGCAAACGCATTGCGATGTTTGGCGAGGAGCTGCTCAGCGCCCTGCACGCACTCGATGCGGTAATCGCCCAGTATTCCGTGCGTGGGTTGAAGGGCGCGGTCGGCACGCAGATGGACCAGCTCTCGTTGTTTGAAGGAAATGCGGTAAAAGTCGCCGAGCTAGAAAAGCGCGTAGTCGCCCACCTCGAGATGCCCGCCGTGTGGACCAATGTCGGGCAGGTCTATCCGCGTTCGTTGGACTTCCGGGTGGTGGCGGCGCTGACGGATCTGGCGTCTGGGCCATCATCGTTTTGTAAAACCCTGCGCCTCATGGCCGGAAATGAAACTGCGAGTGAAGGCTTCGCCCCCGGCCAAACCGGTTCCAGCGCCATGCCGCATAAGATGAATTCCCGCTCCTGCGAACGGGTGAATGGCTTCCACGTGATTTTAAAAGGCTATCTCGCGATGGCTGCCGGTCTGGCGGGCGATCAATGGAATGAGGGAGACGTTTCCTGCTCTGTCGTCCGCCGCATCATGCTGCCGGATTCCTTCTACACCATCGACGGCCTTTTTGAAACTTTCCTCACTGTGCTCGATCAAATGGACGCCTACGATGCTGTCATCGCGGCGGAAACGGCCCACTACCTGCCATTCCTCATGACCACCACGATCATGATGGAAGCGGTGAAATCCGGCGTTGGCCGCGAGACAGCGCACCACGCCATCAAGGAGCATGCCGTCGCCACGGTGAATGACCTGCGGGCTGGAAAAATCGACAAGAACGACCTCATTAAGCGCCTCGCCCAGGACTCACGCCTCGGTCTATCCCGCGAAATTCTCGACTCCATCCTCGCCAAGGGAGATCGTGAATCGGGTGCTGCTCAAGCGCAGATCGCGGCTTTTTCTGCGGCGGTGAAGCACTTGGAATCCGCCAGCCCGGAAGCGGCGGCCTATGCGCCGGGGACAATTCTCTGAAATAGGTCCTATAAGTCCTATGAGACCCATAGGACTTAGTAAGAAACCTCTTTAGGGGAAATTAGATGAACTCGTTGAAGAGTCCTTCGATCATTTCCTGGCGTCCGCTGGCGACCATGGGTTCACCATGGGCGAGGGCATATGTTTCCAGATCCGCGAGAGTGGTTTTACCGGCTTCGATTTCAGAACCCACACCACTGTCGAAGGTGCTGTAACGCTCCACGATGAAGCGGTCCAAGCGACCGTCCGCACGAATCGCGGCGGCGGTTTTCAAGCCACGGGCGAAGGCGTCCATGCCGACGACGTGGGCGTGCACGAGGTCGATCGGCTCCCAGGACTCGCGGCGGCGCTTGGCGTCGAAGTTGAGTCCGCCGGTGGTGAATCCGCCCATTTTCATGAGCACGAGCATGGTGTGAGTCGTGAGATAGAGATCGGTCGGGAACTGGTCAGTGTCCCAGCCGACGTTCGGCGTGCCCATGTTGGCGTCGATGCTGCCGAGTGCGCCCGCTTCGAAGGCGACGGTGAGTTCGTGCTCCATCGTGTGGCCAGCGAGGGTGGCGTGGTTGGTCTCGATGTTGAGTTTGAAATGCTCCAGCAGGTCATACTCGCGGAGGAAATTGAGGCAGGCGGCGGAGTCCGAATCGTATTGATGAGTCGTCGGCTCTTGCGGCTTTGGCTCGATGTAAAATTGGCCGGTGAAGCCGATTTCTTTTTTATAATCCACTGCCATGTGGAGGAAGCGGGCGAGGTGGTCGAGCTCGCGCTTCATGTTGGTGTTAAGCAGCGTGGTGTAGCCCTCGCGGCCACCCCAGAAGGTGTAGCCCTCACCGCCGAGACGGTGAGTGACTTCCATGGCCTTTTTCACCTGAGCGGCGGCGTAGGCATAGACCTGCGCGTTCGGGCTGGTGGCGGCGCCTTGCTGATAGCGCGGGTGGGAAAACAGGCAGGCGGTGCCCCATAGGAGTTTCTTGCCCGTGCGTTTTTGCTCTTCTTCGAGCACGTCTGCCACAGCGTCCAAGGCCTTGTTGGACTCGGCGAGATTGCCCATTTCGGGGGCGACATCGCGGTCGTGAAAGCAGTAGTAGTCGAGGCCGACTTTTTCCATGAAGTCGAAGAATACGCGGGCGCGGTTTTGGGCGTTGGCGATGGAGTCCGACCCGTCGTCCCAAGGGTGGGCGGCCGTGCCTGCGCCGAAGGGATCCGCACCGGTGCCGCGCATGGTGTGCCAATAGGCGCAGCCGAAGCGGAACCACTCGGCCATCGTTTTGCCGGCGACGACTTCGGTGGTGTTGTAATGTTTGAAAGAGAGTGGGTTTTTCGAGCTCGGTCCTTCGTAGGACACGGCATCACAAGGGAATTTGGACATGGTGCTAAATGGTGTGGGTTCTGGAACAAGCCGCAGGTAAGTGCTGCTCATTGAGAAAATTAGCGGATAATCTGCTGGATTCGCTACCGCAAATAGCGGTAGCCTCTTGATGAAATGCGACAAATGACTTCTCACCGAATCGCCGTCGTCCAGTCGTCCGTGAATGTCCGACGCCTCACGCCGGGGCTCGCGCCGTTTGCCGAGATGGGCTACGATTTTTGGATCATCGACCTCTACCGGCAGCGGGACCTACTGCTCGCGAGTTTAAAAGAGTGGAAGCCGAGTGCCATTGTGACGGAGTGGCTTCCGGGGCTGACGGAAGCTCTCGTGGAACTGGGATGCCCGGTCATCCTTGTGCCCTCGGACGAGCCAGTCGCTGGGGTATTCAGTGTGGACATCGACGACATCGCCATCGGACGGCTGGCGGCGGAGCACTTGATCGCGCGAGGATACCGGGAGTTTGCCTTCGTCGGGCGCGGCGATGCCCACTATGCGAAACAGCGGTTTGAGGGGTTCCAATCCGTCGTCGGTCCCGTCCGCGCCTATTGGGAAGAATTTAGAGATTGGCGGGCTTATGATGAATACTGGCGTGATCCAGATGAGGACATGGTCGGCTGGTTGGCAGACTTGCCGAGGCCCATCGGGATTTTCACTGCGCACGATCCGACCGGACGGCATGTTTTAGAGGCTGCGGCCCAAGCGAGACTCGAAGTGCCCTTCGCAGTGGGGGTGATTTCCGCTAATGACGATGAAACGGTCTGCGAGATGGCGCGTCCGGCGCTTTCGAGCATTCGCATGCCGTGGCGCTCACTGGCGGCAGAAGTGGTGTGGAGCTTGGAAAAAATCTGGTCCGGGAAGCCACCACGAGGACCGATTCTAGTCCAACCGCTGGAAGTGGTTGCTCGCGGGTCCAGTTCCTATGAGGCCGTGAGCGATCTCATCGTCAGGCGGGCGATGCAGTATCTGGTGGAGCAGGTTTCCACGCTTCTTTCCGTGGAGGAGTGGGCGGCCAAAATCGGGGTGTCGCGGCGAGTTTTAGAGCGTCGGTTTGTGAATGCGCTTGGGCGCACACCTCTAGCCATGATCCAGCACGAACGGATCGAACGCGCCAAGAATCTGCTTTCCACCACCGATTTGCCGGTCAGCACCATCGCCGAGCGTTGTGGATTTCAGAGCAACGAGCGGCTGTCGGTGAATTTCAAAGACATCGTGGGGGTGCCGCCGTCTAGCTACCGGACGAAGTCTCGTGAAAAGTCTGGGCAAAGAATTCCTCGGTGACAAATTTGTCGCTGGGAAATTGAAATTTCTGAAAGACACACGCCAGAAGTGCGGTATAGTCATCATGTCGCAAGACAAGGCGGTTCGCCTGAGATGCCTGATGGTTAATGGGTTTTCCAGAAGGATGATCAGGCGGACCGCCTATTTTATGGAGTTGCGCCGAGTGGAGCGACAGGACGCGTGAAACGCTGTATCCATTGGGGAAAGGAAATTTTCCTAGTCATTTCCGAACGGCGGAAACAACACAAGCAGAGGAAAGGTGGCCCGAGACGGATTTGAACCGCCGACACGTGAATTTTCAATCCACTGCTCTACCGACTGAGCTATCGGGCCATTCCCTGAGTGCCCTTGCGGGCGGGGGCGGCAGTAAGAGTGGCTGCCCGAACTTTGACAACCAGAAAATCAGTCGAGACAGGATTTTTACGATTTAGTGTTCACGGTATCCCACTCACCGCTGACGCGTCGCCGCTGATGCCAGATGAAACCAAGGATCAATGGAAGCCAGATGATGGTGCGTTGCCAGCCCGTGAAGGTCCAAGTCATGCCGAGTTCCATGTTCTGATGGACCATGAAATAGCCAACCCCACTTGCGGCCAGCGCGATGGTGCCGGGATTTCTGGATTTCACGGCGAAGGGTAAAATCCAAACCAGATACCAAGCATGCAGCATCGGGGAGAGCAGGTAAGTGGCGAAAAAACTCCACTCGGTCGCTTCGAGAAAGTTGCGAGCGCGAAGTGCCACCACAACCCAGACGGCGACGAGGAAGAGAAAATAAAGCCGATTGTCCAAGTGCCCCACCCGGCCCAAGTAGTCGAAGATGATGGGTAAAAACTCCATGCTGCGAGCCGTGCGGGAAAACACGGGGGGCATGAGTTGCAACGTCCATTCTCCAGTCCACAGCGAGAGGGCGAGGTAGGCTAGCAGCACTGGTGCCGCGACAAGAAGCCCCGCGTAGAAGGCGCTTCTCAGGCCTCGCTGCCGGAACTCGCGGAGTAGCAGCCAGAACCCGATGGGCAGCGCCACCCATTTTAAGCCGATGGCGATCCCGATCAACCCTGTGGCCCGAAACGGAAATCCCAGCTCTCGCTGATAGGCCAGCCAGGCCACGATCATGGCGAGCATGAATAGACTGTCATAGTGCCCCCCACCGGCGAAGCTCAGCGCGGCGAGGGGATTCCACGCATAGATGCGGGCGGCCTTGGCGCCGAAGTTTTTCAGTAAAACCCAACACAGCGTGAGATCCGCGATCGTGAAAATGAGTTTAAAGCCCCAGACCCCGAGGCCGCATGCGGAGAGGCTGGCGAAAAGCCACTCGATTAAGGGCGGGTAAATGGCTGTCGCCCCACGGAGGCCGATGGAATCCCATGCGCGGTCCCGCAGTCCTTGCAGCAAGGGATCATCTGGCGGGTGAATGAAGGGATTGAAGCCGTTTAGCAGGACATTTCCCTCCCACACGTAGCGATACGTATCGTAACCGGTCGGCATGGTCAGGAAAATGACTCGAATCCCAAGCGCGATCCCCATGAGCCACAGCGGGGAAGGGGACTTGCTGCCGAGAGATATCAACCACACCAACGACAATCCTGCGAGGGTCACCAGCCAGGGTAAAATCGGCGTGGGGCCGGACTCACCGCCTAGGTGGGTGAGAAATAGGGAGCCGAGCAGCAGCAGGAGCGCACAAGCCGCCGTGGCCATGGAGCAGTCCCCGAATCGCAGCCGCAGTCGGGCGGTGTTCATGATCGACTCAAGGCGATTTCAGCGGCGGGTAAATCCGCCGGCACATCCACGTCCGAAAGGGTTTCCAAGAGGCCGACACCGAGTCCTGCCTGCTCGGCGGCAGCGAGTGATTCTGAAAGCACCGCAGCCCCGCCCCATGCGATGTTGTGGAAAATCTGCGGGCATTCTTGTGTGAGACCGACCAGATAATAGCCGCCGTCATGGGCTGGGCCGAAGACGAGTGGATGCTGATTTAAGAGTTCCATGGCCCCCACGAGATGGGTCGCCGTCAAGTCCGGGCAATCCGTGCCGATGACGAGCACTTTTCTTGCACCTTCAGCGAAGGCATCCCGCACCGCACGTTCGAGGCGCTCGCCCAGATCGCCCCCACCTTGCTCGCGGAATTCATAATTTCCTAACCACGCGTGACCCTCTCCCGGCGTGCCACCGTCCAAACGGATGACCATTTCCACCCCCTCAGCGGTCCGGCAAAAAGCATCCGCCCGCTGGAGGGTGTGGCGGGCGAGTCGATCATGAAACCGCGCGGCCCCTGCGGCTCCTAGCGCTGGGATGAGACGGGTCTTGTTACGCCCCTCGCATGGGAGGCGGGTGAAGACGAGCAGCTGCGACTTGGCGGGGTTCACTGTTGATTCAGGCTCCAACTGTAGTCGGTGCTCTTTAGGGTCAGCCCGCCTTTCTCGATCACCGCACGGTCATTCGCATCGACGAACGGCGCGATGAATTTTTCGACACTCCCGAACTTGTTTACGAAGTCGGCTTTGAACCAGTCGAAAATGGACGAGAGGTAGAGCGTTTTGGTTTTCGCATCGAGGCGATTTTTTGAGCGGTCCTTGAGAAATGCGCGGGTTTGCTCGTCGAGCTGGGTTTGGAGTTTCTCGGCTTGGAAGGCCTGATTTCTCAGGGCTGGGCAGCCGATCGATGCACAATTGATGGCAAAATGGACGCGCGGGTCTTGAAAGGTCGGGCGGAGAATCTCGTTTTCTAACGCATCGAGGGTGATGGATTTCCCTAACCACTTGATCACGGGCTGCTTCCACGGGCCACCAGCGGAAGCGGAAATGTCCTTGATGCTTTTCACCGGATAGTGATCCGCCACGAGTTTGAGCGTGGCGGCATTGTAGAGGTTGATGAGGAGGGCCATTTGCTGATCCTTGGTGAAGCCTTTGAACTCTGCCTCTTTGACTGCGGCGAGGGAGTCGAGGTAGGAATTCAGCGGGGCGCTGTCGTTTTTTAACTTGGCGTAATTCACGCCAGAGGCGTTCACAGTTTGACCCAACACCCCGTCTAACACGGCATGCGAGTGGTCGAAGGCTTGCACGGCAGAAACCGCGCCGAGGCAGATGAGGAGTGAAATGATCAGGCGTTTCATGAGCTTAGGAGGCGAGTGCATTTTCAAGGGCTCCGGTGCAACTGCTGCCCGCCCCTGCGGTGCAGCCGAAGCAGTGGTTGGCGGTGAGGATGGCCTGGGACGCCATGGATTCTGGCGTGACATCCCAGAGGTAGAGCGGCTTACCGTTGCGCTGCTGCATGCGGAGCATTTGGTTGAAATCGCAGTCAAAGACCTCGCCTTCGTAGCCGATGTTCAACGTGCTGCGGCACATCAAGCCATCGACCGTGGCGGGATTAAAGCTATTGGCGAGCAGCTCCATGTAGGAGTCCCATTGACCGCTCTCACGGAGATCGACGGCGAAGCGGGCGATCGGTAAATTGGTAATGGCGAAGAGCCGGGTGAACTCAATGCCGTAGCGGGCCTTAAGTTCGATTTTATAATCCGCTTCTAACTCGGCTTGGTCCGGTGGGAGCTTTGCGCCGATGGGGTTGTAAACGAGCGTGAGAGGCAGCGTGCTGCCGTAACCGACGGCATTGAGTTTTTTCAGAGCGCTGATGCTTTTCTGGAACACGCCGTTCCCGCGTTGGGAATCGACGTTGTCCTCAAGGTAGCAGGGCAGTGAGGCGACGACTTCCACTTGGTGCTCGGCGAGGTATTCTGGCAGGTAGGCATGCGTCTTGGTCTCGATGATGGTGAGGTTATTCCGATCGATCACGTGAGATCCCACCGAGCGCGCGATCTCGACAAAGTAGCGGAAGAACTCGCTGATTTCCGGTGCACCACCGGTGATGTCCACGGTCTTCGGGCGATGCTGGATGATCCAATCACCGACCTTGTGCGCGGTGGCCTCGTTCATCATTTCGGTGCGAGTCGGCCCGGCATCGACGTGGCAATGGGTGCAGGTCTGATTGCACTTGCGGCCGACGTTGATTTGAAGGGTTTCAAACGTGCCACGGGTGAGTGGGACCTGATGGTCGTGCAGGTGTTTTTGAAAAAGGTTCATGAGGGGATTTCTGAGTATCCGGGTTTGAGCAACTTCGTGTAAATGAGGCCGCCTAACAAGGCCCCGAGAATGGGGGCGACGATGTAAACGGTGAACCAACCGCTGCCATTGACGGTGAATGGGACATTTCCCCAGCCCACCAATGATGAAAAAATCCGTGGCGCGAGGTCACGGGCGGGGTTGAAACAGGCCATGGTGAGCGGCCCTAGCAGACAGATCAACAAGGTCACAGTGAGCCCGATAGCTGGGGCGATGAGCACGGCAGGCATGGCGGTGTTCTTTGGGTCGGTGACGCAGAAAACGACCAATAACAGCACAGCAGTGCCGACCACTTCCGCGGCAAACGCGGGCACATGGGGCATGATTGTCCGAGATTCTGGCGTGAGTCCTTGGGGGCCGGGATTGGGGAAATATTCACCAAAGACCTTGGCGCTGGCTTCGCTGCCGGGTGCGCCACGGGTGATCTGGTGCTCGGCTTCGAAGGTTTTCAGCGGCTGTGAAAAAATCAGATAGAGCACCGCAGAAGCGAGGAAGGCTCCTAGCAGTTGCACGACGATGTAGGGCAGCACGCGAGTTTTCGGAAATCCACGGAAGACCGCCATGGCGATGGTCACCGCAGGATTCAAATGCGCTCCGCTGAGCGAGCCCGCCACATGGATGGCCACGGCGACGCCGATGCCCCAGACGATGGCGACTTGGAACAAGCCCACCAAGGCCCCCGAGGTGACAGCACTGGCGACTGCCCCGCAACCGAAGAAGACGAGTAAAAAGGTGCCGACGAGCTCACCTGTAAACCACTTTTGGAAATTCATAGGCATTTCAATATCACGTTAGCAGCAGCTCCCGCCATCGCAGCATTCAGAGGCGACGGTGGTGGCGTTGTAGTCTTGGCCCTTCGTTTCCTTGGGGTGGCGGAGGGCGGATGCTGCGCAGTTGAATGGCTTGGCCTCTACCAAGGGGATGTCCGTGAGTGGCTCGATGAAGGCGAAGTGATGCTTGTAGGGGGCGGCTTGGTAGAGATTGAAGGTTTTGTCACAAACGGCGTAGCGTTTTCCGCGCTCCATGGCGTGGCCGTCATCATCGAGTACCTTGAGGAAGGGGCCTTTGTAAACGACGGCTTGGTTGCGCTCGTAGCAGGGCCCCTGTTTCCCTTTCCAGGCTTGAATGGTGACCGACCGGAACTCGATGCCCTCGACCGTCTGCCACGGAGCATCGTCACGTTTAAGGATCTCGATCCCATAAAACCCGGCTTCCGCGAAGGCATGGAGAAATCCTTCTTCGGTGTAGGCTCCACTGATGCAGCCGCTCCAGAGGTAGGCGTCGTTTTGCAAGTGCAGCGGGATTTCCTCGTCTGAAACGATGTCTGAAATCACCGCCCGGCCACCCTTTTTCAAGACTCGGAAAATTTCTTCAAACAGCTGCCGTTTGAGCGGCGTCTCTACCAGATTGAGCACGCAGTTCGATACCACCACGTCGATGCTATCGCTCGGGATGAGTGGCTGCTTGATGCGCAGGTCGGACGCGATGGCATCGGCCGCAAGGTAGGAGGCCACGTCTGAGATGGGGTTCTTTTTGAGTTCTTGGTCGAGCAGATTCAGATCCAGCGCCAGATCTTGGATGCGGCCCTTGCGGAACTCGACATTCGAGTAGCCGATCCGCTCGGCGACGATGGGAGCATTTCGCTCTGCGACTTCCAGCATGTCATCCGTCATGTCCACCCCGATGACCCTGCCCGTGGGGCCGACGACCTGCGCCGCGATGAAGCAGATTTTCCCAGTGCCGGAGCCGAGGTCGAGCACTGTCTCGCCGGGATGGAGGTATTTCGATGGGTCGCCACAGCCGTAGTCCTTTTCGATGACTTCAGCGGGGATGATTTTAAGAAATTGTGGGTCGTAATCCACTGGGCAACAAAGGGCAGCTTCAGGAGCAAGGGCAGCGGCGGCGTAGCGGTCACGAGTGGCGGATTCGGCGGAGGTCATAGGAGATCTAGGTGGGTAGACGTTTTCACAAAGTACGAGCCATGAAGAGGCCGAATATTTCAAAAATTTGTTCTATCGTAGCATTCGGCCTTCCTGAACAGCGGTTGAAGCTGCTAATAGAGCTATGATCCATCTATTTTCCGCATCCTTAAGCGTAACCCTCATAAAAAACGTTGCGGCTCTGGATGGCGCAGCCCCGTTGGGGCGAAAGCGGGCGCTGTAAGTCCTATAGGACCTATAAGACCTATTTCCCCTGGCTAGGCCGCAAGTGGGACCGTTCGTTAAGGAAGGTCAGCAGGTGATTCCGGCACTCGGCGTAGCAGGGGTCTGCGAGGATGGCGACTCGGTTACGCGGGCGATCGAATGGGATGGTTAGGATGTCGCCGACTTCGGCGGCGGGGCCGTCGGTCATCATGACGACGCGGTCGGAGAGAAAAATGGCCTCGTCCACGTCGTGGGTGACCATGAGGGTGGTGAGTTTGTTGCGCCGCCAGAGGGCGAGCAGGACTTCTTGGAGCTCCATTTTGGTCAGAGAGTCCAACATTCCGAAGGGCTCGTCTAGCAGGAGCATCTTGGGCTGGAGGGCGAAGGCACGGGCGATGCCGACGCGCTGGCACATGCCTTGGGATAATTCGCCGGGGTATTTGTGCATGGCATTTCCGAGGCCGACGACGGAGAGGTAATACTCGGCGAGGTCGCGGCGTTCGGATTTCCGGGCGTTGAAATAGACTTGGTTGACGCCGAGCATGACGTTTTCAAAGGCGGTCATCCAAGGCAGGAGGCAGGGGGACTGGAAGACGACGCCGCGGTCTGGGCCGGCTTGGTCGGTCTCGCGGCCGCCTAGGATCATGGCACCTTCGGTGACGCCGGTGAGTCCGGCGACCATAGAGAGGACGGTGGATTTCCCACAGCCGGAGTGGCCGATGAGCGTGACGAATTCACCGGGGGCGAGGTTGAGGTTGAAGTCTTTTACGATGACGGCGGGGCCCTTGGGGGAGGGGTAGGACTTGGTGAGCTTGAAAAGTTCAAGGATGGGCGCGGGCGGGAGAATCATGAGGCTTCGATTTTAAGTTCTTCGCGTTCGAGGCGTGAGCGGCGGTTCGGTGGGGGGCGGTTGAAGCGGCTGTAGTTGCGCGGGAGGCTGAGGTCTTCTGGGAGGAGATCGGGGACGGAGAGTTTCTTGGTGAGGGTGGGGGCGCTGTCGCGCTTGGCGTCGAGCAGGGTGGTGACGAGCTGGATTTTGAGGGCTTTGAACTCGGGGTTTTTGAGCATTTCCCGGCGATCCCGAGGGCGGGGGATGGGGACGGGGATTTCTTCACCAAGGGTGGAGCCTTCTGCCCCGCCGGGGAGCAGGGGGATGACGCGGTCGGCGACGAGGAGTGCCTCGTCTGGGTCATTGGTGATCCAGACCACGGTGGTGCGATTGCGCTGCCAGATGTCGGCGATTTCGTCTTGGAGGGTGGCGCGGGTGAGGGCGTCGAGGGCGGAGAGTGGCTCGTCGAGCAGGAGGATGCGTGGGTTCACGGCGAGGGTGCGGGCGACGGAGACTCGCTGACGCATGCCGCCGGAAAGCTCGCGGGGGAGCTTGCCCGCGGCGGGGGTGAGCTTGACCATGGCGATGTATTCGGCAGTGCGGTCTCTGCGCTCTTGGGGGCTGAGGTTGGGGAAAATCTGATCGACCGCGAGGGCGACATTTTCCGTGACGGTGAGCCAGGGGAGGAGGGAGTAGTTCTGGAACACGATGCCACGCTCGGGGCCGGGGCCTTTGATGATTTCCCCGTCCATGCGGGCGGTGCCGGTGTCTGGCTTGAGGAGGCCGGCGATGAGGTTGATGAGGGTGGACTTGCCGGAGCCGGAGTAGCCGATGATGGAGACGAAGTCGCCCTCATTGATGGTGAGGCTGATGTCTCGCAGGACAGTGTTCCGCTCGTGGGCGCGGCCAAAGGATTTGGAAACGCCGGAGAGTTCAATAATAGGTCTCATAAGTCGAATAGGTCCTATTTCATCAAGCCGACTTGAAGCGCCCCTCGATGAGGCTCATGGCACGATCAAGGACGAAGCCGATGGCACCGATGGTGAGGATGGAGAGAATGATGTGGGCGTAGCTGTTGGCGTTGTATTGCTGCCAGAGGAAGCCGCCGACGCCGGGCTTACCGATGAGCATTTCCACGGCGACGATGACGAGCCAGGCGATGCCGAGGGAGAGGCGGAAGCCGGTGAACATGTAGGGGAGGGCGGAGGGGATGAGGATTTTAAAGAGGGTCTTGGACTTGGAGAGCTTGAGGACTTTGGCGACGTTCAGGTAGTCCTGCGGGACGGCGCGGACGCCGACGGCGGTGTTTAAGACGGTAGGCCACATGGCGCAGATGGCGATGGTGAAGAGGGCGGCGGCATCTGAAGTGCCAAAGACGGAGGAGCCGGTGGAGTCTTGGATGCGAAGGCCGCTGAAGAGGACCATGCCGAGCGGGAGCCAAGCGAGCGGGGAGACGGGGCGGAGGATCTGGATGATGGGGTCGAAGGCGCGGGTGAAATTTTTCGATAAGCCGAGGAAGAAACCGATGGGGGTGCCGAGGATGAGGGCGATGGCGTAGCCTTGGGCAACGAGCTGGAGCGAGAGCCAGGCAAAGCGGAGGATGCCTTGGTCGAGTTCGCCGCGCTTGGCGAAGGGCTCGACGATGTACGGCTTGCTGGCGGTCCAGGTTTCCAAGGGGGAGGGGAGATTTTTTGAAAGTCCGAAGCGCTCGACGGTGGTCACTTTATCGCCGAAATCGTCGATGGAGGTGGTGGTCTTACCGCTGCCGGAGATGGCATACCAACCTAGAAGGCAAATGAGAATGGCGACGGTGGGCAGGAGGACGGCGTCGAGCTTGAGTTTGTAGAAAAGTTTCATCGGGATGCGGTTTGCTGGTTGTAGTTGGGGGCGGACCGATGAGTGTGGTCCGCCCCCGGGGGAATTTGAATGAGGGGCGGAGTAAAGTCCGCGCTTTGCGATTAGCCTTTGAGCGCGGAGATCGAGAAGGATTTGGCGAATCCGTCGAGATCGGCTTTCGGGTCGAAGGTCTTGCCGTCGAAGAATTTCTCCGGAGCATTGCTGAGACCGCCGTGCTTGTAGCCAATTTCTTTCATGGCTTCTTCGTAGATATCGGCGCGCATGACTTTCTTGGTGACACCTTCGTAGTCAGGTGCACCGTCGGTGAAGCCCCAACGGCGAAGCTGGGTGAGCCACCATTTGGCATACTTGGGCTGCGGGTAGTTGCAGTTGCGATCGCTGAAGATCATGTAGTTTGAGTCCTTGAATTTCCGCCCGTCGCCCATGTCATACTTGCCTTGGAGACGCGGGAGAATGGCGTCTGCGGAGCAGTTGATGTAGGTGGCGGCACTGACGATGCCTGCCCCTTCGGGGCGGTTGCTCATGTTGTCGAGCCAGACGCTGGCCTCGTGGAGAGCCTTAAGGACGGCTTTGACGGTCTTGGGATTCTTATTGGCGAACTCTTCAGTAAAGGCGCAAACTTTCTCTGGATGATCTTTCCAGATGTCCTGAGTGTTGATGGCGGTGAAGCCGATGCCGTCTTTGATGGTCTTGGCATTCCATGGCTCACCGACGCAGAAGCCATCCATTTTACCGGCTTGCATGTTCGCCACCATCTGCGGAGGCGGGATGGTGATGAGTGAGACATCGGCACCACCGCCGGATGCGTTTCCGGGGTTGATGCCACCGGCGGCGAGCCAGTAGCGGAGCCACATCGCGTGGGTGCCAGGTGGGAAGGTCATGGCGAAGGGCATGGGCTTGCCGGCGGCTTTTGCAGCATCGACGAGCGGCTTGAGTGCCTTCGGATCGGCTCCGACTTTACCTTTTAGCGAATTGGATAGGCTGATGGCTTGGCCATTGCGATTCAGAATCCAAGGGGCGACCATAGCCTTTTTCGGCGAGCCGCCGAGACCCATGGTGGAGGCGATGGGCATACCGAGCAGCATGTGAGTCGCTTGGATGTCACCGTTTGACAGAGAGTCACGAATGGCTGCCCAGCTAGCACCCTTAGTGATGGTGGAGTAGATGCCATACTTTTTAAACAAACCTTTTTCGTGAGCGATCACGATCGGCGAACAATCGGTGAGGGCGATCATGCCGAAATTGACGTTCGGTGATTCAGGAGCTTCGGAAGCACCTACAGCACCTGCCCAACCTGTGGGAAGGCCACTGGCAAGTAGTCCGAGAGCTGTGGTCTTGGTGGTGGCGGAAAGAAACTTCCGACGTGATAAGGGATGTATTGGTTCCATGATTGAATAGGAGATGACGTAAGACAACTCAGCTTCAAGGATGCCAAAATGACTTTGGCCTCATTTCTGGGGGAGATGCTATTTCATCGTTGGGATGAAATAGGCTCATACGTCATGAGAGGGCGACATGGCCGCATGAAAGAGGTCTTCGCGATAAATTCTCGAAAGTGAGCCGACGGTCACATCGGGGAGAGCGCCGATTTCGCGCAAGCCAGAAAGCACCCAAGAGGCCTTGTCGATGGTCGGGCGATTGACCATTTCCCCATGGAAAACATGAAAGGAGGTCGCGTCCACTGCGCCGATGCCGGTCTCAAATGTCGGGCCTAGACTATTTCTTAAAACCTCTTCGGATGCTCCGGTGTAGGCCTTGAGCGCGAGGATGGAGATAAGTTCATTGCGGAAGTTAGGATCTTGGCAGAGTTTGCTAGATTCTGTCAGAGCGGCGACCAAGGCGAGAGCATCGTCCTTTCGCTCATGCAGGAAAGTGCCGGATAGCAGGAGCACTTTCTCTGGGTGGCCATGAGAAATGTCCGCAGAACTGGCTGGACACCAACCTGTCCCAGCTAGGATGGCCTCGGAGTTCCAAGGCTCTCCGACGCAGAATCCATCAATATGCCCCGCCTTGAGATGCCGAGGCATGAGCTGTGGCGGAAGAAAAATGATTTCCACCTCCTCGGGACAGGAGACCCCGTGGCGCCTGAGCCACTGATAGAGCAAGATGTGATGAGAGGAAAATCGATGAGTGGCGGCTAAAGTAAATGGACGGTCTTTTTTCCAATGGTTATTGATATAGCGTCGGAGACCCGAGCCATCCAAAACTTGAGCATGAGGAATGGCCACCGAGAGCGTAATGGCATTTCCGTGCAGGTTCAGAACAAGGGGCACCATGACTTCACTGCGTAGTTCATTAAATCCAAGCCCTAGTGCGAATGCGATACCAGCGATGGCTTCCGCAGCCTCAAGGGATTCATAAAACATTTTATCCCGCACACTGGCCCAGCCCAATTCCCGGGACAACTCTACGTTGAGGCCGTGGCGCTCGAAAATACCAGTCTCCCGTGCTACAGCGATTGCTGCACAATCGGCCAATGGCACAAATCCGAGCCGAATCGGAGGTGCTTTCTGGTATTCGCGATGCGGCATTTGAAAGTTGAATTAGCGCGTGGAGTGCCAAATACGATTTTTTGGCATAAGCCGTGCTCATTTTATCCCAGCTTTCAATGAAAGCGGTTCATTATGGATTGGGTTCCCGATTTAAGACAGTTAAGAGCATTCGTCGCTGTGGTGGAGGAGGGGAGCTTTACGCTAGCAGCTCGCAGAATTTTCGTGACGCAGTCTGCGGTAAGTCATTCCTTAAGAGCCCTCGAAGAGCAGTTGTCGTGTCGGCTTCTGGATCGAACAGGGAAAGGGGTGGGGGTGACCGCAGAAGGTGAGGTTTTGTTGAATCGCTGTAAGAAAATTCTTTTTGAATTGGAGCAAGCAAGCCGCGATCTGGATGGCTTGCGCCGTTGGGGGCAGACTCGGATCCGGATTGGTGCGCCTCATAGCCTCTGCCACTTTTTAATTCCATCGGTGCTGCGTGAATTTCGCGACTGTTTCCCGCGCTGTGAGCCTGTCATTGAGGCGGGGGATACGACAGCGCTGCTGGATCGGCTTTCAAGTGTGGATCTCGATCTAGTGGTAGGCTTAAAACCACGTGGGAAGGGGGATGAAGGATACCGCCCGATGTTCAGGGATCGTTTAGCCTTCGTGGTTTCACCGTTCCACCCATGGGCGCTTGATCCTTCTAGCATGCTGAGCACGATCAATGACCAGCAGTTTATCATCTATGCCAAAGCCACGGAAACTCACCGACTCATTGAGGACTGGCTAGAGCAAAAGGGTGGACGCGGTAAAAAGCCTTTAGTGTTAGGAGACATGCAGGCGATCAAGGAAATGGCGAAACTTGGCATCGGAGTCGGGATCGTCGCTCCGTGGGTGGCTGCGCGAGAAATCGACGATCATAGCCTGAAGGTGGTCGATATCGATGAGCCAGGAATCGAGCGCGAGTGGGGGGTCTTTCACTCGCCTAAACGTGAGCCAAGTCTAGTGGAGGAAGCTTTCATTGGCTTATGTGAAATGGCATTTGCGGCGATGCCTGCTAAACTCACTGAGTGATTAAAAGGAAGAGCGGGTCATTTCGTATAACCGAAATGACCCGCTCTACAGCAACCGACGAAACCAAACGTCAGAATAGATAGTTCAACTCAAGGGTGAGTTGATTCACAGAAGGAAGTGCGGCCTTATTAATATACGAATCCTTTTCTGCAGTTGTAAATATGGCAAGCTTGGCGAGTGCTAGGAAGTTATCATTAAACTTTTTGGTCAAAACCGAGTCATATTCCCAGCCATAGCCTGCGGAGAGATCGTTATCGCCCAAGAGGTGAACGGTGTGGATCCATTTTACGTTCCAAGCAAGTGGGAAGGTGTATGCGGCATAAATGTCGGTTAAGCCATGGTGGCTACCTTCAATACGACCTGGGCTGAACGAGTCCGAGAAACCGTTGAATGCGTGAGCAGTCGCGAGCGGAGTTTTGAAACCAGCACCGAGGCTTTCAACTGCTAGCGTCAAGGAATGCAGACCGAAGGTTTTTGTCGCGATGAAGTGACTATACCAAGCATCGTCCGCATTATTGATACCAGCACCATCCTGATAGGCGAGCTCACCATGAAGAGCCACGTCGGATAAGATGGTCTTGGCTGACATGCCGAAAGTGTCATTATCCCACCGCGGACGCTCAGCAAAATTCATCAAATAAGCATAACCGCCAAGAGTGACGTTACTGATCCCCGTATAGGTAGCATTGAACAAGTTCAGGCTAGCATTGAGATCAGACACGTTAGAGAATGCTGGTGTCAACGGTTGTTTCGCGTCGGAGCCGAAGATCCGATTGACTTGCGTCACGTAAGCATACTTCAAGTTCCACCCCCCTAAGGATTTATTGGTGAGAGTGAAACCATCATAGGTCTGTTGGTTCTGGCGCCAAATGACGTCTCCGACGAACGCTGCATTATCATAGACAATTTGCTGGCGACCGGCTTTGGCCACGGTGTTGTATCCTGAATACTTTAGGTAGGCTTGATTGAGTTCTTGAGTTTCGGGGTCTAAGCTAACCGTTTGTTTAGGATCAAACGGAGTGGCAAATTTTCCGGCACCGCTGTTGTAGTCGTCGATAATTGCTTGGGTGAACTCACCTTCGGCTAAGGCGCTGAAGCCATTCCATTCTTTCGTTTTAACTCCGAGGCGCTCACGAGTCGTGAGTGCCGTCGAGGGGTCAAGATTATCCTTACCGACCTTCACATCGAAATCGCGATACTCGAAACGAGCACGAATATCGATAGTGGGACTGAGCCAATCCGCAGTCTCAGCGGAGGCCGTGCCTGAATGGAGCAGGCTGGCGGTTGATAAAAGCAGAGCAACTTTTGTTTTCATAGTGAGGTTGTTTTTGAATCGAACAAAATAACGTTCGTATCCTTAACAAAGCGGTTGGCTTGCCAGTTTTGAAAACGATCCATCCCAGCGGGTGAAGCGTTTTCCATTTCGTCATGAACTCCAATCATGACGAAAGCTTTGGTGTAACTCAGCTTAGGGGGCTCCAAGGCGGATGAATTCGACTAGATCCTTCCGGCATTTCAAGAGATCTGGCGGATTTAGGTAGAACATGTGACCTCCTTCATAGAACGAGGTCGATAGATTCCCTCTGACGCCCCTAGGCAAGTCGAGCATGTGCCGAACTGAATAGGCAACACCTTCAGGTGGAGTCGCTAAGTCGGTGCGGCCGCCCATGATGAGGACTTTGAGGTGAGGATTGTCTCGCATGGCCCCGGCGAGACGACTGCTCAGATTGACAAATCCATTGCTGGTGTTCCAGCGCCATGGCTGGACTTTCCCTGTCAGAATTTCATAGGGGCGATCTTCTTTATAGCCGAGCTCTCGCCCTAAGTAATCGAGCATGGCGGTTGAAAATGCGCCGTAGGCTAGAGAGTAGGAAGGGTCATAGTCGGGGCTGTCTTCAGCGAGATTGGTGCTATCCCATGCGACGCGCCCGTCAAAACGGCCCAAGACCTTTCCATCAGCGCGGCATAGCTCACTTCGGAAAAAGGTGGGGGGTATCCTCAAGTCATGCTCGACCCAAGTCGCCGCTTTAATGCCAGTGAGACTTGCCAGTTTCTCGGCCAAAGTCTTACGAGCCTCTGGAGCTAGATCATTGCCCTGTAGCAGCGCCGCAGCGTATTCCCCGAAGGCGAATTCGGTGCTCTGTTTGACTAACGCGTCACGATCTCCTTGAATTTTTTTGTGGAAATGGGCAGTGCCTGTGAATGATGGAAGATATACTTGGTAAGAGAGATCATTCCCTTGAGCTGGCTGTAAGGTGGCGAAATCGAGGAGCGATGAGAGGAGCACGACTCCGTTGATGCTCATGCCATAGCGAGACTGCAAGTGACTGGCGAGTCCAGCTGCGCGAATGCCTCCGTAAGATTCACCGAGCACGTATTTTGGCGAAGCCCAGCGATCATGCTCACTGACCCACCGCCGAATGAAATCTCCAACAGACTCGATGTCCTCATCAAGGCCGTGAAAATCCTCTGCTTTGACGTCTTTCTCCGCACGGCTGTAGCCTGTGGAGACGGGGTCGATGAATACGAGGTCACACACATCTAAGATACTGAGTGGATTGTCCACCATCCGCACCGGAGGACGAGGAGGCGCTGTGCCATTACCGGGGAGCTGAATGATCCGCGGACCGAGCACTCCGATATGGAGCCATACTGCAGACGATCCCGGACCGCCATTGAATGCAAACATGATGGGGCGGGTGGCATGGTCTTTCAGATCCGAGCGCTCATAACTGACGTGGAAAATAGAGGCTCGTGGCTTTCCCTCGTCATCCTTGATTTGTAATTTCCCGGTGGTGACTTGGTAGGGAATTTTTTGTCCGGAAATCGTCACGGAGAGATGTCGCTGCACCGGATCACTAGGCTTGTCCTTGGTGACTGCATCTGCGGCGGCAGCAGGATTTTTCGTGATGACAGTGACCGGTTCCGCAGCGTGGAGTCCACAGAATGAGAGGCAGAAGAATAGAGCAGGTGCGAAAATTCGGTGCATGGCTGAAATGTTAAGTTCTTGAGCGACTTTGTCGATGGCCCCGTTGACGAGGTTAAAACTTGTTACAATATATGTAATGATGAATCGAATACTTTGAAACTGGCAGTTGGATCAGATTTCCCCTAATACTCTCCTTGATCCACTTAGTGCCCCGCGATCTTGGCCACCAGCGCGGAATCGACATTGAAGGTTCCGGTGGACGCGCTCTTTGGAGATTCACCGGCAGCGATCTGGTATTCAAATACTTTGACGGGATTCTGACCGCTGATTTGGGACATCAGATAGACGCGGATGGTCATGACCTCTTTGCCAGTACTGCCTTCCAATTTTTTGATGCTGTATTGCACTTCGTTGGGACCATCTAAGGCGCCACCGATAATGATTTCTGCCTCTTTGGCATTCGCAAAGCGATGTCGACTGATCTTATTGATCTGCACTTGGACCTCTCTGCCGGGACAAAAAACATAGACCTTCGCGATGTATTTAGCCGTTGGTGCTGAGACCGGAGTCGGTGGAATGGTTCCACTGGGTTGTGCTTCTGGGACTTCTTTGAGGTATTTGAGATTCCCTGCAGCAAGTTCCTTTCTCACGGCGGGTAGTGCCATGAGGTTGACGAAATCGGCCCGATCATAGAGCCAACCAGCGGATCCTTTCACGAATGACAAAACGAGTAAATTTTCGGTGGGCTCCCCTCCTACGGCGAAATCAACTTTCCCATAGTAGAAGGACTTCGCGGTAGGCCCCTTCTGCTTCACCTCTAGAAATTTCAACCCGTCCAGTGACGGCGGCGCAGTCGGTAAATCGAAGGCCGCAGCAGGAAATGGTAGTTTTTCTGAAACGATACGATTCCGCACTTCGATCCGGCGGTGCTCGGCCGTCACGCGTTGCCATGCCGCAGGGTCACGGCGAATCATGGCTTCCCGCCAGGCACTGTAAGTCGTTTCTAACGAGGGGCGTAGATTCTCCTGAGCCCCTACAAAAGTCGTTAAAACCCAGGAAATCGCGAGAATTGTTCGATTCATCTGCGAAACGATTGGACAAGAAGGCCCTTCCCACAACAAACAAATTGCACGCCGGTTTGAATGGACTTGGCCGGATCTGAGTCATGAGTAGCATTTTGCAAAGAGTCGCGCCAATCGGCGAAGCACGAGATCGGGAGATTTTAAAGGATGCCGGCACCTACGTTTATGAAAAACGACCTGAAGGCGACATTTTAGCCCATGTTTTCCTCCCAGAAATCGCGACTGATGCGCCACGTCCAGCTGTGATTTTCTTTCATGGCGGGTTCTGGGATTCGCCGACGCCGACTCAGTTTGTCCCTCATTGCCTCCATTTTGCAAGTCGCGGAGCGGTTTGTGTGGCCGCTGAGACTCGGACTTCTGCGAAGCATGACACTGGCCCATTGGAGGCGATTGAGGACGCTCGTGCCTTGATCCGTTGGGTCCGCTCGAATGCTGATACGTTTAACATCGATCCCCAGAAAATCACCATCGGCGGGGCTGCTGGCGGAGCTTTTCTGGCCCTTTTAGCTGCAATGCCAAGACCAAAGCAATTGCCCCCCGTGGATGGCTTCAACTGCTTCCCACAGGCCATTATCCTCTTCAGTGCCTTGGTAAATACGGCAGTAAAGGGCACTCCGGCAGAGCGTTTTCCGAGTTTGAAAATGGCGAAAAACTTGAGCCCGAATCGACTTTTTAGGCGCAAGCTGCCGCCAATGCTGTTTTTTCACGGAATTTCAGATCGCATCACGCCATACGAAGAGGTGAGAAAATTCTGCCGGAGCCTGCGCTGGAGAGGAAATTCTTGCGAGCTCATCGACTTCGAACGTGCCGATCACAGCTTTTTCAATTTCAATGTGAGTCACAAAAATTTTGAACTCACGATTCAGGTGGCAGACCGCTTTCTCGTCGAGCGCGGCCTGCTTGAGCCAGATCCAGATGCCGAGCTTCTCTAAGAGACTGTCTTAAAAATATCTAGTTCGCGATTCTTGCGAGCATTCGCTTGCTCATCGACAGGTAGATCATGGCTTCCGAGTGTTCAATCTTCACTTCATGATCCCGGATCAGT
>JAIXQH010000009.1 GCA_027484055.1 Verrucomicrobiaceae bacterium | reverse complement strand
CGGCGACTGATCCGGGATCATGAAGTGAAGATTGAACACTCGGAAGCCATGATCTACCTGTCGATGAGCAAGCGAATGCTCGCAAGAATCGCGAACTAGATATTTTTAAGACAGTCTCTCACGCATTTGAGATTTCTCGGATCTCTGGATCCTGTCTTTCTCGGCTCAGCCGTTGGACGATTGCAGCGGAGCGCCCCATGCGTCGGCACTTGACCCGGCCAATCGTTAGTCACGGATTGTACAAACTCGTTCCAGCGAGCCATGACATGATAGACGACTTGTGAATCATGAAATCTGGGGGGGTGATCTCGCCATACACCAACCCACGAAACCATGGCCAGCCGCCATCACCGCCCCTGTTCGCAGGCCCGATAGGCACTGCACAAACGTATCATCGAATGACGAGTTATTTGATGATAGAAAAGAATCCGTTTATCCGATCTCACTCAATTATCACTCATAGGGTTACACCCCATAGCCAGTAATGCTTTTAAGATACAGATTCCTCTAGATACATAAACCGGTATCAAAAATCATTTTTAATGAAAGGCCCCGCTAGCGAGATACCTAGCGACGAATCCGTAACAATTAGCAACCAAAACAAAAATATGAAATATCGTGTAACACTTTCTGATTCATTTAGTCTTGTTAGTGGACTTCGAATTGCCAAACGCAGGAGCAAGACCTCAAGGTCGCGGACGATACTTAGTTCAGCCATGGCGGGCGCTGTGATCCTAGTTGCTTCAAACGCAGCAAACGGACAAACGGTGCCGTTGGGCGCAGCTCAGAACTTCGCTATCATCAGTTACGCCGGTGTCACCAATTCCGGTCCGACCACGATCACGGGAGATATCGCACTCAGCCCACTCACCACGATCAACGGCTTCACTTTTTCCACCACCCCAGGTTTGGGGCTTATGATCGGTGCGGTGCATTATAACGATGCGTTGGCGATGAAAGCACAGGCCGACTCCCTGACGGCCTTCAACACGATGGCGGGCATGGCCTATCTTCCGGCCAATGATTTGACGGGAACCGACTTGGGCGGGAAAACCCTCGCTCCGGGGGTTTACCATTTTGAAACATCCGCCGGTTTGACTGGAAATCTGACACTCAACACGCTGTCCGATCCTAACGCGGTCTTCATATTCCAAATCGGTAGCACACTAACCACTGCGGTCGGTTCATCCGTCACCGTGATAGGCGCTGGCGCAGGAATCACGCCCAACATTTTCTGGCAGGTCGGCAGTTCTGCGACTCTGAACACAGGCACAGCATTCAGTGGCAGCATTCTCAGCATGGCAAGTGTCAGCATGGGGACGGGGTCATCCATCGTGAATGGCAGAACGATCGCACTGAACGGAGCCACAACGCTTCTCAGTAATTCGGTCTCAGCACCCAGTTTACTGTTGGCGGCACCGGGGAGATATTGGAATGGCCAAAATGGAAATCTTTGGTCGTCCACCACGGCTTGGTCATCCACGGCGGCTGGGCTGGATAACATTGCCCTAGGTTCTAACGTGGATGTTGTATTTTCAGTGACCAATGCGCCGATTAACCAAGATACCATTCTGGACCTTGACACGACCATTTCGAGTCTCACCGTGGATGATGCGGCGGCAGTGACTATCGGCGGCATGAAGACTCTTACGCTTTCCGCGACCGGGCCGGTCACAGGGATCAATGTTAACAACGGCGCGGGTTACACCACGATAGGCAGCAATTTGGTATTGGGTAATCAGTCGCAAGTGGTCGCGGTCAACAATTCAGCCGGCATGCTCATCACTGGCACAGTCAGCGGGACTAACGGACTCACCAAGGCTGGAACCGGAGTCCTCACCTTGGTCGGCACGGAAACCTACACCAGGTCCACGGTGGTCTCGGGCGGAACCCTGCAACTTGGCAACGGAATCGTCGCTAACACATCCATTGCGACGTCCAACTCGGTCCTTGTGACCCCTGGTTCGACGCTCGGGATCAATCTCAACAGCGGAGAAACTTTTGGCAACAATGTCACCGACAACGGTCGCATCCATTGGAATGCAACAAATCCCTTAGGCACAAACACCCAGTCTGCTAGCAGTGTTTTCAGCGGCAGCGGCAACATGCTCATCACCGCACCCGGGACAACGGTCCTACTTGGAAGCAACACCTTTAGCGGTGGCACTACGATCAATACCCTAGGCGAGGTGCGTGTTGGAAATCCAACGGCGAACACATCAACCGCATTTGGCGCTGGTGTGCTCACCATCAATAACGGCTATGTCGATACGGTAGCTTCCAAGTTGCTGAGAATCGACGTCGGTGGCTACGTCCAGACTGGCGGCGAGATCGGCATGCATTTACAAGGAACGACACTGGGAAGTTATACCCGGTTCAACGACACAGGTTCCTCCACGCTCAGCGGCGGGACGGTGTTTGCTTATGATCTCAGTGGCATCTACGTGCCCTACGGCGGGTGGCGCGAAAACACCGTTGGCGACCAACAGAACATCATCCGCACCACGGGCGGCCTAACCGGACAATTCGCCTCCAACCTACCATATTCCAATTTCTACAACGCGGCGTTCGATCAGAATTTCCTCTATCATAAAGGCGACACCCTACTTTACCCTACCGTGACTTATGACCCTGCAAACGCCTATGTCACTTGGGTGCAAGATCCGTTCATATCTGCTCCCGGCTTGAGTTCCAATGGACTCATCATCGGAGCGGCGCTCGATGGATATCAGGATCAAAACCCGGTGGATCCTGGTGGGTTACTGACCTATCTCGACGGCCAGAACATCGCCACGCTGGCCGCCATGTATGATGCGATTTCACCCAGTGACTTAACCGCGATCTTTCAAATGGGATTTTCGGCTGCGGAAATCCAGAACGCCAACATCGGGCGCCATCTTGAGCAGACGCGCCAAGAGTCCGACACTTACGATCCGCCTGTAACTCATTCGAGCTCGATGGATTCCAAGGGTGTGATCGTCGAACGCACATCAGCGCCGATGACTCAGGAAAGCAAGCGGTGGAGCGTCTTTATCGAAGGTTCAGGCGGGTCCGCGACGGTTGATAGTGCCAATGGCATCAACGGCTACGATTTTGACACCTACGGAACCACTCTGGGTGGAGACTTTCGGGTGAACAACTATTTCACCGTCGGGATCATGGGCAACTACGCAAAATCAGAAGCGAGCCTTGCCAATGGCGGCAGCATCGATGCCGATGGCTACAGAGCAGCAGTTTATGCGACTTTATATCAAGGCGGTTTCTACGTGGATGCATTACTCGGTGGCGGCTACAACTCCTATGATACAAAGCGCTCAGGGTTACTAGGCTATGCCGAAGCGAGTCCTGATGGGTCAGAAATCAACGCGCTGCTCAACGGCGGGTATGACATGCATCAAGGAAATTGGACCTTTGGCGTAATGAGTTCGGTTGCCTACACCGAGGTTTTATTGGATCAATTTAGGGAGACTGGCTCATTGGCCCCATTGGCTTATGATGACCAGAGCCAGGAATCGCTACGCTCGAATCTCGGTGCGAAGATTGCTTATACTTCGTTGATGGGGGGGATAAAAGTAACACCCCAAGTCCGCGTGTCTTGGCAACATGAATTCCTGGATAGCACGCAATCGATTGACTCGCAATTCAGCTCTGGAAATAGCCCGATCTTCACCGTGAACGGTCCTGAAATCGGTAGAGACAGCGCTTTGGTCAGCGCAGGGGTCAACGTGCAATTTTCCCCAGTCCTCAGTGTGTATGCTTACTACGACGGCCAGTTAGGACGAACCAATTACAGCTCAAACAGCTTTACGGTCGGACTCAAATACGACTTCTAAGCGGACCACAATCCTGCCGCGCAAGAGGATACCTATGAATAAAATGCCGAGAGCCAGTTAAGCCGAAACTGACCTGCACGACAGATTCCCTGATTCATAGTCGTTTAGGGTCCAGCACCATGAATCACTTCATCCTTACGCTCCTTGCAGGCATCTGCCTCTTTTCCGCACAGGGCAAAGACCTCGCGCTGGAGCCACCAACGGTCAACACCGCACCGGGACCGGAGTATGCTGACTCGAAGCGACCCGGAAATATGGTCCTCGGCATGGACCGCACGCCGAAGGGACGGATTTGGGCTGCGTGGGTAGGAAATGGCGATTCGCCGAATGGTTTCTTCATGCTGGCCTCCAGTGATGACAACGGCAGCTCATGGTCCAAGCCGCGCGTGGTGATCGACCCCCAAGATGGGGAAATGAACGGTGTGCGATATCAACGGGGAGCCCTCGTCGGCAACCTATGGACCGATCCGCTAGGCCGCTTGTGGTGCTTTTTTGATCAAAGCATCGGCTATTTCGACGGGCGCGCAGGAAATTGGTCAATCCGCTGTGACGACCCAGATGCCGCCGAGCCGAAATGGACTCCTCCCGTGCGCATCACCGATGGCCGCACGCTGAACAAGCCTACCGTCCTGTCCAACGGTGACTGGCTGCTGCCTGTTTCACTCTGGACTCGAGATCGCATGGGAGGAGTCGGCGTTGATAAAGGAGCCTACAAGGATCTGGATGGGATTCGGATGGCAAATTGTTATGCCAGCAAGGATCAGGGGAAAACCTGGACTCGTCGCGGAGGTGTGATTTTTCCACGCACGGACTTCGATGAGCACATGATTGTCGAGCGTAAGGATGGGAGTCTCTGGATGCTGGCACGCACCATTGACGGCATCAGTGAAAGCACATCATCCGACCTGGGGGTGACTTGGAGCGAGCCGAAACCGTCTGCGATTCTAAATGCCAGTGCGCGATTTTTCATCCGCCGCCTTGCTAGCGGAAACCTCATCCTCGTGAAAAACGGGCCACTCAACCTACGCCTGCCCAACCGCAGCCATTTGTGCGCCTTTCTCTCCAAGGATGACGGAAAATCTTGGGGCGAGGGCTTGTTGATCGATGACCGCGCTTCCGTTTCCTATCCAGATGGTTTCCAAGCTCCAGATGGCGAGATCCATCTCCTCTATGATTGGAATCGCCACACGGATGCGGAAATCCTCCATACGAAATTCCGGGAATCCGATTTCGCAGCGCACGCCACCCCGGTGTGGATTCCGAAAAAATCAGTCGTTAACAAAGCAGGCGCACCGGAGTTACCAAAGTCGATCAAACCGGATGCCAAGTGGACCGCACAGGCGATCGAGGACGCCAAACTAGATTTCAAAAGCATCGCCTACGAAGGAGTCGCGCCGAACCAGTTGGTCTGCGACACCACTCTGCGTGAACTACCAGACGGCTCATGGATTCTCTTCATGCTTGCGGGTGGCCCGACCGAACCATCCCCGCTAAACTACACTGGAGTCACGCGGAGCAGCGATCAAGGCAAGAGCTGGACGCCGTTAACGCCCTTCGATGTCGGCTTCCCTCGTGAGGGTAAGACCATCGGCCAAGGCCCCACGGAACTGATGATTCGAGGAAAGCGCAGCACGCTGTTTTTTTCCACCCATTCAAATCACTGGGCGAATGACTGGCGCTCGTGGTTCCTTACCAGCGACGACTCGTTCAAGACCTGGAGCAAACCGATGGAAATGCCAGGACGCTTGAAAGAGCGCACCTTCATCCGTAAGCACATCGTCTGCAAAGATGGGCGCATCATGCTGCCATTCCAGCACTACATCGGGCCCGATGATGAGCAGGACAAAGCCCCGCTTGACCGAGCTTTCACCAATCCACGCAACGGTGTGCTCATCAGCAGCGACGGAGGCAAGACATGGACGGAACACGGCAACATCCGCCTCACGCCAAACAGTCGCTATTTTGGCTGGGCCGAAAATGACCTTTTTGAGCATCCGGACGGCCGCATCACCATGGTGATCCGCGCGGACGGCCTGGGCGGCTTGCTCTACAAGGCGGTATCAAAAGATGGCGGTAAAACCTGGCCAGAGTTTGCCTCCATCACCGAGATCCCGAATCCAGGTAGCAAAACGACACTCTACAACCTCGGAGGTGATCGCGTCGCCATCCTGCACAACCCCAACAGCAAAGTCCGTGCCCCGATGGCGCTGTGGATCAGTTTTGACGGCATGAAAACCTGGCCCTACCAACGTGTCCTTCAGCAAGAATCCGTCGATGGTCCAAAAGGGCGGATAAACTACCCTGACGGCTTTGTCAGCAAAGACGGCCAGTGGCTCCACTTTGCCTTCGATGACAATCGCCACCGCGCCGTGCATTACTCGGCCAAGCTGCCGCCACCTTGATCGCTGACTGGTGCTAGAACCAGCGCTTACGGTGCAGGTTTATCGATGTAGGGTAAATCGATGAGATAAGTGCCGGAAACCAGTCGATACTCAGGCGATTCGTTAGGGCCTATGATGAGGGTCACGCCTAGAGCTTTGGCAATCGGCTTTCCATTCACGAATGCGTCCCCAGCCGCCCGCTCTTTCGGTAGTGTGATCGTCGCCGAGCTGTTTGCCGGGATTTTGATCTGCATGATGAGTCGTCCCTTTTCCTTTTTCCATCCGGAGCTGACTTGACCATAGGGTGACGTGAAATCCGTGCTCACCGACTCTAGCGCGCGGGGGATTTGGGGGCGGATGAAAAAGTGCTTGAAGCCAGGGTTCGCAGGGTCGGTTTCCAGGCCACAGAGATTGACATGAACCCAATCCATGAGTCCTTGAAACTCACTCTGACAGGCCGAGGCCGTAGTGATTTCTCCGTAAAGAATGCCGAAGCCCTCAGGAAAGGAATTGAGACCGAGTTGCTCCGTGAGGTAGCCGAGCTGTGGAAATTTACGACCGGTGATTTCATCGAAAACCCAGTCCACCTGCCCCGCATCTGACAGAGTATGCGCGATTTTATACCAACCCTCGTGACCGCCGTAAAAATTCCCGGAATAGTGCTCCTTGAGATCCATCGCCAAGCTGGACGCCACCACAGTGCGCTTTTCTGGCGGCACCATGCCTGAGTAAAGTGCGATGGCATTCCCAACCGGAGTGGCGGAATCGCGAATGACTTTTTTGTTCACGAAGCGCACTCCGCCGTAGGTTTTTGTCTCAGGATTGTAGAGCCACCCGTCATGAAGGGCCGCGCGGAGGTCGTTTTGTAGCGCTCGATATCGATCCACATCCTTTGGCTTTTCAAGAGTCACTGCCATCTGCTCCAACTGCCTGAGCGTTGTCATGAAATGGCCCATGGTGACAAACATTCGATGCGTTTCCGCATTGAACCCATAGCGCAGCGTCTGGCCGATGTAGTTCTCGGTATGATCGCCCCACTGATTGAATGGCAGCTTGGGATTCGGCAGGGTCAACTTGGTGTCCGTGTAAAAGCGCTCGTCATAGGGCAGGCGCATGGCCTCTAGCCAGCGGCTTCGCTGATCATCATTCCAATAAAATTCGATGAAATCCTGTGCGGACTTATAGTGACGAGCCAGTTCCCTGCGGTCGCCGTAATACAGGTAATACTGCCAGAGCAAATCCACGGTTGCCGCTTCTGGAATCGGGTTGGTGACCTTATCCCGATAAAACTCCGCCCGCTTGGTCCAGGGGCTGACGACTGATTTACCCTCCTTCGTCACGATCCGCCTGAGATCCAACAGCATTTTCTGAAAGCTTCTCGCAAAGTCATAATTATAAATCGCGAGCTGGGCTGGCCAGGCGAAGAGGAATGGTGATTGGGCACGCTCGGTCGAATTGTCCCATGACATGGCATGATTGTTCTGAAGGGTGGAGTTGAGCGCAGCCTGGTGCACCCGGTTGAGCACGGGATCCGAGCTGGTGAATGCCCCGATCTTCGGCGTGTCTGTGTGAACCATGATCCCACAAATGAGCTCGAGTTCTGGCCTGGCTTCGAGACCCAGCACTTCGACATAGCGGAACGCTTGGACAGCAAACTTCGGTTTCCATGTCTCGGCCTTTCCAGTTCCCAATGGCACATAGGTCTCGGTAAATGTGGCAAACGGGCTGTGATTTTCATCCGGAACGTAAGTCATCACGGATGAGGATCGCGCCTTCGCCAGGATCATTCCATTGCTGATCGCTTGCCCAGCATCGAGCGATGGATAGAAAAGGTCCGGAGTGCGGCGTGTGAGCGGGATGGCCGACGAACGTAGCCATTCCGACACCCGTACATGAACGGGTTGTTTCTGTTTTCCATCCAAGTGGAGTTCGACATATCCCGTGATCAACTCGCCTAGATCAAAAACCCAGACACCGGGCTGGGGCTGCTTCACGGACTTGGGAATGACACGCTTAATCTCGCGTTCGGGCTCGACAGTCTGTACCTGAAGCCGAGGCGTCAGTGGCGCGGAAACCTGCGCAGCGCCCCACGCGGAATCATCAAATCCGGCCTCCGTCCATCCCTGCGGCTCTTGCGTTGCGTCAAAACATTCCCCGAGAAAATGATGACTCCGCAGCAGTCCGCCGCTCCCCGTTTTCCAGTTTTCGTCGGAGCCGATTCGCAGCATTTTTCCGTCCTTGGTCAGGATTTCCACTTGAGCGATTAGGCCTGGACGACCAAAGACGCCACGTCCCATCGACCAGACGATCGGCTCGTCATACCAGCCTCCTGCTAGGATGACACCCAGAGCATTGCGTCCGGATTTCACGAGATTAATTATATCGTGGACGACATAATTACCATAATCATCGTATGGCGTGATGGCCGGATCCATAATGTGGTCACTGATGCGTTTTCCATTCAACCAAGCCTCGTTGTAGCCAAGTCCGCAGAGGTAAAGCCGCGCCTGCTTGATCTCACCCACCAGCTCGAACTCGCGGCGTAGGTAGGGTGGTTTTTCCAACTTGGCGAGTTGCTCGGTCATCCACCCGGCCGCCTCACTTTTCGCAATTTGCGGAAGTGTGAGATGCCTCTCCCATGCTTTGACAGCATCTGAGGTGGATGTTGTTTTTGCCTCGCTGGCCCGAATCCATTTTCCACTCCAATCGTTCGCCTTGAGCAAGCCCATTTCCCACCATGCGGGCTTGCTGAAAGGCGATGCCTCATCCGCTTCGTCCCACGCCCGGACTTGCCAGTAAACGCGCTGCCGCGAAATGAGTGGAGGTCCTCCGAAAGCCACCAAATGCGAGTGCTCGCTGGCGACTTTTCCGCTATCCCAGAGGACTTTCTGAAATTTTTCATCCTCCGCAACGATTAGCTGATAAGCACTTTGCTTCGCACCCATGCGTGTCCATGGAAGCTGCCAAGATACCTGCGGATTCGCCTCCTCCACTCCGAGAGGATTGGTCTGCATTTCACAGCGAAGCGCCACAGGCGCCTGTGCGAATGCACCGACCACCCCGCAACAAAGCATCAAGGCAAGGAAGAGCGTGATGGGTTTTTCGATCATGATGGTAATGGGTTGCCAATCAGAACGCCTAAATACGCAAGATGATCCGAAACCTTACATTTCTCACGTCCTGTGATACTCTATGGTTTAGCCTTTGAAAAACGGAGTGAGGCAATCACCTCCGTCGATCCATGCAGCAAAGTAGGGCCACTCCGCACCTGTCTTCCACATGAATACGAAAAATGGTCGATCACAGACAAGCCGGCGGGGAATCAGTTTAGGTTTATCGCCGAAAGGGTCAGCTGCTGTACTGAGATCCACCCGAACTTGCGCCCCATTCTCAGACAAAGTGAAATGGGTTAACTGGATTGCTCTTGCGATCCGCCATGGCTTGGGATCCCCAGCATAGCGAAGCGAGCCACTGAGCTGTTGTGTAAAATCGGTGCGCACGTCTAAGTCAAGGTAGGGAATCGCGAGCCGATCTTCTCCATGCAGTCCTCCGTCGCCAAGACTGCCATAATGACCGGCAAGCGGTGACTTGAACGCACCCTTCACCTGTTCAATTGCCCCTTGAAAACTGCTCACCTGACCGGGTCGATAAATCACCAGCGCTTCGTTATCCCTATCAGTTTTCATGCTTATCACAAACGACGACCCATCGGGCTGATAGGCCAGAACTTTCACAGACTCGTTATAAGCACCGCTGTATTCGCCAGCCGTGCCAAAAAACGCCACTTGGTGAGATTTACCACTAGCCGAACGGAAGTTCATGGCTGTCTTGCTTGATCGAAGAAACTTCTTCTTAAACTGGAGGTCGCGCACGAGAATTCCATAATTCGCCATACCTTCTGGAACGATGGGTATGTCATTGTGATCGATTCCCAGACCAAATTTTTGCTTAATTGATTCCGCGGTTTCTTCGGCGAACTCGCGAGTGGCAGGCCCAGCATAAACGCCATATCCATCCTGCGGCATCACGGCTTTTTCGTTCCACTTGAAGCCACTGAGTTGTGTGATCAATAAATTCGGCGGTGACAACTCTTGGAGCGGTCCTTTCTGCAACCCATTCAAGCGGTCCCAAGCCGCCTGAAATAAAGGCGACCATACTTGGGTGACCTCGGGCGAAGGAAGCTTGTGAATGTCCAAGACGCACTCTGGAGCACCAAGCCCGAGTGAAGCTCCGTTCAGCAGGATTGTTATGGCAAGATGCTTGAGAAGCACGGGGAAGATTTTAATCATTTCAGTCCCCTTAGCAAGGTTTCCCCAAACCCTATTTCCCCGCCCTCTGGTCCGACCCAATGGCTCTTTCAGAAAACTCCCGCAAAGAGAAAACTCCTAGCAACTTATACCTGTCCGATTTTTTTATCGATCGGTCTGTCATCTGTGACTACGGGGGCTTGCTTTGGGCCGATGGCTTGAACGATCAGGAAACCTACATAAACCTGATCGACATCATTGAGGGGCGGACTGGATCGTGATTGATTGATAACCCACGCTCAAAGTTGAGTGAGGCGAGGGCGAAGCACCCATCACGATCCGTTGACCCTAATTAGAAACTCGCACCGAACTGGACTCCTAGCACCAAAGCGTTGTCGATGTTGCCGGTGCCGCTAGGGTTAACGATGCATTGCAGATCGGGCTGGATGTAAGTCGATGGCGTGACTTGGAAACGATGGCCCATTTCGAGGACCAACTCATAATCGGAGGTCGCGTTTCCGGCGGTGGCCTGTTCGTCAGCGTAGTCATTACTGAAGTTTCCGTAGGTCGCAAAGAACAGGGTTCTGTCTTTTTCACGACCGGGGAAAAGCCCAAGATAGTTCGCCCCGAACGTGGATTGCACCGGAATGATGGCGGCGTCCTCAAAAGGCGTGTAGCCGAGCGTCGCAAACAACACCAAGCCTTCCTCATTGCCAGGGCCTTCGGAATAAACCTGATAGTCGGCGTGCCCGTAGAAGCGGGTGAATTCATCCCGCGTGCCGGTGCTGTTGAACTTGGGCATGTCATAAGCCAACGAGTTGTTCATCCCGACGAAAAAATGCGCAGGTCTCTCGTCAAATTTCGGGTTCCAACCGAGCTGCGTGAAAATGGAAACGCCGTCGCCGCTTTCGAACTGGAAATCCACGCCCTGACCGTCGCGATCAAACATGTCGGTCGCCGTTTGGAAAACGCCGAGCATTAGATAGAACTCCTCGCTCGGCTGGTATTTCACGCGACCGCCCCAGACAGGAAACGGATAGGAACTCATCACGCCGTCAAACAAGGCCGCGCGGATCTGGCCGTTCACCGCGTTGTTTACCGAGTAGCTATAGTAAGGCGAGCCGACGAAATCATCCGTCGCCGTCATCCGCCCGAACTTCACGGAGAACGTGTCGTCGAGAAACAGTTTTTCCAAAGTCACATTGTATAAGAAGGCATTTTGACCACCCACGTTTTGCATCACGCTGTATTGTCCGCCCACTGCCTTGTCGATGCTGCGACCGTGACGGTCGATGCCGGAGAGAACAAACTTGGTCTTGTCCCAACCTAGGACTTTTTCCAGATCGAACTCCATGCCAATGAAAAGGTCCCCTGAATAGCTGGAATCCTCACTGATTCCGCCGTTTACATTGTTGGCGAAAATGCCGCTGTAGTAAGCGAAGGTCTTGAAACCTGCAGCTTCCTGTTGAGTGCGAGCACCATTCCAATCGCCGGTGAGGCGGTCTGATTCAAGCCAGAAGGCGTGGAGGTTGGTAGTGAGAAAAAGCGGGAAAAGTAATTTGATTTTCATGGTTTTAGATAGGTCTTATGAGTCTTATGGGTCACAGAATTCAGGCAGCCGCCATAAGAGGTTTTTTCATAATGAAAAGCAGACCGGTGGTAACCAGCGTCCCAGCAACAATGGCCACAAGGTAGCCGAGCGTGTGGTTGATGGCGTTGGGGATCGCGAGGACGAAGATCCCGCCGTGGGGAACTAACAATTTACAGCCGACTGCCATCGAAATCGCTCCGGCGACGGATGCCCCTGCGATGGTGCAAGGAATCACGCGGAAGGGATCCGCCGCAGCGTAGGGGATGGCGCCCTCAGTGATGAAGGAAATGCCTAACACCGCAGTAGCCTTGGTGGCTTGTTGCTCGTCTGCGGTGAAGCGGTTCTTGAACAAGGTCGCAGCCAGCGCGATCCCTAACGGCGGCACCATCCCGGCGGCCATGACCGCAGCCATCGGCCCGTAAATCTTTGCGGCCACGAGACCGACGGCAAAGGTGTAAGCGGCCTTGTTAATCGGGCCACCCATGTCGAAGGCCATCATGCCACCGAGGATCAGGCCTAGCAGAAGAGCACTGCTACCTTGCATGGAATTCAACCAGAAGGACACGGTGTCCATGATCGTTTTCACCGGCGGGCCGACGATGTAGATCATGCTTAGACCGATCATGAGGGATGAAATGAGCGGTAGCAACAGCACCGGCTTGAGTCCCGCGAGTTGGTCAGGGAGCTTTAGCACGCCATTCAGCCAGCGGGTGAAATAACCGGCCATGAATCCGGCGACGATGCCGCCAAGGAATCCGGCCCCGAGGCTGGAGGCTAGCATTCCACCAATCAGCCCGGGTGTTAGGCCAGGGCGGTCGGCGATGGAAAACGCGATGAATCCCGCGAAAATTGGAACGAATAGCGCGAACGCCGATTTTCCACCGATCTCCATCAGCGCCCAACCGAGGGTGCCCTTTGCATCGCCCGCATAAATTCCGCCGACAGCGAAGGCGAGGGCGATCAGCAATCCACCGGCGACGACCAGCGGCAGCATATGGGAGACGCCGGTCATGAGGTGTTTGTAAGGACCGCTGCGGCCCGCTTTCACGGCGGACTTGGGTTTTCCGGCTTCAGCAGGGGTGAGAGTGAGTGCCTCGCGGATCAGACTTTGGGCGTCGTTGATCGCTGCTTTCGTGCCGGTTTCCAACAGCTTCTTCCCGACGAACCGTGTGGTCTCGACCGTCGCATCGGCAGCGACGACTACGGCATCGGCACGGGCGATGTCCTCGGCGGTGAGTTCATTTTTTGCACCGACCGAGCCGCGAGTTTCGACCTTCATTTCATAACCCATGGCTTTCGCCCCTTTGAGCAAGGCTTCTGCCGCCATGAAGGTGTGGGCAATGCCGGTCGGACAGGAAGTGACTCCGACGAGGAACTTGGTGGCCACCGGCGCGGGTTCGGCTGCTAGAGCGATGACGGGTGATTGGCGCAGGCGCGGTGCGATGGCTTCCAGCAGATTTGACGTCTCACGGATGAGATGCGGGCGATCGGTGGCGATGAGGATTTCTCCGGATGTTAGTGTGACGTCTCCGGCGGGTTGCAGGGAGTCGTGGAAAATGGCGAGCACGATTTCTCGCAGCTTAGCCTCGGCTTCGAGGGCGGAAATGGCCAGCCGGGTGAGAGGCTCGGTCGCAGGAGATGAGAAGACGGCGGTGAGGGTTTTCATGGGTTTGAGAGTTTTAGTTGGGAAGCGGTTGGACTTTGATTTTTGGAAGGCGTTTCTGGATATCAGCGATGGATGGCAATTGGCGGCGCAAGTCTTCGAGCGCGCACCAAGCGAAGACCGTGGCGAGTTTCGCGCGATCCACGGGCGAGCGATCGGTGGTGAGACCGGCGAGATAGCCGGCAAGCAGCGAGTCGCCTGCGCCCACGGTGCTCACGACCTTGACCGACGGCGCGGAGGCCATCAGCGCCTTTTCGGGACTGATGAAAAGTGCGCCTTCGCTGCCTAACGAAAGGATGACATGCGGAACTTTTTCACGCTGGAGCCGTTGTGCGGCATCGACGCGGGAGGCGAAATCCGGCACCTCGTGGCCGAGGAATTCGGCGAGTTCATGTTCGTTCGGCTTCACCAAATCCGCTCCGCCACGGATCGCGATTTTCAACGCTTCGCCGCTGGTATCTGCCGCGATTTTTGCGCCGCCGCGTTTGAGCAGGGCGAGGATCTCTTCGAAAAAATCCGGGCTGATACCAACGGGCAAACTCCCAGCTAGAACAAACCAGCGGTCCGGCTTGACTAGCTTGCGGAGTTTTTTCTCGAACTGTTGGAGCTCGGCGAGTGTTGGCTCCAGCCCGGGGAAATTGATGTCTGTCGTCTCGCGGGTTGCTTCATCGACGATCTTAATGCCGGTGCGAGTTTCTCCGGGAATTTTGATGAATTCATCGCGGATGTTTTTGCTTTTGAAAAGATCCAAAAACACGCGCGGGTTGTCCTTGCCGAGAAATCCGGTGGCAGTACTAGCTAATCCGTAGCTGCCTAACATGGATGAAACGTTGACGCCCTTGCCCCCAGCTTGACGCTGGTGGCGGGTGGCGCGGTTGACCTTGCCGACGGTGAGCCGGTTGAGGAAAACCGTCTGGTCGATGGCGGGGTTAAGTGTGATCGTGACGATGTCGTGTTTCATGATCGTATCAGTGTGCGGGACGAAGGGCGCGGACGGCACGGGCGTCGCGTTGGTTGAGGGCTTTTTGCGCAAGGGCGGCGAGCTGCGTGAATTCCTCGCGGCGAAGCAGCGCCTTGATCTGCGGAACGAGCGCGGGCGGCATGCTAAGCTCGTCGATGCCGAGGCCCGTTAGAATGAGAGCGCCGAGCGGATCGGCAGCGAGTCCACCGCAGACACCGACCCATTTTCCCTTGTCGTGGGCGGCCTTCACGGTGTCGCGGATCAAACGCAGGACGGCGGGATGCAAGCTGTCCGCACGGCGAGCCAACAGCGCATGTGTGCGATCGACGGCGAGCGTGTATTGGGTGAGGTCGTTGGTGCCGATGGAAAAGAAATCCGCAAGATCCGCGAGCTCGGGAGCCATCGTGACGGCGGATGGCACCTCGATCATCACGCCGAGTTCGACCTTTTTTCCGCCCACCTCGCGGCGGACTTTTTCGGTCATTTCACGGGCGCGGAGAAAATCGTTGGGTGTGGCGATCATCGGGAACATCAGCCGGATCGGCCCATGCTCTGCGGCGCGGAAAATGGCGCGAAGCTGGGTCGTCGCGAGGTCGGGCCTCGCCATGCTGAGGCGAAAACCGCGCAGACCGAGGAAGGACAGGTCCTGCTCGCTGAGGCCGAGATAGGAAACCGGTTTGTCGCCACCGATGTCCAGAGTTCTAACAATCATCGGTAAGCCTTGGAGTGCGCCGATCATTTCCCGCAGCGCCTGGTATTGTTCCTCTTCATCCGGTGCGTGGTCGCGGTCGAGGAATAGGAACTCGGTGCGCAGCAGGCCGACACCTTCCGCGCCGGAGTCGATGACGTGGTGGGCTTCGGAGGTCTGTCCAATGTTGGCGACGATTTCAACCCGATGACCATCGCGCAGAATGGCGGGTTCAAAACGATGCTCCCAATCCATGTCGCGCTGTGCTCCGACTTCTTCAATCGCAGCGTGGGCGGAGGCGATGTCAGTCTCGCCGGGGTTGAGGATCAGGCGTCCGCCAGAGGCGTCGAGAATGACCGTTTCGCCGAGTGTTAGGGTATCCAAGGTCGCGCCGATGGCCACCAGCATGGGAATGCCGAGCGAACGGGAAACGATGGCGGCGTGGGCATTCGGGCTGCCTTTTTTCAAACAGATGCCTTTGATTTTTTCAACCTGAAGCTGGGCGGCCTCCGAGGGTTCGAGATCGTCCGCAATCAGAATCACAGGCTCGTGGACGTCTGCCATGGGATCCAGATCGACTCCCAGCAGGATTTTTTGAACGCGCAGTCCGACGTCGCGGATGTCTGCGGCACGTTGGGCGAGATGAGCATCTTCCATCGCCGCGACTTTTGCGGCACGGGTCTCGATGACGGCCTTCCATGCGGTGAGCGCGTCGTCACCTGCTAGGACTAGTGCTTCGGTCTCTTTCCGAATCTCAGCGTCCTCGACCAGCGAGGCGTGGGCTTCGAACAGACCGCGTTGGACGGGGTTTAGGTTTCCTTCCGTGAGCGCGATGAGTTGCTTGTGAGCGGAACGGGTAGCGTTGCGCAAAGTGGCGATTTCGGAATCCGTGTCGCCGATTACGTGCTTGCGATTTGATAAATCGACAGGCGTCCACTTCCACGTCGGTGCGAGGGCGAGGCCGGGTGCTGCCATTATTCCCTTGAGCGTGGAAGCGGAGTCCTGTTCGGGATTCCACTGGTTGCCGACAGGGCCGCTGATTTCCTCGTCCTGCGGCTCATTGTTGATCTCTTCCAACAAAGCGGCCAACGATGACAACATATCCGTTTCATCATCTCCTTCGACTCTAACACGGATGGCATCTCCCGCAGTGATGCCAAGGGCGAGGATCTGCGACGGGCTGTCCGCCTTGATCTCGCGCCGCTTCACAACGAGCGTGACTTTTCCCGGGTAGGCCTGCACGGCGCGGGCGAATTTCCCGGCCGGGCGAAGGTGGAAGCCGCGGGGGTTGTTGAAAATCACTTCCAACTCGCTGCCGGTGAAATGGGTCGTTCCCTCGCTGCCCTCGTCGCAGTCGCCGGTGGTGGAAACGGCGTTGAGGATTTCCTGCGGATCGGTGGTGTTGGCGAGGCGGGCGGCGAGAGCGGCATCACCGACAATGCCGGTGAGTTGGCGGAGCAGCCCGATGTGCTCGTCGGATTTCGCGGCGATGCCGAAGACGAGCCTCGCCGTTTTACCATCCTGCCACAAGACGCCTTCCGGGATCTGCAACACGGCTATGCGCGTCTGCTTGATCCGCCCCGAGTCCTGTGGCCGACCGTGAGGAATAGCGAGGCCGTTGCCGAGAAAGGTCGTCGCGGTCTTTTCCCGGGCGAGCATGCT
Organism: Verrucomicrobiaceae bacterium; assembly: GCA_027484055.1. GTDB lineage: Bacteria > Verrucomicrobiota > Verrucomicrobiia > Verrucomicrobiales > Akkermansiaceae > Luteolibacter. Next base: position 2,998 of record JAIXQH010000009.1, on the reverse strand, counting down.
TTCGATGTATTCCGGCTCAATGGAGCCGCTGCTCAGGAGGATTTCGCCCACCGCACGTATGGCGTCCTCCTTGGTGGAAATTTTGGCGCAGAGGCGGATGTCGCCGAGTGTCATTGCAAGCATAGGTTTTTCCTGATTTTAGAGTTTTTAGGAGTGGGTTGTTCTTGAACTGTCAAAATGTGTAAACGTTTACACACTGGGTTGTCAACGGAGAATCTTTTGTGAATCCGCCACAATCGCCCAGAAATCTGAACTTATTTTTAAGATAACGAGGTTTCTGCCTTTGAAAAATTTTAGACAGCCTTCGTCTTTACCCTTTCAAAATCGAGATTATCTGTAAACGATCTCAGTCATGTCACATTCGATCAAAGACGTCGCACTGCGTGCGGGTTGTTCGATCGCCACCGTTTCCCGGGTACTTGCCGGCAAGGGTTACATTAGCGACGAGGCCCGCCAGAAGGTGGAGGCAGCGGTGAAAGAGCTCGGCTATCGGCCGAATCGAGTAGCGCGCAGCCTGCGGGCGCAACGGTCGCGGGTGATCGGACTGGTCCTATCCGACATCTGCAATCCGTTTTTCAGCGAAATCAGCCGTGCGGTGGAGCGGGTAGCAGTCAGACATGGCTATACCGTCCTCATTTGCAACACCGACGAGGACCCTAAACGCGAGGAGCATTTTCTCAAACTCCTGGAGGAGGAAAAAGTAGCAGGCATTCTGCTGTCGCCCACACGGGCGAGTGCGAAGTCGTTGGACTCGTCGATTTTACCCCCGTTGGTGCTGTTCGACCGAAAGGTGGCTGGGAAGCATCTCGACTCCGTGGTGATCGACAACGAAGAAGCCGCGCTGAAACTCACGCGGCATTTGTTGGCGGGAAAACATCAGAAAATCGCAGGCATTTTCGGGGCAAAAAGTTACACCGCCAGCGCACGGATCAAGGGGTTTCAGGCCGCTTTCATCGGAGCGGAAACGCGGATGGCGGGGATCTATCAAGTACCGGCCTTCGAGGCCGAGGGCGCGCGGATCATGGCGGAAATTCTTACGAATGAACCGTTGGTAGACGCAGTAGTTTGTAGCAGTGCATTGCTGGCGACCGGTGCTTACACCACCCTGAGGCAAAAAGGGCCACACCTCTTGGAAGCCGGTGGGTTTGTTTGTTTCGACGATCCCTCATGGGCGAGTTTCGTGGAACCATCGGTCAGCGTCATCCGCCAGCCTGCGACAACACTCGGCGAGGCTGCCGCAGATCTTTTGATGAAACGAATCGTAGACCCGACGCGCTCAGTGAGCGAGATCGTGCTGCGGGGGGATTTGATAGAGCGGGGGAAGTGATAACCCGGTAACAACACCACTCATTTTATTTGTTGGGTTTTAGCTTCTCGATAAAATCTCAACGGTGTCCAAAATTGAGGCGAATAATCTCCTCCGACGTGGTTTGTAAAGGCATTAGGATGTCGCTGACAGGGCTCATTTTACTGGATCAAAACCACACTCCTAATCCTTTAGGGACGCAAACAATCGCTCCATACGCGCATTTAGCGCTTGCGTAGTTGGCTGTTAGTTTTGAAGTAACTATGTCTAACACGTCTCTCTACAAATCCATCATCGGTGCCGAATCCTTCAAGCCCCTTTGGCATTTTCTCGATGATTCCTGATCCCATCGGAACTGCCCAGCCCTCCTAGATGAGCTTTGGCTGGAAGCTGGAAGCTGGAACCCGCAGCTGCCTTAGTCTATTTCAAAGCGAACGAGATTTTCTTCAGGATCTCGCGGATCGCCATGACACCGAGATCCACCGGACTACCTTTTGACAGCCTCAAAAGCACGCGGCAGGCTTACCCTGCTCAGTGAGATTCTCGCTCAGGCCCAAGTTCACATGCGCCGCTCCCTGCCCGATCTTTTCCGCGCTTACAAGTGCTTGGACGACTTCGATCTCTACGCTAGTGACGGGCACTTCATCGCGGCCGCCAACCACGACAAGGCCGCGCCTCGCAAGTGTCCGACCCAAAGCAAAACTCTCAGTAGAATAGCTGCCTTCATCGCTACTAAATACGCAACCGGCTACCTCTATAGCCTCTGCTTGCGAAGTCACTACATGACTCATTTGACCGTGAGCGATCAAGTCGAGCGCAAAAAGGAGCACGACATGCACGCCCTCAAACGCCAAGATATTCTCTCATTGCGCCCAGGTGGCGGTAAAGGCCGCAAGGTTCTCTACATCTGGGATCGAGCCAGTATTGACTTCCGTCAATGATTCAAATGGAGAGAACTCGGTATCTATTTCCTCAGTCGCGAAAAGGAAAACATGAAACCCGATATCGTCGGTAACTGCCCGCTTGATCGCACCGATCTAATCAATCAAGGAGTGGTATCTGACGAAATAGTCGCAACCAGCGTCGGTGTGACAGTGCGGAGAGTTATCTATCAAGATCCAGAAACCGGCATTGCTTACAACTATCTATCCAACCTACTGCCAAGTATCTACCCTGGCATCGTCGCCCTCCTCTACAAGATTCGCTGGGACGTTGAGAAGGTCTTCAATGAGTTCACAAACTCGGTGAAACCAAGTCATGGGCCAGCACCTCTAACGCAAAAAACTGCCAAGCACGCTTGTTGTGCCTAACCCACAACCTACTGACTGTTATGGAAGGACAAATTTCCCGAGAGATCGGGACAAAGACTCAAAGATCAAAGGATATACTGGATTGACACTTCTCCAAAAAATCATCCAGCGACTCACTAGCTGCACTGTGAAGTTCATCCGCTGGTTGAAAAATCATTTGAATACCGAGCGTTCTTGGTGCCAAGCGTTAGCTCGTCTCGTCAAGATTATGCCACCTCATGAGGACAATGTTGAACCTATAAAGGGACAGTCCCTTTATAGCTTTTAAGGGACAGTCCCTTTATAGCTTTTTCCCTTGCCATCCAGCAGCCACTCGATAGCCTCTACCCATGAGACAAGCGCGGTGGCTCGTAAGCCGACGGACTGGAGAGCGTAAGCCGGT
>JAIXQH010000021.1 GCA_027484055.1 Verrucomicrobiaceae bacterium | reverse complement strand
TATCTCCAAGGCAACTCTTCTGGGGCCACCACCCAGACGCTCGGTGTTCCCACGGTAAACGCCGGTGGTGGCAATATCGTCGTGGACGCCAATGGCGGCTCCGGCACCACCTTGACTCTCGGTAACTTGGCAACGAACTTTGCCGCAGGAGGCTCTCTCGACATCAGGCGGGTCGGGTCGGGCAATGTCATAAACGTCGGCACGAGTCCGACGACCAATTTCCTATTAGGCAACGGCCGTGTGACTTTCCGCGACAACTCCGGCAACATCAATTTTGCCGATCGGAGTGGCTCCACGCTTGTCGGCGCCGGTGCCACCGCCGGTCTGCCAGCCTCGGGCTTCACCGCCACGGTGAACTACAGCCACGTGGGCAGCGCCTCAGTCACTACAAGCGAATCGCTCAACTCCCTCAAGCTGACTACCAGCACCACGGGTCAGTCCCTCGCCATCGACCCTGGCCAGACGCTCACACTCACCAGCGGCGGCCTACTCTTCACAGGTGCAGACGCCTACACCATTGCAGGCGGCACGCTAAAAAGCAACACGGCCACCAACTCTGACCTGGTCGTCCATCAATACGGTGCTGGCGCGTTGACGATCAGCTCGGAGATTGCGAACGGTAACGGTAACTCAACGCTGACTAAAGCCGGTACCGGCACCCTGGTGCTTGGTTCGGCCAACACCTACACCGGCCAGACCTACATCAATGGTGGCACCCTGAGCATTTCCTCCGACAGCATTATCGGCGGCTCCAATGGAACACTCACCGGTGTAACGAGCGCAACGAACAGCACTGCGGTGACTTCCACAGCAGCTTCGCTCCCCGTCGGCCTAGTAGTGGGCTCACAGATGTTGGGCAGGCAGGTGACCGCCATTGGCGGATCTTCTGGTGCCTACACCTTCACCCTGAGTGCTAATGCTCTCACGGCGGTTAGCAATAGCACGGCTGGATGGGCTTCACCAACCGCCACGCTCAATCTCAACGGCGGCGGTGTGCTTCAAGCCACCAGTACCTTTTTGCTGCAAGAGAATGGAACCGGCGGCGGCAGCGCTGTGACCAACAGGGCGGTCACCATCGGTGGCGGCGGCGGCGGCTTCGATGTGACCGCCTCCAACACGCTCACCATCACCGGCGCGATCTCGGCCACGGGTGAACTCAAGAAGACCGGCACCGGCACGCTGTCGCTTGGCGCCGCCAACACCTTAAACGGTGGCGTGCGCATCGAGGATGGCGCTCTGAGATTGACTGCCGCTAACTCATTAAACTCCGGCAATGGTCCAACCAGCGCGTTGGTCTTCGGCAGTGGCAGCACCGCCAAACTTCAACTCAACGCCCAAGCGGCTTCCGTAACCAGCTTGGTTGCGTCCAACACGAGCGCAATCGTTGAAAACACACACGCGTCCACTGCTTCCACCCTCACCGTCCAAAACAGCGCTGACAACACCTTCGCGGGCGTTCTCCGGAACGGCGGCACCGGCACTCTCGCACTGACCAAATCCGGTGGCGGCACGCTCACGCTGTCCAACACCAACACCTACACGGGTGCCACCACGATCTCGGCGGGAATCCTCGCACTGGGATCAAACGACGTCCTCGCTAACGCCTCGAACGTCTCAATCGGGGCCGCCACCCTCAATGCGGCCACTTTCGACGACACTCTCGGCACTTTAGACGTCACAGCCGCCGCCACAATCAATCTTGGCGCGGGGGCGAATCTTGTCTTCGCCAATAGCAGCGCGAGGACTTGGCCTGGCACGCTCAACATCACCGGGACCTTCGTTTCCGGTTCCTCGCTCAGATTCGGAGTTGGGGGCTTGACTGCAGGCCAGCTCGTGAAAATCACAGCGGCTGGTTTCAGCAACTTCGCCCTTGATGGTAGCGGCTTCCTCACCGCCACAGCGACGGAGACGGCCGGCTATTCGTCCTGGGCATCCCTCAACGGCGCGGGAGTCGAGCTCTCTGACGACCACGACAACGACGGCGTCTCAAACGGAGTGGAATACTTCCTCGGCGGCCCGGCCGGAAACACCACCGGCTTCACCCCGCTGCCCGCAGTCACCACCGTCGCCGGGATTCGCAGCATCACCTGGGTGAAAGGATCCGGCTACACCGGTGCCTATCCCGCCGATTTCGTCGTGGAAACTTCCGCCACTCTCGAGACCGGAAGCTGGACGACCGAAACCCTCGGCGGCAACGTCGTCATCACCGGAAACAACGTGACCTACACCTTCCCCGCAGGCCCTGCAGCCGCATTCGCCCGCCTCCGGGTGACCGGTCCGTAAGCGAATTCCGCCTTCATGCGGCGTGGCGGGTTCGCCCGCCACGCCGCGACTTCCCCTCTATCGTCATTCTGAGTTTGCATGAATCCACATGTTTTTTGCACGCGACAATATAGACTCCGCCGTCCATTACCGATACAACATCTCACGAACCTCCCATTGGAAATTCACTCTAGCAGCCACCACCACCCCGTCCGCATTACCACTTGATTCCAAAAAATCCTTTATTCGACCTCCTATGAAAAACAAAAATCGCCTCTTATTCTCATCCGTCATCACCGTCGCCTTAGCGAGCCAACTCCACGCCGCGTCACTAACGTGGACCACAGGTGACGGTGGCAATGGAAACTGGAGCAACACCGCCAACTGGGGTGGTGCGACCTTGGCTCCCAATGATACCATCACCTTTGGTGCCACCACCGGGACCACGACGCTCAACAACGATCAGGCCGCCGCAAAC
>JAIXQH010000064.1 GCA_027484055.1 Verrucomicrobiaceae bacterium | reverse complement strand
GTGGCGCAGCTAACGCATTAAGTTATCCGCCTGGGGAGTACGGTCGCAAGATTAAAACTCAAAGGAATTGACGGGGGCCTGCACAAGCGGTGGAGCATGTGGTTTAATTCGAAGCAACGCGCAGAACCTTACCAGCCTTTGACATCCTAGGACGACTTCTGGAGACAGATTTCTTCCCTTCGGGGACCTAGTGACAGGTGCTGCATGGCTGTCGTCAGCTCGTGTCGTGAGATGTTGGGTTAAGTCCCGCAACGAGCGCAACCCTCGTCCTTAGTTGCCATCATTAAGTTGGGCACTTTAAGGAAACTGCCGGTGATAAGCCGGAGGAAGGTGGGGATGACGTCAAGTCCTCATGGCCCTTACAGGCTGGGCTACACACGTGCTACAATGGCATCTACAGTGGGCAGCTATTCCGCAAGGATGCGCTAATCTCCAAAAGATGTCTCAGTTCGGATTGTCCTCTGCAACTCGAGGGCATGAAGGCGGAATCGCTAGTAATCGCGGATCAGCATGCCGCGGTGAATACGTTCCCAGGCCTTGTACACACCGCCCGTCACACCATGGGAGTTGGATTCACCCGAAGGCAGTGCGCTAACCGCAAGGAGGCAGCTGACCACGGTGGGTTCAGCGACTGGGGTGAAGTCGTAACAAGGTAGCCGTAGGGGAACCTGCGGCTGGATCACCTCCTTTCTAAGGATACTCGCGAAAGCGCCTCGGCTAGCCCGGGGAAGTGCTTCGCGGCTTCCAAAGAACATTGCCGTCGTCCTCATGTCCTTTCATCAATCGGAATACAGCACGCCACTGGTGTGCTGTGTGCCTGAGCCGGCTCACGCCCCTCGTGGCAGCCTGTTCCTTCGGGAATGGCAGCCGGACGCAGTGGTGTGGGCCTGTAGCTCAGTTGGTTAGAGCGCACCCCTGATAAGGGTGAGGTCAGAGGTTCGAATCCTCTCAGGCCCACCATTACCTTAAGGGGCCTTAGCTCAGCTGGGAGAGCACCTGCTTTGCAAGCAGGGGGTCATCGGTTCGATCCCGATAGGCTCCACCAGGTACACATGATGCAGCGCGGCTTCGGCCAGCGCGCTCGACATTCCGATAGATGAAACGAAACCAGATCCTGCTTCGGCAGGACAGGCGATCGTGCCGGTTAGCCGGCATCGCCGATCTTTGACATTGTGAATGGGTTTTTAAATCGATGCCGTGGCGCATGGATTGTTACGTGCAAGCTCTAGGGCTTGTGGCGGGCGATCGATGCATCACAAATCAATCAAATTGATTATCTGGCTGAGATAATTTCTCCCACCATCTTCAAGCGCTCAGGTTTTATGCAGGCCTGTCGTTGATGGTGTGGATTCTCAAGCGTGAGGTAAGAGCATTTGGTGGATGCCTTGGCATGTACAGGCGAAGAAGGACGTGGCACGCTGCGATAAGCGTCGGGGAGTTGTGAGCAAACTTTGATCCGGCGATTTCCGAATGGGGAAACCCACCTTCACCATTTCTTCCAGTTGGCTTTCGGGCCAGCCGGGCGAGGTGGATAAGGTATCACCGAGCTGAATATATAGGCTTGGTGAAGCGAACCCGGGGAACTGAAACATCTCAGTACCCGGAGGAAAAGACATCAACAGAGATTCCCGTAGTAGTGGCGAGCGAACCGGGACCAGGCCAGTGCCTTCATTTCAACTAGCAGAACACTCTGGAAAGTGTGGCCATAGCGGGTGACAGCCCCGTATGCGAAAGTGATGATGAAGGACTAGAGTAGGGCGGGACACGTGAAATCCTGTCTGAACATGGGGGGACCACCCTCCAAGCCTAAATACTCGTACATGACCGATAGCGAACACAGTACCGTGAGGGAAAGGTGAAAAGCACCCCGATTAGGGGAGTGAAACAGTACCTGAAACCGGATGCTTACAAGCAGTTGGAGCCCCATAGGGGGTGACAGCGTACCTCTTGCATAATGGGTCAGTGACTTAATCTAGCATGCGAGCTTAAGCCGTTAGGTGTAGGCGAAGCGAAAGCGAGTCTGAATAGGGCGACTGAGTATGTTGGATTAGACCCGAAACCCGGCGATCTAGGCATGAGCAGATTGAAGGTGCGGTAACACGCACTGGAGGACCGAACCGTTTAATGTTGAAAAATTATCGGATGACTTGTGTTTAGGGGTGAAAGGCCAATCAAGCCGGGAAATAGCTGGTTCTCCGCGAAATCTATTGAGGTAGAGCGTCAGATGTATGCCGATGGGGGTAGAGCACTGGATGGGCTAGGGCTGCGCGAGCGGTACCAAACCTAACCAAACTCCGAATACCATCGAGTCTTGTCTGGCAGACAGACGGCGGGTGCTAAGGTCCGTCGTCAAAAGGGAAACAGCCCTAACCTACAGCTAAGGTCCCCAAGTCATATCTAAGTGGGAAAGCATGTGGGAATCCCAAAACAACCAGGAGGTTGGCTTAGAAGCAGCCATCCTTTAAAGAAAGCGTAACAGCTCACTGGTCTAAATAAGGGTTCCTGCGGCGAAGATGTAACGGGGCTAAAGATATGCACCGAAGCTTAGGGTTGCAGTTTACTGCAGCGGTAGCGGAGCGTTCCGTAAGCGAGTGAAGGAGAAGGGTAACCGACTCTGGACGTATCGGAAGTGCGAATGCTGACATGAGTAGCGACTAACAGGGTGAGATACCCTGTCGCCGAAAGACCAAGGGTTCCTACGCAATGCTAATCAGCGTAGGGTGAGCCGGCCCCTAAGACGAGCCCGAAGGGGGTAGTCGATGGGAACCACGTTAATATTCGTGGGCCTGGTGGTGTGTGACGGATCCCGTAAATTGTTCCTCCTTATTGGATTGGAGGGGCAGTGAAGGGGTTCCAGGAAATAGCCCCACCGTATAGACCGTACCCGAAACCGACACAGGTGGTCAGGTAGAGTATACCAAGGCGCTTGAGAGAAGTATCCTGAAGGAACTCGGCAAATTGCCTCCGTACCTTCGGAAGAAGGAGGCCCCATCTTAAGGCAACTTTTGGTGGGGGGCACAGGCCAGGGGGTAGCGACTGTTTATCAAAAACACAGGACTCTGCTAAGTCGGCTTCAAGACGACGTATAGGGTCTGACGCCTGCCCGGTGCTGGAAGGTTAAGAGGAGGAGTGCAAGCTCCGAATTGAAGCCCCAGTAAACGGC
>JAIXQH010000008.1 GCA_027484055.1 Verrucomicrobiaceae bacterium | reverse complement strand
ATACATGTTGGATAGGCTGCGAGGACTTCGTGTTCCCGCAGTAGCCCACGAAAACCCTAAGCACGCCTATTTCTCTTCCAAAGGCTTTGCTCCCACTGAGCTCCAGCCATAGAATTTCGATAAGAACATCACATCACTAAGCATGATTAAAACAAAAATAAAACTCGCTCTGACGCTGACACTGCCAAACATCCAACCTATCATTTCCATGAATCCTCTCCCCTTCACCAACTTGCGTTTAACTATTGCACTGCTATTGCTCGGCGCGGGATCGACGCATCGCGCATGCTCTGCAGTAATAGCGGGATATGAATACGGGCAATCGCCCGCGTCCGTGCAGTTGATCTCAAGCACTATTGGTCTCTACAACGCGCTGCTGACAACAGCCAACACAGTAATGAATTTCGAGGAATCCTTGAAGGAGAGCACAGTGATCGAAGCGGGCTGGGCGAATCTCGCAAACGGAACGATCGTTGAGTTCACCTTCGGCAACCTTGTTGTCAACCAACCCGGGGTGGATTTCTGGCTGTTCGAAGCGCGTTATGACGCGGGCAACTTTAATTTTTCGACGGACTACAATGGCTTTGCCACGCAAACAAGCGTGGGTAGTTTCATCGACACAGGGCTGAAGAGAAGTTACTATGTCATCGACCATGTTGGGACGGGAGGACCATATATGGCATCAGTGTTCGTAGCGGGAATTGAACTTTCCAATTTGGGCGTTCCGAATGGTGCGGGAGTGACTAAGGTTCGCACGATCACGACAAACACGGGCGGGGACCCGCTGGGATTAGTGCAGGCCGTTCCAGAGCCATCCACCGCGATGATCATCGCGGTGGGACTGATTTGCGCCACGATGGGCCGCAGATGTCGAGAAGGTTGGTAGCGTCTGCTCGTCTACTCCGAGACCGATTTGGAGTCAGAGTATGAAGACCAAGAGTTCGAACAAGTCGGCACATCCAACGGCGGACAACGTCTTTCTTTGATTTCGGGCTTTCCTCCCCGCCTTGGATGGCCTATACGTTCGGTAAGAATGACCAAGACACTCCATCTCCTTCTGGTATTCCTCACGCTCAGCTTGCAGGCCATCGCGGAACCGGTCGTGTTTCCAACTAAAGCGGGTGAGTATTCGCACAAGGGCTGGAAGTACGTATACGAGATTCAGCATAAGGGCACTCGTTCAGAGCATTGGATCGGCAGACTATTCCTCAACGGCAAGGAGGTGAAGGGCGAGATCGGAGAACTGAATCAAGAGCCCATCGGATTCTTTCTCTACTTCGGAGAACATGGATACAATCAAGGTTGGCTGAACACGCTCACATACGATCATGAGGTCTTCGGTAAGGATGGAGGGCCAACCAAGCAGGCGAGCGATCTCCTTCGAGCGGCACGCGAGAAAAAGAAAACCGAACAAGCCGGCACTGGGCAACCCGCTACCCGCCCCCAGTCGAAGTCGGAGGGTAGTCAGAAACCTGAACCTGAAGCGGATGGGCGCTCCCGGTAGCTGGTGCCAGGCCTTCAACGTAGCCGGAGAATTTGAAGACCATGCCGAGCGGCTCCATAACCAATGCTCTCGTAAGATGCACACGCAAGGACAGCGAAGCGGCCGGGCTGTTCGAATTGACGCGACCAGACCTGGGCCTCTGGGTTCTTGAGCTTGATTTCACTCCGGATGACCAACAAGTCGACCAACTTGCCGGGATATGCCGACAGTTGCAGGCAAATTCCGCTCGACTACAGAGGCTCTCCGAAGGAAGCGTTGATTACACTCTCCATCTCACATTTGATCTGCTTGAGCACGATCCAATCGTTCTTGCCCCGTCGCTTATCAGGTTGGCTTCGGAGTGCGGCTTCAATCTCGAACTCTACGCCGCCAGGAATTAAGACGGCTATCAAGCCGTGAGTGGCAACCGGCGATAACGTCTCAATCCGAATTCGGGCTCCCCCTCGCCGGTGCCACCACTCTACGTTGGGCATATAATGAAATTCTCAATACCAGTCCTCGCGCTAGCACTGCTGGTGCATCCTGCTTGCCGTCGTCATGCTACCGCGCCGGTCGGCAAGCCGATTGCTCCTGAGCCTACAGCTAAGTCGTTACAGAAGTGCCCAAGTGGGCACACGACTTTGAAAGAAGTCCCGATTTCGTATGGACTGCCGCCTTTCAAGGGAGATGCCGCTGAAGAATGGAACAAGAAAGTTGAGAATTTGGAATTCGTTTCAGGAGGATGTTGCATTAGCAATGATTCCCCAACACGTGAAGTCATTTGCACCACATGTCGTTTTGCGCATTCTATTTCTTCGACCCGTAGGCCCGAAGATGGACTTTGGACCAGAACCTCCCCGGATGCCGATAGCTTCCCAATGCCAGTCTCCGGTTTGGTAAGAGATTTTCCGGTTCCCGATGAGAAGGGACTAAAGGGAGCTGTTTCATTCACTCAATCCCTCGACGACAATCTTGAGATTCAATACCAGAGCGTCAGTTACGTCACCACGAAGGACTCAGCCGACGTCAAAGCGGGAATCGATCAATGGCTAAAGGATCACAGCATCAAGTGTAATTTCTCATCCAAGACACACACCAGCACCCTCGACGCCGCAGTCCGCGATATATTTCAATGGGAGACGGACCGCCTCTGCGTCTCCGTAAGGATGCATCACGAGCATTCGGATGACACGTCGTGGATCGATGCAACATTTTGGAATCGACCGTAACAGCCCAACAAGCCATGGATGTCAACCGCCCATAATCATCTCAATTTCATTTCATTCTCACCGCAATGTTTCGGTGACATCACATCAAACGTTGTGCCAAATAAAATGATCACCTTCCCGGACCCTAAGATGCGTATAGCGCATAGCGGGCATGCTGTGATCGAACTCACCGAAGATGGAACCTGGGAAGGGTTTCCTCGGTTCGCGGAGTCATTCAGCAAGCAGCTGGGCGCGACGAAGATTAATGAAGTCGATGGGCCGGATGTCAGGTTCTGGGATATTGAGCTGGACGGGATCCGACTGAATCTTGGATACGATGATTTTCCGAATGGATTGTCTCTGATGGCTTACTCCGACGAAGGAGACCGATTGCTCCAGCGAATCTTCGATGGTCTCAAACAAGACGCCGAAACAACAGAGGCACAAGCCGCGTCATGACAACCACTACCATCCTCCCTGTTTTGATGCTCTCCAGTAACAACAACTTCAACCCCGAGATCGACGCGCGTCGCCGCTGTTAGTGGTGCATACGCTCCTCGTTGCAATGAAATATACGGACTGACAGTATCCAAAGCGAGGAAACACATGAAATACCCCGAGCTTGTTACAATTACTGCATTTATTTTGGCGCTTGGGTCCTGTTCCAAGCGCTCCGAAGAAGCGATGATTCCAGCGCCTCCGATAATTCATGTCCAACCTGGAAAGTTTTGTCTGCATTACAAAAAGAACGATATTATCGATCCAAACGCAATTGACTTGGCCATAAAAGAATGTGGACCGAAGACTCTGGATATCAGGTATACTCCGAATTCCACTAGCGCAGACTTGGATGCAGCATTAACCCATTTTGGAGGATTGGGAATAGGCGACTACAATCTCACCACCACCGCAGGAGAGATATTTCCCTTTTTTCTTCCGGGAATCGCTGACGCAGGAGCCTTGGACCGCATAGTGAATTCGCCTCACACTACATATCCTCTCGATGAAGTTTTGAGCGGACATTCCTTGATTCCAATTCCTGTGTTTTCGCATGTCCTGTTTCCCGATCACCCGGTGAGTCTCGCGGATTTCGAGGAATGCCTTAGACGGTGTAAGTCTGCGCGGTGTGTTTTTCTTGATCGGATTGGTCAAGGCGCTCTTTTCACAGGAAGATACGAGGATTGGATAAGGATCAATGAAACGAAGAATGCAGAACCCCCAAAATAGGTTTGGGCCATAGCCCCGAACCTATCGTTTGTAAGACAGGCCCGTCGGGTGTGATTCGTTCCCAAGACACGGCGCTGCGGGCGGTGTCGGTGGGACGATGATGGGAGGGGTTTTGGAATTCTTTTCTCCACCGTTTGGCAAAAGTCCGTGTGGTTGAGTGGATGGTTGGGGCAGGATTCCCCAACAACGGTCTGGGGCTGGAATCCCCAGCTACGATCCAATAGGTAGAGATGACCTATTGCAAACCGTCTAGAGCGTGGGGGCTGGGTATGGTTTCCTGATGGACCGCGAGCACACTGTAGCGCCAACGGCTTGGGCGTGGCCCTTGAATTCAGATGGAATCAACCGCGTGCGGGTTGTTGCTGGGAGATGCAATGCAGGGTGCCGCCTTCTTCGACGAGGTCTAGGCAGTCGATTCCGACAATTTCTCGATCCGGGAAAAGCTCGCGGATCATGCCGAGCGCGCGGTCGTCATTGCGGGATTGGCGGAAGGTCGGCACGAGCACGCCGCCGTTGACGATGAGGAAATTCACGTAGGAAGCGGGTAACACCGGCAGCCGCCAGCCCGGCACTTCGCAGGCCTCGGGGAGGGGGATTTCCAGCACTTCGAAAGCGCGTCCATTCGGTCCTAAAAACGAGCGCAGGCGGCTTAAATTTTCTTCGAGAATCGCCTCGTTCGGCGAGCCCGCCCGGCGGTCGATGCAGGCCAGCAGGGTGTTCGCGTCGATGAAGCGCGCCAGGTCGTCGATGTGGCCGTCGGTGTCGTCGCCCTCGATGCCTTGTTTGAGCCATAAAATTTCCGCCACGCCGAGTCCGGCGCGCAGGCGTTGCTCGGTTTCCTCGCGGGACAGGTGTGGATTGCGGTTGGCGTTGAGCAGCACGGCCTCGGTCGTGAGCAGGGTGCCTGCGCCATTGATTTCGATGGCACCGCCTTCGAGGATCATCCCGCCTTTGAAATTCCGCAGGCCGAGGGCCGTGGCGATGCGGCTCGGGATGGCGTTATCCTGATCCCATGGCGGAAATTTCCCACCCCAGGCGTTGAACTCCCAATCGGTGACGGCCACTTCGCCCGTTTCGCGGTGTTTGACGAAGATCGGTCCGTGATCGCGGCACCAGACATCGTTGTGCGGGTGGTCGAACAGTTGCACATGCTCGGGCACGGCTCGCGCGGCGTTGCAGGCGGCAGCGATGGCCGCGTGATCGGCACCCGGCGCGTTGATCCGGACCGGCTCGAAGCGGGAAATGGCGGCTGCTATTTCGGCAAATTTCCCCCGCATCATCTCGCGCTTGGCCCCGCCCCAGTGACGTGGGTCATCCACCGGCCAAGAAAGCCAAACCGCCTCCTGGGGCGACCATTCAGGGGGCATCGAAAATCCAGCGTCGGCAGCAGTCATGCCCCGATTCTGTACGAAGTCGCGCCCCTTGTTCCAGTCATGATCCGATTAAAATCCGTTTCTCAAGCTGCTGTGGCGGTGGCCATCGATCGACGCCGAGGACGGGTCAGGAAAAACAGCACGATCCCAGACAGCGATAGGACGAAGGCTCCTCCCGTCACGACGACAAGACTCCAATCCCGCAGGTCCTTGTTAGGAATAAATCCGAACTTGTGGATCAGCGTGAAAAGGTTCGCCTCAAACTGTTTCTGGTCATCCGTCAGGCGGGTCACGCTCCCGGTGAGGGTCGAAACATAGACCCGGGTGCCTCGTCCGTCATTTGCGTCAAATCGATACACCGGCAGGATCCGGAAAATGCCGATGTATTCGAGGTTGAAGCGGGTGAGGTAGTCGGTTTTTTCGACTGCCTTGCCACCGAGAAACGTGCTCGCGATTTCCTCCGCATAAACCGGATCCAATGTGGAATCCACCACGCCGGTGGCGGCATTGATATAGATGGGGGCTGGTGAGCTGGCCGTGAATAACTGATAGCAAGGCTGCCCGCCGATGCTGCGGAGATTGATGGCGGTGACCGGTGGTTTTCCCGGGATCAGTAAAGAAGCCTCCGCCGCACTCAGGCGGATGGCTGCTAGGTCGATTCCATCGCCAGACGGACGGGTCGCAGGCGGTGGTGCCTGGCTCCGCGACATGACGGTGTGGATGACACCGCTACCGGATGACATGAGGATGGTGATGCTAAAGATAAGGCCAAGCCAGCGATGGGCCTTGCGAATTGAAGGTTTCATGAGGTTAGGAGTTTCGAGTGATGGGACGAGATTTTACCATTTCCATTCCAATCCGGCGAAGACACTGCGGCCGTCACCGGGGAGGAAATTCCGGGTATCGAGTCCTTTGGCGTCGGCGATGACACCTGTGCTGGCGGCGTAGGTTTCGTCGGTTAGGTTCTTCGCCTCGACGAACCATGAGAGGCCACTGTCGATGCGCCGTCCGAATTTAAATCCGAGCAGTGCATAAGCATCGGCTCGGCTGGTGTTCGCTTGGTCGATGTAGGTTCCCACTGGCACCCAATCGACGGTCGGACCGGCGTAGTAGCCAAGATTGTTTTTCCAAATCAGCTCGCCATGGATCACATGGGCGGGAAGACCGGCTAGGGTGTTGTTGCCATAAACTGGATCGTTATCGAATTTGAAATCCCCATAAGTCCAAACCCCGCTGAGCAGCAGGCGGTGCTCCGGGTTCTCATTCCAAGCGGCCCCGAGAAGATCGGCTTCGCCGAGCAACTCGACTCCCTGATGGATCGTATCCTCGGCATTGATGGTGCCGAGCGGAGTTCCAACCGCATTGTTGAGCGCGAGGAACTCGCCCTCGATCTGTGACGCATAGAGTGTCGCATCCCAGCGAAATGCACTGTAGGTTCCACGGGTGCCGATCTCGAGGGTGTTCGCCGTTTGTGCCTTGTTAGGGAATAGTGCGCCATTCGCTTCGGAAAACGAGGGCGGCTCGTAACTGCTGCTGAGATTGCCGAAGATTTGATAGTTCTCTGCATCCCAGCGCAGGCCGATTTTCGGAGAGAAATCCTGATAGTCCCGATCGTAAGAAGCGGCAGCGCCGAGGTTCTGTTCGTTTTCCCTGCGGTTGAAGGAAGCGGTGGCACCCGCGACACCGGTGAAGCCGTAGCCGAGCTCGAGTTGCTCTTCAAGGAATCCCTCGTAATTGGTTGCCGTTTGGTCGGCATCAGAGGTTAGATTTCCGCGCCTGCCGAAGTTGTTCGCAAAGGTGGCGGAATCGGTGAACCCCTGCGTGAAGTAGAAGCCGCTCTTGAACTGATGGGCACGACCCATGACTTCACTGGAATGGCTGAAAACCAGACCCAGCAAACTGTCATGCGACAACTGGTCGATCACCCCGACAAAGGGAGTGATCGGATGGTCCAGATCCTTGTAGGTGTAGGCGGCGATGAAATCGACCTTGAAGTCACCACTCACCACGGCGGTTTTGTTAGCGATTCGGAAAAGCTGGTAGTTGCGCTCGTTGTCGTAGCGCTGCGCACCAAAAAATGACCGGTCCGCTTGTGATGGATCTCGCTCCATTTCCGCCTTGGTCAGATTGCCCGGAAGTTCGCTTTCCGTATTCACCGCCGTGATGAAGAAGCGGCTTTCCACCTGATCGGAAACTTTCCAGCCGACATTGCCGAAAAGGCGCTGGTTGTGCTGTTCCGCATGATCGCGAAATCCCTGCTGATACTGTTCCGCTAGGCTGAAATAGGCATCGCGGTTTCCTTCGTGGAACCCCGCGCCAAGCCGAGCCCTGAGATAGTCGAATGAACCCGCTTCCAGACGGATCGAGCCGCCGGGATCACTCAGCCCGGTCATGGAAATGTAATCAATCGCACCGCCGAGCGTCGATGAACCCATGCTCAAGGCATTGCTGCCACGCCAGACATTGATGTGGCTGGCCGCCAACGGATCGATCGTCTGCATGTCAAAGCCGCCGTCTGCGAGGTTGATCGGCACTCCGTCTTGGAGCAGACGAATGCCGCGGCCGTGGAAGGTGCGTTGCAAACCGGAGCCACGGATGGAGAGGCGGGCTTCGTCACTGCCGAAGCGTGATTGGGCGATGACTCCGGGGGAGAGCGAGAAGGTGTCGGCCATGGTGCTGGCGCGGCCCGTCAGGTAGCGCTCCGGGTCGATGGTCTCGGTGCCGCCGGGGGTCTTAGCGAGTTCCTTGCGATCCGCTTGAAGTGTCGGCGAGGTGAGGGAGGCGACTTCCTTTTTCTCGGTAACCAAGAGGGGTTTTAAGTGGGTGGTTTCCGCAGAGGAGGCGCTAACAAGAGATAAGAAGAGAAGAGTTTGTTTGGAAGGTTTCATGAAAGTTAGAAAATGGAATGGTGAATAAAAAAACGAGAATCCCGCTATCAATGAGCGGTGACTCGGGGACACAGATTCCCAAAGTGGGAGAGTGTCAGCATTTACATGGGCACGAGGCTCCAGCCGATCAGCTGGGGCCAAGTCAGACCAAGGCTCGAGGCGGCGGCACGGGTGGGCGTGCTTCGCCAAGCGTTTTCCAAACCACCGTGTGCACCTGATTGATCACGGGAACATCGCGCGACTTTGGGGTTTTTGCGGTGAGAATTTCCGAGGCTACGAAGTTTTTAAGCAGAAACTCTTGGACCACGATGCGTTGATCCTTGGGCTTTTCAGAATCCTTCTGTTTTGCGGTGGCGATGTTCTTACACATCTCGCAGGGGTGCTGGCCATCGAAGGTTTTCACCGTGCCTTCGACCAAGCCGTCTTGCATCGAGTAGTCCACGAGCATCCGGGTCCACGCCATGGCCTGCAAGACTCCGTAATTCCCACCACCGAGGTGGAGGCAGCAGAGGATCGCAGCGATGATGCGGATGGACTTTCTCAAGACGCTGAAGACCTAAGGTTTAGGAAATTTTTAGGCAACCCCTTTTTGAATGGAATGTTGTCTTTGAGTTCACGGGAGGTGAGCGCACAAAAAAACAGGCCATCGGTTTCCCGATGGCCTGTTTCTCTAGATCAAATGGAGTTTAGCCGATGACTTCCGGCCAGTCGGTGTGGAACATTTCGCCGCGTGGCTTGTCGGTGCGCTCGTAGGTGTGGGCACCGAAGAAGTCGCGCTGCGCTTGCAGGAGGTTGGCTGGGAGCACGGCGCTGCGGTAGCTGTCGTAGTAACCGAGCGAGGCGCTGAAGGCTGGGACCGGGATGCCAGCGAGGGTGGCGATGGAAACGACTTCGCGCCAGTTTTCTTGGAAGCCGTTGAGGAGGTCCGTGAAGAAGGGGGCGAGCATGAGGTTTTCCAACTTCGGATCGGTGCGGTAGGCATCCGTGATGTCGTTGAGGAAACGGGCACGAATGATGCAGCCGCCGCGCCAGATGGCAGCGATTTTCCCGAGGTCGAGGCCCCAGCCTTTTTCCGCACCCATCGTGGCGATGAGGTCGAGTCCTTGGGCGTAGGAAATGATCTTGGAGGCGAAGAGCGCGTCGTGGACCTTCTTGATGAGTTTCTTTTTCTTGATGTCGATTTCCGCTTTCGGGCCTTGGAGGATCTTGCTGGCGGCGACGCGCTTGTCCTTCATGGAGGAGAGGATGCGGGCTTCCACGGCAGCGTTGATGGTGGAAATGACGACGGCATTTTCCACGCCGTTGATTAGGGTCCACTTGCCGGTGCCTTTTTGGCCAGCGGTGTCGAGGATGAGATCGACGAGGGCTTTTTTGGTGCCGGGGTCTTTTTGTTCAAAGATCTTGGAGGTGATCTGGATGAGGTAGGACTCGAGGTCGCCCTCATTCCACTCGGTGAAGACTTCAGCGAGTTCCTCGGCATCGAAGCCAGCGGCCTTAAAAATGTTGTAGGCTTCGCAGATGAGCTGCATGTCGCCGTATTCGATGCCGTTGTGGATCATTTTCACGTAGTGGCCAGCTCCGCCGGGACCGATGTGGGTGACGCAGGGTTCACCATCGACCTTAGCGGCGATGGATTCGAAGATCGGTTTCATGACATCCCAAGTGGAGGCAGGGCCGCCGGGCATGATGGATGGGCCTTTACGCGCACCTTCTTCACCGCCAGAGACGCCTGCGCCGATGAAGCGGAAACCGAGATCGCCGAGCCATTTGTCACGGCGTTCGGTGTCGGTGTAGAGGGAGTTTCCGCCGTCGATGATGATGTCGCCTTGGTCCAGGAGTGGGATGAGTGACTCGATGACCGCGTCCACGGGGCCACCGGCTTTCACCATGATCATGACCTTGCGCGGGGAGGCGAGGGACTGAACAAACTCTTCGAGCGACTTGGAGCCGACGAGTTTTTTGTCGGGATGGGCCGCGACGAATTCGTCGGTGACAGAGGTGGTGCGGTTATACACCGAGACTTGAAAGCCTCGGGATTCCACGTTGAGAACAAGATTCTGACCCATGACGGCCAGACCAATGAGTCCGAAATCGCTATTGCTCATAATAAGATACCCGCTGACGGGTGGGTTCGGTGTAAAGGGAATGCGGAATTGGTGCAACCCCTTGTTGCCAATCTAAGATGCATTTCGCACATTCCCCGCGTGAACTTACCGAATGCCATCACCTTTTCGCGGCTGTTAATGACGGCGGCCTTTGTGGTAGCGGTGTCGCAGAGTTCATTGCTGGGCTACGGCGCAGGCTTGGTGCTCTTCGTGATTGCGGCGGTGAGTGACTTTGTGGACGGGTGGTTGGCGCGGAAAATGGGGCTGGTGACGCCGTTGGGGAAGTTGATGGACCCACTAGCGGATAAGATTCTGGTGAGTGCCGCCTTTGTGTTTTTTACGGAAAAAGGCCTGTGCCCGGTGTGGGTCACGGCCTTAATCATCGGGCGGGAGTTTTTGGTGACGGGGCTGCGGCAGATCGCGATCGAGGCCGGGCAAGTGCTGGCGGCGGATGGGTTGGGGAAATGGAAGACTGGATTCCAGCTCGCCTATTTAATCACCGGCTTGGTCTGGCTCACGGCGGACCATGCGAAAAAACAAGTGGCCGCGCTGGAGTGGTTGGGCCAGCTCGCGCGCCCGATTTCCGAGGGGGGATGGCTCCAACCGGTATTCCTCTGGGGCGCAGTGGCGCTAACGGTGATTTCAGGAATGAACTACGTCTGGAGCGGGCGCGGTTTGCTGAAAGGGAAATGATCCAGGCCTAGCTGATGTGCGCGGTGTAGGCGGCGGCGTCCATGAGCGAGGAGATTTCAGCGGCGTTTTTCACCCGGAGCTTGAAGATCCAGCCTGCGCCGTAAGGAGCGGTGTTGACGAGTGACGGATCGGCTTCCACGGCGGGATTTACCTCGACGACTTCACCGCCGATGGGGGCGTAGATGTCACTGGCGGCTTTCACGGATTCGACGACGGCGGTAGGATCGCCAGCATCGACCGTGCGGCCTAGGGCTGGCAGTTCGACGAAGACGACGTCCGTGAGTTCTTCTTGGGCGTGGTCGGAAATTCCTACGGTGGCGATGTCGCCCTCAAGGCGGATCCATTCGTGGGAGGCGGCGTAGCGGAGATCGGTCGGGTTGTTCATGGGAGTGTGATTGAGGCTAAGTGAGAGAGTGGGACTATTTTTTGTAGAAGGGTTTTTTCACCACTTCTGCTGAGAAAAGGCGACCGCGGACCTCGACTTTCAGGAGGGTGCCGATTTTTGAGAATTCAGCAGGCAAGTAGGCCATGGCGATGCCGGTCATGAGGGAAGGGGATAAGACACCACTGGCAAGTTCGCCGATGACTGCGCCATCCGCAGAGAGCACGGGGTAGTGAGAGCGTGGTGGAGCGCCCTTTTCGAGGTAACGGATCGCGGTGAGCTTGGTGGAAGGGCCATTGGCTTTTTGCAGGGCGAGGGTGTCACGACCGATGAAGTGGCCTTTTTCCAATGCACAGAAAAAGCCAAGTCCAGCCTCGATGGGGGAGCGATCTGGAAGCAGATCGTTGCCATTCAGAGGGTAGCACATTTCAAGTCGCAGGGAGTCGCGGGCGCCGAGGCCGCAGGGCTTCACGCCAGCGGCGAGAAAGAGGTCCCAGTAGGAGATTCCTTCTGCCGCAGGGGCGAAGAACTCGAAGCCATCTTCACCGGTGTAGCCAGTCCGGCAGACGATGCAGCCGGCGGCTGTCCTCATGATTCCGTTCCGGGGAGGGAGCGTGTCGTTCGGGAAAAGCCGGGTGAAAATGGCGGCTGAGTCTGGCCCTTGCACCGCCATGGCAGCCCATGAATCGCTGTCGTTACGGAGCAAAACCCCTGCATCTAGGCGCTCTGCCATCCAAGCGAAGTCCGCGTCGATCATCGAGGCGTTCACCACGAGGAAAAACTCGGTCTCCCCGGAGCGGTAGGCGATCATGTCGTCGATGACTCCACCTTTCTCATTGAGCATCAAGGTGTATTGGCCCTCGCCGAGGCCGAGTGTGGAAATGTCGTTGGTGAGTAATCGGTTGAGCCACTGCCCAGCGGTGGGGCCGCTGACGATGAATTGACCCATGTGTGAAATATCGAAAATCCCGCAGGCGCTGCGCACGGCGCTGTGCTCGTCGATGATGGAGCTGTATTGCACCGGCATGTTCCATCCGGCGAAAGAAACCAAGCGGGCACCGAGAGCGACGTGTGCCGCTTCGAGCGGAGAGTGTTTGATTTCGGAAATCACGAAGCGCAGGGTGAGAGGCTCGCCGGGCTCTGTCAATCGGCAGGGTGGGGGAGTTACGTTACTTTTTCCACCAATCCCCGTCGCGTTCCCATGGCTCTAGGCTTTTTTCAGGTTCGGTGGTGACTGGATCAGGTTTTTT
Organism: Verrucomicrobiaceae bacterium; assembly: GCA_027484055.1. Classification (GTDB taxonomy): domain Bacteria; phylum Verrucomicrobiota; class Verrucomicrobiia; order Verrucomicrobiales; family Akkermansiaceae; genus Luteolibacter. The sequence continues at coordinate 114,690 of JAIXQH010000008.1, read as the reverse complement.
TTGTTTTTCGGTTTCAGCCACTTCTTCGATCAGTTCGTCCACCAGTGGATTGCGCCGCGCGGCATTTCTCAGGCCGCAGATGAGGAGGAGTGCCACGGTTCCGAAGCTGAGAACCATCATCGTCAGCATGGTGAGCACCAAGCCATCAGCGGCAGAAATTGCGTCAGCGATCATGATTTAAATCAAATTATGCGCTCTATGGCAGGCCGCGCACACAATTTCATCCATTCCTCAAAAAATAATGATCCAATCCACTTCAAATCTCGGATTTTGCATGTAATCCCTATCGCCCGAATTTCGTATACCATCAAATGAACTCATTTTTCTCGCGCCGTCTCATGGGCTTGCTCCTGCTGGCCATGGTGATCGACATCTGCCCTGCGACGGCAGCAGCGCCCATTCCACTGCCTGTTGCCAGTGGTTTAAACCTTAAACTCCAGCTTTCGAGTGACCGCCGGTCTGCCAGGGTTACGGTTCCGGCCACCGTCAAACTGGTCAGCGTCGAACGCTTCTCCTTCGGCCGTGGATGGCAAAATGTCGCGAAGACCGCCGCCGTGGCAGGGACCATGCAGTTTAGCTTACCCGCCAGTCCAAAAGGCACCAAGTGGCGTGCCATCGGCTGGTCCAATGGAACTCCGGTAGCGGTGAGGGATAAATTCCCGACCAAGTTTTACCAAGGCTCCAATAAATTTTCCCCCGTGAGAACGTCAGCGGCTTGGCCGATGATGATAGACACTGCCTTCTTGCCAATGGCGACCTCCGTGGTCTCCAATGACAAGGGGGCGGTGGCAACTCTTTCTGCGGAACCGGTTGAGGCAGACATCTGGAAAGTCGAGGGTAACACCGTCTATTTCTTCAACCAACTTCGCGGCTTACAAATCTTAGACCTCAGCAATCCCGCAGACCCGAGGTTGACCGCGTCCTTGCGCCTCCCAGCGCTCGGCCAAGACTTGTATTTACTCCCTGCAACCGATGCGGACCGCACTCTCGTGCTGCTGACTGAAGGATGGACGAATGGCAAAGGCCAGTGGACTCGCATCAACATGGTCAAGGTGGCAGGGGGTAAAATCGAAATCACTCATTCCCAAGAAGTCATCGGTAACCTAGCCGACAGCCGGATGGTCGGAAACCGACTCGTGCTCGCGACGAATGAATGGAACTACCAAGTTGCGAATGGTTCGTCCCAGAGTCGTCTTTCCGAATGGTTGATCGCGCCGGACACCGCGCCAAGCGCTGCCGGAGAAACTCTCATTCCAGGCTCGAACCCGGTCATCGCGGCGGGGGCGGACTGGCTCGCAATTGCCATCCAGCCAGTGAATCAATGGAGCGTGAGTGAAGTTTCCGTTTTCGCGGTTCGTCCGACTGGGCTGGTGCGACTTGCCGATCCGATCCGGACCGAAGGACGGGTGGAGGGGAAATTTGGCATGAACTGGAGCAACAATGTGCTGACGACCATTTCCGAACAAAGCTGGCACGATGGTAGATGGTCACCCGTCACCGTGTTGGAAAATTTCCGGGCATGGGCCCCCGAGGTGATTCGCCCAGCTGTGGTCGAGCCTTCTCCGCTGGGCCGCCTGGAGCTTGCTCATGGTGAAGGCCTGTTCGCCACCCGTTTCGCAGGAAATAAAGCCTACGCCGTCACCTTTTTACGCACCGATCCGCTCTGGGTGCTTGATCTCTCGGATGCGACGAAGCCGATCATTTCCGGACATCTCGAAGTGCCTGGCTGGTCCACGTATCTTCAGCCCATTGGGGACATGCTATTCTCCATCGGTTTCGAGTCCGGCTCGGTCGCGGCTTCGTTGTTTGACGTGGCAAACCCTGCGGCACCGTCGCTGCTCCGCCGCATCAACATCGGCGTAGAAGGCAATTACAGCGAGGCGACATGGAATGAAAAGGCCCTACGAGTGCTTCCAGAGGCTGGCCTCGCGATGATCCCGCTGGGAAGTTACAACTTCGGTGGCGAGGCATCAGCCTCCTCGGTGCAGCTACTCGACATCGACCTCGCTGCGCGCGACCTCCGACTGCGTGGGAAAATCACCCAAGCCTTCAATCCCCGGCGCGCGGATCTCATCGGCGACAAGGTGGTGGCCATTTCACAACGCGTCCTAACGACGGCCGATATCTCGGATCGCGACGCACCGGCGGTCATCTCAGAAGTTTCACTGGCTTGGCCCGTGGACCGCGCCGTGCCGGCGGGTAATTATTTGCTCCAGATCGAGGACAGCGGTTCTGCGACCCTGCGGATTTCTCCCGCGACTGCGCCCGAGTCGATCTTGGCGGAGATACCGCTGGGACTTGGCACCGTCCGCGATGCCGATCTCCGAAATGGGAAACTCACCATTCTACGCGAGACCTCGCCCAACTCGTGGGGCTATTTCTGGCGTTATTCGAGCGGTGCTGTTTTAGGTGAAAACCGTCTGGCGCTCGACATCTATGATGCGTCAGCCCTCCCCGCGCTTCCTCTACTTGGAACCTGTTCGGTGCCTTTGGAATCTGGAGAACGTGTTTCTGGAGATGGCCTGCTTTGGCCGCAGTCCAATCGTCCGGCGGTGCTGGTCAATACCGAGTCATTTTATGCCTACGGCTGGGGGCGTCCGATGGTGATCATAGACGCACCCCTCATTTCCACCCCTCAGCCGAGCAGTATCAGTTTAAATACAAGTAATATGGGCATGATTTCCCCCTATTACTACAACTACAATATTCTGCCAAAGTCCCCCAAGTTGGCACTATTTGACATCACCGTCGCCACGGCACCGCTTGCGAGCCCCTTGCTTCCGCTGGGACCGGATGGCCTCCAGACAAGTGGTGTTGCCGCTGCGGCGGATGGCCTTGTGGTCTTCGGCCTAGAGCAAACCAAGTCAATCACCAATCCGAAGAACGAAATGACCACAGAGCGGGGGCAAGTCGCTTGTGTCGTCGAGGTGCTGGGATCGCATAGCCCGGTCATCCGGCCGCTCATCGATCTACCTGGGAGCCTTTTCGCCATCACAGACCTAGATTCCAAGGGCTTCCTCGCCTTCACTCGCAAGGCAGGTGCTGGCTCGACCACGGACTTGGAGGTGAGTGCGAGTGATGGCTTCGACGCGTTCTTCGTCACCGGGATCAACGAGGCGGCTTATCCGACCGCGACCGCTGCGGGCCGCCGCCTGTTTGTTTCCCGGCCGACGGGTGTGCAAATTTTCCAACTCACCAACGAGGGGAAACTGCTTCCTCAGTCTCTCATCGCGGTGGGATGGCAGCCGTATTCTCTACGCTGGACGCAAAATACTCTCGTCGGTGGGCAATCCAATTCCATCTTCGCCGCGAATGCCGACGGTGGTGGACTGAAAACTTGGGATTTTGCGACATGGAGTCCTGGGCTCGATCGTAGTGCCTTCGATGATAGTGGAGCCTTAATCGTGCCCTTCGGGCAATATGGGGTCGAGCGCTTGGAACGATGAACTGAGCACGAGCTTGTCAATCGACACGCAAGAGCGATGCTTCGCGGCTAATGACCCTATTTGATCGACTTGAGCGACGCTTTAGCTGGCTGGCCTTTCCCGGCTTCCTACGGTTTTATGCCCTTTTTCACATCCTAGTCTTCGTCTTGCAGCTGATACAGCCGGAGATCTTGGAGATTCTAAAGTTCGACCGGGCAAAGATTTTTTCGGGGGAAGTCTGGCGGGTGGGGACCATGTTCATCAGCCATTCTCAGTTCGGGAAGCCGACTCTGATGAACATCGCCCTGCTGATCTTTGCGATTAATTTCCTCTTCATGGTGAGCGATGGCTTGGAGGAGGCGTGGGGTGCATTTAAGGCGTCCCTTTTCTACTACACGGGGATGCTGCTCATCCTCGCGGCGAATTTCCTCCACCCGGGGTTCTGCCCTGTGGATGGGGTGGTTTTATTTACCGGTGCTTTCATGGCATTCGCGACCTTGTTTCCGAAGACGGAGATCCTCCTCTTTTTCGTCATTCCGGTGCAGATTCGCTATTTGGGAATGATCGCGGGAGGTTTCGTGATTTTAAATCTCATCGCCAGTCCATTCAACGCGCCGTTTTACCTGATGGCTTACGCGAACTATGTGATCTGGGCTGGGATTCCAGCACTTCGCGGTACCGCTCGGGTGTTGGAAGCGGGGAAACGCAGAAGGCGCTTCAACGCTCAGCAAATCGATCCTAACGAAGCGTTTCACACCTGCATCACTTGTCGGCGCAACGACATCGAAGACCCAGAAATGGAATTCCGCATCGGTGAGGATGGCCATGAATACTGCACCGAGCATCTCCCGCCGGTGAGACGCTGAACTTATAAAATTTCAGCCACGAACTTTTCCTTGGCGAAAATGGCGAATGCCTCGGGCTCTTCTCCGGTGCCGATGAAGCGGGGAGGGATGCCGAGCTGATCTTGGATCGTGACGGCGATTCCGCCCTTACCCGAGCCATCCAGCTTAGTGACGATCAGCCCATCGAGTGGGCTGGCTTTATGAAATTCCTTGGCTTGCTGAAGTGCATTAGAGCCTGTCGTAGCATCCACGACGAGCAAGGTGAGATGGGGAGCGGTCTCGTCTTGTTTGGCCAGCGTGCGACGGATTTTTCCGAGTTCCTCCATGAGATTGTGACGGGTATGGATGCGCCCGGCGGTGTCGCAGATGAGGAATTGTGTGCCGCTTGAGATCGCTTTTTGATGGGCACTGAAGCAAACGGAAGACGGGTCCGCATTTGGGCTGCCCTTGACCACCGGCAGGCTCAAGCGCTCACCCCAACGTTGCAACTGCTCCACCGCAGCAGCGCGGAAGGTATCCGCGGCGGCGAGTAGGACGGTGTGTCCTCGGCGAGTCAGCCAGAGTCCAAGCTTGGCGGAGGAAGTCGTCTTGCCCGTGCCATTCACGCCGACGACGAGGATGACAAAGGGTTTCCCATCGGCACGGGGGTGGGGTGGCGGGAAATCTGCGGCGAGTCGCTTGGCGAGATGGCTGCGGGTGGTCGCGACGACGTCTTCGGCGGAGACGCTGCGCCCGAGACCCTGCAGTTCGTGAATGATCGCCGTGGTCATGGAAATGCCGAGATCGGAACTGATGAGATCCGCTTCGATCTCATCCCAGTCGATTTCCGCCCGGTTGGTGATCTTGTTGAGGAGAGATTTAAAAAAGCCAGCCATGGTTGAGGCCGCAGACTAGCCCGAGCACGTTCCGGGTCAATGGGATTGCGGGTGGGTGAGTGGGCCAAAAAAAACCTCCACCCTGCAAGCGGAGGCAGGGAGGAGGTCGCGGGTGAAAATGAAAGTTGGATCAGGGAGCTTTTGGCTTGGCGGCGAAGACGGCACACCAGCCACCAGAGAGGACCAATTTACCACCAAATGCACCGCAAGGGCCATTCGCTTCGCCTGCTTTTCCTTGATAGAGGACACACCCTTCGCATTTCTGCCCGGCTTTGTACTGCGGGTAGCGTGAGCCATCGACCTTGCTGGCGTCTTCCTTGTAACCCAGTGCGGTTGCGGTCGGATCGCTTTCTTCGAGCTTCACCGGCGGAGCTTGGGCGAAGGACTTGCTGCAAAGAAAAGCTGGAGCGGCTGCGATGGCGGCTATTTTAGCGATGAAGGTACGGCGTGTGTTCATAAATGAATTAGGTTAGGTCGCTATAAACGACACATGAGAATGGAATATATCGAGAAATTTGCACGGCTTGTTTTCTGAATTTTTACGCATCTCTTGATTTTCAAGAGCCGCGCTCGCCCTTAGCTCCAGATGCTCGCTTCCGCGAGTGATTCCACCACTTGGTCTGCGCCGTGGGCCGCAAGTTGTGCAGTGGTGAAATAGCCAGTGGCCACCGCGAGGCAGCGTGCGCCGATGGCGTGGGCGCAGTCGATGTCCTTGGGCGTGTCGCCGATGACCCAAGTCTCTTGAGGACTGAACTCCCGGCCCACGAGCGCCGAGGCGCGTGCCAGTGCGATGGGGCCGAGCTGGTTCCGGTCGGCATGATCGCAACCAAATGCGCCGAATGAGAAATGATCCGAAAGCCCGAAGTGGCGCATCTTCGAGGCAGCGCCACCTTTGGCATTTCCCGTGAGCAGGCCGATGCTGGCGTCTGGGTGCTCGGCCAACTTCGCCAATAAATCCGTGACACCGTCATACACCAAGCCTTGGAAGCCGCCATGCGAGAGATTCCAATCCAGCCGCGTCAGGTAGAGATCGATGTATTCTTCAAATCGCTCGCGAGTGGATTCCACGCCGAAGTGAGTGTGAATCTGGGCAACAATTGCAAGGTCGGTGCTGCCGGCGAGATTCAGCTCAGGGCCTTCATCACCGAACAGACTCGCGGTGGCTTCTTTTAACGAGGCCATGCCTGCGCCGGCGGTATCGACCAGAGTGCCGTCGATGTCAAAAAGGTATAACATGGCGCTGCGTTAACCACGCTCAGCCCAAAAATCAAGAACGGCCTGCCACGACGCTGAATGAGCGCGGCAGGCCATTGAGAATCAAGCTTCAGGAGCTGCCGATGAGGAAACTTCTGGGATCACTTCATCCGGCACTTCGTCTGGGATGTCCTCTTCATGGACTTCATCCGTTTCAAAGTCATCCTCTTCCATCAACTCACCATGGAACAAGTGGAACTTGCGCTTCCGTTGGTGGGCGGGCAGAGGCGAGAGGATCATCGCCACAGCACGACCATTAAGGCGTGGGGCTTGGTCCACTTGAGCCATGGTTTTAAGGTCGTCAATGATGCGATTGAGCACCACGAAACCTAGGTCTTTGTGAGCATTTTCACGACCGCGGAATTGCAGGACGAAGCGGCACTTGTGGTTGTCCTCAAGGAATCCTTCTGCGCGGCCTAGCTTGATGTTGTAGTCGTGCTGGCCCGTGCCGACGCGGAATTTAACTTCCTTCATCTTGGTGGCGCTTTTCGACTTTTGCTTCTTCAGCTTGGCCTGCTCGTATTTGTATTTCCCGTAATCAACGATTTTGCAGACGGGAGGGTCCACTTGACCGGCGATTTCGACAAGGTCGAGTCCGAGGGATTGGGCTTTCAGGAGTGCCTCACGCGAAGTCATGACGCCGAGTTGCTCGCCGGTGGCGAGAACGACGCGAACTTTCGGGGCACGGATGCGATCGTTAATCCGCGTCATGTCGCGGAAACGACCCCTATTTGGATCTCTTTGTGGCTTAGCGATGGTTTTGTCCTCCAGTGGGTAGATGCGACACATCGCTGCACAGACGGACAAAGCCGCCGCACGATAACGATGCGAAGAGGGGTGCGGAACGATGGACCAAACGCCGGATCATAGATCGGAGACAGCGGGGCCTGACCGATTTGGGATATCGGCGGTGGGTTCAAAAATGAATCGTTCCAAAAAAATCATGGTTCGGCGAATGCCGGAAAGTTTAGCGGGCGCGTGGATGAACTCGGTTCACAAGATCACCAAACGCTGCATCTGAAGTGATTTTCTAAGACAAGCGTGTGGCAGGGGCAAGTCTCTTTTTTCCTGAAAATGGAGACACAAATTTCATGCCTTACCGCAGGTGCCGCCATTCACGCGGAAACGACCGATTTGACCGAGGGCAGGGGACTCTTCTAGCCAGTCGAGATGGGTGGTGGTGATCCACTTTTGCGCCTGGCTCGGCAAGTGATTCATCAACGCGTTGCGGCGGGTGGGGTCTAGCTCGCCGAAGATGTCGTCCATGAGGTAGATGGGAAGTTTTCCACCCCGGCGCTCGAGCAGTTTGCCTTGGGCCAGCTTGAGGGCGAGCGCGAGCGTGCGTTGTTGGCCCTCACTGGCGAATTCGGCGGCGGGCATCCCGTGGATGCGGAGGTCCAGATCATCTCGATGCGGGCCGACGATCGCTTGGCGGAGCCGAGTTTCCCGTTCGCGGGCGGATAGGATGGATTCGCGTAAATCTTCACCGCTGGCAGGTAGGTAACGCAGGGTCAATGCTTCGTCCTTGCCGCTGATGGCGCGCTGAGCTTCAGCGGCGAGGGGGGTGAGTTCCTCGACAAGACGGGAGCGCGCCGCCATCAGGACGCTGCCGTGCTCGACGAGGATTTCCTCGTAGGAGAGGATTTCCGCATCGCGAGGGCGGCCTTCTTTGAGGAGTAAATTCTTGGCCCGCAGAGCACGGCGGTAGCGCGACCAGGAGCGGCGGTAGCCTGAGTCCAGCTGGGCACCGAGGAAATCCAGGTAGCGCCGCCGTCCTTCACCAGGGCCGCGGATGAGTTCGAGATCTTCGTTGCCCATCCAGACGACGAGGCCGCCGTCGTCGAGGTAGCTCGTTTGACTGGGGCGAGTCTGGTCTTCCACTTTTAAAAACAAGCCCTCGCGGGAGTGGCGGACTTGGCGCTCGGTTTCCCATGGGTCGCCAGCGATGCCGAAACCTTTGCCTCCGAGGCGAGCAAGTGTCCCCATGCGGTGGGTGCGCGGGGAATGCAGGCGAACGAGCACGCAGATGGCTTCTAGGATGGAGGTTTTCCCCTGGGCGTTGTCACCAATCAGAATCGCCCCCGCCGGTGGCACCTCTAGGTCCAGTGAGCTAAAACAACGGAAATCGATCAAACGCAAGGAGCGGAGCACAGGGCAGGCGTAACTGGAAATTAGGCAACTGAAAAGGGGTGAGTGACGGATATTTTTTGAACTTTGTCTTGGCTGAGGACTGTCGCAGTGCGTATTTTTGGCCTATAAGCACCACTATTTCATGATTTCTGAATCCTTTTTGCGTTTTTGGCTGAGTAAATTGTTGGTGTTTTATGGCTTGGCGACCATGGCACACGCCGTCCCCGCCGCTCCGACCCAGTGCGTGGCTTCGGGCATCGGAAATAGCACGGGCAGCGGTGCGGCCTCGGTGCTGATCCAGTGGAAGGATAATTCGACGAGTGAAACTCAGTGGGTCATTCGTTACAGCACGAATAATGGCACGTCTTACACGCTTTTACCCGCCATCGCATCCGGCACAAGAACGAGCACTCCGACGGTGAGCTATGTCTGGGCCGGTGCGATTACGAACGTGAACTATGTATTCACGGTCCAAGCTTACGATGGCTCGTATGGATTTATCTCATCCGCGAGTGCCCCTATCAGAACCAGTCCGCTGACCTTGACTGCCTCGCCGACTCCCTGTGAAGCCGTCAATCTGACGTGGCCAGTGGTTACAAATGCGACGAGCTATAAGATTTTTTACCGCCTCACCAGCTCTGGGACCGATGTGCTCCTTGGCACCAACGATTTTTCCTCCACTTCGTTTCAGGTGACAAGTGATTCGGTAAAAACGGGACTAACCTACAGCTTTGTCATTAAGCCATACGTTGGGGCTGCGGAAATCGGAAGCTCAAATAGCTTGGTTTTCACGGTGAATGGGATGACGAGTAAAACGGGCGTCTCTAGCTCGCCGGGTGCACCATTTGTCCACAGTTTCACCCAGGCGACTTCTTCCACGATCCAGACGCGGCTACTGACCGGAGTGCCAGCGGGTCTGACCTTCGACTCAGGCACCGGCAATTTGACGGGGACTTGTCCGGCGGTGGGGGTCTATCGCATGAATTACACGGTCATCTTCACCAGCGGCTGTAATTTGACCCAAGTCTTCACCCTCCGCGTGCGCCCCGCCACGGGGGTGCCGGTGGTCCTCGCAGCGATTCCCAACTGGAACGCCGTTCCTGGAGCGACTCGCAACACGGATTTAACCAATCTATTCGCCGATCCAGATGCCGACTCGGCCATGCGGCTCACCACGACGGCGGGCGCTATCGATCTCCTGCTCTATGATGGCGCGGTGCCTGCGACGGTCACAAATTTCAAAAACTATGCCAGTCTGGGGCGTTACAATGGCGTTTGTTTTCACCGGAGCGTGTCGAATGACATCCTTGAGACGGGTGGCTTCATCGGCACGGGCACGGCGAATCGCTTCAACCGAGTGGTGGCGGAAGCGCCAATCGCCAATGAGTTCGGATTTGAAAATATCCGGGGCACCGTGGCCATGGTGACGGTGCCGGGCGATCCGAACAGCGCGACGAGCCAATTCGCCATCAATCTCAAGGACAACCGTGCAACTCTGGACTACGCCGATGGGGGGCGCTCGGTTTTCGGGCGGATCACCTCGACCACTCTGGCTGTCGCGACGACGACAATCAACGGCTACCGAAAAACCACCCAAAACCTATTGCTAGACGGAAGCACTACTGCCACGTCCTTCGTTAACTTCCCGCTGAATAGCACCTCGAACACGATGGATCAGACCAAGTTGGTGAAAATCAACTCGCTGGCCTCGATTCCCACCCTCACCTACGCCGTCACGGGAAATACTGTTCCAGCCGTCGCCTCAGCGAGCATCGTCGCGGGCGAGTTGCGGCTCGTCTCGCTCACCCGCGGGACCACCACGATCACGGTGACTGCCACTGACCTTGAAAATCAGACGCGGTCCCAATCGTTTACCGTGCTTCCGACTGATAATTTTGCGACGTGGGCAGCGACGCAGTCATTTCCCCCTGGGCAAAACGGAGCGACTCAGAATCCGGATCAAGACGGCTGGGTGAATTTGCAGGAATTCGCCTTTTTAGGGAATCCAATCGTTACTAGCTCCACGGGCCAAGTCGTGATTCATGGCAGCACTGGATCGAGCCCGGAGCAGCGCTTTCTCACCGTCACCTTTCCCGTGCGCAAGCAGACGCAGGGACTTGGCTATGCCGTCGAGGCCGCGACCAATCTGGTGGGTGGGTGGACGGAAATCTGGAATTCGGCAGAGGGTTTTAGCGGCCCCCAGGTGGTGAGTGCGCTTGACCAAGTGGACCGCACGGTCATCAGGATCAAGGACACCCGCGCGCAGACGGCCCAGATGCAGCGATTCCTCCGGGTCCGTGTGACTGCCGAATGAGGATTTAACGGGTTAGCGAGAGGCTGCCACTACTGAGTGTAATCCACACGCCGTTCCTATATTGCTCGGACTTGTTGGTGCCAGTTGTCAAAACTCCGTTCGTCGAATTCAGTCCCCCGTAGAAGCGGAGAAGGTTGAATGCATTGGTCTGGAAGATCCAAGTTCCGCCGTAGGGACTCGGCGTGTAGAGCGAGTCGGTAATGGGGGTAACGATGGTGGGGTTTTGAGAAACATAGGTCGCAGTGCCCGTGACACCTGTGGAGTCAAACTGGAAGGTCAGCGTCTGATTTGTAAGCAGCCCCATGACCAAGGTCCGATTCGCCATGGAGGAAGGAGCGAGTGAATCACTGTATGTGGTCGAAGCGATGTGGTAAAAGGCTTGTGGAACATTGGCCGCATCGAGGGTGATCTTCGTGAAGCTACTCGGTTGGTCGTAGCCTTGGTGATGCTCTGGCAGCTTCGTCCACGAAACGAGGTTTTCGCTACGATAGACTTGGAAGGTCGTGGAAGCGGGCAGGGGATTCGTGAGCTGATACGCCGTTTCAATACCAAGTGTGGCGGTGAGTTGGCCAGAGACACCCGTGCAGACTGGAAGATTTTGTGCCTGCTCGTCGAACGCTTGCGCCACTGGATCGGTGCGAGAGAAGGTGATTCCTGTGATCGAAGAACCATCATTACCCGCTGCGTGGATCGCGTCGATGACCGCGCGGCTCGGGGCGTCGGTGATCAGGCCGAAAATGGTATGGACGTTGTCGAGGCTCGGGATAGTCGCATTTCCGGTGAAGAAAATCTGGCTGCCGTTGGTGTTGATTCCGCTGTTTGCCATCGACAGGACATAAGGCACGTGGGTTAGGCTGGGGTGAAATTCATCGCGAAACACGTAACCCGGGCTGCCGCTATTGGTGCCTGTACCGGAACCTGTTTGGGCAATTCTGAATCCGGGACTGTTCACCACTCGGAAGAATTTCTCCCCCGTGTAGTAAGGTTCATTTGTCACTGCGCCGGTCCTCGGGGAAATGTGCCTGCGAGTGCCTTGAGCTAAGCTGATGAAGTTTGCCACCGCTTGGGGAGCGCGTTCGTGCTGCAAAGCGACCGTGATCGTGCCTTGCGTGGTGGCGACATAAGCGAGCAACTCTGCGTGAACCTCACCGCACAGTGCCATGCACAAAATCAAACCCTTCATGCGCCAAAAACGCCAAAATTGTTCAGCCTCGGCAAGCTTTCCCTTGGCAAAGATGTCGGGCATGGCAGTTTTGCGGCAGAAATCCCCAATTTTAAATGACTCGTTATGCCTTTAAAATGAAGCTCAAACCGGGCTACGAAGCTGAATACAAAAAGCGCCACGATGAAATCTGGCCAGATTTGGCTCAGCTTCTCAGGGATTCTGGGATCGCCGAGTATTCGATTTTTTTAGACGAAGACACCTTGACACTTTTTGCAGTGCAGAAGCTAGCCGTAGGGAATCAAGCAGACGCTCTGCCAAGCCACCCCGTCGTCAAAAAGTGGTGGGCTTCCATGGCGGATTTGATGGAGGTCAACGCGGACAATTCCCCGGTCTGCATCCCACTAACCGAGGTTTTTCGTTTAGTGTAGCCGAATCGGTCAATCACTCAATGGTTTCTAAAATCGCCGTCTCTTCGCATTGCAACCCCTTTCCCTCTCCTCGCCGAACGATCTAGCGTATTCTTGCTGAAAGAAATGATTGCCTCGTTAGTATTCTAAGTCTTACTCGATTTCACGAATGAATCACCTCAAAACCACACTTCTACTTTCCCTTACAGCTTTCAGTTCCGCGCTGGCAGATGATGGGTGGACCCAACTTTTTAATGGAAAAGACCTCACAGGATGGGTGCAGCGAGGCGGCGCGGCAAAGTACACCATTGAGGACGGTGCCATCGTCGGCACCTCCATTCTCGACACTCCCAACACCTTCCTCTGCACCGACCGCGACTACGCAGATTTCGTGTTGGAGTATGAGTTCAAGGTGGCTCCGACGCTGAATTCCGGGGTCCAGATCCGCAGTCATTGCTTTGCTGAACCCACCGCCATCGCTTGGGAGGGTAAAGTGATCAAAGTCCCTGCAAACCGGGTTCACGGCTACCAAATCGAAATCGATCCGAACCCACAACAAAACCGTTGGTGGAGTGCAGGCATCTACGAAGAAGCGGGCCGTGGTTGGCTTTTCCCAGGTGCCATCGCTGGAGATACAAAAAGCTTCACCGACCAAGGCCGTAAAATTTTCAAACAAAACGACTGGAACATGGTTCGTCTGGAAGCCATCGGCAACACCCTCAAAACCACCCTTAACGGCACCCCCTGTGCCTCCATGACGGATTCGATGCACAGCTCAGGCTTTATCGCACTGCAGGTTCATAGCATTTCAAACAATAAATCCAACGAAGGCTCCACCGTGCGCTGGAGGAATATCCGACTCAAAGAAGTCGCACCACTGCCCCAAAACGTTATCACAGCGGATGAAAAATCAGCGGGCTGGAAACTGCTCTGGGACGGAAAAACCAAAGACGGCTGGCGCAGTGCAAAAGGGCCTGAATTCCCTAAAGGTGGCTGGACCATCGAAAATGGTGAACTCCTCGTCGGCGAAACGGGCGGTGCCGAATCGGCCGCTGCTGGCGACATCATTACCATCGATAAATACTCAGATTTCGAACTCAGCGTTGACTTTAAGATCACCCCCGGTGCGAACAGTGGAATCAAAATTTTTGTCGATCCCTCTATCAACAAAGGAGAAGGCTCAGCCATTGGTCCTGAGTTCCAAATCCTAGATGACGAGCGCCATCCAGACGCTAAACTCGGCAAAGACGGGAATCGCACCATCGGCTCACTTTATGACCTGATCACCGCTCCGGCTAACAAGCGTGTCTATCCTCCCGGTTGCTGGAACACCGCCCACATCATCGCTGAAGGAAATCACGTCACCTACTCGCTCAACGGCGTGAAAACCGTCGATTTTGAACGCGGCTCCGAACTATGGAAAAAAACTGTAGCCGCCAGCAAATATGCCAAATGGGAAAACTTCGGTGAGCTGAAGGAAGGGCACATCCTCCTTCAAGACCACGGTAATAAAGTCTCCTACCGGAATGTCAAAATCCGCGATTTCTCAAAAAAGTAACCCAAGCACAGCTCTCATTTTTATGAAAACCCGTCGTCATTTCCTAAAGTCCGCCATCGGCACCACCGCTGGAATCATCGCATTACCCAATCTTTTTTCAGGCTCACTCTTCGCCGCAAACTCGCCGAATCAACGCATCCAAGTCGGACAAATTGGCTGCGGTCGCATGGGCACCGCAGACATGGAATCCATCTTGGATGAGAGCCTCGCCCGCGTCATCGCGGTCTGTGATCTCGACAGTCTTCGCGCCGCCAAAGCTAAAAAAACCGTTGAGGAATTCTACAAGAAAAAGGGTGAAGCCCATGTCGAAGTGAAAGTTTACTCCGACTATCGGGAAATGCTCGCAAACTCAGAAATCGACGCCGTAGTCGACAGCACACCTGACCACTGGCACGCCCTCATCGGTGTGGCGGCAGCCATCGCCGGTAAACACGTTTACGGTCAGAAACCGCTCGCTTACGACATCGAAGGCGCTATCGCCCTGCGCAAAGCTGTCTTAGCGAAAAAAATCATTTTCCAGACCGGCTCCCAACAGCGCTCTACCTCGCCGTTTCCAGCGTTTCGCACCGCCATTGAAGCCGTTCGGAATGGTCGCGTGGGTCAGTTGAAATCCATCAAAGTCGGCATCGGCATTGATAAAGCCAGCGGCAAGCCTCCTGTAGCCATGCCCATTCCAGCCACCTTCGACTACGACACTTGGCTCGGACCCGCTCCTCAACAAGACTACATGGAAGGCCGCTGCCACCCGCAGGACACACTCGGACGTCCCGGCTGGATCACCACTGAAGCTTTTGGTCTCGGCATGATCACCAACTGGGGGGCTCACCACCTCGACATCGCCCAACTCGCCATGAACCAAGAACTCGGAGGCCCGCTCACCATCGACGCCAAGGCCTCCTTCATGAAAAATGACGTTTGGACCGTGCACACCAACTACCACGTCGAGATGCTCTATCCGAACAACGTCCAGTTGATCATGGATGATAAATTTGAAAATGGACTCTCCTTTGAAGGTGATGAAGGCACCATTTTCTGCGCCCGTGGTGCTGCAAAAGCCACTGCCAGTGACAAAAGTTCCCCAGATGCTGACAAAAAATCACTCCGCGCCAGCAATCCGAAGCTACTAGCACCGCTCGCAGCGGACGCCAAGCGGCTTCCTCCAAGTCCCAGCAACCACTACCGCAATTGGCTGGAATCCATCGTCGCTAACACCCAGCCCATGGCTCCTGTCGATCAAGCCGCTAAAACCCAGCAAGCCTGCTCAGCCGCGTGGATCAGCATGAAGCTCGGAGCCAAGCTCACTTGGGACTCGAAAATGGAAGTCTTCATCGGCAACGACGCTGCAAATGCCATGTGTGGTCGTGCTCCTCGTAAACCCGAGTACGACATCCAAGCCATGCTCAAAGCGGCTGGGATTTAACGTTTATTCGAAATAGCGCCCGTGCCAGTCTTGGCATGGGCGCTTTTTTGCGTCTATGGCGAGCAACTAGGGAACCCTAGCAAGCGGCTGTGTTTTTGTGCGCGCTCGTCCGGGCTATCCCCACTTTCACCTGAAAAAACTCATGATTTTTTTGGAAACCGACGAAACACCACTCTAGCAGACTCATTCAAATTTGGCGGACATTCCGCAAGAACAGCGCAAAGTCGTGGCGCGTCTCCGCTGTGACCGTGGTTCGCCCATCGAAACGCTCCGACTCAAGGGCGTGCTAAAAGTGATTGGTTTCCTATCCACTATGCGCCCCGTCTGGAAATTTAAGGAATCGCCATGATTCGGTCGGCGTATTAGTCTCACTCGCCCGCCCGAACATTACAACGAATCCAAAAGCACTCCTCACCATGACTATCGAACTGAACGAAATAAATTTTCAAACCGAGGTTCTTGACTCCGATTTGCCGGTGCTGGTGGACTTCTGGAGTGAGCAATGCGGCCCCTGCAAGCAGCTTGCTCCCGTGTTGGATCAGCTATCGGAGGAGATGAAAAGCACTGCGAAGATTTGCAAAATCGATGTGGCGGCAAACATGAAACTCACCACCAGCTACGGTGTCCGCTCAGTGCCAAATCTGCTGTTTTTCAAGAACGGCGAGGTGAAAGACCAGTTCATCGGAGCGCGCATCACCAAGGAGCAATTGCGGGTGAAACTGGAAGCGATGCTGTGAGAAACTGAATGGCTCGCTTACTCCAGCCAGTTCTCGAATTTCAGTCCCGGAACCTTTTCGAAATCCTTGGTGTTGCGCGTGAGGAGAAACGGAATCAGGTGCCAGTTTGTTTCCTGCGGATCTCGCGTCCCAGTGCGTCCGCCTCGCGGAAAATCTTGGTGTCAGCTAGGCGGCCAACCATGAGCCTCCAGTCTTTGGGGGCCTCGATTTTCTTGCTCAAGCTGGCCACTTTCTCCTCCAGTTTTTTGATCTTTTTCCCAAGCCCGCTCAGCGTCCCCAGAATTCCCTCGATCTGCTCGGTGCGTTTTTTGTTCTTATCCAAGTAATTGAATTCGCAACAAGTCACCGACTGCGACGATGACCACATCCACCGGTATCGGAATACCTTGGCTGAGGATGAAATTGTCGCAGGTCGCGTCAAAAATCCCGATCCGCTTATCGTCGTTGTAAAATGACTAATCCGATTCGGAGCCGATGAAAAACCTTGGCACCATCATGAATCCACGCCTTCGAAGTTCATCGATGATATCGGGTTTATTCGGATAAGGGCCTTCGATGAACGGATGTGAGATTACCATCTGAACGCCTTCGTCGGTTTCCGATATGCCTTGGATTATCGCGTTGTCGCCAAGCAGGCGGTTGGCGTTCAACCAGCGTTCCAAATATTCAAGAGGTGTGGCTTCGGCGACTTCCGGTATTCCGTCGTCTCCCGGCAGGACGGTCCAGCGGAAGCGATCCGGACGCGTGACTTTCCATACTTCACCATTCATTTCCCAGATATCGTGCTCGGAGCCGCCGATCACTGCCTTTCCGTCCCATAGCGAGGGACTCGCCATCAACCCGCTTTTTTCAGCCCACCGGATGAGGGCGGCACGCTGGATGATTGCAGCTTTTCGGCGTATTCCAAACGGTTCCTCTCCAGTTGTGCGCGCATTTCTGCTGACGAAAGCGATGGCTGATTCGAGCGGATCTTCCGGTATTCCTCGGACATTTGGTCCAGTGGATTCATCTGCTTGATAGGGTTTTTGTTCATCGATCAACTTTGGGAGACTGCCATTTATGAAGGATCAATGCAAGGGAGGAGTAAAATTTCACAACTGCCCCAGCCCCTTGAGCGTTTCCAGAATCCCCTCGATCTGTTCGGTGCGTTTTTTGTTCTTACGGCCGAAGAGGGCGGAGAGCGCTTCGGCATTAGGACTTACGACACTCTTGTCGTAACTGGCGATGAGCTTGCGGAGGATGGCGACTTGATCCGGCAGCCTATCCGGCCATGGCGGAGTTGCTAGGTTCAAGTTTTCAGTTTTCAGGGAAGAGGTTTCAGTGCCTGCTAGGTCGCCCTGTAGCGGCGGTCTGTGACCGTCGGCGGCTTGGGTTGGATTCTGATACTCCGGACGCAGCCAGCGGATGAGGCCGCGCTTTTCCTCGGCGGCGCGGTCGTGGTTGAGTTTGACAAGGCGGGTGAGGAGTTCTTCTTTTAAGGAGCCACCACACTCCTGTGGTGGAGCGAATGGAACGTCATTGGGAAGAGCTTCGCGCGTTTCAATGGCCACGCATTCGCCAACACCACAGGAGTGTGGTGCCTCCTTAGTGGATGCCGCAAGGTCGCTCCACCCATACGCTTCTAACACGGCATCATCCAGCTCGTCGTGGATCTGGCGGAGGACGGTGACGAGACCTTGGTCGTGGATGAGCTTTTCCTTGGCGGTGAGCGGCTCGCCGCTGCGGAGCTTTTCGAGCACGTTGTAAATGCCGGTGAGCGTGAGGCCGGGATGTTGCTCCTGCTGCCGCTTGCGGTGCGAATCGAGACGCTCGCCGAGTGCGCGGATGCGCTGCTTGAGGGGGGATTCTTCCAGCGCGGGGAATGGAAATCGATCGTTCAAGTCTTCTTTGATGCAACCATTCCGAATTTGGTCAAAAGCCAATTCAAAACTGCCTCTTGGTCGTCAATCGTCGCACGACGAATTTGGCTCAATAAATGAACTCGATCCGGCTTTGGAAGCTGTAATCCCCGTAGACCTTCAGAACAACATGAGCAGATTTGGCGGATGTTATTGACCCTAATCATTTCTTCACTGTGCGGCGCGGCAACATAATCAACATTGACTCTAACTGGTGTTCCATCACAAGGATCTGAGTCGCCGTTCATAGCGCCGCACATTTGACAAATTCCACCGTCACGATGGGAAACGGCAATTCTCATCGCTGGCGGAATTCGGATTCTTCGATGGGTCGGAATCGGCACACGAGATTCCAATATTGTTCGAGAAAAAACGCAAATGTTCTTTTATCGAACACTTGGCGAATTGTCGTCTGATAACGAGAGAGCGATGAAGCACTCTTCTGACCGGCAATTGCGGAGCAAGAATATCTCTGGACCAAGGATTCGTCTTGCTAGGGCGGAATTCAAGCCACCGCTCACACAGGATCAATTGTCGGGACGTTTGGCTGCTGAAGGCATCCAACTGGATCGGGTAGCAATTACGAAAATTGAGATTGGCTCTCGTGGTGTGATGGATTTCGAACTGCTGGGAATTGCTCGAGCACTAAAAATCGACATTAACTGGTTGCTCGGTGCATCTGGAGCGACTGCTCGACCAGCAAATTCAACTGGCAAGGAGTCGAAATGAGTTTTGACGTCTCCAAGCATCTCGGCGGTGCGACATCGAGAGCCAAATCGGATGTCGCGAACAAGCTCGTTGGAATGTTTCTTCACGAAGTGAGTCGCAAGATCACTGCCAAAATTGGAATGGGTGTCAGGGATGCCCGATATGTTCAATCTGTGACGGAATCCTTTGGAGCAGAATGCCTATACTGCGGCAAAGGATTGGAGCTGGACCGAGCTGCCGTCGAGCATCTTGATGGAATGAATCGTTTCCGCGCAGGATTGCATATTCCAGGTAATGTGGCCCTCTCATGTGTTCGTTGTAACCGCGAGAAACGCCGGGATGATCAAGCGATTTTGCTGCACTTGGCACCATCAGGTTGGGAATCTTTTCTTTCTCATGACGGAACACGATGCCAACCAAAATGTATGAATTGTTCTTATTGGATGACAATATGGGCGAATGAGACTGAACGTATTGATAGGTTAAGCGCAAGACGTCAACGAATTCTAAACTTCCGCCAGGGTCATAGCGAAGGAATCAGGCTAAACGAAATTCTTCGCTCTGGTTTGATCTCACATTTGGACGAGGTTTATCGTGATTGCCAAGCGTTTGCGACAGAAAGCATTCGAAGGAGAACTGAAGAAACTTTGGCCATTTTAGAAGCCGAACCCAGTTGTTTCCCCGCGATGCTGAAAGGCGGACAGGGCACCCCGCCGGCAAGCAAATCAAGCCCAGTGTAGTCGGAGGGGTTCAGATCACGAATGTCTTTGTTGATGATATTCCAATTTGGACGATTGGCGCGGAGTGTTTCGCAGAATTGAGCTTCATACTCGACGGCAGCAGTGTGTTTGAAACCAGCCATCTCAAGTCCGAGTGCTTGGCCTCCCCCTCCTGCACAAAGTTCTAAAGCTGTGAAATTCATCGTTTGGCCGGAGGCTAGGCAGCGAGCGGAAGCGTGACAAGCTCCGGTCGTTTATTCATGGAACTGGAAATTGCGCGGGTGACCTCGGCGGCTTTCTTGGAGGGATCGAGCGAATAGGGATCGGTCCAGATGGCGCGGAGGGTGGCGCGGTGCTTTTCCTGGCGGAGATCGGTGAGGAGGATGCGGTGGTTTTTCGGGTCCGGGAAGCGTTCGTAATGGCCGCCAGTGCCGGAGAACTCGGCGTAAAGATCGATGCTGTGGCCGACGTCGCAGACAATGAGAAACGGCGGGCGGCCCTCGGCGACGGGGAGCGAGGTGATGTAACCGCGGCCTTGGTGGAAGGCGCGTTCGAGGGCTTTGTCGAAGGCGGCGGTGCCGCGCTTGCCGTGGCCGGATTTGGCCTGTAGCGGCGGTCTGCGACCGTCGATGCCAATGCCTGGTGAAAGAGCTGCCGATATCGTCGGGTTCCTCGTCGATTCTGCGGCTTCTCCTCCGCTGGTAGTTCGCGACGGTCGCAGACCGACGCTACAGTCGCTGACGCCTTGTTTGGTTTCGCAGACGAAGTGGCGGGCCTTGTAGAGGTCGATGTAGTTGGTGACGGATGAGCCGTCGGGGTTCACGCGGGTGATGGCGCGGTCGAAGACGTGGAGGTTTTTCGCGGGATCGGGCGAGGTGGGATCGGGGCGGGTGACTTCGAGGATGTCGCAGAGTTCGGAGAGGAACATCTGATAGTTCGCGCGCTCGGCCGCACCGGAGTTTTCCCAGCGGGTGATGAAGGATTCGATGATGTCGGCAGCGAGCATGATGGGGAGTTTCAACGGTGACAGCGCGGATCTTCCCTGACTATTGGGGATTTGTCACGAAATCCCACGCTGAGCGAGCTGCTTCGCGACGCGATTCGGACGGCTGTTTTTTGAATGGATCAATTTCTACGCGTTGAGTCGGATTTCAGGGTAGTTCCTGTGAGAGGTGGAGGACGCGGAGCTTGGAACAACGGGCAATGTCGAGGTAGTCGGCATCGAAGGTGACTAGTTCGGCGTCGTGGTGGATGCAGAGGGCGGCAATGACGAGGTCGAGCGAGCCGGCGTTGAAACCGGCGGCGCGGCATTGCTGGCCAAGGCGGGTGGCGTCGCGCCAAAGATGGTCGGGAGTCGGAAGAAGCGACAGGGTTTCGAAGTGGGCGGTGATCTATTATTGTTCCTGCGGCGTGGCGTGGCGAAGCACTTCGAAGGCGATGGGTTCGCACAGGCTGGCAAGCGGATCAAGAATCCACGGATGGATCAAGGTTTTGAGAGCGAGCGGCGACTTGCTGCGGGTGAAGTCCACCCAGAGGGAGGATTCGATCAATCGCGCCATTGTTCGGAAAGAGTTTGGGATCGGGAGCGATCGGCCGCTTTGGAGGCTTCGAAGTCCTTCAACTCAGCGGACCATTGTCCGGAGAGGAATTTTCCGGCGATTTTGGCGCGGCGTTGGGCTTGCAGGGTATCTGCAAGTAGCTTGCGAATGGCGAGGCCTTTTTTAGAAATACCGGTGATTTCACAAATCTCGCTGAGTTCGGTTTCGGGGAGATCGACGGTGATTTTCATTTCCTTGAAGGATAGTTGGATTTTTAGTGAGATAAATTCTGATTTTTTCGGTCCGATTTTATGATTTTGAATCGAGAATCATCAGTTCGGTGATGACTTGGCTGTCGCCGTCGCGCTCTGGGACCAGCGAGGTGGGCGCGTTTGATGGATTCCATGGGGGAATCAAGCAGGCGGGATTCCCAGTAACCGAAGTGAAAAATGCTCAACGTGACAAAAGTGTTCACATTTGGTGTTCACAGTCGGAAAGTCTTTCCGAAAATCATATGCGTCAGTCGCGCGTCATCCATGATTTAAGATGGCTCCGGCGCTAGGGATCGAACCTAGGACCTAGTGATTAACAGTCACCCGCTCTGCCGCTGAGCTACGCCGGAATTGCGACCTGTTGGGACGCGGGCGGACGATGGTATTCGACGTGCTCTTGTGGCAAGGGAAAAATACCAAGAGAGTTTAAATTAAAGGGGTGACGGTAGAATTTAGCCACCGGCGGCGAGGGTGACGAGTTCGACTCGGGCCTCGGCTTCGACTTGGGTGTGCGGGTAATCACGGGGGAAAATGGCTTGTTCATTCAACTCGACTAACACGGGTTTTTCGCCGAAGCCGAGCTGGTCCAGCAGTGCGCTCACACTCAGGGGTGAGTCGAGTTCGTGGCGGGTGCCGTTGAGAAGGATGGTCATGGGCGAAGAAAAAGGGGTTAGCGCCATTGCGCAAGTTGTTCTGGAAAGGGGCAGGAGGCGCAGTCGGAGAAGTCTTCGAGGCAGAAGTCTTGGTAAATCTGGAGCAGTGCTTGGTGGTCACAGACCCGACGGAGCCAAGGAGCGGCGGCTTTCTGTGAGCCAAAGAGCCGGATCGAGCAGCGCTTCACTTGATCGTTAGGAGCGGAGTTTCGGAGTTTGAAATAGTCTGCGTAGCTCATGCCGTTTTCAAACAGTGCGAGCGGGGCGAGGTGGTTGGCGACGAGTTCGGTGGCTTGTGAGCGGCCGAAGAGGGCGACGCGTTGCTTGGAGGTGGCGGAGGTGAGGGTGTGGTGGTAGCTCCAGAAGTCGTGGTGAAGAGTTTGGAGGAAATCGATCAAGGGCTTGGCGGCGAAGGGGCGAGCGAGCGCGAGGCGGCGGTAGGCAGGCCAGACTTTGACGAGAGCGGCGAGTGTGCCGATCCTGCGATGTGGATGATTCGCTGGGCGTTGACCGTGAGTTTTCCAGGGAATTTCACGACCGGTGGCGGCTTCATGACGCGGGCGGTCTTGCCACCAGGTGTCCCAGAGGCCGCGCAAGTAAACCCGGGTGTCGCTGAGGGCGAGTTCATGAACGTGGGGTGAGAGAAATCCAGCGGTGCCGAAGAGGATGGCCTCGGCGGCTTCGCCTTCGGATTTGAGGAGTGAGAGGGGCGCGCGCTGGGCGAGCAGCCGCATGGGCAAGGCGTTACCGCGGTAGCCGAGAGTCTCGGCGGTGGCTTGGAAGAGTGCGGCATCGCGCCCATGGATCTCAGCGCAGCGAAGCCAGCGGGCGGCTTTCGTGGCGGCGCGATGGCTAGCGGCCTCGTCGAGCAGGCGGCGAAGCGCGCCGGAAGGGAGCTGCTTGAGCGGGGTGACGCAGCGCCCTGGGTGGGCGATGGCCACTTCACGCTGGGGGCGATTTAAGGCGTCAGAGAGTTGTAACTCACTGATGACGAGATGTGGGATTTCCTGATGGGTGAGTGAGCGGGTAAACAGACGGCGGGCATCTGCTTGGAAAACGACATGCAAGATGACGTCTTGGAAGGCTGGATTCTCGGCGTGGCCATGGGTTTCCCAATCACTGGCCAAAGAGTCGAGCTCGATGGGGCCGGTGCGGAGTTCCCCGTCGATCTCGATGGCGGCGTGGATGAAATCCGGGCCTGCACCACGGTTCCACTCGCCGAATTGCACGATTTTCAAGGACCTCCCGGTGGTGGTGCGGAAGGTTCTGCCGAAGGCACCGCTGAACCATAGGGCTTGCAACTCTAACTCAGGTGGCAGCGCTGCGGATGCGGTTTCGGCAAAGGCGAGGGGTGGATGCCAGATTGATTCTAGGAGAAATCCGTAAGTCATTTCAAAAGGGGCCGGAGCATTATGGCTTAGGCGGTTGTGGCACTTGTGCTGGCGGTGGCGGAGGGGGGGCGAGGATGTCGAGCCAGCCCTTGACGGCCTCGGTTTCTGGGAGGGGGCCGTAGCGGATTTGTGCGTCGCGAAGTCCGTTGATGGCTAGGTCCTTACGGTTTT
Source organism: Verrucomicrobiaceae bacterium (assembly GCA_027484055.1). Classification (GTDB taxonomy): domain Bacteria; phylum Verrucomicrobiota; class Verrucomicrobiia; order Verrucomicrobiales; family Akkermansiaceae; genus Luteolibacter. The sequence continues at coordinate 91,210 of JAIXQH010000008.1, read as the reverse complement.
CGGTGCGGTCGATGGCGATGCAGAGAAGATCTTGTCTCAGCTTGTCGTCTTCTTTGACGTAGAAATTTTTAGCGGAGCGAAACCAACGAGTGGCGCTGAGGGAGTCTTTTTTTTCTGCGAATTCTAGGCCAAGTGCCTCGGCGAGGATGCCGCTGTTCAGGCGTTCGGCCGCTTTTTCCAACTGTTGGATGCGTTCTGGGGGATTGGTTTTCCACTCGATGGCAGCGGCTCGGAGGGCGCGGAATTCTTTGTCGCTGGTGACTGTCTGGCCCGTGCCGTCGAAATGAGCGAAGGGGGTGTAGAGTGGATCTCCGAGCACGACGCCTTGCCATGAAGTGACCGGCATGGCCATCCAGCAGGCTTCGACCCAGCTGAAGCCGGCGAGTAGGCGCTGGTGCAGCATGCCGAAGTCATGGGTCAAGTGGAGGTAGGGCTCGTAAACGTTGCCGATGGTGACGGCGGCACCACGCTCAAGGAGGGCTCCGGACCAGTTTCTTGTGGGATCGGTGAGCTGCTCCGCGCTGAAGGAGTGCAGGTGCATAGCGACAGCTCCTTTACGAAACTGGAAACGTGGATTTAAAAAGGGTCCACTGACATGCGCATCATACCAGCCGTAGTAGAGGGCAGCGTCGGTCATGGGGTAGTTCTTCGGCAGGGTGTCGTTGAACCGATCCACGACGGTGGGGATGCCGTTGCTGAAATTGGCCTTGGCGATGTTTTCAAACCATTGGTCGCCTTGGGGGATTTTGTTAGCGATGTCCACGTAGGCGCGTCCCCAGAGGCCGGTTTGTTCGGTTTCCACGGCGTCGCGGATCATGCGTTCACAAGTGAGTGCTGAAGGGGCGTCGATTCGGGCGGTGAGGATGAGGAAGGGAAGCTTGGCCTCGGAGAAGCCCTTTTCGCTTTTGTGAAATTTATTCAGCAAGACCCCGTCGGTGGGCAGGCCTTCGACGCCCATCATGGCGAGTTCGGAGTCCACGGAGGCTTCGTCGTGGCCTTCGATGGTGGCTTGGGGAGGTGGCGGCGGGGCGTTAGGAGGCGGGGCTGGCTTGGGGGTGGGCTGGATGCGGAGTGGGACTCCACGCATCAGGACGAGTACTTGGATTTGATTGGCGGTGGGCAGGGTGATGCCACCGGGGTCTTTTTGGCGAAGCCACCATTTCCGGTCGTCGAACTCCCAACGGAGGGGGGCGAGGATGGTTTTTTCGTATTGCTGGCGGGAAATGTCGGGGGTGATTGGCAGTTCTAGGCCGATGAGATTCTCGGTAGGAATGCCGCGTGCGCTGCGATAGGTTTCCGCGAGTTTGCGGGATTCTGGGAGCGAGCGGTTGTAGAGGATTGCGACGGCTGAGGGCTCGATGGCCGCACATGCGCCAAGTGCGAGGCCGACTAGGTAGAGAATCGCGAGCGCACAGGTTTTCATCGGCAGAAACCATGCCAGCCTCTCTCTAGCATGCAAGGCTGGGCAGTCGATGGGTGCTTAAAAATGCGGGTGCATCACCAGATAGGACGCGCGAGACGGGCATTTTCGCCGCCCACTCGCTCCCAAGAATCGACGCGGTTGTTGACGAACCAGACGGAGGCGACGCGGTAGGGGATGTAGGCGATATCTGGTCCCATGGCGAAGGCTAGATTCGCATTTCGGTAGCGTCCTGGACCGAATCCGCCGCCATAGACGCCGTAAAAGTTCTGTGAGTAAACGGGCTGGGTGCCTGCGTAGTCCCAGCGCTCGGTGACCGTGTTGTTCTTCGCGCCTTGAAAGCGGTCGCTGGGAGCGCCCCAGGCGAGGAAGACTGCATCGGCCGACATGCCGGGTGCGATGAGGCCTTTTTGGACAGATTCTTTTTCCTTGCTGCTGAGGGCGTTGAATTTCCCGAGGTTCGCCTGAATCCTCGCTTGCGGGGTCGAAGGGGTGCAGGAGGCAAATATCAAGCAGGTGAAAGTGGCGAAGATGAGGTTTTTCATGAAATCTGTATCGACATGCTAAGAGATCCTCGCCCTCGGTGCAAACGGAGAATCTTGCGATCTGTTTAATTTAAGCTTGGTAGCACAGAAGTGCTAGACCAGCGCGCTGGCCCAGACTTCTTCCTTGAAGCCGAGCAGCACGGTACTGCCTTGGATGAGAAAGGGGCGCTTCACGAGGTTTCCTTGGCTGGATAGAAGCTCGATGGCCGCAGTTTCTGACATCATCAGTAACTGGTCCTTGAGCCCGAGTGCCCGGTAGTCTTGGCCGGAGGTGTTGAAGAGTTTGCGTAAATCTCCGGCGCAAGCCAACAAGGCGGTTGAGAGTTCTGCGGGGGTGGGTGGAGTTTCACGGATGGGCTTCGATTGGTGAGGGATGCCGTTTGCCTTTAACCACTTGAGTGCGTCGCGACAGGTGCTGCAATTTTGATAAACGTAGATGAGGCACATGATTGAGTCTCGCATCCGGCTAGACGGTGTGCAAGGTTTCCACCCTGCTTGATGAAATCTCTCCTGCTCGCTCAAATCCGCCATGAACTTCGCAGCCGTTTCGAGCGGCTTTCCAAGGCTGCTCACGAAGCTCACGCGGCTGCCACTGACCCGGGCAGCAAGGCGGAGGGGAAATATGACACGCGGAGCTTGGAGGCTTCCTATCTTGCAGCTGGTCAGGCCAGACAGGTGGATGAATTGGCAGAAGCGGTGCGGATTTTCGAAGCGCTAACCCTGCCGGATTTTTCCAGCTCAGATCCAATCGATGCGGGGGCATTGGTAGGGGCAAAACTGCATGGCGAAACGGTTTTTTTCCTGCTTGTCCCGAGTTCTGGAGGTTTGGAAATCCAACACGAGGGACAAGAAATCACCCTGCTAACGCCTGCCAGTGACCTCTATCGGAAGCTCTTGGGTATGAAAATTGGGGAATCCCTAGATCAGCCCGCTTTGGTGGTCACGGAGGTCCGTTGACCTTGGACTGTTGGCGGAGCTGTTCGAGACGTGAGAGGGGCTTGGCCGGATTTGTGGTGGTGGCTTGTGGCGCGATTGGTTTTTCCGGAGCGGGTGCAGACGAAGCTGCGTCGATGCGGAGCGTGCTATTGAGCGCGGTATGGTGAAGAACCTGACTGCCATTCTCCGGAACGAGGACGCGGCAAAAAATCCCACTGAACTTTCCAATCTTGGCATCGGCGGCGACGGCGAGGGGAAAGGTGAGTTCCGTCTGCTCGTGGGTGAGGTTCTGTGGCGGACAAGTCACACCGGCTGGAAGGCCCATGAGCTCGACGCTGGCGGGACTAGGGAAGGGTCTAGCGATCTCAATTTTCGCCAGCATAGCAGCCACTTTTCCCTGCTCGGTAGCGGCGATGTCGAGGCTCATGGTGAGGTAGGGCTCAGCCACTTTCAGGGGGCAAAGCGCAGAAGAAACGACGACGGGGCCTTCCGGTGTGTTCGCCTCGGCTAGCACGCAGACTTGCCAATCTGCCGGGGCGGCATCGGCGCTGGCGTTGAGTTCGTAGGCGAGGTTGGATTGCTCGGGAGGGAGATCGAGGCTGACGGGACCGCTGATGCCAGGCGGCGACCAGAGAAAGCGGACGGTGATTTTTTCGGTGAAGCCGGGGTCGCGGGTGACGTGGACTTGGAGGGGGAGCGTGCCATTTTTCACGATCGGCACGCTCGGTGGAATGAGGTCAACGTGGAAAGGGGCCGGGCGGGTGACGGCGGTAGCGATACGGGCGAGCCTCACAGAGTGGTAGGCTCCCTCGTTGTTGACATCGACGAGATGGATGGTGTCGATGAGGGGACCGCTCAGTTCGGGCGAGATGCCGGAGGAATGGAGGCTGAAGGCGTGCAGGCTGGCCGCGAGTGGCGCATCGGCACTGGCCTCCAAGACGACGGGAAAGGAGGTGATCGAGTTGGGGATCGCTGGGCTTTGGAGGGTGACTCCAGCCGGTAGATCGCTGGCTTGGAAGAGGGCGGCGCAGTTGGTGTTTTCCCGGGTGAGTTGGATCACGGTGGCGTAACGGTTACCAAGCGGGATGGGGAAGGTTTTGTCGAGTTGGCTTTTGATGCGCTCCACGGTGGGTAGGCTGGCGCTGAGAGCGGGTGACTTGAGGTCGATTTCAAGACGGTAGCTGAAGTCCGGGCCACCTCGTTTGAGCTGGTCGCGGACTTGAAGGAAGTAGCTGCCGTCGGCTGGGCAGGTCCAATTAATGAGGCTATCCGGCGAGCCTTGGTCATCGTTGAAAGCGAGGGATTTCCCATCTGGCTGATGGAGCGAGAGTATGGAGTCGAGCGGTGAGCGGAGAGCACGGGCGACGACCCGGAGCCGGAGGTTTTGATCCTTGGTGGCGGTGAAACTGAACCACTGACTGGTGTTCTTCTGTTCCATGGTGCCATGGACCGCGCAAGGGATCGGCGGGGTGGGCGAGGCAGAGGAAAGTTGCCCGTTAGAGGTGGCGGCTGTGACGGAGTTAGACTCCAGTGGAGAGACTCTAAGGTAGAGTGGGGAGGGGGCTGATAGGCCGTCGATGATTGGGAAGACAGGGTAGCTCGCGGTGGGTTCTAGCGGGAGAGTGAAGGTTTGCTGAAAGGGGCCGGTTGGATCACCGAGGAAGGTGAAATTGATCGTTTCGCCGGGTTTACCGCCACTGGGGAAAACGGCAGTGGGACGGGTGAATGTGCCGAGGTGAAGGCGGTAGTGGCACTGCTTGGATCCCTCATAGGCAGCGGCGTGGACGAGGATCCGGTAGTCTCCAGCGACCGGGGCGATGAGTGAAATCCATGGGTCATTGCGCAGAAGTGGCGAGTCGTCACAGAGCGCGAGTTCGTTTTTCTGAGGATCGAGGACATGGAGGGTGGCGTCGAAAAATGTCCGGCCCAGCCGCATGGCTTCGAGTTCTACGGAGAGGCGTTGGCCTTTTTGGAGGGTGCAGACGAAGTAGTCTTCGTCTTCATTTTCGGCGATGCCGAGCACGGTGCTGTTGAGTTCGACGCGCTGGGCATTTTCAAAAGTGGCGTTTGGTTCGATTTCCGAGACATTGGGAAATTGTCCGACCCAGAACGTGCCGAGTTCGGTCAAGCCACCGGGGCCGGTTAGGCGGAGTGCGTGTTCCCCGAGTGGCGCATCTGGGGCGATGCTGAGCTTCGCGACGGCGTGTTGCGCGTCCTTTATCTCGATGGCGGAGAGCGTGAGGCCAGATTGATAGAAAAGTGGCTTATCGATCCCGCTGAGTCGTTCGCCGTAAAAATGAATCTCCAGCTCGGTCCCACGCTGGCCGCCCGCTGGCTCTAGCCGGGTGAGCGTGGGGGTGAATGCTGCAAGTAGTGGGCTGAGACCGAGGAGGATGATGATTGGAAATTTCACGAAGTGGCGGTGATTTACCCTTACGCCCGCTTGGCCAGCAAAGCGTCCAGGACCTCGCCGCCCTGACAGATTTCGATGGGGCGGTTCCCGGGTGACATGAGTTCGCTCTCGGCATTGATGCCGATCTGGTGATAAAGTGTAGAGGTCAAGTCGGCTACGCTCACGCCGTCAGAATCGATTTCACCGCCAAGGCTATCTGAGGCACCATGGACATAGCCTTGTTTCATGCCGCCGCCCGCGAGCATGGTGGAAAAGACGCGTGGCCAGTGGTCGCGGCCGCCCGTGGGATTGATCTTGGGACTGCGGCCAAATTCGGTGGTGACCATGACGAGTGTGGAGTCGAGCATGCCCCGGCGGGCGAGATCGCGGATGAGTGCGGCGATGGCTTTGTCGGTAGCAGGGAGATCCTTCTGGATGCCGGCTTTGATGTTGTCGTGGTGGTCCCAGCCACCGGCGGTGAGTGAGACGAAGCGCACCCCGCCCTCGATCAAGCGGCGGGCGAGCAGCATCCGCTGGCCTGGGGCGCTGCGGCCGTATTCGTCTTTGAGGGAGTCGGGCTCAGCCTTTAGATTGAAGGCTTCGCGGGCTTTTTGAGAGGAAATGAGGCTGTAGGCGTGCTCGTAGAAGGCATCCATCGAGTGGATGGCGTCCGAATCTTCGAGTGCCCGGAAATGGTGATCCACGGTTTCGAGCAGCGAGCGACGGCGGGCGAAGCGAGCGGCGTCCACGCCGTCTGGGAGGTTGAGATCGCGGACTTGGAAATTTCCTGCTACGGGATCGGAACCGAGGGCGAAGGGGCCAAAGGCGGAGGAGAGGTAGCCGGAATTCGCATATTCGTTGGGCACGGAAGGGACGCAGACGTAGGGCGGGAGGTCATTGCGGGTTCCGAGTTCGTGTGAAATGACTGAACCGATCGACGGATATTCGAGTGCGGGGGAGGGGCGGTAGCCGGTGAACATGTTGTGAGTGCCGCGTTCGTGGGCCGCCTCGCCGTGGGACATCGAGCGAATCAGGGTGATTTTATCCGCGATCTGGGCGGTTTCCTTCATGAATTCGCTGAATTGCACGCCCGGGATTTTGGTGTCGATGGCACCGAAGGGGCCACGGTATTCGGCAGGGGCTAGCGGCTTCGGGTCGAATGACTCTTGGTGGGCGATGCCACCTGGGAGGAAAATGTGAATCACGCCTTGAGCCACGGCAGGGTGGGTGCCGAAGGATTTTGTGGCCGCTGCCGCGCGACTGCTAAGGAACTGCGGCAGGGTCAGGCCGATGCCACCGAGCAGGCCGACGTAGAAAAATTCACGGCGTGAGGAGTAACGAGCTAGGGGATTTCCCGGGCATTTAGGACGCATAAGAAAAATGGGTTGAGGCTAATACCGGATTACGGAGGTGATGGGTCGCACATTTCATGAGGATTGTTCTTTTGAGATATGGCGTTGTCGTAGAGCTATTTTGGGACTAGTGTAGCTGCGAATGGATTCGCCACAAGTCGATGATAACAAACAGCATCGACTCATCGGTCATGGCGGTTGTGGGCAGAATTATCAGGTTAATGAGGATTTCATCGGAGATGGTGTGCTGAAAGTTTTCAAGGAGGCCGCGATTTCACGGAAGCTTTTACAAAAGATGACCGAGCGCCTCAGCGAGGGCGGGTGGCCAGCTGGGGTGATGCCACTTATTTCACAGGAATTCACCACGGAAAGTGCATTTTGGATCACGCCCTTGGTGGGGGAGGTGGCAGCGGACGGGGGAACCCTCTCGCGGAATTTACAAACTCGGCTGGATGAGCACCCGGGACTCGACTCTTGGGCGTTGGTAAAATCCCTTGCTGTCGCCTTGGCCAGTATGCATGAGCGCCGGGTTGCGCACGGCAATTTGAAGCCGGGGAATGTTTTTTTCAGTGAAGATTCTGCGGTGCTACTCAGCGATTGGGCGCTTGGGAACATGCCAGGAGTGGCGAAATTTCAATTTACCGATGCGGTTCTCTACCAATCCCCCGAGCAGCTCAAGGATCCCGCTGGTTACCTCGAAGAAAAAGGCTACCGCTGGGATGTTTTTGCGTTTGGAGTGCTGAGCTACCGCCTTTTGACCGGGAAATTTCCTCGTTGTGATGAGACATTTCGCGCGGTGGCGCCCGCCGCTGGTGCCCAAGTGAAACCTGGCCTTCAAGCCGATCTTACTCGGGTTGCCCGCAATCTTGAACGCCAACCTGAGCTGTCTTGGCCCGGACCTGCGGTGAGTCCTTTGGAGGCGGAATTCCGGCAATGGATCGAACGCTGCCTCGCCCTTGAGCCAATGCAGCGTCCGGTGTCGATGATCGAGGTGGCTAGGGGGCTCAAGGACTTGGAAGACCAGTCCGAGCGTGAAATGGAGCAGACCGTTTTCATGGATCTACGCCGCCGGGCCGAGCATCGTGCTTGGCGTGCGACCTTCGTCGCCGGCGGGGCTGTGGCCGCTTCAGTGTTGCTGGCGGCACTGTGGCAACAATCGCACACGCAGCAGCTACAGGCACTGGCCGATGCGAAAAAGACTCCTCCAGTCGTCGTTTCCCATCAGCTGGAAGATTCGCTCAAGGCGGAAATGCTGGCTTCCCAGACGGTGTTCAATCGGGAGCGTGAGCAGTTTAATTCCGAACTGGCGGCGTCGCGTCTCATCGGGGATCGCCTATTCTCGTGGGCCATGGAAAAGGGAAATCGCCACCTCCCACCGCTGGACGGCCATGACGTGCGGCTCAAGGCACTCGAAGACTATCTGACTGATTTCCTCGCACAACACTCCACCGATCCCGCCATGGAGGCCGAGCGGGCACGGGTCAGTCTCCAACTTGCGGAAATCGCCCTCTCGGCTGGCGATGCACCACTCGCCAAACAGCGCCTCAACGCCGCCCAATCGGCGTGGGCGAATCTCCCTGAAAACCCCGAGATTCGTTTCCGGCTCGCTAGCAATTCGTTGCTCTATGCGCTAATTCTCCAAGCCAAAGGAGAACCCGAAACAGGCACTGCATTTGTCGCGGCACGCCAAGCTCTCAAAGCGCTCCCGCAGTTCGATCTATCCTCCGACCGACTGAACCAGCAACTGGCCATCCTCGACTTCCACGAGGCGCAAGTCCTCGCCGCCCAAGGAAATGAGGCGGCTGCCGTGGAGCAGTCGATGCAAGCGACCCAAACGCTCAACCGAATTTCCGAACAACGCCCAGATGCCGCGATTTTACGCTCCGAGCTGGCTGCCTGTTACCTCTCCTCCGCGACCATTCTCGAAGGCATGGGCAGCCTTGGCGACGCCCGCGAAGTCAGATCTCTCGCCGCCCAGAAATTGATCAACTCGCTTCAATCCAAGCCGACTGATGCCACCCTGCTGCTCGCGCTAGCCGCTTGTTACAGCGCCATGGCCGATTCCGCTCTGTTCTCTGGTGACCTTAATTCGGCTGAAGTGGCCGCCACGGAGGCCATCAAGCGCCTCGAAAGTTTACTCCTCGCAGCCCCCAATCAACCAGAAGCCATCGCGAGAAAAGCCTCCCAACTCGGCCTACTTGCAGGCATCCAGCGTGACCGTGGTAAATCCGAGGTCGCCACCAAGGGCTACGACGAAGCCGTGAAAATGCTCGAAGTCCTCCATAGTTCCAACCCGGATAACGCCTTCATTTCTTTCCAGCTCGCCCTACTCTGGTGGCAACAAGGGAAAATGCTGGGCACCGCGGGGCAGCGTCTCGACGAAATTTCCCGACTCCAGAAATCCGCCGATTTACTCAAGAGGGTCGAGTCCGACATCACCCAGGGCGGTCCCAGCAAGGAGCAATTGCAACGCTCCGGAGCTTACCTCCACGGTGATCTTGGCCATGCGCTTCAGCTCGCCAGCCAGAAAGAATCGTCTTCCCGCTGCTTCGCCGAAGCCATCACCCTCTGGGAAACCCTACTCCGCTCTCACCCCAATCGCCAAGAATACACGGACGGACTCGCCTGGTGCCGCCAGCGTTTGGCCGATTTGAAATGAGCCTCCAGCTTTCCCGTTTAAGCGGCACTCTTCGAGCGGATCTTCAGGTTCAGCAATTCCACTGCCAGTGAGAAGGCCATCGCGAAGTAGATGAATCCCTTCGGAATATGGAAGTGCAGCCCCTCAGCCATCAGTGCCGTGCCGATGAGAATCAGGAACGACAGCGCTAACATTTTCACCGATGGATGCCGTGAAACGAAGCCACTGATCGCCCCGGAAGCCAGCATCATCACGCCGATGGAAATCAACACCGCCACCATCATCAGGGAAACTCGCGTCGGGTCATTCACCATGCCCACCGCCGTGATCACCGAGTCGAGCGAGAAAATGATATCGATCATCGCGATCTGCACCAACACCGCCGCGAAGCTCGCCTTCGCCCCGCTGGCTGCCATCGCCTCATCGTGACCTTCTAACTTGTGATGGATTTCCTTGGTCGATTTCCAGATTAGGAAAAATCCACCTCCGAGCAGGATGAGATCTTTGATAGAGAGGACCAATTGCCCACCATGCTCTGCCGCAGATGGCATCATGTCCCACAGCGCCGGATGCACCGGAAATTGGAATAGCCCATTTTGCAGACTCATGATCCATGAAATCGACAGCAGTAACAGCATCCGCGCCCCCATCGCCAGACTTAGCCCGATGAGCCGCCCCTGCTTGCGCTGCTCCTCCGGCAGACGGTCCACCAAGATGGAAATGAAAATGATGTTATCGATCCCGAGGACGATCTCCAACAAGGTCAGCGTCAACAATGCGCCCCATGCCTGTGGGTCCGCGAGCCAGTGAAAGTCGAGTAGTGAGGCGAGGATCATGAGTGTGCGAATTCGAGTGCACGCTTTTTCATCTGATTCGCCATCAAGTTCAAGGCATTTGCACGCGTCGGCGCAAGATGCTCCTTCAGCCCCGTGCGGTCGATGAAGCTCATGTCTGCCGTGAGAATCGCGTCGGGCGTCTCACCGTCCAGCACCCGCACGAAGAGGGCGATCATGCCCTTGGTGATCAAGGAGTCAGAGTCCGCAGTGAAGCATACTTTCCCGTCCTCCTTGTGCGCGTCCAGCCAGACTTGAGATTGGCAGCCCTTGATCAAGTGTTCCGGAGTCTTCGCCGCATCCGCCATCGGCAGGAGTTTTTTCCCGAGGCCGATGACGTATTCATACCGTTCCGTCCAATCTTGAAAGAGGGCGAGTTCCTCCACCAGAAGCTCTTGTTTTGCAGCGATGCTCATGCGTGCGCTAAGTGGAGCGCGGGAACAGACATCCCGCAAGCATGGATCAAGTCGCCGGTGCCAGTCTTTGGAGAAACAGCGCGGAAATAAACGCCAGCGGTGAAATGGTGAAGCAGGCCAGCACATAAGCATCCCAGCTCGGACCCACGCGTGCGAAGACCAGTGCGATTTGTAGCAGCACGATCGCGTCCACCAAGGGAATCCCCGCTAACAATCGCGCAACTAAGCGCGGGATCGGCCTCCGCCACCACCGCAGGCATGCGCTCGTCCACAAGAGATACGGCAGCACCGCCACCAGTGCCATCCAGGGTTCTGCTGGGATCTCCGCCTGCCGCCAGCCTAGCAGCAGCGCCGTCCCTAGCAGGAGAATTCGCGTGATCAGCCCCGCCATTTTCGGAGCTTGGGCCAGCGATTCATACCGCGCCGTTAAGGATAGCCCCACGATGTAGGTGAACACCCCAGCCGCCGCCAGTCCCACCAGACTCAGCGTTTCCGAAAAAGCCACAAAGGCCATCACCGGTAGCAGTCCCCGGCACAGCCCCATCGGGATGACCGCCCAGCGGCAGCGCTTATGCCACACTGTATAAATCCAGATGCAGCCGCAGATCCCCAGCGCCACCACCCCGCTTTTCCAACTCACCCATCCCGCCAGCAGCACGCCTGCTAGCGCTGCACTCAGAGCCACCATGAGATACGAATTCACCGGGAATAAACCCCGCGGCAGCCCTCGCTCCGGTCGGTGCTGCATGTCCCACTCACGGTCCTGCCAGTCGTTGAAAAAATTCCCCGCCACATACAGCAGCATCCCCGCCAGCATCAGTCCTCCTGTGGCGACCCACGGGATTTCTCGCCCCTCCCAGGCCCGCGCTAAGCTTCCGAGAGCTGCGCCCAGCCAGACATTACTCACCACGCTCGGCAGATTCGCCACTCGCGAGGTGGCGAGCAGGGCATGGATTTTTTCAAACCGCTTCATGGCTCAGCCTCAGATCACCCGTGACCACAGCACCTTTAAATAGCGAGATTCCGGGTAATTCGACAGCGTCGGGTGATCCGGCCCTGCCCCGGTCCGATCAAAAATCTGCAAGCGCTTGTTCCGCCGGTGCGCGGAGTTCACCACGATCTGCTCGAACTCACCCGCCCCTAGCTGACCCGAGCACGAACACGTCACATACAGCCCTTCCGGAGCCACCAGTTGCAACGCCAGTTTGTTTAAATCCGCATACTTCGCGATTCCCGTCTCATCCTCACGCCCGTGGATGAACTTCGGTGGATCGGCGATGACGAGATCCCACGTGCGCCCATTCTCAATCATCGTCCGCGCCCAGGTGTAAGCGTCCGCATGGGTGTATTTCACCCGTGCTTGATTCAAATTCGCATTCCGTTTGGCCATCGCCACCGCTGTCTCATCCAGATCCACCGCCGTGACTTCCTCTGCCCCACCCAGCGCCGCCGAGATGCCGAAGCCACCGGTGTAACAGCATAAATCCAACACCGTCCGCCCCGCCGCCAGTGCGCCGAAGGTCCGTCGGTTGTCCCGTTGGTCGCAGAAAAACCCGGTCTTATGGCCATTGCTAAAGTCCACCTCATAGCGCACCCCATGCTCCCGGATTTTTACCGAGCGCACCTCGTCCGAGCGCACGCCACCCAGCCGTGGGATTCCCTCGATGCGGGCTAAATCCATGTCCACCCCCACCACTACGCGCTTCGTGTCGAAGCATTCGTGCAGCAGTGGCAGCCACTTCGGCAGCCGCTGCCACGCCGCGAGGTTGGTGATTTCCACCGAGAGCACATCCGCGAATTTATCTGCCACCATGCCCGGCAAGAAATCCGCATCGCCATGGATCGCCCGGTAGCTGTCCGTCTCCGCATCCAGTTTCAACACCTCCCGGCGGAGCTGTGCGGCTCGGCGGATCGCGTTTTCAAAAAATGACTCATCTTCCAGCTCCTCCAGCGAATGACTCACCACCCGCAGCGGCATCCGTGACTTCGGATTCCACAGCCCCCAGCCGAAAGGCGTGCCCTCCTTCCCCAGCACGAGCACAAATGATCCCGGCGTCGCATCGCGGGAGACCTCACCAATCATTTTCGGCCAGATCGAGGGGTGGAAGGATTGATACTTGAGTTGGACAGTAGGCACGGCGGGAATACGCCGTAGCGGCGCGAAAATGTCGATTGGATAAAACCGCAGAGCCAGCATTCCGCCACGTTCCGACGCTTGAAACTTTCAAGTGAGTCGGGAGGCAGGCACACTGCCTCGCAGATGGATTGATGGAAAAAACCCGACTCGCATGCGCGGGCCGGGGCTTTTCTGAAGATTGCTAGGCCGGAGGAAGCGGTGACCTGCTGGCGTGAGGGTGACAAGCAAGTCGTTTCAAGTAAACCCGGCGGCTGAAGTAAGGGGCTTAATTGCCTCTACGGCGGCGAGCCGCATAGCCCAGAATCCCAACACTCAGAAGAAGCGCTGAAGCGGGTTCTGGAACGGCTACACCATTGGCACTAAGTCTTGAGGCGGTAGAATTCGCCAAAAAAACTTCATACGAACCTGAAGGAAAAATCGTGTATGCGCTCACTACTGAAATCAGATGAGATGATCCACCTGCGAAGGTTACGACATCACCGATACTGAATGGGAGAGCAGTAATTGTGGCTATAAAGGGATCATTTCCTGTGAAATCATTTTGTACAAAGCCCGAACTCCCCACAACACCGATAGGCCCCCCTCCCAAATCTGGACCTGTGAAATCAAAACTTTGGCTAAAGCTAACGCTAGGTTGAGCCTCATCGAACACAAGGAGCAAACCCCCCCCTGCGAATGGTGCAGTGGCGGTGAACTCGATCTCAGGCAGAGTGATGGTGGCATCTCCGCCTGCTCCAGTGCCAGAGGTTGTGACGGTGACGGCAGCAGACGCGACCGAGGTGAGAGAGGCCATGCCGAGTAGGAAAGGCAATAGGCGTGTAGTTTGTATGAATTTCATTGTTGGTGTGATGATGGTAACGAAATCGTTCATTCGAACCTATCGATTTGATAATCGAACTTGGTTGTCCTATCGGAAACCGATTCATCCTGCTAGCAAAAATCTCGGCGTATTCAGAACGGTTGTTTTTTAGATGCGCATGTACCAAATAGTTCTGGGTGACTCTTCTATTTGTCCGGGATTTTGAATGGGTCATGATGAATCGGAGGAGTGAGCTAGCTACGCAGTGGATGAACGGGCGGCTGCCGCCCAAGTTTTTCCTTTATCACGCGCCGGGAACCCATTCATCATCCACCAGCAACACCACCAACCATCATGTCACGTCCCGTCACACTCTTCACTGGCCAATGGGCCGACCTTCCCTTGGAAAAACTCGCGCCACTGGCCTACGAAATGGGCTACGACGGGCTCGAACTCGCCTGCTGGGGTGACCATTTCGACGTGGACGCCGCCGCCTCTTCGAAAGCCTACGTCAAGGCCAAGTGGGAACTGCTCGCCGACCACGGCCTCACTTGTTATGCCGTTTCCAACCACCTCGTCGGCCAAGCCGTCTGCGACCTCATCGACGAGCGCCACCAAGCCATCCTCGCACCAGACGTCTGGGGCAACGGCGACCCAGAAGGCGTCCGCAAGCGCGCGGCCAAGAAAATGATCACCACCGGCAAGGCCGCCCGCGCCTTTTTCAACGCCAAGCCCGGCAGGGCAGGGAAGGATGATTTCCCAGCCGTGGTCAATGGCTTCACCGGCTCTTCGATCTGGCACTCGCTCTACGCCTTCCCGCCGACCTCCCAGGAGTATTATGAAAAAGGCTTCAAAGACTTCGCCAAGCGCTGGCTACCGATCCTAGACGCCTATGAAAAGTTGGACGTCAACTTCGCCCTCGAAGTCCACCCGACCGAGATCGCCTTCGACATCGCCTCCGCCCAGCGCGCCCTCGCCGCCGTTGGGAATCACAAACGCTTTGGCTTCAACTACGACCCCTCCCACCTCGGTTACCAAGGCGTGGACTACGTCAAATTTATCCGCGACCTCGGCTCCCGGATTTACCACGTCCACATGAAGGACGTCTGGTGGAACCACGGCGACGGCTCAGTCGGCGTCTTCGGTGGCCACACCAATTTCGGCGATGCCCGGCGCTTCTGGGATTTCCGTTCGCTGGGTCATGGCGACATCGAGTTCGAAGACATCATCGTCGCGCTCAACGACGTCGGCTACAAGGGACCGCTCTCCGTCGAGTGGGAAGACATCCGCATGGACCGCGTTCACGGGGGTGAAGAAGCCGCCGCCTTCGTCCGCGCCGTGGATTTCCCCTCCAGCACCCTCGCCTTCGACGCTGCGTTCGATAAGTCGAACCAGTGAGGAACGAGGCAGGAAGGAAATGCCAACCCTCAAGAGCTAGCGCGCGCCGTTACAGGTGAAAGAATCGCTTGTAGCGGCGTCTCTGTGAGCGTCGATGCCGATGAATTGCGCGAAGCATCTTCATTTGCTTGGCCAGGCATCTCTTGCCTCGCGGCGAGTTAGCGACGGTCGCAGACGTGCCGCTACAGGTGAAGGAATCGCTTGTAGCTTCGTCTCTATGAGCGTCGGTGTCGGTGAGTTGCGCGAAGCCTCTTCATTTGCTCGGCCAGGCACCTCATGCCTCGCGGCGAGTTAGCGACGGTCGCAGACGCGCCGCTACAGGTGAAGGAATCGCTTGTAGCGTCGTCTCTATGAGCGTCGATGCCGATGAACTGCGCGAAGCTTCTTCATTTGCTCGGCCAGGCATCTCTTGCCTCGCGGCGAGTTAGCGACGGTCGCAGACGCGCCGCTACAGGTAAAGGAATCGCTTGTAGCGTCGTCTCTATGAGCGTCGGTGTCGATCAACTGCGCGAAGCCTCTTCATTTGCACGGCCAGGTATCTCATGCCTCGCGGCGAGTTAGCGACAGACGTGCCGCTACAGGTGAAGGAATCGCTTGTAGCGTCGTCTCTATGAGCGTCGGTGCCGATGAATTTCGCGTAGCACTTTTGTGGAAAGCCAGTGCGCATAGACGGAGTCAAAGCCGAGCGCTGGGTTGTGTGGAACCCGACTCGGCATCTGGCCTTGATGGTGATAAGCCGATGGTGCCGCAGTTCCAGCATGTATCAAAATTGGCTGGAGAGGACTCCTGGCAGTCCCCGCAAATCCATTCTGGCCCACTTGGTTTTTCGTTCGCCGCTAAATCAACCCGAATCAGATCCATCGCCACTTGCTGTTCCGATTCATTCAGGATGCAAAGAGCCGGAAAGTAGTCAGGAATCGAGACGCCTGTATTGGATAAATTCTCGTTCCGGATGAACGTTCTGATGCCAGCTTCTTCCAGTAGATCGCGGAAGTAGATCACACGGGTGAGATCTCGGTATCTGAGTAATTCTATCATGATCTTTTAAAACGGCTAGCTCATCCACGGCGGAGTTAGTAGCTCTAATTCGATGAGGAGCGTTACTCCCCGTTGCCTCCACTGGCTTACGTGTGCCGAGAGTGGGCACGTTGTAAATGAGCTGCAAGTCACCGCTGGAAATACCAAACATGAAAATGAAGAAGCCGTCACCATGAGCTAAGCGCGGAAGGGCGATCCACTGCGCGGAGGAAGGCTAGAAGGAGCCGATGGGGCGCTCAACAGGCTTCTCGGAGCATTCGAAATAGTCCGAGTGGCCATAATCATTCGGGAAGTGCCATTCGACAAATTCCGAATGGCTCTCGTCACTTGATAAATACCGTTCGACAAATTCCGAATGGCTCCTGTCAGCTGATAAATGCCATTCGACAAATTCCGAATGGCTCTCGTCAGCTGATAAATGCCATTCGACAAATTCCGAACGCCTCCTGTCACCTGATAAATGCCATTCGGAAAATTCCGAATGCCTCTTGTCACATGGAAATGACCACTCGGAAAATTTCGAACGTCCTTTGCTCCTTGAGTCGGCATGATCCGAATTTTCCGAGACTAGGGTTTCAGATGAACAAGTATCATAGCCAAACTCCTTGTGGTTCCAAGGCCCAGCTGATATTTGCAATGGGCGTATGATCAACATCCAACGACTCTTCCAAAATCACTTCGCCAGCGTGGAAATCAGCGCTGAGGAACTCCGCCAGTTCACCGAAGATCATCTGGGCAAGCTCAAGGCTCTTCCCGCCCTGCCCGTCAATCTCATCGCCTTGCTGGCTCCTACGCAGACCGCGTTCGATGCCTTCGACGAGAAGATTTCCGCCCGCACCACCCTCCAAGCCACCCAATCCGGCGGCACCATCACCAAGGACGAGGCGCTGCAACTTTTCCGCACCACCGTGCGCCAGCGTGAAGGCCGGGTGAAAGACAAGTTCGGCAAAGGCAGCGGTCCTTACGCCGAGTTCTTCCCGCAAGGCCTCAAGGAATACAACATGGCCCGCCTCGGCCAGATTTCTGGCCTGCTCGAACGCCTCATCACCGCAGCCGGTAAATACCAAGCCCAGCTCGGTCCCGAGCTTCTCGCCGAGTTCACCGCCCTGAAAAGCACCTTCACCAACGCCCGCGATGGCCAGGTGGACACCAAGGGCGAACTCGCCCAAGCCCGCGCCAACGTCGCCGCCACTCGCAGCGTCTTGGAACTCCAACTCGGGAAAAACCTGCTCACCATCGCCCTCCACCACCTCGGCCAGCCAGAGCGCGCCGTGGATTATTTCAACCAATCCCTGCTCGAAGACCCGACGAGAAATAACGAGGACAAGTCGAGGGATAAACCGCAGGGCTGAGGAAACCTGACGAACCCTTTAACAAACCCGCCGTAGCCTCACGCTGCGGCGGGTTTTTTGTGGTCGTTGGGAAATGAGGCGGGGTAGATGTCTGATTGAAGCTGCTTCTATAATGAGATAGCCATTGTAACTGCTTTTGAAAACCTCGAAGCCATCCCGCATCGAAGGTGGCTTGGAGTCAAAACGGGACGCGGGGTCATGTGGAACACGGGAGCTAATACTCCCGTGTGCGATTTAGCTCTTGTTCCGATTCATCAGCGTGGTGAGAGCATTCTTAAGCTCTACTTCATCTTTGAGCGCTTGTGCTATGCGTTCTGACAGTTCTCCTAGGACAACTCGAATACTCCCTGCTAGCCTAAGGCACTCCTCGTCAGACATTGCGTGAACTCCTTCACTCAAAGCTGAATGGAGGAGTCCCAAAGGATTGTGACCATCAATCAAGAGACTCTCGGGCAAGCCGGGCTTCGCCATTTCCATCGCTTTCGTAAACTGGACCTCCTTTTCGGCATCTTCGAGGATTTTGATCGCTGCCGACTTTGCCCCGACCTTTATGGCAACTTTTCTAATTTCTTGAAGTATTCTAACCTTCTGGTTCTCCACGACGCGTCGATAGTATACGAATGCCCCGATTCCAAGACCTTGATTCTCGCATCGTCTTCCACTCAGAAATGCGTCTCTGTCCGGACCGATTAACTTGATGAGCCGAGCTGGCGTGGGAGGTCCAAATGGAGGGATTTCTCCGAACTTTATCGCATCGCCAGACACTAAAATAGGTCCTTCTAGAAGCTTGTCCCAGCGCACTGCGACGGAGAAAACTTTCTCCGTTTTTTGGCAATTCCAGCAGCGATAGGTCAAGTAATCATTCACAAACTTACCTCTAATCAAGCTTGCAGGCTTGGTGGTACAACGGAAGAAACGAACACCATTGCACAAATCGTGTGAACAGTGGAGTTGAATCTCTGGCGCTATTATGCCCTGAAAATTACCAACTTGGCCTGGGATGGAGTACCATCCTTCAATTTTAATTATGCGTGCAAGTTGATTCGGAGGATGCGACTCAAGGAACTCTCCGAAAGAAATCTCAGTTGGTAGACTATCCTCGGGAGTTGTGAATTCAGGTTCTAGCATACAGTTGATTTTCTGGGCTAACGTCAATAGTGGTCCTGCGGCCGACAATCAAGGGAGATTGGATTTAAACTGAAAAGCTTAAGGCTAGTTATGACCGACGTTTTGTTCGGCTCTTGGGATCTCTTCATAGTGTCGGAGTCGGCGTTGGAGTCGGCGTTGGCGTTGGCGTTGGCGTTGGCGTTGGCGTTGGCGTTGGCGTTGGAGTTGGCGTTGGAGTTGGAGTTGGAGTTGGAGTTGGAGTTGGAGTTGGAGTTGGAGTTGGGATCTGTGATGAATTCGTTGGTGATCGGGCATCTGATGGAATGGTCGATGGGCGAGATTGCTGCAATGAAACAACAAGTGCAGCAACCGCAAGGAGTGTCCCAACCCACCACTTCCACTCTTGCGCCAAATGTCGAACTACTGCCCGCGCAATCCGAGCCGATGGAGAAATCTTCTCATACCAGCCGATGACGAAAACTGAACAAGAATCATCATTCTCATATGAGATCTGCTCTCCCAGATACCAATTTTTGATACGATCCATGATTTTCATAAATTCTCTGCCGGACGATGTTATTAATTCTGCACAGTCATGGAGAAAAATGGCCGATCCGTCGAGGTATTTCAGACACTTTGATCGGCAAGGCATTCGCTCAGAAAATCTTGGGCCGATCATTTCAGATGGTTTGTTGCTAGGGAGTGGTTGGGGGAATTGCCGGTGAGAGAACCACAATGGTAGCGCAGCGAACATGGATGAACTGACCGCTTCAAAAAATTCGTCAAATGAACGCGGAGGGACCCGGATCAGAGTGAAGAGTGTTGGTGCAGGTGGGGCGCGATTTGCTCACTGACTTGCTCACTGACTTGCTCACTGACTTGCTCACTGACTTGCTCACCGACTTGCTCACCGACTTGCTCACTCGGGTGATTCTCTTGCCTCGCGGCGGGTTTGCGACAGTCAAAGACGTTCCGCTACAGGTGAATGGATCGCTTGTAGCGGCGTCTCTATGAGCGTCGTTGCTAGTGAATTGCGCGAAGCTTCTTCATTTGCTTGGCCTACGCATCTCTTGCCTCGCGGCGGGTTTGCGACAGTCATAGACGTGCCACTACAGGCATCAGGTATCATCCAGCAAACCCTTGAGGCCGCCGAAGAAGTTTTCTAACTCGTCGGTGCTGGGTTGGGCGTTGAGGATGTCGTCGTAGGTGCTGTGCATCAGGTGCTCATCGTCGAGCTCGCCGATGAAGGAGCTGGGTTGGCAGCCGGTTTCCTGGCCCCATTTGATCCGGGTGGCGCAGTAGGTCATGGTGAGTTGGTCCCTGGCGCGGGTGATGCCGACGTAGAGTAGGCGGCGTTCCTCGTCCTTGGTCCCTTCCGCGATGCTGCGGGTGTGGGGGAGGAATCCTTCTTCGAGGCCGACGAGGAAGACGACGGGAAATTCGAGGCCCTTGGAGGCGTGGAGGGTGATGAGGGTGGCTCCTTGTTTTTTCTCCAGGTCGTCGTCCTCGCGCTCGGAGGCGAGGGCGCTGTGGTCAAGGAAGGACTGGAGGTTTTTCCCGGTGCTGAGGTATTTCCGGAGGCTGTCGATGACGCTGTGGACGCCTTCGTCGCGTTGCTGGCGCTCGGTGTCGGTCTTGCAGGCGCGCTCGATCCAGGGGAGATATTCGATTTCCTTGATGAGGGCGTTCAGGACATCGGCCGCGTTTTCCTTGGCGATTTCGATGCGGTTCTTGGCCCCGGCGATGGTGGCGACAAATTCCTGCACGGCGTTGGCGGCTTTGGGGCCGAGTTGGTCGGTAAATTCGGGGTCGCAGAGGGCTTGCCAGACGGATTCGTGGTGCTCGCGGCTCCACTCGGTGGCGAGCACGGCGGTGGATTGGCCGATGCCGCGGTTAGGCGCGTTGAGGATGCGGAGCAGGGGGACATCGGCATCGGGCGAGGCGAGGAGCTGGGCGTAGGCGAGCACGTCGCGGACTTCCCGGCGGTCGTAAAAACTCTGCGCGCCAACCATGCGGTAGGGGATTTTCCGCTCGCGGAGGGCGAGTTCGAGTTTCCGACTCTGGCCATTGGTGCGGAAGAGGATGGCGAAGTCTTCCCACTCGGCACCGACCGCGCCTTTTCCGGCGAGGATTTCCTCGGCGATGAATTCCGCTTCTTCATCGTCACCGGGCATGGCGACGATGCGGACGGGGTCGCCGCCCTTGCGGGTGGAGCGGAGGATTTTCTCACGCCGGCCGACGTTGTGCTTGATGAGGCTGTTCGCGGTGTGGAGCACGGCGTGGGTGGAGCGGTAATTTTCCTCAAGCCGGATGACTTTGGGATTAGGGAAAAATTTCTCGAACTGGAGGATGTTCGCCACCTCGGCACCGCGCCAGCCGTAGATCGACTGGTCGTCATCGCCGACGACGCAGACGTGGTAATGCGGCGGGCCGACGAGTTTCTGGAGGAGCTGCATCTGGAGGGCGTTGGTGTCCTGGAACTCGTCCACGGTGACGCGGGTGAAGCGCTGGCGGAAGGTCTCGCGGACGTCCTCGTGCTCACGGAGGATACGCTCGGCGAGGAGGAGCAGGTCGTCGAAGTCCACGGCATTTTGCGCGCGGAGTTCGTTCTGGTAGGCGACGGCGAGGGTGGCGAAGTAGTCGTCCTCGAGATCGGCGGGGTCGATGCCCTTGTTTTTTGCCTTGGAAATGGCGCTGAGGACGACGTCAGGTTTCACCTTTTCGTCCGAACCGCCCTTGCGGACGAGCAGTTGTTTCATGAGGCCGACCTGGTCCGAGTGGGAGCAGATGGAGAAATTTTTCTTATACCCGAGCTTGTCGATGCCGCCCCGGAGGATGCGGACGCAGAGGGAGTGGAAGGTGCATACGGTCATTTCCGCGGCGGCCTTTTTCGAGACCATGCCGCTGATGCGTTCGCGCATCTCGCTGGCGGCCTTGTTGGTGAAGGTGACGGCGAGAATCTCGGAGGGGGCGATCCGTTTTTCCAGCATGTGGGCGATGCGGCAGGTGACGGTGCGGGTTTTCCCCGTGCCAGCGCCGGCGAGAAGCATGACGGGGCCGTCGAGCGCGCCCACGGCTTCGCGCTGGGCTTGGTTCAGGGAGTCGAAAGAAAACGAAGAGGCCATCAGCGGGCGGGATGGAAGCGGTGGCGGACGGCGGTGGCGAGTGTGGAATTGAGGAGAATTTCCGGAGGGTGGCAAAGCACTTGCACCCGTGGGGATTCCCGGCACCTTGCAGCCATGTTTCGTTTGATTTTCGCAGTGACTCTTCTGGCCCTCACCCCAGCTTCGGCGGCGGAGCTGAAAGTCGCGGTACTGCACCCATTGCTCGGAGATCTGGCACGCAGGGTGGGGGGGGGACAGGTAGAAGTGGTGGATTTAATGGGGCCAAATGGTGATCCTCATCATTTCGAGCCAAAGCCCGAGGATTTGAAAAAAGCGGAAGGGGCGATGCTGTATCTCGTCGCCGGGATGGGGCTGGAGGGGTATTTACCGAAGCTGAAAGCGATCATCGCGAACAAGGCGACCTTGCTTGAAGTGGGCGCGACCTTGCCCGCGCTTGAGGGCGCTTGTGATGACGAGGAGCACGATCATGCGCATGGGCACGGGCTTGACCCGCATTGGTGGCATTCGATTGATCGGTTCCGGCGTGCGACGAGCGTGGTGGCAGAGGCATTTTCGGCAGCGTCACCACAGAACGCGGCATTTTTCCGTGAGAATGCGGAGGTGTATCGGGCAGAGCTTGATGAGTTGGAGCGGTGGACGCGGCGGGAAATTGGCAAAATTCCACGGGATCAACGGCAGTTGGCCACGGCACATGCGGCCTTTAACTATTTCTGCGCGGATTTCGGGTTCAGTGCATATCCGGTGCAGGGATTGAACCGCGAGCAGATGCCGGACCCGAAGCAGTTGGCGAGTTTGGTAGCGACTTTGAAAAAAAATCAGGTCGTGGCGATTTTTCCTGAAAAAGAGTCGAATCCAAAGATCCTGCACACACTCACGACGGATACGGGCATCCGTCTCGCGGAGCCATTGATCGCTGACGGAACGGGGCAGCACAGCTACCAAGAATTTTTCCGGAACAATGTGCAGGTGATCGTGAAGGCCCTAGTTCCTCACTGAAAGAGCGGTGGCCCTCTGGGATACTAGGGTTTGAGCTTAAATCAGCGTCGCATAGTCGAGCAGGCCTTGTTTACCGCCTTCACGACCGAAACCAGATTCTTTATAGCCGCCGAAGGGGGAGGTCGGGTCGAATTTGTTGAAGGTATTCGCCCAGACAACTCCGGCTTTGAGCTCGGTGGAGAGCTTGAGAATGCGTGAGCCCTTATCGGTCCAGACCCCGGCGCTGAGGCCATAGTGGGTGTTATTCGCCTTTTCAACCGCTTCTTCCGGGGTGCGGAAGGTGAGGATGGAGAGCACGGGACCGAAGATTTCCTCGCGGGCGACTCGGTGGCTCTGGGTGACGTTGGAGAAAAGGGTAGGCGGGAAGTAGAAGCCTTTTTTCGGCAAATCACAGGTTGGCTGATACAAGTCGGCCCCGTCGGCGACACCGGAGGCGACGAGTTCTGAAATGCGATCGAGCTGGGCCTTAGAATTGATGGCTCCAATGTCGGTATTTTTGTCCAATGGGTCGCCGGTGCGCAACGTTTTGAGCCGGATTTTCAGCTTGGAGAGGACTTTTTCTGCGATGGATTCTTGGACGAGGAGCCGCGAGCCTGCACAGCAGACGTGGCCTTGGTTGAAGAAAATTCCGTTGATGATTCCCTCCACGGCTTGGTCGATGGGGGCGTCCTCGAAGACGATGTTGGCGGCTTTTCCGCCGAGTTCGAGGGTGAGGCGTTTACCCGTTCCTGCCAGCGTCCGTTGGATCGCTTTGCCGACAGCGGTGGAGCCTGTGAAGGCGATTTTCGCAGCGAGTGGGTGGTTGACGACGGCGCTGCCGGTCTCACCCGCGCCGGTGACGATATTTACCACACCC
Organism: Verrucomicrobiaceae bacterium; assembly: GCA_027484055.1. Lineage (GTDB taxonomy): Bacteria > Verrucomicrobiota > Verrucomicrobiia > Verrucomicrobiales > Akkermansiaceae > Luteolibacter. The sequence continues at coordinate 67,870 of JAIXQH010000008.1, read as the reverse complement.
GGTGGGAGGCCTGCATCTTGGAGGATGGAGGCGAACTTGAGGGCGGTGATGGAGGTGGTTTCGGCGGGCTTGAGCACGACGGTGTTCCCTGTGGCTAGCGCGGGCGCGAGTTTCCACGCCAGCATGAGCAGCGGGAAATTCCAAGGAATCACTTGGCCGATGACACCGAGCGGGGCGAGCGTGCGTCCCGGGGTGACGTAGCTGAGTTTGTCCGCCCAGCCTGCGTGGTAGAAGAAGTGGGCGGCGGCCATGGGGACATCGAAATCGCGGGATTCTTTGATCGGCTTACCGCCGTCGAGCGTCTCGGCGACGGCGAATTCGCGGGCGCGGTCTTGAAGTAAGCGGGCGATGCGGAAGAGGTATTTCGCCCGCTCGGTACCGGGAAGTCGGCTCCAGGACTCGAAGGCTTTTGCCGCTGCTTGGTAGGCGGCATCGACATCGGCTGGGCCTGCGAGTGAGATTTCCGAGAGCTTTTCTTCGTTGCGCGGGCTGATGGAGTCGAAGGTTTTTTTCGATTTGGGCGCGGTGAATTTCCCGTTGATGAAAAGTCCGTAGCGCGGAGCGATGAAGGCTGGGGCGCTTTCTGGGGCTGGATCGAACTCCCAGAGATTTCCAAAGAGAAGTTCGCGAGCGGCGGGACGAGTGGACTTTTTAGCAGGCATGGGACAGAAAATTAGTAGGCGGATGAGGACTCGCTGAAGGTGTAGGGTGCTTGGTAGGCCCCCGTTTTTTCTTTCACCAGCTGGCGGACGAGATCGTTTAGCAGGGCTGATGCCCCGAAGCGATAGCGCGTATTTGTGAGCCACGCATCGCCGAGGGTCTCTTTGACCGCGACGAGGAATTGGAGGGCTTGTTTCGCCGTGCGGATGCCGCCCGCAGGCTTCATGGCGATCTCGATGCCCGTGGCGAAATAGTAATCGCGAATTGCCTCTAGCATGACTTGATTGTTCCCAAGAGTGGCGTTGTCAGAGGTTTTCCCGGTGGAGGTTTTGATGAAATCTCCGGGACGTAAGACTTGCATGGCGAGGAAGGATGCCGCGCGGATGTTGTCGTAGGTTTCGAGTTCGCTGGTTTCTAAAATGACCTTGAGGGTGGAGCTGCCGCAGGCCTCCAGAACTGCAGCGATTTCGTCTTGGACAAGTTGGAGCTCGCCTGCGAGGAAAGCCCCGCGGTTGATCACCATGTCAATTTCGTCTGCGCCATCTGCGACGGCGGCACGCACTTCCGCGAGCCGGGTTTTGAGCGGGGCTTGGCCAGAAGGAAAGGCGGTGGCGACGGAGGCGATTTTCACAGAAGTGCCTTTCACATATTTCGCCGCATGCTTGACCATGGCGGGGTATACGCAGACAGCCGCCGTGGTAGGAATTGTTGGATCACTATGAGGATGAAGGGCTTTTAGGCAAAGCGAGGCAACTTTCCCCGGGGTGTCCTTGCCTTCAAGAGTTGTTAAATCGACCATCGTCGTAGCGAGCGTTAGGCCGAAGACTTTGGCACTTTTTTTGATGCTTCGAGTGCCGTATTTTGCCACTCGTTCTTCAATCCCGACTGCGTCCACCGTTCCGATATCGTTCAGAAACTGCCGGAGCGAAGGTGTATTTAGCATGGCCATTGGGTGAAGGTGTGCCGAAAAATCAGCAAATGCCAAGGTTCAAGTGCTAACAGGCGTAGTTTTTGCTTGGTGATCCGTTAGGGAGTGGCACTCTGTTTCCTCCAAACCCCAAGAAACCATGTTTAAAGAGTTTAGAGAATTTGCACTTAAAGGTAATTTGATCGACATGGCAGTCGCCTTTGTCATGGGGGCCGCTTTCACGAAGCTATCTTCGTCTTTTATCGAAGATTTGATCATGCCGTTTGTTGGGTTGGCGTCTTCAGGAGTGGACTTCACCAATCAATTTTTCGCCCTGAAGCCGCTTCCAGAAGGCATTACGACCTTGGCTAAGGCCAAGGCAGAGAACATCCCTGTCATCGCTTACGGAAATTTCATCACCATCACGATCAACTTCATCATCGTGGCGTTTGTGATGTTCTTGGTCATCAAGGCGATCAATAACGCCAAAAAGCTCCTGGAGAAAAACGAGGCAACCGCCGCAGCTCCTCCAGCGGGTCCCAGTCAGGAAGAGCTGCTGCTCACCGACATCCGTGATCTTTTGAAATCGAAAAACTGATTTCGACCCGTTCCCTTGCACAACTGGATTTACTCCAGCACGCACGCTTCTAAATGAGGTTTACTTTGACGCGCCTGTCTCTGAATTCTTTGGCAGACGAAATCGCCCTGAAATCTCCGAGAAATCGCGGGGATTCAGCTTTTTCCTCTAGTCAGGGGCGATTGAGCAGCATAGGCTTGCGTCGAAGATTAATCCACTGGGTGTGCGACTTGGCACACGCTATGCTTTTACCAAAACACTATCCTGCCGAACCATGAAAAAAATCGAAGCGATCATCAAACCATTCAAGCTAGAAGAAGTCAAAGAAGCCCTCGCAGAGGTGGGTGTGCAAGGGATGACTGTTACTGAAGTCAAGGGCTTCGGTCGTCAAAAGGGTCACACCGAAATTTACCGCGGTTCAGAATACACCGTCGATTTCCTTCCAAAAGTGAAAATTGAAATCGTTGTGGACGACGCACAAGCAGAAGGCGTAGCCGCTGCCATCGTCAAAAGCGCGAACACCGGCAAGATCGGTGACGGCAAGGTTTTCATCTCCACCGTTGAAGAAGCCATCCGGATTCGTACCGGTGAAACGGGTTCTTCAGCTGTTGCTGTGAACTGAGCGTAAACTCATTCTTTCTCCTTCATCAACCAATGACTTCGAATGAGGTCATTGGTTTTTTTACATCAATAGAGCACCCTAAGAGTCTAAAAAATACATGAAGTTTTACCATACATCGATGGGCCAGTTACGCCTGTGTGGGCTGGCAGAAGGGGTTTCCTTTATCCTATTGATGGGGCTCGCGATGCCGCTGAAGTATCTCGCGGGAATTCCTGAAGCGGTGAAATGGACTGGGTGGGTGCATGGGATACTTTTTATTGGTTTCTCAGGCTTGATCCTCCGGAGCTTGATCACGGGAGAAATTTCATTTCGCACGGCGGTGCTGGCCTTTGTCGCGGCTCTGCTCCCTTTCGGCCCGTTTCTAATGGATCATCGCCTTGCTAGCGCAGACCGCTCTTCCAATCCTTAAAAGCAGCGCCGATGAAATGAAGGACATCGCTCGGGGTGAGAGATTCCTCAGATAGGTAGCGCTCTTGAATGGCGATTTCAGCACTGCGGCCACAGATCCACGCACCTAGCGAAGCCGCATGGATTGGACCTTCACCGGCGGCAAGTAGCGCACCGATGACGCCAGAGAGCAAATCACCTTGACCCCCCGTGGCCATTCCTGGGGTTCCGGTAGAATTGCACCAAAGGGGCTCGCCGTGGTGGGTGACGAGAGTGCGGCTACCTTTGAGGAGGAGGGTGGCTGGAACCATTTCGGCAAACTGGCGGATGGCGAGCTCGCGCGGCAAATTTGCGAGTGTGGGTGCCAGTCGCGCAAATTCTCCCGGATGGGGGGTGAGGATGTGCTTGTCCGTGATCAGGCCGAGTGCGCCACGGCTGGCGATGAGATTGATGGCTTCCGCGTCGATCACGGTTGGGACGGATGTTTTCGAGATCAATTCTAGCAAGCCGATTTGTGTTTCCTGATTCAGGGTCCCAAGGCCGCAGCCTACGACGATGGCATCGAAGCGCTGCTTGAGTAAATCACGTGGATCTTCCAAGGCTCGGAGGATGATTTCTGGCGGACAGGTTGAGGAAAGGACGGATTTGATGGCGGCGGGGACGAATAAGGTGACGAGCCCAGCTCCGGCCCGCAGTGCACCGCTGGCGGCTAGGATGGCGGCACCGGTGTAGCTTTCTGAACCTGCCATGATAGCGACTCGGCCGGCTTGCCCTTTGTGGAAATCGATGGGCCGAGGGGATTTTCCGCAGGCTAAGGTTTGCGGGGAGATGAGTTCCTGGTCGGGCGAGAGTGGAGCCGTGAGCGGCGCGACTCGCACGATGGCGAGTGCGCCAGTCATGGCTGCTGCATGGGCTTGGAGTAAGCCCAGCTTGGCATTCGCGATCATGAATGTGACGTCTGCACACACGGTGTCTGCAGCGGCTTTTCCTGTATCGGCGACTATTCCAGATGGGAGATCCACCGCTGCGGTGCGCGCTCCAGAGTGCTGCCGGAGCGCATTCATTTCTCTGGCGAGCTCAAGGAGTGGCGGCCTGAGGGGGCCATTGGTGCCGGTGCCTAGTAGGCCGTCGAGGAGGAGGAGTGGGAACCTTGGGAAATCAATGGCGTCGATGGGTTCTAAGATCTCTTCGGCGGCAAGTCTGTGCCAATGTTCTTGGGTGAGCGGTGCGCAGGATTCCAGCGGGTATGCCGGGCGAATGAAAATTTGCCAGCCGTAGTGATCCCTTAAGATGCCCAGCGCGATGAGAGCGTCTGCTGCATTGTGACCTTTTCCGAGGTATCCGATGACGGTTCCGGGATGGGTGAAGAATCGTGAAATCGCATGTCCAAGCTGGGTGCCAGCCATGTTGAGGAGGACTTCTTCTGTGAAGCCATTCTCTTTTGCTCTGGCCTCTAAGGCCAAGGTTTCAGCGGTGGTGACCATCTCCTAAGTGGGTGAAAGCCACTTTGCGGGAGGGGCTTAAGATGGGGAGCGATTAATCCCGCCGATACCGTTGAATGCCATCCACAATGCCTTGGGCCACGGTATCTCGGAACCAGGCAGACTTCATGCGGTTGCGCTCAGCCGCGTTACTGACAAATCCGCCTTCCACGAGGATGGCGGGGATTTTCGAGTGGCGAATGACATAGAAGCGCGCGTACTTAGCAGAACGGTCCACGGTGCGAGTCCGCTGGATCAAGTTATTCTGAACGTATTGCGCGAGCCGCCGACCTTCATCGGTGGAGTAAAATGTTTCCAAGCCGCTGACATCCTGTTTCCACGTGTAGTTGTAGTGGATGCTGACAAAAATTGCGTTTCTATAGCGATTCCCCATGCTGACGCGTTGGGGGAGGGAGATGAAATAGTCACTCCGCCGTGTCATCACCGTCTGGTAACCAAGGCTTTTGAGCTTCCCTTCGAGGCGGTATGCCGTGTCGAGGGCGAGGTGTTTTTCATAAACTTTTCCCCACTGGCCCCCATTATCGTGACCACCGTGGCCAGCATCGATGATGACCGTGCGGAAGCTTGCGGCACTCAGCGTGTTGCATAAAAGGCCGAGGGTGAGCGTAGCGAGTAGGTGGGTGAAGGTTCTCATTGTGAGTGAGTTAAAAGGTGCTGAACAAAAACTGTTAACATTTCTTTACATTTAAATCTTTTTGTAAAGTTAAAATAACGAGTTTGAGTTTATTTTTTAAAATTTATCGGATTAGTAAGTGATTTGTGGTCGGTCTGAGGCTTTGCGGACTTTGGCCTTGGCCTCAGCTGCGGCTTTTTGATCGTAAGGGATGCTGTTACTGACACGGACGCTGCCGTCGCCGAAGGTCAGTAGCTGTGGATCACCTTGATTGCCTCGTTGATGCAGTTGGCGTTCCACAAGTTTTCCATCCGTATCGATTTGGCAATGGACCCACATGCTGGGAGTGGCGAGGAACATGACGTGCATGCGTTGGGCACGGTCCACGGTGACGAGTGGCTTGCGTAGCATGAGGACGTCGCCAAGGAGGAAGGTGCGGACATTTTGGCCGGAGCGGTTATCGAGCACTTGGGCGTAGATCTGGTCTTTCTCGTCGCCGCTGAAGTTGAGGATGCGGAATTCGCGAGTTTGTCCGGGTTTGCCAGCGATTCCGACTTTTTGGGTCCAGAATGGGGCACCTGGGCTTTGGTTGAAAGTCACTCGGTTGGTGGAAGTGCCTTCACCCATGCCGCCTGGCAGATGGATGACGGCGCTGACGAGGTAGCTACCCGGCTCGCTGAGTTGGAAATTCTGAGTCAGATCCACTTCCCGGGCCATCGTTTGGCCGGCAGCGATGGTCATTTTACCAAACAGGCTGCGGCTGATGGGTGTGACCGACTCGCTACGGCTATTTTTCAGGACAAAATCAAGCCACTGCGTGCGGCCGTCGCTGGCGAAGGTGAGTGATTGTCCTGCGTAATTCGTGACGGTGACCAGTGCCATGACTGGCTCTCCGGCCAGATATTGTTTCTTGGAAAGCTTGAGGGTGGCTGAAAGCTGGGCACTCGCGGAGCTGGCAAAGAGGAGACAACAAGCGAATGCACTGAGGATTTTAACGATCATGACACGCCACGATTATCCCCAGAGCGCAGCTGCGTCAACCTAACGAGATTCGACAAGGGAAAAATACAGCCCACCAAGGATGCTTAAATTTCTCCGTCAGGATAAAGTTGGTGGAATTTAATCGCCTCCACGGCGATGGCGGCGGCGGTTCCGAAGATGACCTCGGTGGAGGCGGTGCGGGAAACTTGAGCGGCTGGGCGTGATAGACCGAGAATGAGCTGGCCATAGACCTCTGCCCCGGCGACGTGCTGAAGGAGTTTAAGCGAGATGTGAGCCGCATCCAAGTTTGGGAAAACGAGCACATCTGCCGTGGGGCGGGCCTCAGCAGCAGGGAGCTTGATTTCTGCGGCTGAGGGGTCGAGGGCGACGTCGGCTTGAAGCTCACCCTCGATGCTAATGTCGAGAAATTCCCTTAGCGCGATGTCCTGCGCGAGGCTTGCAGCGGCGACCATCCGCTGGGCGTCGGGAGTGCTGGCAGAACCTTTTGTCGAGTGACTGAGCATGGCCACGAAAGCCTTCCTACCGAGGAAATGGTGCGCGAGCTTGCCGGTCTCGATCGCGATGGCCGCCAATTCTGCGACGTCTGGATTCGGATTCAATCCGCAATCGGCGAGGAAGAGGATTTCACTGCCGCCGACGTGCTTGAGATGCGATCCGGTCAGCAGGGTGACTCCGAAAATCTTCGGCACCGTGGGCAGCGGCTTGATGGTGTGGAGCAGGGCGCGGAAGTAAGCAGCGGGGAGGGCTTGGTTTCCGCCGACGATGGCATCTGCCTGTCCATATTGGACCATCAGCGCGCCGAAATAATGGGGTCGAGCAACGATTTCAGCAGGGTTGACGCTTTGCAGCGTTCGGTAGCGGGCCATGTTTTCGACGCGTTTGCAGAACAGCTCGAAGTCCGAAGCGAGCGGCGGGTCGATGATGTGGATGAATTTCAATGACACCCCGTGGCTTGCGGCGATTTCGCGAATGCGCTCACGGTTCCCCAGTAAAATGGGAGCCACGGCTTCTGCTTCCACCAGTCTCGCTGCGGCTAGGATGACGCGAATGTCTTCTCCCTCGGTGAAAACGACCCGCTTGGGATGGCGGCGGAGTTGTTCGATGAGGTGACGGGTGATGGAATTTCCGGGGATGGATTCTTTAGAGAGGTCAGACATGGAAGAACTCGCACTTGCAGCGTGGGTGGACTTTAGTCTGGCTTTGTCTTTGCGTTCAACCGGATTCATTATCAATTACTCAAGTGCCTGCTGATTACCACACCCACACGCCGCTTTGCCGTCATGCAGAGGGAGAGCCAGAAGCGTTTGTAGAGGCTGCGATCGCCGCTGGTGTGACGGAATACGGGATTTCTGATCATGCCCCGCAAGTTCCGGAACCCTTTGACGATTGGCGGATGGAAATGGCGGAGCTGCCGGAGTATTTCCGCTGGATCGACCGCGCACGGACGCAGGCGGCAGGCCGCATTCCGGTCAGAGCGGGGCTGGAGTGTGATTGGCTAGAAGGCTGTGCGCCGTGGATCGGGACGCTGGAGGCGGCTTATTCATGGGATTATCTCATCGGGTCGGTGCATTACTTGGGGGACTGGAGTTTCGATGACCCGAAGTGGCTCGGCCGCTGGGCGGACTGTGATTTGGAGGCGGTGTGGACGCATTATTGGAAAACCTATGGGGAAATGGCGGAGAGCGGCCTGTTCGACATTCTCGGGCACTCGGATTTGATTAAAAAATTCTGCCATGTGCCGACTGGTGATTTGGATCGCTTTTACGACCCTGTGATTGATCGCATTGCAGCGTCAGGCAGCGTGATCGAGCTGAATACAGCTGGCTGGCACAAGCCATGTGCCGAGGCTTACTCGACCCCTCGCTTTCTTGAGCTGGCCTGCTCGGCAGGGATCGGGCTGGTGATTTCCTCGGACTCGCACGCGCCAGCAGAAATCGGACGGGATTTCGCCCGCGCGATCTCCTTGGCGAAAGCGGCAGGTTACCGTGAGACGGTGCTTTTTGAAAAAAGGCAACGCCGCTTCGAGCCACTTCCGTGATTGGGATTAGCTTTGGACAGCGCGCTGCGTCTTGGTTAAGCTAACACCATGACTGACCCAGCGGAATCAGAGCCAATCCCCACCGAAGTCCCGAAGCCCGCGATCCCACGGCCCTATATCCCGCCGCCGGTGATCATCTCGCCGCCGCCGCCGCCACCGCATGTCGATGCGGAGCCCTCCAAGCCTCAAGCGAACCCATCGACCCACCCAGTGGACGCCGATGATGAGGAGGAGTCCGAGGTGGATACAGAGGGCAGTGCCGTGTCATTTAACACCCGCATCACAGCGGCAGTGATCGACCTAGCAGTCGCGCTTGGGATCGGCATCGGGCTGTCCCTGATACTGCCTGCGTTTGCCGACCGCCTAGCATGGTTATGCGGCATGGCCTACCTCGTCACTCGCGATTCGTTACCCTTTCTCAATGGGCAGAGCGTTGGGAAAAAAGCCATGAAGATCAAGGTCGTGACCACCGCTGGCGAGTCATTGGTGGAAAATTGGAGCGTCGCCTTGATCCGGAATGGCATTTTACTCATTCCGCTCTTCCCGCTCATCGAGCTTTACCTGCTTTTGACCCGCGAGGGAATGCCGGAAGGTGGCACTCGCCTGGGTGATGAATGGGCAAAAACCAAGGTGATTCACGCCACGTGAAATGGCAGATTTATCGATACAGGCTTTCCATGGATCACCACAAGAACTAGTCTGCGCCATGGAAAGCCACGAAGTCCTTCGCCAAGCCCTTCAAAAAACCAGTCCTAAGGCCATCGCCGCCGACTTGGGTGTATCGCTTTCACTGGTTTACAAATGGGCGGAAAAGCCAACGGAGTTCGGTGCCGGGAGTCGGAATCCCTTGGATCGCTTACTCCAAATCATCGACCTCAGTGGTGACAATGGCATCGTAGAATGGCTCTGCCGCCAGCAGGGCGGCTGCTTCGTCAAAGATCCAGATGTCCGCGGTCATCAGATCGACCACGTCTTACCCGCGACTCAGGAAATCATCGGTCAGTTCTCGGATTTATTAAACAAGATATCGGTCGCCGCGATGGACCACTCAGTGACCAAGGATGAGGCCAGCGAGATTAGACAGAAGTGGGATAAGCTGAAGAGCTACGCCGAGGGCTTTGTCCGCAGTTGTGAGAATGGTGATTTCAAAACCATGGCTCAGGTTCCGTCGAAGAACGCTTGAGGCCCCTGCGTCGGTCTTTCGTGAACAACTTGGCCGATCACTCGAACTTTTCCGAAAAAATGGGTCCCATCGGTCCTCCGGTGGTGCGTTCGTTCGTCGTTCCCTAAAGCGTAGGTGAATAACCTGATCGTAAATCTCCAGTTCATGCCCATGAGCACCCAAATCTTCATCACCCTGCCGGTCGCGGATCTGCCAAGAGCTCTAGCCTTTTACACCACACTGGGTTATTCGCTCGCCCCCCAGTTCACCGGCGACGGCACCGCCTGCATCGTCATCAGCGAGCACATTCATGTCATGCTGGGGACGCATGCAAAGTTCCGGGAGTTTTCGCCCAAGGACGTCTGCGATACGTCCAAGGCCCTCCAAGTCCTCCATTCCCTGACCTGTGAAAGCCGCGCTCAAGTGGATGATCTCGTGGGCAAAGCCGTCGCGGCTGGTGGCACGACGATTGAAGAGCCGCAGGATTACGGTTTCATGTATCACCACGGTTTCGTCGACCTCGATGGCCACTGCTGGGGACTCAATCACATGACCACCAACCCTTCCACTTAACCTCAATCTAAACTCCTATGAACAAACCAATGCGAATCCTGCCGATCGTCGTCCTAGCAGCACTCACCGCGTGCCAGTCTGTCCAGACCAAACCCCCAGCCCATTCAGCGATGCCTCCTTACAAGGGGTCCACCGCCTTTGAGCGCATGAAGTCGCTCGTGGGCAAGTGGTCGGCGGATTCGCCGATGATGGGCAAAATGAACACCGAGTTTCGTCTCATCGCCGGGGATTCGGTGGTCGAAGAGCGCTTCGCAGAAGGCACACCAATGGAAATGCTTAGCACTTACCATGATGTGAATGGCAAGCTCAGCATGACCCACTACTGCATGCTGCGAAACCAGCCACGCATGAAGCTCACGAAGATTACACCGAACTCGTTGACCTTTGATCTGGCACCCACGCCCGGCCTAGACGCCTCGAAAGACAAGCACATGCACGGTGCCACCTACACCTTCATCGATGCCAACCACTTCAAGCTGGAAGGCGTTTCTTGGGAAAATGGCAAGAGCTCACCCTGCGGTCCTGCCGTCATCTTCACCCGTCTGTAGTCCAGTTTACCCACCACCATGCTCAAGAAAATCCTCATCGGCCTCGCCCTGCTCGTCGTGGGGATCATCGCGGTCGCGTTGCTGAAATCGCCCGACTTCCGGGTCGAGCGCAGTCTCGTCATCGCCGCGCCAGCGGAAAAGCTTTTCCCCTACTTCGACAATCACAAGAAGTTCAACGAGTGGAATCCTTGGGCTAAAATGGAGCCGGAGGCAAAGAACACCTACACTGGGCCGGACTCCGGCGTGGGCGCGGTGGCAAGTTGGGATGGCAAAAAAGTCGGCAAAGGCTCCGCTACCATCACCGAGAGTCAGGCGAACGAGCGCATCGTCGAGCGTATGGACTGGCTGGCACCTATGCAAGGCACCAGCACCGTCGAATTCACCTTCAATCCTGAGGGCGATGGCAAAACAAAGGTCACTTGGGTGATGTATGGAAAGAATGAGAACCTGTTGGCCAAAATGATGAGCCTGTTCATGAGTTGCGAAAAAATGTGCGGCCCTGAGTTTGAAAAAGGCCTTGCCGATGTCGCCAAGCTCGTCGCTGCAGCGCCGGTAAATCCATTAACGCCATGAGCCCAAACACCCAACAAACCACCGGTGAGCACCTGCTGCTCATCCGTGGAACTCACTGGAACAGCAGCCTCTCACCCGCTGAGCTTCAGCGCATCATGACCGACTTCTACGGTTGGGTGGACGGCCTGCAAAGCAAGGGCATCCTTCGTGGCGCGCAGCCGCTGATGGAGGAAGGCCGACTCGTCACCGGACCGCAAAGCCTCGTCACCGACGGCGTCTTCGCCGAGTCGAAGGAAGCCATCGCGGGCTATTTCCTGCTGGCCGTGGAATCCACAGAGGAAGCGGTGAAAATCGCCCAAGCCTGTCCCATCCTCGGGCATGGTGCCCAGATCGAGGTGCGCCCCATCGCCGACCTCTGCCGCCCGATGGCGGATGTGAAGGCGTCTAAAATCCAACCTACACACCAACACACTAACAATCGATGAATGCCAAACGCAATCCTGTCGGCTGGTTTGAAATCTATGTCACGGACATGACCCGAGCCAGAGCCTTCTACGAAACCGTGCTCAACATCCAGATGCAACCACTGCCCGCGCCCGACGGCATGGAGGGCGAGTTTGAGATGCTGATGTTCCCCTCCGACATGGAAAATCAAGCTCCCGGCAGTGGTGGCACGCTTTGCCGGATGGATGGTTTTACACCAAGTGCAGGCGGCACCTTGATCTATTTCTCCTGCGAGGACTGCGGCGTTGAGGCCTCCCGAGTCGCGGCCGCAGGCGGGCAGGTGTTTCGCGAAAAATTCTCCATCGCTCCGTATGGCTTCATCTCCCTCATCATCGATACCGAGGGAAACATGATCGGCCTGCACTCGACGAAGTAGCAGTTTTCAATCACTCATGAACACCCACACCATCCGCCTCCACCGCGTGCTCAAAGCGAAGCCCGAGTTGGTTTATAAAGCCTTCCTTGATCCCGACGCGCTCTGTCGTTGGCTGCCGCCGAACGGCTATCTCTGCAAGGTCTTCCATCACGAAGCGAAAGTAGGCGGCACCTTCAAGATGGCCTTCACGCAGTTCAGCAACGGTGAGAGCCACTCGTTTGGCGGTGAGTATCTCGAACTTGTGCCGCACGAATTGCTCCGCTACACCGATTGTTTTGACGATCCAAACATGCCCGGCATCATTGAGGTCACGGTGAAACTGAAAGCCGTCTCCTGCGGCACTGAGCTAAGTGTCACACAGGCTGGCGTGCCCTTCGTGATCCCGGAAGAAGCCTGTTACCTCGGTTGGCAGGAATCGCTGCTTCATCTCGCAAGGCTTGTCGAAGGCGGGCCACCTGCGGAAGAATGACGCCCATGGGCCAGCAAGGCGAGTGCATGACGTACCTCGTGGCGGATGATCTCTTCCGCCGCGAAGGAGCACGCTTGGTGGCTTCTCTCGCCGCGCATCTCGGCACCCACCGACTGAAACTCGCCGAGGATGTCGTGCAGGAGGCGCTGGTGCGGGCGCTTCAAACTTGGCCCTACCATGGTATTCCTAAAAATCCCGCTGCTTGGCTCACTCAAGCCGCGAAGAATCTCGCGCTAGACACTCTGCGCCGTGAGCAGACCTGGCAGCGCAAAAAGGCTCAAATCACCACCGAGCAGGAACGTTGGTTGATGGATGATGAGCACGCAGATGAGCATCACCTTGCCGATGACACGCTGCGCATGCTCTTCGTCTGCTTTCATCCGCAACTCTCCACCGAGGCACAGCTCGCGCTTGCCTTGCGCACGGTTTGCGGAATGAGTGCGGCGGAGATCGGCGCGGCTTTTTTTACCAGTGAAGCCGCCATCGCCAAGCGGCTGGTGCGTGCCCGCCAGCGTGTTCGCGATCTCGCACTGCCATTCACGGTACCGGAACCCGGTGACTTGCCCGAACGCCTTGATGGTGTGTTAGGCGCACTCTACCTGCTCTTCAATGAGGGTTATAAAGCTAGCGTCGGTGAGCGCCTTGTGCGCGAAGCTCTCTGCCACGAAGCCATCCGCCTCGTAACCTTGCTTGTCGCTCACCCATCGACTCAAGCGCCGCGCACGTTTGCGCTGTTAGCACTCATGCTCTTGAATGCAGCGCGGCTCGCGGCTCGCACCGATGACACGGGCCATCTCCTGCGCCTTCACGAACAGAACCGCGCGGCATGGGACCAATCCATGATTCAGCGCGGCATTGTGTGCCTGGGTCAGGCCGCACAGGGCGAAAAAATCAGCGAGTATCATCTCGAAGCCGGCATCGCCGCTTGCCATAGCACCGCGCCCGATGACGCCAGCACCGACTGGCCGCGCATTCTCACGCTTTACGATCAACTCCTCACGCTCACTGCGTCTCCCATCGCAGCCATGAATCGCGCCGTGGCCGTTTCCCGCGTGCATGGCCCTCAAGTCGGCATGACCGCCCTTGATGCGATCACCGATCACAGCAAACTGGAGTCCTATCATCTTTTTCACGTCATACGAGGCACCTTTGCCGCCGAGCTTGGCAATCAGGCTGCTGCGCTCATGCACTTTCGGCAGGCCGGAAATCTCGCCTCACTTCCTGCCGAGCGAGACTTCATTTCCCGGAGAGTCCAGGAGTGTGTAAAGGCATGATCCATCTCATTTGTTGGCGATTCGCCCTAACCTGATCGCCTTGACTCCATTGAAAAAACCGTGCCGTTCCCAATGTGACTTGTACTTCTACTGCACCCCTAGTCGGAAGAACGCTGCGTCGTCCGGGGAGGTGAATTCGAACTCGATGTCACCTGTCGGGCTGATGGAAACGGCGGAACCTGCCGGAGCGGGAAAATCGGTGAACGTGGTGAGGTCTGTCGATTTTTTCCAATCCAGGGTCAGCTTGAATTTCCCGGTCGCCGGGTTCCTCTGGATGAGCGGAGTCCCGCTGTTGAGCGCCTGGACTTGCGATAGCGAGTAGTAGCCGGCTCCATTGGCGTTGTTCTGGTAGGTGGAAACCAGACTGGGTTGGCTCACCTGCCAGTTGAATCCGAGCGCCGCCATGTTGAACTCGGAGGCGTCGTTCATGCCGTCTTCATCGGTGTCCTGATTCGGTGACAGGGTTTGCCATTGATCCTCACCGTCGAAGCTCAGCGGGATGCCGTTGAGGTTTACGATGTCGGAGACCCGCACAGCCAGCCGGTAGGTGCCGCCCGGGGTGGTCACGGCGGCGGGAACCGTGAGGGTGAAGAGAGTGTTGTCGGCAGTCGCTAGGGAAAAATTCCCGTTGATCAGGTTCGGCCCGTTGTCGCGGGTCAACGTCAGGTCGCCGAGGTCAAAGTTCTGCACCGGGTCACTGAAGGTGATGGTCATGGTGGTGACGGGTGTCGTGCGCGGATCTGGAGAAATTGCGGTGACGGCTACCGTAGTCTTAGCGCGCAAGTCGAAAACGTAGGCCGCCCCGGAATAGCTGGCGCTCTCGTTTGGCGTGCTGTTCACCGCCGTCGTGCTGCTGTCCTCAAAATGAGCCCCGACGACCACCATGTCGCCAGACACCGCCACCGAGAAACCGAAAAAGTCAATCTCCTCGGTGTTGGAAGCCTTGAGATACGCCTGCTGGCTCCACGTCTCCCCGCTGCGGGTGAAGACGTAGGCCGCGCCGGAACCAAAGGCGCTATCGTTCGGCGTGCTGTTAATCCCTGCCGTGCTGCTAGACTCATATTTTGCCCCGACAACTACCGTATCCTCTGACACCGCAATCGAACCGCCGAATTCGTCATTCGCCCCGGTGTTGCTGGCTTTCAGATAAGCCTGCTGGCTCCAAGTCGCCCCGCTGCGGGTGAAGACGTAGGCAGCTCCGGACGCGGCGGCACTCTCATTGTGCGTGCTGTTTACCCCCGTTGTGCTGCTGGCCTCGCCCGGTGCTCCGACGACCACCGTATCCCACGACACCGCCACCGAGTTGCCAAATAAATCACTCTCACCGGTGTTGCTGGCCTTCAGATAAGCCTGCTGGCTCCAGGTTGACCCGCTGCGGGTGAAGACGTAGGCCGCTCCGGAATCTGAGGCGCTTTCGTTGTGCGTGCTGTTCACCCCCGTCGTGTCGCTGTCCTCGCTAAAAGCCCCGACGACCAGCGTGTCGCTGGACACTGCCACAGAGGTGCCAAAAAAGTCCCACGACCCAGTGTTGGAAGCCTTGAGGTAGGCCTGCTGGCTCCACGTTGTGCCGCTGCGGGTGAAAACGTAGGCCGCGCCGGAGACGGCGGCGTCCTCATTGGGCGTGCTGTTAACGCCTGTCGTGCTACTGGCCTCTCCATAAGCCCCAACGACCACCGTGTCGTCAGACACCGCCACCGTAAGGCCAAATACGTCACCCGCTCCGGTGTTGCTGGCCTTCAGATAAGCCTGCTGGCTCCACGTTGTGCCGCTGCGGGTGAAGACGTAGGCCGCGCCGGAATCTGAGGCGCTTTCGTTGGGCGTGCTGTTTACCCCCGTCGTGTTGCTGTCCTCGCTAAAAGCCCCGACGACCAATGTGTCGCCGGATACAGCCACAGAGGTGCCGAAATTGTCATCCGCCCCGGGGGTGGAAGCCTTGAGGTAGGACTGCTGGCTCCACGTTGTGCCGCTGCGGGTGAAGACGTAGGCCGCGCCGGAATCAACGGCGCTTTCGTTGGGCGTGCTGTTCACCCCTGCGGTGCCGCTGTCTTCCCAGGGTGCCCCGACGACCACGGTATCCCCCGAGACCGCCACAGATCTGCCGAAAATGTCGCCCTCCCCGGTGTTGCTGGCCTTGAGGTAGGCCTGCTGGGCGATGGGGTCGATGGTGATGGGGTAGCGGGCGTTTTGGTCCTCTACGGCGATGCGGATGGCGGTTTCTCCGGCGGGCTCGAAGCGGACTTGGAGGTTTTTGCCATCGGCGTCCCAGGCTTTGAGGCCGCCGTAGGTGAGGGCGGTGCTGCCGGATGGGGTTTGGAAGGCGACGCTGGAGGAGTCGGGGGAGACTTGAGGGTGGAGGTTGCCTCGGAGGGACAACGTAAGAGTAAGAGTAGATGTAGGCGAGACGCCCACACTCCTTGAGTGGATGGTCCAGCCTTGTTCTAGGCCGCGGGTGTCGTTGATGAACCACTCGGTGAGGTGGGCATCCCGCTGGTTGGAGATTTTATTGCCTTGGTGGGTGAGGGAGAGAGGAGCGGACAGGAGTGTCCGCTCTCCATAGCCGGTGAGTTCCAGGCCCCAGGTCCATTGGCCGTGATCTGGGGTGGTGAGGAAGCCTTTGCTATCGAATTCCGTGTGCCATTGCTGGCCGGGGTTGCGGGCGGTGAAGGTGCCATTTTCCTGTCGCTGAATGGCGTGGCGACCGGCTTCGTAGGCGGCGCGGATGCTGGACCAATCGGAGGAAGCGAGGCCCTTCGGCGGCGTTTCCAGAGCGGGTGGCTCTGCGGCGAGGGCGAGCCTGGAGAGGCTGAATAGGAGTAGGGGGATGAGTTTCATTTTCTTGAGAGGGGAGAATGAGGTGGAGTGAGAATGATGGCTTTTAGTCTCCGACAACGCTGAAAGAGATATCACCTATCACGATTGTATGCTGTCTATCTTCTGCCGGGAGACAAGGCGAAAAGGCATCACGAACGCCTCGGGAGATAGCCTCTCAATCGCGATGCTGCGGGCTTGAACTGGGTGGCGGGTGGGGACAGGGTGGGGCATGGAGGCTCGTGCTGCTGCGTTGGAAATTGCTCGTTGTCTGAAAGAGGCGGGGCATCTTGCGTTGTTCGCGGGGGGCTGTGTGCGGGATCGTTTGCTGGGGTTGGATCCGAAGGACTATGATGTGGCGACGAGTGCGCGGCCGGAGGAGGTGTTGAAGCTATTTCCTCGGGCAACCGTGGTGGGGGCGCACTTCGGGGTGGTGATCGCGAAGGTGGGCGGGGTGGCGGTGGAGATTGCGACGTTCCGGACGGATGGGAGTTATAAGGATGGGCGGCGGCCGGAGTCGGTGGAGTTTTCGACGCCGGAGGAGGATGCGCAGCGGCGGGATTTTACGGTGAACGGGCTGTTTGAAAACCCGGAGACGGGCGAGGTGATCGACCATGTGGGCGGGCTGGCGGATTTGCGGGCCGGGGTGCTGCGGGCGATCGGTGATCCGGTGGCGCGGTTCCAGGAGGATGGGCTGCGTCTGATGCGGGCGGTGCGGTTCGCGGCGGTGTTGGGATTTGAATTGGAGGCCGGGACGCGGGCGGCGATCTGTGCTGGGGCAAGCTTGCTGGCGAGGATTTCCCCGGAGCGAGTGCGGGATGAATTTTCAAAAATCATCACTTCAGGGCGGCGACGGGCGGGGGTGGAGTGTCTGGTGGAGACGGGCTTGATGGAGTGGGTGATGCCGGAGTTTTTAAAGACGCTGGGGTGCGAGCAGCCACCGGAATACCACCCGGAGGGGGATGTGTATGTGCACACGTGCATCATGCTGGAAATGCTAGGGGAGGACGCGTCGCTGGAGCTGTGTCTGGCGGTGCTGCTGCATGACATTGCGAAGCCGCCGTGCCGGACGGTGGATGAGGTGGGCGGGCGCATCCGCTTCAATGGGCACGATGCGGTGGGAGCGGAGATGGCGGGGGAGATGCTGCGGCGGCTGCGCTATCCGAACGAAGTGATCTGGGCGGTGGTGGGGATGGTGGGGCGGCACATGCAGTTCATGAATGTGCAGAAGATGCGGGTGGCGAAGCTGAAGCGCTTCATGGCGGAGCGGACCTTCGCGGAGGAAATGGAACTGCACCGCGTGGATTGTAGTTCGTCGAATGGGTTGACGGATAATTATGAGTTTCTGGTGATGAAGGGTGCGGAGTTCGCGGCGGAGCCATTGATCCCACCGCCCTTGGTGACGGGGCGAGATCTGATCAAGCTGGGGCTGAGCCCGGGGCCGCGATTTAAGGAAATTCTGGAGCAGATGGAAATCGAGCAGCTCGAAGGACGAATCCTTGATCGGGAGGTGGCGCTAGAGTACGTGAAGGGACTGGCTGCGGCGAGTTTGGCATGATCTGCGGTGGATCAGGCAAAATCGGCGGAGTCAGGTGAGCGATTTTTCATCCATTTTTAGACCTATGAATTCTGTGATTCCTGTTGAGCATTCGGAGCCGATCAATGCGGCGATTTTGGCCATTTCAGAGGACCTTGTTTCGGGGTTCCAGCGGTATCCGTTTCATGTGATCGCGGAGAAATCTGGTTTGCCGCTGGAATTGGTGATCGAACGGATCCGGGCGATGGTAGAGGCGGGCGTGGTGCGGCGGGTGCGGCAAACGCTGCTCTCGACGAAGCTGGCGCACGGCGCGCTGGTGGCGTGGAAGGTGCCGGAAGAGAAGCTGAATGCGGCGTTTGATTTCATGTCGAAGGAGGACCCATTTTCCGGGCATGTGGTGATCCGCTCGACGGATACGGAGGTGTCGGGCTCGGGTTACCGGCTATGGACGACTTTGAAAGTGCCGGTGGGGGAGTCCTTGGATTTTCATGCGACAGCCTTGCTGCGGTTGACGGGGGCGACGGAGTATTTGCTGATGCCGGCGAATGGAGTCTTCGCGCTGGGGGTGGGGCATACGCGGCGGAAAATTTTAGAGCCGGGCGATAAGTCTGATGAGGCAGCGGTGATGATGACGACGGCGGCAGTGGACCTGACGCCGGAGGAGTGGGAGGTGCTGCTGGCGCTGAAGGAGGAGCTGGCGCTGGATGAGATTTGTGAAAACCCATGGGACCGCCGGGCGGAGATCGCGGGCGTGAGCTTGGAGCGGTTCTGCGAGGTGGCGGAGACGCTCAATGCGAAGAAGGTGATCGGGCGCTTTTCGACATTCTTGGAGCACGTGAAGCCTTCGGCCACGGGGGAGCGGGTGACGCGATTTAACGGGCTGTTCCACTGGGCTGTGCCAAAGGGGCGGGAAATAGAAGCAGGCGGCGAGGTAGGCCGGCATTTCTGCATGACTCACGCTTACTGGCGCGAGGGTGGGCCGCAGTTTGGGAATGTGAACATCATGGGAGTGATGCATGGAACGGAGAAACCCCGGGTGCTTGAGCACAAGGCGGCGATCGACAAGCACTTGGCAGCGGTGGGGATTCCAGTGTCTTACACGAATGTGTTCTGGGGTGGGCGTTCGGAAATTAAGCCCTCGGAAATTTCGCCGAAGGTGTATGCCAAATGGCATGCTGAGCAGGCGCAAGCCGCTGAGGGAAATTGAGAGATTTTTCCGTGTATTTCTCAGGTAGAACGGGTTAAATGTGCTGAACCCATGCAAGCGACCCTTTTACCACCCAGAAATCCTGCACTTTGTGCGCCTTTAACTTCTAATCGCGACTTGGGCGCGTGCCTGATTGCGAATGTGCCGATGCGGGATCTGATCTCCGCCGAGCTGAGGAGGGCCGGCTTGCAATTGGTCGATCCGGCTGATGCCTGCGAGCGCACCTTGCGGATTCCTTTGGATAACTGGATCGATCTTGGCGCCTTGTTGCTCCTCGGGAGAACGCCTCACGGAGCCTGTTTGATGGACAGCGACGGAAATGTGTTGGCTTGGAAAGGTGACGACCTGCCGGAGAATTGCGGTGAAAAAATCGTCACCGAGGCGAATTGTTTCCAGATCAATTACCCATGGGATTTACTACGGATGAATGAAGAGGTGCTGGCGATGGTGGATGAGACATCGCTGCTGGGCGAGGTAAGTCATTTGGCGAGTTTGAGCGGTTATGTTCGCATCGGTAGTGGTTCGAGAATTTTACCCGGCACCGTGATCGAGGGACCTGTCATCATCGGCCAGAACAGCCAAATCGGCCCGAATGCCTACATCCGTGGAGCGACGAGTATCGGCTCGAACTGCTACGTCGGGAACGGTGCGGAGGTGAAGAATTCGATCATTTACAACAACACCTATGTCTCGCGCCAATGTTACGTTGGCGACTCAATCATCGGCACTCATGTGACACTGGGTGCAGGGACGTGCACGGAAAATCACCGCCATGACGGGCGTCACCATGTCTCGATGATTCAGGGTAAGTCAGTTAACACCGGGCGCTTGAAGTTTGGGGCGATTCTAGGGGATGGGGTATTTACGGGTGTGAACACCTCCATCGAAGCCGGGGTAAAGATCGGAATCGCCCGCACAACCAAGCCCGGAAGCTGTATTAGCAAGGATCTATTGTGACCAAACCGTCACACGGCAAGAGTTCGTGCTTGGCGGTGTGCCTCTATTCACTGTGACGACATGCATCGAATTCTGATTGTTGAGGACGAACGTGATATCGCCGACTTGATTGGCTTCAATCTCCAACGGGCGGGATATGATATCATTAAAGCTCACGACGGAGTCGTCGGGACAGAGATGGCGCTTCGGGAGCGTCCGGATCTCATCATCCTGGATTTGATGCTGCCAGGGCGCAGTGGGTATTCGGTTTTCAGAGAGCTCAAGCGAGACCCTCGCACGGCGAATACGCCCGTCATCATGCTCACGGCGAGGGCGCAGACCGAAGATCGCATCCAAGGCTTGGAAGCTGGAGCGGATGACTACATGACCAAGCCATTTAGTCCAAAGGAGTTAATGCTCAGGGTGCAGGCCATCCTAAAACGGGCGGAAGCACCTCCGGGATCAGTGGACTTCACGTATGGGCCTTTCCGGTTTGATAAAAATGCGTTGAAATTTTACCTAGACGGCGAGCCTGCCGAGCTGACCTCAACCGAGTTTAAACTCTTGCTCTTCCTCTGTGAACGCCCAGGCAAAGCGCAGGACCGAAATGACCTCCTCCGCACCGTTTGGGGCTACAGTGACGCCACCCACAGCCGGACTCTCGACACTCATATGAAACGACTTCGGCAGAAACTCGGCGTCCATGGGGCATGGATTGAAACCGTGCGCGGCATCGGCTACTGTGTCGCCAAATCCCTTGCATGATTACCGAATTCTCAATCCTCGCGACTGTATCGGCCGTTTCCGCCCTAGCATTTCTCGCTTACCGTCACCGTGGAGCCCGCAAAAAATCAGCTGCTGAAATCAATGCCTGGCAAAATCGACTCGAGCGCGATCTTCACCAAGCCCGTGAGGATCGGAACCGCCTCCTGGACGCGCTGGGTGATGCATTCCTCCTCGTGGATGCAAAGGCGAACATCCGTTTCGCCAATGCCGCAGCACGCGCGTTGTTCGGAGCTAGAGAACTCCTCAATCGCCCGGTTAGCGAAGCCTTTCTCGACCCCCGCTTGGCGGATGCATTGCTCCGCTGTCTGGCGACGGGTGAGCCCGTGCAATCTCGTGTCGTCCTCTCCCAGCAGACTTCTCCAAGAGGAGATCTGGAAAATCGCGGATTCAATGCATGGATCATCGACGCCGCTCAACTCACTAACCCCTCCGGTGATGCGGCGACGACCCGCGTTATCATTCGCGACGTGACAGCAGAGCACCAACTCGAACAAGTCCGCAAAGACTTCGTGGCCAATGCCTCCCACGAGCTCCGGACCCCCTTGGCCATCATCAATGGCTATTTGGAAAATCTCATCGATGACGACATGATCGAAGAGCCAGAAATCGCGAGACGCTTCCTCATGGTCATGCGGAAACATGCGGACCGGATTTCTCGCATTGTCGAAGATATGTTGGTCATTTCCCGCCTCGAATCTGGTGAGGCCAATACGCTGAAAATCGAGCCGTTCCGCTTTCGATCCTGCATCAAGGACGTCAAGGATCGTCTCGAATCCGTCATCAGGAATCAGAAAGCGGAAGTCACCGTCACCATGCCAGAGCCAGAGCTCGTCGTGCGCGGAGACCGGTTCTACTGGACCCAGGTGCTCTTCAATCTGGTGGAAAACGCCCTTAAGCAAAATCCCCACGAGGGCCTGCGTGTCGATGTCGGGTGCCAAGAAGTTGGAAACAGCGTGATGATCTGGGTCACGGATAACGGAGTCGGCATCCCGAGTGCGGATTTACCCCATATTTTCAGGCGCTTTTTCCGCGTCGAGAAGCACCACTCGCAGCAAGAAATCAAGGGCACTGGACTCGGACTCTCGATCGTTAAACGCGCCGTCGAAGCGCATCACGGCACGATCGGAGTCACCTCCGTGCCAGGGCTGGAGACGAAGTTTCTGATTACGATGCCGACTGACCTCTGCTGAGTCTGACTTTACCCAGAGAAACCACGGTTTTTTAGAAAAATGCCGTGCGAGATGAGGAAAAATTCGCGTAGATCCCTGCGGAACCGGGCTTTGAGCCATTCCCCATCCGCAATTTTCCAAAATGTCATCTGCTTCTATCCAGATTCTTCACAAAGAACGCCTACCCGCCACTGGCTGCCTCGTCGTTCCAGGACGCTTAAATGTAGAGCACATCCTCCAATTTGAACGCTTGTTCGCCGGGCGTAAAATCACTTGGCTCGTGGAAGAAGCCGCCCTCTATGACCCAGTGATGCGCGCTCACTTGGAGAAATCTGGCTCCGGTGCCATGTTTGATTCTGCGGACCTCGCGCCTGCCTCAGCGGGTGCCCAGCTCCAGCCCTATCTGGAGGGGAAGGGAGTCCTCATTTACGTGCCGGGTCGCAGCACCGCCCGCCGTGGGACGCCGAATCACATCCCCGCCGCGCATCTTAAAGCGCTCTGCGCCTTCGGCCTGCCAGTGCTGCCCGTCGCGATCGACTCGCCACGCAGTTCCTGCCTCATCACGGAGCGGAAATCGTCACTGCCCCTCGCCATCATCGCCTTCGGCACTCTCATCCCCGCCGGCAGCGCCAGCATCCCGGTTTTTCAACAAAACCTCCTGCTAGCCTACGAATCCGCTTACTCCTCCCGGCCACTTTTCAAGGGCTCGCTTGCGATGACTCTGCTGCAAGGGCTGAAGCGCCATGGCTCCTCCACCCGCATCATCGATGGGGCTGATGATACGGAATTCAGCTTCGGCAAAATTCTCGCGGCGGCCATCGCTTTTTCAAAAGTCATCAAAGTCGAGACCGAGCGCCCTCGAGTCGCCATCGTCCTACCACCGGGAAAAGGCGGACTCATCGCGAATCTCGCCGTCATCTTTGCCGGGAAAATCCCCGTAAATCTCAACTTCACCTCCGGCCACGAGGCGATCAAATCCTGCATCCGCCAAGCGGATGTGGACCGCTTCATCACCGCTGACCCCTTCGTCCGGAAAATATCATCATTCCCATGGCCGCCGAATCGCGACCTGATTTTCATCGAGCGCGTCTTGCCCACGCTGAAGAAAAAGATCACCACGTGGTTCTTTGTTTCCAAGATCTTGCCCTCCTCGGTTCTCGGCCTGATGCTTGGCTTAAACCAACGCCGCGACAAAGACGAAGCCACGCTCCTCTTCACCTCCGGCTCCTCTGGTGAGCCGAAGGGCGTCGCGCTCAGTCATAGGAATGTCCTTGGAAATGTCTGCCAATTCGCCACCCGGCTCGATCTGGCGAAACATTCCTCCATCCTCGGCTGCCTCCCGCTTTTTCACTCCTTCGGCTGTACGGTTACACTGTGGTTTCCCGTCATCGAGGGGGTCAATCTCGTCACTTATCCCACGCCGCTGGAGACCAAGCGCCTCTCGGAGCTCATCGCTCTGCATCAAGTGGATGTCCTCCTTTCCACCCCCACATTCCTGCGCGGCTACATGAAGCGCATCGAGCCAGCCCAGCTCGCCTCCCTGAAACTCATCGTCACCGGTGCGGAAAAACTCCCTCACTCGCTCTCTGCCGCATTTGCCGAGAAATTTGGCATCCACCCGCAAGAGGGCTACGGACTCACCGAGACCTCACCCGCCACCAACGTCAATCTCCCCAATCTACCGCCTGCCCCGGAGTCGGTCTCACTGGCCTCTTCCCGAGAAGGCTCCGTCGGCCAACTCCTACCCGGATTGGCGATTAAAATCACCGACCCCGTCACCGAACTCGAAATCCCCATCAACCAACAAGGCATCATCTGGTTCCGTGGCGTGAATGTCTTCACGGGCTATTTAAACAATCCGAAAAAATCTGCTGAAGTCCTCAAAGACGGCTGGTTCCTCACCGGCGACGTCGGCCATGTCGATGGGGACGGCTTCCTCACCATCGAGGGCCGGATTTCACGATTCTCCAAGATCGCGGGGGAAATGGTCCCTCATGAAACGGTGGAAGCTGCGATCAATAAAGTCCTCCACCTCGATGCCGAGACTGAGCGCCGCATCGCCGTCGTCGGGGTGCCAGATGAGCAAAAAGGCGAAGCCTTGCTGCTGCTCTCCACCATCGCCGGACCCGCCCACGGGCAAGAATGCATCGATCTCCGTTACAAGCTGCTCGACGCTGGACTCGCCTCCCTCTGGTGTCCCAAACGCATCATCCCTGTCGCAGAGATCCCCGTGCTCGCCTCGGGTAAACTCGACATCAAGGCCTGTGAGACCCTTGCGCTGCGCGAACTCTGAACGACAACTGAGTCCAGATTTTGTGGCTCATTCTTACCCACTCATTTCCCTTTTTTCACATGACTAACCGCATCGATTCCACCTTCGCCCGCCTCCGCGAGACTCAGCAAAAAGCCTTCGTCGCCTACGTCGCCGCCGGCGACCCGAACTTTGACACCTCGCTTGAAATCATCCAAACCCTTGCCGATGCCGGGGCAGACATCATCGAACTCGGCCTCCCATTCTCAGATCCACTGGCCGACGGGATCGTCAATCAAATGGCTGCTGAACGTGCCCTCAAGGCAGGCATGGGCACCGCGCGCTCCATCGAGCTGATCCGTCGTTTTCGTGAGACTCATCAGACCCCCATCGTCCTTTTCACCTATCTCAATCCGATTTTTACCTATGGGTTCCAGAAATTCCACCAAGACGCCGCCGCCGCTGGGGCGGATGGCATTCTGCTGCTCGACCTCCCGCCCGATGAGGCAGCACTGAGCCATGAGCTCGCCGGTGGCTTGGGGCTCAAGCACATCCGCCTCATCGCTCCCACCACCCCGCCTGAGCGCGTGAAAATCCTCGCTGAGTCCTCGGAAGGCTTCATCTACCTACTTTCCCGCACCGGCGTCACCGGATCTCACGGTGCTCCTTCCGCGAATATTGCCGCCCAGGTTGCGAGCATCCGTCACTTGACCGACACGCCCATTTGTGTTGGCTTCGGCATCACCACTCCCGAGCAAGCTGCACAAATCGCCCAGACCGCAGACGGCGTCATCGTCGGCTCAGCCATTGTCAAACAAGTGGAGCTTCATCCCGACACGGCGGCCCAAGCGGTCCGTGATTTCGCCGCGCCACTCATCGCCGCAGCCAAGGCTTGATACCTCAGCACCCGCACAAGCGCAGGCGCGTGGCCTCATCCACCGCCTCGCAGAGTCGGTAGCCTTCGCCTTGGCGGGGGATCGTCATCAGTAAAGCTTCGCGCTCGAAGGGGGACGGGAAATCCAAACCGATCAGCGCCCGGCCGATGCGCTCGCCAGAATGGCGGTAGTTGAAGTAGCAGATACTCGCATTCCCCTGAATCCGCTGGGCTAGGAAATCATGCAGCGCTCCCGGGCGCTCATAGAAATCCAGCCTCAGAAACGTCGGGTTTTGTAATAAATCTCGCCGCAGCGGGATGGCGCGGAAGACCGTATCCTCGGCCCCCGTGATGTCTTCCCAGGCCAGTCCGCTGGCTTCGAATTTCTCCGGCAAGTCGGCGAGTGCGGCAGGACTGTCGGCTTGGAGTGTGAAAATCGGCCAAGCCTCTGCGCGATGCGTTTTCCCATATTGGAAGTCCGTGATGTCGAGCCCCGCGAAGCAGGAGTTGAGCAGCTCCAACATCGTGCCAGCACGCTCGGGGATGCCGATCCGTAGGGTTTTGCGAGCCCGTGAGCCTGCGACTTGGGATTGGGCGATGAGACCTAACTGGAGGAAGTCAATGTTCGCCCCGCAGAGCACCACCAAGATTTTCTTCCCAACGAGTGCTTCACGGTTTTTAAGCACCGCCGCGAGGCCCATCGCCCCGGAGGGTTCGGAAATGCAGCGCATGGCCTCCCAGAGCTGGCGGATCGCGTGGCTGACTTCTGCATTTGTCACGGTCTCGATGCGCGTGAGAGTGTCCTTGCAAATTTCAAAGGGTAGCTCGCCAGCCTTTTTCACGGCAGTGCCATCGCAGAAGAGATCGACTGATTCGAGCGTCACCGGTGTATTGGCCGCGAGCGCCGCTGACATCGAGGCTTGGCCCACACCCTCCACCCCGACGATTTCGATTTCTGGCCAATAGGTCTTCAACCAGGTGGAAACGCCAGCCGCCATGCCACCGCCGCCGATTTGTAAATAGGCCGCATCAAAGGGGCCGTGTCCCGTGAGCACGACCTCATCCGCCAGTGTGCCCTGACCCGCCATCACTTTCAGGTCGTCATAGGCATGGATGTAGATCGCAGCACTAGCCGCCTCGTCGGCCCGCGCAGCAGAGACGGCTTCGTCGTAACTATCACCTGCTAAGTGAATCGTGACGAATTCACCACCGTGGTGTAGGACCGCCGTTTGCTTGACCTTGGGCGTCGAGCGCGGCATGTAAACTCGGGCATGAATGCCCAAGGTTTTCGCTGCGAGCGCCACTCCTTGGGCGTGATTTCCGGCAGAAGCGGTGACAACACCACGGGCGGCTTCCTGTGGCGACAGCACGGCCATGCGGTTGCACGCACCCCGCCACTTGTAGGACTTAATGGCGGACAGATCTTCGCGTTTGACCCAGATTTCAGGCCCAGGCCCTGGGAGTTCGAGTCGTTCCAACGGGGTCGCCCCGCCGAAGCGATAGACCCGTTCCCGGGCGAATAAAATTTCCTGTCGCAACTGGCGGTCCAGTGGCAGTTCCTCTCGTTTCATAGAGAAACTCTGACCCGGTCCACTCTTGTCTGCAAGAGTGGTCTTAGGCGCGACGACGACGGCCTAACAATGCAAGCGCTCCCAGCATGGAGAGCAGGGAGGATGAGACCTCCGGGATCACCGCGGTGGTGAATTTTCCGCCGTAGCCGGGGAAGTGAACTTCACCATTTGAGTTCAGGTTCTTCGCATAGACCGAGCCGTCGATGTTGCTGTTGGTAGAAACGGTGGCGAATGGAGCAATCAGTTGACCGTTGAAATTGTAGGAACCGAGATTGATCGAAGTCGCCTCGTAGAAGTTCCAAACGGTGTTCGCACGCCATTGGCTCTGAGTGAAGTTTCCGACCTCGTTACCGCTGGTCCAGTTGATGGTGGTGCCGCTCACATTGATCACGATGTCGGTGATGCCGGGCGCGATGTTCAGGCCGATTTGTTGGGCGAGATTATTGCCGAAAATCGTGGAGCCAACCACGTCGAACACCGCGACATTGGATGGATTGGAAACGGTGTTAAAATTCAGCGGCCCAGGCTGGCCGCTTGGGACGGACACGGTGCTGTTGGAGGTCAAATTTCGCAGATCGATGCTCGCTTGGTCCAAGGTCTGGAAAATCGCGGAATAGTTGATACTGGGATTTGAAATCAAGCCAGCGCCGCTGCCGCCGTTGTAGTTGATGATCCGGTTGTTTCTGGAACCACCGAGCTCAAGGCTTCCTTTGTTGAGATTGATGGGATTGCCACCGGAGATGTTGCCTTGGACGATGAGTGTTTTATCCGTGCTCGGTGTGTTGCTCGGCATGTGAATGCCGAAATTTGCAGAACCACCGAACGTTAAATTCCCTCCGACCAGCGTGCGGCCTTCGACATCACGGGCTTGTTGGAGGTCATTCTTCGTGATGACCGAGTAGGTCTTCAGAGCGGAGAGATTTTGAGCACTTGCCGTCAGACTGATGCTGAGGAACACCGTGGCGGCGCAAAAAGACGAAATTTTAGACATGGGGGCGTAAACAGGGGGTGTGAATTCGAGAAGAAAACACGATGGGGGAACCGCGTTGTCTCACTAGGGGGAGTAGTAAGACGCTTTTCTTGCTGGGCTGTATGTAAAACAGGCTGGAGCGTAGGCAAGTTTTTTTTTCAAAAGCTCTCCCGCATCCTGAACGTGCCTCGCTTGACACCCGAATTGCTGGACTCGCCAGCGCGGGCCAGACTAGCATCCCGGCCATGCCTCTACCACCCTCTCACCCGAATGATCCCCTCCACGGAGTGACCTTAGAAACGGTGCTTCGCAGCGTGGTCGATCGGCACGGGTGGGCTGAAATGGCGCATCAAATCCCGATCCGCTGCTTCATGTTTGATCCCAGCATCACCTCCAGCCTGACCTTTTTGCGAAAAACTCCCTGGGCCAGGAAGCGATTGGAGGATTGGTATGTCTATGATGCGCTCCGGGATCGTTCGACTCAGTGAATTTCCTCCCGGAGCTGGCCGAGAAATTGCCGGAGGAAAACCGTGCGTTGTCCGGCTTCCTTGGTCCCAGTCTCCGTCTGCATGGTGCCTTCTAGGGTGAGGAGTTTGCAGTAGAGATGGTCTAGCGTGTAGGCCCCATCATCCGCCACACGCGACTCGCAGAATGGATCGGAAGGATGGTAAAATGGACGCTGCATCTCGGCTCCAAGCATGAGGGTGCGAGCCAGCCCGACCGCACCCAGCGCATCCAGCCGATCCGCATCTTGAAGCACCTTGGCCTCCAAGCTGCGCGGTGGAATCCCTGCCGAGAAACTATGCGCCTCAATTGCATGGGCGATTTCACCCAGCTTTCCATGCGGCCAGCCCAGCTCCTGAAGCCAGACGACGGCTTGATTCGCAGCGAGTTGTGAAGCGCGTTTGCGATTGGGGGAGGATTTCGGGACGATCACGCAGTCGTGCAACCAAGCCGCTGGCATCACAACCGACCAGTCGGCATCTTCCGCGAGCGAGAGCCGCTGGGCATTCACCACCACGCGGTGGATGTGCTCGATGTCGTGCGCCGCGTCTGGCACCGTGTGGTGGGTGAGGAGTTCGAGGAAGCGAGTCGGCCAGAGATCGAGTGAGGGCATCAGGTTAAGAGATAAGGTCTAAGAAATCTTGGAAATAAAAGTCCGCTTGGCAATCCCCGGGACGGAGCGACAGCGGGTGGCCGGTGAAGAGCGCTGTTTGAAACCCGGCCGCGCTTGCGGGAAGGATGTCGTGGAGCGGATCGTTGCCGACGAAGAGCGTCTCGTGCGGAGCGATTCCGCGACTGGCTAGGCGGGTGGCGAGTTTTTGGAAAAGCTCTGGCGCTGGTTTGGCGATGCCTTCTTGGTAGGAAAGAACGGTTAAATCGGGGGCAAAGTGATCGGCGATTTTTCCAAGTGATGGCAGGGTGTTGCACTGGGCATTGGAGAGCAGCCCGAGTGCGATTCCAGACTCAGCAAGGTATTCCACCAATGCCTCGGCACCCGGCATCAGTTGGCTCGGATGCCAGTTCGCTTCGATAGACTCGACCAATGGACTCAGCTCCGTGGCGGAGTTGAGCTGCAGTATTTCTCGCCAAAGTTCTCGAAGATCCACTTCGGGATAGCGGGCGGAAGATGTCGCATGCTGTCGCAGCATCGCCGCATGGAGCGCCGTGCTGGGGGATGCTGGTGCTGTGAAACCTTGGGATTCGATGATTGCACGAAGCCCCGCATCCGCTGGTGGATCGACCTGCACCCCAGTTTTCGGGGCGATGAGCAATGTGCCGTAACAATCGAAAACAACGGCCCGAAACCGTGAGCTGCAAAGGGCAATGCTCGGCGCTGTGGCACGGAGAAAATGAAACGTCTCGGGTTGCAGCAACGCATCAAGCACGCTGGATGGAGCTAAGTAGTGAACCGGGCCACGGGTGCTAGCGAGCAAGCGACCGTAAAGATCGCAGAGGCTTGCCTGGTAAGTTGAGAGTGAATAGGGCGCAAGTAGGGCCGGGGAGAGAGGGGGACGTTTTTCTGCAAGGGCCGTCGCTAGCCAATCGACAGCGATCTCGTGGCGACCGTCGATTTCTACCAATAGGCGCCTCCTGCTCAATGGGGCACTCAATTTTTCGACGACACTTCGCTGCATGACCTCCGGGAGATTGGCAAAGTCGAGGTGGCTATCGTCGAACTGGAGACGCTGGGTTTGGTTCACCAACTCCGCAGAAAAATCCCGCCGGTAGTCGCGATACGTTCGAGCCAACGTCGCCTCAAGATGCTTGCGAAACAGCGCCGGTGAAATCCATTCCTTTGGCAAGAGGATGCGATCGTAGAGCTGACCGCTGAGCTCGGCACCCAGCGGTGGAATTTTCCTGCCTAGGACGGGTTTGCCATGTGCCGCCGCTTCCAGAAACGGCAAGCCAAACCCTTCCGCCACCGAGGTGCTCACGAAGTGGCTGGCGTGGGTGATCCATGATTCGAAATCCGCTGCAGCGCCGACGGCAGGTGGCAGTCGATCCGTCACATTGAACTCAATCGGCAACTCAAGCTCCTGGGCAGTATTTCGCCAAAATTCGTGAATCGGCAGCGCCCTCGGATTCAGGGGTGCCCGACTCACCGCGACCCGACTGCCCTCAGGTGCCAGCGCGGAAAGCAGCACGAGCTCCCCTAGATTTTTCCGACGAATCCCCCGGATCGGTGCGAAAAGAAGTCGCTCGCTCTTGGGAGGCGCAGCTTGCTCGGTCGGATTGACGGGATTCGGCAGCAGCACGGCTTGGGCTGACGGCAACCCTGTGCGGATGAAAATTTCCTGATCTCGCGAGTTGATAAAGGCGTAACAAACATGAGGGCCGGTAGGATAGAGTTTCTGACACTCGGCGATCAGCGCGAAATTTTCCGGGCGACCGTCCTCCGCGAGGTCGTGAATTTGTAGAACCAAGCGCTCACCCGCTTCCGCAAGCTCGGCGACCACCGCCGGGAGTAAGCAGTTTTTCCCGAGTGAATGATTGTGAAAATGCCAGATGTCCGGAGCCCCTCCCAGCGCCTCCCGCGCTGCATGGCGCAGCTGGTTTAAAAGGGCTGCCGCCGTATGCGACCCCGGAGTGCTCAAGTAGCCCAGCGCGGGTAAACCGATTTCTCCACCCTGTAAAATCGCATGCGCGATACCCGCCGCCCCTAGCGCCTGCGAACTGCTCTCAATCACCCGAGTGACACCACCGGGCTGGAGATGGTAGTGAACGATCGCCACCCGCATCAGCTTGCCTTCCACTCGCCCAGCGGCTTGATGAAATGAAAGCCCCAGATTTCGAAACCGAGCCGATGGTAAAGCCGGTGTGAGGGGTGATTGTTCGTGTAGCTGTCCAGCACCATGATCTTGCAGTCCCGCGCACGCGCCATCTCCTCCAAGTGCGCGATGAGCTGTGTGCCCACGCCTGTTGAGCGCTGCGAGGGGCTGACCACGAGATTATCGATTTCCAAATAGCGGCCGCACCACAGCTTTGTGG
The DNA here is from genome assembly GCA_027484055.1 of Verrucomicrobiaceae bacterium. GTDB lineage: Bacteria > Verrucomicrobiota > Verrucomicrobiia > Verrucomicrobiales > Akkermansiaceae > Luteolibacter. Next base: position 36,542 of record JAIXQH010000008.1, on the reverse strand, counting down.
CGATCCATGCACCCGCCACGCCGATGAGTTCATCCCCGGAAAATGCCCCGAGTAGTTGGTAGTGGGAATGCTCGCTGAGCAAGGTCGCAAGCCGTTCGCAGAGCACCTCTTCAGGCACTTCCGGGTTGAGGCCACTCAGCAATTCACTCGCTTGAGAGAGCTCTGATGCCACAAGCGGGCGGATGCAGGGTGATTCCATAAATTCATCGATATTTTCCCCTCAAATCCTGCCCCCCGGAACTGCCGCACGCCACTACGAAATTCGAGCTTTTCCCCGGCACCACACCCAAGGATGCTAGTGCCCGCCCGATGCACCCTACCACCTCGCAATTACTGCCGCCCAAGATGGCTCTCTGGCAGGCAGAACGCCACCGCCTAGAGACCGAACTCGGCGAGCGGATCACTCTCGATGCTCTCACCGGCCCCGGTAACTTGGCCGAGATCACTCAGGACGACGCCGGCGGCGAGGCGGGCTGGCTCATCGCGCAGCGTAAAATTGGCCATCGGCATTCGGTCGATGACGTGCTGACCGCTTGGTATGCCCTACAAGTTTCCCCCGCCGTCACCGAACATTTGGACCTTGGCACCGGCATCGGCACCGTCGGCCTGCTCACTTTGTGGGGCATGGGGGAAAAGGCCCGCCTGATCTGTGTGGAGGCCCAGGAAATCAGTTTTCGGCTCCTCCAGGCAAACTTGGATGCCAACGGTCTCCGCTCCCGTGTGGATTGTTCGCATGGAGACCTCCGGCAGTTCGCGCTCTCGCGGAAAATGCCTCTCATCACCGGCAGTCCACCCTATTTCCCAACCCGCACCGGCATCCTGCCGCAAGATTCGCAAAAAGCCCACGCCCGCTTCGAGCTGCGCGGCGACGTCTCGGACTATGCCCGCGCGGCCATGGTCCACCTCAGCCCAGGTGGCTGGTTCGTCCTCTGTTTTCCCACGCCTCAGAAGCAACGCGCCATCACCAGCATCACTCAAGCTGGCTTCAAGATCGCGAGGCAGAAAGACGTCATCCCACGCGCCACTCTGGCTCCGTTATTCACCCTTTTTGCCTGCCGCCATCCCGCAGATTTCGCCGGGCAGACTGAGGAAGAGGCACCCTTTACCGTGCGCCATACTGACGGCTGCCTCACTGAGGAAATGGCCCAAGTCCGCCGGAGCTTCGGCTTCCGAGATGCGGCGGCTCATGGAGGATATGGGAAATGATTCCGCTCACTTTGCTCTATCAAGACGAATTCCTCGTCGCTATCGACAAGCCTGCGGGCATGATCGTCCACCCCGGCCGCGAGCCAGAGGGACCAGAATGGATCGCCATGAAGCGCCTCCGCGACCAACTGGGACGCCAAGTGTTCCCTGTTCATCGGCTGGACCGCCCGACGTCGGGAGTCCTGCTCTTCGCCCTCGACAAGCAGACTGCAGGCTTGGTGCAACAAGCCTTCGAGCTCCGCAACGTCATCAAAACCTACCACGCCATCGTCTGCGGCATCACTCCTGAGCAGTGGACCTGCGACACGCCCTTGCAGAAAGACCTCATCGACCCATTGCTCCCGGCATCCACCCGCTTCGAGCGGCTCAAAGTCGCTCCTGCTGGCTCGTTTCCCAGTGAGCCATCGCTTAGTTTGTCACTGCTCTCGGTCACTCCCGAGACGGGCCGATTTCATCAAATCCGCCGCCATTTACGAGAAGCGGGGTTCCCCATCGTCGGGGACTTCCGCTACGCCGGGCAGGAACGCAGCTACCACCTCGGAGCGCTGCTCGGCACTGGCACGCGGATGCTACTCCAAGCGAAGAGCCTCTCCCTTCAGCACCCACATGCGGGTCATATGCTGCATCTAGAAGCTCCTGCTGATCCAGATTTCCCCAGCTGCTTCCAAGAAAAGAGTTAACCGCTGTGCCGTCCTTGGCGCTGTGAGCCACGTTCCGTAAACTCAAAAAGTGGGATCGCCCAACGCTTTTCCGTCTTCCTAAAAAGGCATGACACTATTACGTCGAGAAATGATCCCGGTTCAATCATATCGGTTCGGGCCAGCTACCAAAATAGGCGCACACAGCAGTCGTGAGCACCTTAGTCACACCCAAGTCCCTCGCAACCAGAAACATAAAAAAGAATCTGCTTCACAAATTCCTTTTTAGCCTTTTCGTCAGACATCCATCAGCCCGCCATGATCCCCACTCCCAGTCAAATTTGCGCCAGCTTCGAGCGTGGTGAAATCGAACGTGAGGAAATGCAGGCCCTCATGGCATGCCACGCCCGTGAGTTGATTCAAGAAATGGAGGAGGACTACCAAAACCCTGCCGCCGCACTGCTAGAGACACTCCTCGCCCGCCGCGCCGCCAGCCAACTCGTCCGCCGCCACGGCGCACGTCTGATCCGTGAGATCCTCGTCGCCCTAGCGGATGTGCCGGATTTTCCACCCGTCCGCCACCTCTGGAATGCCTCTCACCCAGACGTGCCACTCCATTGTTTCCTCAGAATGCGGCGTGAGCCCGTTTTTCGCTTCCATAGCCTCACCCCCAAACCCGGCGGCACCATCGTCGTCATCGAACACGGCAGTGCCGCACGCGGTAAAGCCAGTCGCCGCACCTTCCTACTCGTCAGGGACTCCAGCTGGAAGCTGCGGGCTGATGCGCTGTGATGATCAAGCGCAGGACTTTTTCAATCATCCCTGCATGCGCCGATGTGGATTCATTCGACTCCACTGACTACAAACACAGCTCAGTCAACCCAAGTTCCTGCCTGCCGGGAATAAGCTCCACCTAACAATAAGCGCATAAACGTTTTTCCCACATGGCCGTGCTTTTACGTCCAAAGGGTGCAGTCGTAGTCATGGCTGCCGTTCTGACTTCGGTGAACTCTTCATGATTCGGCTCAGTGTATTCATTCGTAATGATATCTCGCTTGGGCCACCTTCACGGTATTTCCTTCGACTTTATAAACCAAACGATGCTCATCGGTAATTCGCCGTGACCAATAGCCACTTAACGCATGCTTTAAAGGTTCTGGTTTCCCAATCCCTTCGTATGGATTCCGACTGATATCCTTCAATACATCGTTAATCTTCTTTAGTATCTTTTTATCGAATTGCTGCCAATAAACGTAATCATCCCATCCGCGTGAAGAGAACTGAATATTCATTGCGTAAGTTCGGCGAGGGATTTCGTGACGCCGACATTCCCTTCTAGTTCTGAAATCGAATCAAGTAATCGTCGTGCGTTTGCTGGAGAACGGAGCAAATACGCGGTCTCTTGAAGTGATTCGTAATCTTCGAGCGACATCATGACAACGGCCTGATCTCGATTGCGGGTTATAATTACGGGATCGTGATCGACGCAGACGCTATCCATGGTCGAGGCCAAGTTCTCGCGTGCCGCTGTATAGGTGATTGCTTTCATATGGACATGATGCTGTCCAGTATGCCATCCTTGTCAAGTTTTCAATCTGCCGAGGCCTATGGCTGAAGATCAAAGAGAGCAAAGCCCTTGAACGTGCAATAGGCGAGTTTTTGATTTTTCGTGGGCTACTGCGAGAACACGAAGACTCCGAAAAAGAGACCGATAAGAATCTGTGCCGAAATGCGCCACTCAATGGCTGGAAAAAGAGAATCGGCCGGGAATTTTTAGAACTGAGTGGGCTGGTGAAGGCGAAGAGTTTGGAGGCGTCGGCGATGCTGGGGAAGCGATTACCAAAAGTCAGGTTCTCCTCACGGATAAAAGATCTGTTCATCTTCTTCCTTCTCGCTTGGCAGTGGCCTGACTTTGGCGGAGCTTCGTGTCATGTTTGACACTGCGCGATACGACGGACGGATGCCATACCGGCGCTGTGGGGACTCTGGCCTACTCCTGCCGGAGATTTCACTTGGATTTTGGCACAACTTTGGACACGTGGACTCATTTCAAGAGGCTCGCAGCATCATGCACCGCGCATTTGATCGCGGGATCACCCATTTCGATCTCGCCAACAATTATGGCCCGCCTCCTGGTTCGGCTGAAGAAAATGTCGGGCGCATCCTCATCGAGGACTTTGCCTGCCATCGGGATGAATTGATCATTACGACGAAGGCAGGACACGACATGTGGCAAGGGCCGTATGGGCAGGCGGGGTCGCGGAAGCATTTATTGGCCTCGCTCGATCAGTCTTTGAGGCGTCTGCGGCTCAATTATGTGGATATCTTTTACTCCCACTGCCCGGATTCGGCGACCCGCTTGGAAGAGACCATGTCGGCGCTGGCAACTGCGGTGACTAGCGGGAAAGCACTCTATGTGGGCCTCTCAAAATACCCTCTGAAGCGCTTGAAAAAAGCCGTGAAAATCCTCCGCGACATGGGCGTCCGCTGTGCGATTTACCAACCCCCTTACTCGATTCTCAACCGCTGGCCAGAAGGTGAGGGGATTCTCGACTACCTCGCAGAAGAGAAAATCGGCTGTGTGGTCTTCAGCCCGCTCGCGCAAGGAATGTTGACGCCGAAGTATTTGACCGGCATCCCGGAAGGCTCGCGGGCAGAGCGGGCGGAAGGGTTTCTCAAGGTCGAGCAAGTCCAACTCCATCAAGAAAAAATCCAAGCACTTGGCGCACTGGCGGCGGAATACTCCATTCCGCTCAATCACCTCGCGATCCTGTGGACACTCCGCTCACAAGCGGTGACTTCCTCGATCATCGGTGCGCGGACGGTTGCCCAGCTGGATGACTCGCTCGGCGCACTGCTCTCCCCGCCGCTTCAGGAGGCTTTGTTAGCGCAGATCGATGTGATCGCTCCCTACGAAAAGAAAAAAAGTGCAGAAGGCTGATTTCCGGCTCTATTGCGGCATGACGACGACTTGGGACGACACATTTTTGACGCTATTTGCACGCTGCACGGCGGAATATCAAGCGGGTAATCAAGACTACGAAAGCTATTACCAAGCAGAAGATTTGGCCTTCCTAGCGAGCATCGGCTGCCGCACTCGGGAGTTTTTTGACTTTGTCGAAGACTTCTGCGGTGAGGGAGTTCCCTCAATTTCCACCGCGCTACTCGTGGCGGCGGTGCGGCGGGATTATTTTCTCACCGTGCAAAAGGGCGTGCGCAGTGAAAAAGTCGTCACCACGGCGGAATTGCCATCCTTCGGCGAGGAACTCGGAGGCATGGCCTACTTGCCAAGGATCATCGCGAAAGGCCGCGCCAAGCTGCATGGCGAACTCGATCCTGACATCATGTTCGGCTGCGGCGGCGACCGAAATTTCCTCCAGAAGAACGGCGGCATCCACCCCGCCGACTTTCTCCGCCACCTCTGGGCGGTCGGAAGCGATGATTCAAAGCTCGTTTCATGGATCAAGGCGCAGGTCGCCTGATCCACACGGCGATCAAGCTAGGGAGACTTGAAAAATAGTTTGGCATTCCTGATATTTAGGGCTTGTACACCATATCTAGTGGTCACACCATGCCCGAATGCCTCGCAATCCCAACAAATACGACTGGTCTGGCGGCCTACCCGCTTGCATCGCTTCATTTTCCATCATCGAAGACCCACGCATCGGCGGCAATAAGCTGCATCATTTCGGCGAAGTGCTCTTCATGGCCGTCAGCGCCATGCTTTGCGGCATGAACAGCTTCTCCGATATTGAGGACTTCTGCGACCTTCAAGCCGATTGGCTTCGCAAATGGATCAAAATGCCCAACGGCGTCCCACGCGCACAGACCTTCTCCAACATCTTCGCCATCATCGAACCGGATCTCTTCAATCGCTGTCTCGCCGAACACATCGGCGTCCTCCATCCCGAACTCAAGCGCCAGATCATCGCCATCGACGGCAAGCGACTGCGTGGCAGCCACGGCCTTGATACCGAAGCCTGCCACGTCGTAAGTGCTTGGGCCGCAGAGAGTGGACTCACCCTCGCCCAAGAATATGTGGCGGATAAAAGCAACGAAATCACCGCCATTCCCCACCTCATCGAAGCCCTCGCGCTGTCCGGACATATCATCACCCTTGATGCCATGGGCACCCACATTCCCATCGCCGAGGCCATCATCGAAAAGAAAGCCGACTACATCCTCGCCCTCAAAGGCAACCAAGGGAACCTACACAAAGAAGCCCAAGATCAATTCCACTTCGCCCTCCGCAATCTCGATCTCCAGCACAGCGAGGGCTGGAGTTATGATCAGAGGCTCGAAAAATCCAACGGTCGCATCGTCACGCGAAGCGTCACGGTCAACCACCGCCTCGACTGGATGGATATTGGGATCCGTGGCAAATGGCGTAATCTCCGCAGCCTGATTCATGTGGAGACCCAAACCACCCAACTAGGCAGCGACGAAGTTCGGCGTGAAGTCCGCTACTATATCAGCAGTTTAAACGAACCCGCCTCCGCGTTTCAGAGTTACGTTCGGCAGCATTGGAGCATCGAGAACAGCTGTCACTGGGTCCTAGACACCGCATTCCGCGAAGACCACAACCAAACCTACATCGGCCATGCCGCCAAAAACCTAGGAGCCATGCGTCGTATCGTTCTCAATCTGCTAAAAATAGATCTGACCGACAAGCGCAGCCTCCCCAAGAAACGCCGCCGCGCCATGCTAGACATCGCCTACCGAGAGAAACTACTCTCCCTAGCTTGATCGCCGTGGCCTGATCCAGAAAACTCCGTGCTTGCCACTCAGGACAGCCCGCCTTATCCCCACGGACGCACACATTATGGCTAGCACACCGATCATCAATCTCCGCAAAGGACACGCCGTCCGTCACAACAATGAAGTCTGCCTCGTCATCGAGCATGAGCTTAAAACGCCACCCCGGATGGCGTCTTATGTGCAGATGTCGATCCGTAGTGTGGCCACCAAAAAGGTGTTTAACCTTCGCATGACCTCCAATGACAGCGTCGAAGGCGTGGTCCTTGAGCGCACTCCCCATGAGTATTCCTACAAGGATAGCAGCGGCTACCATTTCCTCGATCCCCAGACCTATGAGGACGCAGTCGTTTACGAAGACCTCATCGAAGGGGTGAAAAATTATCTCATCGAGGGTCAACTCTACAATTTGCTCGTCGCAGACGGCATCGTGGTGGCCGTGGATTTACCACTTTCCATGGTCATGACGGTGGCCGAGTCCTCCGAGGGCGTGAAGGGTGATTCCGCCAACAACGTTTACAAACCTGCCGTTATGCAGACCGGACTCATCGTCCAAGTGCCGCTCTTTATCAATGTCGGCGAAAAAATCAACGTCAAGACAGAGGACAACTCCTACACGGGCCGCGCGAACTAAGATTCTTCGGTTTATCGTCATTTTTTACATCAAGGCGGCTCTTCGGAGTCGCCTTTTTTATGATTTAAGCCGAAATATCATTAATTTTTACAAATACTTAAGGAATGCTTAATTATTCTTGATCCCATAGAATTTCCCAGACAAAGTGCGTCGTCATGAAAGCAACACTGCTGCTCGCCTCACTCACACTGGCCCTCGCGACGCCCTCGGTGATTGCGAAATCGGAACTGGAAACACTTCGAGCGCTTTGCTCCGAGCAAGAGCGCCAGATCAAGCAGTTGGAAGAGGAAAACAGTCGGCTGCGGTCGACGCCTCATGAGATGCCGCTTCAAAAGGCTGCCCCGCAAAGTGCCATCGCCAAGTCAGAACTACCTCATGCTCAGGAGAAGCCAAGCGTCCCTGACAAGCCCACGCCCATCCCTGCGGTGGAAGCGGCGCCTCCGGTGAAAGCGCCGACTCAAGTCGCCGCCAAGACTCATGAGGTCAAACAAGGGGAGACATATTACAGCATTTCACGGATCTATGGAATCAACCCCACGGCTTTGGCAGCCGCCAATCCGAAGGTAAAAGCCACCGCTTTACGGCCTGGACAGGTGCTCACTCTGACGGCCGGTGCCACCACCGCTAGCCAAAAGCCGAGCAGCGCTGCCGCGAAATCGCTCAGCACCCCGACTTCCATTCCTGTCTCCACGGCGAAGGCTCCGCAGAATTTCCCCAGCACTCCGCCCGCTGCAGAGAGTGCAAAACCCTCTCTCGTCCCAGAGACCAAGATCCGGGCCGTTTCAGTTGATACGAAGATGACCTTCGGCGAATTCGCCACCCAGCATGGGACGAATCCCGGGCGTCTGAATGAACTGAACGGACTGGATCTGACCGCCGCAACCGTCCTTGCAAAAGGCTCAGAACTCTATGTCCCCGCCCAGCCATAAGCCGGACTAGTGCTCTTTAAGCTCGCAATGGAAATACCCCACCCAGGTCCACGATTTGGGTGGGGTTTATTCTGCCAAGTATGAAAATTTGTGGAAATGTTCACGCAGGAAGGTGGCTGGCGCGTCTCGCGCCTGACCGTTGCGGAGGCGTCCCGCCTCGCTTCTATTAGATCAGAGCGAGACGCTCCAGCCACGATTCGACAAAAGATGACGCCGCGTCAGTCTATCATTGAAATGATACGGGCACCCCATCGCGGTAGCGCACGGAGTTCACACTCTGCTCTGTCCCAGTGATGCTTCGAGCTGGCCCAGTGATGATTGGCCCATGTTGACCTAGGCTTGGCTCGTTAGTGATGGTCACTGGGGTGCCTACAACGACCGAGTCGAAAAGAATCGGCACGAAGTCTTTTGGGATCCGGATGCAGCCGTGTGAGGCGGGTTCACCCGGTTGGGGGATGTGCCCGCCGTGCATCCCGACGCCGTAGGAGGTTAGGCGCATCCAGTAAGGCATCGGCGCTGGCACATAGATCATGCCCGGTGGCACTTTATCTTTCGCCTTGGCATCCCCATTCGTCACATTGCCAAATTCATCTTCAAACCACCCGTAGATGTTTGAATGTTTATCCGCGATTTTCTCGGTGATTTTATAGTTTCCCGGTGTCGTGTTATGACCTTCCTTACCCGTTGCCACATAGCACCAGCCGATGTGGCGTGTCCCGCGTTTGAAGTCTGCGACCTGGTCGGTCAGACTGATCCGGATGGAGACCGCCCCGGCACCTCCGACGTCATGCCACTGGTGCAAGACCCGCTGTGCCGTCGGTGGGCGCTGGCGTGACGATGGCTGAAACACGCAAGAAACCGTGAACAGCAGCAACCCCATTGAGGCCAGCCGGGTGAGTGAATGAAATGGGAAACGCATGAAAAAATCGATGAACGCGGTGAAACTCGTTCGCAGGTTCGATAAACGACTCGCCCACATCGGTCAAGACTCGGGGGATGAAGTCGGTGGCTTGTGGTTCTTGCATCGACGGCTGGATTGGCTTACGAAGCCGCCACATGATTCGATTCTCGATTTTCGGTATCCCGGTGGAGATTCAACCGTTTTTTTGGCTGGTTCTGGTGATGATAGGAGGGGCTCCTTATGCAGACTCAGCTCAGGAAATTCTTAATGTCTGCCTATTTGTCATTGCGGGGTTCATTTCCATTTTAGTTCACGAACTCGGCCACGCGCTCACAGCCCGATCCTATGGAGCATCCGTCCGTATTTCGCTGCAAGCCTTTGGGGGTTATGCAGCTTATGCCGGACTTGAGTCGAATCGCTTGCGGAGCTTTCTCATCACGGCGGCTGGGCCGGCGATTCAAATCGCGCTGGGAGTGCTCGTCAGCTTCGTCACCCGCAACATGGTGTTGAATGACAACATGGACTACTTCGTGAACATGCTCATTTGGATCAGTTACGCATGGGCCATTCTCAATCTGCTTCCCGTACTGCCACTGGACGGCGGTCAAATGCTCAATTCCGCGTTAGGTCCCAAACGCATTAAAGTGACCTTGTGGGTGTCAATCCTTGTCGCCAGCTTTAGCGCCATCGCGATGTTTTCGCTGACGCACTCCATCATGTTTCCGATTTTTCTCGGCATGTTCGCCTGGCAATCCTTCCAAGCGCTCAAGCAGGTCCGTTAGTGCGCTAAAACCATCCTCAAGCCGGCTGTGACGGCGAAGATGAGCAGCACCCACTCGTAGGCGGCCTGTGGGACACGCTCGACCAACCATTTTCCACCGATGATGCCCACGGCCACGACGGGCAGGAGCTTTAGATTTTCCAGTAGAGTGTCCGGTGTGATAAGGGAAAGCCGCGCATTCAGTGGGATTTTGATCAAATTGATGGCGAGGAAAAACCGGGCACCGATACCGATGAGCTCCATCTTGGGGATCTTCCGAGCCATCAAATACAACTGAATCACCGGTCCCGCCGCGTTGGCGAGCATCGTCGCAAAGCCACCCAGCACCCCCGCTCCTAGGCCGAATCCATGCGACTGTGCGAGCCGGTCGAATGCCAGCGGGCACCAACGTCGCGCGGTTTGCAAAGCCACCATCGACAAGACGCAGCCGCCGATGACTCGGCGGGCGTTGATTTCTGAAATCACTCCCAGCAGACACCAGCCGATGGCGAGGCCGAAGAGCGCAGGGAGCAGCAATTTCCAAACCGGTCGCCATGAACCATGCTGGATGAAGGCTGGATAGGCCATGAAATCGGCAGCAATGAGCAAGGGCAGTGCCAGTCCCACCGAGGCCTTGGAGCCGTAGATTTCCGCCAGTAAAACGACTGAAACCATCGAAATCCCGCTGAATCCCGCTTTCGAGAGGCCGATGCAAAGTGCCGCGAGCAGCGCCAAGCCAGTTATCAGCGGGTCAGACCACATGCAGGGGTAGGGCGGCTGGAGGCTCAGAGTTCCTGCTCGATGGCTTTGAGGGTGAGGAAAAGTTCGTGCCAGCGGCGGAGGCGTGGCTCGATGGCGAGTTTCTCTTGGGCGAGGTGGCTACGAACGGCGGTGAGGGAGGAAGTGTAGTCTTGGAAGACTAGGCGGAGGGCTTCTTCATAATCCACGCGGAGGGCGGTGGCGAAGCTGCCGCAGGTGGCGAGCATGCGGGACTGGAATTCCTCGCTGATGCGGCGGCGGGTGACGGCGGCGACGAGACTGCCGCCGAGAATGAAAGGCATGGCGAGGCCGCAGAGTAAAAAGGGAGCCCAAGGGATGGCGAGTGCGCCGCAGGTGGCACCGGCGGTGATGAGGAGGAGCGTGACGATGGTGAAGGCCTTGAGGGCGCGGTTGCGGCGGCGGAGGTCTTTGTCGATCGGGTTGCGGACTTTGAGGTTGCCGATGCCTTGGCGGGCGGCGCGGCCAAGGCGCTGGACGAAACGTTTTTTGGCGTGGGCGAGGGTGTCATCGAGCGGGGCGGCGCTGCCGAGGTCCACGCCCATGGCGCTGTGCACGCGCTGGCCGAGGGCGTTCCAGTGCTGGCGACAAACATCTACGACTTCGAGGCCGTCCTTTTCGGCGACGGCTTCGACGGTGGCTTGGAGGCGCTCGATGAAGATGGCCTCAAGTTCGGGGCCGGTGCGGTCGCCGTTGACCAGGCGGTAGAGTGAGGGGATAAGCCAAAGGCGGCGGCGGAGGAGTTTGGTGCCCCAGAGGGCTTCGGACTCAAAGACTTCGGCGACGCCGGCGAGGTGGCGGGTCAGGCGGGCGACGAAGCGTTCACGGATGTCGTCGATTTCTCGCTCGATGGTGTCGAGGAAGCGGCCTTGGGTGGCAAACTCCCGCGTTTGGTGTTCGATGTGGTCTTCGACGCGGCGGAGGGCGGCGGCGGCTTGGCTGCGCCAGGTTTCTAGGGTGTTTCGGCGCTGGGGGGACTCGCAGACTTTTTTGGAGATGAAGGATTCTAGGGCGGGGTAGCCACTGAGGCGGAGGCGGTCCTCGGCAAAGGGGGTGGCTTGTTTCGCCTCATAAGCCATTTTCCCGGAGACGGGGAAAATAGGCGGGACGTGGCCGAGGCGTTTGATCGAGAGGTCCGCCATGTGACCGAGGATGACTTCGAGATCGGCAGCTTGGCGTTGGTCGGCTTGCTGGATGATGAAGGCGCAACGCTGGAGAGATTCGTGGGGGAGTTCGGAGATAAAGTTCCAGGTCGAGGCAGCCCAGGGGTTGGTAACGGGGAAGACGAAGAGGATGAGGTCGGCAGTGGGGAGGAAACGGGCGGTGATTTCCTGATGGTCTTGGACGACGGAATTGGTGCCGGGAGTGTCGATGAGGTTGAAGTCGCGGAGAAACTCAATGGGCCGGTAGCATTCCTGGAGAACGGGGGTGATTTCCGAGTCGCGGGCGGGGTCGCCGTATTGATACCAGAGCACGCGATCGGTCTCTGGGAGGATATTGACGCGGCAGAGATCTTGGCCGAAGAGGCCGTTGATGAGGGTGGATTTCCCGGCATTGACCTCACCGCAGACGACGAAGAGGAAGGGCGAAAAGAAGCCGTTCTCGAGGGCGGCGAGCGGGAGGGGTTCAGGGAGTTCCGTCTGGGTGTCGCGCGCCAAGTCGGCGACCCCACGCATGACGTCGATCAAACGTTCACGCGTGGCGAAGTAGTGCTCGCCGAACCGGTAGTAACTCACTGGGCGCGGGTGGGACTATGACTGGACGGCAGCGGCGGCAGGCTCGGATTTCATGGCCAGGAGCTGGGAGACGGTGACAAACTGGAAGCCACGGCGGAGAAGGGCGTCGAGGGTGGCGGGCATGGCATCCACTGTTTGGGAATGGAGGTCGTGGGCGAGGACGATGCCGCCAGCGCTGGCACCGGTGAGGATGCGTGAGCTGATGACGGAGGCACCGGGGCGTTTCCAGTCGAGAGGATCGACGGACCAGAGGATGATAGGGGTGCCGAACTCAGAGTAAACGACTTCACGTTGGCGTACGTTCAAGCCGCCGTAGGGAGGACGCATGGTCCGTGGCTGGACGCCAGCGGCTTTTACGATGGCGTCGCGGCAGCGCCCGAGATCGAGGCTGATTTCTGAGTCACTGAGCTTGCTGAGAAGGCGGTGGGTATGGGAATGGTTGCCGATTTCATGGCCCTCGTCGACGGTGCGGCGGAGCACGGCAGGGTAGTTGTTCACGCTCTGGCCGATGACGTAGAAGGTGGCCTTGATGTTTCGCGCGCTGAGCATTTCGAGCAGGCGCGGGGTGTTTTGAGGGTGGGGGCCGTCGTCGAAGGTGATGGCGATGTAGTTCCCGGAGACGGGGACGCGAGTGAAGGTGATGCTAGAGCCACGGGAGAAATTCGAGCGGAGGGCCATGTCAGGATTCCGCGGAACGGGGCCGGAGGGGACGGGCGGGCGGGCGAGTTTAAGCGCAGCGGGCTTGGGATAGGGCGTGGACTGGGTGGCTGGGGTCGTGACCTTCGCCAGTGGGACGGCGGCGGTGCAGCTGGCAAGGGAGCCGCTCAGCAGGAGAAAGCCACGGCGGGTAAGCGAGCGGAGTGCGGGGCTGGCTTCGGTAGCCTCGGCTTGGAGTGAGTGGGTGAGGGTTTTGTAAGCGAGAGAGGTGAGAGGATTTTCCATGACGAGGAGCGGGTTAGAGAGTTATGAATAAACTATGGACCACGTCGCTTATGTCACGCTTCGTTTTCTCGAAAGGTGCTGCCTTGGTTGAGGGCGTGAACGGATGCGCCGGAAGGCATGGGGAAGTGGTAGGACTGAGAAAGGGATTTCCCGAGGTAGTGCTTGGCGACTGCGACGGCTTCGACGAGTGAGTCGCCGTGGGCGAGGCGAGCGGTGATGGCGGCAGATAGGGTGCAGCCGGTGCCGTGGGAGCCGGGCAGGGGGATGCGCGGGGCGGAGAAGCGGTGAGTACTGCCGTTTTTTTCCACCAAGAGGTCGGTGCAGATGGGGCCGGGGAGGTGACCGCCTTTGAGCAAGATCGAGGTGCCGAAGTTTTTCGAGAGTTGGAGGGCGGCGCTGAGGAGTGAGGACTCGTCTGAAATGGACTGGCCAAGGAGGGCCTCGGCCTCGGGGAGATTCGGGGTGATGAGCTTGGCGAGGGGGAGCAGTTCCTCACGGTAGGCGGTGATGGCGTCTGGCTCTAGCAGCGAGGCTCCGGTGGAAGCGATCATCACGGGGTCCACGACGAGGAGGAGCTGGGGATGCTTTTTCAACAAAGCGGCGACACCGCGGACGTGCGCGGCGGAAAACAACATGCCGGTCTTCACGGCGGTGACGGGAAATGAATCGAGCAGCAGCGAGACTTGGTCGTGGAGGATTTCAACTGGGACCGGGTGCACCGCGCGGACGATGTTGGCCGTTTCTGAGACGACGCAGGTGATGGCCGTGAGGCCATGGACGCGGAAGTGCTGGAAGGTTTTTAAATCCGCTTGGATGCCTGCGCCCGCCGAGCAGTCTGAGCCGGCGATGCTGAGTGCCAGAGGGGGCGCAGGTTCCATGTGGATTTATGCTTTCGCGAGCTTGCTGGTATCCCAGATGGGGAGGCCAAGCTCGGTGTTGATTTCATTAAACTCGCCGACTTCTGCCTCGGTGAAGAGCAGACCACCGGCGGTGTCGGAGCGGGTGCGGAAGCCGGCCTCGATCTGGCCGGGGAGCATGGAGGCTTCATTGCCGTGGCCGAGCACGTCGTCGATGACGGCCTTCAGGTTCTCCATTTGGCTGCGGCCTTTGGCGAAGTTTCCGCCTGCGAGAGCATCTGGGTGGATGACTTGGAAATAGAACACGGGGGTGTTTTTCTCACCGTCGAGCGTCAATTTCCGGCCCCGGATGGTGGGGAGTGATCCGCCGATGAGGCCGCCGAAAATCTCGTTCAACAAGGACATGCCGTAGCCCTTGTGGCCGCCGAAGGGCAGGAGGGCGGCAACTTCGTGTGGATCGGTGGTTGGCTGGCCGTTCGCATCCACGGCGGCTCCGGGCGGGAGCATTTTCCCCTCACGCTTCAGGGCTTGCACTCGGCCCATGGCGACGGTTGAGGTAGCCCAATCCATGACGATGGGGAAACCATTTGCCGCCGTGCTGGGGATGCCCCATGAGTGGGGATTCGTGCCGAGGGTGGGGAATTTTCCGCCGAAGGGCACGACTTCCGCGAGGGCGGAGGTGCAGTTGGTGTAGGCGTAGTAGCCGCGCTCGGCGGCTTCCATGACGTAGCCACCGCCCCAGAGGTAGTGGAAGGCGTTGTCCACCGCGATCTGGGCAATGCCGTATTGGTCGGCGAGATCGATGGCGCGGTCGATGGCGCGGTAGGCGACAGATTGGCCTAGTTTTTTGTTCGCATTCCACCGTTCTGAGGCGGGGAAGCGCGAGGGTAAAACTTCGATTTCTGCACCCGGGACGCAACCGCCAACGCCGGAGCCGAAGAGGTGGTCTAGGTGGAGAGCCTTGAGCGCGTGGTGGGTGCGGATGCCGTGGCGAGCGGCCTCGGCGGCGAGCTTGGCGCCTTCAGCGGATTCGTCGGCGGAGTAACCGCGTGCTTGGTAAGCGCGGGCGACGAGGGCGTCGTGATCGGGGCGTGGGATGACGAGGAAGTCAGACATGGTGTTTAGCGGTCGAGGATGGAGTTCCAGTGTTCGAGGTTGTCCTTTTTGAGTTCAAAGAGGGCGGAGGTGTCGTCGTGAGTGGTGATGGAGGTGATTTTATCGCCCACGCCGTTGAATTTACAGCCGCGCTCACCGGTGTTGTTTTTTCCGGTGATTTTTTCCACGACGTCCATGCCGTTGGTAACTTGGCCGAACACGGAGTGGCGGTTGTCCAAGAAAGGTGTGGCGGTGGTGGTGATGAAGAACTGGGAGCCGTTGGTGCCGGGACCGGCATTGGCCATGGAGAAAACGCCGGGTGAACGATGGCGGAGGTCAGCATGGAACTCGTCTGCAAATTTGTAGCCCGGACCGCCTCGGCCTGACTCGGTGGGGTCTCCGCCCTGCAGCATGAAGCCTTCGATGACGCGGTGGAAGGCGACGCCGTTGTAGTAACCACGCTGGGCGAGATTGAGGAAATTCGCGCAAGTGAGCGGGGCTTTGTCAGAATACATCGTGGCGTCGATGTCGCCAGCGGTGGTGTGAATGGTGATTTTGATGTCGGACATGGCGTGGAGAAGATACCGGAATGTGACAGCTGGCAACTTCGTTTCAATCGCTGGCGAAATTGAGGCACTTGCGGGTGCTTCGCTGGAAAATGGCGCTGCTATTCTATTGGTCACGGAGGGGCGGCTCTCTACCCTGACCAAATGTCTGCAACCCATTCACATGTCAGTGCTTGTTTCGAAAATCAGTTGTTCCAGAACCAGTTGTTGGAGTTAGCGAGTTTACCCGAGACCAAGGACCCTGTTCTAAGTGTCTATCTCGATTTACGGCAGTCCTTGCCCGCTCTGCGCGCGAAGTTTATGGCCTGGAGCGATGCGGCGCGGATCACGGTTCCTACGGCGAATCGGGCCAGCTTCGATGAGGCACGAGGGGAGCTTGCAGGCTTGTTCAATCAGGAATGGCCCGACTCGTTGCGCAGCGTGGTGGCGTTCTGCCGTGCGGGTGCTTCGCCATTTTCACGAGTCATGTCATTTGGTGCGACGATGGAGAGCCACTTCAGTTGCGAGGGGCTGCCCGCGATTTTCCCCTTGGTGCAGATGAAAGACCGCTTTCACCGCTTCGTGGTGGTGATTAGCAGGGAGGAAAGTTCGCGGATTTTTGAAATCAGCCTCGGGGCGATCAGCGAGCAGGTCTTGGCGACTCGTCCAGCGATCGAGCAGAGAATCGGGCGGGAGTGGACGCGGGAGCATTTCCACCAGAAGAAACGAGAAACCGACCGACGATTCCTGCGCGATCAGGTGGCCATCATTTCCAGCCTTATGGGGAAACGAGGCTTGAATCACCTGATTCTGGCCGGGAATTCGCGCAACGTCGCGGCACTTCGCGCGGCCTTGCCGAAGGAGTTGGCGGAGCAAGTTTCAGAAACCGTCATCCACGGCCCGAACGGCCGCGACTACTCGGCGGTGCTTGAAGAGGCGGTGGAGGCATTCATTGAGGTGGAGCAAAACGAGTCCCGCAGCACGGTGAAGCGGCTGCATGAGCAGGTGAGTCGCGGTGGCTTGGCGGTGGTGGGGGTCGATGGAGTGCGCGACGCGATGCGGCAAGGTGCGGCATCCGAGTTGGTCATTTCCGAGGAGCTTCCGGTCCCGGTGCGTGAGGACTTGGTGAGGCTGGCGACGACGCTGAGCCTTGGCATCGAGGTCTGTGAGGGGGATGAGCTGTTGAACTCACATGGCGGGGTTGGCTGCTTGTTGCGCTACCGGATGGAGTTTGTTCATTGCGGGGGCTGAGCGTGGTCGATGACCCAGCGGTATTCGCCAGCGATTTGTTCCTCGACGGGTCGCTGGAGTCCCCTGGGGAGGACGCCCCAGGTGTAGGTCTCGATCTCGAAGTGTTGGCAGGCGGAAGGATTCTCCGTGCGCCATGCCAGCACTTTCTCGGTCTCGCTGCGAGTGGAGCGCAGGGGTGGGGCGGGCTCAGCATCGAGGGGGATGTGGAAATGGACTCGCATTTCCCGGAAGGGAGAGAGGTCGAGTGAGCCGTTTTCGACTGAGCCAAACAGCAGGGGAAGGTCGAGGAGGCGGGTGATGCTGCCATCTCGCGCTTGCAGCAAGGTTTGGTGAAAATAGGTGGGTTCGTCGAAGGGGCGGAGGGCTTGGCGAGCGCTGGCGTCTTGGGGGTCGAGTGCAAGCGCGCTTGAGAGGTGGATCTTGGAGATCCGGATGCCAGCGGCGCAGAGGGCGTCCAAGGAGGCCGTGGCTTCGTCGAATTCGAGGGCGAAGTGGCAGGCGTCGTAGTTCACGCCGATGTGGCGGCGGATGAGTTCCGGTTGCTGAGCTGCGGCGTGGAGGCGCTCGAAGAAGGCAAGTGTCTCCGCAGTGTTTTCAAAGTGCCCGAGGGGTTCGGGTTCGAGGCCGAGGTGAAGATCCAGCCCTGTTTCTTCAGCGAGGATGTTTAGCCACTCGGCGAGATGGATGAGGTTTTTGAGGATTTCCGACTCATCTGCATGAAAAGTTTTGTGGGAGCCGGGGAGAGTTGAGACCGAGGCATCGGTGCCTGGACGCGCGATGGCGGCGAGGATGAGGAACAAATCCTTGGTGTAGGCCAACCGATCGGTATCTGTCCAATCGGGCTTGAACACCTGTTCCTTGACGCGGGTGCCGTGGAAGCTGCCGTAGGGGAAGCCGTTGATGGTGAAGACGTAGGTGTTCGTCTCTGCCAGCCAATGGCGGAATTCTGCGAGCTGTGTGCCAGTGAGAAGCTCCCGCGCAGCAACGGCGGAAAGTCGTAGGCCGATGGCGAAAGCCTCGCCGACTGCGAGCATTCCTTCCACGACTAGCCGATCTCTGACGGCAAGCACATGAGTCTGGAGCACCACGAGAGTCTCTTCCCATGTTTCTGCGGGGTGGATATTGGTGCAGTATGAGAGATGGGAGGAGAAAAATTGCATGCGAGGGGGTATTTCAGCTGATGAATTTAGGCGACTGGCTGAGGAACAAGCGTGGGTTGTGGTAAATGATCTGCTCGATCCGGGCGGCGCTATGTTGGCGGCGTTTCAGCTCAAGGGCACATTTTGGCACAGCGAGAGGGTCTGAATGGCCCCAGTCGCAAGCGGAATTCAGCCAGAGGCGCTCGGTGCCATAGATTTCTAGCATGTCGATGGCGCGACTTGGGGTGCATTTGCTCTCCGGGTAAAGCGTCATCCCTGCCCAGTAACCGGCGTCAAGAACCTGGGAAATGGTGTGTTCCTCGACGTGGTCGATGATGACTTTGCCGCGGTCGAGTTTGGAGAAGGAGGCGAGGGAATCGAGGATCAGCCGGGTGCCCTTGAGCTTGTCTTCAAGGTGGGGCGTGTGGATGAGAATCGGCAGGTCGTGATCGAGCGCGAGCTGCACGTGTTCCTCGAAGATGGTGAGCTCGTTGCGAGTGTTTTTATTAAGGCCGATTTCACCGATGCCCAAGACGGTGGGGGACTTGAGAAACTCAGGAATGAGGCTCATGACCTCGCGGGCGAAGCCTGGGTCGTCGGCTTCCTTCGGGTTGATGCAGAGCCAAGAGTAGTGCTTGATGCCGTATTTCGCGGCGCGCTTTGGCTCATACTCGGTGAGTTGGCGGAAATAGTCATAAAATCCGTCTGCGGAAGAGCGGTCAAATCCGGCCCAGAATGCAGGCTCGCAAAGCGCCTCACAGCCAGCGAGGGCGAGTTTCTCGTAGTCATCCGTGGTGCGGCTGACCATGTGCGCATGTGGCTCGATGTATTTCATTGGAGAGGATGGCAAAATGGTCGCTGATTCAGCGATCCGATGAGGGAAACGCCGCGCCGGAGGCACCTTGGAACGGGGCGGAAAGTGGAAGTCCCGAGCTTTTGTCAGAGAAGGACTCAAGAACAGCTTTGGCTCGGTCTGGGCGTGACTCTAGGAGGATGGGAAGTGCGGTCTTGAGGGAGGTGTAGCGATAGTCTTCGTCACCAGAGTGGCGATCAATGCGATCCATAAAAGCCGCAAGGTTGATCAGCATGTGGCGTGCATCAATGAATTGGAGATCAAGGAGTTCCATTTTACTTGGCATGAGATGATTTTACGGGGTCATTTTCCAATAGCTATCCTGAAGAGTGGTCTTTTGTGCGGCGATAGAGATCAAAGATTTGCGTTTTACCAAGATTGACAATTTATAATTTTACTTTTAGGCAAATTCGATGGCCCCCCGTGATCGCTACATGTCCACAGAAACCCACCAACCGCCAGTCTATCGAGACAAGGATCAGGATCCGAATCCAGTAATCGGGTTTTTCTGGGCTTTGTTGTTTCTGGGAGCGTTGTTTGTGGCAGGTCCGTTTGCCCAGTTTCATGCAGTCTATCTGGGAAGTGCGGGCTTGCTGATGTTGCTGTACCCGCCGCAGGTATCGTTGCCACGGGTGTGGTGGGTGCTGGCGGGGCTTTTTGTAGTGGCGGGTTCGGCACAATTTTTACCGGCCTCGTGGTTTACCCAGCCTGGGTGGCGGGCCGGCCTAGAAGGATTGGGCTTGGCGACTGGGACGAAAGTGACCATCCAAGTCCAGCAGGCGGTGGAGACCTACGCCTTGTTTGTGGCGATGTTATTCACGGGGCTGTGGCTGGCAGGACAGCGCTCTTCAGGAGCACAGTTGCGATTTTGGACCCTGATATTCGTGACAGGCGTGGCGCTGTATGCGGTGCTGGCATGGATTTTACAGCATTCAAAAGGGCCGGGGGCGACTTACGGTTTTTTCCCAAACCGAAATCACACGGCGACTTTGCTGGCGATGGCGTCGATCTGTGGATTGGGAAGTGTGATGCAGGCGATGCGTGAGAAACGCTACCCAGCGATGGGGATGGCGCTGGTCGTTACGACGATCTGTCTCTGGGCGTTGGGAGCCTGGTCGATCAGTCGCGCTGGGATTCTTCTTTTTAGTGTGGGGTGCTTGATCTGGCTGCCGATGCTCGGAAAGCGCTACCTTGGAGCCCACGCACTGAAGGTTTTGGGGTTGATTGGCTTATTGGGCATTGGCTTGTTTTTTATTGCGGACAGTAACGTGAAAAAGCGGATTATTGAGACGTCAAATAATGTAAAAGTTTTTTCGGAGCATGATACTGTGACCGTGCCACCCGTCGGTGGACCATCCTCAAAGGTGGGCAGTTATGTGGATTTTAGAGTGCCTATTGCCCAGGACACTCTCGACTTGATCAACGATTTTAAGTGGACCGGGGTCGGCGCAGGTCAGTTTCGATACATTTTCCCACAGTATCGGCATTTATCAGCCATGGTGAATGATTCCGATTGTTATCACCCTGAAAGTGATTGGCTATGGATGGCTTCAGAAGTGGGGGTGATCGGAACCGGGGCCTTGGCGGTCCTCGTGATTTTAGCGTTTTGGAAAGCACGCGGGACGATTCTAAGTGGACGTGACCGAGCGGTGCGGAGCGCTTGCATGGTGGCGGCGTTACTGGTGCCACTGCACGGGATTTTCGATGTGCCGGGTCACCGAATCGTGATTGCTTGGAGCGCTGCCTTTCTATTCTGCCTGAGCTTGTCGTCCGCGAAGGACGAGCAGAAGTCCGGTGCTCAAAAAACTAGAATATGGCCATTTCGCCTGGGGGGGAGCGTTTTAGTCCTAATGGCGGTTTACCTGATTTTCGCCAGCATGCAGAGTCCTTCGAAGTTGGCGCTAGATTCCAATTTGAAGGCTATCGATGAGGCTAAAGTGTTGTATGAGAAAGACGTAGAATTACAAAAAGTAGCCCATGCGAAGGGGGAGAAATATCAGCCTTCGGATGAGGATGATCTCATTGAAAAAGCAATCCGTATCCTCGAAGAGGCTAAATCGACGTCACCGCTTGACCCCGTTCTTTGGCGTTTCCAAGTTCAGCTTGCCATCTACTTTGACGATCGGGAAGACTGGATCGACGATCAGACCAAAGTCGTGGAAGCTCTCGACCCGACTTGGGTGCTGGGTCCGCTTTTGCTGGCTGAATCGTGGTCCACGGTCAGCGCGGATCGTTCATTTTCACTTTTCCAAGAAGCTCTGCGACGCGCTGACCACATGGACAGAATCGTTCAAGACATTAGAACATACCGGGGAGATACGTTGCTCAAGATCAAGCAAATCGCGAAGGGTAAGCCTGAGTTAGAGTCGAAAATCTTGGTCCTGAAATAAGGGCCCCTGCTACTGGGGAACCGTCAGCCATGCGAGGAATTCTTGATTCCCATCCATGCCGGTGATGGGTGAGGGGATCAGTCCGCGCCAGTAGCAGGCGTGCTCAGCGGTGGCGAAATTGCGAATTTTTTCAACCGCTTGCTCGTGAAGTAGGGGTTCACGGACGATGCCTCCACGGGTGATGTCTTCGCGGCGGAGTTCGAACTGGGGTTTGATGAGGCAAACGACGCTACCGCCGGGCTCGAGCACGCTAAAAATGGCGGGCAGAACCTTGGTGAGAGAAATGAAGGAAAGGTCTGTGACGGCGAGCTGAACTTTTTCCCCGATGTCTTCCGGAGTCATGTGCCGGGCATTGAACTGCTCCTTGACGATCACTCGCGGGTCGTTGCGAAGTTTCCACACCAACTGGTTAGTCCCGACATCTACGGCATGGACACGGATCGCGCCGCGCTGGAGGAGGCAGTCGGTGAAACCTCCGGTGGAGGCTCCGACGTCGATGCAGACCTTGCCGGTGGGATCGATTTGAAAGGCGTCCAAGGCACCTTCCAGCTTGAGGCCGCCGCGGCCGACGTAGCGTTGCTTTTCTTTGATTTCTAAGGGAGCGTCTGGGAGAAGCTGGGTGCTGGGCTTGTCGATGAGGCGGTCTCCACTGCGGACTTCTCCAGCGAGGATGAGGCGCTTGGCTTGTTCGCGAGAATCGCAGAGGCCACGGGTGACGAGGAGGGCGTCGGCTCGGTCTTTTTTCATGGAAGATTAATGGTCTCCGCTGAGGTGCTCGCGAAGAAGGTCGCGACCGAAATCGCCAGTGAAATCACGCCATGTGGCGTGAAGGTGATTGGCTTGGTTCTGTGTGTTTGCCCCTTCCATGAGGAAGGTCGGGCCCTGGATCCGATAATAGTAGGGTTCACCGAACTGGATGCCACCCGCCCAGCCGAAGCGTATGTTTTCGAGGCCGGCCTTTTTCATTTTTTCCAAATCGGTGGCGGCGACTTCTGGGCGGTAGCGCCCGGTGTATTCGTGGATGAGGGTGAGCAGGGCCGCGCGCTGAGTCTCGGTCATGTCGCTGGCGAGGATGCCGACAGGATCGAGAACCGTGATTTCGCGTTTTTCACCGGTGATGATCTCGGTGGGAGCTTTTTCGCTGAAAATGACCGTTGATTTTCCGCTCGCAAGTAGAGTCCCGAGCAGGGCGCGGGCAAGGTCCTCTTCTGCAGCTAAGACACGCAGGCCTTGTTTAGGCCCGCTACGGATTTCCGCTGGATTGGAGCCGAGAAACGATGGGGTGACAGAAATTCCTTTCCCAGGGACCAGTGTCAAATTGATCGAACAATGGTGGCCTTCAAATCGCCAACCCCAGGGGCTTGTGGCACTGGGCGTGCCGAAAATGGTGATGAAGTACTTGCCCGAATCGCGTTTGACCGGGTCTTTTTCCAACTCGGCAAGCACGCCTTCTAGGCCCATGATTTGTTCGATTTTGAACGCTGCCTTATCGCTCAGTGCGGAGTGGATCAAGTCCATGGCGATAACGCGCTGGGCGTCTGTCATTTCCTTGAGTGGGAGACCGGCGCGTTCGTGAGGAGCGGCTTGCGGGGTGTAGTGGAAGTTTTCCCGCTCTTCGCCGCCGAAGGGCAGGGCGGCCTTGGCTTTTTGTGAGGGATCAAGCGCGGCTAAAAATTTCTCAGCAGCAGCCATGGTCGCAGGAACCTGCGCCAGAAGTGGACTGGTGAGGAGGGTGAGAATGAGGAGAGTTTTCATGGGATGGTGACGTTTTTAGCGATAGGCAATTACTCCCTAACGTGTTCTCAGGATGTGACCAGTCTGGAAATGGCTGATTTTCCAGTGACGTAAGAAAGGTAAGTTGTGCCTTGCACATCTGGCGTGCTAGCGACAACGATCTTTCCCGTGACTCGACACCGCACTGATGACCTTCGTATTACTGGCTTAAATCCACTGATTTCTCCGGCAGTTCTTGCATATTATCTCCCTTTGACGGAGCAAGCAGCCGAACTGGTGGCCAGTGCGCGGGCACAGGCAGACGCGATTTTGAGGGGTGAGGATGATCGCTTGCTCGCCATTGTCGGCCCCTGCTCGATCCATGATCCTGAGGCGGCACTCGAGTATGCATCGTTGCTGAAAGAGGAGGCCAAGCGCTTGGAGAAAGACGTTTTTGTCATCATGCGGGTGTATTTCGAGAAGCCCCGGACCACTGTTGGCTGGAAAGGGTTGATCAATGATCCTCATTTGGATGACTCGTTCGACATCAATCACGGTCTCCGCATCGCGCGCGGCTTGCTACTAGATCTGGCAAATATGGGCGTTCCTTCGGGCACGGAGTTCTTGGACACCATTTCCCCACAATACATCGCCGACCTCATCGCGTGGGGTGCAATCGGTGCGCGGACGACAGAATCGCAGATCCACCGCGAGCTGGCTTCCGGCTTGTCGATGCCGGTGGGCTTTAAAAACGGAACGGGCGGCTCGATCCAAATCGCCCTGGACGCGATTCAGTCCTCCTCACGGCCTCATCATTTTCTCTCAGTCACCAAACAAGGCGTCTCGGCGATCGTCTCCACGGCTGGAAATGAATCCTGCCATTTGATCCTGCGCGGCGGAAAATCCGGCCCGAACTACGATCAACCTGAGGTGGACGCCGCTGCGGCGATGTTGCGCGAGCAAAACCTGACAGAATCCATCATGGTGGACTGCTCCCACGCGAACTCCATGAAGGACTACCGCAACCAACCCATGGTCGCGCAGGCGGTGGCCAAGCAAGTTGCAGAGGGCTCCAAGGTCATCACCTCGGTCATGATCGAGTCGAACCTCGTGGCTGGAAATCAGAAGCTGGCCAAGGACTTGAGTGCAATGACGCGTGGCCAATCCGTGACGGACGCCTGCATCGGCTGGGATGACACGGTGAAAACTCTCGAAGTTCTTGCCGCAGCTGTGCGTCAACGGCGTGAGGCGTGAGGCGCTGAATCAGCGTTTTTTACCAGCCGTGCTGTGGGATACTGTATCTTCCACCGGGATGGCCCGTGGAATGTCTCCACTGGCGGCCAAGTGGCCTTTAATCAGAAACCAGATTGCTATCGCCAGCAGGAGAGAGAGGATCTTTGCGATCCAGTTGTGAGGCAGGGTTATTTTCATGGGTCGGCTTACCGGAGAAGAAGATTTCAGAGATTTTTTCGCGAAATTCTTTTTCAGTGAGGTTTCGTTGAAGCGCACCGTTTTCACTAATGGAAATCCCGCCGGTCTCCTCGCTGACGACGACCGCGATGGCATCTGTCCGCTCGGTGAGGCCGATGGCAGCTCGGTGGCGCAGGCCTGTCGAGCGGTCTTTCATTTCTTTCTCAGTCACCGGAAACACGCAGGCTGCACCCGCCACTCGGTCGTCGGCGATGATCATACCGCCGTCGTGAAGGGGGGACTTGGGGTAGAAGACCGACATCGCGAGCTCAGGAGAAAACTGAGCATCTAGCAATACGCCTGTCTCTAGGTGCTCTTTCAGGCTGATGCCTCGCTGAATGGCAAAGAGCGCACCGATGCGTTTTTTAGACAACACGATCACCGCATCCGCAAAGCGCTCCAAGAAGGCCAGGCGACGCTTGCTGGAGAAGGAAAAGAGCCGATTGCTCCCAAGTCGCGCGAGGCCATTTCGCAGCTCCGGTTGGAAAATCACGATCAGCGCGAAGGTCAAAATCGTCGCCGCGCCCTTGATGATCCAGCTGATGACCTCGAAGCGGAATACGGTGGAAATGAGGGTTAAAAAGACCAGAATCGTCCCGAGTCCGACTAGGATTTGAGCCCCACGCGTCGCTCGGAAGGCTCGGTATATTTGGTAGATACCGGTGGCGAGGATTAAAATCTCAATCCCGTCCCGCCAATGATCTTTGATGAAAATCCACATTCGAAAAACACTTCTCTCGGCAGGCTAAGCCCCCACTGTTTACTCTGGCAATCTTAGAAATCAAACATCGGGCGTCTTCACAAGTCGCCGACCTCAGCGCCGCTCTGAATGGACGCTGCGAATCGGCGCTTCAAAATGATTTTACGATTGAAGTCTCCACCGATCTTCGAGTCTCATGCGCAGTAGCAAATCCATATCGCGTGACCGCTTGTTTTTGAATGGCAGAAGACGCCCGGCACTCGACGATCGAGTCTCATATCAAAAAACTATCGCAAAATGAAAGGCATCGTATTCACAGAACTACTCGAAATGGTCGGTCAGATGAAATCGGAGGATTTTGTCGATGAATTGATTGAAACCTGCGACCTTCCATCGGGCGGTGCCTACACAGCCGTCGGGACCTATCCGCACCAAGAGGCGATTACGATTGTGATGCGGCTCTCCGAAATGACAGGGATGCCCCCAGGGGATTTACTCCGCGCCTTTGGTAATCACCTTTTCGGACGCTTCGCCGTTCTCTACCCGGTTTTCTTCGAGCATGTGGACAACGCGATCGATTTTCTCAGCCAGATCGAGGACGTGATTCATGTCGAGGTGAGGAAATTGTATCCAGATGCAGAACTCCCCACGTTCGATTCGAGCAGGCCAGAGGATGGTAGACTGGATCTGATTTACCGATCAGAGCGCCACATGGGTGACCTTGCGGAAGGACTCATCACGGGTTGTGTGGCCTATTATGGCGTGCCCCACCGGGTTGAGCGCTCGGATGATGCGAACGGCTCGGTGTTATTTCGCATCACCAGACTTGGATGACCGAAGAAACGGAAAGACTCCGGAGCCGGGCGGAACGCGAAAGGCGGGCCAGAAAAGACGCGGAAATGCTTCTAGAGGCGAAGAGCCGTGAGCTCTACGGTGCGAACCAACTTCTCAAATACCAAGCTGAAGCGCTTGAATCGCTGGTGGCGGCTCGCACTGCCGAGTTGGCGAATGCATTGCACCATGCGCGGGCTGCCACGGAGGCGAAAAGTTTTTTCTTCGCTTCCGTCAGCCATGAAATCCGCACTCCGCTGAATGGAATCATCGGCATCACGGATTTGTTGGCGATGGACATTAACGATCCGACCCAGCGCCACCACCTAGACCTACTTCGCATCAGTGGCGAGACTCTGTTATCCCTCGTCAATGATCTGTTGGACTTTTCAAAAATTGAGGCAAATCACTTGAAACTGGAGGAGCGCAGCTTCGATTTAATGGCGGACCTGCAAGCGACTGCCACGCTCCAGTCCCATGCCGCGAAGGCGAAAAATATCACCCTGAGCACGCGCTTCCAACCGCTTTCGACTCATGTCATCGGCGACTCGCTACGCCTCCGTCAAATCGCTACCAATCTTCTCTCAAACGCCATCAAATTTACCGAGCAGGGAGAGGTTTGGTTTGATGCGACATGGGATGATTTGGATGCAGATCATTTACAATTCCATATGCGGGTTAAAGACTCAGGCATTGGAATTCCCGAGGACATGCTGCCGCAGTTGTTTGAGCCATTTAGCCAAGCAGACACCTCCACGACCCGACGGTTCGGCGGAACGGGCCTTGGCTTGGCGATTGTTAAACAACTGTCGGTGGCGATGGGCGGCAGTGTCTCGGTGAAGAGTGTGCAGGGGCAGGGAAGCGAGTTCCATTGCACCGTTAAGTTGCGAAAAGGGCTGAGTCACGAGCATTCTCAGCAAGTCCCCAACTCGCCAAATCCGCCAGACACCGAGGTTCTGTCAGCAGCGGAAGAAGCGCTTCTCGCCGAGAAGCGGAAAGAGCTGAAAATCCTCGTGGTGGATGACAATCGCATCAATCAGACGCTGGCCGTCCATCTCATGAGAAAAATGGGATACTGGGCTGATGTCGCGAGTTCTGGACCTGAAGCTATCGACTGCTGTCTCGCCCAGTCTTACGACGTCATCCTGATGGATGTGCAAATGCCGGGGATGGACGGCTTGGAAGCGACTCGCAGAATCCGCTGCCTCGACCTGCCGCGGCAGCCATGGATCGCCGCTTTAACCGCGAATGTCTCTGAAGAAGATCGCCAACGCTGCCTAGCTGCCGGAATGGAAGACTTTCTCACCAAGCCGTTCCGAGGCGAAGCGCTCCGTCAATATCTGGACACGATGGCGGGCCGCCTTGAGCTCGGCGGATGATGCTGGGGTGGTTTTTACGCTTGATTCAGCGGTGTATTTTACTTTCATCAAGAAAGTCTGATCCACATGCAGCGTCTCGGCGGATTGATATCGTAGCGCATTCAAAACTACTCAAAAATTCATATCATGAAAATCAGTTCAAAAGTTACTGTTCTAAGCTCCCTCGCAGCACTCGTCGCAGGGCCGTATGCTCTTGGTAATGAGCCTGTAGTCACAGTCTGCCCAGAATTCCCAGTTCCAGAGGTGCAAATCTGTGTTTTTGAAATCCCACCGAGCATTGAAGAAGTTACCCCCGTTGGTTGCATTCCTTGGGTAACACCACCAACCGGGGAATTGCCAGTCGTCGAGATCGATGGATCAGAAGGTGCAGTCACCGAAAACCTCGACCCAACCGACCCCGTGGTGGATGTCACAGTTACAGATGACGTCACCGAGATTCCAATCGATTGGGTCAAACGCACAGACACCGATGGTTCCGAAGTGATTTATCAAAGCATGGCCGGTGGACCTGCTCCTACCAGCGTGGGTGGAGGTAATTCTGGGATCACTCGCAGCACCGAGCAGGATGAACAGTCCACTGCGATTCTCAGCAAGAACACAGTCGAAGCAGCCCAGATCGATCATGAAAAGCAGGGGCCAACGGCTCTTGTGAATGCAGGTCGGGTATTCCTCCGCTGAGGCTGAGAGAAACTCTCTTTTATGAAAGGCTGCCGGGTGATTCTGGCGGCCTTTTTTCTACCCATTTCTCATGAAGTCTTCGCGATTTTCGATCCTTTCCCTCTGCGCCCTCGTTCCATTACCCGTCTTCGGCATCGGTGCCGACGAGACCAGTCGTCCCAGTCCACCCAGCCAAGAACGCACCGAGCGCCCCGTCCGGGAGGACACGCTCGCTTCTGGAGGACAAAAAGCCACCACCGACCAAGTGCTGCTGCCAAGTCTGCGCGGGATCACTCTAGCTCCGACGAGCGAAATGGCCTTGACCCTCCAGAGTTCAGGAAAAAACGGCCTCACGATCGCAGGATTTTCCGAGCAAGAATCCCAAGCCCTACGCAAGGCGGTGGAAAAACAAATCGGCCAGCCGGTTTCCCTAAAATCACTGGATGTGCTGAGCACCCGCCTGGAAGTGGCGTTTCGCGCACTCGGGCGTCCCTTTATGAAGGTGACCTTTCCGCCTCAGGAAATTACCTCAGGCATCGTCGCCATCAGAATTTCCCAAGCCGTGGCGGGCAAGGTGTTGCTGTCTGGAAAGCCGTCATTCGGCCTCAAATTCGCGGCGGATGCCTTCCGCACGCGGTCCGGTCAGC
Organism: Verrucomicrobiaceae bacterium; assembly: GCA_027484055.1. GTDB lineage: Bacteria > Verrucomicrobiota > Verrucomicrobiia > Verrucomicrobiales > Akkermansiaceae > Luteolibacter. The sequence continues at coordinate 7,737 of JAIXQH010000008.1, read as the reverse complement.
CAATCGTCGGTGACACCGTCTTGGAGGATCTCGACTGGATCAATGAGAACTCCTTGCGCCGTGCATCCATTTCTTACCGCGACGGTGCGACTTCTGAACTGCTGGATCTCACGCTCAAGCTTCAAGCCGCTAAACCATGGCGGGCCTACGCGGGGATCGACAACCAATTGAGCGATCACCTCGGGGATGAGCGGCTTTTCCTCGGCTTTCAACACGGTGATCTCTTAGCCCTCGATCACCGGCTCACCGCTCAATACAGCGCAGCGCTTGATTTACAAAAGCTGCAGGGCATCAGTGGCATCTACGAATTACCACTGGCTTGGCGTCACCTCGCGGAGCTCGCCGTCGGCTACACGCGTTCGGAATCGGATACGGCAGGCCCTATCGACCAGAGCGGAAATTTTTCCCGCATCGCGCTGGCCTACCGGATTCCGCTACCTAGGTGGCACTTGATCGCCCAAGAGTCGCGCTTCGGCATGGAATTCCGTGACAACGAGTATTCCTTCTCAAGCGGTCCTTCCCAAGCGGTGAAGTTTTTCCAAATCGATGCCGGTTGGAAGGGGCGGCTTAGTGATCGACACGGACTAACGACGCTCGACACCTCGATCCACTACAGCCCAGGCCACGGGATTCTCGGCTCAGAGGATCAAGATTTCACCGAGCTGGGCGCAGACGGTGCCGAGTCATGGATCGCTGAAGTCCGGCTGGAGAGAAGCCTGAATCTCGGTGAAATCGGCAGCTTAATCTCCCGCACCCAAGCCCAGTGGGCGAGCTCGATCTTGCTTCCGTCGGATCAAATTTCGGCAGGCGGGATGAACCGTGTCAGAGGCTTCGATGAAGCGGTGGGTTATGCTTCTACCGGAGTGGTCAGTAGCATCGAGTTTCAGACTCGTTCGTTGAAGACCGCCCACGCAGGGACTTTCCAAGGGGTATCATTTGTCGATGCCGCATTTCTTGATCAAGATCGGAATGCAGATATCGGCCAACTCGTCTCAGTCGGCTGCGGAGTGCATTGGCGCTCCGGAGAACAGCTCTCCGCCACGGCCGAGCTCGGCGTCCCTGTGAACTACCCGAGTTCCCTTGATGGAAACCCGATGCTCCAATTCTCTGTCACCATGAGCTGGTAACGGCAGGCGGACTCAGGGCTCTGGGGCAGGTAAGGAGGAGAAAATCGGCGTGGACTGTGGGGTCTTGCCGTCTTCGGCGATCACTGAAATCACCGACATGCCGGTCAGGTTCATGCTGGGTGGGGTGGCAAAACTAAAGGTCTGAGTGGGATCACCAGTGGAGGGGATTGATCCTAAGACCACCGGACCGGTATCGGTGTCCGCCACCAATTCGAATTTCTCATTCGGATTTGGAGCTCTGAAATTCGTGGTGATCAACTGCCCTTCTAGGGTCGCAGGATCATAAATCGAGATGATGTTTGGGGTGGTGTCGCCACTTTCGATTGAACGACTTGCAATCACTGGATCTGGTTTTTCTTCCTTGGCCCCTTGATTTGCTGCTAGAGCATCTCCAAGAGTTTCCGTCAGAGTCGGCTCAGCCGTATCCACGGCAGTTTCTAGCTTTTTCCCGGACTGCAACTGAATCGGCCGCATCCGGACGACCACTGGCCACGCCATGTCTGGCTGCACCTCTAGGCGTTGTTTTTCCCGTCGCTGGAGCACTTCGACTTCTTCTTCGAGGGTTTCGATTTTTTGTGTCAACTGCCTTGGCTCGATGCGGGTGAGCAGACGAGTCGCCGTGGTCGATTTGGTTTTTTGCGGAGCTTGCTCAGACGATTTCTGGTTCACCGCAGCGACGACGGTGGTTGGTGAGGTGATCGGGGGCGTTGGCTTAGCGAGTGCCGGGACATGCTGGGGGACGGGTCTTAGCTCTGAACTCAGGGCGACTATTTTCTCGCGTGGCACTGTTCGTTGGCTCAGGAAAACCACCGTGATCGCCGCCGCAGCAGCCCAGCCAGTGATGCCAAACCAATTGGTCCGGTGTGGCTGATTGATGCCAAGCCGGTGTTGTAATTTCATCAGCTGCCCAGCTTGCGGGGCGATGGGAATCGAAGACGCGACCGCCACAGCCGCCGCGAGATGATCCATCTCGAGGTAGGCTTTTTTAAGTTCCGGATCCAGGCGCACGGCCTCGTCGAAACTGGTGGCTTCGTCAGCGTCCAGCATCCCAAAAGTACGCCATGCGGCGTTTTCGTTTCGATCAGAATTCATGACGTGATAGGTGGTTACGCACTTTTTCTAAAGCGCGGCGGAGTCGGTTTTTCACGGTTCCTAAGGGGGTTCCGAGGTGTTCGGAGATTTCAGAGTGAGAGTATTCTAGGAAAACGGCCAATTCGAGGCAGCGGCGTTCATCTTGCTTGAGCACCCCCAGTGCGGCACGGACCCGCCGCCAATCATCCAGCGCCATGACCCGGGAGTCCTCGATCTCTTCAGGAGGAGCATGCAGGTGGATGGGCACGACGCGTGACGAATCCCGCTTTCCGCGGTGACGATAGCGCAGCCGATCGATGCAGTAACCACGCATCACCCCGAAGGCCCAGACGAAGGGCGGGGATTGTTTGGCGTCGTAGTCCACGGCGCGATGCCAGAGCCGGATAAAAGTGTCTTGCACTGCCTCTTCGGCTTCGCGGCGGTCGCCGAGCATCCGGCAGGCGATTCCTAGCAGCGAGGCACTCCAAATTCCGTAGAGTTCAGAGAGGGCGGTCCCGTCTTCTTTGGCCATTCTCGCAATCAATTCGATGGCCTCGCCCGTTCGATCCTCGCTAAAGCCCACCGACCCATTGGGTAGGATCGGTAACTTGGATTGCGGGGTGGTGCTAGATGAAATCATGAAGAAACGGGCTAGTCTTTGCAGGTCCCAAGCAAAGATCCGTCATTTTAGCGAAATTAGACCACCCAATTATTAAGCGTTGGAATAAAAACTCATCCCTTGCCGTCGGCATGGCCCTAGCTTTAACTCCGCCCATGCACGAGGAAATCAAACTCACCCGCGAAGTCGCCGCCATACAGATCCCGAGCGGTGACACGCTCACGCTCCCAGCCGGCACCGCCGTTTTCATCACTCAGCGGCTCGGTGGCACCTTCACCGTGGCCACTTCCCAAGGACTGGCGCGGATTTCCTCACAAGACATCGATGCTCTAGGCATCAACCCCGAGGAAGAGTTGAAGAAACAAGCCGAAGCCACTCGCCTCAAGGACGCACCGCTTGAAGAACAAGTCTGGAACCAACTCAAAGGGGTCTATGATCCAGAAATTCCGGTGGATATCGTGAATCTGGGACTCGTGTACGACTGCATCATCGAGGAGGCAGATGGGAAAAAAACCGTCGCCGTGAAAATGACCCTCACTGCACCCGGCTGTGGCATGGGGCCAGTCATTGCTGCGGATGCACAGTCGAAAATCATGACGATCGACGGCATTGATGACGCCCGCGTCGAACTCGTCTGGGATCCCGCCTGGAATCAGGAAATGATCTCCGAAGAAGGGAAAATGAAGTTAGGCATGATCTGAACCATTTCGCTTCTTCGACGTCTGCTCGATGTAAGCGAGGATGGTGGGAATCGCGAGGTCGAAGGTGACTGCGACCTCTTCATAGGCTAGACGACCCATGCCGATGGGGTCCGGCACATCGGCACCGACTCCTTCATTGGGAAGATCGACAAACTCGCAGACGAGAAAAAACTTATCCGCGTGTTCAGGAAAACGTGACTCCAAGGTCCGCAAATGGCCATAGGTCATGGCAAATACATGCGTAGCCTCCGCAAGAATCGCCTCCGTCACTGGCCGACTGCCGAACCCCTGAAGCGCGGCATTCCGCTTCTTTAACAACGCCGCAGTCTCTGGATTGCAAGGTGTCCCCTTGGAAGCGGCAACCCCAGCAGAACTCGTCACGTAGTCGGTGCGATTCGCGACGGCCTTGCGAAAGAGGCCCTCAGCCATCGGGCTGCGACAGGTATTTCCGGTGCAGACAAAGAGCACATGCTTGGGATCAGACATCGGCGTGACCCTGACTCGCTTGAAGCCGTTCGTCAAATCGCAAAGGTGACACCGCCGAGTGCTTGCGCTCGACGCTCGATTTACTAGTCTCACCACAAAGCCGTGGACGAACTTAGTGACCAAATCAGTGAGCGCCTGAAAACGGAACGTGAAGCTGCGGGCCTCAGTGTGGATGATGTGATTTTTCAAACACACATTCCCCGCGCGGTCGTCGTCGCGCTCGAAGAGGGGGATTTCTCGATTTTTTCCAGCCCAACCTACGCCAAGAGCTTCCTCGCACAATATAGCACATTCCTTAACGTGGAGGCGGACGTCTGGCTGGACGCGCTGCAGCCGGCCTCTTTCGTGCCAGGTGAAACCGTGCTGCCACTGTGGCAAAGTCCCACGGGTAAAGGCGAATTCATGGCCGCCAGTAAAAGCTTCTCAGCGAACTGGGTTTCCGCGATTTCACTGTTAGCCGCATCTTGTGCCCTGCTCTACTTCGCCATGAAGCTCTACAGCCACTTTGAAGAGCGCTTTGGGGAGGAGGAACTGAGCCAGCGCTCGGTACATAGCGAGGAAAGGCGGTCGGTCACCGTTGTCACGCCTGCCGACCCCGTTCCGACAGAGCCCGAGGCACCTGTGCCACGTGCGCGGATCGTCCGCTCGGATGAGCCTTGAGCGTTAGGATCAGCCGAGTTTTTCGCGCCGACCGGTCAGAATTTTATAAAACGAGCGCGAGCGGATTTCTTCCAGCGTCAGCCCAGTTTCTAGCGCTTCTGCTTCTGTAATCGCTCCGCAAGCAATGCCTCGGAGGAAAAAGTTGAGCAGTCCCTGACCCGTCGCTGCGTCGTCGAAGACATCGCCAAACAACGAAGCCAACGCGGCCTTTTCCACGAAGGCACGTAAGCGCCCAGACGCTGCCTCCAGCCCCTCGAGGAAAAAGCTGTAAACTGCAGCATAGCGGGCGACCAACTGCGCCGGGTGAAGATCCCAGCCTTGGTAAATACCATTTTTCAGCGAGTGCAGATTGTCCTGATAGCCAAGCCGCCAAGCCCCATGCACGGCCGCGAAATTTTGGGCGATTTCCCACTCACTCAGACTTTCCCCACGGTGCGGTGCCACGGGTAGAATATTGGTGGCACCGTCCGAAATGTGGACCCCGGTACCCGCCAGTGAGACGATCATGTGGGAACGAGCAAAGTCACAAGTCGGATGCCCCATTGCCTGATACGCCGCCGTGATCCCGCTTGAGGCGGTGTAATCATAGACACCGAAATGGACGCTCCTGCAGCGGCCTTCCGCCGCTTGGACGATGCTCAGCAGGGGACACGTCCCATGCTGGTCGATGATCGATTGTGGCGTCTCAATCATCGGCTCGATGGGGATGCTGCCCTTCTCCAAGCCCAACTTTTCTTCCAGCAAGGTCATCAGAGCCGCTGCCGCCGTCACCTGCGCGGCGAGCTGCACCTTCGGCAGCGTGACTACGAAATTCGGCGGTAGTTTCCCGCCCGTTTCCTTCACCAGAGTCGTGATGAACAAGTCCAGCGTACGGACCGAGCGCTCGCGTAAATCTTCGTTAAACGGCTTGATTCGGATGCCGATGAATGGCGGCAAGGTCCCCGCCGCCATGCCTGCGGCCACCTGCTGCGCGCCCTGTATGGCATGACCGTCCTCTTCCTTATCTTCCCGGTTCCCGTAGCCGTCTTCGAAGTCCAAGCGGAAATCTTCCACAGGCTCACGGCTCAACTTTTCACAGATCCGCGCATACAATTTTTCAGAAAACGCGGGCTGCCATGTTGCCCCCAAGATCCCCGCCAATGTCGCCGCATCTGGTGCGAAATCTCGCAAGGATCGCAGCGCCACCACACCCAGTTTCCCGGTCGAGTCCGCCTTGAATAAATGCGCCCCACCATAAACCGTATGTACCGCCTGCCTGCGGTCAGATTCACCGGGATACGTGTCCATGAAGACACGATTTTCTTCTGCAAGTGCTGCCATGATTGGCGCGAGTTGTTCTGGGGATAGCGAGGAGTGGCTCATGATAAGGGCTCGAAGAGGAATCGCATCCAACCCTGCATTTTTAAGGCCAACCCACCACCCTATTTTCTAACTTTGCAAATCAATGCAAATGCAGAATCGCGCCCACAGTCGTGAAATAGATCATCATCCCCGAGACGTCCACCGTCGAGGCCAACGACGGCGCTGAAACCACTGCCGGATCTAGCCGGATTGCTCGCGCACAAATGGGCAACAACGCTCCCAGCACCGTCGCAGAGAACACCTGCACCACCAATGCCGCAGACACCGCTCCCGCGAGATGCAGAAAATCAAATGGCGAGCCGGTCCCACGCTGCAATTGAGGTAAAATAAACGTGATGAATACCGCCATGGTCACTCCCAAGGTTAAACCCAGTAAGCCGCCGATCCGCGCCTCCTTCCAGGCGATGCGTAGCGCATTCCCCGTGCTGACTTCGCCCAGCGTCATCGCCCGGATCACCATCGTCGCCGCCTGCCCCCCCGAGTTTCCACCTGCTGCCACCACCATCGGCAAGAATAAGGCCAGCACAAAGGCGCGCTCGAGGATTTCGCTAAATCGATACATCACATACCCAGAGCCGATCGAGACAAATGCCAGCCCCACCAGCCAAGAAACACGGCGGCGATACTGCGCCGTCACACTCGTATTTAAATAGGAAACCTCCGACTGCTCCCCGCCGATACCGGAGAGTTTTTCAATGTCTTCCGTGGACTCTTCTTGAAGGATTTCCAAGGCATCATCATACGTCAGCACCCCCAACAGGTGATGAAATTCATCCACCACGGGTAGCACGATGAGGTCGTATTTTGAGAGCGTTCGCGCCGCGAGTTCCTGGTCCGCCGTGGCTAGGATTGTCTCGTCTGCCGGCTCCATGATGTCGAAGACGGGCGTATCCCAAGTGCTAAATGCCAAGTCTCGCAGCCGGACTTTGCCGACTAGGCGTCCCTGCTCATCCACCACAAAAATCCGCGCCAGGGTCTCCGTATCCTCTCGGTCGCGCCGCAGCACCGTGATGGCCTGTTTCACCGTCATGTCCGCCGTGATCCGGCCCACATGTGTCGTCATTCGCCCCCCCGCGGTATCCTCCTCGTATTTCAGCAGATTTCGCGTCAGCTCCTTATCACGCGGTCCCAGTAGGCTGAAAAATCGGACCTGTGCCTCCTCACTGACCACCTGGAAGACATCCACCCGGTCATCGTCCGATAGATTTCCCAGCAACACCCGTAGCTGAGCGGGTTTGAAATGCTCCAGCGCCCCTTCGATGAGCGGGTAGGGGAGTTCCGCCACCAGATCCGTCGCCAGCTCCGGGCCGATTGTCTTGAGCAAAAGATCACGTTTTTCCTCGTCCAGATTCTCATAGAGATGTGCAAGGTCCGCGTAGTGCACGTCTTCTGCCGCCCCAAGCAAGGCTGAGCAATCAGACGCCTCCAGCGCCCTTAAAAGTTCGCTCATCGGGGTTTCTTCCAATTCATCTACCACGCCCGGACAGTGCGCGGCAGCCTAGAAACGGGCAAGAAAAAGGAGTGGGTAGCCAGGATTCTCTGTTCAGCGGCATCGGATTCCTGCTTAAACACGGCTCTATCTCAGAAAGTTATTTAAGGGACAGTCCCTTTATAGCTTTTTCCCTTGCCATCCAGCAGCCACTCGATAGCCTCTACCCATGAGACAAGCGCGGTGGCTCGTAAGCCGACGGACTGGAGAGCGTAAGCCGGT
>JAIXQH010000031.1 GCA_027484055.1 Verrucomicrobiaceae bacterium | reverse complement strand
CGGCGACTGATCCGGGATCATGAAGTGAAGATTGAACACTCGGAAGCCATGATCTACCTGTCGATGAGCAAGCGAATGCTCGCAAGAATCGCGAACTAGATATTTTTAAGACAGTCTCTAAGAAATTCCAGAATTTCCCCGGTCAGTGCCACGCGCACGGGTCGGGGATTTTTTTTGGCTAAATCACGAGAAATTCAGGGCATCCATGTCGAACACGACCGTGACATCTTCGGGTAGCGACGTCTTGGACAGGACCGCCTGCACATGATTCGTCAGCGGCCGTGCACGGAGCGAGCGCAGGGTGATTTGAAATCGGAACTGACCATGCGAGCGGATTAGCGGAGAGGGTAGCACTTCCCCGAGGGTGATACCGCTTGGCAGTGATTCCGAGAGCCGGAGATGCAGCGTCTGCAAGGTGAACTCAGCCCGGCGCTCATGCGTGGAGCGGCTGGTCAGCACGGCGCAGTGGGCATAAGGCGGAAAAGTGAACTCGCGCCGGAACTCCATTTCCTGCTCGGAAAACCCGTCGTAATCATGCTTGCGAGCATACTGGATCGACGGCGAGTGCGGCGTAAAGGTCTGGACGATGACTTCCCCCTCCAGATCCCCACGCCCCGCACGGCCCGCCACTTGGGTGATGAGCTGAAAGGTGCGCTCACCCGCACGGAAGTCTGGCACGTGCAGCCCTAGATCCGCGTTGAGGATGCCCACCAGAGTCACGTTCGGAAAATGCAGACCTTTGGCGATCATCTGCGTGCCGATGAGGATGTCGATTTTATGCGCCTTGAACGCCGCGAGCGTGTCGCGGAGCGCGTTTTTCCGGCGCATCGTATCCGCATCGATCCGGGCGAACTTCGCCTGCGGAAAGACCTTGGCCATCACCTCCTCCACCTTCTGAGTGCCGTAGCCTTGCAGCAAGATCCCGGGATCACGACACTCTGGGCACTTCCTCGGGACCAGTGACTGATAGCCACAGACATGGCAGACCAGTCGTTCGTCGGTGCGATGATACGTCAACGCCACCGCACAATGCGGGCACTGGCAGGCATGACCGCAGGACGTGCACTGAAGTGAGCGAGCGAAGCCTCGGCGGTTGAGAAAAAGGATCGACTGCTCGCCCTTTTCCAAGCGCTGTTCGAGGGCGGTACGAAGCTTGTCGGAGAGGATCGCCGGACCACCTTTGTGCTTGGTTTGCTCCAGTCGCATGTCCACCACCCGCACAAGTGGCATCGAAGCGTCGTCCGCTCGCTCATTCAAACGAACCAGTTGGTATTTATGGGTCAGGGTATTGTTCCAGGATTCCAGTGACGGGGTGGCGGAGCCGAGCACGATGGCGCACGGCTCAAAAGCAGCGCGCAGCACGGCCACATCGCGCCCGTGATAGCGGGGGACATTTTCCTGTTTGTAGGTATTTTCGTGTTCCTCATCCACCAGGATCAGGCCTAGGTCCGGGAGCGGTGCAAAAACGGCGGACCTCGCGCCGATGACGATGCGGGCCACGCCCTTGCGGATGCGGTGCCATTCGTCGAAGCGCTCGCCTTGGGAGAGATTTGAGTGCAGCACCGCGACTTGATCCTGCATCGCGGCGAAGCGTGACTTGAAGCGTCGGACGGTCTGCGGGGTGAGCGAAATTTCCGGGACCAGCACCAGCACGGTTTTCCCGAGATCCAATGCGCGTTGAGCGGCTTGGAGATAGACTTCCGTTTTCCCGGAACCGGTGACCCCAAGCAGGAGAATGGGCTTGGACTCCTTTGGCTGGGCCACGGCTTGCAGTACCGCTTCCAGCGCTAGGGCTTGGCCAGTGTTGAGCTGGAGTGGCTTAGACTCCAAAATTTCTTCGACGTTGTCCGCCTCGGGATCGCGACGGACCTCTTCGATTTCAATGCGGATGATGCCCAGGTTCTCTAAAGCCTTGAGCGCAGTGGAGTTACCCTCACCCAGCTCAGTGACAGCTAAGCGGTTCCCGGCAGCATGTGAGAGCAAGTTCAGGATGCTGAATTGGCGCGGCGCACGCTTCTCTAACTTCGCGATCAAGGCGGGATCCGGCGCCGCGTTGAGCATCGCGATGCGGCGGGTCTTCGCAGAATTTTCCTCCGAGCGCACCCCTTCCGGCAAGACCGAGCGGATCACCGACTCAAGGCTAGATCCATAATAGTGAGCGATCCATTCCGCCGTGCGCAGCAACTCCGGGGTGATGAGTGGCTCTGGATCGATGAGTGATTCCAGCTGCCGCAGGGCGAAATCTGCCTGCTCAGGTTCCCCTGTAGAAAGCACCGTGCCTGTGGCAGATTTCCGCCGCAGAGGCACGCGGACGCGGCAGCCAGGGCGCACGTTGAGCCCCGCCGGAATGGCGTAGTCAAAGACGAGCTCTGACGGCCCATCGATCAATACCCGAGCGTTCACCGCAGCAGAGTGGCGTGCGGGGCAGGCTGGGGAAAGGTTGATTTTGAGGAAATGTTCCTATGAACACTTTTCTGCTTGCTATCTGCCCACAGAATCCCATCTTCCTCCCCGAAAACAGCCCCCAACTCGCATGAATGACCCCAACACTGAGCACCAAACCGTCACGGACCGCAGTTCTGACTACGCGATCTACAAACCGAATTCCCGAGGCAGCGGCGGAGTCCTACGCTTCAGTCTAAATCGAATGAAAGGTGCGATTTTCGTCGATGCAGCCGTGCAATCGGGCGAAAAGCAATTCGACTGGGAAACGAAAATCACCATGAAGTGGGGCCTCACGGATATTGGGTCCGTGCTCGCCGCCTTGCAGGGGCGGGTGCCGCAGGCAAAGCTCTTTCACCAATCCGAAAAGGCCAGTAGCACCTTCGAACTGAGCTTCCGAGACGACCCAGAACGTGCGCCCTATTTCGCCACGCTCACACGCCAAGATTCCGGGGATAAATCGCTCCGCAAGGTCAGCATCCCCCTGAGCCACGGGGAGGCCGCGCTACTTGAGGCCGCCCTCCGCGGAGCAACATGTCGCTTGTTGGGGTGGTGAAAACCCGAGGTCCACTGCTGCCTAACGATCTTCAGGCAGGGACCGATTTGCCTACGGCCATGCAGGTAGCGCTTCGCGAATGGTGGAAGCTTGCGCGTGCTCGCCCGGCATTCCGGGGGGGCGGCGAATAGGAAAGCCCATGAAAAAGCCCACCCACCGCCTAGTTTCCTTGAGGGGGCGGCGCAGGAGGCGCAGGGGCCACAGGGGAGTCGTTACAGGCGGAGTCGAGCAATTCCTTGAAGCCAGAAGCATACCGGATTAGCGAGATGTGGGCGACATTGATGGCGAGTGCGGCTTCATATTCCTCGCCCCTTGTTCGAGTCGCGCGTTCCAAATTCCTCACCTGTAACATCAGTTCCTTCAATTTCGTCAAAAGATCGTCTTCGCTGCGATCTGCATAATGGGAAAGCTTCTCAATCGCTGTGGTACATGCCTCATGGCTCGTTAGGATCTTTCGATATTCCTCCACTCCCAAGGTTGGCTCCGTTCGCACTAACAACCAATTCAGCGGTTCAAGCGCATGCCGCAACTCGAGGGCGAAGATCAATCGCGAGACATAGATGGGGCGATTCCCCGCACCTTGGATACCGAGCATTTTCACCGAGGCGTGATAAGGTGCGAGCTGAAAAACTTCGCTAAGCCGACGGCGCACAAAGGAATTCGCAACGTATTGGCCGATCGGTTGGGTGCCAATTTTTTCGCGAATTTGCTGAAACAGGCTTGAGGCCTTCGTTAAAGCCTCTCCGGGTTCCTTGGCCGAGAGTTCGAGTAATTCTTGGAAATTCGCCGCCAGCACCACTTCATAATCGAAGAAAAACTTGGGATTTTCCATGGCCAGAATCGCGGGCAAGTCCGTCTTGGCCATCGCTGCGGGGAGCACCAAGCGTCCGCCATTTCCTGGGCCTAGGCAGCGCAACTGCTCCCAAGCACCACGCGGCAGCTCATACACGCCTTTCGCATCCACCGTCCCCAGAATGGTCGCATTCGGCACTCGGCCTGTGAGCGCTGCGCTGGCCAGCACCGCCGCTGCTGCATTGATGGTGGTAGGGTTTTCTGAGACCAGTAAGGCGCCTTCTAGGCTAGAGCCGATGATGATGTTCCCATGCTTCGGCAGCGTTTTACCTTCATTGCGAAGGAGTTGGAACAAAATGGTTTGAGCTGTCTGCGCGCTAAGTGATGCCGCTGGCCCCCGACCGATGATCGAAAAAGCATCCGGCTCGCCAAGGGGCGGGGTGACCTTATCCGCCTGCATTTTAAGCGTTTCAGGACTTAGCTCCCATTTCTCCGTTTCAGCGACAGAGACTTTTTTCCAAATCGGTGTCGTCACCTCTGCTTGCGCGAGGAGGAATTCCTGCTCTGGAGCTTCTGGCTCTAGCATCTTCGCCGGAGCTTTCGAGGGTGCTATTTCCTCATACGCGGAGAGTCCAGGGACCCAGCCCTCCCAGTTTCCAAGTTCAGCCACAGGGGCTGGGGCATCGGTATCCTGCGCAGTTGGGTCTAAATAGCGGACTACGTCTTTCAAGTAGGCCGCCAAGCCGCGACCTGTATCGCCTGCCTCAGGGAAGTCCAATCCGGTGATCACAGAATCGATTTGTTGAATCAGGGATGCCCGCTCGGTGTCGCCCAAATCTGGCCGATGGAGATTTCTTTTAAAATCGGCGAGACGTTCTCTCGCCTTTTGATTTCCCGGATTCAGGGCCGAGGCCAAGGCCAAGAGCTGCGCTGCGGCGCGCCGGTTCTCCGCTGTTTTGGAATCGATGCCTCTCACCGCTTTAGTCAAAGCCTTGGAAAGGCCCGCAATCATTTCCACATCCAACGGCAGCAAATCTCTGCGGAAAGTGCTGGGGGTCTCAGTCGGCGCGACAAAATCCGCCGCCATTGCCGACGATTCAGACGCGGCCACTAGAACCACTGCCGCCGCGCATTTCACCGTATTTCTCCAACCCATTTTGCTACGAATAAAGCAAGACTACGGTGCCTCACAAGCGAACATTGCAGTTCCCTGCCGCTTCAGCCAATTTCCCTCCATGCCTGAGCCCGCCCCGACCTTTGAAACCCGCGAGGAAGTCATGTTCTTCGACACCGACTGCGGCCAAGTCGTCCACAACCTCGCCTACTTGCGAATGATCGAAACCTGCCGCACCCGCCTCGCGGCCAAGCTGGGCATGGATCTCCGAAGCATGTCGGAAACCCAGCTCTACCCCGTCGTCACCCGCACCGAAATCGACTACAAGCGCCCCGCACGGCTAGGCGATTGGCTCGTGATCCGTGGCCGTCTCGCTGAAGTTTCCACCGCCCGCTTCTGGTGCACCTTCGAAATGACTCGCGAGTCGGACGGATGCATCATCGTCAACGCGCGCCAAGCCCTCGCCCTCGTGCAGATGCCCGCTGGCAAACCGGTCCGCCTGCCGAAGGGCTGGGCCGAGCGCTGGGGCTGAGATTCTGTTTCAAGAATCCTTCAACGCAGGAGCCCAACTGCCTGAACCTACTGAAAACTATGGGACTCCGGCGCCTCTGCAGGTGCTTAACAAATTGCTTGTGTCTCACTTAATTTGAGACCTCAGCCATAGAGATCAAAAAGGCGTGGAATAAGCATTCCACGCCTTTAAATGAAATCATGACTGTTTGATAACAAGCCACATGGCGAGATCACTCACCGCCGTCGTCGTCGCTACCACCACCGTCGTCGCCACCGTCGTCACCACCGTCGTCACCACCGTCGTCACCACCGTCTTCGTCACCGCCTTCGTCGGCAATGCCGTCGTCGTTGCTGTCTTCATCGGCTTCGTCCTCGTCTGCAGCGGGGTCTTCGTCTGCGTCTTCTGTATCGGCGACGCCGTCGTTATCATCGTCTGCATCGCTTTCGTCAGCACTTCCGTCGTTGTCGTCGTCCGCATCTTCTTCATCGGTGATGCCGTCACCATCTTCGTCGTCAGCGCCATCGCCGACATCTTCGATGAAGCTGCCCTCTTCGTCTTCCTCACTGACTTCTTCGTCGATGGAGGATTCTTCTTCCGACGATTCTTCCGTCGCAGACTCTTCCGAGTAGGATTCAGAATAGGACTCAAACGAGCTGACTTCTTCTGATGTGATACTGGAGACACAGTAAGTGGCCTCGTAATAATCGGAATAACTGGAGATGGCTAGGGCGACGTAATCCCAACCTGAGTAGTAACCACGGCTCGATTTCCTGAAGGCGAGAGCTGGACGGGCATTCCTACCAGAACTGCCGCGGCCGAACTGTTGTGCCGTTTCAGGATACCAGATATCGATCAACGTGTTATAAGCCGACGCGGTGTACATGAGTCGGTTATACTGGAAAATGTAAGCGCAATAGTCGTTGAGACTGTTGCCCTTAACCGTCTCGATCTGTCTGCAGAGACCTAGGGTATCCGCGACGAAGCGATGTTGGTACGTTTTCGGCTTCAGTTTGCTCTGGACTGAGACGAATTGTTCTTTGAGCCCTGAAACTTGGGTCCGGGCGGCCTTTAAAAGAGCAACTTCTTCTTCTGTGAGCTTACCACCGGCATGCTTACGGGCAACCGATGGGCCGTAATGGGTTAAATAGAGATCGTAGCCTTTAAAGAGGGAGATCACTCCGCGGCCGACTTGGCTACCTTCATCTGAAGTGCGCAGAACGGCCCAAGAAGCCGCAAGCTGGTGCAAGCTCAAGCCTAGATTATCGAGGCCCTCGACCATGCTGCCGTCGTTCGACTTGATTCCGGCATCCATCTCTGCCAGAGCTGCATTGGTGTCTTTAATGGCAGACCAAAATGGAACCGCTTCCTTGGACTTGGTGCTGATTTTTGCCTTAGCACTTTTGCCGATGAAGGTGACGGATTTCCTCATATCAGTCACAAGGGTGGCGGCGGTGAGCGGCGCACCTTCTTTGTGCTTATGCTTCGCTGCCGCAGCCTTAGCCGGGGCGGCAATCGATGGTGTGGTTAGGAGGCAGAGGCTTGAAAGGCCCACCGTGATCAATAGCGAATTCCGTAGTGTGTATTTCATAATAAGCGGGAGTCGTTGCTCCGGTCCGTAAACGACGCTGACTTAACTTAAAATATTCATGGCGGCACAAGAAAAATATGTGCTTGGATATTTCAGCTAAAGAAATCTTGTCAAAACGCTTCCTAACCTTAGAAGAAATTTAGTCCGTTAGTGCCGTAAAGATTCAGATCTATCCACTGACGACCATTTTCTGACGATACCCCCGCCTGTTTCTATAAAGCCAGAGAAGCCCTGAAAACCGCTTGCTCACATCCTTCGATCTTTCTCCATCATGAAAATAATACTCCCTATCTGCTTACTAATGGCGCAGTTCACTAACGCCAAAGCGGACCAAATCCTCAGTTTCCCTGTGGCAAAACCACTCATTTCCTTTAAGATTCCTGATAGTTGGGAAATGTCTGATAAAGACGGCACCCTCTTCGTGACTTCTCCGGACGGCGGTGAAGTGATCGTGGAGGTTATGACACTCGATGCTCTCAGCGAGGACGATGCGGCATCAGTGAAGGAAGCAAAAAGCACTTTTGAGCAAGATTTTAAAAACCTCAAATTCACCGAAGCAGATCCCGTAAAAAACAAGGGACTCACCATCACCATGGTCGGTGGGGAGGGTGAAGATGAGAGCGGCGAGGCACATCTTAACATGCTGCTTATCAAGCACCCAGAGGCTGCACATCAGGTGCTGTTCTCAATCGTCGCTGCGAAGGAAGCCGCTGAGAAGCATGGTGCTGCGTGCGGGGCCATGCTTGAGTCGATCCAGTCTGCCAGCGCAGCCAAGCCGATGGATAAAACCACGGCGGATGCGGACACCCAGATCTACGCCTACCCGAACGAGGCGACGCCATCCTTCACCATGAATGTGCCCGCAGACTGGACCTTGGAGGCCGACGAGAAAGGCGCATGGATCGCCTCTGCGGACAAAAAGTTCACCCTGAATGTGATCCCGATCGACATCGAGCATATCCGCGAGGGCATGGAAAACATCACCGAACAAGTCAGCTCAAAGTATGACAAAGTCGTCTGGAACGAAGATAAAGAACCCCAGACCAACATTGACGAGGCCACGGGTACCACCTTTATTTCTAGTGAGGGTGTGGCTAAGGGCGGGGGTTACGAACACAAACTCGGAGTTTACCAGTTCGCCAAGAGAGGTGCTGCGAAATTCTTCGTGCTGTCCGCTTGGTCACCGTTGGAGCTGGCCACGGGCCCGAATGGGGAAGCGGCACTCAAAATGCTGATGTCGGTGAAGCTGGATTAAGAAGCGTGCTCGGAGCACATCGATGAAGCGCCACTAACTACCCCATCGTGATGACGTCTGATAATACGACTCCTCCCTTAGCCGTCGAGGCCGCTGAGCGACCTAGCATCAAGCGTGTCATCGGAAGTGTCGCATTTTTGGTGGGTTGGGGACTGCTTCATTATGTGATTTTCATCCTACTGGCCGCTTCGGGTATCGTCGTAGAAGTCCTGTTGAGCTTGGTGAAGACATTCCTCTTTCCAGGCCGCGCTCTGCATGCGCAAGCGCTGGATCTCGATACTTGGCTGCATTGCTTGACCGCATCCGTCATCGTCGCCGGGGTGGCGGGCATCCCTCTGAGTCTAGGCATCCTCTGGTCTCACCGAAAGAAAGTGATGAGGCGCACGTTTTGGCTCATGTACGTGGGAGGAATCGCCGTGGGAGCCATCTCATTAATCCGATTCATCATCTCGATCTTCACTGCGTAAATCGTGACTTGTCCGGCAACATCACCTAAAGGATTTGCTCTGAGCCAAGTGGCACGGATCGTGATTGGCGCTTTATTTATCGTTCTATGGAGTGCTGCCAATGTCGTGTGGGTGGCGATGTCCTTGATGGGCACACTCATGGCAAATGACGCTGGATCCAACACGAGTGGCCATCAGATGTCACTGATCACGTGTGTCTTAGGAGGCCAGGTGCTGATAGGCCTGTCATTCTTTTGGCGTAGGCCTTGCAAAGGCTTAGTCATCACTTTCGTAGTCGCACTCGTCGCAGGCGTGTCGCTTCAAACTTTTTCGTTTTTTTCATTCTTTAACGTCGCTGCTCAGTCATGAAAACACTCCAAACACTTTACCTATTCACCGTCGCCACAGCCATCGCAGATCCCAGCTTCGTTCCATGGTCCTATACGGAAAAAGATCTTTTCCCCAGTGCGATCATCGCGACAGCGACGGTGGATTGGAATGGCGATGAAGAAACGGCGGAGGATAAAAAAGCCACGGATGAACCCAAATCGAAGAAAAAAGTCCTGCCGATCTACGGAGATGAAAACGGCTGGCTAGCGGTCGATTTATCCGGCATTCCACAAGGTTCCGAAGTGGTTGTGGAAATTTCGGTCGATGGTTTTCTCAAGCCCGCAAGATGGAAAGGAGTCATCGAGCGCACGCTGCGTGGCAGTGCCCGGGTTTTTCCGAAGGCAGCTTGGGATTACGAGTCGCTGCTGAAGGTTCGCCAGCAGCGGCCTGTCAACGCGACTTTCAAAGTCACCGTGGACGATACGGAACTCTCCGAAGAGACGGAGACTTGCATCATGCATTCCTTAAATGACTGCCCTTTTTATGTGCTCTGGGATGAGGAAGGCGAAGACTATGAGGATTTTTCCTGGCTCTTCGCCGCCTACGTGAATGAAAATCACCCCCTGGTGGACAGCATCCTCAAGGAATCCATCAGCAGCGGACTGGTCTCATCCTTCACCGGTTATCAATCCGGTGATCCAGATCAGACGGTAATGCAGGTATTCGCGATCTGGCATGCACTACAGCGCCGGGGCATCAAATACAGCGACGTCTCCACCACCACACCAAGTCAATTTGTGGTCAGCCAAACGGTGCGTTTCGTCAACCAAAGCCTCACCCATACCCAGGCCAACTGTGTGGATGGCTCGGTGCTGATGGCGTCTCTGTTGCGGAAAATCGGAATTAATTCCTATCTGGTGATGGTCCCAGGGCACTGCTTTTTGGCTTTCGATACGGGAAAAGGTGACAATTCTGAGTTGGTGGGATTGGAAACGACCATGCTGGGCAATGATAATTTGAAGCCACTCAAAGCCCTGCCTGACATGCCGGCTGCCTTGAAAAAGAAGGAATTCGAGGATTCCTACAAAACATTCATCAGCGCAATCGCGACGGGCAACACCAGTCTCGGAGAGCATGCCGAGGCTTTTGAGTCGGAAGAAGACCCGAACACGCAACTCATCTCGATTTCTGAAGCGCGTAAAATCGGCATTACTCCGATCGCATCGGATCAGGAGTAGCTGAGAACGAGTGGCGTGAACTGATGAGGTGAAGTCTCTGGATGATTTCCTCGGTTGTTAACTTCGAGGTACCTGATGAAATCCAGCCAGAACTCCAATGATGCTTCCTATTGTTCAGCGAGGACGATGAGTTTATCGCCTTGAACGAACTTCTGACGCTCTGACTTGTTCGGATTGCAGTTCACGCCGTAGCCATTTTTCGGATCCGTGCTTCGAGCGGCGATGCGATATCCGATGGCGGTTTCACCCCGCTCGGCAGCGGCATTCAGAAGGGTATAGAAATCGACGGGAGTATCCGTAGCGATATAGTCACTGATCGGCTTCAGATAAATCTCCGAGCCTTCGTCATGGAACAAGTCCACAAAGACCTTATGCAGGTGTTTGTTCTCAGAAAGCTGGGCGAGCATCAGACTTACGAGCTTGTCACTGACGATGAAATCATCCGCCTTGGCGACTTCGGCCAGCGCCTGGTTCCGCGGGTCCAGCATTTCGCTGACGATGTTCAGATCCCTGCCCGTTTCTTCGGCGATGTTCCGAAGATGGAGCAGGGTGATGAGGGTACGGGCGTCCGCTTCTTGGACATCGAGACTGGAGGAACACAGCAGAATGATGTGATTGAAGGAGGTGATGTCCAAGGCATCGAGAACCGCGCGTTCGGTGGTGTTGCCCACCTGGTGGGAAAGGCTGAGGTGTTTCAGATTTTCGGATAGATCATGGAAGCGTTCGACATGGTCGGAGTCCGGCGCCACGACAGTGACTAGGGAGCCCGAAGGCACGTAATTGTCCAGCTCCCTGATGATGAACCCGGCCAGATCGCTGCAACCAAGAATGATGGTGCTCTCCGGCGCGGATGGCGCGGGGGGGCCACTGCGGATGGCGGAATGGTCGATGGCGGGCGTCGGACCGTCCGCCATTTTCACGGTATCGTCGTCTTCGGAGATGGCGATGATTTGATCACCCGCACGGATCACCGTGTCCATCGGCGGGTTGATCATCACCGTTCCATCCTGGCGGAAGATTCCCATCACCGTGGACGTGGCGAATGCGAACAGGGAGTCTCGATAGGTTTTTCCGGTGAGGGCGGGTTGTTCCGAATAGTAGATTTCGGCACCGTCGAAATCCAGTAGTTCGGTGTAAACCGCGCTCAGGCCGGACTGGCGGCAGGTCTGCGCGATGACGCGCGCGATCAGATCGCCAGGCTGGATTAGGACCGCCTCCTTGCCACCCACCAGCCGCGCGGCTTCCATATTGCCGCTTTCGTGGATCTCGGCAACTATCTGATAGGGCTCAGCTTTGCGGTTCGGATTGTTGGTCAGGGCCAGCATCGATTTGATGACATAGATGTCCGGCTGGGGAACATCCGGGGCGAGAATGATGATGGACCGGGCCTCGTGTGGATTGGCAATTTCCAGTTCGTCGAGGTCCAGCGAGCTTCCGGTACGGCAGATGATGCGGGTATTCTTGGTAGACGGGAAACGGGTTGCGATGTCGTCCTCCATCTCCACCTTGTCCAGCTCCGCAAGTATCACGATGCTGGCGTTGCGCTGGTTCGCATTCGCGATGAGTAGTTCGGAGATGATCGTGAACACTTTGGGCGACCAGCCGAGGATTAGGGTGTGCCCGCTTTCTAACACCTTGGATTTCCCTTTCCGAAGATCTTCGAGCTTGGACTCGATGCCGGATGTCAGGGTTCCTATGAGCGTGCTGATGACAAAAATGCCTCCCAGCGTGACAGCAAGCGCGATGCACCGGACCCACCAATTCGCGGGTTCCGCTCCTTCACCAGCACCATCGCCCGCCATGTTTCCGGCATCGAAAGTGCGCATCAGGCTGTTCCAGAAATTTTCTACAAACGATCCGTTCTCGCTATACCCCACTTGCAGCAGCTGCATCAGCGCCGCCGCTATCAGAATGATGGCCAGAGAAAACAAAGCCAGCCAACCGATCATGGCGGCGGGCCCCTTTGTGAGCGTGTTTTCAAATGCATAGCGCAATCTAGCGCAGAGGGTGACAGGTTGGCGGCCCATGAATTCGGGTGGTTGTTGGTAGGAGGTGACTCGACGCGCTTGAAAGACGGTATCGAACGAGACCGAAACGTCTCGTTAGTTCCGCCTCCGGTGTCAATCCTGTTATCGAGTTATGCCATTACGTGGTCGCGATTGCCCCAGCCGGGAAATCACTGTTGACAAAGGATGCCGCCATAATCAATTCCTAATAGTAGAACTCCAACCGCATCCCATTCACCCGATTGAAACCATGAAAACTTCGCTGTTATTCGGAATCACCGTACTGCTCTGCACGTCCTTCGCTGAGGCAGATCAATCCCTCCAATTTCCCAAAGAGGATCCACTCATATCCTTCACCGCTCCTGCCGACTGGAAGGCGGAGATCAAAGGTGGCAGCTTGTTTGTGGTTTCGCCCGATGGCGGCGACGTGATCCTAGAAGTCATGACAATGGAAGCGGGCCTTGATGACGACGCGGAGGCATTGAAAGAAGCGAAGGGCATCGTTGCAGAGGACTTCGAGAAACTGGAACTGACTCCCGGCGACCCGGTCGAAGCTCACGGCCTCGTGATCCTGCCGCTCGGTGGCGATGGTGAGGATAAAAGCGGACCCGCGCACATCAACATGGCCGTGATCAAGCATCCGGATGCGAAACATCCGATTCTGTTTTCCATCATCGTGTCCAAAGAGAACGCCGCGAAATATGGGGACGCCTGCGGTGCCATGTTCAACTCCATCAACGCGTCGGGCGCAGAAACGGCTCCCGCCGGAGAAACACAGACTTATGCTTATCCGGACAAGGACAAGCCTGACTTCTCCGTCGATTTTCCCGCCGACTGGAAGATGAACAAAACAGACGAGGGAACCTACGTGGAATCACCGGACAAACTGATCGCCATGAACGTGCTGATCGTCGACAAGGCGGATGTGAGCGATGCCGAGGAAACGCTCAAAAAGAAGGTGGGAGAACGCTTTAAGGAGATCACTTGGAACCAAGGCAACGAGCCGGAAGTCAACAAGGACGAGGCTTTGGGTCTGACCGCCACTTTCCAGAATGCCCAGGCGTCCGACGGCGAGGGCACCGAGAAATACGGGGTGAACCTCGTCAGCTACGTCAGGAAAAGCGGTGACAAGTCCCTTATCCTGTTGTGTCAGAATCCGTTGAAAGCGCTCGATAAACATGCTGAGGCGATGGAAGCCGTCATTAAGTCGATCAAAGTCCGCTGACTCGCAACCCAGCTCCCATCGCGAATACGGTCATCTCATGCCTTCCATCGGGCCGATCACGATTCTAGTAGCTATCTGAAACACCATGAATGAGGCAGCACAGCACACCAAGACATCTCCGGGCACCGGGAGGATTTTCACCGGAATCGCCCTGATGGATAGCTGGACGAGCTTCTTGCAAGCCGGACTTATCACTGGCGGAGTGGCAGGCGTTCCAGCGGGGCTGGCCATTTTCCTGCGGAATCGCCGCAAGATGCTTTCGCGCGTTTTCTGGTTCCTTTTGATCATTGGTTCCGTGCTTGAAGTCAGAGCCATCTATCTACGATCCACCAACGCCTTGAATATTTCTTCTTGATTCCCGACCTACCCGAGCTCTCATGAAATTCTGCCGCCTAACCGCCATCACCCTGTTCATCGCTGCCACCATTGGCATGACTCCTCATACCCGCCTCGTCGCAGAGGAACCCGAAGCCCGGGAGACCAGCTTCACTGAACCTAAACCCGGCACTCCGGAACGCAAGGCGATCATGGATGCCATGCGCACCCCTGTTTCCAAGCATGTCGGCATGGCAGTCACCTTCACCGGCGAAGTTCGGATGATCGGAAACTGGGCGTGCTTCCTAGGAGATGCAGCACCGACTGATGGCAAGGTTCCGAAAGACGAGGATATCGCCGCAGATCTCGAATTGGACTTCTTCGCGCTACTCCAGAAAAACGCGGAAGGCGTGTGGCGGGTCAAGCACTGGGGCTTTTCCGGCGACACCGGTGTGAGCGAGGCGGCCCGCGAGAAATTCCCCAAGGCCCCACGGGGATTGTTTGATTGATTCGTTACTAACAATTTCATGAAGCCCCTCATCGCATTCATCGCGCTGCTGACCGCAGTCAATCCGCTTCACGCTCAGGATAAAGCCGCCCTGCGCGAGATCAGCGGCGCGTTCGACAAGATCGAGGCCGACTATAAAACATGGCCGCACCACACCTACGGCGGGGAGAATCTCGAAGGCGGTCAGGCTTACGAACACAGCGTTTGGAAAAGTGATGGCGACAAGGATTTCATCAAGGTAGAGTCATTGGACTTCAATGAGCACGGAGAATCCAAGACCCAGTTCTTTTTCAAGGACTCCCGGCTCCTCTTCACTTTGGACCGCCGTGAGACCGTTCGGATGGTTCCCAACGCACCCACCGAGGTCTTGGAAAGGCGTTATTATTTTGCTGATAGCCAGTTGATCCGCGTGCTGGAAAAGGAGGGGGCGTTTCCTAACGGTGGGCCAACCGACACGGCTGGGCTCAAGAACCGCGAACTTCCTCTCAATGCCATCGAGAACGCCGCCGAGACATACTCGACCCAACACGAGATTGCAGCAGGAATCATCGAACGTGCCCGCATGTTGGAACAGAATGCCGGACCATCAGATGCGCCCGCTAACCATCAAAGTGGCGAAGGCTGGCGCGAGATCGCAGGATCCGGTTCCCGCGACGGCATTTATGCTCTCGCTTGGGGGCTCAAGGACCACGGCGAAATCGAGGGGGAAACGCAAGACGATGGAACTCTTTCCGTCGATCCGGAGAATGAAAACCTCGTCAACTACCTCGTAAATCTACGCACCAAGACCATCGTTGGGTCCATTAAGGGCAAACATTTCGGCGATAAGTCCACCTACAACCACTTCACCACCGAGACCGCGTGGTCGGCGGCTTCTATGTTCGTGGCCCAAACCAATAGCGGCAAGTGGGCGACCTTCGACTCAAACGTCTATGAGCTGAGGGACACCGGAGAAGCTTCCGTTTCAAAAGCCGCCGACCTGTTAGCCGCCAC
This sequence comes from Verrucomicrobiaceae bacterium, assembly GCA_027484055.1. Taxonomy (GTDB): domain Bacteria; phylum Verrucomicrobiota; class Verrucomicrobiia; order Verrucomicrobiales; family Akkermansiaceae; genus Luteolibacter. The sequence continues at coordinate 45,679 of JAIXQH010000031.1, read as the reverse complement.
CAAGAAAGCCATCTTCAAGGATCCCAAGGCGGGCGAGTTGTTCAAAAAATTCGACCAGGACTCCTTCACGACCACGCTACGCGACGTGCACATCGCGCAGCGGGGCGCTACCATGATCGTATCAGTCGAGGCTAGCCTCATGATCCCAAAGGGTGAGGAGGAGGGCTCGAATTTTGATGCCACCGTCGTCTTCGCCATCAACTCCGACGAGAACGGCGGTGCCCCGCTTCTCCAGTGGATCAGCACCGCTGCTCAATGAGTGACGACTTGCATGCTGGAGCCAGCTCCGAAACGGAGTATGGATCGACGTGAACCGCATCTTGCGTAGTAGCTGCGATTCACTTTAAACGATCAGGCCCTTTCCAGAGGTTTTCATGAATTTCACGCTATAATCTGTGCGCTTTTGCTCCGCCGCCCACAATTCCTAATAGAAGACTTGGCAATAAATACTGATTTCCTAAACTCGCACGCTTCCAGCCCAGTTTTTGCATGTATACGCCAGTTCCCAAATGGTGAGTGGTTCGCCAAGACTAGGATAATTTTCTAACTCTACTTAATAAATAACGATCCCTAAAGAACGATGGCCGAAACCTATACCGAAACCACCAATCAATCCTGGCTAAGCAGAATCGGAAACTCAATCAAAGGCATCCTCTTTGGTATAGTAGTCATTCCGCTAATGATCATTCTTCTCTGGTGGAATGAAGGTCGAGCCATCACGACAGCGAACAGTCTTAAAGAAGGTGTAGCGGCCGTCGTCAGCGTGTCCTCAGACAAATTGGATCCCGCAAACGACAAAAAACTCATTCATGTCATGGGTGAAGCCAGGGCAGCATCACCGGTAAGCGATCCGGAGTTCGGAATCAGGGCGTCTGCCCTTCGATTGCTACGTTCGGAAGAAATTTATCAATGGGTAGAGAGCAAGAAGTCGCAAACCCAAGAAAAACTCGGCGGCGGCGAAGAAACCATCACCACCTACTCTTATCAAAAAGATTGGGTCAGTGAACCCATTAAATCTGCTGATTTTAAACAGACTGCAGAACACGCCAACCATGGCGGCCTCATTGCAGGCGATGGAGAATTCGTCGCTGAAGAGGTCATGCTGGGCAATTACCTGGTTCCGGAAAAGTATGTCAGTAGGATGGGCCCGCCTGAGAAATTCTCGCTCATCGAAGATGATTTGGCAGGGCTGACGGGTCGAATCAAGGAGCTCGCTTCCATACAAGCGGGTGCTTTTTACTTTGGCGAAACACCTGATGAACCGCAAATCGGCGACGTCCGGGTTTCCTACGAGATCGTCAAAGCTGGCACCTACAGCGTTCTGGCGGCCCAAGTGGGAAACTCTTTTGAAGATTACGCCACCAAAGCTGGCGACTCGATTAGTTTCGTGGAAGCAGGCAGTGTGAGCGCCGGAACGATGTTTAAAAACGCCGCGAGTGCGAATTCCATGATGACATGGCTGGCTCGCTTTCTCGGATTTCTATTCATGGCCTTCGGCTTCATGGCCATCATGCGGCCACTCAGTGTCCTTGGCAGCGTAATCCCTTTTGTGGGGAGCATCATTGGTATGAGCACGGGTTTGATTTCATTCGTGCTTGCGGGCACACTCTCCATCCTAGTAATCGCCATTGCTTGGATCGCGGTGCGTCCGTTGTTGGGTATTACTTTGCTAACACTCGTAATCGGCGGTGTGATCTATTCGCGGAAAATAGCAGCAAGGAACAAGCCCGCCATCATGAGCGCATAGGCTCCTCCAGCAAGCATTTCAAAATTACTACACAAACAACGGTGTCCATACGTTCGACGGATTGGCGGCTGGCTTCATCTCGAGTGACTTCACGAGTCTCATCGCTCGCCAGCAAGCCCGTCAGGCAGGCTGAAATCCTGACAGAGCGCTGGGGGGCTGAAAATCTGTTTCCGGAATCCTTCTTAAGAGCAGTCGAATGCTTAGACTTGCCCCCTAGCTTTAGGGCCTCAGCGCGACTGCAATCATTTATTTGATTACTTGTGTCTCACGTGATTTGTGTCACGTGATTTGGGGCGTAAAATTTAATACCAATCAAATCAAACCCATGAAAAGAATAACAATGATTAAAGCCCTGATTCTTGCATGCGCACTTGGAATATTCGCAGGCACCGCGCAAGCTGATGAGAAGACTGATGCCGCAGTGGCCGCAGCCAAGTCGTGGCTGGCGTTGGTCGATGCTAAAGAATACAAGAAGAGCTGGCAGGAGGCGGCGCCATTTTTCAAAGACAAAGTTAAGGAGGAGCACTGGTCTGAGATGGTCGCGGCTGCTCGGAAGCCTCTTGGCGTGATGAAGTCACGCGAACTAAGCTCTGCGGTGTTTATGGCTTCACTTCCTGACGCGCCAGAAGGCGAGTATGTCGTCATTCAGTTCAGGACGTCATTCTCAGATAAGCGTGATTCGGTTGAGACGGTTACACCGATGAAGTCTGATGGAGTATGGCGTGTATCTGGATACTTCATTAAATAAAACAAGACTCACAAGCCGAGACGCGTAACCTCTATCAGCTGCCCAGTTTTATGACCTTCTGTAGTTATATCTCAACCCCGTGAGCGACGCGCGGCCCCGCTGATAGGGTTCCGTGCTCTTTAACATTGCGCATGAACATCGTCCCCTGAAAATAGAAGCCGCTTCGTGAGATACACCATCCTCTTCCCAACCTTACTCGTGCTCTCGGCTCTCGGAGTCTCGGTCCCACTGGCTCTTGGTGAAATACCCGGCTGCCGTTACGACGCGGCGACTCGCACGCTCACAGTGGCTCTCGCCGGGGCTGATCGCTTTCATTATGTGTTCAACAAGGGTGGCGCGATCAACGGGATCTTCGATTTGGCCGTTGCTCCGGGGCAGAATCTAATAGGGCCATCGTTTCAGGGAGAGTCCACCGACCGAGTCATTCAGTGGACCTATTGGAACGGCCGCTACAAAGTCCCAAGTAATTCCGTGGGCGACAAGGACCGGCGCGCCAATGCGACGATGGAGGGATCGTTTGGCGGTGCAGCCACCTGCGATGTGGTGGTGACGCCCACCAGCGGCCCGACCCGCAAGCTCCGGTTTGTCTCGCAATTGCGGCATTGGTTCTATGCGAATCTAGACACCCACGGCACGCCAGATTTTCTCACGACCTCGGACTACGAGGTGCTCGACGATGGAAGCCTGAAACTGACACGCCATGTGACGAGGCATCCGTGGAAGCTCACCAATATCCACGAAGATCGGTGGAACGGGACGGCGTGGGTGACGACTTTGCAGGCTGAGACGACGATGATCTGTGAACACTACGGCAGCGCTTTGCAGACATCGTATTTTGAGGGCTGGTCGCCCTTCCGCAGAAGCGTGCTCCCAATGCAAAAGCACGGTCTCGGAACTTTCAGCGGCGATGGCTACCGATTCTGGAAACCGCAGGCGCTAGGCGGATGGGCGATGGCATACGGTAGTTCGCAGGCGGTGGCACTCGTCTTCGGCAAGACGGAGAATGGCGACCCGGCCTGCAAGCTCCAAGTCTCCTTCAATAAATTGGATCTGCCCGAGGCAAACCTAAACATCCTGATGCCGGCGGTGGAGACTTCATGGCCGGATCACAAGACGCTGACTCAGATACTCATTGTCGTCCCGGGCGTTCCAGCCGATGTGGAGCGACGCGCCATCTCTTGGGCAGATAGCGTCCCGGTTCCGACTATCAGCGATGCCAAGGTCTCTCAATAAACCTAAATCGCCAACAAAGGGATTCGGGCGACGGCTCGTATGGCATCTATCATGTCATCAACGCTTCCCGCTCGCCGTCGCCTAATCCGAAACGTTGCTCCTTATTTCAACAACTCTGTCGCCGTCCAAGGGGTTTTGCGGCTGGAGAAATCCTCGCGTGTCTTCTTGATGAGTGGCTCTGGCACGGCGGGCGCATCGTTGGTCCAGCTTTGGCGGACGTAGGTGAGCACGTCGGAGATTTCGTTGTCTTTGAGATCGGAGTGCGCGGGCATGATGTTGTTGTAGGTCTTGCCAAGCACTTCGATGGGACCTTGCAGCCCGTGGAGGAGGATGCGAGTGGGGACGCTGGGATCGCCAACGACAATCGGTGAACCATCGAGCGGCGGGAAGGCACCGGGGACGCCGAGACCTTCAGGGCCGTGACAGGCGACGCAGGTGCGGTTGTAGATGAGGCTGCCATTTTTCATGACCCGTGGCTCAGATTTATTAACGCGGACGATTTCCTTGATGACGGCAGGTTCTGCGGCGAAGAGGGCGGCGAGCGTCTGGGCGCTTGGCTCGCTGCGGGATTTCAAACTAGTGGCGAGTGCATCGCGGGCGGGGCTGGCGGCGGAGTTGAAGGATTTGATGACGGAATTGACAGCGGGTGGCGCGGGATCGCTGGCAAGTGAGGCGAGAATCACGCCGGGTGCGTGATGGCGGGCGGCGATTTGCCAGGCATCGTATAGGGCGGGATCGGTGACGATGGCGGTGTTGCCATTGAGCGTGGCGAGCAGTGCTTGGCCGATGCTTTCGGAGGGGCTGAGGCCTGCAAGTGCCACAAGCGCTTCTGCGAGTGCCCGGGAGTCGGCCGCAGAAACAACGCCGCTTTTCAAGAGACCCTTTTCGCTGCTCACTGCGGAAAGTGCCGCGCGGTAAAGTCCACGGCCACCGGTGCTGAGGGCGAGCTGGATGGTGTCGTCATCGAGGGCGTTCAAGCCTTGTAGCGTATAAAAGGCATGGATGGCGGCGTCTTCTTTGGGGCTGGATTTGATGAGTGCTTTCAATTTCGCGGCAGCGGTGGTGGAGCCAGACTCGACGATGAGGCGCTGGGCTTGAACTCGCCAGAAGAGGTTCGGGTGGTGCAGGCCAGCGAGCAGGGAGGAGAGATCCGTGGCGACGAGCTTGGGCTGGCTGTCGTTTTTACTACCTTTCGGGAAGATACGGAAAATGCGGCCCATGGAAATGTCGCGAACGGGGGATTCGTAGGCGGCGCCTTTACCGGTCTTGGCGTCGTAGCCTGCGGATTTCACGGTGGGGGTGGGGTTGTGCTGGATGATGAGGTTATACCAATCGGATACCCAGACTGCGCCGTCGGGGCCGGTTTCTGCGGCGACGGGGCCGGACCAGGCATCGGCGCTGGAGTAGAGGTTGTTGGGTTGTTGAAAGGAGTTGAAGCCTGCGCCCTTGGCGGTGACATCAAACTGGCCGACGAGTTTTCCGGTTGGCTCGCAGACGAAGGCGATGCGATCCCGGTAAATTTCCGGGAAGCGTGCGGCCGTGTAAAAGGTGTGTCCGGCGGCGGCAGTGTAGCGGTCGTGCTGATCCACTTGGCGGATGTCAAGCGAGGTGGGGAAATACATCGGGTTGGTGTCGCCAGCAGGGGTGCGAGGCTGAGCGAGCTTTGCGGAATCGTAGGCTTCCTTGGAGAACGTGTAATACCAGGAGGGGTTGCCGTTGGCGGTGGAGCCGAGGATGTCGAAGTCAGACGTGAAGCCGAGGCCCCAGGTGTTGTTGGTGGTGTTTTGGAGGAATTCGAGCTTGCTGCCGTCGGATTTGAAACGAAAGACGCCCATTTTAAAGTCGAAGTTCTCGCCGCCGACACTGCCCTTGAAACCCGCGTAGCCGACAGTGGCGTAGATCCAGTTGTCGAGGCCGTAGCGGAGGCTGGAAACGCCGGCGTGGGTGTCTGCGGGGTTGAATCCGGTGAAGAGGACTTTGCGGACGTCCGCTTTGCCGTCGCCATCGGTGTCCTTCAGGAAGAGCATTTCCGTGCAGTTGGTGATGATGAGGCCGCCATTCACGAACACAGCGGAGGAGGGGATGGAGAGCTTGTCGGCGAAGAGGGTGAACTTGTCGGCCTTGCCGTCGCCATTGGTGTCTTCACAGAGGTGAATGAGGTCGTGGCCGAGATTTCCGGCTTGGAGATTGTTCGGGTAGTCCACGGTCTCGACGACGTAAGCACGGCCCTTGTCATCCCAAGTGATGTGGATGGGGTTGACGATGTCTGGCTCGCTGGCGAAAAGGGCGATGTCGAAACCGTTGGGGACTTGGGCCATTTTGAGGGATTCGGCAGGGGAGAGAGGTTTTTGGCCGCGGGTGATGGTTTTGTGTTCTAGGTAGCCGGGGAGTATCATTTCTTCGGACTCAAGCGTGGGGAGCTTGAGCGCGGCGAGGCGGGCGCGGGCCTTGTCGCCGACGCTCCAGAGGACGGCGCGGCGGAGTAATTCATGGAAAGCAGGCTGCCCCCAAGTCCGGGCGTCGTGACCGTAGGCGGTGTAGAAGACCTTCCCTTTCCCCTGGTTGCGGACCCAGGTCCAAGGTTCTTGGTCACGGAACTGGAGCACGGTGCGGTCGGTGGTGAGTTGGTCGTGGGTGTAGGTTTCATCCCAAGTTTCAAAGCCAGTAAATCCTTTCATGATGGGGTGCTCCGGCTCTGCGATGCGAGTGGTGAAGACGCCAGTTTCATGGGATTTGAAGTGGCCGCCGACGAGCTTGATGTAGGCGGGCGAGCCACCAAAGGAGGCGGAGGCGGAGTGGAGCGGGAGGAAGCCGCCGCCGTCATTGACGTAGCCGAGCAGGGCTTTTTCCTGGGCGGAGTCCATGGACTCGGATTTTTTCCAATTTCCGTAGAACATGACGCCGTCGTAGCGGTCGAGTAGGTCGCGGCGGAGGTCCGCGAGATCTTCGGTGTAGGTGAGGTTGATGCCGTCCACGCCCAGGGCTTTTTTCAGAACGCGGTAGCTCTCGACGGGTTGGTGAGCGGGGTGATTGGCGGCGGGAGCGCCGAGGAAAAGGACTTCAACGCGGCGTGCATCGCCATTGGGGCTGGCTGCAAGGGCGGGGCAGTGCGCGAGTAGCGAGAGGGAGAGAAGTCGTAGGAGCGGTTTCATACAAATGAAGGAGAGGCGGGTTAGTGTGGGTGAGTTTCAGCCGGTAGAGTGAGGAACTTGCGATAATTCAAAGAGCCTTCGCTTGTAGAATTGCGGATCGTTTGTGTAAGATCACGCCAGATGAATCACAAAGAGAGGCACCGGATCTGGACGGAGGCGCTGCCATCAGGACAGTTCCGTCATCTATTCGATCACCTTCCGGGCACGCTTTTTTTCGCGAAAGATTGTGAGAGGCGTTTCATGGCGGGGAATCCAGCTTTCGTGCAGCGCTGTGGATTTCAAGTGGAGGAGGAAATCATTGGGATGAAGGACGATCTGATCTTTTCACCACGTTTGGCGGAGAAATTTGCCCGGGATGATGAGCATGTCATGGCGACAAAGACGGCCTTGGTGGGCATTATCGAGCTTTTCCCGAATCAAATGGGCAAGCCGGAGTGGTTCATCACGGATAAGTTACCGCTTTTCGACAAGTCGGGCCAAGTCTGCGGCTTATGCGGCACGGTCCGCAGCTATGAAACTCAGCACGCGACCATGCAGCCTTACTTAGAGCTGGCGACCGTGGCGGAGCATTTAAAAAAACACTTCAGGGACAAGCTGGATTTACCTCAGTTGGCGAGACTGGCGTGCATGTCAGTGAGGCAGTTCGAACGGAAATTTCGGGTCACTTTTCAAATGACGCCGCAAGATTTCATGATCCGAATGCGCGTGATCGAGGCGTGTAGTTTATTGGCGAGGACGAATCAGCCGGTGACAACGGTGGCGCTGGATGCTGGCTTTTACGATCATAGTGATTTCGCCCGGCAATTCCGCAAGCACATGGGGCAAACGGCCACACAATACCGACTCGAACGACGATCGGAATCATTAAAAAGGCGGGATCTTACACAAAAGAGGCGGGAATCTACAAGCCGTGAGCGGGCGATCTGATTCAGTCTGCAGCCCGCTCAGCATTTCCTAAAAGCTGATCGCGACCCTCAAATCATTCTTATGTCTGGAATCAACATCGCCATCGTCGGACTCGGATTCGGAGCCGAATTCATCCCTATTTACCAACGCCACCCAGATGCGAACATGCTGGCGATTTGCCAACGGACTCAATCCAAGTTGGACGAAATCGGCGATAAATATGGGATTTCAAAACGCTACACGTCCTACGAAGAGCTGCTCGCCGATCCAGAAATCGACGCGGTGCACATCAATTCTCCCATCCCCGATCACGGCCGCCAAACGATCCAAGCCCTAAAAGCCGGCAAACACGTCGCCTGCACCGTGCCGATGGCGACGACCGTCGAAGAATGTCGCCAGATCGTCGAGTTGATCAAGGAAACGGGGCTGAAATACATGATGATGGAAACCGTGGTCTATGCCCGTGAGTTCCTTTTCATGAAGAGTCTCTATGAAAAGGGCGAGTTGGGAAAAATCCAATTTCTCAAGGCTTCTCACCAACAAGACATGGAAGGTTGGCCCGGTTACTGGCCTGGCCTGCCGCCGATGCACTACGCGACCCACTGTGTCGGCCCGATTCTAGGCCTCACGCGTGGCGAGGCCGAGTATGTGTCTTGCTTCGGCTCCGGCACGATCGCGGAGGAAATGCACGCCTGTTACGGCTCCACCTTCGCGGTCGAGTCCTGCCATATTAAGTTCAAGGACAGTGATTTATCCGCTCAGCTTCACCGTTCGCTCTTCGATGTGGCCCGCCAATATCGCGAATCCTTCGAGGTTTACGGAACGAAGCAATCGGTGGAATGGCCGCTGATTGAGCATCAACCCCTCGTGATTCACACGGCGAAACTCCCCGAGCCGGAGATCCCCAGCGAGGTGAGATGCCCAGATTTCGCCTACGAATTACCCGTGGAAATCCAGGCCTTCACCACCGGTGGAGTCTATGGCGGTGAAGACGGTGGCGACCATCTATCCTTCACTCAGGGCGGCGGGCATGGCGGCTCACATCCCCATTTAGCCCACCATTTTGTCGAAATGCTCAAAACGGGCAAAGACGCCTACCCCAACGCCGTGGAAAGCGCGAACATCACCTGCACTGGTATCCTCGCTCACGAATCTGCCCTCAAAGGCGGTGAAATCGTGCGTCTGCCAGAATGGACGCACCGTGGCTGAAGTCCTCGTGATGCCTTAGCCACCTCGATCAATGTCGATGTCGAGGTGGCCGCAGGTGCTACGGATGGGTAAGGGCCTCCCGTTTGAACGAAGCTGAAGCCACCTTCACATTCCCCCGCTCGGCCCAAGCAGATCAAAAATGCGGGATTCCCGCCGAACCCAGATTTTTTTGATAAATATTGAGAGCCACACGATTTCACTTTGACTCACTCGCGATATAGCCCTTTGTTGACGGGACACAGCGTATTCGACAGTCAAATCCTTGAACCTAGAATTGCACCGTCCTATTTTTTGAGTCACTCATTCTTATGAAAAAATCCAACTTTTTAAGGCCCATTTGCTTCCTTGCCTCCATCGTAGGCTCCGTGGGCATCGCGATGGCGGCCCCTTATGAGCCTGAAGGGCGTGAAATCACCTGGGGACAAGGACCTCCTCTCGCTCCTACTATGCAGCTTAGACTCCGAGTCTTTGGTGACGAATACTACGGGCGGACCGAAACTCTGGCGGGTTACACCGTCGTCTACGTCTATCAAGATAACTCCTACTACTACGCCAGGCTGTCAGATGACGGGTTGTCATTAGTCTCCACCGGCGTGCTTGCGAATTTAGCTCCTCCCGCTGGGCTTGGGCAACGCATTGATCTGGGAACAAGTGCCATCACTCAGGCTGCCTCAAGCCAGCGGCTTATCTACGATGCCGAACGCAAGGCCCGCTGGGACACCCGCGTAGCTGCTTCGCAAATCGTCCGGGCTGCTGCCGCAGGATCATCATTTCAACCGGCGGTTTTAAACGCCGCTAGGGAAAATTCCAAAGCCGTTACAGGCAGCATCGTGGGCTTGACGATTCTGGCACAGTTCGCAGGCGACCCGGCACCGGCCTTCGATCAAACTAAGATTAGAAGCATGTTCAACCAAGGCACTGCAGGAGCGCCCGGTATACCCGCACTTGCCGGAACCTACACCCAAGACGGTAACGTCGGATCCGTGAATAATTATTTCTCTGAGCAGTCCGCAGGGCGGCTCAACTTTGTCCAGCTCGTCACGCCGATTGTCACCTTGCCTGGTTCGCGTGCCTCATACAACTTTGAAGATACCCCCACCAACAACGAGGTCAGGAGTAACGCCCGCGCTGTAGCGGAAGACATCCTGCGGGATGCAATTTCCGCGCTAGAGGCGACAGGATTCAACTTCGCGCCTCTAAGTGTCGATTCGACAGGCAAAGTCCTCGTCACCAACATCATCCTCTCCAGTCCAGATTCAGGAGCACACATGCAAGGTATTTGGCCGCATGCGGGCAGTGTAGCGAATCCGTCGACGAATCCCGTCACATTCGGAACTGCATCACGCCCAAGACAGATTAAAGAGTATGCCTTGAGAACAGTTGGCACCGCGCCGATCACCATCGGTACTCTCTGCCACGAAGATGCCCAGATGCTTCTTGGATTCCCAGACTTATACGCCTATCCGAATATGGGAGTGGGTAATTACTGCCTGATGGGCACTGGCAGTAACGGCAGCGTTGGCAGTGCGGCAGTTCCAGCGACCGCAGCCACCAACGGGACAGCAACAACACCCTTCGTCACCGCCTTCCCGGGTCCTGGACTCCCTGCGATTCCGGTCAGCAGTGCAAACGGCGGTAGACGTCCGGCGCCCATTAACCCTCACTTTAAGAACTTGGTCGGCTGGAATACGGTCACAGAGATTACAAGCAGCACGATCGAGACGGCCACTCTCCCAACTGCCACCGCGACTTCAGGCGTGGCTAGACGTTTCCGTAAACCGGGCTCTGCGACGGAATCATTCATTGTCGAGAACCGCAGCACGGCCAGTAAATGGATTGCTGCTCCGCTTGATACGGGCGTGGCCGTCTGGCATGTCGATGACTCAAGAAATGGTAACATTCAGCAAAGTTCGAGCGACATCAACGGCGTGAGCCTCGAACAGGCTGACGGACTTTCAAACCTTGAAAACAGCATCCTCGGATCAAACAGTAACGCGAGTGACGCAGGTGATTTGTTCAAACTTACTCGCCCCTCATTTTCCGCTAACACTAAACCTAGCTCCACTTGGATTGATGGCACGGCTTCTGGCTTCCAAACGCGAGTTGTAGCCGTGAATGGTACGGTCAGCTCAGACGTCGCCTTCGGACCCTTTGTTCCTGTAAATACGATCTTAATCGACAGCCCGAATGGTGGTGAGTTTGCATTCTGGCAAAATGTTTTCCCAATCACATGGAGCGCAAACATTACCGGTAACGTGAGAATAGAACTCTGCAAGGCAGGCACCCCCGTGTTGCTCATCGCGAATAATGTCGTGACTTCCACTCGTCGATTCAACTGGACCGTCCCAAAGACCGTTAAACCTGGAGCTGATTACACCATACGTATCACCAGCATGACGAACCAGCCGACGACAGGGTCTGCCCCGGCCGTAGACAATAGCGATAGTCCATTTACCATTTTAGATGTCGCTTTCCCCAGAAATCAAGCCATTCCATACGGCTGGGTAAAGCCGAGCGGAAGCATTAGCTCATGGGTTGTTTCAAATTTAGATGCAGTGGATGGCTCATTCTGTCTCGCCGCCATCAAACCGCGAGACGGTAGCAACGCCGGTATCGAATATACATCCACATTTGTAGAAGGAACCGCTTCATTCTACATCAAGGTTTCAACTGAAGCCGGCTATGACTTCGCTAGATTCTACATCGACGGTGTGGAGCAAAATATGGACGGCACCCAAGGACTTTCCGGCAATAAAGACTGGCAGCAATACTCATTCCCGGTTGCGGCTGGACAGCACACATTCAAATGGACTTATCAAAAAGACGATTCCTTTGGTGGCCTAAATGACCGCGTATTCATAGATGCTGTAACACTTCCAGCCACCACCGAAGAAATTGCGGTAAAAACCCAAGATGCAAACATCGAAAGTGGCGCCTATACGGCGACACTCCCAGACACCACCATCGGCTTTACCTCCGTCGCTCAGACATTCACCATCAAAAACGAGGGCACGTCAGACCTTTATGCCATTTCGCTTCAGAAAGAGGGCACAAACCTCGCTGACTTTGTCGTGAGCGCACTCCCTAAGACCTTCCTATTGGCCGGCACAGAAATGACGTTTAACGTAACCTTTAAGCCGACCGTAGCAGGAGCGAAAGTCGCTACGCTCAACATCACGAGCAGTGACGCGAGTGAAAGCACCTTCAGCATTGCGCTTCGGGGTACCGCGCTCGGCTTACCACTCATTAGCGTGAGCGAACCTACCGGGACCACTGCCATGAGAGATGGTAGAGAGACTCGTTCGTTTGGCAGTGCACCTGTCGGATCGATTGGCAGCACTCGGACCTTCACGATCACCAACAGAGGTGAAGGCCAGTTAACCGGACTCGCCGTAACCAAGTCAGGAAAAGCCAACGCCGACTTCCAAATTGGTGCCTTAAGTTCAGTAAGTGTAGCGCCGGCCGGGACGGCAACCTTCACGGTCACCTTCAGCCCCACTGCCCTCAGGGGTAGAAGCGCGGCAGTCAGAATCCTGAGTAATGACGTGAAATCAGGCCCATTTGATTTCAATGTCAACGGCACTGGCACCGCAGCGGTTCCCACAATTACTAGTTCGTCGAGTGGTTCGTTCAGTATTTCGAGCAGAAGCCTCGAATGGGCACCGTCCGTTGTTGGATTCGATACGCCAACGACCCTAGTGATCGACGGATTGAAATACAACTCGCTGGCCATTGCGAAAGGCACTGGCACCGTAGAAGTTTCCTCAAACCTTGTGGATTGGTTCAGCGGTAGTGACTACACCACCGTGGTGAGTGACGACGGCACGACGCTCACAGTCCGTGACAAGACCCCTGCCACTGAGTCCGCGAAACGCTACATCCGCCGCAAGTAACTGTTTTCAACAGCCACCCAATCGCCCGATTTTAAAGGCCACCAAGATTCGCTTGGTGGCCTTTTTTGGGGCTTGGTTAAAGCACCAGTTGCAAAGGGTATTTTATGTTGGTAAGGGTCTAAAAATGCGTGGCGTTGCGAAGCAGTTGGATTTTAGCTGGACCTCATGGTTTCGCCCGGTGAGCCCACCGCAAAAGCGCTTTTCCAAGTCTTCGCAAGATGATCCCGGTCTCACCGCGTGGTGTGTGGAAGCCTCAAAATCTCTAGGCCTCAGTGAGTTGGCTCGTAAAGTAAAGGTCTCTTGGAATGCTAGAATGCAGACCACCGCTGGCCGCGCATGGTGGCCGGATCGCTCCATCGAACTCAACCCGAAGCTGAAATCCTGCGAACCCGAGGAGCTGTGGCGCACGCTCAAGCATGAGCTCGCACATCTCGTGGCTTATGAGCGGTCGAATCGCCGACGAATTGAGCCGCACGGTCAGGAATGGCAAGTGGCCTGCGCCGATTTGGGCATCCCGGGTGAGCTTTCCTGCCACAACCTCCCGTTCAAGCGTCGCCAGTTGAAACGCAATCACGCCTATGTCTGCGCCAACTGCCTTGCGGTGGTTCGCCGCGTGAAACCGATCAAACGTGCGGTCGCTTGTTACGAATGCTGCCGCAAGCACAATGCCGGCACTTATCACGATCGTTTCCGGCTGGTGAAGCACACAGAGTAGGTGGGAGTTTAGCCGCCATGTTGATCGGCCACGAACAAGGTGTGGGTGAAGCGCTTGGCCTTAGGATACGCCTTGGCAGGAATGCATTCGACATGTCTGAAGAGACCCTCCAAGGAGCGTGCAAATGACTTGTCTGGATGCGCTGACCAAAAAATAACCCGCCCTCCTGGCTGTAGAGCATTTTTGATTCTTAAAATGCCAGGTCGCGCATATAGGCGTTCATTTCCTTTTTGCACAAACGGGTCCGGCCCATTGTCCACATCGAGTAAAATTGCGTCATAGCGGTCCTCTCCACAGCGATCAATGATCTCATAGACATCGCGCACATGGATTCTCACCCGATGATCATCTAGCAAGCGGCCATTCACCTCACCTAGGAATTCACGATTCCAAGCCACGATTTCAGGTAGAAGTTCCGCAACATCCACGATGGCGTCCGCCCCTGTCAGCGCGAGCACCCGTTTCAGCGTAAATCCAAAGCCCAGCCCGCCGATAAGGATGCGTGGCCGCTTGGGCAAGTTTGCGCAAGATAGCTCAGCCATTTCCTCCTCCGAAGAAGACGCCGTTGTGCTCATCAGCTGAAGTCCAGCGACTTTGAGGAAAAATTGCCCATCGTGTTCGTGGAGAGTCAGTCGTGCTCCGTCAGGTGTGGCGCAGGTGGCGAGGGTTCGGGTGATTTTCATGAAATGGGAACGATGGCGGCTTTTGGCGTCTCTCGGCCTGCATGCTTTCTGGTCGGCCACCATTCCGCAAGTTTCCTCATTGCTGCGGCGGCCGATAAGTCGCTCATCATGAGGCTTGCGCCCTCGTCCGTCTCACTTCAAAGTTTTCTCACTAATTTATGAGCGAACGACGCGTCGTCATCACCGGAATCGGATGCATTACACCACTAGGCAATGACTTGGACACCACTTGGGAGGGTCTAAAGCAGGGTCGCAGTGGCATTTCTACCATCACCAACATTGATTCTACGCCCTTCGATTGCAAAATCGCCGGCGAGATCAAGAACTTCAATGCCGACGGCTACTTCGGCGTGCCCAAGGATGCTCGCCGTTCGGACCGCTACGTGCAGTTCGCCGTCGCCGCGTCGAAAATGGCCATGGAAGACTGCGGCGTGGATGTTTCTAAAATCGATCCACGGCGTTTCGGCGTCATGGTCGGCAGTGGCATCGGCGGGCTTTCCACGTTGGAGCGCGAACACACGACTTATTTAGAAAAAGGAAGTAAGCGGGTTTCCGCGTTCACGATTCCAATGATGATTTCCAACATCGCCAGTGGCATCATTTCCATGGAATATGGCCTTCTCGGGCCAAACATGGTCATCGTCACCGCTTGTGCGACCTCCAACCACAACATCGGTGAAGCTTGGCGCATCATCAAATTCGGCGACGCCGACGCATTCCTCTGCGGGGGTGCAGAAGCAGCGATCTTGCCGATGGGACTTTCGGGCTTTGCCAACATGAAAGCGCTCAGCACTCGAAATGACGAGCCTGAGCGCGCCTCTCGCCCGTTTGATGTGAATCGCGACGGATTTGTCATGGGTGAAGGTGCGGGGGTCGTCGTCATCGAAGAACTCGAACATGCGAAAAAGCGCGGCGCGAAAATTTATGCAGAGCTCATCGGCTACGGCGTGAGCGCAGACGCCTATCACCTCAGCGCTCCATCCCCAGATGGTAGCGGTCCCGCCTACGCCATCCAGATGGCCTTGAAGCATGGCAAAAAGAATCCAGAAGACGTCGGCTACCTGAACGCTCACGCCACCTCCACCGGCCTCGGCGATGTCGCGGAAACGAAAGCCATCAAGCTCGCCTTCGGCGACTATGCCACGAATGGACTGCTCGTCAGCTCGACGAAATCCATGACCGGCCACATGCTCGGAGCGGCTGGCGGTGTCGAACTCATCGCCAGTATCATGGCCATCAAGGACGGCATCATCCCACCGACGATCAATGTTGAAGACCAAGATCCTGAGTGCGATCTGGATGTGGTCCCCAATGTCGCACGCGAGGTGCCGATCACCGTCGCCCTCAGCAACAGCTTCGGCTTCGGCGGTCATAATGCCTCCGTGCTCGTGAGCAAGTTTGAGTAAGACTCCGATGGAAAATCCGCTGTATCGACAAGTCGGCCAAGTTGCATTTGGCGACACAGATGCCAGTGGATGGATGCATTTTCCGAACGTCTTCACTTACGTCGAGAAGGCCGAGCATGCGTTTTTACACTCGCTCGGCCTGCTAGTCTTCGACCGTGCCCAGGGCGGTTGGCCACGGGTGAAAGTGAGCTGCGACTTCAAGCGTCCCTTCCATTTTGACGATCCCTATGAAATTCTCCTGACCATTTCTCGCCTTGGCACCACTTCGGTCACTTGGGACTTCGAGGTCCAGAACGCGACGGGAGAAATCGCTGCACTTGGCTCCATGACCACAGTCCGGGTCGATCAACTGGGCTGCCCCGTGCCGCTTTCTGATCTTGAGCGGACCGCCTTGGAGGCGGCGCAGAAGACCGCCTAAGCCATGGAAAATACCCCAGAAATCTCCGGTCGCATCATCTTGGTCCCTACGCCGATTGGGAACCTTAGTGATATCACCCTCCGCGCTCTAGAAATTCTCCGGAGTGCCGACCGCATCGCCTGCGAAGACACCCGGCACTCCGGACAGCTGCTCGCACACCATGGGATCACTGGGAAACCCCTCGTTTCTCTCCATGAACACAATGAAGCTCGCCGAGCGCCGGACCTCATCGCTGCAGCCCGTGCAGGCGAGACCATCGCCGTCATCAGCGATGCCGGCATGCCAGGAATCTCGGATCCTGGCTACCGTCTAGTCCAAGCCTGCATCGAGTCGGGCACCCCCCTGGAAGTCCTCCCGGGGCCGTCGGCAGTCATCACCGCGCTCATCGGCTCGGGTTTTCCCTGTCATGCTTTCCGCTTCGGTGGCTTTCTCTCGGTGAAATCGGGAAAACGCCGCAGCGCACTCAGCGCGGCTCTGGCATCGGGAGAAACAGGGATCTTTTTTGAGTCCCCGCATCGCATCCTCTCCACCTTGGAAATCCTCAGTGAGATCGACCCCGCCGCACGCACCTGCGTCGCGCGTGAGCTCACCAAGAAATTTGAAACCTACCACCGCGGCACGGCGCTGGAAGTGTTAGCCTATTTTCAAGCGCACCCAGCCAAAGGCGAAATCGTCCTATTGGTACACGCTGCCGAGTGACATCACCCGAGCACGATACCCACCGGGCAATGGTCCGAGCCATGCACATGCGGTAAAATCTCTGCGGAAATCACCCGGTTGATAAACGGCGTCGAAACCCCGAAATAATCGATTCTCCAGCCGATGTTCCGTGGTCTTGCCCCCGCGCGATACGACCACCACGAGTAGGCATCCTTCAAGTCCGGGAAATGATGGCGAAAGGTATCCACGAACCCCGCATCCAGTAGTTCTTGGAAACTCGAGCGCTCTTCATCCGAGAAACCTGGATTTTTCCGATTCTCCTTGGGCCGCGATAGATCGATTTCCTGGTGCGCCACATTCAGATCGCCGCAGAAAATCACCGGTTTTTTCATGGCGTGACCCGCGCAATGCCGCCGAAACGCCTCGTCCCAGCTCAGTCGATACGGCAGCCGCTTGAGCTCATCTTGTGCATTGGGCGTGTAAACATTCACCAGGATGAAATCCGCATATTCCAGAGTCAGGACTCGTCCCTCGCGATCGTGCTCCTCAGCTCCCAGTCCCACATGCACCTCCAGCGGCTCCTCGCGGGTGAAGACCGCCACCCCTGAATAACCCGGTTTTTCTGCCGAATTCCAATAGGCGTGATACCCCTCCAGCACCGGTGGCAGCGGCACCTGCTCTGGCCGTGCCTTGGTCTCCTGCAGGCACAAAATGCCCGGGTTTTCCGTTTTTACAAACTCACCGAAGCCCTTGCCCAGCACCGCGCGCAGGCCATTCACATTCCACGAAAGTAACTTCATCGCCGTGATCCTCCCATTTCACACCAGCAACATGCAATCGCCATAGCTGAAAAATCGATAGCGTTGCTCCACGGCCTTGCGATAGGCCTCCATCACCAAATCCTGCCCCGCGAAGGCGCTTACCAGCATGATCAGGGTGCTCTCGGGTAAATGAAAATTCGTCAGTAAGGCACCAACCACCCCATACTGGTAAGGCGGGTGCAGGAAAATAGCCGTCTCCCCGCGCTGCTCTCCTTCTGCAATCCGGCCTCCACCCGCTGGCAGGCGCAGCGACTCTAGCACCCGCGTCACCGTGGTGCCGATTGCGACTACCCGGCCAGCGGAGTTCACCTCTTGCGCCGTTTTCGCACTGATCACATAGCGCTCGGAATGCATCACATGGTCTGCCACCACCTCCACACTCACCGGCCGGAAGGTCCCCACACCCACATGTAGCGTGAGAAATGCATGGCGGATCTCCGCCAGCATCTCCGGGGTAAAATGCAAGCCAGCCGTCGGTGCGGCGATGGCTCCTTCTTCCTTGGCGAACACTGTTTGGTAGCGCTCACGATCCGCCATTTCATCCTCCCGACCCATGTAGTGCGGTAAGGCAAGATGCCCGTGCGTGTCCAAGTCCACCACCTGCTCCCACTGGATCAAGCGGTCCCCATTTTCAAAAACTTCCGTCACCGTGCCCGTAATTCCGGCGACAATGAGCGTTTTGCCCAGTCTCATCCGCTTTCCCGGATGCACTAGGCAGCGCCATTCTAGCGGTGATAGCCGATCCAAGCA
Organism: Verrucomicrobiaceae bacterium; assembly: GCA_027484055.1. Classification (GTDB taxonomy): domain Bacteria; phylum Verrucomicrobiota; class Verrucomicrobiia; order Verrucomicrobiales; family Akkermansiaceae; genus Luteolibacter. Next base: position 27,338 of record JAIXQH010000031.1, on the reverse strand, counting down.
AAGCAGCTCGATCCTCCCGTCATCTGACATCACCCGCGCTGGTATGACCTTCGTGTCATTCAGCACCACCAAGTCATCCGGCCGTAAAAACTCAGGAAAATCGCGGAACATCCGGTGCTCCACCCGTCCGCTGTCACGGTGCACGACCATCATCCGTGATGCCGAGCGCTCCGCGAGCGGGCGCGCGGCGATCAATTCTTGCGGCAATTCGTAAGCAAAATCCTTGGTTCGAAGCGACATTCCAAATGGGTATGTGTTTGACCCGCCGCCGGCAAGATGAGAACGCCGCGTTGGCGGAATCCAAATCCAAGGGTTGCATTCTTCCCGCTTTTCACCTACTTCCCGCTGACTCCATGACATCCACTCGCCTTATTTCCCAAGCAGCCGTAGCGATCGCCTCCCTCATCATGGTGAACTGCGCCAGTCAGAAAAAACCGGAAACCATCACCAAGGGCGGGACTTTCGTGAATCCCTACCCAGCGGGTTCCTATGACAACTTCAAGGCCGAGCCCACCTACCCGAAAACCTACTCGGTCTGGAAAAATACCCAGCTCTTCGATCAAACCAACCCCGAAAATTCCTCCATCCTCATCAGTCTCGCCAAACAGCGCGGCTACCTCATGAATGGTGAGGAAGTGGTCCTAGACTACCCCATTTGCTCAGGAATCGACTCCCGTCCCACACCCGTGGGTGTGTTTTACATTCTCGAAAAAACCGTGGATAAAAAATCCAACAAGTATGGGAAAATCTACGACGCCGCTGGTGAAGTCGTGAATCGCGATGCCGAAGTCGGCCTTGACCCAGTCCCAGAAGGTGGCCGCTTCGAAGGCGCCGAAATGCGCTACTGGATGCGCCTCACCTACGACGGCGTCGGCCATCACATCGGCCCAGTGAAACGCTACCGCGCCTCCCACGCCTGCATCCGCGGCCCCAGCGCCATCATGCCGATTGTCTTTTCTAAAGTGAAACTAGGGACTCGGGTGACGGTGGAATAATCGAGCTGATACTCGGTCAACCTACCGGATAAGTGTCAGGCGCATGATTTCATGGATCGTGCGAAATCCTAGTATCCACCCAAACAAGCTCCAGATGGCAAGATCATAGGTTAAGCGAGTCGTCGCGGCTAACTTCATTGATTGCAAGTGTGTCAGTCATGACGGGATTTGGATTAGAAAATGCTGTATGGGTGATCCTTACGACTCTTGGATTTCATCTTGGAGTCATGATAGCATTTTTTGATTGAAATCCTTGGGGACATTCCTGCTGAACGAATAAACGACAGGCATTCGATCCATGATAACAAAATTGATCCTGATCCTGTCCCTATTAGCGGGTTCCATCGCCCTCGCCTCGGAACCGCTGCGCTGGATCGCATTTCACCAAGATACCAATTGGGACATTAGTATCAATGCGGATGGATCAGCGATGATGTTGTATGCAAGCGGCGAGAAGGTTATATCGCCTCCCAGCAGCTTTAATCTTGAAAGAGTCGAAGCCGCGCTAGGTAGACTGGTAACTACGAACCCAGGTCTTCAAAAGGGTGTCAAAGTGTATAGTTCCCTCATGACAGACCGGGAGGCAACAGACGCCTACTACTCCGAGAATATTGATTACGCCAAGGAATTGGTAAAAGAAGTTTTTGAAAAGTCCTGGATTTCAGCGGGAGATATGGAGAGATTCCAGAAGTGGTTGGAAAAGGAGCCACCCTTGGGAGTCCAGTTGTATTTTGATGAAAAGCAGATCCGCCGCGAGGGCTATACGGGACCACCGATCCGACTGAGGAAACCGCCGCCGAAACGCATCCTCCCTGAATGGTCCACAGTCACCCAGTGCTTCCCCATAGTGGTCGAGGTTTCGGCGGTTGCTGGCATTTTGTTCTCCACGCCGTGGCCGTATCTGGCGCTTGGGTGTTTGTTTGCCCTCGGTCTGCGGAGGTATCGGCTGAAAAAGCGCGCAGCGAATACGGCAGCGCCTGAGGCATTGTGATTTTACCTGATTAGGATTGGCGACGAATGGCACGGATTGAAGCAAGGGCACTCGAAGGAGTGCGATCATTTTGAACGCTATTTGCAGCGGACATTCTGTCCGCCGCGTTGCTTTCGGCCGACAGAATGTCGGCCTGAAACAGTCGATAGAATATCGACGCTCCTTGTCATGACACGTGCGTGAGAGACCTTCCAGCTTCCGTGAGCGAGCTTCCAACGTGCGTGAGGGACGTTCCAGTCTGCGTGAGCGAGCTTCCAACGTGCGTGAGGGACGTTCCAGCTTCGGTGAGCGAGCTTCCAACGCGCGTGAGGGATGTTCCAGCTTCCGTGAGGGAGCTTCCAGCGTGCGTGAGGTATGTTCCAGCCCACGTGAGCGAGCTTCCAACGCGTGTGAGGGACTTTCCAGCCTCCGAGAGCGAATTTCCCTCGTGCGCTGGCAGGTTCCAGAACACGCGGGTGATTGAAAATGCTGTGCGGTTTATTCCTCCTCTTTCATGAACTTGTCATGACCGGTCTTTTTCATCTCCTTGAGCGAATCGACGATTTTTGCGACCTCGTCGATCTTGCCGTTCATGAAGGCTTCTTCCACTTCGCAGAGTGATAGGTAGAGTTTGCCCATCATTTTCCGGTATTCGAGGGAGGCTTTTTCTTTTTCCGGGCCTTCCGGCATTTCCTTGATGAGTTCGGGGACTTCGGCAGCACTGAGGAGAGCGGACTTCTGGGCTTCGCGCGCTTGGGCGACTCCTTTAACCGGATCGGTCTCGCGGCGGAAGGCCTTGTAGGCGTCGTTCATGGTTTCCATTTGTTTGCCCAGAGCGGAGTGTTCCTTTTCCGCAGCGGTGGCGGGGATCCAAGCGAGGCATGCTGCACAAGAGAGTAAGAGTAATCGGTTCTTCATACGCCGTCATTACGCATCAGTTTGGGCATACTTTCCAATCGGAATTTTGGGGTTTGGAAGAATTCCATTTGATTTGTGGTGCGTTGTCGCATCTTCGTGACGTTGACCACGGTGCGAAAATACGGTCGCTGGCTGATCCGCAGCGTTGGCGGGGTGCTGGTTCTATGGTTGCTCGGGTGGTATGTGTTGCCATTCGCTCTGCCATTGCCTGCTGCGCTGCTGGAAGATCCTGAGAGGTCGCTTGTGCTGCAGGACCGCCATGGCGAAGAAATTGTGCATCTCGCACGACCGGACTCCACCCGTTTTACGCCCATGACCCATGGTGAAATCCCAGAGGATCTGGTCGCCTGCACGCTCGCAGCGGAGGATAAACGGTTTTTTCGGCATGGTGGCATTGATTTGCTAGCCGTGTTGCGTTCGGCCTATGACTGCCTGATTCAGCGCCGGATCGTATCCGGTGCGTCCACCCTCACGCAGCAGCTGGTTAAAATTTCATCCCCGCCGACGAAGCGAGGTTTGCTAACGAAAATCCGAGAAGCCCTGATGGCCCGGCGCTTGGAAATGACTTGGTCAAAGACCCGCATCTTCGATGCTTACCTCAACCGTCTGGACTACGGTAATCTTCGGATCGGAACTGCCGAGGCGACACGATTCTATTTTCAAAAACCTCTCGCAGATCTCTCGCTCGCCGAGTGCGCCCTACTCGCGGGCCTGCCACAAGCTCCGTCGCGGCTTAACCCGGTCTCTCACCCGCGGCGGGCGCTGGCTCGACGGGATACGGTGCTGCGGCGTTTGGGAAATCAGGGGGATTATCCCTCAAGCCGACTCGCTGCTGCTGTTAGCGAGCCTCTCAATTTGCGGCCACTCGACGAGCGGCAAGCTGCTCCGTGGCTTGCGCAAGTGCCGGTGGGCATCCACCCATCCTCGCCGCTCAGGACGACGCTCGACCTTGCGCTCCAACGTGACGTGGAAGCCATCGTCCGGGAGGAAGTTTTCAAGCTGAGGAGTTCCAATCTCCGTCATGCGGCCGTCGTCATCATCGACAATGCCAGTGGTGAAATCCTCGCCCTCGTCTCCTCCGCCGATTGGTCTGACTCGCGGGGTGGCCAGTTCAATGGAGCGCTCACCCCGCGCTCGCCCGGCTCGACGCTCAAGCCATTTACCTACCTTCTCGCCATCCAACAGCGGCACCAGATTCCAGCTTCGATTCTTGCGGATATTCCCACGCCGTTTCGCACGCCCCAGGGCTTGGATCTCCCGGAAAATTACGATCGCGCCTACCGTGGCCCCGTCACCTTGCGCCGAGCATTGGCGTGTTCGCTCAATGTGCCCGCGCTCCGAGAATTGAATTCTCTTGGTGGGCCCGGGCCGCTGCATCAGCTACTTACGAGCCTCGGGCTCAGCACCTTAGGTGATGATCCTACGCTTTATGGGTTAGGGCTCACGTTAGGAAATGCGCCAGTCCGCTTGCTCGAACTCACCAACGCCTACGCCACCCTTGCACGCCAAGGTCACCACCTGCCGCCGATTCTTTTTCCACCTGTGGCGCAGGTCGGCACAGTCCTATTTGACGCCCAGGCCGCCTATCTCATCGCCGACATTCTCGCCGACTCATCCGCGCGTGCGCCCTCATTTGCTCCGGGAGGCCCACTTGACTTGCCATTCCGTTGTGCGGTGAAAACAGGAACTTCCTCCGATTTTCACGACAACTGGTGCCTCGGTTTCACCCCGGAATTCACCGTTGGAGTTTGGGCAGGAAATTTCGAGCAGCAACCCATGAATGGCATCTCAGGAGTCACCGGTGCGGCTCCCATTTTTCACCGGGCCATGCAGCGCGTGCATCAAGATCGCCCGGCCTCTTGGTGGGTGCGTCCTCCTGGCTTGGTGGATTTCACGGCTGATCCACGGACGGGGAAATCCATTCCCGCAGATCCCCGCCTCATGCCGGATCTCGCCCCTGCGGCTCATGTCCCGCCCGCCGCCACCGCTGCGGACTACGACTCCAGTGGCAGAGCCCTGCTCGACCCCAGCTACGCCGAGTGGTATGCGAGTCCCTACAATCTCCGCCGTCAAGAACTCGCGCTCAGCCCCACAGCGCTCACGACTGAGCGACTCCGCATCATCAGTCCGGCGGCCGATTCCATTTACTTGCTCGATCCTGACATTCCACTCGGCAGTGGTCAGCTACGCCCGCTCACCAACCAGCCTGGGCGAGTTCGCTGGACTTGTGAGACGCTTCGCATCGAGCCGGCCAGCCCCGAGCCGATCATTCATCTCAGTCCCGGCATCCACCATCTAACGGCGACAGATTCAGCGACTCAAGAGGTGCAAATCATCACCCTGCGCGTGAAATCACTCTGAGGTTTTGGAAAAATCCTTTGGTATTCCACTAGAAAATCAGTTGCGACATCGACCTCGCCCGGTAACCTGCGCCCATGAATTTATCACTCTTATTCCTTTCTCAAATCCAGCACACTCCCGGTGGCTTTTCCATGGGTTACCTGCTCATCATCGGCGGCTCCATGCTGGTCAGCTTCCTCATCAGCAATACCCTTAAGCGCCGCTTCACCGAATACTCACAAATTCCACTCCGCTACACCGGCGCCCAAGTCGCGGAAATGATGCTCCGCCAAAATGGTATCACCGATGTCAAAGTCATCAGCACCGAAGGCCAACTCACCGACCACTACGACCCGGCTAAAAAGACCGTAAATCTTAGCGAGTCCGTTTACTCGGTAAATTCCGTTGCCGCCGCCGCCGTGGCCGCCCATGAGTGCGGCCACGCCGTCCAGCACCAGCAAGCCTACGTCTGGCTCGGCCTACGGTCGAAGCTCGTTCCAGCGGTCCAGTTTTCCAGCAAGATGCTCAACTTCGTAATGATCGCCAGCTTGTTTGGCATGAGCGTTTTCAGCAGTCCGAGTCTTCTCTGGGGGTGGGTTGCGCTATTCGCTGTGACCACGCTTTTCTCTTTCGTCACCCTGCCGGTCGAGTTCGATGCGAGCCGCCGAGCCCTCATCTGGATGGAATCCAGTGGCATCGCCGCCAGCATGGAGCATGAAAAAGCCAGAAACGCCCTCTTCTGGGCCGCGATGACCTACGTCGCCGCCGCCATCGGTTCGCTCGCACAGCTCCTCTACTACCTCATGATGGCGCTGAATCGCCGGGATTGATGGAGGGCGGGACTAGCTTTCTCACTCATCGTGGTGGAACCAAAGCGTCACCAGCAAGCCACAGCCGATGATCCACAGCAGCCAAATGTTCCACACCACGTAAGGATAGACCATCAGCACCGCGCCGATCACGCTGGGCTTCCACAGTTTCAATTTCCTGCCATAAGACAGCGCAGACATGCCGATGATGCTGAAAAGTAAGCCTGCAATGAGGTTGGGCAGATTGAACTGGAGCATGAGCTTTCTGAGAACATAGCGAGCCATTTCGAATTGCCGAGCGTGGCTTGCTGATTATTTTTCCCAGTTGCGGCAGGCCGGGTGCCGAGCTTCTCTGGGGCATGCACCTGCTCCTCATCGGCAACGGTTATCTTGGCCAAGCGATCACCCGTGAATTCCGCGAAAATGGCGGGTCCGTCAGCACGGTGACACTCTCTGGTGACGATGGCTCAATCCGTTGTGACGTCGGCCAAGCCGACGAGGTGAAGCGCCTTCCCCGCGCCGACTTCATCGTCCACTGCGCCGCCTCGGGTCGTGGTGGGGCAGCGGCCTACCAGCATGTCTATGTCGCGGGTTGCCAAAACCTCTGTGACGCCTTTCCAGGCACACCTTTACTTTTCACCTCCAGCACCTCGGTTTACGCCCAGATCGATGGCTCCGTGGTCACTGAAACGAGTCCTGCTATCCCCGACCGGGAAACTGGCTCGCTCCTGCTTGAAGCGGAGCGCATCACCTTAGCCAGTGGCGGCATGGTCACGCGCCTCGCTGGAATTTATGGACCGGGACGCAGCATGATTTTAAAAAAATTTCTCTGCGGTGAGGCGGTCATCGAGGAAGATGGCCGCCGTCTCATCAATCAAATCCACCGCGACGACGCAGCGCGGGCAATTTACCACTTGGCGACCTCGGAGCTGCAGCCTCGGGGTGAAATTTTCAACCTTTGCGATTCCGAGCCACTCGCGCAAGGTGCTCTCTTTCAAGAGCTAAGTCGGCAATTTTCCCTGCCACTCCCTCCGAGTGGCCCACGCGATCTCGACCGCAAACGTGGCTGGACGCATAAGCGGGTGTCCAACCAGAAACTCAGAGATCACGGCTGGACTCCCCATTTTCCGTCGTTTCTCCAAGCTGCCAGTGAGATCGCACAGACCCTCTCACGATAGCGGCAGGTCTATGACTCGACAACCACGTAAGAAGATCTATTCTAGTCCGATGTGGCCGACAAATCCGCATGGAAACTAGCTTGACACTATCTTGACCGTCAGTTCCTTTATTCACCACGTCTGTATGCTGCGAAAATCCAATCATCTCTCCGAGCGCGCCATAGCCATTTGTGCCGCCGCGTCGCTTGCCATCGCTTCGTCATCATTGTCACACGGACAAGATGCGCCGGCGGCACCAGCAGCGCCAGTCGCAGCCGTTGCGCCAGCGACTTTGAACCGGATGTTTACAGAGGCAGAAGCGGCGTTCGGCACGAAGGAGTATGATAAAGCCGTTGGGAAAATCGAAGAATTGCTCAAAGCTCTAGGGCCAAACAAAGACGCGCCGATCGAGCTACTCTACTTCTACTTGGGCCTGGGCAACTTGCTGGGCGGTAAAGCACCCGAGGCTGAAGCTGCATTTACGAATTGCTTGAAGCAGTTCCCGAAGGGCGAGTATGCCAGTCGCTGCTACCTCGGAGTTGGACGGGCTTGTATCATACAGGACACTCCAGAAAAAAAAGAACTGGCGATCCAAGCGTTAAAAATGGCGGCGCAGGATCCCAAATACCGCTCCGAAGCCGGGTTTTCCCTTGGAGAAGTTTACATCGACCTTGGCAAACGTGATGAAGCGATGGTCGTTTTCAAGAGTTTGATGGGCTCTGATATTCGTTCGCCCCAGCAGACGACAGCAGCCGTGCAGGTCATCGCCCTTTTGGCAGACACCGGGAAGCTAGAAGACCTCGTTAACTACCTAGACCGCTTGAGCAATCAGTCTGGGGTGCGTGAATCCATCGCATGGTATTCCAACCAAGTGATTGTCCGCGGTGACGAATTGGTGGAAGCCCAGCAATACGAATCCGCCCTCGCGATTTACCGGACGGTGCCACCGCGCGCTCAAATCTTGGAAATGCAGAAGGCCGCTTTAGAGGTGCAGCGCAGGCAGGTGGGGATTCTTGAAAAGCGGGTCGAATCAGAAAAAGACAAGCCGCTCAACCAGCGTTCTGCCGCTTCGGATTTCCTGAATAATCTCAAGCCCGCCCTTGAACTTTCTGAAAAAGCCCTCGCGGCTATTGAAGAGAAGGTGGATTTGGACGCCGCACTACTCATGCGCCGTGGCCGCTGCCTTTACTACTTGCAGCGCTATGAAGAGGCCCTAGTCTGTTTCCGTTACATTCGAAACAAATACTCGGAAAGCCCTGACGCCCTAGCTTCCGCTTATGCCGAGATCGTCCTGCTCAACAAGCTCCAGAACATCCCAGAAATCAAAGTGCTTTGCGAAGCTTACCTCCGCAAATACCCGGATTCTGAAAATGCCGAACAAGTCGGTACTCTCGCAGGTGAAGTCCTTGTGCAGAGCGGTAATTGGGCAGAAGTCGGCGCTTTCTATCGGAATCTCGCCACGAAATTCCCGAAATCCGCCAATCTCGACCGCTACACGTTTTTCCAAGCTGTCGCTCTCTTCCAAGAAGCCAAAATAACAGAGGCGCTTCCCGTTTTTATCAAGTTCCTCAAAGATTTTCCCAACAGCTCATCCGTCGAAAATGCCCTCTACTATGTGGCAATGTCGCACTTCTTGACGAATAATTACAAAGAGACCCTGAAGTCTTGTAAGGAGTATCTCTCAAGATTCCCAGACGGCTCCTACGCTGGAGATATGCGTTACCGCCTCTCATTCATTGACTTCAATGACAAAGAAGACCAGTCGGATAAAATCATCAAGGACCTGACCGCCTTTTTAAATACTCACCCAAATGACTCTTCCGCAGGCTCCATGCTTTGCCTCTTGGCGGATACCTACAAAAAGAAGACCTCCGACAAACAAGACGAACTCGCGAAATTCCAAAAACTCGCCATCGAATCCTACAAAAAAGCCGTCTGGACCGACAGTCTCGATGACGTCGTGCAATACGCCCTAGACTCCGCCACCTCTCTACTCCAGGCGAACAAGGATTGGGCTGGCATCGCAGATCTCCACAACGAGTTCTTACAACGCAAGCCCAACAGCTCCCTAGCACTTCTCTCGGCCTCCCAATTGGCTAAAATGAAAAGCCGTGAAGGTAAAGGCGCTGAAGCCGCTGAAATGCTCGGACAAGCCCTCAAATCACGCATCTCAGATCCCACCAACGAACAAGTGGAATTCCTGATCGATGAAATGGTCAAAACCCTCGTCCCACGCGGCAAAAAACCTGCTGAAATCGATGTGGATGCCATCGATAAACAGCTCGTAGACCTCCTCACCAAAATGATCGGGGATAAAGAAAACGCCACCACCAACGCGCGTCTTTACTACGCCCGCGCCCAGCTCGCCCGTCTTCTTCGTCGGTCTGACCGCGCAGAACTCTACCTCAAGGGCATCGCGACCATCAATGCGAAAAACCCAACGGTGCTCAGCCCTGCACTGCTTGCCGTCTCCGGTGATATCCTGCTCAAGCTCGGAAATATCGACGAGGCAGAAGCCATGTTCCGCCGCCTTGTGGATCGTCACAAGGATGGCATGTTCGCCGACGCCGGACCGGTTGGACTCGGCTACATCGCCCTCGCCCGTAAGCAGGGAGACGAAGCATTCAAGATTTTCGAAGACGCCTTAACCACCGGCTCCGGCACCTCGCGCATGAAAGAAGCGACGATTGGGAAGATTGAAGCCTTGATTCAGTCTCAAAAATTTGACGAAGCCCTAAAGCTCGCCCAAGCCACCGCCGGTGATAAATCATTCCGTGGTGAATTCGCCGGTAAGGCGCTCATTCTCTGCGGGAAAATTTACCGGGAGCAAGCTGCGAAACTCACGAACAACGACGCGAAACTGGAGCTGCTCAAACAAGCGCACGGCACCTACCAGAAAGTTTATATCGCCTACCAAAGCACCCCAGAAGTCTGCGCCGAAGCCTACTGGCAAGCCTACGAAACGGCGAATTTACTCGGAAATAAGGAGCTGGCTGATAAAACCCTCGAGTCCTTGAAAGCGAATCCTAAGCTCAAAAACACGGTGCGCTTCAAAGAGGCCACCAAGTAATCACTTAGCCACCTTCTCAGACATGACCTTTTCATTTCATCTCATTCGTTCTTTTGTGACCATCGTTTCAGTGGCCCTGTTGCCACTCGGCGTGGCGACCGCCGCCGAACCACTCAAGCTCGTTTTTCAAAACGGTCGCTCCATTCCACTGGCCGCCGTCTCGGTGCAAGCGGACACCCTCACCGTCACCGCCGCTGCTGAGGGTTTCAATCTAGGCCAATCCTTCCCACTCACCGCCATCGACCATGTCTATGGTGATAAACCCGCCGAGCTAAATCCAGGCGTCGCCCTTGTGCTCATGGATAAGCCTGCCGACGCTCTCAAGCTTCTTGAACCCCTCATCGCCTCCCAACGCTCAACCGCGAAAATCCCCGGAAATTTCTGGATGGAAGCCGCTCAAGCCGCGCTGGTCGCTTATGCCGTCCTCGGCGAGAACGCCAAGTGTTCGGAGATCGGTAAGGAAATTTCCGATGCTACACCCGCTCAAGGAATCGATCCCTTCGTCTCTCTGGGTAAGGCACTGCTGCTCCCTACCACCACTCCAGTTAAAGATCGGGAAGTCGCTCTTTCAGATTTGATGACGAACAACATGCCAGCGGACATAGGCGCCTACGCCTCCATCTACTTAGGGAAATTGTATGCCTCCACCAAGCGCGAGCCACAGGCGTTGGAATCCTACCTCACCGCCACCGCCGTTTTTCCATCCGGTGGCCTTGTGCTCAATGCCGTCGCAGAGCTCAAAGCCGGAGAAATCCTTCAAGCCCTCACTCGCCGGGAAGAAGCAGTTGCCCTTTTCACCTCATCTACTCAGCATGCTGCCGGAACCCTAGTTGCTGTCGAAGCAAACAAGCGTCTTGAAAGCAATAAATAACTCATACACACTCCACTCTATCCACCGACCTACTATAAGCGCCATGAAAAACATTATCCAAAAAGCGATCTACGCCGCTCTACTCCTTCTTCCGATGACCGTCTTCGGCTCAGAAGCTGCGAAAACCGGTGGAACCAAAAAAACTCTCATCTCCACCTACATCGAAGGCGGTTGGGTCATGCACATTCTCCTCTTGTTCTCCATCGGTATGGTTTGGCTCATCATCGACATCTGGATGCGGACCAGCAGCAAGAAGATGTCCCCCATCGAAGACGTCACCATCGCCCAGGAACTCTTCCGCGCCGGTGACTACGTCGCAGCCTATCAAACCATGAAAGGAAGCTTCAGCCCCTTTGCAGAAGTGATGCGCGCTGGACTTGGCTCGGTCGGCTACGGCAAAGATTCCACAGAAGAAGCCATCTACTCCACTGTCGAAAAAATTAACTCCAAGTTACAAACTCGGATTAACTATCTCTCCGTCATCGGGGTCTGCGCTCCCATGGTCGGACTACTTGGAACGGTCGGTGGTATGAAAGGTGCCTTCGGCAGTCTTGGCACCGCCGGACTTTCCGGCGGCGTCGGCGAGCTCGCAGGCCACATCGGTGAGGTGCTTGTGGCTACGGCTACTGGACTCCTCGTCGCCATCCCAGCCTTCATGGCCTTCTATTTCCTCCGCAACAAACTTCAAGGAGCCGTTCATGAGCTCCATGAAGTCACCGAACATCTGTTCCGCAACGCACCTTACGATTACCTGAAGGACGCAGACGTCGGCCAAGAAGAAACCTACGCCGCGCTTCCAAACTGGATCGAGGTCCCACAAGCCTGAAACACGGTTTTTTAAAACTCATTTAACCTTAACAGACTAAGCATATGGCAGGTGGCGGTGGTGGTGGAGACGGAGAACCAGAATTTCAAATTGCTCCGATGATTGACGTGCTGCTCGTGCTGCTTGTCTTCTTCGTCATGATCACCTCCGCGGAGGTGCTCAAGGTGGATAAAAAGCTGCGACTCCCCGTCTCGCCTAACGCCAAGCAACGCGAGCCCGAAATGGCCCGTCACGAAATGGCCGTGAACGTCCGCGTCGACAAAGCAACCGATAAAGGCGTGCTCGTGCTCGATGACCAAATTTTCAACAACTGGCAGGATGCTGTGCCGATTCTAAAGGCCAGCTTACTCCGTGATCCCAAGTTACGAGTCGTCGTCCGCGGAGATGCTAACGTCCCCGCTGGTGAGATCCAGCGTGTCATGAACCTCGTCGGAGAATCCGGCATCGGCGACATCGCATTCGCCGCCTCAAACAAATAAATTTACCGTGAAAAATAAACGCAGACATCGGCGGAAGCAATCAGCGGAAGTCAACCTCGGTTTCCAGATCGCGCCGATGATCGACGTGGTCTTCGTGATTCTACTGTTCTTCATCGTCCAAGCCAGTGACATCCAAGTGGAAAACGCCCATGTTACTAAGCTCCCCGGCACAGTGGAGTCTAAGGAAGCCGTTAGCTTACCCGATGAAGTCGCGGTGCGTATCGAAGACGATGGGCAAGTTTACCTCAACGACGATCCTCTCGACTCTCCTACCACCAAGAATTTACCAGAATTCGCGAGTAGCCTCAATCAACTGCGCGAAAGCAGTGATGCCTCTAAAGCAGAAATCCTCGTTACTATTTATGCCAATGAACTGGCGCGTTACGAGCGAGTCATCGATGTGCTAGATGCTCTAAGCCGGGCGAAAATCACCAACGTAACCTTCCAAGCTGGAAGCCCAGAGTAAATTGCACCTCTCAAAACCACCCATTAACCCACGAATCCGTTAAACTTATGGAAATCTACGACGAAGACGGAAACTTGATCCGCGCAGTTGAAAAGAAACAAAGCTGGTGGCAGAAGCTGGGAGGTGGTTCTTTGATGATCGCCGCAGCCTTCCATGCCATCCTCCTCCTCATTGGCGCATTCTGGGTTTTTAAAACGATCTACCCACCTGAGAAAAAAGTCGATTTCATGCCCCCAGGTGGAGGTGGTGGTGAGCGCGGCGCTGAACAGCAAGTGGCGGTCAAAAAGCGTGCCCAAATCACTCCGACCACGAATGTGAAGCGGGTCTTTGCAGAGGGCGCGACCGCTTCATTCGCCATTCCCGAGCAGGGAGATAACTTCGGTGAAATGTCTGCCCTAAGTTCGTTAAGTGGTGGTGGCATGTCCGGTGGCCTCGGCGGCTCAGGCACGGGCAAAGGCTTCGGCAAGGGGGCGGGTGGCGCTGGAGGTATGGGCGTAGGCGGCGGCGCAGGTAAACTTTTTGGACTCATTCCCGAGACCATGCGGAAGCGTTGCTCCAAGGAAGACCGTCTCCAACGGCTCAAAGATAACGGCGGAACCCCAGCGTGCGAAGATGCCGTTTCCAAATCTCTCCAGTGGTTCATGGCAAATCAAAATGCCGATGGTTCATGGGGCGTGAGAGACAAGCCTGCGATGACCGGCTTCGCCCTCCTCGCCTACTTTGGACACTGCGAGACCCCTCTTTCCGAAGTGTATGGCGAGTCCTGCATGAAAGGCATCGTTTACTTGGTAAACCTGGCCATCAAAAACGACGGGAAAATGGCCAATAACTTCACCGCGAATAGCTGGTGCTACCAACACGCAATCGCCACCTACGCCCTTGGCGAGGCCGCTACCTTTTGTAAGGATCTCAAGATCAATGTGCCATCCCTCATGGAAATGACAGAGAAGGCTGGCCAGTACGTGATCGACAACCAAAACCCAAATGGCGGCTGGGCCTATCTCTACGGCACAGATTCCAGGTCCCATACTGACGTGTCAGTCGCCGGTTGGCAGATCCAAGCGCTCAAAGCCTGCAGCCACACCGGCATCAAGTTCAAGGGCTTGGACCGCAGCATTGTAAAGGGTCTCGATTATGTGAATGGCTGCCAAAACCCGAATGGCGGCTACGGTTATTCGAACAATAAATCCCCAGCAGGTGGCAAGGACTACTTCACCCTCACGGGCGTCGGCATGCTCTGCAACCAGATGTGGGGCAAGGGCACGCGCTCGGAAGTCAAGAAAGCGGCAGATTACGTTTCAAGTAACACGAAGTTCGATTTCAACTCGGAACACTGCGATCTCTACGGCCACTACTACGAATCTCAGGCGATGATGCAGCTCGGCGGAAAATATTGGAAGGAATACAACGACCTTTTCCGCGACCAAATTCTGAACAATCAAAAAGAAGACGGTTCATGGAAAATACCCGGCGGCGGAAAAGACAAAAAATCGATCCGCGCTGGCGGCGCTGAGTTCCTCGATGGTGGTAAAGACGGAGAAGTTTATCGGAACGCTCTCTGCACCTTGATGCTTGAGGTTTACTACCGCTTCCTCAACACCGGCGGTGGAGGCATAAACGGCAAGTCTAAAATCTAGACCCTAAAATGGCCGGGCGAAGTCATTTGCCGGCCATCTTACGGAATAAATGGACGAGGTTCGCGCCATCGAACCTCGGAGCATTGCTCAGGCTTGCGTTCGGCGCTGCATTCACTAGTATCACGCCATCTTCATGAAGCGCTGCCATCTTTCAGTCGTGGTTTTTTTCCTTTCCACGTATCTTGCCTCTGCTGCTGTGCAGAACCCTGCCCCGCCGGTGAAGGAAATGAATTTCCTCGAACTGGTCGCCCAAGGTGGCTTGATGATGTATCCCATGGCATTGATGTCGATCATCACCGTCATCCTCATCCTGATTTTCCTGCTGACGATTCGGAGAAACGCCATCATCAGTGATCGGTTCATGAATCACGTCGAGACACTCGTCCGCAAGCGTGACTACTTGGGTCTCATTGCCCTGAGTCATCGGCGCAATGAGTGCATGGCGCGCATCACAGAAAAAACCTTAGCCTTCGTTTCGGCGAATCCCACGGCATCTTTCGACAGCGTCAAGGAAGTGGCGCAAGTCGAAGGATCTCACCAAGCGAATCTCATGGTCTCTAGAATTTCCTACCTAGCAGACATCGGATCCATCGCGCCGATGGTGGGGCTGCTAGGGACGGTATTTGGGATGATCGAGGCATTCCTCGGCATTTCATCAGGCCAGGTCGCAGGGGTTCGTGAAATGGGCTTGGCGGATGGAGTTTCAAAAGCGTTGATTGCAACCGCTGGCGGACTTGCCATCAGCATCCCAGCATTTGCCTTCTACTCGATCTTTCGAGGTCGCGTGCAAAAGTTAACCTCTGAACTCGAAGCCGGAGCTACCCATTTCATCGCCTTGCTCCAGTTGCAAATGGACCGCCAAGTCGTGCAACCCATTCAGTCCCCGCAAGCCTACGTGAATTCCGTGCTCGGTCCACGTGAAGACTACGCCATGCCGTCACCCTCTCCCCATGCCGGTGACCGACCTGATCTCCACGGAATCTAATCAAAGCCCTAGGGATGAAATTTTCCAGCCGCCAAGCCCCTCCCATCTCGTTGCAGCTGGCACCGATGATCGACATCTTGCTGCTTCTACTCTGCTTTTTTATCACCAGTTGGCAATACACCAAGTCTGAAACAGAGCTCAACGTCGCCGTTCCAACCGCTCAAGAAGGCGCCGAACCTGAGCGCTCACGTGGGGAAATCATCATCAATGTCCTAGCAGACGGAGCCATCCGCGTGGAAGGTCTCAGCGTAGATCGTCAGCAGTTGTTCGATAAATTGTCCGCCATCGCCAAACAGTATAAGAATCAACCTGTCCGTATTCGTGGTGATGGAGGAGTCGCCTATCAGCGCATTGTGGAAATCATCGACACCTGCCAGGGTGCAGGCATTTGGAATATTTCCTTCGCCACCCAGCGGCCAGAACCCAAGAAGTGATCAGCTCCTTCAGGATCCACTCCCACCTATCGTGAAACGCGCTCTCGCCTTCCTCATTTTTGCTTCTTGCTCGGCCACGGCTCAGATCCCGAAGGCTCAGGCGGTCGATCCACAACTCGCCTCTGACGCGGCCACCGATTTTTTCCTCCGCGGGAAAAATCTCTATGACTCCGCGCAGACCAGCACTGTGCAAGCCACACGGTTGGAAGCGTTTCAACGGGCCGCACAGATATTTTCTGATTATCTCACCGAGTTCCCTGAACATCCCAACGCAGAAGTGGCATGGTGGTATCTTGGAAACAGCTACTACCAGTCAGGCCAAATCGACGAGGCCAAGCGCTGCTTCAGCACCCTGCTGAATCGGTATGGCAAAGGCGTCTGGGCCGCCCGCGCTGCCTACACCTTGGCTGCGGATTACTACAACAACCGTGAATACGCCTTCGCCGCACCGCTTTTCGAGCGCTATGCCGTGAATGCCTCAAAGCCCGACGAGCAGCCACGCGGATTCTTCTACGCAGGCAATTGCTACCGTTTTCTCAACCGAGATCGTGAGGCGGTTGGCGCGTTCAAAAAAGTCATCGAAGATCCCAACGGTGGGCTCTTCACGCCCATGGCCAAGGTGGCGCTCGGCCATCTCAACTTCAAGGCAGGCAAATTCAAAGAAGCACTCGCCCAGTTTGAGGAAGTCATCGCAGCACCCTACGTCCCTAAAATCCGTGGCGAGGCAGCGCTGAATGCATCACTCATCGCCACCAAACTCGATCAGACCGATCTCGCAGAAAAATACCTACAGCTCATTCTCACCACCCCGGGAATGGAGGATTTCCAAGCAGACGCACAGACGGCCCTGATGGGGAATCTGCTGGCGAGAAAGCAATATCGGGAAGTCGTCGATGTCTTTCGCCGAAGCAGCACCAAGGCAGCAGGGGACAAAGAAGCCACGCGCCTCATGTTCGCGGGGCGGGCCTACATGGCACTCAAACTCCCCTCCGAGGCCCTTCAGCTCTTCCGTGAAATCGAAAAAATCGTCAATCCCGAGCTCGATCTCGCCTTCACCGCCTCATTTTACCGCCTTCAATGCTTCTACCAAATCGAAGGTCGCCACTTGCCGGATCAGGTCGATGCCTTCCTCCAGCTTTATCAAACCGCCCGCCCTTCTGACCCCTTGGTCCATACCGCTCTGCTCTTCAAGGCGGAGTCACTCTATGCCGCCAATGACGTTGCCAATGCTGCCAAGGCTTATAGCGAGATCAATGCCGCTCTCGTCAGTGATGAAATCCGCCCCGGCCTACTCTACAAGCGCGGCTGGTGTCTCGCCGAAGCGGGCGACGCCCAAGGCGCGGTCCGTTCTCTCAGCGAGTTCATCAGCAAGTATCCGAAAGACTCACGCATAAGCTCCGCCATCGCGAAACGGGCAAGCGCCTTCGCCCAAAGCGCTGAGCCAGAAAAAGCCATCGCGGACTTCGACCGCCTCACCGTGGCCGGGACGCCTGCGGAGTTGTCCTCGTTTGCCTGGCTTGAATCGGCCCGTCTCCGGCGTTCCGAGAGTAAAATCCCCGACATGATCGTTCGCTATCAAGGGCTTCTGAAAAATGCGCCGGATCTTTCAGACAAGCTGGTCGCCGAGGCGAACTACTGGATCGGTTGGGGACTGATCAAATCCAACACCGCCAAAGAAGCCGTCATTTATCTCGAAAAAGCCCGCAGCCTCCGTCCCGACGAATACGGAAAACACGCCGGCCTCGCGCTCGCCATCGCCCACTTCGCCGCACAAGACCCGGTAAAACTCGCCGCAGAAATCAAACTGGCCATCCTTGGGAAATACGAGGATGACATCCCGGATAAATACATCCAGTGGTCCGGCCTACAGTCCTATAATGCCAAGGATTTCTCCTCAGCCGCCGAGAGTCTCGCACGGGTCTCCAACCCTGCCGAGCCCCGCGAGACTCCTAAAGATGTCTGGCGCTACCTCGCCAAAGCTCGCCTCGAAATCGGTGACGCCGCCGGTGCACTCACGGCGGTGGATCACTTTTTGGAAGTCGAAGACAACTCAACCTGGAAGGCCGACGGCCTACTCGATCGCGGCCGTGCCTTGTTCGCCTTGAAGCGCTTTCCTGAAGCTCGTAAAGCCGCAGATGAGGCTCTCGTCCTCCGCCCACAAGGATTCACCAGCGCAGGCCTCAATCTGCTGGATGGAGACCTCAACCTCGAAGCTGGCGACCCGAAAGTCGCCGCTGGGAAATACCTCATCGTCGTGAGTTTCATCAACGACAAGGAGCTCAAACCACTCGCCCTTTTCAAACTCATTGGCGCTTTTGAAAAACAAGGTGACACTGCGGAAGTTGAAAAATACCGTCGTCAGCTCAACGCCGAGTTTCCCGATTGGAAACCACCCGTGCCTTAATCTCCCTCAGCCTCATCTCAGTTCATGATTCCTCCAGCCACCGCCACCGCACCCAGCGCTAAGACGACCAAGCGCAAGCCTGAAACTTGGTCTACCGAAAAATCTTCCGAGCTTTATGGCGTCGACACTTGGGGCAGTGGGTTTTTTGGTGTCGATAAAAAGGGCCACGTCACCGTCCGTCTTGAAGATGATGAAGCCCAAGCGGAAGTTTCCCTCTACGACGTCATCGACGGACTCCGCGACCGCGGCACCCACCTCCCGGTTCTGCTCCGGTTCCGCGACCTACTTCACTCGCGGATCGCCCAGATTAACGATTCCTTCAACAAGGCGATCAAGGACTCCAAATACCGTGGCGACTACCGCGGCGTTTACCCCATCAAGGTCAACCAGCAGCGCCAAGTCATCGAAGAAATCGCCGAGTTCGGGAAAAAATATCATTACGGCCTAGAAGCCGGCTCCAAGCCCGAGCTCATCGCCGCACTCGCCCACATGCATGATCCCGAGGCCTACCTCGTCTGCAATGGCTACAAGGACGAAGAATTCATCGATCTGGCCCTCCACGCCCAGAAAATGGGCCTCCGCGTGATGCTCGTCTTGGAAATGCCCAGCGAGCTCGACCTCATCCTCGAGCGCTCACGCAAAATCGGCGTCCTGCCGAATCTGGGGGTCCGCGTCCGCCTCTCCACCAAGGGCTCCGGCCACTGGCAAGACAGCGCAGGGGACAAGTCCGTCTTCGGCCTCAATGCCGCGCAAGTCATCGCCGTCGTGGATCAACTCAAAGATGCTGGTTACCTCGGCTGCCTGAAAATGCTCCACTACCACCAAGGTTCACAGATTCCTAACATCGCCGCGATCCGCGAAGGGGCCACAGAGGCTGTACGGATGTACTGTGACCTTGTCAAAGAAGGCGCACCCATGGGCGTGCTCGACATCGGCGGCGGCATGGCAGTCGATTACGACGGCTCACACACGAACTTCCACTCGTCTTGCAATTACTCAGTCGCCGAATACTGCACCGATATCGTCGAGGTGATTTCACAAATTTGTGATAAAGCCGGTGTCTCCCACCCAAATCTCATCTCCGAGTCAGGCCGCGCTGTGGTCGCTTACTACTCGGTGCTGGTGTTCAATATTCTCGACGTTACCAGCGCACAAACCAGCGAGGAGGCCCCGCCGATCCCGGAAAATGCGCCGCAAAACCTCATGAACATCATCGAGGTGAACAAGGTGATTCACAAAAAAAACCTCCAAGAGTGCTTCAACGATGCGCAGTACTACCGCGACCAAATGCGCGCGCAGTTCTTCTACGGTGCCGCTACCCTCCGCGAGCGCGGCCTCGCAGAAGCGTGGTTCTGGCACATCCTCACCCGGATTTCCAATCTCATCGCAGAGCTGGACGACATCCCGGAAGATCTCCGCGAGCTCTCGTCCACTTTGGTCGATTTCTACTACGGGAATTTCTCCCTCTTCCAGTCCCTCCCCGACTCATGGGCCATCGACCAGGTGTTTCCCGTCATGCCCATCCACCGGCTCGACGAGAAGCCACGCCACCGCGCCGTGCTTGCAGACATCACCTGTGATTGCGACGGGAAGATCGACCGCTTCATCGACAAGGAAGATGTGGCGAAAATTCTGCCACTCCACGACTTCAAGCAGGGTGAGCCGTACTACCTCGCCGTATTCCTTGTGGGTGCCTATCAGGAAACGCTCGGCGACCTGCACAATCTGTTGGGAGATACGAATGTCGTCGGCGTCCATCTTGAAAAAGGTAAGCCCGTCTACACCCATGAGGTCGAAGGCGACACCGTGGCAGACGTTCTCACTTATGTCGAATTCGACCCCAAGGAGCTCGTCAGCCGCTTCCGTACCTTCGCGGAAAAAGCCGTGACCGAAGGACGGATTTCCCCGAAAGAGCGCCGAGAAATCCTCGACCTCTTCCGCGAGGGCCTCGCCGGATATACCTATTTCGAAAGCTGAGTGCACTCAGCCGATGAAATCCATCTTCGGATAGACAGCACCGAGGATGGGTTTTACATCCGGGGCTTTGAGCCAATCTGCCAGCAGAGTGCCATACACACTTCGGAAATCGACTGTGTGCTTGATGTCTCCTTCCGAGAGGTCTGTGAGACTTGGATGCGTCCCTAGCAGGCCGCCTTTTACCCCAGCTCCGGCGAGGAAGAGGCATGACGCTTTTCCATGGTCGGTGCCAGCACTGGCATTTTCTGAAACGCGCCTGCCGAACTCGGAGAAGGTCATGAGCACCACGCGCTTGTCATTTCCCTGTTGCTTGAGATCGGCTAAAAAGGACTTCAGCGCGCCGTCGAGCTGGCCTAGCAGCCGCTCGTGGGAGTTGAGCTGTTGGTTGTGCGTGTCGAAGCCGCCGTGGCTGACGTAGTAAACTCGGGTGGGCATGCCGCCCGCGATCATACGCGCCACAAGGTTCAGATTTCTCGCCAACGGCGTGCCGTCGTAGGCCACCGTGGTGCGGTGCTTGGCCGCGAGTTCGAGGATGGTCTTGGAGCTCACTTGCGCGTCCAGGGCGACGCGTTCGAGGAAATCTAGACTGCTTTCTCCCTGGATGCCGCCAACTTTACCACCCGCAGCCATGGCGATGGAGCCGCCATCGCTTGGGCTGTCATCCTCGTCGTGATCGGGTAAGTTACTACTGGGTTGGTTCAGATCGGCGAAGAATTTTTCTGCTTGGTCGGTCTCGCCGCCACTGTGAATCCAGCGGTAGAGCTCGGGTGAGTTCAAGCAGACGCCGGGGTTTTTCAATGCGCCGAAGGACTCGGGCTGCGTCTTGTTGAAGCTCATCCCCACCGTAGGATCTGCCCCTGGGCAGGCGTTGTCAAAGTAGCGCCCGAGCCAGCCGGTGGGCGAGTGGTTGGTGGTATCTGCCGTTTCCCAAATCGAGGTGGAGACGAAGTGGGAGCGGTTAGGATTCGGGTATCCCACCCCTTGCACGATTCCTAGGTCGCCTTCTTTGAACAGTGAGCCAAGGAAGGGCAGGGCGTTGTTCAGCCCGACGTGGTCGCTGAGTTTGATGATCTCCTTTTCCTTTTTGGCAATCTTGGGACGAGATTTGTAGTAGGTATCGTCCGCATAAGGGACGAGGGTGTTGAGCCCGTCATTTCCACCGGCCAGCTGAAGCACGACGAGGATAGTGTCGTCCTTGCCAGTCCTCGGCTGCACGGCGATGTCGCGGGCACCTTCGTGGAGCTGGCCGAAGGTGCGCTCAATGAACATGGGCACGGTCCATGCCGCTGAGGCTCCTAGTACGGTGGAACGGAGGAAATCACGACGGGTTTTCATGTGAGTTGATAGTATGGGGTGCTGAGGATGAGGTGGCAGAGTTCGGCGGTCTCCTGATTCGTTAAGATGGCACCTTGTTTGGAAGTGGCGTAGGCGATGAATGAGCTACGCGCCTTATCGGGTAAGGGGCTTTGGAAAAACCGGAAAATCAAGGTATCGACCAAGTCTGCGGGCTTATCGCGTAGGGTGCGTGGCGCGATGGTTTCAAAATCTGGCCCCTTCCAAGATGCGCCCATGTCGCGGGGGACGGCACCCATTTTGGGGATTTTCATTTTCTCGTCGGGAATGATATTCCCTGACTTAGCCGCGCCTTTCACGAGGAATCCTGCGAGGTTATAACGGGTGAGAAGCGTGTTGGTATTGATCCACGCATGCCCCCAGTCCCAGCCAGCGACGTTTGGCGGCATGAACAGGACTTGGCCGAGTTGGAGCTGCGCAGTGATGGGGAAGCCTACAGGTGGCTGGGTGATTTCCAGCTGTTTGAGCAAGGTGACAATATACTGCACCGGGCACTTGATCTGTGTGCGGACGGCGGCTTGCGAGTAAAATTCTTTGGAAAGGAACATGTCCCGCAGCAGTGGCCCGACTTCGTAGTTGGCCGCTTGAAAAGAGCTGCTGAGTGTGTCGAGCAGGGTGGCGCTGGGTTTTTCGTAAACGAAGAATTCCCAGAGCTTGCTGACCATGAAGCGCGAGGCTTCTTTTTTCTCAAAGATCAGCTTGATGACGTCCTGGCCATTATAGGGTCCTGTCTGGCCGAAGATTGTTTTGGGGGTGGCATCCCATTCTCGCTTGTTGTGCCATGAGGTGCCATTGCCGCGATTGATCGAGTAACCGGTGAAGGCACGTGCAGCCTCGTGGATGTCCTGCTCGGTGTAGTTACCCTCGCCTAGGGTGAAGAGTTCCATCACTTCACGAGCGAAATTTTCGTTGGGGTGGTCTTTTTTTGAACTCTGACTGTCCAAGTAGATGAGCATCGCTGGGTCCATCAACATCGCTTGAGTCAGCTTCTCAAAGCTACCCAAGGCGCTCTCGCGGAAGAGGGAATTCTGCTTCACTAACAAGATTGGGAATTTCACCTTCTGCACGGAGGTGGCGAAATGATCGTGCCAGAAAAGCGTCATTTTTTCGCGTAGGGGTGCTTCAGATTTCACCATCCGACGGAACCACCATGCCTGGGCATCGAGCGCTTGCTGGCGACTTTCTTTTTGGAACTTCTTCACCATTTCCTGCCGCATGGCGGCTATTTGCTCAGGGGAGGCATTCTTCTTCTCCTTCTTGGTCATGCGGTATTCTTCAAACCGCGCCCGCGTCGCGGCGATGGCGGCTTCGTCCGAACACCAAGCGGGAAGCGGAAAAGCGTCGAGTGGCTCCTTGGGCTGGATCAAGCTGTCCACCGCCTGAGACCGGCCCAGCGCGTGGAAAGCTTTGATTTCAGAAGGGCTGCCGCCGAAACCTGCACGGTTCAGAAGGTGCGCCGCTTCGAAGAGGGTCCATGGGTTATCTGCTGGTTGGAGCATGATGGGGAAACCCCGTGGATTTATGGAAGTTGCATGATTTTAAATCGTAGCTGTTTTTCAATCTACTTCCATGATTGCTTCTCGCCATGAACACACCCGACCTGACACCTGAACTCCTTGCCCCGGCAGGCAATTGGGATTGCGCACGCGCAGCCGTCGCCGCCGGCGCGGACGCTATCTACTTCGGGCTGCCGAAATTCAATGCCCGCCTCCGCGCGGACAACTTCATCGAGGCGGATCTCGTTGAGCTCATGGACTACCTTCACCGCCACGGGGTGAAAGGCTTCGTCGCCATGAACACGCTGATTTTCACCTCTGAGATGAAAGCTGCAGAAGAGCAACTTTGCCGGATCGCCTCTGCTGGGGTGGACGCGCTGATTATCCAAGATCTCGGCCTTGCCAAACTCGCCCGCGAAGTCGCGCCGAATGTGGAACTGCACGCCTCGACCCAGATGACCCTCACCTCGCCTGACGGCCTGGCCTTCATCGAATCGCTTTTCCCACTCGAACGCGCGGTTCTCGCTCGCGAGCTCTCGATCAAAGAGATCCATAAATTTTCCTCCGCGCCAACGAGGACTCCCTTAGAGGTCTTCGTCCACGGAGCGCTATGCGTCGCTTACTCAGGGCAGTGCCTCACCAGTGAATCCCTAGGCCAGCGAAGCGCCAACCGTGGAGAGTGCGCACAAGCCTGTCGAATGCCTTACGAAATCGTCGTGGACGGTGTCACTCGCGACTTCGCTGCCGTGCGCTATTTACTCAGTCCGCAAGACCTCGCTGCCGTAGATCTGGTGCCCGAACTTGTCCGCGCGGGTGTGAAATCCTTCAAAATCGAAGGCCGCCTTAAGTCCCCAGAATACGTTTCCGCCGTGACCCGAGTGTATCGGAAAGCATTGGACGCCGCCATGGCTGACGCCCCATCGCCCATCACCCCCAGCGACCGCTACGCGCTCGAAATGACTTTCTCACGTGGCCTCAGCACTGGCTGGTTTTCTGGAACGAACCACCCCTATCTGACCCACGGGAAATTCGGTAAAAAACGCGGCCCGCTCCTCGGCGAAATCATCGACTGTGGCCCAGGCTGGGTGAAGCTTGGCAAGCTCACCGGCGTGCCATTTGCCGCAGGGGACGGTGTCGTTTTCGACGCGGGGGAAAATCGCGATCTTGAGCAGGGCGCTCGCATCTGGGTCATCGAAGGGGATCGCCTCATTTTTCACCTAACCTACAGCGGCATCAATTTCGACCGAATCAAACCCGGTCAAACGCTCTATAAAACTTCCGACCCCAAATTGGATTCTGAGCTCCGTCGCTTTTGGCAAAACTCGCGTCCCGCCGAGAAAAAATCGCCCCTCCACCTCACCGTCACTGGCAAGCCCGGTTCGCCACTCACGATCTCCGCCGTACACGCTGGCATCTCCTTTTCAGAGCACTCGGCCGCGCTTTTGGTGGAGGCAGAAAAACACCCATTGGATTCGGAAAAACTTGCGGCCCAACTCGGTCGTCTCGGGGATTCTTCGTTCGAGCTCGCCTCTCTGAGCAGTCAGCTCGAAGGAAGTTGCCACATCGCCGTTTCCGCATTGAACCAACTCCGCCGCGCTTTCGTGAAGCAGCTAGAAGTCGCCACCGCCACGAAGCCTGTCGCAAAAATCATCACCACCACCTACCTCGACCTGCTGCCAGAGCGGACGTCGGTTACCGCAGCGGGACCACAGCTTTCCGTGCTTTGCCGCACGCTTGATCAAGTGGCTGCGGCACTCGAATGCGGCGTTGATACTCTCTACTGCGATTTCGAAGACCCACGCCGCTACAAGCAGGCCGTCGCTGAAGTCGCCGGACAACCTGCACAAATTTTCCTCGCAACTCCTCGGATTCTGAAACCCGGCGAAAACGGCTACCTCAAGCTCATCGAAAAAGCCGAGCCCCACGGCCTGCTCCTGCGGAACCTCGGTGCACTCCAGTATTATAAAGACCGGAGCGATTTGAAAAAATTGGGCGACTTTTCGCTGAATGTCGCCAACCCCATCAGCGCCAAGCTACTCATGGAAAATGCAGGGCTGGATTACCTCACCGTGTCCTACGACCTCAACATCGGCCAAGTGCTTGAGCTTCTCCACTGCGCGCCGCCAGAGTGGTTCGAGCTCACACTTCACCAGCACATGCCGATGTTTCACATGGAGCACTGCGTGTTCTGCACCTTCCTCAGCAGCGGAACCACTTACAAGGACTGCGGTCGCCCGTGCGAAACTCATGTCGTCCATTTGCGCGATCGGGTCGGCCAGCTCCATCGCCTCCAGGCAGACGTCGGATGTCGGAATACTCTCTTCAATGGCAAGGCGCAAACGGGTGCTCGCTATTTCCAACACTTGCGAAATGCTGGTCTATCCCGCTTCCGCGTAGAGCTGCTAGACGAAGCCGAAGACGCCAAGAAAACCATCACCGCCTACCAAGATCTCCTCAGTGGAAAATTGGATGCCTTTGAACTACTCGATCAAGTCCAAGCCCTTGAAAAGCTCGGCGTCACCGAAGGAACTCTGGCCGAGCTGTAAAAAAGCAGCAGTCCCGAGGGGCTCACCCCCGTGGTGAAGAAGTCAGACATGATTCGTGGGCGAGTCGTTTCGCGTGTGGGGCTAAAAATCAATTATCAGAAATCGCTGTTTGAACCGGAATCGGACGGGACTTTCTGCAAGATGGTATATTCTTAGGATGTTCCGCGCCGGTCAATGGCCACGGTGAGAGCATTCCCGAACTCACGAGTCGTTCCCTCCATGATTGGATTCAAGCGGCTAGCTCGTTCGGAGGTGGCGCGACGAAGATATGATTTTCCGCAGCGTAGGTGATCCAGTCAGCGGATGAAGATTTTTCCTTAACTAAGGAGATATTATTCACACTCTAAACACCTTTCTGCAAGTCTCTCATACTCCACAAGGTTCCCTTCACCGCGCTGGCGTTTCCTTTTATCTTTCGTGCTCCGTCTTTGCGCTTGGGGCCGAAGCGTGCCCGCGCTGCGGTGAAGGCTTCATTGACGAAATCCCGACTCCCGATCACGGCTCCGTCAGTGAAGTATCTCACTCGGCAATGCAGCATTTCCGCAACCTTAAGGTCAGGGAGAACCGTTTCGTTGTCACCGCTTTCGCTGGCCAGTAGTTCGGCGCTGTTCTTCGTGATGGGGCGGCGGGTGGGCGATCTTCCTGACTTTGCCTCCTCGGCTCGTCCCGATTTCCGCCCGAGTGCCATGCCCATGATGCGGCGATAAAGGCGCGATACTTCTTGCCATTTTTGCACCTCAAATCCTGCTCCCTGATCGGCGAAGTAGGCGCGAACTAGACCCTGCCGAGCCGTTTTTCCATTTCCTTTCGCCCCGCCACCAACCGCCTCGCCGTAGCTGCTCCAGCGGTAGTCCGCAGGGTCCGCGACCATCCCGGCTCGCACCGGATTGAGGTCAATATAGGCTGCGATGGTCCGCGCGGCTGCGCCACTTTCTACGATCACGCTCTTGAAGCGATCCTCCCACAACCGCCCGACCCGGGATTGCGTGGAGTTGAACCATTGGGTGAAGCGTTGCAGCAGCCCCTTCATGAATTCGCCCAAATCGTGCATCCGGTAGGTGAATCGCTGGTGGATCGCTGCGAGGGCGTGCTACAAGCCATGTTCTGTCGCGTAAATCGCCGCCCTCGCGGCCGCCAATTCCGCGGCGACTCCGGCGACAAACGCCTCGTTGTAAAGCGCCGACAAGCGTTTCAAGAGTTCCTCATCTGTGATGCCGCCCTGCGACGTCGGTGGCATCAGCGGCATTGGCGGCACCTCAAGCAGCATGTGGAAGTGATTGCACATCAAGCAGTAAGAGACCACTCGACAGCCAGTGAATTTTTCCTGCAAGCGCATCAGCGTCCTAAATTTTTCCTTTTCCCTCACGCCAAACGCAAGCCGCCGCTCCACCACGCGAGAAATCACATGATAAAAGACCGGCTTACTCTCCCCATTCCGTCGGCTAACGAGCCACCGCGCTTGTCTCATGGGTAGAGGCTATCGAGTGGGTGCTGAATGGCAAGGGAAAAAGATATAAAGGGACTGTCCCTTTATAGGTTCAACATTGTCCT
This sequence comes from Verrucomicrobiaceae bacterium, assembly GCA_027484055.1. Lineage (GTDB taxonomy): Bacteria > Verrucomicrobiota > Verrucomicrobiia > Verrucomicrobiales > Akkermansiaceae > Luteolibacter. Next base: position 54 of record JAIXQH010000031.1, on the reverse strand, counting down.
CATGAGGTGGCATAATCTTGACGAGACGAGCTAACGCTTGGCACCAAGAACGCT
>JAIXQH010000033.1 GCA_027484055.1 Verrucomicrobiaceae bacterium | reverse complement strand
TTCAAAAAACGCTCCAGCCGTGGATGAATGTCTTCTACGACGACGGCGGCGCACTCGGTCGCCGCTACCGCCGCCAAGACGAAGTGGGAACGCCCTTCTGCGTCACCGTGGATTTCGACACCCTCGGCGAGGAGAATCCAGAGTTAAAGGACACCGTCACCATCCGCCACCGCGACTCAATGGAGCAGGAGCGCCTGCCCATCAGCGGGCTGCTTGCATGGCTGCTAGACCGGGTTAGATAACCACGGCGTTTTCCTAGGACTCTCTCAAGGCCGCCGGAATCATGGGGGACGGTTTTGAACCGCCATGCCCAAATTCGCAAAAAACGATGAAATCGGCCACCACGGCCAGCGCTGCGGCGTTACCCCCAATCTGTTCGACAACATCTAGCAGCATGTGGCGCGGGCGGCATCCGCGAGGGCCTGCCGACGTTGCTTTTCCTCTTCTTTGACCTTCTGAAATGCCGACTTGTGCCGCGCTATTTCATCCGGCGACTTGTTCATCTGGCGAGCCAGCATGACCAGCTTCGCCCATGGCCGTGACCATCCGGGATCGACCACCGTTGCTCTTTTGAAGGATTGCCATGCTTGATCGCGCATTCCCAATCCGTATAAGGCATGGCCGAGGATTTCGTGGATTCTCGCCTTCGAAGCGTCATGGGTCACGGAAATGATCGCGTGGTCGAAGGCCGCCTGCCACTCGCTGGCAGCCAGATGGCAGCGTGCGAGCAGCAGATGCGCATGGGGATGCAGCGGGGTGTCACCGATGATAATCTCCAACAATTCCATCGCAGCTGTCCACTCGCGTTGAAGAACGAGAACATTCGCATGATGCAACCGTAGATGCCCGGATTCTACTAGAAAAGGGACCGCCCGCTGGAGCATGCTGCGGGAAATCTCAGGGTGCCCACCCAAGGCTTCCAATTCTGCCACCACCAGCAGCGCCGCGGGGCCTGTGCCTTTATCCGCATCCACCGCTTCATAAGCCGAATCCAGCGCTTCCTCGGTGAGACCTAGCAGTTGTTGGCAGCGGGCGAGCTGGAGATGAGCCTGCGAGTCGTGGGGCTTCAATCGCACGATCGCCGTGAAAAAAGGCAGCGCCTTCATCAGATCTTCCCGCCCTGTTGCGGAACGGGCCATCACCGAAAGCGAGTGGAATTGCCAAACCTCGCCTGCCAACAGGTGTGTTTCCCGGGTCCTGATGGTTTCTCCGTTCACGTGGAGAAGTTCCGCTGCCGCAAGTGGCTGATAATCCGGATGTGGCGACCAGGCGCATTCGAAGTCGCGCGTTCCACCGCTATCCCTGAGCGCCCGCAGTCCGCCACGCCCCGGCATCCCTAACGCACGAAACCCTGAGACACCCCAGATCATCGGAGTCAGATCCAAGATTCCAATGCGTCCCAACGAACAGGCCGGCTCGAATGCGGGGCCGCTCACGATGGCGAATCCGGCGAAGTCCGGCAGCTCGGCGTGCGGAAGTCCCGCTATGACAAGGTTCGCATCGGCCGGAACACGACGAAAAATTTCAGCCAGAAATGCATTCAGCAATTCCAACCCGCGCCCGGCCAGTCCTTCAAAGAGTCCGTCGGCGAAGGACTCGCTGGCCCGCTCCAGGCTCGCGAGTTCCGCAGGTAGGCTCAGGCACAGCGTCGCGAACTGCCATGACTGTCCATCGAGAAGTGCGAGAAATGCCGCGTGACGTGATACGTTTTCGGCCAACGCTGCAGATAGAACTCCGAGGCGATTGTCCACGTTCTGATCAACCTGCCGCCACGCCGGCACGAGAGGAGCGAGCATTTCCCCACTCACTTCATCAGGACGAAACCAACAATCCGCCAAACTGCCGGCGAGGCTTTTCGGATGGACGAACGGCGAGGGGTTCGTTTCAAAATCTGGGCAAGGCGTTTGGCCGAATCCAGCGGTGACAATGGCACTGCGATTGGTTTCCCCACTGATTGCCAGCGGCCAACCCACACTGACGCAGCTCACCCCATTTGCATCAAGCGGTTCCCAAATCGCGGCTTGGCCACGGTCGCTAACCGAAATGGGCCGCAATGTTTGTTCCACGGGGTTTCCAGTATCCGCCATTAGAATCCCATGTTGGTCCGGCCAGGTCCCCGTCATCGTCGAAACCAGGGTGGCCACCCTTGCATCGGCCAGCGGGAATGTAAGGTCAGCGATCTGCCCTGCTGCGATAGCTGGCTCGAGCGCTGGCAAAAAGTTGTTCGAACGCGCCTCTGCCAGCGCTGAGGCTGTCAGCCCTTCCAATGTGATGAATAGGCAGGATTTCACCGTTCCATCATTCTTTCAGGTGCTCGCAACCGTTCCGGCGTCCAACCAACCGAGTCCGCGCGGTTGAGCGGGTATCCCAGAATCTTCATCACCGCCCCGCACTGGCGCTGTGCCATGTGGATTTGACGATCATCGAGGTGCTCCAGCCAACCGCCCCAGCCGCCCCGGAAAACATGATGCGGCTGCTTTCTTTTCATTTCCCCGAGCGCATGCCGGGCAGCAACTTCCGCCAGCAATTTTTCCTCCACCTCCAGCCCGAGGTAGCGCGCGATCCGCGCGAGCTCGCGCGGCGCGTCATCCATGAGATGCTCGTAGAAAACCACATGCGTTGACAGATCCGCCGCCGTCTCCATCAGCCAGCTTCGCTGATGGACCGCCCACTCCGTAACCCGCAGCGGCAGGTCCGCCGCCAGAAGTGCTTCCGGCGTCATATGCCGCGTCGGGCGATGCAGGCGGTTGAACGGCGTGAACATCCAACGCGCCCACGAAACCGCCACATCCCGCGGGTCTCTAACGATGAGAACGCGGTGACTGAAGGCACGGATTAATCCGTCCGTCTCAGGTCGCCATAGGCTATGCGAGTGCGCCATGCTGGTCGCCGCTGCGTAGGCGTGGATGTCGGGAATGGCCCAGGAAAAGACCCCGGGAATATCCTGATAGGCACGCAGTGGCTCGAACCGGATCTGATCCTGCCGCGCCTGATCCTTGATTCCCAGATCCATAGACTCCAGCACCGGGGCCATCGGGTGGTCCGTCATTACCTGTCGGAAGCCGATGCCACCGGCCTTCAGCAGATCGGACAACAGCCCTCGCAACCAGACATTACCGCACTTCGGGTAGCCAAGAACGAGCAGTCGGGAATCGGATGGCATAAAATCGATTGAATGGAAGCGCTTACGGGTCTCCCCTTCTGCGCCTCCCGACCCTTGAACCACTTAAAAAGATCAGGCGACCTTTCTCCGGCGGATGCCCATCAGCGCTGCAGCTCCACCTGCTAGGGTGAGGAGCGAGGAAGATACCTCAGGCACTGCTGTGGTCGCTCCCGCGAGAATCGAAGTATTAGGCACCGTCTCCACTCCCGCGCTGATAAAGTTCACATCGTTGCCCTGAGTGTTCATTTTAACCCAACCGTAGTTATAGTTGCCTGCGCCCTGGTCAAAACGAATTCCGTAATAACTATCGCTCAGGCCTTGGGGAAGATACACCCGGGCATTCCAGTCAAGTGAGGAGCTGATTACCGTGTCCGCAGCTAGGGAAATCATGCTAATCTGGGCTTGATTGGAGCCACCGTTGTAGTCTCCATTAATGTAGGATTGTCCAAAAAAGCCTTTCCCTGGTTGGTAGTCACTTCTCGCCATGACAGCCCCTACCTGCTCGCCGGTGTTGGAGATGACAAACGTGATTGGATTGAAACCGAATCCGATTCCCTGATTCGCTGCGGATGATGTTAGGTTTAGGCCTTGGTAACTAATCGCGGCGTCGGAGTAGGTCGCGCAGATAGCTAGGGAACCGAAAGCGATGGAGGTCCTGACAGGTAGGTTTTTTGTTAACATATTGAAGAAAAATGAAATGACCGTGCGAGCGGTTGGGAACTTAACCCCAAAAATCGCTGGCACGGCCAAGATTCCGTCCTCGATTTGCTTGCGGTATGCCAATCTCTAAAATTTCCCTCAAACACCCTGATCGTAAGGCTGTTTGAGCTCTTACAGAATGGTAAGCGAAAAATCCCGGAAAAAACCTGTAATAGGTGCAGGAGTTTTATGTAAGATTTGCAGGCAGTGCTGATCTTGAAATGCGTTCATGCGAGGCTCGAATCATAACGAAATAGGTCCGAATTGGTGTCAGGGTGCAAATCTTGAAGAATTCAGACGATCCCCCAGTTTTTCCCCACCACCGGTCTGGCCGCCAGCTCTTTCAGCGGTCTTCATCCCAATAGCAAATTCCTTGCATTCATTACCGTACTGCGTTTCGTCCCACGCATGGCGCCCATCAAGGTCGGCATTTTTCCGCTCCTGAAGAAAAACGAAGAACAAGTCCGCCTTTGCCGCGAGATTCAAAAAACGCTCCAGCCGTGGATGAATGTCTTCTACGACGACGGCGGCGCACTCGGTCGCCGCTACCGCCGCCAAGACGAAGTGGGAACGCCCTTCTGCGTCACCGT
>JAIXQH010000026.1 GCA_027484055.1 Verrucomicrobiaceae bacterium | reverse complement strand
GCAGGTTTCTGGATTGGGAAGCTGACGGATACGGCCGATCCGGGAGTGTTTACCTAACAGAAGAAAAGTACAAGTGCTAAATCGCACTTTTTACGCACTGATTTTTGAGAAACGGTCTATCTTGTGGAGTCGGCCATGGATCTCGTCAGCAGGGTCCTAGATTTTTGAATACACTTAAAAAATCCAGCAGCCCTTTCATGACTGAAATTCCAGAATCGCCCGCTCAGTGCCAGAGCGCTTGCAGTTCGATAAATGCCGGTTCCGGTCGCGAATCACTGTAGCTGCGATGGAAGACCGGGCAGGCAGATCCTGACATGGGCGGGACCAACCACGACCAGTCCCCTGGAACTTCGCGGCCACAAGCCTCTTCGTTGCTGACGTGCAGCATGAACTGGGCGGACGCGCTGTGATGATCGACGATGGTCACGCCCGCTTCATGGAACGAGTGAAGCACCGCCGCGTTCAGTTCCACCATGGCACGGTCTTTCCAGAGGGACCGGGAGCTGCGGACATCGATTCCCATGTTCGCGGCAACGACCGGGAGGAGGTTGTATCGCTGTTCATCACCGAGATTGCGTGAGCCGATCTCGGTTCCCATATAGTGGCCATTGAACGGTGCTGCGGTGAAACGGCGGCCCTCGCCGACGAGTGCCATGTCCGAAATGACAGGCAGCGCGTGCCAGCGGAGATTCAACCCGGCAAACCATCGGAACTCTGGATGGCTGAGCGGAACTTCCATAATCGACTCCGGAGGAATCTGGTAGATGCATGGGGATTCTCCAGGAACCTCGATGACCAGTGGAAGCACATCGAAGGCACCTCGCCTAGACGGCGGCACCCAACCCATTGCCATCACACGGCGAGTGAATGCGGCTTGTCGGGGGTCTCCCAGAATCGAACCATCCGCTGCCTCATAGCCCGCATATCGGATCAATTGTTGGTTCCAAATGCGGATGCCCTTCTCCGCCGTTTCCGCCTCTTGGAAAACGGTGATGGTGGAGCGGATGCGACCACCGTTGGTGGCATGTTCAAGATGGTGGATGCAGGCCTCGAACACATCACGGGATGTGGCGGCATCACGAGCGTCCAGCAATTCCAAAGAGTTCCAAAGCAGTCGACCGATGCAGCGATGGCTGTTCCGCCAAGCCAATCTGGCCATTTGCCTCAGCTCAGAAGTGGCGAGGTAAGGATATCGTTCCGTCATTTCGCTTTCGATAGAGATCATGCCTTTGATTTCCTGTCGCCTGTGCGATCGCGAAGATTGCCCACTTGGAAGCGGCCTGCCACAATTACCTTACAGATGTCGATTTGCTGCGCCATGAAGGGACATCGTAATGAATCGTCCACATTCAAAAAACGGAGCACCATTTGTTTTATTAGATAGCGATGGCCTCATTCAGATAGAGCGAAACATCTGCATGGCCTTCATCAAATTCGAGCCGAATGTCTCCGGCGGACTTACGGATTGAACGGAATGCGATGTATTCAGGCGCATCGAGCCGAATCGCCAATGATTTGCCAAAAATCATCGGTATCATATTCCCGCATATGGTGTTGGCAACTTCGCCGAGAGCGTGGAGCTGCCGTTCTTCGGAAGGCGTTTCATGGTCTCCCATGAAATTCTCGGTAATGACCGGTAACAATTCAGGTGAAATATTCAGCATGACCGTTCCGTCGCGATCTCCGTGAAATTTGACGGCGACTCCGCTTGTCAAAGTGGTGAGAGCGTTGAGGGATACAACTTCACGGATTAAACCTAATAGTCCGATTTTTTGAAACGTCAAAACCGCAGCTTGGGTTAGCGCATTCGATACTTTGTAGTTCATTTTCGATTCCTGTAAGTTTAGATGTTATTTCCCTTATATTATCAGGAGCAAATGGTTTATGTATAAAGTCGGAGTTCTCATGCGCAACGAATTGATCCGTGTTTCACCGCCTTCGGCATAAACTGCAATGATCTTCAGATGGCGGATTTCGTGCTCGTGGCCAGCTTGATTAATTAATTTTTCGCCGCTTAAACGTATTTTAACTGATAGTGATTAAATGCATCACCGCGCGATCATCTAAAATCCATAATATGCTATATTTCTCCATCCTCATAAATAAATGCTTCTGCTTTCATCAGCGAAGGGTTTGCGAATTTTATTGACTTGATCATTCGCCACACAGATTACTCTACCATTAAATCTCACGCCTCGCCATCCTACTTTAGTCGGATGGCCCGGATGATAAAGAAGCGTTAAATTAATTTCAGTGCTCTACAAGATTCTCATCATCGAAGACAAGACGTGCTTTCGGGAGCTCATCACGTTCAGCCTTCAATCGGAGGGCTATGAAGTCTGCACCGCATCCAATGGCAAGGAAGGGGTGAAAGTCGCGCGCGAACAGAAGCCCGACCTGATTCTGTGCGATGTGATGATGCCCGCACTGGATGGCTACGGCGTCATCCGGACCCTACGACGAGATCCTGCCTTTGCTACCACACCCTTCATCTTCCTCACGGCGAAGGGCAATCGAAATGACGTGCGCACCGGCATGAACTCCGGTGCCGACGACTACCTGAACAAACCCGTGCCGCATGATGAGCTCATGGCCGCCGTGCGCTCGCGGCTTGTCCGCGCCGGAGCCGTCAAGCAGGTGATTGAAGCATCTGGAGCCTTCACCATCGACTTCGACAATCACTCCCCTCTGATTGCTGCCTGGGGGCTTACGCCACGCGAAGCTGAAGTGCTTTCATGGGTCGCTCAAGGTAAAGGCAATGCCGACATTGCCATCCTGCTCGGCATCAAGGAGAGCACGGTGAAGCAGCACGTCAGTACTTGCTACCAGAAAACGGGCGCCGAAAACCGCAGTTCTGCGGCCATGATCGTGGCTGAGGTTCTGATGGCATCCCCCCCTGCACCGCAGGGCTAGCTACGGATAAATTCGTAATAAACAAAACGTTTATATCCTATTCCAAGTCCCCCAATTTTTCATCCCATAGAAATGACTAAGATCGACTCGCAGCATGACTGAAATCACCCTCGAACCCCCTTGTGAAACGTGGGTCGCATCCACTATTTCCCTTGAGCACGCTTCAAAGGTTCTTGAACTGGCCGAGCGCTGCGATGAATCGCTGTTTTTTGTCATGGATTGGAGCTCGCGCCAATATATCTACTTAAAAGGCTCGCCACACACTCTATTTGGTATTTCGCACGAAGAGCTTATCCGCGACCCGCATGCCTGGGAGCGAAGTCTCTCGGCGTATGATCGTGGTTCCCTAGTGGGTCTGGGAGACGAGCTGGAGGCCAAACGGATCATCGTAAAATATGTGCAGGCCACGGGAGGAGACGGGGTAACCCGGTCCTTGCGCTGTCAATCGCGCCTCACTGAGTTCGAGGGCCAGACCTACCTGTGTGGTACCACGCTCGTGATTGATAACCATGGACCCGAAGCAAAGGAGGCGAGCCTCCTACGAATGACGGTCGAGGGCGCGCGAGATGGATTGGCAATAACCGATGCCGCAGGGTATTATGTTTACCTCAATCGAGAACATGTGGAAATCTTCGGCTACGAAAACGCAGCTGAACTCGTCGGCCAGTCTTGGGAAACTCTCTACACGCCGGAGACGGTCGAATTCATAAAAACAGATGTTTTTCCGGAACTGATTTCCAACAAAATTTGGCGGGGTGACCTGCAGGCCAAGCGCAAGGACGGCAGTTTGATTTGGGAAGCGCTCTCGCTTTCTCTACTCCCAGGGGGGGAGATCGTCTGCAACTGCCGGGACATCACGAAGCAGGTATTGATCGCAGCACGTCTGAAGCAAAGTGAGGATCTGCTTCGGAGCTTTTTGAATTCCCTGCCGACAGGCGTGATGATTCGTCAGTTGGGCGGCAGTTACGAGTTTGTGAATGATACCGCGCGGAGATGGTTCGAATTAGAAACCATGGGCCCTCTGGATTCCTGTGATTTAGAAAAATCGCTGAATACGAATCCGGTTTTCGCCTCGTGGACGGAAGCCTATCAGCAAGCACTTACCCATGGGACGGAAACGACTTTTGACTCCCCACTCTTCTGGGGGGGGCGTCCGTGGATTCTGGAGGTCCAAAAAACCCCGCTGTTCCTGACTGAAAACAAGGTGTCACACGTCTGTACACTCATGCGTGATGTGACAGAGCAGCGGCGTTTGGAAGAACAGGATGAGGAGACTGCACGGCGGAGCGAGGAATACTACGTGATGCAGCGGGAGTTTATCTCGATGGTTTCTCATGAATTCCGCACACCGCTTGCCGCGATCAAGGGAGCGCATTATCTGCTCAATAAGAAAATCATGGGACTCTCCGACTTGGAAGGAGGCCAGCTCCAGCGGCTCTTGTCCCTCCAAAATCAAGCGATCAACAATCTGGAAGAATTGGTGGACCAGGTTCTATTGCTCAACAAGCTTGAGCATACCTCGTCGGAAAACGTGTTAACGACGGTCAACGCCGCTGAGTTTATCACGGATATGGTCGATTCCCTCAATATCACAGTCGCCAACGGTCGGATTCGACTGAAGATTGATGTGCCTTTGGACTACGAAGTCGCGCTGTCACCCACCAAGATTCGTGCCGCAATGGAAAATCTTGTCTCCAATGCGCTCAAGTATTCGCCTACTGACAGTGTGGTGTGGGTCACGCTGGAATTAGCCACGGAAGGTTGGCGACTAGCTGTTTCGGACCGCGGTCGAGGCATTCCTGAGGAAGACCAAGCGAAACTGTTCCTACCATTTCACCGCGCGAGCAATGTGGACGGGGTTGCCGGCACAGGTCTGGGCTTGGCCATTATCAAACGAGTGGCTGAGTGCCATGGAGGAACCGTGACCTATACGAGTGCGGAAGGTATCGGCAGTGTTTTCACTCTGAACATTCCCAACACGCCGAGTCCTCCATCCTCCCCAGTGGAAATAAGTATGACAACCGCTTCAATTTCATGACGATCAATTCCTCACAACCCACGATTCTCTTCGTCGAAGATGACGAACTCATCCGCGAGATTACGACCGAGACGCTCAAGGATGCGGGTTACAAGGTTGTGGCGGTAACAGACGGCCAGTCGGCATTAGAAGCACTGCGGATTGTCACACCCGACCTCATCCTAAGTGATGTCCGGATGCCACGATGCACTGGCTTTGAACTCCTGGAACAAGTCCGGAAACTACCGGCATTCAGGCAGACGCCGTTCATCTTCATGACGGCCAAGGCCGAAACGGCGGATCGACGTCACGGTATGTCCCTTGGTGCAGATGATTATATCTCTAAACCGTATTTGGCGGAAGACCTGTTAAACGCGGTTGAGACTCGCCTCAAGCGTGCCGCGATGTTCAAGGGAGCGATCAAGCAGCAGCAAAATTTCCTCGCACGTGTGCTGCCCCATGAACTCCGAACCCCACTGAACAGCGTATTAGGTTATGCGGGTTTGTTGATCGAAATCGGACAAGCTGGGGAGACCCTCTCTGTCGAGGAGCTGCTTGAAATCGGTAAAAACGTGCAGTTTTCGGGTCAGCACCTCTTGCAGATCGCAGAGGATTTTTCGCTGTGGTCTTGGTTGGAAGCACAAGCGCAGGCCGCCCGCGGCGGTATGGAGGTTTCTTGTAAACCATTCTCCCTGTCCAAGCCCTTATTGGAGTCATGGATCCACGCAACTGCAGAGACATATGATCGGAAACCCGACATCATTCTTGAAGCTCAATCTGCCTGTGTCGCCGTGCCTTCCGAAGGTCTGGTGCGAGTGATCCAACATCTGTTCGATAACGCTTTAAAATTCTCATCCGCTAAAACCCCAGTAAGCATCTTGGGCAGTATCCAGGGTGAGAACTACGAATTCACTTTTCGAGATCAAGGTCGCGGCATGAGCAACGACGAAATCGAAAGCATCGGCTCGATTACCCAGTTCCAGCGCGAGCAATTTGAACAACAAGGACTGGGCCTAGGGCTCGCTATCGTCTGCAACTTCGCACGCCTCGCGGGCACCGAGCTAAGCATCCTTCAAAACCAACCCGAGCCGGGAATCACCGTGCGATTGGTATTGCCACTGGTGGAAGGTTAGACCATTTGGCAAAGGTCCTCGCGTATTTGATCGTGGCTGGGGATTCCAGCCCCAACGATGCACTGACACGCACGGAACATTGGCAACCGGTCTAGCATGATTACCGTGACTGGCCCTGATGAATTCGGGTTGGCCTTAATCCAAAAGGAGGAGGCGCCCGCTATACTGTCAGTTCCGGCGATGGATCGGAATGAAACCTTAAATTTCACGGTTCTGATTGTTGGGCGTAAACACTCTTCGTCCACCACGAAAGGCGAGCAGGAGCAGGACGCGGTGGAAGAACCATGTAGCGGCGTCTTTTCAGCTCCCTCATGCTCATGATCATGCGACCAAATTTTCCGCTCAATAGGTAGCGGTCCTCGTATTGAGCCTCTACTACGGCCTCCCTTACACCTTTGCCAAACGTAAGCATTAATAACGCCCCAACGCCTAACACGGCATCGTCGCCAACCTTCGGTTGGTCTTCTGTAGAACTTTGCTCTTCCATATCTTTTTCTTTGATTAAGCCGTCTAGATTATGTTTTCCTCTTATGGCTTATGCTGAGTGCATCCGGCGGCGGCGGGTGAGCAGGCCACCAGCACCCAGTGCAAGCAGGCACAGGCTAGACACCTCAGGCACGGAGGAATACAGGTATTGCGTGTAAGCGGTGTTGTTCACCTTCAATCCCGACAGGGGTTCGCCCATTGCATTTTTAAGGAGTTCACGATTCACGGGCATATTCAACATGCCCTTAGATGAGCGACGAGCCGTCAAATCAGGGTTGCAGAATGTGTGGGACTCATTCCGTTTACTCATGTCAGAAAACGGCAGAGTGATGAGGATCCGTGCGTCTAAAAACGAGGGTGATGCCGCCGGTTCCTCACTCATTCTTGGCAACAAGTTGTGACCAAGGATATGAATATCCCCTGTGCTCCAATCGGCACGTTCCTGAGGTGCCAGAACCGAAAAACCCAAACCATCCAGATCTGAACCCCGCGCCATCGAGTCCAGGAAACCTACTCCGTCATCATCGGTAGCTAAATCATTGGCCTGCCATGACGAGATATAACTACCCGTAAATTGAATCTGGGAGGGAGCTGCAGAGGCATGGGTGATAAGCCCTGCGACGCTGAGCGCCAGCGCTCCAAGGAGCTGTAGGATTGTGCCTATATTTTTCTTTGTTCTCATTTTCATCGTTTTGAGTTTTTGTTTTAATTTTATCAGCTTCCGTCAGCGACGGTTATGGCGACAATGGACATCAGCAGCGTGGCTCTGAGCACGCGCTGGCGGCGTCAGACAAGGGCATGATGGGCGCGAGCGGAAGGAACGTAAGCTCTCTAGGGAATGACTGGGTAAACTACTGCCAGCAAAATAATCAAAGTGCCTAAAAAGTTACCGCGAGCGCTAGGAAGAGAACGGCTAGGGCAGACATTAATAATAAATCGGTCATATTGGTGGATTATACAAACACTGGACGGCGTGGCTGCCAATCCGACTTTAGTCGGATGGCGTGACTACGAAAAAGTGTCACACTAAGCTGCGATGACTAACATAACACGGGTCACCGAAGACCAGACTTCTATGCGGGATCATATCGCATACGGCCATTGGAATGGAGCCCCGAATCATACGCGATACAGCCAATGGCAGAGTAGGTGGCCGATGGAAGTTAACCGTTTAAATGAAGGCCGCTAAGTACAATCATGTGGGGAACTTTAGAGCGAATAAAAGAAGCGGGATACTCAATGATACGGACTTCTAGCTTTGATTTCGATGTCTCGAACCATCTTACTGCTAGGATCGTTTCATGCGGTTCTTTGGATGGTAGTTGCCATCAAATCACCGTCTTCCCTACCCCTCTTCCCGCTGGCATGGACCGCCTGCGCAGCAGTAATAATTTATTAAGCGCGTTACCTATATTACCTGTGGCACTAGACAAACAGGTATTCCACAACACCAATTTGGCGAGTTTGCCCGAGTTGCCAGTAAGGCTTACCATCTTGGATTTTTGCAATAATCCACTCAATGAATTACCCACTACCTCAGTAGGAGAATTCGATTTAAAATCTCATAAGAATTTACTTTCAAAATTGCCGCTTTTGCCGGCAACAATTGAAGCATTAAATGCCCCAAATCAAGGAACACGAAGCGTGTGCCCGCTCTGTCAATTCTAGGAATTTGCTTTGGAGATAAAGTTCACCGTAATTTCACCCATCGTAGAAACGACGATCGTGTGATATCCCTTGGCAGGCGGGTAAACGCATCGGCCATCCTCTCGTGACGAACCTACCGTTAAGCCGAGTGACCCTAAAACTTTTAATGACGCGTGGGACAATCTTTAAACCCAAAGACTGACTCTATTTACTCGATGGTATCTCGTTCTACCCAAGGAGATGCCCTTGCCTTATGAAGAACTTAGCGGAGAAGATCGGGATATGAGTTAGGTAACCGCCATCACTTGACGGGTAATTCGCGAATCTTCAAATTCCGAAACCAAACTACCGATTCATGATCCTGCAACAAAATGGGTGAGGGGAACTGCTGGGCGTAATTTGGCACGTCCTTGAACTTGCTGTTTGCAATCGCTGCGGCGCTCACAGGACTATCGGTTTCGTAATTCAAGACACGCTCGCCGTTGAGCCAGTGCTCGACCTTGTTTCCGCGCACGACGATGCGTGATGCATTGAATTCGCCGACCGGTTTTGACTTGGCAGAGTCGGGCGGCATAACGTCATACCATGCGCCAGTCATTTTTTTCTCATTTAAAGGCTCAGCGATGAAAAACTCATTATCGATGGTCTGGTATTCGTGGCCGATTGCGCCTCTCACGTTGGTGCGTGTTTCATCGACGTAGTATTTCACACCAGAGTTGCCTCGGAATGACAGACGCCATTCCCATGCGAATTCGTAGTTGATGAATTTCTCATGGGTGAGGATATCGCCACCCTTTTGACCCAAGCACTTGAGGCAGCCGTGATCCACAACCCAACCTTGGGCGGGAGCGTCCTTATTCTGGAAGCCGTGCCAGCCTTCTAGATTCTTGCCATTAAACAGAAGCTTCCATCCCGCAGCAGCCTCTTCAGGAGTGAGGACATTCTGCTGAGGAGCTTTGGTGGACCTTTCTTCTAACTGGCCAACGATCGACCGCCAGGTGGCAATATTCGCCGCCAGATTTTCACGCGTATCACCAGGGACATTGAAACACTGCAATCCTACCGGACCCTTATAGCCAGCGGCTTGCAATTTCTCAAGATAGGAGACGAGATCGTAGTCGCCTTGGTCGAGTCGGGTGATGTAGTTCTTCTTTGCTAGGTCGATGCCATTGATAGAAACCAGCATACAGTTGCGAGCCACCGATTTAATGGTCTCGTCGATTTGTGATCCTTTCTGTGAAAGGAACTCGTGACAGAGATTGATGGTTGCTCCGAGATTCGGGCGATTGGCAAGTCCGACGATTCGCGCAGAGTCCATACCGGTCTCGACGAAGAAGCCGACGTGGCCGTAAAGCGCGACACGCACTCCTTGCTCTGCGGCGAGGTCCGCGATTTCTTGCACATTCTTTACCGCCGCCGCTTCGTGGTCGCCCGCTTGCTTTGGCTTCAACACCGTCATCCACACGACGGTATCCGTTCCTTTAAGCAGCTTAACGGCTTCCTTGAACTGTGGATTGTACGGGTTCGATTCATCGAGCGAGGTATAGAGATAAATGGCAGCAATTTTCAGCCCTTGTTTACCGCACTCCAGCTGCCAAGTCGCGAGATCTTTGGTGTTGGTGAAGTTATAGCTAATGGCATCATAGCCGAGTTCTTTCAAGGTAGTCGCCTGTTGCTCTGGCGTCCATTTTCCGCGCCCAACACCGTTGTCAAAAACGAAAAATGACGGTGTCGCCGCTGACGAGGTGACGGTAAAGAACGCACTGGCTATGCCTGCGATGATTGAGATGAGATGGGTTCGCTGGAGTATCATGATGGGAGAGCGTTAGTGTTACATGGACCATTCCTTGCGGGCAAGGGGGACTGCGAGCCTTGCGTTTGCGGCGTTGTCACCGTCGAACAATTCCCGTTTGGGGTCCCATTTGAGTTTTCCTCCCACTTGGCAAGCGATCAACCCGATCTGCGATATTGAGATGGTCCGGTGACCCGTCGCGATCGGCTCTAGGGTTTGACGGTTTGTGCGGATGGCCTCAATGAAATCTGGCTTATCCCAGAGCGTTTGCGATAGGTCCAGTTCACCAGCACCCGGCTTCGCGGTGAGAATCGCGGGCTTACTGGCCGTGACGATACCGGGATAACCATCCACCATGATCCAGCCGTCAGAGCCGATGTATTTGATCGCCGGCGTGCTAGTAGGACTCTGCTGGCAAGTCATGACGACTCCGTTGGCGTAACGATAGGTCACCTCGAAGTTGATCATCGTATTCCATAGGCTGTTTGGAAATTCGCCCTTGCCTTCCACTTCGATTGGGCCTGTGTCCTCGCTGTTGTTTGCCCACTGAGCCACGTCGAAAAAATGCGCGCCCCAGTTGGCGATCATTCCTTGGGCGTAGGTATCTACACGCATCCAACCAGGACGAGATGTATGATCAAAGGGCTTATGAACTCGCTTTTCGGTATAAGGGGTTTCCGCCATGGGCCCCAACCAAAGATCATAGTTCAATTCTTTTGGAATCGGCATATCCGGCTGGACAGACACCGGCGCAGGATCGGCAGGTAGTTGAATTTCGATCCTCTCTAACTTTCCGATCAGCCCATTGCGGACCATTTCCACTGCGTGATTTTGTGACCTGACCGAACGGAATTCACTATCAGTCCGGTTGGTTACGCCGTATTTTTGTAAAGCATCAACTAACTGCCGCCCCTGATGCACGCTCATGCTTAGTGGCTTTTCGCAGCTAACGTGTTTCTTGGCCTGTGCCGCTAGAATACCCATCGGCACATGCCAGTAATCTTGAGTAGAAATCATGACTGCATCGATGTCTTTTCGAGCGATGATCTCGCGAAAATCTTCATAAGCATCACAGCCCTTGTAGGTTCCACTGGTGTTGCTTTTGGCATAGTGGGCATCGACGGCTTGCTTCGCCCTGTCGAGCCGCCAGCGATCCACATCACAAACGGCGACCACCTGCGCTCCGGGAACTTCCAATGTTCCTGGATTCCGTCCTGTGCCGCTACCACTTCCTTGGAGATTCAGTCCAAAACCCTGACGACCCACACCAATCATGGCGACTGTGATGCGGTTGGATGGAGCATCAGCCCCTAGCAGGCGACTTGGTAGTATCATCGGTGCTACGGCCCCTGCAGCGAGAAAACTCGTTGACTTGAGAAATGAGCGGCGAGTTGAGGCAGCAGGTGGTGATGAGTCGCGTGTGTCGTTCGATGGGTTCATGAAGTCAGGTGAAATAGCCCAAGCTCATCCGTTTGGCAAAGCGCCGAGGACTAGCATTTCGATGCCGCTGACTGATGATGCTAGGGCTCGGGCTTGCACTCAGTCCGTCCAAGGCCGCGAACAGTCCTCGGGCTATGACCGTAATAGTTTCGATAAGCTCGACTAAAGTCATTGAAGTGCTCGTAGCCAAACTGAAAGGCGATCTCTTTGATGGAAAGCGAGCTTAGGATCAGCAATTCTTGGGCTTTCTCCATCCTCATTTGGTGAAAATAAGCAAGTGGACTCACACCCACCTCGGTCTTGAATAGTCGATACAAGGTGGACTGTGAGAGGTTGAGGTAATCGCAGAGACGAGCGATCGGCTCTTTGCTATTGAGATGCGCTTCCATCCAAAATTTGACCTGCTCACTTAGCTCAAAAGAGGGTTTCGGGATCGACTGATTCCCCTGAATCGCACGCCTTAGAGTGGTTTCAAAAATCATCTGACATCCCTCGATAAACTTAGGATCCGGGCTGCCGGGGCGCAGAACTTCACGACGACAGAGGTCATGAAAAAACACCAACGGCTTCCGTTCCTTGCGGTTCAAGACGCGAATCACAGGGCTGCTCTTTAAAGCCTCACTCAGTTCACCGTCCATCGTGGATCGCCACATCCAGAGCACAAATTTACAATGTCCTTTGCTGGATTGACTCCATCCAAATGGACAATCTGGAGCGATCAATGCGAGTGATCCGGTTGCCATTTGAAGTGGCTTTCCATTTGCGGTGAGAGTTGGACAGCCTTCTTCGATGATGACGCACACCACTCCTTCATGGCAACTCACCGGAATCGGCTGCTGTTGGAAATCTCTGCATCCCCAAGCAAGATAAAGCAGTGGGCAGTCTGACGCGACCTCGCCCCGCCAGAATGAGCGGTCACCCTTTGGCAAGTAGAGCTGGTCTTGTGCCTGTTCAGACATAGCATCTGCATTCACGGGATTTTTCCTGCTTGGTCAAACAAATTGCGATACCGAGTGCTAAACATGACCTTTTGCGACCCGTATGCAGCAAGCCCATACCATCCGTCTTAGCGACTACCGCCTTATTGGTGCTGATAGTCAACTCGCCGTTGAAAATGGCTTGGCTGAAGCGGACTGGTATGTATCCCCGGTGCCCAAGGACAAACTGCGCAACCTACTCATGCGTAAAGACGGGCCAGCTCTCCGGGACTGCGCGGTCTATTTCGCGCTAATTCTTGGTAGCGCCTATGGCACCTTGCTGCTCTGGGGCAGCGGGTGGGCACTCATCCCAATGATGCTTTATGGTGTGCTCTATGCCTCCGCTTCAGACGCACGTTGGCACGAAGCTGGTCACGGAACGGCCTTTAAAACCGATTTGTTAAACCACCTGCTTTACGAAATCGCCTCGTTCATGGTTCTGCGTGAGTCCATTCCTTGGCGCTGGTCACACACCCGCCACCATAGCGACACGATCATCGTCGGACGCGACCCTGAAATCGCGATACCTAGGCCGCCAAATCTTAAAATGATGCTTTTAAAATGCATCAACTTCCAAGCATTTCGCCGATATATCAAAAATATCACCCTACACAGCTTCGGAAAACTGACTGCCGAAGAAGCCACTTACATTCCAGAATCTGAACACGCGAAGGTATTCATCCGGGCACGAATCTATGCAGGTATCTTTTTTGTGATGTTTGCTTCCTGTATTTATTATAACACATGGATTCCATTTATTTTTGTGCTGGGACCTAACCTATACGGTGCCTGGTTGATGCCCATCTACGGCTGGACCCAACACGCCGGACTTGCCGAAAACGTTCTGGATCACCGCCTGAATTGTCGAACCATTCGGATGAACTTCATAAACCGGTTCCTCTACTGGAATATGAACTATCATCTTGAGCATCACATGTTTCCGCTCGTTCCGTATCATCAACTCCCGAAACTTCACGAGCTGATCAAAGACGATTGCCCAACTCCCTACCAAAGTCTCACGGAGGCTTATCGGGAGATCATTCCAGCAGTCTTCCGACAAATCAAAGATCCGGGCTATTTCGTGAAACGTAAGCTACCGTCCTCAGCCCGTCCTGTAGGAACGCTTCATACGACATCTGGAATTCAGACTGCAAGCGATTCGGACGTCGATGGCTGGATCAGCGTCTGTGACATGGATCAGATCAAACGAAACGACGTCATCCGCTTCGACCACGGAAAACGCACCTACGCTGTCTATCGCACCGACGATGATGGCTTCTATGCGACCGACGGCATCTGCACTCACGGCAATACCCACCTCGCCGACGGCTTGGTCAGCGGCAAAATCATTGAATGCCCGAAACATAACGGTCGCTTCGACGTCACAGACGGCTCACCAAAAAGACTTCCTGTCTGTGTGGCGCTGCGCACCTATCCGGTCAAAGTTGAAGATGGCTGGATAAGAATGAACGTCTCCACGCCGGGCCTCAGTGATCCAAGTGAAAAGACCCATACTTTCCGAGTCGTCAGCAACCAAAACGTGGCCACCTTCATCAAGGAACTCGTCCTAGAGTCTGCCGACAATTCCAGCCTGCCTAGCTATCAACCCGGCCAATACATGCAGCTAATGATTCCAGCTTACTCTGAAATTCTTTTCAGTCAGTTTGAAATCGAGCAACCCTTCGCCGCAACGTGGGAAGCGCATCACGTGAACGACTTTAAAGCAAACAACCCCTTTGATGTTCGCCGCAACTATTCACTCGCCACTCATCCTGGCTCGGGCGAAAAGAATCTGCGCTTTAATATACGCATCGCCACCCCACCGCGTGGTCTTGATTGCGGCGCAGGAGTGGGCTCTTCCTACATCTACAGTCTCAAACCGGGTGATGTCGTCACGGGCATCGGTCCATTCGGTGATTTTCTGATTCGTGAAAATGACCGTGAAATGGTTTACGTGGGGGGGGGTGCAGGTATGGCACCCCTTCGATCTCACCTGGCCCATCTTTTTGAAACACTTCAGACGAAGAAGCGGGTGACGTTTTGGTATGGCGCACGCTCGAAACAGGAAATTTTTTATGAAGCTTACTTCCGCGAGCTTGAGTCAAAATTTCCAAACTTCACCTATCATATCGCTCTGTCCGAACCCCAACCTGAAGACAACTGGACCGGTCACGTCGGCTTCATCCATGAGGTCCTAGAAAGAGAGTATCTAAATCAACATCCTGCTTTGCATGACATCGACTACTACCTGTGCGGCCCACCGCTGATGATCCAGGCGACGCAGAACCTGTTGACGGACAAATTTTCGATTTCTCAAGACACAATCTCATACGACGAGTTCTAACCTGACATCTTAAACCCTATGCAAACACGACCTTTTGGAAAAACTGGCTTCCACACCACCCCGATTGCTTTCGGTGCCATGCGCGCTGAGGCCAATTCTGCAGGTATATCTCCCATCCTGTTGGAGGCTCTTGAGAAAGGCGTCAACTTCATCGACACGGCCCGGAATTATGGCGAAAGCGAGGCGATCGTAGGCCGTACACTTAAAGAATGGCGTGGTTCGAAACCCTACATCGCCACCAAAGTGAAGCCTCTCGATGTGGGCAACTGGCGATTTTATGTCCCGATGGAAGAGCAATTCACTCCTCAAAGCATCGTGGAATCCGTCGAGACGAGCCTCCGCACTTTAGGAGTGGATTGCATCGACCTGATCCAACTCCACCAGTGGTATTTCCTCTGGACTGAACGGCCCGAATGGCTGGAGACTCTGAAAACCCTGCAATCACAGGGCAAAGTGCGCCACATCGGCGTCAGCGCTCAGGATCACGAGCACGATGCCTTGCTGGGTCTGATCAGTTCCAACATGGTGGATTCAGTTCAGATCGTTCTTAACGCTTTTGAATCCCGACCGTTCGTCAGCGTCATCCCCCACAGTCAACAACGCGGGATCGCTGTAATCGCTCGATGCTTGTTTGATCACTCTGGTGCGCTTGCAGGAGGAATGACCGAAGAAACCTTGGCGAAAAACGATGTCAAACTTTCTAACTCATCGAGAGAAATACGCACAGAATACCTCAATCGCATCGCCCGTTTAAAAACGGATGCCCATGATGAAGGCATGACTTTGGCCACGCTAGGGATTCGATTCGCCTTGAGCCGCCCCGGCCTTTCAAACGTGGCAATCTCTCTAGCAAACACGCAGCAATTGGATGAAGCCATCGGCGCTGCCTCTCAGGGTCCACTGCCAGAAGAACTCTTCCAACGCATCTGCCGCGAGCACGTCTGGATTAAGAATTTTTACTACTTCAGTAAGGCTACCGTCGATGGGAACAAACCCAGTTAACCCGAGAACCAAAGTCAGCCTAGTCTTTGACGATGGCTTCACGCAGAGCTGTCTCAAGGTCGCGGATTGTTTTGAAAAACGCGGCCTGAGTGCGACTTTCGCGGTGCTCGTGGAACATAAAACGTTCATGCCCGCCTTCCATAAAGGCGAATTCTCTCTGTGGAACACACTCCAAGCTCGCGGGCACATCATCCATCCTCACGGGTTTGACCACACGGATCTCACATCCATTCCACATGAGCATGCAGTCTCAAGGATCGACGCCTGTCTGGAATACTTTTCAAAGCATTTAGATTACTTTGAGCCGGCATCCACCATCTATCATGCCACCTACAATCGCACGACTCCTGAACTAAACGCTTACCTGCTCACAAAAGTTAGGGCTGTTCGTAGCACGGGTTTGTTGGGAACGATTGGGAATGGCATGAATCACGACGCCGAACTTGAGCGACGGGTATTGTCATGTGCATGGCATGGTCCGGATCATTGTGATGAACATTTGCTAGCATCCCTCGTTGAAGCTGAGCGTGTGCAACCGAGACTTTTTCTCTACATGCTGCACGGTCTCGATGAAGAAGGCTGGGGGCCAATACGCAGCCAGGCTCTGGAACGCGCGCTGGATTTCATCGAAGCTTCCCCCATGCTAGAATACTGGAACCTGTCCTCTGGAGAGTCCATCGGGTCGGATTAAGATCTGTGACTCAGGAAGGTGGTCGATGGATTGCTTAGGGTGTTGACCGAGCGACGTTCAGCCGAAGAAATCGACGGGGCGCGTCCTCGATCGCGATTACGTCCCGATAGATGGCGGTGTCGGTGCTACCATTGTCCATGCGCACGGTAAACGATGGCCCGGATTGCCAAGTCGTCATGTTGGTGGAGACCTGAATATCGTAGGTAACATCGGTCAACGCGCGCTGCTTGGTGAACGTAATTGTTTGATAGGTTTTCCCGCTAATGGAGGTTTTCCCAGTGACCGGAAGTCCGGTGGTGGCGGGCGTTTGTGGATCGAGACCCAGAGCGTATTTCATGAGGTTCGAAACTCCATCTTTTGCGGGCTGGCCTGAGTCACCGCTGATGGACCAATTGCTAAGTTCAGAAGCAGAAAATTCCTTGGCGCGCCACGCACCGAATTGACTTTTCACCACCAATACATTCATTGAATAGGAGGGAAAGGTGTGAGTGAATGTAGGACCGCTAACCGTCTCTGTGGACACAGTTAGGTCAGTGTCGGCGAGGTCGTTGGATTTCCCATACGAATAAAGGGCAGCGGTGGTGGAACCGGGCGTGAATCCGGTCAGAGTGATTTGGCCCGTGAGATCGACACTCGGGTGCTTATTGACCACCAGCAGGGCGAGGCTGCCGTCTGCGAGGCGAGCCGCATGCGGTGATAGCGGGTTGTAGTTGCTGGTGGCCGTGACGACGCGATCCCCGCCACGAGCCCATTTGGTGAGAAGTTTCGCGGCGTAGAAGGTCGGAAACGGAGTGTTAGGATTCGTAGTGGCGATGCTGTCTGAGGCCACAACGCCGTAGTCGCCAAAGTTCCTCCAGCCGTAAAGTGACGCGCTGTTGTTGTTCGTGGTGTTGCTGCCATTTCGCAAAGCCCACCATTGGCAGGCATTGAACTCGGTGCGCGTCAGTTGTCCCATCGCATCCGCCATGAAAAGGCCGTTGACGAGACTGGTGGATTGTTTCCCGGGGTCGCTGTAAACGGAGTTTAACTCGGTAAGAGCCAGTTCGATCTCGGCCCCAGCGCTCCCCCCGACGTAATCGGTGACCATTTTCCGCAGGTTGGCGGCATCGGTGGCTAGATTCGCTCCCGCTTGCAGCAAGTAGGCGTCGCCTTCGCTGCCGGGTGACTGCGCGTAGCCATGATGGACGAGGAAATGCGGGGTGATCGCGAGGGATTTCAAGGTCGCTAACACCACCGGCGTCCAACCACTATGCAGACTGTTGCCTTCGTTGGGATTAGGGACCGCATGGGTGCCATTGCCGCTGTTGTCCTGACCGGTGATGCCGACAGCGCCGATGCGGATGCTTGGATCGACGCTGAGCATTTTCATGAAAAAGTTTTTGAAATACTGAGCGTAGGTATAGGCATCGTGCGCGACGCCAGTTAGACCGCTTCCCGGCACGCCGTGCTCGTCATATTCCCAACTTCCATAACATTCGTTACCGATTTCCCAGTATTTGAAACCGAACGGAGCGGGATGGGCCATGCGGAGGAAATTGTAACCATCGTCCGTGTTTAGCGGGGCCGCTCCGCGCATCGCCGCCCAATAGCCGACGGTCTGCCAGTTCCGGCCTTTCGCATCGGTGCCTAGCGGGGCCGAGTTAGAAGCACTGCCATTGTAATACGCGACCCACGCCGCTGCCTGCTCGGGAGTACCGCTGCCGTAGTTCACGACCACATAGGCTTGGGCACCGCGAGCTTCCGCAATTCGCGCCAAGGCCGCCACACTGTTACGCCATTGGAACGTTCCATTGACGACGGAGCGGTTCGTCTGCCAGTTGTAATTATCGGAAGAACTACCGCCGGGAATCCGCAAAACCTGCGTGTCCATATTCTCCAAAATACCCGCGGTGGCAGGGCCTTGCAGTAGGTTGTCCCAGATGGCGATATTCATCCCGAACAAGCGGCGATCCACAGTGCGGACGACGGACGATGGCTGCACGGTAACCACGACCGGATTCGGCGGCGGATTTGCAACCAGTGAAATGTCATCAAGGTAGAACGTCATCGTTCCACCCGAAGCATTTTGAAATAATAGCCCATCGAAAGTCGCGTTGTTCGCCACACCGAGGCTGGTGAGAGGAATCGTCACCTGCTGCCATTGGCCGACCTGCCCAGCGGTAAACGAAAGCCCGTAAGTAATTGCAGCGGCATTGTTCAACATGCCAACCACTTGCACCTGCTTCGTCCCGGAAGTGGTCGGACGGATCCAGAATTTCAAACTCTGATACGCGGAGGGATTGAACGCCGGGTGGTGCAGATAGAGTGCCTCGTAATTCGACCCCGTGACGCTGATGGAAAAAGTCCCGGCGTTTACTGGACTAGGATTGGCGTAGTTGATCGTCGTCGCCCATCCCCAAGCCTCCCAGCTATTCTGCCGGGCGTCGTCGTAAATCACCATATCCTGCGCCAACAGAGGTTGGAGAAAAACGAACGACAGCAGAGTGGTTAAGAGGAATCGAAAGATCATGATTTACTAGGGCTGGACGAGGAATCATCGGAGAGCTCAAATCCGTGATGTCAGGTGGCAGACTATACAATCGGACTTGCTTGCCAAGGCTTCATCCATTCACGCCAGCCATCAGCTTCAGCGCTGTCTCCCCCAAGAACAACATCCCGCAAGATCAACTACCGAGCGGAAGAATCGAAACGCTTTGCCTAGTGGCCCGGCTTCTCTACTTCATCAAGACACGTTTGATGCCGTCGTAGCATCCTTGATAGATGATCTTGGCGAGGTCGTCGCCTTCTTGCTCGGTGGCGCCTTCTACGGTGAAGACGCTGCCCCAGTGGACGCGGCAGGAGGTCTCACTGAGGGACTCGACGCGGACGAAGGCTTGGTAGTTCCGCAGGGGGAAACGGCACTTGATGAGGTCGGTGATTTTATAACTGAACTCGCGGGTTTCGTCGTTGAAATAGACGAGGCGCTCGACGACGTGGCCACCGCCGGCAGGCTCGGTGAGTCCGATCTTGCGGACGACTCCGCCTTCGGATAGCTCGCTGGTGGTGATGGAGGCGTGGTAGTCTGGCAGGGTGTCGAATCCGGCGATGAGCTTCCAGACTTTTTCCGCAGGGAGCGGGAACTCGGCTGAGGTGTCAACGCGGAGGGGCTTTTTGACGACTTCCAGTTGGTGATTCGCGGCGGCGTCTTTGGCGGGCGCGTGAGTGACAGCGAGGAGGGACATGAGGGCGATGTGTTTGAGGTTCATGGGTTGGGTGGTGTTAGTTCGGCTCGGCGGTGACTTCTGCCTTCATTTTTCGATAAAGATCGTAGGAGGTTTTATAGTGGCTGTCAGGCTTTTTCATGAGGCCGAAGGTGTGGAGGATGATGGGGCCGGTGAAATGGTGACGTTTGAGGGCGCGGAGAAATTCTTTGGGGTCGTAGTCGCCTTCACCGAGTGGCTTGATGGCGTCGTCCCAATTTCCTTTGACCTTGTCGTTCATTTTGCGGTCTGAGCCACAGATGCTGACGAGGTCCATGTAGGGCGCGACGGCGTCCATGACGGCGTCGAGGCGATCGATGTTACCAGCACGGAGTTCGTGGCACTGGTGGACGCTGATGGTGAGGTTCGGGCGATCGGCGAGCTTGAGAATGACGAGGGCTTCTTCGGCGGATTCGACGGCGTTTTCGTCGTGGGGGTAGAGCGAAACTCCGACCTTTTCAGCGGCGGCGATGTCGGCCACTTCGCGGACGAGGGCGGCGACTTTTTCGTTGTTGCCCTTGGGCCCGCCGAGGATGAGCCAGAGCTTGGCGTGGTAGGTGGCGAGCGTCTTGACGACCTTTTTCATGTGCTCGCGGTCGAAGTCTCCGGGCTTGGAGTAGTCGATGCCGACGAGGGCGGCGAAGACCTTGAGGTCTGGCTTGGCAGCTTGGTAGGCTTCGAGGGTTTGGAGGTGTTTCGGGGTCTTGAGCGGAAGGGTGATGCCCTCATAGCCGATGCCGTCGAGGCTATGGATCTGCTCGGCGGGAGTCTTGCCTCGGAGATTGAAGTCGAAAAGGCCGAAGGGATTTTCTGCAGCGGCGGTGAGCAGGGTGGCGAAGAAGAGGGCGGTGATGCGGCGCATGGTGAGGGTTTCCGGTTTGATTAGGGTTCGGCGGCGACTTCTGCGGCCATCGTTTGGTAGAGGTCAAAGGAGGATTTATGATGAGTGGCGGGCTTGTTGGAAAGGCCGTAGGTGTGGAGGATGATGGTGCCTTGGTAATGGTATTTCTTGAGGATGCGGAGGAATATCTTGGGGTCGTAGTCGCCCTCACCGAGGGGCTTGATGGCGTCGCTCCAGTCTTTCGCACCAGCGGTGGTTTTGCGGTCTGAGCCGCTAAGGGTGACCATGTCTAAATGGGGGAAGACGGTTGCGACGACGGCATCGAGGCGGTCGATATTTCCAGCGCGGAGTTCATGGCAAAGATGGACGCTGAGGGTGACGTTGGGCCGGGCGGCTTTGGTTAAGTAGCCAAGTGCCTGCTCCGCAGTGGCCATGACGTGACCGTCGTGGGGATAGAGTGAGAGGGTGACGTTTTCGGCAGCGGCGATGTCGGCTACGCTGCGGATGAGGGTGATGATTTGCTCTTCGTTTTTGATGTCGCCGCTGATGATGAGCCAGAATTTCCCATGTTCGGTGGCGAGTTTCTTGGCGACCTTGGCGAGGTGCTCGCGGTTGAGGGCGGCGGGCTTGTCGGCGTGGAGGTGAAGTAGGGCGGCGAGCAGGCGGGTGCTGGGCTTGGCGCGTTGGTAGGCGGCAAATTTTTCGAGATCCTTGGGCGAGTTCATCCACATGGCGATGCCGTCGAAAGCGCAGTCGTCGATGCTGTGGATTTTCTCGGCGGGGGTAGCGCCCCGGAAATCGAAGTCGAAAACGCCGAAGGGATTGGCGGCGTTGGCGCTGAGGATGGAAACGGTGAGGAGGATGAGCAGGCGGATCACGGACTTGGGAGGGGTTTGTTGTATTTCATGGCCTTATCAGCCGTGGTCTTGGACCAGTTGCGCAGAGCTTGGTAGAGGCGGGTGAAGTCCGCGCGGTAGGCAGGATCGGTGGTGAGATCCTTCATTTCATCAGGGTCGGTGGATGTTTGGTAAAACTCGAAGGTGGGTGGCTTGCCGTTGAGGGATTGTGGGTCCATCCAGGTGAGGAAACGGTACGCATCTGGGAACTGGTCTTTGACGCGGATGGTTTCCGCGTAGGTGCGATTTCCCCATTTCTCCCAAGTTTTGAGGTCGGCATTGACCTGGCGGGGCTTGGTCTCGCCCTCGCGGACGATGAGATGGAAGCGGCCGTCGAAAATCGAACGCTCCTCCATGCCATTGCCGGCAGCGAGGGGCGCATGGGAAATTTCTGCGAAGCAGTATTCGTGGATTTTCGTGTCGCTGGAGCCGGCTAGGGCGGGCTTGATGGAGAGTCCCTCACTGATCTTGAGCGGCGGAAGCCCGAGGAGGTCGAGCACGGTAGGGGTAAGGTCCACTCCGCTGATGAGGCTGGTGGAGCGGACGCCTTTGGCCATGCCGGGAGCACGAATGACGAAGGGGATGCGGAGGCCGAGGTCGGTGAGGTTCATTTTCCCGCGGGTGAAGGAGGGGCCGTGATCGCCGAGGAAGATCACGACGGTGTTGTCCTCTTGGCCACTGGCCTTGAGCGCGGCGAGGGCTTGGCCGACGTAGGTGTCTGCGATTTCGACGGCAGCGAGGTATTCGGCCCAGTCTTTGCGGACGGTGGGGGTGTCTGGCAGAAAGGCGGGGAGCTTGACGGCGGCGGGATCGACGTCGATGGGCTTTTTGTCGCTATCGGGATAGATCCGATGTGAATCGGAAATGTTGTAAAGGAGGAACCAGGGTTTGTTGGCTTTTTTGGCGTTATTGATGAAAGCGGTGGCGGACTTTTCACGAGGGAGGGCGATGAATTCGTCATAGGGAAATTTCTCGACGGGGGCGACGTGGAGCTTGTGGGTGACGCCTTGGTAATAACCGGCTTGGCGGAGCAGCTCGACGAGGGTGGGAATCTCGGGATGGATGCTGATTTTCTTGTAAACGGGATCGGCGATTTCCTTGGCCGTGAGCTTGGAGGCGGGTTTGTGATAGTTCTGGGTGTTGTTGAGGATGCCATTGACATGGCTGCAACGGCCCGTGAAGAGGGTGGCCTTGGAGGCAGAGCAAACGGGATAGGCGACGAAGGCGTTTTGGAAATAGACACCCGAAGCGGCGAGCGCGTCCATGTTCGGGGTTTTGATGCCGGGAGTGCCGACATAGCTCAGGTGAGGGCCCTGATCCTCCGTGAGTATGACAAGGACATTGGGCTTGGCCGCGGTGGCTGCAGCAGCCGCTGTGGCGATGCCGAGACAGAGACAGAGGGCAATGAAGGTACGTGTCATAAGGGTTTGCGAGTCGGTCTTACGGCTGGATCTATTGAGGATTTATCAATCAACAAAAAAAACCACCTCAGAAAGGGTCTGAGGTGGTTTTGAAGAAGTGGGTGGCGGATCAGTGGCCACCACCGGAATCACCGATGTAGTTGCCGTAGCCAACGATGATGGTCGAGAGCACCAAGATCAGAAGACCAAGGTAAAGCAGGCCCTTCGACTTGGCGCTGGCACCTTTCCACTCTTTTAGGGCGAGGCCCCAGATCGAGCTGAAGATGATGATAGACGCCATGTGTAGAGTCCAGCTGCTGAACTTGTAGGCACCCATCTGAGTTTCACCCATGGAGTAGAAGAAGAACTGGAAATACCAGAGAACTCCGGCGAGGGCGGAGAAACAGTAATTTCCAACGAGTGGCACGGAAGTCGGGTCTTTACGACCGTCGAACGAACTGCCCTCGCCTGCGGAGATGGAGAGATTCGCCAACGGGGATTGGGCACCGGGCGTAGCACTGAAGTATTGGTAACCGGTCTTGTTTTTCACATTCAAGATCATGCACCAGATGAAGTTGGTGGTAAATCCGCCGA
Source organism: Verrucomicrobiaceae bacterium (assembly GCA_027484055.1). Taxonomy (GTDB): domain Bacteria; phylum Verrucomicrobiota; class Verrucomicrobiia; order Verrucomicrobiales; family Akkermansiaceae; genus Luteolibacter. The sequence goes on along the minus strand of JAIXQH010000026.1, from coordinate 1,543 downwards.
GCAACACGACGATGAGGGCTGGCAGACCTGTCCAGATGGGGTCGGTGCCATGCGCCTTGGAAATTTCTCCGATTTTGTCACCGGCACTGAGACCGAAGGAGAAGCAGGCACTCATGATGCCGGAGAAGGTTGCGACGAGTAGGCCTTTTTTGAAATCGAACTCCTTGACGGTTTCGCGTTTTTGCTCGGCAGTCATTTCGCCTTCCTTGGCTTTTCCAGCGAGGGCGGTGACGACGATGCCGATCACGCAAACTGCGAGGCCGGCGAGAATCCATTTGCCGTTGGGAGTGTTGAGCAACTTGGTGGCGAATTCACCTTTGTAGATCGGTGGGATAAGCGTGCCGAACACCGTGCAGTAGCCCAAGGCCACGGCCATGCCGAGTGACATCCCGAGGTAGCGCATCGTCAGGCCGAAGGTCAGACCACCAAGGCCCCACATGGCACCGAAGATGTAGCAATGAAACAGCACGTCATGCGGGACTTCGGAAAGCGTGCCGACGACATCCTTCGCATTGAGGGTGGCGAAAAACCAAGGGGCGATGAGCCAGGAAAAGACCCCGGCAACGATCCAAGAGGTTTCCCATGACCAGCGTTTAACGCCGCGGAATGGAACGTAGAAGGAACCGGAGGCAAGGCCGCCGAGCCAGTGATAAAGGACGCCGAGAAGTGGATTCATGGATGAGCTAGGTGGGTTTGATGATGGATTGGTGGGGCAGGATGCTTGGGTTTGTGCCCACCATGCAAGCCCCGCCTGCGATTTTCGCGGTGCGAGGTGCGAAACTTGACGGAAGAAAGTCGAGTCGTCTAGCACCCAATTTCGGCCACTGTGGCAGGGCGAAGAAGCAAAGACGGGTCATCTTCCCGATGCCAGAGGTCCAGAGTGCTGAGATCAGGCCGCGAGGGAGCGTTCGGTAAATTCGGTGGCTTAGGTGGGCTGGGATTTTCCTGCATCGCCGTTTCGTGGTAAACCGTGAGGGCGATGTTCGACGGGGCGACGTATTTTTAGGGTGATTGAATCAGTCAGCGCACAAGACTAGATGTTGAAATCCATGATCTGTAACAGTCTATGAATCAAACGGCTTCGTCATGCCCTAATTGCGTGGAACACGCTCTAACTCTGGCCCAACTTCCCACAACAAACCTCGCGCCGAAGATCTCTCGCGGTCCATAGCAGCTCAGCCGCGTCACTCCCGTTCCCCCGCATTTTCCTCGCACCTGTTTTCCGTTTTGCCCCGAATCGCTCTCGGCATTGGTGAAAAAATGCATCTACAAAGGCGCGACTCCCCACCACGGCCCCGTCCGTAAAGTATCTCACCCGCCAGCGCAGCACTTGCCGTAACGCCACATCTTGACGGCTCTCTAAAATCGCCATTTCTACCGCCACCTTCTCCTTCGGCATGCCCTTTTTCACCACTTCGGTCACCCGTGAACCCTGTGCATTAGTCGTCTCCCGCGTCTTTTCCTCGCCTTCTTCTAGCAAGATCATTCGATACCGCTTCGAGACTTGCCCGGCCCAGCGCCGTGCATCCGCTTCCCAGCCCTT
>JAIXQH010000010.1 GCA_027484055.1 Verrucomicrobiaceae bacterium | reverse complement strand
GTCGTGCTCCTTTTTGCGCTCGACTTGATCGCTCACGGTCAAATGAGTCATGTAGTGACTTCGCAAGCAGAGGCTATAGAGGTAGCCGGTTGCGTATTTAGTAGCGATGAAGGCAGCTGTTCTAGTGAGAGTTTTGCTTTGGGTCGGACACTTGAGAGGCGCGGCCTTGTCGTGGTTGGCGGCCGCGATGACGTGCTCGTCACTAGCGTAGAGATCGAAGTCGTCCAAGCACTTGTAAGCGCGGAAAGGATCGGGCAGGGAGCGGCGCATGTGAACTTGGGCCTGAGCGAGAATCTCACTGAGCAGGGTACGCCTGCCGCGTGCTTTTGAGGCTGTCAAAAAGATAGTCCGGTGAATCTCGGCGTCATGGCGATCCGCGAGATCCTGAAGAAAATCTCGTTCGCTTTGAAATAGACTAAGGCAGCTGCGGGTTCCAGCTTCCAGCCAAAGCTCATCTAGGAGGGCTGGGCAGTTCCGATGGGATCAGGAATCATCGAGAAAATGCCAAAGGGGCTTGAAGGATTCGGCACCGATGATGGATTTGTAGAGTGACGTGTTAGACATAGTTACTTCAAAACTAACAGCCAACTACGCAAGCGCTAAATGCGCGTATGGAGCGATTGTTTGCGTCCCTAAAGGATTAGGAGTGTGGTTTTTATCCAGTAAAATGAGCCCTGTCAGCGACATCCTAATGCCTTTACAAACCACGTCGGAGGAGATTATTCGCCTCAATTTTGAACACCGTTGAAGCTATTAAATGCGGAAGCTAAGAAACCTGGGCGGCGAGGTGACGGATCCCCGCCAAATTCTAGCCATTTACTAAGGATTTACGAAATATCTCTAAAACCGAAGGATGACAGATCTTATTTACAAAAGCTTCCGCTTCAATTCAGATTCGTCCTGTTCATCATCCGTGCGCTAGCTCCCCCCTGGCGCATCACCCACAGAGTGTACTTATGCCCCTACCCTCATCGTCATTAAATCCATCGCAAACGGTTGAGCGTATTCGCGAAATCATCGTCGGGCGTCACCTCGAGCGACTTGAAAGCCGTGTGATTCATTTAGAATCAAATGGTTCCTTGAGTCATGATGTCAACGCCTCATTGGACGACCGACTTCACGCTACAGAAGCCCGTTTAGAGGCATTGAAGGAAAATTTCCAACGCGTTTTCGAAACAAGCCGCGAAGAGCTCGAAGCACGGATCATCCAGCAACGGACGGAAACTCAACGCCTTGCCGCACAAATCCAACACGTGGCCTCTCTTAAGTCGAGCGAAGCCGCTGAGACCACGGGTGTGCAGGTCTTAGAGCAAAAAATTGGCACTTGGATCAACGCATGGCAAAAGTCGTTTCAGGATCAAGTTCGGGAGCGGGATGAGCGCCTTCGCGAGCAATTGCGGACTGAACTCCATTCTCATGCCAGTGCCACCGCTGCGCAAATCAGTCGGCTTGAGAGTCGCATGATCGACCGCGACACGATGGAGCAAGGATTTTACCGAATCGCCCAAGCCGCGCGAGCACTGGCGGATTCTGTGTCCCCCATGCCACTTACGTCTCTTCCAGTTCCTCAGTAAATGCCGCCTCTGCTCAGTCCACTTCCTGGTCCGGCCCTCGATCTGAATCCTCGTGTCATCGAGAGATCCGTATTGAGTGCCCTACCGAATGTGACTGCGGAGGAGAGGATGCACCAACAGTCGCAAGTAAAATCGCTGCCCTCGTGGCCGGATTTAAAGGAATCAGACCCCGAAGTGCAAAAACGCGAGGTGATCACCCATTTTTCAATCCTTGCATCCCCCACTGTGTCATCGATTGGCATCTACCCCTTACCCCAAGATCTGAGTCAAAGTCTTCCCACTCAGCCCCTTCCGGTGGAAACGACGCAGTCCGCCAAGCCGAGTCCATTCGTTGCCTATGTGCCGCCGGATGAGCATTTTACGGATCAAGATCTCAGCATTGCCTTGGAGCCGCTGGCTCGGGAGCTGATTCTGCGTGCGCTCCACCAGAAAGAGAATGGAGTTGAGACGTTTCTAGAGCCCATGCTGCGCTCAACGATACGCCGCGCACTTGCAGAGCACGCCTCGTCCTCCCGGCATTTTAAGGAGCCCAAGGCCACCAGTCGTTTTTTCTGGCACATCCAGGCCCTCATGACGAGCCGCAGCTATGAAGAGATTCTATTTGAAAAGACCCGTCGCTTCCAAGTGGAGGAGGTCTTTCTGCTCGAATCCAGCACCCTCTCGATGATCTCGTTCGCCAGTAGCGATCCCGCGCGCCACAGCTCGCCGAAGCGTGTGGCCGCCACGGGTCAGAAAATTGCCGCGCAACTTCGTGATGCGGATGGTGTCATCTGCCATTCCTTCAAATTGAACGACCAGCTGAAGGCGATTTCTTGTTCGAGTTCTCAGCTCGTCTTGACGGCCTTGGTCCGTGGGGAGCCGAGTGAGTTGGTTTTAGCAGACTTGGCGTTCGCGATGAACCGCATCGAAGAACGATTCCGGGTGCAGCTCCAGGAGCCAGGATCTCCCCTGCTTCACGCGGTGCAGCCCTTTCTAGAAGACTGCCTGCTGATTCAGGCACCCGCCAGTGTTGCTTGATCGGTAAGAGCCGTTCGGAGCTCGGCAAGGTAGTCTGCCCGGGAAAGTTCATAGGCTCCAAACTGCTTCAAGTGCTCCGTGAGCCACTGGGTATCAAGCAGTTTAAACTTCATCTGGCGCAGTCCAGCGACCAGCGAGACGAGCGCTAACTTGGAAGCATTACTTTTCCGCGAGAACATGCTCTCCCCAAAAAACACTCCCGGCAGCGCAACTCCATACAGCCCACCCTGCAAGCCTTCTGCATCCCAGCACTCCACGGAATGGGCGTATCCCCTGTCGTGCAGGGTGCAGTAGCTTTCTAAAATCACCTCGTCGATCCAGGTTTCCTCGCGCTCCGCACAACCCAGCATCACCTCTCGGAATGCCGTGTCCCAGCGGATTTCAAACTGCGGCTTTCGCATCACCTTCGCCAGCCCATGCGGGATATGAAATCGCTCGTCCAGTGGGATCACGCCGCGGTTTTCAGGGGAAAACCATTGAATCTCGCCATCCTCAGCCATCGGGAAATAGCCGGTCGCATACGCTTCTAGCAAGACATCCGGTGGCAGAATCTTCGGCACGCTAGGGTGGGGTAATTTCACTCGGTGACACGGCCGACGATGGTCGCGAATGCATTATGATCATGGATGCTCTCATGATTCACGGCCGTCACCTTGAATGAGGATACGCGTGAATCCGCACGTAAAATCGCCGCTGCGTTTCGCACGACATCTTCCACGAATACCGGGTTGTCATAGGCTTGCATGGTCACAAAGCGCTCGTCGGTGCGCTTGAGTAGTGCGTAGACGGGTGCCGAGCCGGAACGTTCGGCGACCTCAATCAAGTCCTCGATGAGAATGAGCTCCCAGCCCACCGCTTTCGTCTTAGGCCGCACTTCTAATGTCACGTAGCCCCGCTGATTGTGGGCTCCGTATTCACTGATTTCTTTGCTACACGGGCAGAGCGTCGTCACCGGGACCGTCACGCAAAGCACGAAGTCATCTTGAGTGGCACTGGATGTTCCTTTGAAAATACAATCGCAGCCGACTTTAGCCGGAGCTCCCGAGACCGGAGCCTTTTTCGTCACAAAGTAGGTGAATGCCACTTCGATGTGAGCCTCTTCTGCATCGAGGCGATCCTTCAAATCGTGGAGGATGATCGGCAGCGTTCGCATCGTCACCTCCCCTTCATGCTCAGAAAGCACTTCAAGAAAACGGCTCATGTGAGTCCCCTTGAAGTGGTGGGGCAGGTGCACCGACATCGCGATCTTGGCCACGGTCGGGAATGGTTTGCCGTCTTGATCGAGGACTTGGATGGGGTAGCGGAGATCGGAAACGCCCACCTGATCGATGTCGATTCCGCGGGTGTCTGGTGTCGCTTGGATGTCGGGTAAGGATGAATTCTTAGGAGCCATGATGCGGGAAGGTGATTGCGTATTCTGCCCATGAGGACGAGGTCTCCCACACGCGGACGCGGACCAGTCGCACGCTCGGGCGGAGCAGGTAGCGGGTATCGACGCGCTTGGCATACGTCGCAAGGGATTTTTCCGTATGGTCAAAAATCGTTTTGGCCATCAACTCGGTCGTCGGGTCCATGTTCTCGAAGCCGATGACGCGTTCGCCATAGCGGGATTTAAACTCCTCGTATGCAGGATCGGCAGTGTTCATGCACAGCGCGTGGTCCAGGCTCTCCAGCCACTCACCAACAGCCTCTTTGATGATCTTGAAGTCGCAAACCATTTGGTTGGTATCCAACTCGTCCGCCTCGATGATGAATTCCACCTTTCGTGTATGTCCGTGGGGGAAGCGGCATTTGTCGGGATGCTTGGTCAGCATGTGACCATTTTCCACTTCGAGAGATTTACAGATTCGATACGGCATGGGAGAGAGGTTGAGGATTCAGCGGGAGCACTGGAGTCTGCTCATAGTGGGTGGGATCATGCAATCCAGCTAAAATAAAGGCCTCGCGCCGCTCGACGCAGGTGCCGCAGACGCCGCAGTGGAGTTCGCGGCCTTTGTAGCAGGACCAAGTCTCGGTGTAGTCGATGCCGAGCGTCACGCCGCGACGAGCGATTTCGGTCTTATCGAGGTGGATGAATGGGCGCAGGAGTTGAATTTTGGCGTAGGTGCCCTCCCCCATCGCGCTGGCCATGGCGGTCATGAAGGGTTCGCGGCAGTCTGGGTAAATCGCATGGTCACCGGAATGGGCCGCGATCACGAGCCCTTCAGCCTCGCGGCTTTCGGCGTAGCCAGTGGCGATCGCGAGCATGATTCCATTTCGAAAGGGCACCACGGTCTGCATCATCGCCGCTTCCGCGTAGTGTCCGTCTGGAATTTCCCCGCCAGACTGCAAGAGGTCTGACTTGAAGTGGCGATTGATAAAATCGAGCGGGATCACCTCGTGGTGAATGCCCATGCGCTCGGCATGGAGCTTGGCAAAGGGTAGCTCACGGGAGTGATGCTTCGCCCCGTAGTCGAAGGATAGCGCCGCTACGACTTCATGAGTTCCTAGCACTTCGTAGAAGGCCGTCACGGAATCCATGCCGCCGCTGAGTAGGACGCAGACTTTCATGACTCCGCCGCGTAAGAATCTGGGAAGGTCGCTTCTGTCGTGAGCTGGATGCCGCCGCGTGAGCCGAAGTCGCCACGAACGCTGATTTGCTGTGGGTTCATCAGAGCGACTAAGTCGTCCAAAATGCGGTTTACCACCTCTTCGTTAAACGCGGCCTGGTTGCGGAATGAGGCGAGATAGAATTTAAGGCTTTTGGTTTCCACACAGTGGTCTCCAGGGATGTAGCGGATGACGATGTTGGCCGTATCTGGTTGGCCAGTCACCGGGCAGAGTGAGGAGAACTCTGGGCATGTTAGAGTAATCCAGTAGCGTCTGCCTGGACGTAAATTGGCAAAACGGTCCAACGTTGCTTCATCTGGGCTATTGGGTAAACGGTTCTCGGATTTTCCGAGCAGGGATAAGTTCTGAAGATCTTCGCGACCGGGCATGGGCTGAGTCTTAGTCCGCAGTGCAGATAGTTCAACGCTTCATCCTTCAAAAAGAGTGCCGCCGGCCGGACTCGAACCGGCACGACCGTGAGATCAACAGATTTTAAGTCTGTGGTGTCTACCATTCCACCACGGCGGCATGAGGTTCCTGACTTTTCGGGTTCAGTTCTAACTGGGTTAGAGCCACTGGACTGAAGCGTCAGGACGGAAAAACTAGGGTGGCCCTCCCCAGCTTGGCAAGGCATTTCGAAAGTGGATCAGCGAAACTCTACTTCATTTCCTACCCGAGTCAGCAGGGTGATTTCTTCCATGTCTTGGACACTGAGAACGATGCCCTTGGCGAATTCATCCCCGACGGCAGCACCGCGGATCTGGAGTGAGGGTTTCGCCAGTTGGATGACTTTTTCCGCGTCCCGGTAGTCTTTCGTCAACGGCTGGACTTGGCGCCCGGCGAACTCGGCGATCTTGGAGCTGATCTTGGTCTTTCCCGGTGGGATTTTCCCAGTCGTCCCCAAGTGGAGGATCGGATAGTCACGGACGAAACGGGGGCCGTCCCAGATGGAAATGAGTCTGCGCTCAGGCTCGATGAGGAGATGGAAATCCAGCGGCATGACGATGAGTTCGTCGCCAGGCTGGAGGTTTTTGAACTCGAGCAGGTTGTTCGTTTGGAGAATGCAGTCCAGCGTGGTGCGGTGCTCCGAGGCGATACTGAGCGGTGAATTCCCGCGCTTGACGGTATGGATCAGCTTGCCGTCCATGTGGCTTGGGGAGAGGATTTCATCGAGATTCATGTCTCCGACGATGCGGCGGGCGACGGGCGCTTTGATGGATCCAGGGAAGACGCTGACGACGGTGATGAGCTTCTCACGTGCCGCAACCATATCGCCCACAGCAAGGAGTTCATGAGCTTTTTCAAAGATCTTCTCTCCGGGGTCGATGGTGGGGAGATCTTTGGCATTCATCATTTTCGCGATCTCTGCCTCCGGCTCCTTCGAGGAGATGACAGCGGGGTTCGGAATGATTTTTTCAAAGACCCCACTGAGCGGAGTCACGAGCACGTGAAAGACGAGCATGCCAGTGAATGACATGATGGCTAGCACGCCGACTGCGGCGATCAGTTTGAAAAACGTCCAAAAGCTCATTTGGCGAGAGGAGGCGACTAGATTAGTCCGCGGCGCTTGAAATCGAAGGCATTGATTTCATGCGAGCGAAGAATCATTTCGAAAGAAAATTTGAGGATGGAGATTTCCCAAGCGTCATCCACTCCTTCGATGATGGCGCGCGAGGGATTCCCGGTGCGACGGACGTCTTCGAGTAAGCGCTCACGCACCGCATCCAGCGAGTCGTGGATGATTTCTTCGTGGACTTGGCCGCGCTTGAATTGGAATCCGTATTGGAGGAAAGCGAGGTCTTTGCCCTCACTGCGAAGTTTTTCGACGAGTTGGTCGAAACGGGCTCTGGCGGTGGGATCGAAGCCTTCTAGCTGGACTTCATTGTAGGCCGCCGGGCGTAGAATCCTTGGGCGCATGGCTTCCACCTCCCCAGTGCGGATGCGGATTTCTCCGCTGCGATCCATCAACTCGCTGATGAGTTGGAACTCGAAACGAGTCTCGCCAAAGGTGTCGATGCGCCGGTCTGGCTCACGCAGGACACGAGTCGTTTCGAGGGCATACTGGATGTTGTCTGGTGAGTGCATGGACCGTGTAGGATCGCCCGGATCATGCGAAACGCAAAGAAAAGGGCGGACACCGGTGAAGGAGTCCGCCCTTTAAGAAAGCGTTCGCCTACGTAACTTAGGCTTGTTGGCTCGTGATGTAAGTGACGACGTCACCGACGGCTTGGAGCTTTTCAGCTTCTTCGTCTGGCACTTCGATGTCGAATTCTTCTTCGAAAGCCATGACGAGCTCAACGGTGTCGAGTGAATCTGCGCCGAGGTCTTCGACGAATTTAGCGTCTGTGGTCACTTGGTCGGCATTCACGCCGAGTTGGTCCACGATGATGTCTTTTACACGAGCTTCGATACTTTTTTCTGACATGAGTTGATGTTGTTGGAGTGAGAGTTGTTGGTGAAGGTGGTTATCGCGAGAGAAACTGACTTGGCAACCTCGAAAATGAAACGAGGCAGGAAATTCATTTAGCTCGGCCCGGACTCAGACTCAAGAGTGCTGGTCGGCTCGACGGTGGAGTACGCGATAACTTCACCGGAAAAGCGGGCCTGAATGTGTTTCATGAGCCGCTCGGCTGGCTCATCGTGCTCTTTTTTAAAGCCACCATACGTCAGGCCATCTAGGCGGATTCTTCCCTTGCCTGACTCTCCGTCGTAGTCGATGAAAGCGAGTCCTTTGGTGTCCCATTTTCGGAGATCGAGTGTGTGCATGTCGCTGAAGAGCACTCTTTTCCCTTGCTGGCTGGTCAGCGACACGTCATCTGCGGAGATCGAACGGCGGATGGTCCGCAGCAGAATGAACGCAGCAACCACGGCTAATGCGAGGCAGAACCAAAGCACAATCCATTGCTCATTGATTTTTTGAGCACTGTATGGCTCCTCGGGCGGGCTACTGCTGATGCCCTTTTCCTTGGTGTATTCACGCCAAAGAATGTTCCACTGGAGGGGTTTCATTTTGTCGAAATCATGCAGGATCGGCGGCCACGGCATGGGCAATTTGATCGACGCGGGTAAAATCGACCGGTCTTCCGGGAACGCGACCGTCTGCTTTTCTGCAAATGCCTTCCACTCGGCCGGGGTTAGCGATCCGTTTGAGTTCATTTTTGAAAACTCACCATCCGCAGTTTGGAAGGTCCGATTCAGGTAGAAACTCTCGTTCTTTTTCCGATACCCAGAGGAGCCATCCACATAAAACAGCACCGCAAACACCGAGAACATCAGGACCATCACCACGGCACGGAGGAGAAACCAAGGCGTCGGCTTACAGATGATGGTGTCCGGGGAAGTCATTGCTAAGCAGCAGGCAAGCGTGCCTCCGGACGCTTGGCAAGTCACAAGCCGACGATCAATCAGGATTTTTAAGCATTCCGGCTTGTCGTTTTTCCATCTGTTGGATAGTCAGACTTCAGCCATGCCAATCGCAACACCCGCACAATATCGCTCCATGTTGGATGCCGCCCAAAAAGGTGGTTACGCCTACCCTGCCATCAACGTCACCTCGATCGTCACGATCAACGGGGCTCTCCGTGCATTTTCCGAGGCGAAATCGGACGGCATTATCCAAGTCTCGACCGGTGGCGGCAAATTTGCTTCCGGCTCGGCAGTGGGTGATGAAGCGTTTGGTGCCATTGTTCTGGCTGAGGCCTGCCATCTGCTTGCTGAAAAATACAATGTGCTCATCGCTCTTCACACCGACCATTGCCAGCCCGGCAAAGTGGATTCATTCCTCCGCCCCCTCCTAGCCGCTTCGAAAAAGCGCATCGCCGAAGGCAAGGGCCCTCTGTTCCAGAGCCACATGCTCGATGCTTCGGAGCTCCCACTCGAGCAAAACATCACTCTTTCCGAAGCACTTCTCAAGGAGTGCGCGGACCTCGACATCATCTTGGAAGTGGAAGCCGGTGTCGTCGGCGGTGAAGAAGATGGACACGACACCTCAGGCGTCGCCGCTGAAAAGCTCTACACCACCCCGGAAGACATGCTCGCCGTTTACGAAGCCCTCCAGCCGATAGGTCGCTTCCTCTTCGCTGCCACCTTCGGTAATGTCCACGGTGCCTACAAGCCAGGTGCCGTGAAGCTCAAGCCCACCATCCTCCGTGATGGCCAGAAAGTCGTCACTGACAAGCACGGCCCGGCTGCTGAAATGGACCTCGTCTTCCACGGTGGCTCCGGCTCCGACCTCGAAGACATCCGCGAAACCCTCGAATACGGCGTCGTGAAAATGAACATCGACACTGACACCCAATACGCCTTCACCCGCCCCATCGTCGCCCACATGTGCCAGAACATCGAAGGTGTGCTGAAGATCGACGGGGAAGTCGGCGACAAAAAACTCTACGACCCACGCAACTACTTGAAGAAAGCCGAGATCTCGCTCGCCAATCGCCTTAAAATCGCGTGCGACGATCTGCTCTCCACCGGGAAAACGATCTTCGGGACCGTATAACCCATTTCAACGAGGCGGCCTTGGATTTCCCCCAAGGCCGCTCTTTTTTTGCCCTCACTGCAACCCACCCCATGACCGATAAAAAAGCGCCACAAGAGCATCCACTTGCCAATATCCTGATCAATGTGCTCATCCCAGTGCTAGTCCTCAGCTTCCTTAGTAAAGACCCAGCGATCCAAGACAAGCTCAACAAACCCGTCCACTTCTGGCACATCGGCCCCCTTTACGCGATGATCGTAGCCCTTGTTTTACCGCTCGGCTACGGCATTCGCCACTTCGTGATCACGCGTAAGCCGAACTTCTTTTCAGGACTTGGCCTCGCCTCAATCGTTCTCACCGGTGGCCTCACCCTTTACCTCTGGAACGCGGACGGCAGCGTCAAACACAACGCCGGCTTGCTCCTTGGCCTCAAGGAGGCATCCATCCCGCTCGTGCTCGGCATCGCCATCCTGACCTCCGCGAAATCGAAAAGCCCCCTGCTCAATGTCTTCCTCTACAATGACAACCTTTTCGACATCCCCAAGATCGAAACTAAAATCAAAGAATTGGGAAACCTTGAGGCCTATCAGTCCCTCTTAGCGCAGTCCACCCGCTTATTTTCCGCCTCATTTTTTCTCAGCTCTCTCATGAATCTCGGCCTAGCGCTCTGGTTTTTCCAAAAATTTGACCACACCGCGATCGATGCCCTAGAAACCTACAACGCCCTCGTCGGCAAGCTCACCGGCTGGGGCTTCGCGGTGATTGGCCTACCGATCCTCATCTTTCTCTTCCTCATCCTCCGTCGCTTGCTCAAAGGCCTCAACGGACTGACCGGCCTGACCGACGAGGAGCTGATGCTCCCCCGTTGATATCGAAGCACCGCCGTATCCCTCATTCGTGGGGCGAAAATGGTCCACTCGGCTGGGAATTCCCCAATGCTGCCTAGTTTAGCCACCCATCAAACCCAATCCCAGCGGGATTCCATCCCTAAAAAAAGCAGAGCACCCACAAGGAGAGCTCTGCCGTTGAATTTGAAAGTAGATTGAGCCAATCAATCCACCAGATTGTCCACTCGCTGGGCAAGTTCCACGTCCAGATCGGTCAGGCCGCCGGCATCGTGGGTGGTGAGGCGGAGCATCACCTTGGTGTGCTTGATGGTGATGTCTGGGTGGTGCTGCGCTTCTTCCGCGATCTCGGCGAGATCGTTGACGAAATCAATCGCATCCATGAATTCCTCGAACTCGACGGTTCGGGTAATTGCTTTTTTCTCATAGTCCCACTCGGGGCATTTTTTCAATGCGGCGGTGAGATCATCATCTTCTAGAAGTTCGGACATGTGGTTATATCGGGCAGGCGCTCGGGGAAAGATTGCGGCGTCAGATTCGAGATTAGCAAGCCCGTTTCCATGATTCTTGAAATATCCGCCTGTCACCCCGCTGTAAAGCGGACGAGTGAACAGGATGATTTCACGCGAAGACATTTTTCACCGCAACGCCAGTCCCATCTTGGGTCGCGTAAAACGGCCGTTGCTCGATTTCATACATCGTCTTCGGACTGATGCCCATTGCGGTGAAAATGGTCGCATGCAAATCGGAAATCGACACCGGATCTTTCGTTACAATCAAAGGACGCTCATCCGCCGTGGAGCCGTGAACGTAGCCTTTTTTCATGCCGCCGCCGAACATCACCACCGATGACCCCCCGGTGAAATGCCGGTGCAAGCCGTAGTGTTTTGGCTCCAGCAACACGTCGGATTTCGCGGTGGATTGGTCCCTTGCTTTCGATCCCGGCACGCCTTCGATCATCGCATCTCGACTGAATTCGGTGGCCACGATGACCAGCGTGCGATCCAACAGTTTCCGCTCTTCAAGATCGAGGATCAAACGCGCGATCGGCCCGTCGATTTCACGGTGCATCCGCTCCATGACTTCATGGCCACTGGCGTGAGTGTCCCAATTTTTGAACGGCACATACTCGGTCGTCACTTCCACAAACCGAGCTCCTTTTTCCACCAGATTCCTCGCCAACAAACAGCCCTGGCCGAAATTACTGTCGCCATAGGCCTCGCGAGTTTCCTTCGATTCCAAGCCCAAATCAAACGCCTTTGCCTCCGGCGCAGACAGCAGCCGGTGCGCGCTGTCCAGCGAACGCAGCATCGACGCCTCCTGATAGTCCGACATCAAATCGCGATGCGGAGTGCGGTCGATGAGCTTTTGGAAAAACGCCCGTCGGTTCGAGAAACGTCCCGGGTCCATGCCCTTCGGTGGGCGCACGGCGAGCATCGCCTCCTTGGGGAATGGCAGATTCATGGGCCCAAATTCCGACCCGAAAAATCCCCCCGTGGTGAAGGCTTTCAGCTCTTCGGATTCCCCCACCCCTTCCAGTCGTTGGCCGATGTTGATAAACGCGGGCATGACCGGATTGCGAGGTCCCAACACCTTCGCCATCCACGCACCGATGTGCGGGGCCGCGACCGTCTGCGGCGGGACGTACCCGGTGTGCCAATGATACTGATGCCGGGAATGCAAAATACTCCCCAAATCCGGCTGCACGGCAGAGCGGATGAGCGTCGCGCGATCCATCACTTTGGCGATTTTTTCGAGACCCTGGCAGATTTTGATGTTGTCCACCGAGGTGTCGATTGCCGGAAAGGTGGAGAGCATGTTCGCAACGGGTGCGCCTTTGACGAATGGCTGATAGGCCTTGGGGTCGAAGGTTTCAGGAGCCGCCATGCCACCGCCCATCCAGAGTAGGATGCAGGCGTCAGCAGTGGCTTTTGGCTGGATGATCGTCTCCGCAGAGGCTCGCGGGGCACGGGCCATCAGCGCGGCAATCGATGCTGCAGAGAGTTTTTTCAGGAAATCCCGGCGAGGTTGTTCCGGATCAAGAGGTAGCGCTTGCATGGTATTGGAGATGGGTTCAGCGAATGATTTGAAATTCCGGCAGCATGAACAGGCCCCAGAGTAAGTCTTGGATGGCTGCTGCAGTCGGCGCAGGACCAAGTTGGGTTAGGGAGAGTTTGAGCTCTTCAGGAGTCGGGTTTCTTGAGAGTGCGGCCTGCCAGAGATAGGTGCTGAGTTCCGTGGGACTGGTAAATTTACGGGCTTCTAGGGCTTTTGCACCTTGGACCAGTCGTTGGTCGAGAATCGCGCCGTTGTTCAGATCCATCGCCTCCAAAGTGGCGAGGTCATTGGGTCGGGTGGTGACGATTTGTTCGCGGTTCGGGCGGCCGAGAGTGCGCATCAGTAAATCCGATTTCATCAAGGAAGCACGCGCCACCATGGCCTTATCACGGTTCACCGGGGCGTCGATTTTCTGGGGCGCCGTGCCGCAGATTTGCCAGACGGCGTCGGTGAATTCCTCGGCGGTCAGTCGTTTCGCACGAGGGCCAAGGTAGCTGTAATTGCTTTCCAACGGTGCTTCGCGAAAGGACTCGGACTTCGATTGATAGGCGGCAGATCCACAAATCAGGCGCAGCGTTTGTTTCAAGTCATAGTGATTTTCCGTAAGATGAACCGCGAGGTAGTCGAGCAGGTCTTCGTTCCACGGCGCGGACTGCATGGCATCCACCGGGTGGACGATGCCACGGCCCATGAGACGCTGCCAAAGGCGGTTCACGATGGCACGCGGCGTGCGGCCATTTTGGGGATGTGTGATGAGAGCGGCGAGCTGTTTGAGCCGCTGATCCTTGGGTAAACTGGCGTCCACGGTGCCAAGTTCAGGAAACAACCACGCGGCAACCGCCGTTTTTCCGGTCGGCTTGTCGCAGCGGAACATTTCCAAGGGTTTGTCCGAATAGATCGCCGCCAAACCGTATGCCTCGCTGAGCTTCCAGCGATCGACAAATGAGTCATGGCAGGAGGCGCATTTCAGGTTGATGCCGAGGAAAGTCTGGCCGACGGATTGCGCGTATTGCATCGGTGGGATCTGCGCGGCGGAAATGGTCCCACGCCAGACGATGCCGTTGGCGAAGCCTTCGTTTTCCGCAGTCGGGGCGACGAGCTGGCGGACAAATTCGTCGTATGGCATATTGTCATAGATCGCCTGATAGAGCCAGCCGCTGATTTGTTTCCTGCCATTTTCAATCACCCCTGGACCTGCGTAATCGTTGCGCAGGTGGTCGTTCCAAAAGGTGAGCCAGTGGTCGGTGTAAGCGGTCTTGTCGGCCAACAGCTTGTCGACCAAGCGGCTGCGTTTGTCGGCTGACTTGTCGGCGGTGAAACTGCGCACTGTTTCCACGTCCGGCAGCAGGCCGACGAGGTCCAGATGCACGCGGCGGAGAAATGCGCTGTCATCAAGGGGCGCTGGACGCGGCAGTTTTTTACCCGCGAGGTAGTGGTCGATGATGCGGTCGATGGGATTGCTCCGCTTTCCTTGAGCAACGGGAAGAGTGGGGTTGCGTGGGCGAAGCGGCGGCTCGTAGGCGGGAGTTTTCAACGCGTAGCCGGGTTCCCATTTTGCGCCAGCCATCACCCACTGACGGATGATTTCGACCTGCTTGTCATCCAGTCCTTTGCCCTTAGGCGGCATCCGCAGGTCCTCGTCATCGGTGGAAATCACTTCGAGCAGCAGGCTTTTCTCGGGATGCGTGGGATGGAGGATCGGGCCATTTTCTGAGCCTTCGCGGAACGAATTTTCATCGTTCATGGAGAGCCCGCCTTTTTTCTTGGACTCGGTGTGGCACTCGGCGCAGTGCTTTTTCAAAATCGGCGCGACTTCGTGAATGAAATCCGGAGCAGCGTTGAGCGAGGTGACTAGGGCGCCCAGCAGGCAGAGGGCAAATCGGGAGGACGTCATGGAAATGGATTGGCGGATGGCACCCATAACGTAGCGAACCGAGAGCCTCTTTCAAATCGACCGAGATCAGGACGATTTGAAAGGTAGGCCGGTTGAGGCGGGTGAGGTGATGGGTTTGCAGGCTTAGGCACGGGAGGCTTTTTGGAGGCGGCGGAGGCGATCGAGGGCGGCACCGCTAGTGATCATTTCTTGGGCGATTTCTAGGCCGTCGTCCATGTGGTCGGCGAGACCAGCGCAGGCGAGCGCGGCGCTGGCATTGATGAGGACCATGTCGCGCTTGGGGCCGGTTTCGCTGCCGTTGAGGATGGCTTCAAGGATGAGGGCGTTGACCTTGGCGTCGCCGCCTTGGAGGTCTTCGACTTCGGCATGGTGGAGGCCGAAATCACGGGGCCGGATTTCTTCGTCGTCCATGTCTTGGAGCGAGCCGGATTTACAAATGCGAGTGGAACCCATGAGGCTGACTTCATCCACCGAGCGTCCATCGCCGGTGGTGCCGTGGACGACCCAAGCGCTTTCGCGGCCGAGGCGTTGGAGGATTTCCGCGAAGACGGGGCAGAGCTCGCGGGAGAAGACGCCGACGAGTTGGCACTCGGGCCGGGCGGGATTGAGCAAGGGGCCGATGAGGTTGAAAATGGTTTTCACCCCGCGTGAGGCGAGAGATTTCCGCACGGCGACGACGGACTTGAAGGCCGGGTGATAGAGCGGGGCGAACATGAAGCCGAGGCCTGCTTGCTCGACGCAAGTTCTGAATTCTTCTGCCCCAAAGTCGATCCTGACTCCCAGAGCTTCAAGAACATCGGCACCGCCGCTCTTGGAGGTGATGCCGCGATTTCCGTGTTTCACGACGACGGCTCCGGCGGCGGCGGCGATGAACATGGCGGTGGTGGAGACGTTGAAAAGGTCAAGCTGGTCGCCACCGGTGCCGCAGACATCGAGGGTGGGGCCAGGGAGGTCGAGCAGACGGAGGTGAGGGTCCACGGCGTGTTCGAGAAAGGCTTCGACGAAGCCGGCGATCTCGTCTGGGGTCTCACCTTTGAGGGCAAGGGCTTCGAGCAGGCGGGCTTTTTTTTCATCCGGTGCGGTGGCGTCGAGCAGGAGATCGGCGAGGACCTGCACCTCGCGCGAAGTGAGATCTTGCTTGGCTTCTAAGAGGTGAATCAAGGCGTCCATGGCATGAGCCTAAGGCGGGAGGCGGGAGGGAGCGAGGAAGATCGTAGCGGGAGGAAAAAACGTGGGTGAAGGTTGAGATTGCCGGATGCGCTGAGGGCTTTAGGGTTCGGCAAATGTTGAACCGCTTTTACGGGGCTTTTGATACGGAGCGGCGCTCAGGCGCGGCGGATGCGGCGGACTATCGGACGCCGTTCCAGATCGACCGGGACCGAGTGCTGCACACACCGACGTTCCGGCGCTTGCAGAATAAAACGCAGGTGTTCTGGAGTGGTGAGTATGATTTCTACCGGACGCGGCTGACGCATTCGCTGGAGGTAGCGCAGATTGGGAAGTCGATCTGTTACTGGCTGAAGAGCCAGCCGGATGGGCCGCTAGGGGAGGATTATTTCATCGACCCGGATTTGGTGGAGGCGATTTGCCTGTCGCATGATTTAGGGCATCCACCCTTCGGCCATGCAGGTGAGCGGACGCTGAATTTCTTGATGCGTGACCACGGCGGATTTGAGGGAAATGCTCAGACGCTGCGCTTGCTAACGGAGCGGATTTTCTCAACCAAGCGCAGTGGTATGGACCCGACACGGGCGTTTCTGGACGGGGTGTTGAAGTATAAATCGTTGTGGACCGAGTTAGGAAAACAACCGGAGCATCATTTCATTTATGATTCCCAACACGTCTATTTGGACTGGGCGATGGGGGGAAATGATTTCCCGCTAGAACTCACGCCGGGCAAGGTGCGGGATGGTTTCAAATCCGTCGAATGCCAGGTGATGGATTGGGCGGATGATACGGCCTACTCGCTGAATGATCTCTCGGACAGCGTGCGAGCGGGGTTCCTAACGATCGAGAAAATCGAGTCATGGGCGGAAGCGCAGGGCGTGGCGACGGGGGAAGGAAGCGCTCTGGGGGATTTGATGCGAGCGATCCGGCGCAAGCGGGTGGACCCGTTTGTCGGCAAGAGAATCGGGAAGTACATTCAAGCGACTCGTCTGGTGCGGGAGGTAAATTTCCTCAGCGGGACGACGAATCGGTATGGCTATCGGCTGGAGATCGACGAGGCGGTGAAGGTGGAATCGAGCCTGTTCAAGCGGCTGGCCTTTGAGGTGGTTTTCCGCTCGCCGCAGTTGAAGCAGCTTGAGCACAAAGGCAGCCGGATGCTGCGGCAGTTGTGGGAGGTGCTGGGTGAGCGTTACATTTCACGGCAGTTGATCGACGGGCAAGATTTCCAGCTTCTCCCGGCAGATACCGCCGCAGAGCTGGAGGCCGCGGCGGATGAATCAGTCCGGGCACGGCTGGTGTGTGATTTCCTATCGGGGATGACCGACGGCTACGCCGCGCGGACGTATAAGCGCTTATTTTCGCCTGATTTCGGCTCGATCGGTGACTTGATCGGGTGAGAAAAAATCAGGTAGCGGCGGAGAGCTTGAGCACGCCTACGTAGGGGAGATTCCGGTACATGCCCTTGTAGTCGAGGCCGTAGCCGACGACGAATTCGTCGCCAATTTCAAAGCCGACGTAGTCCGCTTCCACTTCTGCGGCGCGCACTTTGTCCTTGGCCAAGAGGACGGCGGTGTGAACGGCGGTGGCTCCTTCTTCGACGAGCCTGGCGGATACGGCATGAAGAGTGCGTCCGGTGTCGAGGATGTCATCGAGGAGCAGGACGTGGCGCCCCTTGACCTCGGGGAAATGGCGGTCGAGGAAATCGACTTTTCCCGAGCTTTCAATGCCACCGTGGTAGCTGGCGACGTTGAGGCACTCGATTTCCAACGGGCGTGGCACGCGACGGAGAAGGTCTGCGGCGAAGACGAGTGCACCTTTTAGCAGGATGATGACGACGAGTGTGCCGCCGGGGAAGTCGCGTTCGATATCGAGAGCCATGGCGTCGAGACGACGCTCAATCACCGCTTCATCGATCAAAATCCGTTCAATATCGTCGCGCATGAGCGTGGGATAGACTGGGAAAGCAGTCCCGCCAAGCGGCAAATCAAGTTCACTGATCCTTGGAGAATTTAAGAACCCGCTCGCCTTCGCGGTAATAGTTCAGCCGGTCGCGCGCATGGATTTCTAAAAAGGCTGGGTCTGTCTTGAGTGCGCGAAACTCGATTTGGTGGTATTCTAGGTCTGCGAGCACGTCACGTTCGTGCTGTTGGGCGAGCTGGAGCTTAGCTTCGAGGGCCGCTAGTTGGCGGTGCTGAGGAAATCCAGCCGCATAGACGAGGAAACCGACGGAAAGGCACATCACTAAAAACGAAAAATTTACGGCGAAGGTCAGAACTTTTTGACGGCCTTTCAAGCGCGTTAGTTTTGCCATTTCTAGTGATTTACTTGCCATTTTCTGGGTCAAGAAGTGGTTTGAACGAGGCGTTTTGTCAAGATCCCTGAGGGAGTCCGCAAGCCATCAGCCTTGGATCAACTTGATGCCCCACCAGATCAGCGATGCGGAGGCGGAGGCGAAGAGGACCATGAGAAGGAGGCTGCGGTTTTGGTCGCGGAGGATGTTGGCCACCTCGCCACGGGAGACCATTTGGTCATGAGCGATTCGCCTTTTGCGATCTTCGATTTCCGCGAGGGGCGGCATGGTGCATTGTTGCTCTTTCTGCTGGAGAGCGAGCTTTTTGGGGATTTCCGCGCACTCTTGTTCGAGCAATAAGAGCTGCTGCTCGGCCTCGCGAATCTTCTGAAGTTCGAGATCTTCGGTGAGAAACTTGTTCCGGCTCATTGAGGTAATGGCTACTTGGTGAAGTAGATGAAAACGGCAACGGTGCCGAGCACGAGGATGGGGAGATTAAAGGCAAAGCCATTTCGCAGATTCACCAAGAATTCTGAGCTGGTGCCGCTGCGGCTCGCGGAGCGACTGCGCTTCGAGCTACCGCCGAAAATACTGCCGCTGCGAGTGCCTTGGAAATGGGTGGCTGCTTGGTCGTACTCGTCGCTAGCGATGTCGATGGCCATCAGGGCTTTTTCGAGTTTTTCAGGAGCCACATCGCGTCCCCAATTTTCCGGATTGAACTTCTGGATCTTCTCGAGGTGGGCGGCGAAGCAGACGCGGCATTGCTGGAGGTCGTCCGCTTCTTGGTTGATTTCATATAAGCCGCGGTCGATGAGAGTGAGCGAAGAGGTGAGCTTTTCCACGAGCTCAGCTTGCTGGGAGAGGAAGGCGCGCTTGCGCTCGGTGAGTTCTTCGAGTTCGCGTTTTTGGCGCGCGAGGCTTTCGCGCTGGAGCTGGATGCGCTCGATATCTTCTTCGGCAGCTCTGAGTTTACTGTCGTAATCCTCTTCGCGGTTTGCATTTCCTGCCGACTGCATTTCCATTTGCGTCGAGCGGATTTTGATGTGGTGGGTGTGTTCGCCGGGTGCAGCCATGAGATTAGAGAGTTGGTAAGCTCAAGTCCTTTACCGAAAACGGATTAGTTCATCCAGCGAAATATTTCATGAATGTTGATAATTTTTAAATCAGGCTATCAGGCCCTCCCAGCGGGTGAAGAATTAGATGTAAAACATCGGGGAGGTCTGTGGATTGACGAAGCTGTCTAAGGTGATTTGGTCGAGGGACTTGAGTAGAGTTAGAGAGACTTGGTCCCAGGCACGCCGCACCGCTTCACCGGAATCTCCATCGCGAGTAACAGAGCATTGAAGAAGGGCAGGATCCACTGCATCGATGACCTGACGGAGGGTGATTTGGTCGGCCGTCCTTGCGAGAAGGTAGCCACCGGCCTTGCCACGACGGCTTTCGATGAGGCCGGCACGGCGTAGATCATTGAGAATTTGCACAAGAAAATTTCCGGATACTGCTTCCCGTTGCGCTAAGTCCTCGAGGCGTGTAAGACTCCGCCCGTCATGGTATTTCGCCAGCTGAGCCATCGCTCGGCAGGCATATTCCAATTTCTGTGAAATCTTCATGAGCGAATCTCAACAGGCCGGACTAGCCCCGGCGAGCAAGAATCCAGCAAAGCTTTGTGCTGGGGCCGTAGCGGACATGCAACATGTCTGGGAAACCTTACGTCTTGAGGCGCAGCGGGTCGCGTCCGAGGAACCATTTCTACGGCACCTCGCGGACGATGTGATCCTTTCCAGAAGCACTCTTGCATGCGCATTAGGGACTAGACTTGCACGGAGGCTTGCGCGGGAAGACATGCCTAGAACGAGCTTGGAGACACTTTTGACCGGAGTTTTTGCGGAGAACCCACAAATCGTTCACGCGTCGGTGCGAGACTTGCGGGCGATGTTCGAGCGGGATCCTGCGTGTTTCTCCCTGTTGGAGCCGCTGCTTTTTTTCAAAGGCTTTCTCGCTCTGACGACTTACCGGGTGTCTCATCAACTCTGGAAGGATGACCGACGCTGGTTGGCACTCTATTTTCAGAGTGTTGCGAGTGAAGCGTTTGCAGTGGACATCCACCCTGCGGCGCAAATTGGCTGCGGCATTTTACTCGACCATGCCACTTCTTTCGTCGTGGGCGAGACGGCCATCATCGAGGATGACGTGTCAATTCTTCACGAAGTCACCCTCGGCGGTACGGGCAAGGACTGCGGAAATCGCCACCCGATCATCCGCTCAGGCGTGCTGATCGGCGCAGGCGCGAAAATTTTGGGTCGCGTCGAAATCGGCACTGGCGCGAAAATCGGCGCCGGCAGTGTCGTGCTGAACGATGTTGCACCACACCATACCGTCGCTGGAGTACCAGCCGTAGTCGTCGGCATGTCGAGTGAGGCCAACCCCGCCAGCGAAATGAATCAAAGGCTCGATTGCTCAGGGTACATTTGAAGCCTGCGGAAAATCTCTAAAGATTCTCCACTTGCAGAATGCCCCTGAGGCCAAGCATGCTCCTGTCCATGACCGATGAACAATCCCTCTGGAAAGGCAGCTCATCACAATGGCTAAACCTCGGTCCTTTCGCGGCGGCCATTTTTCTGGCAATCGCCATCGGAGTCGGTGGTGTTTTTTTCCCGCCCGCGCTGGTCGGATTGTTAATTCCGCTAATTTACATGCTCTGGAAATACTGGGCCGTGAGGACGAAAACATTCGAACTCACCACCCAGCGCCTGCGTGTCACTTCAGGCATCATCAACCAGACTATCGATGAGATCGAACTCTACCGAGTGAAAGACTCCATCCTCATCCGCACCTGGTGGATGCGTCTCACCGGTCTGGCATCGATCCATCTGGAGACATCGGATCGCTCAATGAATTCCTTGATCCTGCCAGCTATTCCCGCAGGCATCGAAGTCCGCGAACAACTCCGTGCTCAGGTCGAACTCCAACGGGATCACAAACGAGTCCGTGAAATGGATTTCGAGGAGCTAGAAGCGCCTCTTCACGGCTAGAATATCTTCGATCCTGTTCCGCTGATGAAAAATCTCCTCCGCTTCCTACTGAGCACCTTTGCTCTCGCCAATGTTTGCTCCTGTAGTTTAGAGCAATCCACCCCCTACCCCGACAGCACTCGGTTTTTAAAGTCCACTGCTGTCGATCTTTCAAAACGGTCGCCGCGCTTACCCTTCCAACATGCGTGGCACGACCCGAAAATCGACATCTCTCGCTACCACCACATCATCGTTCGCTCAGTCAGCACCTCCTTCCTGCGGACCGAGCTCTGGGAAAAAAGCAAGGGGACCGAAATCACCTCCAAGCGAGACTACATCAAGCGCTGCACCTCCCTTGCCAAACACTGGAATAGCTCCCTGAACCAAGCCTTCACCTCTCCCATCTGCATTTTCTACAAAACCGAAGACAGCCTCCAGCCCGGCACCCTCATCCTCGAAGTCGCCCTCACAGAAGTCCAGTTTGACCCACATCCCAGCACTCCTCGCCTCGTAAGATCACTCATCCGCCTCCCGCTCTGTGCCTTCGAGGCCCGCGTCACCGATGCCGCTACCGGCCACCTCATCGCCACCGTTGCCGATCGCCGGGGGCCTGATATTCAGCTAAGCACCCCGCAAAATCCCAATCTCAAGAGATCTAGCGAAATGATCTGCGACGAGTGGTCCGAGCAGCTCATGCAAGCCTCCAATAAGGAGCTTTTCCCCGTCGTCAAACGCAATTGGTTGAGCGGACTTTAATGTCATCCACCTCCTTTTCCTATCGCCATGCGTAAACTCTCGCTGACTCTCGTTGGTAGTCTTTTTCTCATCTCATGCGTCGCCATCAGGCCCGCGCCAGAGAAAGCCAACCGCGAACTTCAAGGCGTCACCCTCAACGCTGCGGATGCCCTACTCAAAAAAGCCAATCACTTCACCACAGATGAGCAAGCGGCAGCCGTTTACCAACTCCGCGCTGCGGAAATCGCCTGGAACCACCTCGATACCGACGGCGGCAGCATCCCCGACATCAAGTCCCTAGGTCCCGAGCAACAGCACGCGCTACGCATCCTAAGAACTGCCACAGAAGGCATCGCGAAAAACTTCATCGGCGAAAACCACGCCGTCGAAAAACCCTTCACCTACGCCGGGGTCAGTTACCGCATTCGCGCCGACATCGCTGAGAAATTGGGAGTCCGCCCACTCGCCCAGCTCGAATCCGCTAAGCCCGCTCACCTCGTCAAGCACACCCTCTGCCAACACTGGCATACCCACGACGGCGCCGGGGCACCGTTCGCTCCGAAATGGCGCCGCCCCAACGATCCGACCATGCAGCGCTTCATCAGCAATCGCAGCTACCTCGACCCCATCACTGGCGTGCTCAACTTCGACTCCCCTTCCTCCTCCTCACCCGGCAGCCCACGCAGCGCCTCTCTCACCGGCTACGACCCCACCTTTATTTCACAAATCCAGCTAGGAAAGACCCGCTATCCCCTCGCCGCTGACTTCACCGCCCCCATCGTCGAGCAGACCCACGACATTGAGGAATTTAAAATCGCCATCACCGGCCTCATTTACCCCGGAGTCATCGATTCCAAGCTGTTCCTGCTCGAACCCTTCGATCCCGAGCGCATCCCCGTGCTCCTCGTCCATGGCCTAAATTCCCACCCACGCATGTGGCGAAACGTCATCAATGATCTCCGGGCCGATCCCAAGCTCCGCGGCAAGTATCAATACATGCTCTTCTACTACCCAACTGGCTGGCCCATTAGCTACTCAGCCATGCGCCTCCGCGAGGAGCTCACCGCATTTAACGAGCTCTTCCACCCCAAGAATAAGATGGTCATCATCGGCCACAGCATGGGTGGCCTGCTCTCCCGCATGCAAGTCATCAAGCCCGGGCGCACCATCTGGGATGATGAACTGGGAACTAACGCCTCGCCGCTCTATCATAAACTCAACTCCACCCACCTCCTCCGCCGGGTCGCCCTGTTTGAGCCAAATCCTCACATCAGTCGCCAAATCTACATCTGCACCCCTCATCGTGGCAGCGGCCTAGCCGATCTATCACTCACCAGCCTCTTCATCAAAGTGCTCACCCTTCCCACCACCGTCACGAGCGCCCTCATCGACATTCCAGGAAATCTCATCGAGCGCGGCCGACTCACCAGCGTTGCCGGGCTTTCGCCAAAAAACCCCCTCTACAAATCCCTCGATAAGCTCCCCATCCTCGTTCCCCATCACTCCATTCTCGGTGACAGGGGCAAGGGCGACACACCCGAGAGTGGTGACGGTGTCGTGCCCTACTGGAGTTCTCACCTCAAAAGTGCCGAGTCTGAGAAAATCGTCCCAAGTGATCACGGTGCCTTCAACGATCCACAAGCCATCCTCGAACTCCGCCGAATCCTCTTGCTCAACGCAGGTATCCCGGACTGAAGACAAGCGGCCGTCGTCGCTTTCTTTTTACCATGTCGCTTCCGGTCTCCACCGCACAACTCGCCCAGCTTCTCAAAGCAGGACGATTCGTGGAAATCAAAGCCCAACTCACCACCCTGCTCCCCGCAGACTCCGGCGAGATCATCGACTCCTTTTCCTCAATCGAGCTCGCCATCCTCTTCCGCCTGCTCCCGACGGATAAAGCCGCAGAGCTCTTCGAATACCTCACCGTCGAGTCGCAAGAGAATCTCCTCCACGCCATGGGCCATGAAGATGCCGCGAAAATCCTCGATGCCATGGCCGCGGACGACCGCACCGCCCTGCTCGAAGAACTCCCCACTCTCGTCTGCGCCCGCCTCGTCAACAGCCTCTCCCCCAAGGAACGCCAAATCGCCCTCAGCCTGCTCAACTACCCAGAAGACAGCATCGGTCGCTTGATGACTTCTGACTACCTCGTCATCCGCGACGCATGGACCGCCCGCCAAGTCCTCGACCACATCCGGGAAAATGGCCGCGCCAGCGAGACACTCAACGTCCTCTACGTGGTGGATTCCGACGGCAAACTCATCGACGACGTCCGCATCCGTGATCTCCTGCTTTGCCCGCTCGAAAAGCAGGTCAGCGAGCTCCGTGACGGCGTTTGTACCGCGCTCCACGCCACAGACGACCAAGAAACCGCCGTCGCTGCCTTTCGGAAATACGACCGCACTGTCCTGCCTGTCGTCGATCGCCATGGCGGCCTCGTCGGCATCGTCACCGTGGACGATATTCTCGATGTCGCTGAAGAAGAAGCTACAGAAGACATCCATAAAATCGGTGGCTTGGAGCAGCTCGACGAGCCCTACATGTACATCTCGTTTCGCAAACTCGTAAAAAAACGCGCCACTTGGCTCATCGTGCTCTTCGTCGGCGAGCTCTTCACGGCCAGCGCCATGCGGCACTACGAGAACGAAATCGCTAAGGCCCTCGTACTCAATTCATTCGTGCCACTCATCCTCTCCAGCGGCGGAAATAGCGGCTCCCAGGCCGCCACCCTAATCATCCGCGCCATGGCCATCGGTGAAGTAAAACTCCAAGATTGGTGGCGCGTAATGCGGCGGGAAATCTTCTCCGGGTGCTCACTTGGGCTGATTCTTGCCTTTTTCGGGGTGGTGCGAATCCTCATTTGGGCCTCTATTTTCCCCAATATCTACGGCAGTCACTGGCTGCTCATCGCCCTCACAGTAGGGATTTCACTCATCGGCGTCGTCCTTTGGGGCACCCTCTCCGGCTCCATGCTTCCCTTCCTGCTCAAGCGTCTCGGACTAGACCCCGCGACCTCTTCCGCCCCTTTCGTCGCCACTTTGGTCGATGTCACCGGACTCATCATCTACTTCGCCGTCGCCGGTATCATCCTTCAGGGCAGCCTGTTGTAAGTCATACCCGGTGAGCTAACTGTCACAGAATTGGCCTTCCCCGTGCTGTAGCAGAGACCCTTGCTAGGACTCCAGTCTTCATGAAATACCTACTCCGCCTTCTCACCGCCCTCACTCTCAGCTCCTTCCTTCAGGCGGGTACCCCACTCAAGGTCATCACTTGGAATCTCGAATGGTTCCCTGGGAAAAGCCCAAAAGCCACCACGAAGGAAGCCGCCAAACACATGAAAGACGCGCAGGAGGCCCTTAAAAAACTCAACCCCGACGTCTTCATCGGCGTGGAAGTGCGCGACTGGGCCGCCTTTGAAGAACTCTGTGCCGTCATCCCCGGTCTGAAGACCCATGTCGTCAGTAGTTTCACGGATCCAAACACCGGAGAAATCCGCCCACAGCAAGTCGGCATCGCCTCCAAGCTCGTGTGCCGTGCCGCTGCGTGGGAACCTTGGAAGCCCACCCTGCCCGAAATGGCTCGTGGATTTTCCTTCGCCGCCCTAGAGCAGAAAAATGGCAGCCTGCTGATGGTCTATGGCTTGCATTTAAAGAGTAATCGCGGCGACCCAGCCGAAGTTGCCGCCATGAGAAATGAGCAAGCGGCCCAGCTCATCGCCCAGCGCAGCGTCGTGGAAAAGGCCTTCACTGGAAAAACCATCGGCGGCTGGATCTTAACAGGCGATTTCAATACCAATCACGACGGCCAATTCCCACTGTGTAAGGTGGCCGAGGAACTCACCAAGGCTGGCTTCCGCAACACTTGGGCAGACACCCCGCAGAAAAAGCGGCTCACCTGGGCCAGTGCCAGAGAAAGCGAATTCAAACCCACCACCTTTGACTATTTCTTCACGCTCGGCCTCGGAGATCTCAACGCAGTCATGCTCGAGTCCCCCGAGAGCGTCAGCGACCACCACGCCATCGGCATCCCCATTCCCCAAGAATAAAGCCGCATCCCACTGGTGGGTAGGATGCGGCTTGGTCTCGTTAAGATTTTGTTCAGGCCAGAACCATGTTGCCAATGACTGGCTTGGGCAGAGGCTTTTCTTTCTTCCGTAGCGCACGGCGCATCTTGGTCAGCGCAGAGTTCTGAAGCTGTCTGATCCGCTCGCGGGTCACCCCGAACTCGTGACCGACTTCCTCCAGGGTCATCGCCTGGCGGCCGTTCAGACCGAATCGCTCGTCGATGATGCGGCGCTCGCGCTCGTCTAGGACTGAAAGCAGACCGTCTAACTCGCCGTGCAAGTTCTTATCCGTGAGCATGTCCAGTGGATTGACCGCGCGCTCGTCACTGATGACTTCGCCGAATTCTGTGGTTTCCCCCTCGTTAATCGGTGCATCGAGCGAGGCTGGGCGGAACGAGGCTTGGCGTAAAAGAGCCAGCTTCCGGTGTGGCAAGCCCACTTCGTCGGCGAGTTCCTCATCGGTCGGTTCGCGGCCCAGCGCTTCGGTGAGAATCGCAGCGATGCGGCGCATCTTGGCAATTTTATCCACCATGTGGACCGGCAGGCGGATCGTCTTGGACTGATTTGCCAGAGCACGCTTGATCGACTGCTTGATCCACCAAGCTGCGTAAGTGGAGAGTTTCCCACCTTTTTCGGGATCGAAGCGTTCCACCGCTTTCATGAGACCGATGTTCCCTTCGGAAATCAAATCAGTCACCGGCATCCCGTAGTTGGAATAATCTTGGGCGATTTTCACGACCAAGCGGAGGTTCGCGCTGATCATGTGAGTCCGCGCCTTTTCGTCACCTTCCTTGATTCGCTTTGCTAGGGAGACTTCCTCATCTGCCGTGAGAAGAGGAGTCTTTGAAATTTCCCGTAGATAGAGCTTTAGGCTGCTGTCGGATTCGTAGGACATAGTGGTAGGTGTTATTAATGAAACGTCGCTGAGGTGCTTTTATTGTTTTTTTCTTTTTTTCCAAAATGCCTGCATTGAATTCACAATGTAACCACTCTCGAAAAACACTTTTTGAAGCAGAATCAACGCAAAACCTTACGAGCAATCCGCGTACCGCCATTTTTCAGATCATAAGTCGCTCATTATAAGTAAAATGATGAGTCACACCCTGCACAAAACGCACGGTCTTGACGAGATTCGCCCAGAATCGGACAGTTTGTCGCATGGAGGTTCGACATTACAGCTCTACTCCAACACTTTGCACGGATGTTTGACGCATTGTATCCGCTCGCCCGCGCTGGGCTGTTCTGCATGAACGCCGAAACGGCGCATCACACCAGTCTAGCTGCCCTCAGAATGGCGGAAAAAGTGGGACTCTTGAGCGCCTTGGGTGACTCATCAGAAATGGGTAAACCTTTTGAAATGCTGGGCTTACAGTTTCCAAATCGCATCGGCCTCGCGGCGGGATTGGACAAAGAGGGCAACTGCATCGACGCCCTAGGCAGGCTCGGATTTGGGAGTATCGAGATCGGCACCATCACCCCGCGCCCGCAGACAGGAAATGATAAACCTCGGCTTTTCCGACTCATCGACCGCGAGGCGATCATCAATCGGATGGGCTTCAACAACCCTGGAATCGACGCCGGTGTCGCAAATGTCCAAGCCACGAACTCCTTCCAAGGCATCGTCGGCTTCAACATCGGTAAAAACAAAGACACCCCAAACTCGAATGCCGCCGATGATTACCTCATTTGCTTACGCAAGGCCTACCCAGTCGCCGATTACATCGCGGTGAATTTATCGTCGCCGAACACCCCCGGCCTTCGCGAGTTACAAGGTGCGGAGGCAAGCGCAAAGCTTCTCGATCTCTTAAAACAGGAGCAATCCCGTCTCGCCGCTGAGCACGGAAAATGGGTGCCACTTCTATTTAAAGTCGCGCCTGATCTCGATGAAGATCACATCCGTGACCTGTCGCAGGTCTTTCTCGCCGGTGGCTTGGAAGGTGTGATCGCGACGAATACCACGCTGGACCGGGATCAAGTCGCAGGCCATCCGCTGTCCGCGCAAGCAGGCGGTCTCTCCGGCAGACCCGTCTTCCGGAAAAGCACCGATGTGCTTCGCCAGTTCTCAAGCCAGCTTGGAGTGAAGATCCCGATCATCGGCGTGGGTGGGATTTCATCGTTAGCCGACGCCCAAGAAAAAATCAAAGCAGGTGCCTCCATGGTCCAGATCTACACGTCATTTATTTATCAAGGCCCGCAGTTAGTTCGTGAAATCGCGATGGGGCTGGGCAACTCTTGATCCACTTATTCATCGATACCCCATGAGCCATTCGACCACTGCTAACCGCTTGGAGTCAGCGGTCTGTTCTGTCATTCGCGGGCAGCACGAGACGGTGCGCCGTGTTCTTGCCTGTTTCATTTCTGGAGGGCATGTCTTGTTGGAGGATTTCCCAGGGACGGGGAAAACCACCTTGGCCAAGGCAATCGCCAAGTCGATCCGTGACACGGTGTTCAAGCGGGTGCAGTTCACTCCAGATCTATTGCCCTCCGACATTTTGGGAGTTTCTGTGCTCGACCCACGCTCGCAAGAGTTCCGCTTCCACCCAGGGCCGATCTTTACGGACATCTTACTCGCCGATGAGATCAACCGTGCTTCCCCACGCACTCAGAGCGCACTGCTGGAAGCGATGGGCGAACGACAGGCCACCATCGATGGTGAGCGCTATGGGTTTGATGGTCTATTTTTCGTCATCGCCACGCAGAATCCGGTGGAATTCCGTGGCACCTATCCGCTGCCAGAGGCACAGATGGATCGTTTTTCCATGCAGTGTTCACTCGGCTACGTCAGCGCAGCAGAAGAAGCGGCGATTTTATCCGATCAAGCGGAATCACATCCCGTTGATCTCTTGAATCCAGCAGTCAGCCGTGAAGAAATCATGGAACTCATGGAGGCCGCTCGCCATGTCCGTTTTAGCGATGAGCTGCGCCACTATGTCGTCGCCCTAGTCGCCGCCACCCGCTCTCATCCCTCGATCCAGCTCGCGGCGAGTCCTCGTGCCTCCTTGGCCTTGATGAAAGTTTCTCAAGCCTTGGCGCTTTTCCAAGGGATGGATTTTGTCTCCCCAGAACTCATCCAGTCCGTGGCGGCAGACGTCATCGCTCATCGCTTGGTGCTAGTCCCTGAGGCGAAGTATTCAGGGCTCAGTGCGCGTAAGATCGTGGCTGAACTAGTTGAACAAATCCCCGTTCCAGTCTAAGTATCTTAGTGCCACAGCAGTCTCCAGCCCCTGCTCCTCTTCCCACCCACGGAAATGACTCGGTTGGGGTTCTTTACCGCTTGTATCATTTCGCTTCGGGGAGCGGCCACTTCTTGATGCGGCGCACCCGTCCTGCCGGCATCGGACTCAGTTTGGTGATGATACTCGCCGTCTGTCTCATGGGCCAACGCGGACGCGCCACCTACCAACTTTTTTCGCTCACGGTCGGGATGACCTTGATCAGCGTCCCATGGGCGCTTGTCAGGCGTGCGCCGCTAGAGGCCAAGCGTGAGCTACCGCGCTATGCCAGGGTGGGTGAGCCGCTTCGATACACAGTTCTAATGACGCACTCCCAGCGCCGGAAAGTCTCCCGTTTATGGCTGGCCGAGTCACCGCCAGATCCACGGCCCAGTTCACAGGATTTCTCACATCTTCGAGAACCTGGCGAGGCGGAGAGAAATGCCTTCGACCGGTATTTCGCCTATTACCGGTGGCAGTGGTTGATGACAAGAAACCGCCGCTTCACAGGTGGCAGCACGCGAGATGAACTGAATCTCGCGCCGGGTGAAATGTCCCGAATCACCTTGGAGATCACACCTCTTCGCCGGGGCCAGATCCATTTCCAAGACCTCCGAGTTCTACTTCCAGATCCCTTTGGGCTTTTTCAGGGATGCCGCCGGGTGAAAGCCCCTCACGCGACGCTAACCGTGCTACCGCAGCGGTTCCGAATCCCTCAGTTCGAACTCCCCGGCGGGCAGTCATACCAAGTCGCAGGTGAAGCGAATACGAACTCAATTGGAGATTCCGGGGAATTCATCGGCTTACGCGACTACCGCCCCGGTGATCCCATCCGCCAAATCCACTGGCGGAGTTGGGCCCGCACCGGGCGGCCTATCGTCAAGGAACTCGCGGACACCTCATATCCTCGCTATGGCTTGATCGTCGATACGCTTTCCACCTCCGGAACCGACGCCCAGTTCGAAGAAGTCATCTCAGTCGCCGCCTCATTTGCCTCATCGATCGATACCAGCGACGCATTGATCGACTTGTTATTCATCGATGCCCAAGCCCACAGCGTCACCGCCGGGCGTAGCGTCGAGCGGGTCGATAAACTCTTGGAAATCCTCGCCACAGTGCCACCTCAACGGGTGGAAAACTTCACCGCCCTTGCTGAACTGATTTTACGCCATCGCGAAGACCTCAGCTCCTGTATCGTCATCCTCAACGGCTGGGATTCCCAACGCGCGGACTTCCTCAAATCCCTCACTCGCCGTGGTTTATTGTGCGTCGTCTTGGTGATTGGAAAAGGCACCGCTCCCGCTGCGATCCCCGGTTATTGGCTCGAATCCGGTCACGTCGCTCGTGATCTTCTAGCCCTACCGACCCACCTAGCCACCATCGTTTAACCCGACCCGCGCCGATTCATACCGTCCATCCAGCACCCCGCTACCTTCTCGGTTGCACCCTCATTTTCTGGGGTGTCATGACCGAGCGCCTGGTCAGCGGCATTATCCTCGCGCTCATCGTTGAAAGTGCGCACTGGCTGAAAGTTCGCTGGGATTTCACCCCATCTCAGACTGAGCGCACCTGGCATCTCAATGCGGCGGCCATCCTCGTCGCCGCCGTTTTGATCGCACTCGATACCGCACCCGCCATGGTGATGTCGAAGCTGCTGACTTGGCTTCCCGCTCTGCTGCTACCCATGCAGTTCGTCCAGAGCTACGGGTTCCATGACTCCCTTCCACTCAACAGTTTTTCCTTTCTCTCCAAGCAACGTCGCGAACGCAATCTCCGCCTCGGGCTGACGGAGTCGCCCATCCACTTCAACTTCGGAAACTTCTACTTCGTCACCGCCCTCGTGGCATCCACCCTTGGCCCCCAGTCAGGCAGCGTGGCGTATTTACCCGGCGTCGTCATCCTCACCGGCTGGATGCTGCTAGCCGCCACTCACAGCCGCCCACTTGCCCTAGTCATCTCTCTGATCGTGGCTGCGGGCATCGCCCTTACCGGTCAATTCGCCATCCAGCGGCTCGATGATTTCCTCGGCGGCAGCGCTCCACGGCGCTCGGGCTTTGACCCTAATACCACAACCACTATGGTCGGTCGTCCCGGTCGGGTCGAGCTCTCACCGGAGATCGCCTGGCGTCTCAGACCAGAAGGCTCAGCCACCGTGCCACGCCTGCTTCGCACCGCGAGTTATAACAGCTACCGCTCCGGAAATTGGTCCATCCTGCCTCAGAGTGATACCGCCTTCACCGACCTTGATACGCGCCTTTTTCGGCAAGTCCCCTATTTCCTGCTCGCACAGGGAAGCTCTGAAGAAATCCAGTTGCAGTCCGTTGCTGATGCGCTACCCCGCTTCACTTTACGCGGAGCCGCCTTCGCCGAGACGCCACTGCCACTCCCCGGCGACGCCGCCAGTCTGCGCGACTTCGAGCAAGACGGCCTCGAACGCAACTCACAAGGCACGGTGCGCATCTTTCCGAAGCAATCCGTCATCGAAGGTAGCGTGCTCTGGGAAAACCGACTTAGCCCGGAAAACCCACCGCTCACGAAAGAGGACATCGCCGTTCCCACCCGCGAAAAGGAAGCACTCCGCCAAGTCCTCGCAGAACTCAAGCTCGACCAGCAACCCAGCCTCAGCGCCAAGCTCACCGTCCTTCACCAGTGGTTTTTTAAAAATTTCACCTACACCCGCAATCTCACCATCGAGAGCACTCAACGCCGGGGTAAGAACTCCACCACTCCCAGCGCCATCGCCCAATTCCTCACCACCACCCGGGCCGGTCATTGCGAGTATTTCGCCACGGCCGCCACCTTACTCCTTCACGAGGCGGGCATCCCTGCCCGCTACAGCATTGGCTACGCGGTCATCGAGCGGGATTTGAAAAACGGCGAATACCTCATCCGTGGCACTCATGGCCATGCTTGGTGCCGCGTCTGGGATGAAAGCGCTGGCCGCTGGATCGACTTCGATACCACCCCGCCCAGCTGGCAGACCAGCGCCCCGATTCAACTTTCTACCACCCAACGCTTCAACGACGCCGTCAAACGCTTCCGGGAAGACTTCTTCCTCTGGCGCAACCGCCCTGCCAACCGCCTCTACGCCACGCTCATCATGGGCGCCCTCGGCTTGGGCGTGCTCGCATTCATCATGAGACGGCTTTGGAAATCCAGAAACCAGCTGCATGGAGACTCCCCCCGTCCCTATCTCTACTCCACTGCCGCCCCCATCCAGACACCGCTCAACGCCCTAGAATCTCACGCGGAAAAAGCCCTCGGCACCCGCCCACCCGGCACTCCACTCGCCACTTGGCTCTCCCGCCTCGCGCTGCCCAGCAGTGCAGCACTGGTAGAGGCCATCCGACTTCACCAACGCCTGCGCTTCGACCCACAACCGGCGAGCGCAGAGCATCATGCCCGGCTCAGCACCCTCACCCAAGAGTTGGTAAAAATACTCGCCGCTCTGCCGGAACAAAAAAAGCCACCCCTCGCGGGGCGGCTTGATGAAAAATGAAAGTGGGTCTTTCGATGGGGCTTATTCAGCCGTCGGAGCCTCCTCCACTGCGGCCTCCACCGCTGGAGCAGCATCGAGCACAGCCTCATCTGCCACTTTCTTCGCCACCTTCTTCGCAGGAGCCTTTTTAGCGGCAGCCTTCTTTGCAGGAGCTTTTTTGGCCACTTCGGCCTTCTTGACAGCAGGTTTCTTAGCGATCCCACCGAGCTTAGTCGCTTCAGCCTTGCGCTTGAGATAGTCAGCGCGGCGACGACGTTTAATGATCTTTTTCGATTGTTGTCCCATGGTTGGTAGCCCCTTGCGTAGGGACTGGGGCGGGCGGGAGCAAGGGAAAATCTCGCTCCACTGCGAAATGAGGAAAGTTCCGGCCCGGATTTCCCTCCCGCTGCTTCCATGAAGAGTTCACCGCAGAGCCGCAGAGTCCGCAAAGGGACGCGGAGAAAATACGGAGAAGCGGCCTCTGTCCGCTTTGTGCATGAATCGCCAAGAAATGAGGAAACCGCGAATCGGACAAATCCATATGATCGATGCAATCGAAGCGCGGAGGGGCATTGATCGCCAAGCCGTCCAGCAAGATGAAGAGAACCACCGATGCACGCGGATGAACGCGGAGCAGATTGAAGCTAAGGAGCAGCGACACTCCTGTCGCTTCAATGGATGACGAAACGATCTCACCACAAAGAACACATAGAGAACAAAGGGAAGAAAATCTTAAATCTTCAATCCCCCACCCCCTTCTTCCTTTGCGCCTTTGCGGCTTTGCGCGAGTCCCTCTTCTCCGGTGCTCTCTCGCCTCGTCTATGGAGCAGCGGAATCCGTCCGCTGTGCCGATGAAAAGCCCATGAGAGGAGGAGGGTTGAAACGAAACGCGGAGGCGGGAAGGTTGCTCTCTCTCAGCCCGGCAAGTCA
Source organism: Verrucomicrobiaceae bacterium (assembly GCA_027484055.1). GTDB lineage: Bacteria > Verrucomicrobiota > Verrucomicrobiia > Verrucomicrobiales > Akkermansiaceae > Luteolibacter. The sequence goes on along the minus strand of JAIXQH010000010.1, from coordinate 228,844 downwards.
TGCTCCTCAAGCGGCAGCAAGGGCAACCCTAACTCTTTTAGAAAACCATTGTGCTTTACGGTCGCCGCTCGGACGGCTTTCTCAATATCTACCAGTTCTCCATGAGTCGCTGCTAGATCAATCTCCGCCTCACCCACTGCCGTGCTGATGTAGCGGGAGATGTTCAGGTTGAAGTCGTTCTTCTTGATCTCGTCCATCTCCACCCGGCGGGAGTAGCGGGGCTCTTCCTTTCGGAACTGGTAGGTGTCGATGATCTTTGAGATGTGCTCGGGCGTCAGTTGGTTCTGGCGTTTGCCTTTCACGAAGTGCTCAGCGGCGTTGATGAAGAGCACGTCGTTGGGCTTCTTGCACTTTTTGAGCACGAGGATGCAGACGGGGATGCCGGTGGAGTAGAAGAGGTTGGCGGGCAGGCCGATGACGGTGTCGATGTGTCCGTCGTTGAGCAGCTTGGTGCGGATGCGTTCCTCGGCACCGCCACGGAAGAGCACGCCATGCGGCAGGATGATCGCCATCACGCCTTCGTCTTTGAGGAAATGGAAGCCGTGGAGCAGGAAGGCGAAGTCGGCGGCGGACTTGGGGGCGAGGCCGTGGCTTTTGAAGCGGACGTCGTCGGCCAGCGCGTCGGTTGGCTCCCAGCGGTAGCTGAAGGGTGGGTTGGCGACGATGGCATCGAAACTGGGTTTCTTGGCCGGGTTCGCTTCCCGCATCATGTCCCACTCGTTGAGCAGGGTGTCGCCGTGGAAGATGTCGAACTCCGTGTCCTTCACCCCGTGCAGCAGCATATTCATGCGGGCGAGGTTGTAGGTGGTGATGTTTTTCTCCTGACCGAAAATCTTGCCGATGGTGCCTCCCATGTCCTTGCCTTCTTTGTCGTATTTCATGTGCCTACGCACGTTCAGCAGCAGGGAACCGGAACCGCAGGCGAAGTCCAGCACGCTATCCAGCCGCATCTTGGGGCCGGTCTTCGGATCCTGGCTGTCCAGCGTGACGATGGCGGAGAGGATGTCGGAAATCTGCTGCGGGGTGTAGAACTCGCCCAACTTCTTGCCGGATCAGGCGGCGTGTTCGCGTCAGTCTTTTCGATGGGCGTTCCGGTGAAGCCGATGAACGACGCATACTGTCAATCAACCCAGAAGCTTGAGCTTCGATTGAATTGTCTCAATCGCCTTGGGATGCTTGGCTCGCTGAAGCGCTCCTTGAAAATGGATCCTTGCGTCATCTTGTCTGTTTGTTTCCATCGCAAGAATTCCGAGGGCTAGGTCGGCTGTCGGATGGGAAGAATCCGTATTCTTAGTAGTTTGGAAAAATGTTAGTGCCTTATCTGGAAACTCGCGCATTAACCGTTGCCCAGCCGAGAGGTGCGGGTGTTGGAGGACGACAGTCATTGCCTCGTCCACGCGGTCTAGCTGCCTTAAGCTCGCAACCAACGCGTTCAGAGGGTCGGAAGGATGATATGGAAGACCATAATACCAACTGAGCACCTCTTTGACGTGCGGCAAATCCTCTTGTTGCGAAAATAGAGATGTGAACTGAACCACCGTGAGCTTCTCATTCTTCGTCAGCATATCTGCAATCATTTCCTTGGCCTCAGGGTAATTCGCTGCCGCCGGTAATCCCCACTTGCGGGTGCTTCCGATTATTCGAACCCCAGAGGCTTCCAGTTTGGCAACAATGGTTAGCGCCTCTTGTTCGGTTTTTTTCTTCAATAACATCTTTATCAAATTCCCTTCCTTCGGTTGCACACCAGCCAACCGCATTTGCTCAGCGGTCCATAAGATTTCTTCATCATTCCCTGCGTGAACGAGCAAGCTTCGAAAAGTAACCCAAATGGGCTGCTGACCAGATTCCAGACATTGAAGAAAGAGGGCTTTCGCGTCAGTAAATGTAGCTGCGCCATTAAGTCTTCGATTGAGCACTTTCAATTTAAACGGAAAACCTTCTGCTTCTGCACGGGCCACCACAAGATCCATCTGCTCCTGGGTCTCCGCTCTTCTCAACAATGCCGCAAACTGCGGTTCTTCGAGCTTCCCACCCTCTGCTTCGATGCGAATCGCAGCTGCCTCCGCTGCATCGAATGACCTCGCCAACCAAAGGAGTTTCCGAACAAAAAACAAGTGTGGCGAGTAGCCAATTTCCTGCATTTCCTCCATGATTGCATTCACTTCATCATATTTTGTCGCAAGCGATAAGAGTCGGTTATATGCTCTAGCATTTGGCTCGAGGTTGGCGTCCTTGATTTGCTCAATAATACATTGTGCTTCGCTGAAATCCTCTGCCTTCCACAGTAGCGTATTGAAAGTGAATTCCGTCGGATCCTCGCCCGCTGCCTGCAATTGCGCAAACACTGCCTTCGCGTCATCGTAGGTTTCCGATTTAGTGAGAAGCGTGTTGAACGTAAACAGCGTCGGCTTGTGGCCAGACGCGTTCATCTGCGCGAATATCGCCTTCGCTTCACCAAAAGTTACTGCCTTCGATAGGATCGCGGTGAAAGTGTAAACATCTGGGTCACAGTCGGCGCTCAGCATGGAATCCAAAAGCCTCTGAGCTTCTGACATGTCCGTGCACTCGGATATGGCGCGCGTCCATTGTCGGGAGCGGTGGTAAACTCTTGTGGCAAGTTGACGCACATGCGCGGAGAGTTCATGGCTGAGCCCTCGTTCAACCTTGAGGAGTTCGCGGATTCGCTCCCGGACGACTTGATGAACAGAGACGGTCCTGCGAACGGGAGTTTCGATTGAACGAAGAAGTATACCCCTTTGCATCAATCGAGTGATGATGGCATGCGGAAGAGAAGCGTATCCTGGGGGCACGTTGCCTGAAATCCGCCGCGTGTTTAGGTCGTCCTCAAGCAGTTCGCGAAGCCAACGGTCGCTTACGTCTTCACCCGGAAGGAGGGATACGTAAAATAGCGCTCGCCTCTCGGAAGAAGAGAGTGATCGAAAAATGTCGTCAATTACCGCGTCAACGCGATTTGTGTAGTCCGCAGGAGACGCGAGATCCTCAGTTTCACGAACTGTGTCGAGTTTCTTATCGCGCAGGCTTCGCCAATATTCGTCCCACGTTACCTTGGCGTGGATTCCAAGGTAGATTCCGACCACTGTCAGACCGATGGCCAAACCGCCAAACCACTCGATGACACTACGGATCGAATCGTCTTTTACGCGGAGCGGCACATCCTGACGATATGAATGAAGAAGCTCCCTCGCGTCTTCCTCAGTCAGAGATGCAAGACTCAACATGGGAACGCGCTGGTCGCCCACGGTTTCCGATCTAGTAGTCAACAGGCGACTACAGTTGCCGCCAGGCAAAAGCGTGTTCCATTCCTTGTCTCTCCATTGCTCAGAATCAATGACGTTATCAAGGACGAGCAAGCACGGAGGACCGCTTGTGAGTCTGTCGCGCACCCGTCGAGCCGTAGGCATGAGATCGTTGTCGTCGGTGGCACTCAGACCAAGCGACGAGGCGAATGATGCAAGGCCATCGGCCAAGCTTGAAATATCCCGACTTCTGCAATCGCACCAAAACACTCCACCAGTATAAATCTGGGGATCGGCGGCAAAACAGTCCCACGCGAATTCGAGAGCTACTGAGGATTTCCCGACACCACCGGAAGCACAGAGCGCAACCTGCTGCGTGATGCCGATTGTGCGTGATTGGTTCAACGCTTCTCTTAAGCGGGAAAGGTCCTGTTTACGGCCTCGGAAGTGCGGGTTACGCTCCGGCAAGTAACATGGCGCAGCGGAAGCTTTTCCCTCGCGCAAACCCGCAGTTGCTGCAATAGTCTGGCTCACCGGCGGAGCAGCGCCGGAATCCGATGAGCCTACTTGGGGTTTCGCTGTGAGATGTCAGGCTCGACCAACACGATTGCGGCTGGGTCCACACCCGTTTTGCAAAGGAGTTCGGGCGTCTTCTCCTCAGGAATCCCTTCCAACATCAAGGCGCTCTTCCCTGACTCGAACGCGACTTTGACGGACCTTCCGAAACCGATTGCTTGATAAAATGCAGCAGCAAACGCGATCGCTGCGTCGTCACCGATGGCCTTGTTCATGCCGATCGCACAGTCCACCACTTCAGTGATCGCGGAGGCTTGTTGCTTCGAGAAGCAGGCATTCAGGACCACGACACGAATGTTATCCTTCAACGTCGCGAAGAGCTGCTTTAGCGCCGGCGCAGGAACGGTCTTCGGATTCTTGTCCTTGTCGAGAAGCACAATCTCCTCCGTAGCCGTGCCGTGCCCGCTAAAATGAACGACGTGGGGTCTATGCTCGTTCAGGTGCTGGAGTAAGTCCTCGGGGCGCACGGCCCAACGCGTTATCAATTCTAGCGAGTCACGGTGGGCGGCTGCCCTGATTTTCTCCGTGATTTGGCGGCATTCTTCATCGAGGGCCAATGGCGTTGTGCCGGTCGGATTTGCGGCAAGGAAGAGGATTTTCTGTTTCATGATCGTGTTTGTTGGAAGCGTTTGGGCGAATGAGCTGGATTCAGAGAGGCGGGTTTTCAGGCTCAGTGAAAGGGCACCAAACAAGGCGGCCAGTCTTTCGGTGTCCCGAGCAATGGGGCTTTCAGTTACCACTCGCTCGAGCAAGGCATTCTGCGCTGCACTCGCGTCAAACTCGGCTGCCTTGAACACGCTGCCTTGTGCCAGCAGTGCAATAAGCAATCCGAGCTCGGTGGTGTCGTATTCCGAAAGTCGGGCTGGGATTGCGAGCGGGAATTGAACTCCAAGAATGGCAGCGGCGTAGTGGTATAGGAGCAGCGCCCACGCATTTGTTGGAGGGCTTTTGCTGGGCAAATTTTGGACAACCGACCGAATCCATGCAGCTGACAAACTGCTTCGGTCTTCTGTCGCCGAAATGCCAACCGCAAGCCCGACCAACTCTGACGGGCGGTAGGCGAAGGTTTGGCGGTCGCGTGGAAATGGTTCCCGCTTCACAAGTCGTTTCATCCCTTCCCGCCAGCGCGACAGTTCCTCACGCTGTGGCTCAGACACGGCCATAGCGAATCCAGCAGCGGCGGCGGCGGGAGCTGCATCGAGCGGCCCACCGGGAAAGGGAGTTGGGCCGAGTAGACTGGTCCTGCGCTCGTCACAGCCACAGAGTTTTAGAAGTTGAAGTGCAAGACCGGTCGCTGGCGAGGGCCAGACCGTTGAGTCCTTCAAGTTTGCCGCGATTCGCGACAACTCGGCACCAAAACTCTGTGTCATTGCCGCGTTCATAGGAACCACTTGCTCGCGCGGAGCTTGGTGTTGAGCAGTGCGGGTGACCAATCAGGCAGTGTGCGGAAGCGGGCCAGCAACTCGGCGATCAATTCCGAGTAGTAAATGGTCACTGGCATCGCCGCAGGAGATGTGGACCGCCAAGTCATGGAGGTAAACTTGAGGATTTGTTCCGTCAACGCGTCCAGCGACTTCGACGTGGAACGTTTATGCAGATGCACCAATAGCGGCGCAGGGAGAGGGCTGAGGGGGCGTTTGATTTGGTCTGGTCCATTCGTCGCCAAAAGTCGGGTGCTGGCTCCAAGCTGCATGATAAATCCACGGGCGGGGGCGTAGACACCCTTCATCGTCTGGCCGTATTTCTTTCCCAGCTGGGAGCGGTCGATAATTTTGAACGGGTGGTCTTGGGAGACTTGGAGGGACGCAAACTCGACAATCTGTTCCCCGGCGACATCGGCGACGCACTCGGCGATGAGTTCGTCAATTTCCACGTTCTTCAGCGGCTTGGACGAGTGAAACACAATCCTTACTCGGTCACCGGGCTGCCAACCGTTGCGCCGTTTGACTTCGGCGAGAATGGACTTTGTCGAAGCCTTCAGGACTTCAGGATACTCGTCGTATGTGCATTCCCGCGAAATGTTCGAGAGGAGGAAATTCCCGTCCCCAAGAAAGACAGTGGTGATGCCCATGTGGCGTTGCCGTTTCTCGACTCGGCTTCCGGCCACCTCTGCCATGCCCATGCCAATCACAATCTCGTCGTTGTAGGTTCGCGGCTGACTGACGGTCCACGGTGCTCCGTCCATTTTCGCGTAAAGCGCGACGGCAATGTTTCGGAGTGTGTATGGAAGTGATGTAGCTGGTTGGTGGAGTGTCGCAACACGTAACTCCTGAGAAGGAATGCCATTCGTCAACAGCAGCGCCTTGGCATGCAGATATGGGTTATGGTCGTCCGGCAACTGACGACTGAAATCAGGCACTACGACCAGCGCTGCGTCATAGCTGGCCCCGCTGCTGAGATGAGATTCAATCGCTGCGCGGTATGCCGTAGCGTGTTGGTTCTGTGCAAGACGGTGATCCGCTACCGGGCAGGTATCGAGTTTGACTTGGCGTAGATTAAACAACCGGGCGAACCCGACCGGGAATTGACCGTTCGGCACACCGTCGAGGAAAGTGCCAAACACCTGTTCTGCCTTGTTTTGCTCAGACTGGGGCACAACAACCAAAATACGTGGAGTCCTCTTTTCGAAAGTGTCGCTGTCGTAAGGACCGAACTTAGCCAAACCATTCCACGGAATTGTGTCCCGCTTCGTCTTCGCGGCGTCGAAACAATACTCGACTGGAGGAAGCTCCCGATAGATAGGCGCTCCCTCTGTGTTCTCAATCGGAATGGCGGCACCTATTGTTGCCATGATGCCAGGACCAAGATTCACTGGTTTGAGGCTGCTCGACAACTTGCCCAGCACATTATCGAAACTCGGCCCGCTGGTATAGCTGGCCTCCCATGATTCGCGCTGCGCATCGAAGTCGCGATACCGTTGGCCAAGCAGTTTGGAGAGACAGCGCTTGAAACTGAATTTGCTTCCTTCCAAACGAACCAAATCAGCCGCAATGGACGTTCGTCCGTCCATTGTCTCGTCAAGTTCCACGTTGCCCTGGTTAACGCTCTTGACGCGGCCAACCAACCGTCGTTCGCCTGGTTGAGGTTGCCTGAGGACGACGTAGAGGCCATCGAGCTGAACTCCCTGATTCGTAAGGTCAACAAGGCTTGCTGAGATTTCCCACTGCATCGTCACTGACATTGCAACAGCCACTCGCAAATCTCCTTCAATCAATTCGATAGTCCGAGCTTCCAATTCAAATCGTGGGCGGACAGCAAATCCGCGCTTTACGACTTCAGGCAGTTGTCGATTGGCGGCGAAGTGGGCGATAAACTCATCCTTGCGGGCGAGGAATTGGAATGGTCGAACGCGCTCAGCTTGGTATTTTGGCAAAAGTTCTGGCAGAGCTTCGTTCAATCGTGCTCGCATGAAATCGAGTCCATCGTAATCACTCAGCGGAAGAATCGTCTTCACTTGCCCGAACCTTATTGCAGGCTCGGGAACAGTAGCCAGACCGTAAATTTTGTCGCCACGCCTCAGGACGAACCAATCATTCCCAAGGCTCTTCCGAAGCTCACCCATGTCCATTTCATCACTCCACGGAAGCTCAGAGACTGTGACGGATTGAACAGAGAACTCAACGGAGAAGCAGTTGAGCTGATAGCGTCCGAGTGCGGGATTAGTGTTCATTTTTCTCGGCTAGTTTAGCCACGGGTATTCCATGCCAGCACAGATGATGGTGCCGATTTTCCGATCCACGACGAAGAGGCATTTCTCGATGTGCTCGTTTTCCTTGAGCAGGGTGGCGGCCTTGAAGGAGGTAAGCGTCTTGCCGCTGCCTGTGGTGTGCCAGATGTAGCCGTTGCCGTTGTCGTCATCGATGCACGTGACCATGTGCTTTACGGCATAGACCTGATAGGGCCGCATGATCATGAGCTTCTGCTCGCTGGCGATGAGGACCATGTAGCGGCTGATGGTGCGGCCGAGGTCGCACTTTTTCAGGAAAACGTCGGCAAAGGCGTCGAGACGGGTGATTTTCCGGTTTTCCTCGTCGGCATACTCATAGACAGGCAGGAAGCGCTCGTCGGCGTTGAAGGCGAAGTGGCGGGCGTTGTTGTTGGCGAAGTAGTAGGTCTGATTGCGGTTGCTGACGATGAAGAGCTGCATGAAGCAGAGCAGCGTCTTGGTGTAACCGTTGCCGGGATCGTGCTTGTATTCGACGATCTGCTCCATCGCCCGGCGCGGGCTGATGCCGAGGGTCTTCAACTCGATCTGGACGCAGGGCACGCCGTTGATGAGGAGGATCACATCGTAACGGTGGTGGCTGTTGTCCGTGTTGATGCGGAGCTGGTTGATGACCTCGAAGGTGTTTTTGCACCAGTCCTTGATGTTGACGAGGGTGTAGTTCAGCGGCGTGCCGTCGTCTCGGGTGAAGCTGTTGATGGCGCGCAGGGTCTTCGAGGCGGTGAAGACATCCGGGGTGACGATCTCGTCGAGCAGGCGGGCGAACTCCGCATCCGTTAGGCGGACGCGGTTTAGGGCTTCGAATTTCTCGCGGAAGTTGGCTTCCAGCGCGGCGCGGTTGGAGATGTCCGGGCGATACTCGTATTTGAGCTTCTGGAGGGTGCCGATGAAGCCGTATTCTATGGTGTCCTCCCGGACGACGGAGCTTTGGCTTTCCTGCCCGTCGAAGTAGGTGGATTTCGGATTTTTCATGGCAAAGTTTCGGAGGATCGGCTGCATCCGTCGCAATCGGTCAACGGTATAACGTCACGCTATCTATCCAAATTGAGATCGGCAAGAAGACGTTTCGCAGCATAGAAAACCACCGATTCCCGCAGGTTCTTTTTATTTCCAATAATCCGGCCCGCCTACTGCTTTGCCTGCGGCGGAATGTTAAGTTCTCACCGGATATCCCCCGATCCGTCTGCTTGCGACTGCACTGTCGTGAGTAGCTCTGTCCCTTTGAATACGCTAGCGAGTCCACGCCCCCGCATTGAGCGTAAACCCTTGATCCTGTGCCAGTCCTCGCGCCAGCAGTCCCTCCGGCTGGATGCAGTGTGGGGGTCACCTGCATGCAGGAGGGGGCTGCACTGGATGCAGTCGAGGGGTCAACTGCACCCAGTCGGGGGGTGCACTGCATGCAGTGGCGGGGTCACCTGGATGCAGTCGGAGGGTGGGCTGGGTCCAGTTGGGGGGTGCGCTGGGTCCAGTCGGGGGCGGTCCACGGTGCAGGGCACCCGGCCCCTGCATGGAGTGGTGGGTGGCACTGCATGCAAGAGCCCCCGGACCTGGGGCGTGGAGGTGGGTGCACTGCACCGTGGAGCGATGCCTTTTGGCGGTTGGAGAAAGTCTCCCAGTCCCAAATGTAGCAAGAACACCCCATAGAAAGGAAATCATATGAACGAACTCAGTGTAGGATTCAGCCAAGACTCGGATGCAACGATCCTCGCGAAAGCGATGAAGATCCACACCGCACTCACCACCGCACCGGGACTGGGATTTTTCCCCGCTCCGGTGCCGACGATGGTGATTTTCAAAACCGCCATCGATGCGCTGCAAAACGCGCTAGCGGGCGAAGCCACCGCCGCCAACGCGGCACTGCGCAAACAGAAACGAGACGCGTTGGTGCTGCAGATGCAGAAACTCGCCGCCGGGCTAGAACTAACGGCGGACGGCAACCTGGTGGCACTCGCCGCCAGTGGGTATGACTTAAAAGCCAAGCCCATTCGCAGCAGCGGACCGCTCCCCGCACCGCAAGACCTGCGCGTCAAGACCACTGGCACGGCAGGCGAGGCACTGTGCAAATGCAAGGCCGTGCCGCTGGCCGATAGTTATGAATGCGCCTACACGCTGGACCCCATCAACGGCCCGTGGACCGCGCTGCCAGCGGTGTCGAGTTCGCAGAACATGCTCTTCACCGGGCTGACGCGGGGGAAGGATTACTTCTTCCGCGTGCGCGCCATCGGTGCCAACGGCCTAAGCGGCTGGAGCGACGTAGCGACAATGATGGTCGTCTGAAATGAGGCGGGGCAGCAGTGGCGGCGAGTGGGTCGTCACTGCTGGTTTCTGATCGGAAGAGTTTACCGCAAAGGCGCTGAGGTCGCGAAGGGACGCGGAGGGAAAGAAGTGCCGAGTGAGCAGTGAGCAGTGAGCAGTGAGCAGTGAGCAGTGAGTAGTGCTGAGTACTTTTTAAGCTCCCATCCCCTATCTCCTATCTCCGATCTCCTATCCATCTCCCAAACTTGGCATTGTTGGCGGTTCAAGTCCTTCCCATGCGTGCCCACCGGCCACCGTCACGAACCCTGTTGGATAGCCCCTGACACGGATTTCCTCGTTTCTTATTCGACAAGTCCCCTCCCCCCTGACGACATTCCCGCCCCATGGCAGGCATCATCATTTCTCCACGCGCACGCATTTTTCACGGTCACGAGTGGATCTATGCCACCGAGATCAAAAAATCCTTCGGCGATCCCAAGCCCGGTGATGTCATCACCCTCAAGGACTTCCGCGACCGCCCGCTCGGCACTGCCATTTACAACCCGCTTTCGCAAATCGTCGCCCGCCGCTTTTCCCGCCGCAAACAGGACCTCGACCTCGACTTCTTCACCCGCCGCATCGGCCAAGCCATCGAGCACCGCCGCCAGCGTGGCATCGACGAGACCCTCGCTCGCCTCGTCTGGTCCGAGTCCGACGGCATCCCCGGCTTGATCGTGGACCGCTACGGCGACCACCTATCCGTCCAGACGCTCACCCTCGCCATGGATCTGCGGAAGGAAATCATCCGCGACGCGCTCATCGCCCTTTTAAATCCTGCCTCCATCGTGCTCCGCAACGACTCGCCCTACCGCAAGGCCGAGGGCATGGAACCGGGCATCGAAATGCTTCACGGGGAAAATCCCGGCCCATTCATCGTCCATGCCAACGGTCTCGCCTTCGAGGTGGATCTCTTCGACGGCCAGAAAACCGGACTCTACCTCGACCAGCTCCAAGCCCATGCCGAAGTCGCCTCACTGGCCAAGGGCAAGCGCGTGCTCGACTGTTTCACCAACCAAGGCGGCTTCGCTCTCGCCTGCGCCAAGGCCGGTGCCGCCCACGTCACCGCCGTGGATGTCTCCGCCAGCGCCTGTGCCGCCGCGCAGAAAAATGCCGAGCTCAATGGCGTCGAAATCGAAGTCCTCGAGCACAATGTTTTCGATTTCCTCAAGCACGCCAAGCCCGACTACGACCTCATCATCCTCGATCCTCCAAGCTTCACCCGCAACAAGGCCACCCTCATGGACGCCATGCGTGGCTACAAAGAAATCCACCTCCGCTCGCTCAAGCTGCTCGACCGCGGCGGCCTACTTTCTACCTTTTGCTGCTCCTACCACGCCTCGCGCGAGCTGTTCATGGAAAACCTTGTCTCCGCCTCTGTGGATGCCAAGAAATCCGCCCGTTTCGTAATGAATCACGCCCAGCGTGCCGACCACCCCATCCTCATTTCCATCCCAGAAACCGGTTACCTCAAGGGCTTCACCGTCGAGGTCATCGCCTCCCGTTAGTCCAAGCACGCCATGACTTCTCAACTCATCGATCTCTTGCGCCGCCGGGAGTCCATCATCGCCGACCACGCGTGGCGGGATCGCGACGCGGCGGATCATCTCGAAGCGTTAAAAGGCGTTTCGGAAGAAATTTCCGCTTGGACTCAGCAGCACCGGACGGAGGTCGATGCTCAAATGCGCCACTACTTGGCGAATGCCAGCTACCAAAAAGCCTTACTCCATCTGGAGTCGCTGCCCACCGATGGCTGAAAAATCGGCTGCGCCCACCCAAAATCCATCCCATGTTTCGAAATTGTTTCCGCTACTGCGCCCTAGTCGTCGCCGGGTGCCTGAGCCTCTGCGCCCAAGCAGCGGATACCCGACCGAATCTACTGATCATCCTCGCAGATGACATGGGCTACAGCGATCCCGGCTGCTATGGCGGGGAAATGGCCACCCCCGCGATCGATCAATTGGCGAAAAATGGCGTGCGACTCACCCATTTCTACAATGGCGGCATGTGTGTCATCTCACGGGCAGCCATGCTCACCGGGCAATGGTGGCCTAAAGCCTTGCCCACATTCACCAAAACTCCGCTCCTATCTGAGGCGCTGCACGAGAATGGCTACCGCACGGCGCTGGTCGGGAAATGGCATTTGGCTGGCGACCCGATGGACCGTGGCTTCGACCACTTTTTTGGATTTCTTGAGGGCTTTGCCGGGCATTTCACGGGTGCAAAAAGCTACCGTGTGGATCGCCAGCCCTTCACTCAATTTGGCAAGGATTTCTACAGCTCGGATGCGTTTAGTGAGCGGGCGGTCAAATTTATCCAAGGGGACGACAGCAAACCCTTTTTCCTCTATTTGAGCTTCCAAGCCCCCCACAATCCCCTTGAGGCTCCCAAGGCGGACATCATGGCCCAACGGGGCAACTACGCAGGCGGTTGGCAAGCGGTCCGCGAGGCACGCTTTAAGCGACAAAAGGAACTCGGGCTGATTCCAGCAGCGACGAAACTGCCCGCTTATCCTGAAAATTTACCCGACTGGAACTCACTCACCCCGGCACAACGCGATCTCGAAGATCTCCGCATGTCGGTCTATGCCGCGATGGTCGAGCGCATGGATCGGGGGATCAGCAAGGTCATGAAAGCTCTCACGGACAGCGGAAAAGCGGATAACACCCTGGTCCTTTTCATGAGCGACAACGGCTCAGACTCCTTCTCCGTCATGGATCAGACCCTCCTGAAACAAGGAAAACTCCCCGGTGATGTCGGCTCCAACTGGCAGCTCGGCACCGGCTGGGCCTACGCCAACGTCACGCCATGGCGACTTTACAAAATCAGCCAACATTCCGGTGGCGTTACCTCTGGAGCGATCGCGTCTTGGCCGGCCGGGAATCTTGGAAAGAACGGCCGCATCGAAAACAGCCCGGTGCACATGGTGGATGTCATGCCCACATTCCTTGAGGCCGCACAATCCGGCAGCACCCAAGCGCCTGCCGCAGGCAAGTCGTTTCTCCCTTTGCTCAAAGGCCAAGCGTGGAAGCAAACGAGCCCCCTTTATTTTCAATACTTCGACAACCGCGCCATCCGCACCGAAGAATGGACCCTCGCCGAGGTGGACAACCATGGCTGGGAGCTTTTTCACACCGTGGATGATCCGTTGGAAGTCCAGGATCTCGCGGCGAAAAATCCAAACGTCGTGGCCGAACTACAAGCCAAATGGCTGACGTGGTGGACTCGCGAGAGTGGCAAGCCCAGTTACACTCCAGAATCCAGTCGCGAGAGTCCGCACTACAAGCCCCAAGGGGATCGCGGCACGGGAACGATTTATACACCCAGTGCGATGCCTGCCGCACTCGCTGACCGCTACCGGCGCTGACTCAGCAGCCGCTCACAAGTCACTCAGTTCACGCTCTCGAACACGCCGCCACCGAGCAGGCGGCCGCCTTCGTAGAGGGCGCAGATCTGACCTGGGACGATGGCGCGTTGAGGGCGCTGGAAGCTGAGGTGAATTTTCCCGGCTCCGAGGGGCGTGAGTCGGGCGGGTTCAGCCTTCGCCCGGTAGCGGGGTTGCGCGTCCACGTGGCGAGGTTGGTCGAAGGCTTCGTTGAGCGCGGAGAGGGTGCCGACGATGCATTCTTGCGCGTAGAGGCCACGAGACTCCGGGCTGTCCCAGCCGACGATGAGCTGATTGGCCGCGAGGTTTTTCCCGACCACCACATAGGCCATCCCCTCGCGCGGGGAAGCGACGCCGTGGCCTTTGCGCTGGCCGAGCGTGTAAAGGTGGAGGCCACGATGCTCACCAAGGACTTTCCCCGCGAGATCGACGATTTCCCCAGGCGTGTCGGTGACGTAGTGGCGGAGGAAATCGCTCATTTTCACTTGGCCGAGGAAGCAGATGCCTTGGCTGTCCTTCTTCTCCGCCACCGGTAAATCAAAGCGCCGCGCGACTTGGCGCACCTCGGGCTTGAGCATTTCCCCAGTGGGAAAAAGGGCGTGCGCGGCTTGGCGCTGAGTCATGAGGGAGAGGAAGTAACTCTGGTCCTTATTCGGGTCCGCGCCGCGCAAAATGGCTGCCGACCCATCGCCCAAGATCCGGTGCCGCGCGTAGTGGCCGGTGGCGACGTGGGCGAAACCTTGGGAAAGCGCGTAGTCGAGAAAGACGCCGAATTTCATTTCGCGGTTGCACCAGACATCGGGATTCGGGGTGATGCCGGACCGATAGCCCTCGATGAGGTATTCCACGATCCGGTCGCGGTAAGAGTCGATGAGATCGATGACGCGGTATTCGATCCCCAGTTTTTTCGCCACCGCGCGGCCGTCTTCGATGTCTTGCTCCCAAGGGCAGTCACCGGGAATGCCCTCCTCGTTGATCCAATTTTTCATGTAGCCAGCCGTCACCTCATGCCCCTGCTCCACCAGCAGCGCAGCGGCCACCGCGCTATCCACCCCGCCTGAAAGACCGACTAAAACCTTCGCCATGCACAGAGAGTCGGCTGGATTCTTGCAGGTGGGAATTGAAAAGATCACCCGATCTGCTTCCCGATTGACCGATCCTCCCCCCTCGCTCATTTCTCGCCCATGCATTCAATGACAGGATTTGGCCGTGGCAGCGCGGCGACCCACGAGTGGTCAGCTAACGTGGAGATCAGCGCGGTGAACCGCAAACAGGCAGAAGTCGTGATCCAAGCCCCGCGCGAACTCCATGAATTGGACGCTCAAATCCGCAAGCAGGTGCTGGGATCGGTGTCACGAGGCCGCATCCAGGTATCCATCACCTTCGAAGCCACCGCCACCAACGGCGGGGAATTTCGGATCGATCCCGCGCTGGCCCTTGCGTTCTCCGCAGTCTTCAGCCAGCTCGAAAAAACAGTCGGCTATCCGACACTGCCGACGGCAGCCGATTTCATTCGCCAACCCGGAATCATCAGCACGGGAGTCCGTGAAATCGACCGCGATGCAGCTTGGCTAACCATCGAGCCCGCGCTGAATGATGCACTGGCGCAACTCGTCATCATGCGTGAATCCGAAGGGGCGCATCTCAAGGCAGATTTCCTCGCTCGCCTTGCCTGCCTCAGCGAGTTCGCCCAGAAAATTGCCCATGAGGCACCCGCCCGGGTGATCCGCCAGCGCGAACTGATGATGAAACGCTTGCGCGACGCAGGCTTGGAACTCGATCTCACCGACGAGCGGGTGGCCAAGGAAGTCGCGCTCTTCGCAGATCGCTGTGATGTGAGTGAGGAAATCACCCGACTGGAGTCCCATTTTCTAAAATTCCGCGACTACCTCGATGCCGCAGAGCCGCCTGGCCGGGCGCTGGACTTCCTCTGCCAAGAGCTTTTCCGCGAGTTTAACACCATCGGTTCCAAGGCGAATGACGCTTCGATCGCCCAGACCATCGTCGAGGCGAAGACCGAATTAGAAAAAATCCGTGAGCAGGTGCAAAACGTCGAGTGAGCCGCTTTACTGGAGGTCGATCCCGACTAAATCGCGGTCGATCCGCGCAGAAGCCAGGTAAGACTCATCCATTTCAATCGCTTGTCTGAGGTGGCTGCGCGCACGTGGCCCTTCTCCGAGAGTCCAGAGGTAGCATGCTAGATTGTAGTGGAAAACGGCCATTTCGAAGAGAGTCTTCGGCCCACGCAGGAGTTGATTGCACGCGGCGAGGGTGTCTCCGGTTTCGTGCAAACAGTAAGCAGCCCGTAGGAAAAACTCAGGTTCATCCTCCACCTTGAGGCAAAGTAAGCGGGCCGTCTCCGAGGCGGCATTCCATTGCTCGCGCTCCATTTGCGCTGCCAAGGTGAGCTCCAAAGCGGGGCGCAGTCTCAGCACCTCCTGCGGAAGTGAGTTCAGTTCATAAAGCGCCTCATCCGCCAATCCAAGCTCAAGCCAGCCTGCTGCTGCGCGTAACGTTTTTGTCACCACCATCCCGGCGACAATAAGCGGATTTTATGCCGATTTGCAAACCCTCAGAATGAAAAAATTGTGCTGCCTGATGGTAAACTCATCCAAATCTTTATTTTTATAAAAAATTATTCGCTTATCTTAAAAAGATGCTGGACAACCCAGCGCCCATAAGGCATTTCACCGCCGACAAGATTCGTTCTACTCCCTCCCCGGACTGGTTGCTTCGATCTCTTGTGGTGATTCCCCCAGATTCGCACCACCGCGTGGTGTCGTATCGTTCACTCGCTGTTTCATTCCCCCACCCCATGCACCCCCAGATGACTCATACACCTGTGTCTAGCCCCCACGTGGCCAACCTTTCTAAGGTCACTCCTAGCCTCGCCACTGCCATGTTTCTCGCCTTCTCGGCAAGTGCGAATGCTCAAACCGTCGTGAATGGCGGATTTGAATTCAATGAGGTCTCCCCTGAAGCGCCAGGTGGAGCCTACTCTCAGGGAGATGATATTGTCGGTTGGCAAATCCACAAAGGCGGTGACCTCTTCGTCGTCAGCTCGCCTTCAAAAGAGCACGGACTTGGTGCTCCAGTCTCTTCGAGCGGGTTAGACTCAAAGGAGCCGCTCAAGGAAATCGACTCCAAGTATAGCAATCAATACGCTTCCAACCTGCTCAGCAGCGTCGGCAGTGGACTCTACGGCAGCATCCTTTCTCAGAAGGTCGATGGTTTCAAACCGAAGACCGAATATTCCTTGAACTATTTCATCGCCGACTACCTCGGCGGCGATAAATACGCGGCGCTGCTAGGCGTCTCAATCTACGGTAGCACGGGCGAATTGCTCAGCTCGTTCGATGACAAAATCGAATCTGAAGTTGGGTTCGCCGACGAAAGTTTCACTGGCAACGAGCAGACCCTTTGGGAAGAGCGCTCGCTCAAATTCACCCCTGATGGTGAAGCCATTACCCTTCGCTTCGACTTCGGACCCAAGGCTTATGAAGAGTATCCTGGTCTCGACCTCAAAGATGGCTCAAAAGAAGGCGGCAAGTATTTCTACACGGCCGGCTTGGACAGCATCAGCATTTCGCCAGTGACTGTTCCAGAACCTACCAGCACCCTGCTGCTCGGTGCGCTTGGCACGCTCTCGCTGCTCCGCCGCCGCAGATCGAACTGATTTTAACTCAACACTCACTCCGAAGAATCATTCGAGTGAGTCGTCTATAAACGATAAGAGCTACGAAGTTTTCGTAGCTCTTATTTTTTGAATGGATCCGGGTTCAGCTTATTTCCCCCAGCGCTCAAGCAGGGTCTTGGCCATGTCCGAGGGGGTTTCCGCCACTGCGATGCCGCACTCTGCGAGGATGCGCTTTTTCGCCTGCGCGGTGTCTTCTTCACCACCGACGATAGCACCCGCATGACCCATGCGCCGTCCAGGAGGCGCGGTGGCTCCGGCGATGAAACCTGCGATCGGCTTCTTGCAATTCGCCAACGCCCAACGTGCGGCGTCCACTTCGGCATTGCCGCCGATTTCGCCGATCATGATGATGGCTTCGGTTTCCGGGTCGTTATTGAACATTTCGAGCACTTCGAGGTGGTTGGTGCCATTGATCGGATCTCCGCCGATACCGACGCAGGTGCTCTGGCCGTAGCCGAGCTGGGTGAGCTGGAACACCGCCTCGTAGGTGAGAGTGCCGGATCGTGAGACGACTCCCACATTTCCGCGCTTGTGAATGTATCCTGGGGCGATGCCGATGCGGCAGCCACCATGGGATTTCTCTCCGTAGCCGGGGGTGACAATGCCAGGGCAATTCGGACCGACGAGGCGTGACTTAGAGCCGCGAAGCGCGTCTTTCACCCGCATCATGTCCATGACGGGGATGCCTTCGGTGATGCAGACGATGAGGTCCACTCCCGCATCTGCGGCTTCGAGGATCGCATCCGCAGCAAACGGTGGCGGAACAAAAATGGCAGAGGCTGTGGCTCCCGTTTCATTGACCGCTTGGCTGACGGTGTCAAAAATCGGCACGACGTTTTCAAACTTCTGCCCGCCTTTTCCCGGAGTGACACCTGCGACGACTTTCGTGCCGTAGGCGAGTGAGAGCGAAGCGTGGCGTGCGCCGAAGCTGCCGGTGATTCCTTGGATGAGGAGTTTCGTGTTTTCGTCGATGAGGATGGACATGTTATCGGAGTCTGCTGGAGTGAATTATTTTTCGAGTTTTTCGTAAATGGTATCTGGAATCAGCCCCTTGATCGAGGGATGCGCTTCAAGAAGTCTTGAAATATCGGCAAGATCTTTCTGACGCTTGCTGGGGCGGCGTTGGGGCTCTTCGTAGGCAGCGATCTTTCCCGTTAGGGTGTCTTCAAGACTCGCAACTCGCATCAGGATTCCATGCACCGTTGCCCCAATTGAACGGTCCGGGAAATCCAGATACATTTCCTCAGTGCTGATTTGGATGGAAACTTTCGATTCGCCTTTAAAGTTGATGGACCATGGAAAGCGCTTTTCGGTGAATCCAAGAGCTTTTAGTGTTTCCGCTGCTTCTTCGATTCGATCAGAAACAATGACGATGTCGACATCCGCAGTGGCCATGGGCTCTTCAGCCCAGTGATTGACCGCGAGTCCGCCGATCATGCACCACGAAATTTCACGCTCTTCCAACGCTGCAACGAGGCGGGAGACGTCTTTCGCCCCCCCCATGGTTTGCCAGTCGTAGAATTGCCGTAGGGTCATGTGTTCGCGAAAACGCTAGAAACTCGCCTTTCTTACCCGACCGCCGCGACGATCTTTTTAGCAGCGTCTGACATGTCACTTGCGGCGACGATGTTGAGGCCGGATGCAGCGAGGGTTGCCTTGCCCATTTCGACATTGTTCCCTTCGAGGCGAACCACGAGCGGGATGGGTAGGCCGGTTTCTTTGGCGGCAGCGATCACGCCCTCGGCGATGATGTTGCAGTCCATGATTCCACCGAAGATGTTGATGAGGATGCCCTTCACATTTGGATCTCCGAGGATGATTTTGAAAGCTGCGGTGACCTGCTCTTTGGTCGCGCCGCCGCCCACGTCGAGGAAGTTGGCTGGATCACCACCGAAGTGCTTGATGATGTCCATGGTCGCCATGGCGAGACCGGCACCGTTGACCAAGCAGGCGATGTTCCCGTCGAGGCCGATGTAGTTGAGACCGAACTCCGAGGCCGCCACTTCGCGGGGGTCTTCCTCGGTCACGTCGCGCATGGCGACGATGTCTGGGTGGCGATAGAGTGCATTGTCGTCGAAGCCGAACTTGGCATCCAGTGCGAGCACCCGGCCATCGGGAGTGGTGACGAGCGGATTGATTTCCACCATCGCGCAGTCACAGGAAATGAAGAGCTTGTAGAGATTTCCAAGTAGCTTCGCGAATTGCTTGGCGATGTCACCACTCAGACCAAGCGCGGCGGTGAGCTTGCGGATTTCATAAGCTTGGAGGCCTAAAACGGGGTGGACGAACTGACGGACGATTTTTTCCGGCGTGTTGTGTGCAACGTCTTCGATGCTCATCCCGCCCTCCGTGGAGACGACGATGACTGGACGGCAAGTGGCACGGTCCATGAGAATTGCAAGGTAGTATTCGTGAGTGATGTCCACAGCTTCGGCGATCATCACTTTGCTCACCAGTTTGCCAGCGTCGCCCGTTTGGATGGTGACGAGCGTTTCGTTGAGCATTTTCCCAGCGAATTCGGCCGCTTGTTCCGGCGATTCGATGAGGTGGACCCCGCCTTGGAAGCCATTGGTGAAATGGCCTTTTCCGCGACCGCCCGCATGGACTTGCGCCTTGATGACCAGCTTGGCACCGGGAAATAACCGGGCTGCTGTTTCCGCTTCGGCGGGTGTGCTGGCGACAGCACCGCGTGGGCTTGGGACTTGAAATCGGTCGAAAAGCTCTTTGGCTTGGTATTCGTGAATGTTCATAGTGACGGCGTGAATCGTGCGCTGACCCGGAGAGTCGGCGGGAGGCTAGCCCTCAAGTCCCGATTGGGTCAAGGCATCCTCTACGAAAATCGCTCATCTCCCAGATGATTGGATCAACCGCGCTAACTTCTCATTGAAACCAGCCTCAGCGGCCAAGGTTTCCAATGAGACATGCATCCGGTAGCGCCAGTAGTAAGGCATGATCGCTGGGACATTGATCCGCTCTGCCTCAGGCTGAGGGTTGCGTAGCGTTTCATCCATGGCCCACAAATCTTGGAGCGGAAAAATCGCCCACATCGCCGGAGAATGAAGGTGCTGCCAGATGATCCGCGCGGCTAAATCAGGAGAAAGCTCGGGCTCATGCGTGGATAATCCGAGCATTTGCGACGCAAAACGAGCCGCCACCTCGCTGTCTTCCGTCCACCACGAACGCAGCGTCGCCATGTCATGGGTCGAGGGACTGACCACACTCAAGTACGGGGCCAGTGCTGGATCAAAAAATTCCACCCCCGCTAATTTCGGCATCCGCTGGATTTCCAACGATAAAATCCCCAGTTCCCGCAGCACCCCAGGCACGCAGGCCGGCACCATTCCCAGGTCTTCCCCGCACAATAACATGGAGCTGGCACGCCTCATCGCCGGCAGCGTTTCCAAGCCTCGCGCCTGCCAGAAGTCCTCTTGCCTACGGAAGAAATAGTCGACGTAGAGCGCATCCACCTTCGCCTGGATATCGAGCGGCAGGGCTTGAAAAGAACGCGTCGCCTGCAACGAACACCGAGGATGAAACTGCGTGCCATGCGAGCCCGGCACTTCAAAAAACAAGACCTCGCTCACACAATCCAGCAGGCCCTGCTTCAGTGAATCCGCATCCGTTCGCGAGGCAAAGTGCTCCAGGATCCGCCGTTGCGTCGCCACCGCCTCGCGTAACTGATAGCGATTTTCACCCGTCTGCTCCACATAAGGGGCGAGGCTCGCAAGATCGATTTCCCCCAAGTGCGCCCGCAGAATTTCCGCCGTCAAATACGGCTGGCAGAACCTGTTGAAATCAAACGGAATCCCCCGCTCGCGGAACTCATCCACCGTGATTGGCAGCGCAGGGTCGAAGTAACCCATGATCCCCTCCACCTGCTCGATCGGCACCTGCCAGATCCGGAAAAATCCCAAGATGTGGTCGATCCGGTAGGCGTCGAAGTAACGACTCAGCTGGCCAAAGCGTGACCGCCACCACGCGAAGCCATCCCCTTGCATCACTTCCCAGTCATAGGTCGGAAATCCCCAATTCTGCCCCTTCACCGCGAAGGCGTCTGGCGGGGCACCCGCTTGAGCACCCATCTTGAACAAATGCGGAGCCGACCAGGCCTCCACCGATTGCCGATCTATCCCGATGGGTAAATCCCCTTTCAGCGCCAGTCCTCGCTCGTGTAAATGTGCCACCGCTTCCGTCAGTTGCAGGTCCAGCTCGGATTGCAACCAGCAGTGATAGGCGACGTCTGGCCACGCCGGGTGATGAGGATCCGTGAGTGCCAGCGCCTGCTCGCGATCATACACCGCCCACTCGCCCCATTTCGTGAAATCCGCCGTGCCCATTTCATCGCGCTTCACGCAAAACACCGCATACGGGATCAACCACTCGCCCTGCGCTTCGAGAAATGATTTGAACGCCGCACTCGCCAGAATCCAGCCGCGGTTTTTATCAAACACCTGCCGGCTCAGGCGTCGTTTCACCTTCATCACCGCGACGTAATCCACCTCTGGCAAGGCATTCAGCCGCTCGCGCTCGGCATACAGCTCCAGCTTAAAGCTGGCCGGCATCGCATACTTCAGATCGTCCAAACGCAGATAAAGCGGATGCAGCGCAAACACACTCACCGCCGAATACGGATAGGAATCCGTCCAGTCATACGCGGAGGTGGTGTCATTGATCGGTAAAATTTGGATCAATTTCAGCCCCACGCCCTGCGCCCAGTCCGCCAGTGGTTTAAGGTCGGCAAAGTCCCCCACGCCCAAGCTTTTCTCGCTGCGAAGGGAAAACACCGGTACCGCCACTCCCGCGCCATGAAACAAACTCGCCGCCTCGCGCCGGTAGCATTCATCGCTCACCCAAGTCTGCTGAACCTCGCCAGCCACCCTCGCAGGCAGCTGCCTATTTTCTCCCAGCTCCAAGCTCACCACACAGTTCAAGGCCGGATCATACAGCCCATACTTGTACTCGATGTGCCACTCCGCTGGCAGATAGAGATTTTTCTGCCAGACATTCCGCGCCGTCTCTTCGAGAGGAACCGCCGAGTGCCAGCCCCAATCGCCCAGTTCACTCACACTCCCGATCAAGCACGGCACCAGCCCTTGCGGAACCGCCGCCATCCGCAGCGTGAACCGATGATTCGCTTCTGGCACAGCGCCTAACTCATGGAAAAATTCCCGCTGCGGCTGCATCGCCAAGAACGGATTCGTCTCAAACGCATAATCCACCGTCCCCGCCGAGCGCCAGGTGTCTTGCAACAGCAAGGCATCCTGCGCCGCTAAATCCACCTCGATCCCACTCGGGGCTAACCACTCATCCAGCACCGCCCCATTTTTCTGCCGGAGCTGATAGTGATACTCCATCCGGAAGCAGCCCGTGCCACACAGCGTCACCTGCGTTTCCCATTGCTGCGCATTGAGCCAATGCATCGGCACCACATGATCGAAGCGCACCCCTACCGCATCCAGCACCGTCGAATACCTCAACCACAACGATTGCTCCGTGCTCGTCTGGTAGTTCACCCGGAAAATAATCTTCATGGTCGATAACGAAATCACGCTCCCCCATTCATAAAGCACCCAAACCACATGGCGATGCGAAAATCCAGCAAAGCGAGCCATGCGGATTCCCGGGGAGAGATTGGGGATTGGGGATTCGCGTGGCCGCTGGGCGTCATCCCGGCGGATTACGCCTCTACATACCGCGAGGGGTGCTAGACTTTCGCTCGGTGTAAAGCTCAGCGAACTCCCCGGGACCAGCCCCGCCGGGAAATCCCTCATCGCCGCCTGGAATGACGCCCGCATCCAAAAAGGTAACAACGACCCCGCACCCGGCTCCCCCACCCCACGCGTCCAAACGCGTAAAACACCATCCTACTAACCACTCAAACAACACCACGCGGCAGGGCCACCACCCTGCCGCGTTTGTTTTGATTTAACGTTTCTTTCTCCTTCCCGCCAGTCACCGAGCAGATAGGCTCTAGCTAACTCATGCATTGGACCGAATCCGCCACCGCCGACGACTCCCACGCCGAACTCGAAAAGAAGCTCTGGGCCGATCACAAGACCGACGAATGCTCTCCGCTTTGAAACAACGATGCTCTTGCCATGAACTTTGAAGAAGAACCACGGATGCACGCGGATGAACACGGATTGCGATTCGAGGCAGAAACGAGTTCCGTCATCAGTTGTGCGTTTGAAGTGCTGAATACGCTGGGTCACGGGTTGTTGGAAAAACCGTATGAGAACTCTCTTTGCGTCGAATTTGGTCTGCGCGGCATTCCTTGGACCCAGCAACCCCGATACGATGTGATCTACAAGGCGGTTAAAGTGGGAGAATACGTCCCGGATCTCACTGTCTACGGATTCGTGGTGGTGGACACCAAAGTCATCGACCGGATCACCGATCACGAACTCGGCCAAATGCTCAACTACCTCAAAATCACCGGCCACCCCGTTGGTTTGATCCTCAACTTCAAGCGCGGACGGCTGGAGTGGAAGCGCGTGATTAATCAAAGCCCAAGAATACGAACCACGGATGCACGCGGATGAACGCTGATAAGAAAAGACCATCCTTTCCAGAGTCTGAACCGTGGTTCAACTTTCACCCAGTAGCTCTCAACATTCAGAATAACCGATGACCACCACTAAGAAGAAGACATCAGTTTCAGAATCTGATCCGCGTTCATCCCCGTCTATCCGTGGTTCCTCTTCAACAAGCACCGATCTCCGCAACATCAAGAATTCGAACCACAGATGAACGCGGATGAACGCTGATAAGAAAAGACCATCCGTTCCAAAATTTAATCCGTGTTCATCCGCGTCCATCCGTGGTTCCTCTTCAACAAGAACCGATCTCGATAACATCAAGAATTCGAACCACGGATGCACGCTGATGAACGCAGATGAACGCAGATAAGAAAAGACCATCCTTTCCAAAGTCTGATTCGTGGTTCCTCTTTCACCCTGTAGCTCTCAACATTCAGAATAACCGATGACCACCGCTAAGAAAAAGACATCAGTCTCAAAATCTGATCCGCGTTCATCCGCGTTCATCCGTGGTACCTCTTTCTCCCTCTTCCATCCCGGCACATTCAAAAAGATCGGTAAGGAGCGCCTCGTCGAAGATCCGAGCTCCCCCTTGGGCATTCCGCGCACCGACAATGGCAACTCCATCTGGATACAGCATTTCCACTCCGCGCTGAACAAAAAGGGCCGCGCCGGATTCGTCATGGCGAACTCCGCCGCCGATGCCCGCGCATCCTTTTCGCGTCCTGAACACTGTAAACTTTCAGCTTCTAAATGAAAATCCACTTCCTGCCAAACGGTTGATTGTTAGGATGGCGAAGCGAAATGAAAGACGGACAGCAGTCATGCTTGAAATCACTGAAAAGGACATTGCCAATTTGGGGGACGCCGACCTCCGAGACCTCGTTGCTCGGTTAGCTGCCGCTGAGTTTAGGTCAAAAGGCCTTCCTCGCTCATCCGTGACCGCTGGTGGCAATCAGGATGCTGCGGATGGAGGAATCGACGTTCGTGTGGATTGCCCACAAGAAATCAAAGATCCCGATTTTGTGCCGAGGCGGAAAACCGGCTTCCAAGTTAAGAAGCCAGATATGCCACGTGGTGCAATTCTCGAGGAAATGTGTCCCAAAGGCGTCTTGCGCGGAGCGATTCGCCAGCTTGCCGAAGTTTCAGGTGCTTACGTGATTGTCAGTTCACAAGGTTCGGTTGCCGACGCGCCCCTTGCTGACCGCCGACAGGCGATGCGTGATGCGCTCGGAGATATTCCGAACGCTGCCCAACTCCATATCGACTTCTATGATCGGGTTCGTCTCGCCACTTGGGTGAACGAATATGCGGGGATCGTGGCTTGGGTGAAAAGCAGGACTGGGAGTTCGCTTTCCGGTTGGAGTAGCATCGGAAATTGGAATGGGAGTGGGAGTGGAAACAGAATTTCAAAGCACTACCTCTCCGACGACAAGGCGTGCATGATCGATGAACGCTCGCGAGAACGGCAGCACCTCACCATCCCAGAAGGAATCAGCAGTTTGCGGGAAGGATTGCGTGAGCGTGGGCAGTGCATTCGACTTGTGGGGCTTTCGGGAACCGGAAAGACACGCCTGGTTCAAGCTCTGTTCGAGGATGACGTTGGAGAGGACGCTCTTGATCCAAGTATCGCTATTTACACCGACTACTCTGAAGAGACTGAGCCGACCGCACGGAATATGGCGCGTCAGCTGATCGCACAGAAGCAACGTGCCATTCTCGTTGTGGACAACTGTAACCCTCATACACATTCGGAGCTGGCGAAACTCTGTGCTGACGAGTCCAGCGAACTTAGTCTTCTCACCGTTGAGTATGATGTTGCGGACGACGAGCCCGAGCACACCGATGTTTTTCGTCTTGGAACGGCATCACCAGATCTGCTGGGCAAGTGGATGAAGGAGGCATTTGCGGATGTGTCGCAGGCCGACCGCGAAGCGATCGCCAAGTTTAGCGATGGGAATTTTCGAGTCGCCGGTGTGATCGCTGCAACCCTCGGAAAAGGGGAAACACTTGGCAGTCTAAAGGATCGTGAGCTTTTCGAGCGAATATTCTTCCAGCGCAACCATCCAGATCGGGAACTGATTCTGGCTGCCGAGGATCTGGCACTTTTATATTCAATAGATGGGGAGAACGTTTCTGGAGAGGGAGAGCTTTCCCGGGTGGGAGCCATCCGGGAGATAGGAGCGCGCCCACTTTATGAAGCTCTGATTGAAATGAAGAGGCGTGGTGTCGCTCAGACCCGTGGGCGATTTCGGGCGATCCTGCCACAAGCCATCGCCAATCCGCTTGCAGCTCGCGCTCTTGAGAGGATCCCGCCAACCGCTTTTGATCAGTTCTGTGCAACGCTGACGCCCAGAATGCTAAAGTCCGTGTCGCGCCGCCTTGGCTTCCTGCACGATTCAGAAGCCGCACAAGCAACCGTCACTCGTTGGCTCCGCAATGACGGACCGCTGGGAGATCTTTTTGCGGGAACAGATGATCCCATTCAGATTGTCACCAACATTGCTCCGGTCGCCCCCGACACGGTTCTGGAAAAACTTGAGCAGGTTCTTATTGGGAGGGGTGAGGATTCCGTAGCCTCTGAAGGGCATCACCAGTGGATTCGGTTGATCAAGGCCATCGGATACGACGCGGGTTTGTTTGATCGGGCTGTGGATCTGCTCGCGCGCTGGGCAGGCTCACAGCCTGAGAACAACAACCTGAGTTCTGTCAGAAACCTATTTAGTGAGTTCTTCCATATTTACCTGTCGGGAACCCAAGCGTCGCCTCAGCAGCGGAGGGCTGCAATCCGGCGATTTGCGGCGGCTGATAACGAATCGCTTCGCAAGAGCGCTTCGATAGCCCTCCGGGCGCTGCTAGCAACAGGGAGCTCAATGTCGGCGGGAGGTCACGAATTTGGGGCGAGATCGCGCGATTGGGGCTGGTGGCCCAAGATTAATCAAGACATTTGGGATTGGTTTGAGGAGGCCATCGCACTCGTAGTTGAGATCGAGTCGGAGACCGAGGCGCGTGTGCTTCTCGCGAGTGCGTTGCGCGCACTTTGGTCGTATCCTAGTTGTCGCGAGGCTCTCAGGCGGGCTGCGGAGCAATTTATTCAAACTCGGCCTTGGATCGAAGGCTGGATCTCTTGCCGAGCCGCCTTTCGCTATGACGGTCAGAAAATGCCCATGGAGGTAAGGACTGAGTTGGAGCAACTCATCGCGCTATTGAAACCTGTGGATCTTCTCAATCAGGCTCGTGCGGTTGTGATCAGCAGGATGCTTGGCGGAGGAGGCTCGGATTTCATGGATGGCGAGGAGGATGATGGCGATTTAATGAAGCCATGGGAGAAGGCCCGTGAAATGGCCAAGGATGTTGGTCGTGCACTCGCTCAAGATTCCGAAGTTCGAATTGTATTCGTTGCAGAAGCTCTCATTGCAACCTATTCGGAGAGGGCATTTCAGTGTGGCATCGGCCTTGCAGAGAGTGCGGAAAATCTGGATGTGATGTGGAGTGAGCTTACTGTGGCTTATCGTGCTGCTCCGCCCGAAACTCGAAAGGCAAATTTGCTGGATGGCTTCCTTTTTGGAGTGCACCAGCGTGATCATGTATTCGCGTCAATCACACTTGATGCTGCAATCAGCGATCCCGATCTGTCATCAAAGCTTCCCTATTTCCAAGCCAGCATCGGCATGGATGCCGCCGGTATTTCTCGGCTCAGAAAAGCGATCTCGCGAGGTGGCCTCACGTCTGCGGACTTCCGATTCATAGCCAATGGGTGCGTCGAGAACTCGCCAACTGAAGATTTAGCAGCTTTGTTGAACGATATTGCATCGTTGCCCGACGGCGTTGCAATGGCACTTGATATCCTGCAAATGCGCCTTGTTTCACGCGCGAAGAAAGAGGATGCGAAACAGGACGAACTTCTCAAATCTGTTGGTCGCGACCTTTTGATGCGGTTGGATTTTGGCGGCAGTTGCGACCTTCGCGATTATACCGCAGGTGAAATAATCAGGACTTGCCTCCGGGGTGATGAGGGAAGGCGGGCTGCTGAAGTAGTTTTCCAACGCTTATGTGTCGCCGTTCAGGCTTATACGGTTTCCCTTTGGAATTTGAGCTGCACGGTAGAGGCGTCATTTGAGACACAACCCTTTGTGGCGCTGGACACGTTTCTTTTATCTGACTTGGAGAACTTCCATTACAGTTTGACTGATGTGCGCCCCGGTAAAAAATCGGCTGTCGAAGAACTCGGACTTGTCCTACTTCAAGGGTGGGCAAACTTGGATCCGAAAAAGCGGTTTCCTCTGCTGGGCAGATGTCTTCACATGTTTGAGGAGCATCCCAACAACTATGGCGGCCTTGCTCCGCTTTTCCTGTTGATGCTCGATGTGGCACCCGACAAGCGAAAATTCATCGGCGATTTGTGGACACGGGTGCATCCTCAAAGTTGGAGCGGTTCACTGGCAGACATCCTGGCTCACAGGAAAAATCAGTTGATGGAACTTACTAAAAATACGGACGAGCAAGTGCGTGAGTGGATAGCCGATGCCATGCCCGAACTCGACCAATGGATCGCTGGGGAGCGGGAGCGCGATCATGCGCAGGAGGAAAGTTTTGAGTAACAGTTCAGGGACCGTGTAAGAGTCAGAAATAAAGCAGGGCCGTATTCCCTACTCCTGATTCAAATTGACCGGGTGCTATTAGTGGTTGGCGACGACGACGTCGCCGGCCTTGGTGCCAACTTTGGTTTAACCGGGTGGGGCTGGTGGTATCAACGGCCGTGCCCACGATGAGGTCCTAGCTGCCGACTTAGATGAATCCAGATTTCGCCGCGCTGCATGCGCGCTAGGTCAATCTTCAGGAGACGGACACGGCGGTGGTCGTCTCGCCGGGGCAGAACGAGATTTCCGAGATGAAGGAAAAGGGCTTCGACATCCTGCCGCACCGCGAGCGGATGGTGAAGGAGGACCTGGAGGAGAAGTTCAAGAATCCGGCCGATTCCTTCCGCCTCGTCTTCGTCTGCAAGATGTGGCTCACCGGCTTCGACATGCCGAGCCGATTAGAAGATTGAACCGCGGATGAAAACGGATAGAAACGGATCAAGAAGCTGCGGGGAACTCTTTGATGATCTGTGTTCATCCGCGTTTATCCGTGGTTCTCTTTTTATCTAGGAGCGGAAGAAGATCACGTCGCGGGAAACCCGTAGCCAGTGATCTTTAGCATGTGGTGGCCTCGTAATCCTCGGGAAAACGACTTGACGCGAGGTCTCCTCGGGTTGAGATCGTGGCATGCTTCACCTCGTCACAGTTGTAATCGCCGTCTGTGCGGTGGTGGGTGGATTGGCCTTGGCGCGGGTGATCACTCGGTGGTTTGCGGATCGGTGAGAATTTGAGCTTCTGCGGACTTGTTTAGCCAGCTTAGTCAAACAGCTAGAACTCGACTCGCAGGGTGGTCGCTGGGCCTTGGTCCTTTGACGGGCTGGGTGTTTTTTTGAAGTGGATTTCGATTGATCCCACCCGTCTGAGTCACACACTCCGCCCGATGAACGAGCCAACGGAACAAATCACAGGGATTCGAGATCTATCCCTGTGTCCTTGTAAAAGCCGCGAGACTTACGCGGCGTGCTGCCAGTCATTTCATTTGGGCCGGGCGAAACCGGAGACCGCGCTGCAGCTGATGCGCTCTCGCTACAGTGCTTATTTTTTCCGGTTGGTGGATTACTTGGTCACGACGACGCATCCGGATTCTCGGACGAGCGACTTAAAAATGCGCTTGGAGGAGACGATCTACGAGGCGAATTGGCGCTTCCTGACGATCTTGGGCAGCTCCAAGGGCGGGCCGAGCGATAAGTCAGGGAAGGTCGAATTCGTGGCCGAGTATTTCATCGGCGACGAGGCCCACAAGCTGCATGAGCATTCCCGTTTCAAGCGGTTCAAGGGTGCTTGGAAGTACTTGGACGGAAGAGGCTGACTGGCTGTAGTTCAGGAGGCTCAAGTCAAGCCAAGCTGGATCGCACGGGTGACGGCACCGGAGAGATTGTGGACCTTGAGCTTGATGTAAATGTTCCGCACGTGGGTGTCCACGGTGTGGTAGGACACGCCGAGTTTCTCGGCGATTTCCTTTTTGATCATGCCTTTCGCTAGCAGACCGAGGGTTTCCCGTTCGCGGTCGGTGAGGTCGATTTCTGGCATGACGGGGCGGACTGCGTTGAAGGTGGTCAAGATCATGCGTGCGATGTGGCTGTTCAGTGGCGCACCGCCTTGGAGGGCGTCATCGATGCCCTTGATGATGGTCTCCAGTCGATCTGCCTTCAGAAGATATCCACCGGCACCAGCGGCGAGAGCTTGAAGGACTACGGGCTTGTGGTCGTAGACGGTGAGGACGAGGATCTTCGCACGCGGGAAGCGTTCTTGGATCAACTTGATCCCCTCGACACCATGCATGCCGGGGAGCCCGAGATCGAGCAAGACGACGTCCACAGAACCGTCAGGGGTGGTGCCTTCCAAGAATGCCTCGATGGATGAGTAGGCGTGCAAACATTTGAGATGAGCGCTTGAGTTAATCGCTTGTTGAAGCACACGGCGATAGTCTTGGTGATCTTCGATGAGGCAAATGTGACTGAGCGGGGTGGTGACGGTGGCAGACATATTAATGAATGATTGGAAATTTTAGGGAAAGTCGAGTGCCTAGGCTTGGCTGGGAATCTACATGCAAGGTTCCAGATAGACTCTCTGCCCGTTGCCGTAAGGTTCGTAAATGACTCGGATGCTCGGCTCTGGATGCGTTGATCCCGATCCCATCATCCTCGATCAATAGGTGGTAGTGGTGAAGTGACTTTTTAAATACGATACTCACACGAGTCGCTTGTGCGTGGCGAATGATATTATGGAGTGATTCTTTGAAAAAAAACACGATATTTTTGCGCTGTTTCAGGTCAAAAACACCCGTTTCTTCGACGACGAATGTCCATTGGTGATCGCTGAGCATCAGGGATGCAATTTCTCGGAGTCGATCGGTGACGTTCTTTTGATTGTCGTCGGTAGCGATTGTGATTTGCACGATTTCTCGAAGTGCGAGTGAGGTCTCGCGAGAAAGGCGGTTGATGTTTTCGATATTTTCAGCCGATGGAGTCAATTCGGATAAAAGGGCGATGGTTGCTAGATTGCTTCCGACTTCGTCGTGAAGGTCATTTGAGATACTCGTCCGGAGGGATTCTAGGACGTTACGATTTCCTTTTCTGACACGATTGAGCCAGATGGCCAAGGTGACGGCGACGAGGAGTAATGAGACAATGATCGTGGCGATGGCGAGCCGATTCCAGAACCTTAACAATTCGTCACGTTCTTGGAGGAGTAGGGTCTTCTCACACCGCAAATCGAACCTTTCGGAGAGCTGACTCACCCAAAGGTGTTCTGGCATGATCTTGCCACTGGAAGTGTAGCCATCCGTCAAGCTGGCAGCACTCCAGACGCGAATGCCATCGTGGGAAATGATTTTCCGGCGGTCCGAAGTCCTGACTGTGCAGTAGGCGGCGAGGTTGCGCCCCTTATGCAAGACTTCGAGCTCGGAGAGCAGCAAGCGCGGCGTGGTGTATTCATCCGGGGTATCCATTTTATCAATAGACATGCGCAGGTAACGTCCCTTGGCTGGCGTGAAAGGAATGGTCATGGGATTATAACCAGGGTTTTTGATGTTTCGAGATCCGCTATTCCAGACCGTTTGCCAGTCGCCAAGGCTGAGATCGCTACAGGCGTCGAAATGAAATTGAACGGGGAAACCAAAGCCTGGGCCTTTCGTGGGACCATCTCCTTTTGCCGCGATCAGACGCACAGCATCGAAGGTTTGCACAGCCCCGAGATCGATAATGACCCATGCAGGATCAGAATCTCCGTGCCAGCCGAGGCTGTTTCCCAGGGATGGGAATTCGGGTGGACCTAAAACGGTTTGTTCATCATTCAGGTAGCGCAGGCCCCAGCCATACTCACCCTCCGTACTGGCTTTGGCGCTGAACACTCCCTTTCGCGCGATGTTCGTGGATTTTTGAAAAACCATCCACTCTGCTAGGGAGAGGAACAGTTCATTTTTATCTCCAAGTGGGGTGAGCTTGAGCGGGACGATCCGAAGGGATTCGATCCCAACGGCACTGACATTGAGGACAAGTGGCTCACCGCGCCGCAGCGAGAGTTGGGTATTTTCGACCTCAATTAGGGTGAATGTTTCGCCATCTTTAAAGCGGGTCGCTTCGATACGGAACGCCTCCGGAAAGCCGTAGTTCGTTGCATCCCCACTCTGGTTGGTAAGTCTGGTCGGCACGAGAGCGATGCTGTCGAAGCGTTGTGGCGAGGCCCAGGTCAGCTGGAGCCAGTGGTCTGATAAGAATTTCGTGAAATTGGAATGGAAGCCACGACTGCCCAATGCATCCGTGCCGGAAACAGTCGGCAGTTTTTCTAAGGTCGCAGCTACCTGATTGAGACGCTCATTGATCACCCTAAAGCGTGAGGACAGACTCGTCGCGAGTGACTGGGTCATCCAGTCTTCAGTCTCATCCTGTGCTTGGATGGGTGATCCGCAGAGTAAAATGAGTGCTGTAATTTTAGCAATTCGCAAGCCTCTGCGAAGACCACTGCAGCCAGTCGTGAGAGAAACGAACCTCATGGGAAGGCGGAGATGACGACCCGGTAGAACCGCCTGGGCCCAGACGCCACGGGATGAGGGACGGTGATGGGAGTGGTGCCTGCGGCGGCATTCGCATGTAGGACCCAGTCATTTCCCAGAGTCAGACTCGTTTCCACGCGGTAACTGCGACCCGCCGTCCGTGGGAAAGTGATGCCCGCTGTGGTGACGGTGGTGGTGAATCGTGAAGCGATATTCGTCGGGTCAGTTCCGATGATCCATTCGTCACGGTTTGACCAACCGTCGCCATCGGGATCGGCACTGGGAGCGGTGTTGGTCAGCGCGGGGAAATTTGAGAGCCAGAAGGTGTAGTTGTCATCGTCCACATTGCCTTCTGAAAGGGCGATCCAGTCGATGTCCCAAGTCGAGCCCGTCGAGCCGGTGGGATCGAAGCGAAAGTTGTTGATGATTTGACCCGTCCAGTCCGTGGGAGCAGTCGCGGCGGTGAGTGGATTGAGCGCGAGGCCGGACCATGTATTAGCAGTCGGGTAGGTGAAGTTCACTGATCTCGTGCCAGTGATACCCGGGTTCCCGATGCGCCCCCAGAAGAGTTGGGCCGTGCCTATCGCAGTGCTGCGGTAGCGGACGAGGAAGGTTCTCGCGAGATCTCCGCTGACATAAACGGCATTGTTTTTGGCAAGCTGGGGGTCGGGGGCGTTGACCGCAGCGCTGATGATACCATTTGCCACTGTGGCACCCGCCGAATTTGCAGAAACCCAGCCTTCTGCATTTCCGGGCGTGTTGAAATTCCACCGGGCATCGAGGAAGAGATTCAAGGTCTGATCGAACGAGGTGGTGACCCCGTCGGCAACTGCCGTCACCCGCAACACATAAGTGCCAGCGCGGGAGAAGGCGACTTGAGGGGTGGCGATGGCCGGGTTACTGAAGGTGACGGTCCCCGGGCCAGAGATCCGTTCCCAGTTCCAAGTGACCGCGCGATCCGCCGTCGCGGTGAGGGTGAAATTGTTACTGACGTTCGGATTTTGTCCGCTCGCGATGCCAATCACTGGGGCGATGCCGACGGTCGCGTTTTCCACTAGGGCGATGTTGTCGTAAAACACCCGGGAGTTTCCATTGTTATTCACCGAGGCTAGGTGCAGACCGGTAAACATCGTGGCGGGTGCATCTGCGACAGTGACAGCGGGTCCAAGTTGCGCCCAAGTGGTCCCATTCACCGAACGGAAGCAACTGAAGGAATTCGCAGTGCGGGTGAGCCTGACCCAGTAAGGCGGGGTGAACTTGGTGGTGCCAGTGGCGGTCGCAGTCGTCGCTCCGGCGGCGACTGAGCGCGTTTGAAAGGGAATACCGACCCGCGGAGTGACGGCGATGTAAGCATTTTCTGCCGTCGCTGTGGCCGAGGCGCGGATCATCACCCCGGCCTTAGCAGCAGCAGCGGTCTCGCCTTGTGAGATGACACGCGCGGTGAGCTGGGCGTCTCCGGCATAAGATTGAGAGAGGAAATAGAATTGATCGCTGGTGCCACCGATGTCGGCGCCGCTGCCATTGAGAGTGCGAGTACTTCCGGAAAGCGTATTTGACCCTGCCACGGTCGGAGCACCGATGTCTGCACCGGTCCAAACATTCCCGGGAGCGGCTTGCCCGCCAAGTGGCTCGAGCAAAATGTTATCAAAACGTGCGTCGCTCAGCTCTACATTCGTCTGAGCCGTTACGGCCAGCCCCCACAAGGCGCTGTTTGGCAGGGTGCTGATGGTGGTGCTTGGCCCCTGTTGCACCCAAGTCACACCGTCCGCACTGTGGAAGGCGGTGACGGTGGTGCCGACGCGTCTCACTCTGACCCAGTAGGGAACTTCTAGATTGTAGGGAGTGGGTTCGGTGTAGGAGGCTTCTTCGGTCCTTCTGGAAAACTGTAGCCCGATCCCATTGACACCGCCACTGATGCTGGCTGCCACATTGGTGCTCTCACGGTTGAGTGCTGAGCGCATCATTACACCCGCGTGGGCTTGCCCCCCATTGTCACTCTGAAATCCAGTCACCCGGGCCGTGATAGAACCATCTCCTGTGAGCGGCTTCCAGACGAAGCGGATCGAGTCGCTAATTTCCTGAAGCCCTAGCCCAGAGCCGGTGATAGTGGCAGTAGTCGCGCCTAAGGTCTCTGAAGCGCTTGTGGTAGCTGCGTCGCCGATGTTCTGCGCCGTCCATGCTGCCGACACTGGCGAACTGGTGTCGGTTACCGTAGGCATGGTCGTCACCACTTCCACGGTAATGGATTGCACGGCGGTGGATGGGCCATCGCTTGCCGTAACGTTCAATTGATAAGTTCCATTGACTGGAAATGTCACCCGTGCCGGCAGAACAGTGCTACTGGAAAAGGAGGCGCTGCCCGGGCCGCTTACTTGGGTAAGGCTCACGGTCGGCGAAGTGCCTACTAGCGTTCCGTCGATGATGAGGCCTTGGGAACGAGCCATGATCACGCGGCTTTTCGTAGGCTTAGTGAGGGTTAATGACACCTGGCGTTGGAGATGAGTGTTTCTCAATTCCTTGATCACGGCATCGACGTCCGTTGCATCTAACGCGCCGCTGTAAAGCCTGACTTCGGCGATGCGGCCGTCTAAAAACCGTGCCGAGTTGCGGCTTCCACCCAGTGTGAGCGACGCTGAATTTCTGGCCACATTGAGAAACTCTGCCGCTTGCTTACGAGACACGTTAGCCACGCCATCGACATAGACGGAGCAATTTCTGTCCAGACCTACGGCATCACCGGTGACTTCCGAGCCGTCCCATGTCGCCACGACCACGTGCCATTGACCATCGACGATGCTGCTTCCGCCATGGTAGGCGGTCGTGTCGGTGGTGGTGTCTGTTTTACCCACACTGAGACCAGGTTTACCGGTCGA
Organism: Verrucomicrobiaceae bacterium; assembly: GCA_027484055.1. Taxonomy (GTDB): domain Bacteria; phylum Verrucomicrobiota; class Verrucomicrobiia; order Verrucomicrobiales; family Akkermansiaceae; genus Luteolibacter. The sequence continues at coordinate 193,867 of JAIXQH010000010.1, read as the reverse complement.
GGGCAGGACCAGCCCCCAGTCATTGACGATTCCGGCTTCATCTGCATCGAGCAGCCCTGTGTTGTCCACTCCATTGGTTTCTGCACCAAGACCGACCGCATTCGCCCTTACGACCATGGCCACGGAAAATGCGGTTTTCCCGGCGATGGGGTTCGAAGGGGCGGGTAAAACCAAGCGGGCGTTCCCCGCAAAATTGAGGGCCGCTGTCCCAGTCGGAGTGGCGGCATGGGCTAGAGTGGCAGAACCAACAGCACCACTCGGCACACTATTGCTCCAAGCATCCGTCCCGCCTTGGCGCGGCCAAGTGCTAACGGTCGAGCCATTCGTCACCGTGCTTGTGAGGTCTTGCGCCAGCCAGCGCATTTCAAGTTTCGGTGTGGTAGGACGCGCCCATGAGTAGCCGGTGATAGATTCGATTTGAGCCATGTCGGTCCGGACCCTTCCATCTCGGTAGAATCCAGCATCCGGTCCACTGGTGACGCCGATCACCCACCACCTGCCATTTTCATACATGTAGAGTGGTCCGCCCGAATCGCCCGGGGCGGTGCCACCTTCGTAAAGGGTCGTCGCACGGTTCGATTGGGGCAGGCTGGGAGGGCCGTCGAAATCATAATACAGCCAGTCCGTGGTCACGGGGTTTGGCGGAGTCGCGACGTTGTTCACCTCGATCCGATTGGTCATGGCACGACCCACCCCATCATAGGCCGGACCGAAGCCGCCGGTCCCAATGACACCGTTGCCTCCTGATGCCACTTTCCATGCAAGCCGATTGAGTTCAGTGGTCCCCGAGTAGGGGGCCGTCATTCTCCCGAGGGTGGTGTCGAAATTCGTGCCCGTAACGATCAATAAATGATCCGCGCCGATGTTCGTGAAAACGGCACCCGCGCGTGTCTGGCCGTTCCAAAATACGTCGACCGAGCCAGTCGCTGCGTAATTTACACAGTGGGCTGCGCTGAGAATCACATTTGGAGCAATCAACACCGCAGAGCAGTTCGAAAGGGTCGCCCGACTTCTAAACGGCTGCAAAGTCGCAAGCGAAACCGACTTGGCACTCCCCGTGTCACGATTGTACATGACAGCGGGTGCGAGTTGAGCCGTCATGAAGAAGGCCACTAATACCCGAGTGGGAGTGTGAAATTGCATAATGGGTTTAGATTTTGGGAAACGTCGTAGCGTTATCGATGTCCTGTCAATATGTTATGGCACAAGAAACAGCGCCGCTAGCCCGTTTTTACGGGATAGAATGGCTTGCCATCTCCTCCCGAGTCACCGCATTTTTTATAAACGCCATGTCCCATCGTATTTTTTTTAGCCTCATTCTTCTCAGCTCCTCGCTGTGTGCCATTGCAGCTACTGAGCGCCCCAACTTCGTATTCTTCCTTGCGGATGACTTGGGCATCTGTGATGTGAACGCCTACGCCGAGCGCTTTACCAAAACACCGGCGGCTCAGCAGTTTTTTGAAACGCCGAATATCGACCGCATCGTCCGCGAGGGATTTTCTTTTTCCACCACCTACGCTTGCCCACTTTGCTCACCCACTCGTGCGAGCCTGCTGACCGGAAAAAACGGTGCCGCCCTCGGTGTCACGACTGCGACTGCCGGCTCCGTGCGGACGTTTTACAACACAAACACCACCCCACCCGCAGGCTGGTTAGCCCAAGATAGCCTCTACTGGGGGGACGCGATTCCTGAGCAACAGCCGCTCATCAACGGCAAGGCTCTCACCGCACTGCCCACTGGCCAAGCTGGTGACCACGGCCGCACCGACCGGACGCTACCCTCCTACCTCGTCGGTTACCGGAATGCCTTCATGGGCAAGTGGCATCTCGGCGGTCATGGCGCACAAGGCTGGCAGCCAAGCGATCATGGATTTGAAGAACTCGCCTACTACGACAGTGGCGGTTCGCCCCATTTTGACTGGAGAAAACTCTGGGATCGTAAAACCAAATGGTTCCCGGAAATGCCACAACACGAGCTCCGCCAGGGCAAATCCGGCCCCGACCTCGGCAACGCCTACCTCACCGACGAGCAAGCCGCCCATGCAGAGTCCTTCCTCCGCGATGCCGCGAAATCGGACAAACCCTTCCTCCTCTACCACTGCGCCTTTGGGGTTCACAGCCCATGGCAAGCCAAGCCTGAAGACATCGCCCATTTCAAAGCGAAGTCCACCCTAGGCTGGAACGGTCAGCGCGATCCGGTCTATGCCGCCATGGTGAAATCCTTGGACGACTCCGTGGGGCGCATCATTCGCACGCTTGAACAAACCGGCCTCGCGAAAAACACCATCTTTGTCTTCATGAGCGACAACGGCGGCATCGACTGGACGAACAAACCTGGCGAGATTCCCCCCACGGACAACGCGCCCTTTTTCGGTGGGAAAGCCTGCCTCTACGAAGGTGGCATCCGCGTCCCCTTGACGTTCTGGTCACCCGGTGGCCTCATCCCCAAAGGCGTCTGGTCTGACACCCCTGTGGACTCCACCGACCTCTTGCCCACTTTGGTTGATTTCTCAGGCGGTACAGCCCCCTCCGACATCGATGGACGTTCACTGCGCCCGCTCTTCAGCGATCCCACGAACGCTGGAAAAAACTACGCCAAAGACACCTTCTACTGGCACTACCCCTTCAATGTCCATGCCCCTTCCCCTGTCGATGGGCTGCCGCTCACTCCTCATTCCGCGATCCGCCATGGCAAGGATAAGCTGATTTTCAACTGGAACGGTGAGGTCCACCTCTACGATCTCGCTGCCGATCCCTATGAGAAAATCGACCTAGCCGAGAAACAACCCGACACGGCCCGCAGACTCTTCAAAGAACTCAACACCTGGCTCAAATCCCGGGTCGCTGACCGTTACATTCCCCATCTCAACCCTCGCTACATCGCAGTAGAAGATCACCGTAAACTCCCCTTCCGCGATCTTCGCGCCGAGTGGCTCGGACCAGACTGGGCCATCACACCGGCACTCGGTCCACTCGACAAGCCCGCCGGCAACCGTTGAGGCTCTGGCGGCCCATCTCCTCGTTATTTACAAACCACCAATGGCGAGGGAATGGCGATCACTTGCATGCCTGCCAGCTGAGCTGAAAGAATCCCGGCTGGGGCATCTTCGAGCGCTAAGCATTTCCGTGGATCCACACCGAGCAACCTAGCAGCCTTGAGGAAAATTTCGGGTGAAGGCTTCCCTTCTGTGACGTCATCTGCCGTCACCACCTCGTCGAACCAATCGGAAATCCCGACGATTTTCAGAGTCTTCTCGATCACGAAGCGCGAGCCGCCCGTGGCAATCGCCATCGGAACTTTACCCCGCAGACTCTCTGCGAATTGCGCCACTTCATCGATCAAAGTCACTTGATCCAGACGCTTGAGGAAACACTCGCGTTTCGCCTGGGCCACCGCAACTGGGTCCAAGCGTAGGTTGTATTCATCGTTCAGCTCTACGACGATGTCCAAGGTCGGTCTCCCGCCCATGGCGAAAAAGACGTCCTCTTTGAAAATGCCACTCGCTCCGTAAATCGAGAGCGCCTCACACCAGGCTTCAAAATGCACCGACATCGAGTCGACGAGCGTGCCGTCGCAATCGAAAACTACACCATCAAAACCACTCTTGGGAAAGGAGAAAGGACCGATACTTGCCATAGCGGGCGACGGTCTATTCAGAGCGCTGGGACTTAGCAAGGGCGATTTATCGACAATTGTCTGCTTTCTCTAAACGCTCGCCAGCCTTGAGATTCCGCCACCCGACTCGGGTATAAATCGCGGTTTTTAATAATTAAAGATAGTTAATAAATAACATAAGCTGAATATTAAAAAATACGCACTTGAAAGTGATTGTTTTATGATGGGTTAACTCGTATTTCCCGCGCGTTGTCTTTCCCCCGATCGGCAGCGGTTGCTCCCCCAACTCACCCCGCCCCATGAACATGATATCTCTGTGGAGACTTGTACTCCTGTTTGGAATCGCTGTGTCGAGCGCCATGCCCATGGCTCAAGCACAAACCTCGTTGAACTTCACGCTGTTTCGTGCAGCTGACCTTAATGACGCCTCACTTAGCGTCATTGATATCGATGCTCTCGTCTCGAATATGGGCACTGGAACGCGTTTCAGTTTTACGAATCAATCCGTGATCAATGGAAGCACCGTGACAGCCTCGCGTCCTACGGTGACTCAGATTTATTGGGATGTGAATCCAAGCTTTGTCCCCACCTCGAGATCCTTCAATAGCGGACTGAGTTCCTCCACGGTGTCTTACGAATCGGGTGGTAGCCCGAGTAATTTGCCCGGCGGAAATGAGATCAACTTCTCAGCGGACTATCGCTTTTCGCCAAACAATCCACAGTCTCAGAAAGGCTTAGACCCGGGCGAGACTGGCACCTTCGATTTCATCGGCGTGAACTACGATCAAGTGATCGCAGGTCTGGCAGCCGGGTCCATCCGGATTGGCATGCACGTGCAAGAAATTGGCAGCAATGGCTCGGATTCCAAACCCTTCGTCAATCAACCCATTCCAGAGCCATCCGCGATTCTGCTGGGTGCCGTCGGCGTCCTGAGCCTGTTAAGACGTCGGAGGTAAGATGATTAAATCACTGCCAAGAGCCCCCAAACGGCGCTTTGGCAGTGGGAACGCCCGCCGCAACTGGCTCAGCCCAGCGGCGCGTATTTTGCGAGGAGTTCTTCCGCTTTTCCCGGCGCGACGGCCTCGTGGAAATCATCGTTCACCAAGCAAACGGGTGCGGTGCCACAGGAAGCAAGGCACTCGGCGAACTCTAGGGAAAACTTACCACATGGAGAAACGCTGATGGGGTGATGATGAGAGTCATTGTCAGAGCGATCAATGCCGGTAAGCTCCGCGAGGCGCTCCATCAACTCATAGCTTCCCCCCATCGCGCACGAGAGGGTGCGACAAACGCGGATATGGAATTTCCCCGGTGCCGATTGGCGGAAACCTGGGTAGAAACTCACCACTTCCAGCACTTTGATCGGCTCGATACCTAACTTCGCCGCCACCCACTCTATGGAAGGCGCGGAAATGAAACCAAATTTGTGTTGGACGATGTGGAGCAACGGCAAGGTCGCCGCACGCTTACTTTCCGGGTAGTGGGAGATCCGGGCATCCGCCTCAGCCTCTAACTCAGGAGTGATGGCGAAGGCGGGATAAAACTGACTGCCGGGAGTCTCATGCGAGGCGACCGATTCTTCGAGGGCGGAGTGGGACATCTGGACTGAAATTTAAAGCGAATTAACGATCACACTCACCCATCACGAAGTCGAGTGAGCCAAGGATGGCGGGAATATCGGAAACCATGTGCCCAGGCAGGAGCCGTGAGGTGATGGCGAGATTGCAGAACGAGGGGCTACGGATCTTCAAGCGATACGGAACGCCGCCACCTTTAGAATGGATGAAGAATCCAAGCTCGCCTTTTGGATTTTCTGCCGCGAAGTAAACCTCACCGGCTGGGGCATTGATGCCTTGTGTAGAGACGATGAAGTGGTGGATGAGTTCCTCCATGGACATCATCACACGCTCCTTGTCGGGGAGGATGCTCTTGGAATCTGCAAGATTGATTGGCCCGTCTGGCATGGTGTCGAGCACTTGGCGGCAAATGAGGATGGATTGACGCATTTCCTCCATCCGGCATTGGTAACGGGCGTAGCAGTCACCTTCGTCCGCGATCGGGATGTCGAACTCGTATTTTTCGTAGCCAAGGTAGGGGCTGTCTTTGCGTAAATCGCGAGCCACGCCAGACGCGCGGAGATTCGGCCCTGTCATGCCGAAGGAGATGGCGGATTCTTTGGAAATCACGCCGACGTTGACCATCCGGTCGAGGAAGATTTTGTTTTTATCCAGGAGCTTACCAATTTCTCCGATGGTGACGAGGCACTCATCCAGAAAGGTGCGGACGGAAGCCTCGAATCCGGGTGGCATGTCGCGAACTTGGCCACCGACGCGGGTGTATGAGGTGGTGAACCGAGCGCCGGTGAGCTGTTCACAGAGGTTGTAAACCTTTTCCCGCTCGGTGAAGGTGTAAAGGAAAACGGTCATCGCACCGACGTCCATCGCGCAGACGCCGACTCCGAGCATGTGGGAGGAAATGCGGGCCAGTTCGCAGCAGAGCACGCGCAGTGCCTGGCCACGCGGCGGCAGGGTCCAACCCATCAATTTCTCCACCGCACAGGCGTAGGCAACGTTGTTGGCGAGCGGGGCCAAGTAATCCAGACGATCCGTGTAGGGAACGAACTGGTTGTAATGCATGTTCTCAGCGATTTTTTCATCTCCGCGGTGGAGGAAGCCCACATCCGGATCTGCGGAGTGAATAACCTCGCCATTTAGCTCTAAAATGAGTCGCAGAACTCCGTGAGTCGCTGGGTGAGAAGGCCCCATGTTAAGCACCATTCGCTCTCCGACGAGGTCATCGGTCACAGAATGGTAATGGTCAGCAGCACGGGCGGTGCGGGCGATGCTGTCGGGTGCCTCGATTTCTTGAATAGTGGTGCTCATGCCTGTTTTGCCGCCAAGAGAAACGCCCAAAGCTGGCAATTTCGCAAGGGCTTTGTGAAAAATTTCACAAGCCTCCGCGACCGTATCGCTCGCGGAATTGGCGCAGCAGGTCATCGACACGATCCGTATCGCTCACAGCGCCCACCGCAGCGGTCGCTGGAGTCGGAAGGGACTCCGCCGTAGGAGTCGTGTGATTGATTCCGACAAAGGGACTTTCCTCCGCCAAGATGGCAACACTGGGAGTCGCAGAATCAAACGGACTCGCCGGCTGGGCCGGAGCAGGCACAGGGGTAGTTTGCTGCCAAGCGGCTGGAACTTCAGCCGGAGCGATATTCCAAGCGACAGGAGCCGCATAGGAGTTTTCAAACGGCGGATTCGTGGAGACTGGCTCGCCGATCACCGGTCCGGGTTCAGCCGGAGTGTGGGGGGTTGCCGGGGTGATTTGCTGGAAAGCGTCCCAGGTAGAGACCGGGCTAGGAGCTAGAATTGGCTCTAGGGTTTCCTCAGGTGCGGGGACGAAGACGGGGGCAGGCCAAGACTCGACCGGACTGAATGTTGCTGCTGCAACTGCTTGCGGCTCGACTGGAGGCAGATCCTTCGCCTCGACGGGAGCGGCGTCAGACCAAGCGCTTGGAGCAAAGGCTTCAAGTGCGGGAGCTGGTGGCACTTCGATGCCTGCCTGCATACTGTCCATGGCGGTGGCCTTGAGCCAGGCCAGCCCTGCTGCGCGAATGACTCCGCGAGCGTGTGTCCCGGATGCGGAGATGTCGATGTGTTGTAGAACTCGGTGACCTAGGCCAGGGACGCGTGAGTCGAGAAGATCCGACATTTCTGTCTCAGTCAGCGGTTCGAGTTCTACGATCACCTCAGACAAGCGATCAACGAGACCACCGCTGAGTCGGGGTAAGAAGGCGCTGGACCAAATATCTTGGTTCACGGAGAGAATCACATCCATGCGTTCCACTGACTCACGTAGTGTTCCAAGAAATGCCGCAAGCTTCAGAGCCGCTGACTCATCCGAGGAAAACCCTTCGAGATCGTCTGCCACGAGGACGACTCTCATCAGTGAGCTAATCAAGCCGAGCAGGGCTTGCAGCTTCTCGATTTTCGGGCCCTTGGCAGTCCGTACCGATTCTGCCAGCACTTGAATCCGAGTGGGACTGTCCAGTGCCGCTGAGGCGAAACAGAAAAGTTCATGAACCCAGAATGTCACGCCATTGAACGGGAGATTCATTCGCTGGGCGAGCTCGATGCTGAAGCGCTGCCCCAAAACCTCAAAGTTTTCCCGAGTCCAATGCGCTGTGATGGCATTAGGATGGTGGAAGTCGAACGTCTCAACCGGCCGCATACGTAAGGCCGTGATGGCACCTTCCCGGTCTTGGCAGGGCACTTCACCGGAAGCCACCAGCGGCTGAAGCGCGGTGGCGAGTAAGCGCCGTGCCACTATATCCAGAAAGCAGAGCCCCCCGGCGGCGGGTAGGTGGCGGAGTAAGCGGCGCAAGGTGTCGTCGATGACAGACGCCGCATCGACCTGCGTGCCGAAGGTCGCTTGGAGTTGGATAAATTCGTGAGTGCTTCCGAGTTGATGCTGGATCCGGGAGAGGAGATGCGTTTTCCCATGGCCCGCACGAGGTGCTTTCAAGAGAATGCAGCGACCCATTTTCTCGACCGGGACGGACAGGGTATCCAGTAATTCCTGAGATGCTAGGCGGTTGACGGATTCCGCGTGAGCACTTGGCAAACGCCCAAGAGATTCAAATAGGAAATGGAATGGATGCTCGTTAGCCATAATCAGATTCATTAATCAGAAGGGGGAGACCTTATGGATCTCGCCAAGCATCACTAGGAGCAATCATAAAATCAAGCCCCTTGAAGGTCAAAGTTCTGGTCTACCTCTCAAAAGGCCAGATCAACGGGATCAGGAGGCAGGATAGTACCCAGCAAATGAAGTTCAGTGGGATGCCGACTTTCAGGAAATCGGTGAATTTATAGCCCCCCGGGCCATAGACCATCATATGCGTCTGGTATCCCATCGGCAGTGCAAATGCGGTCGAAGCGGCCACGGTCACTGCGATAATGAATGGCCGTGGACTCACTCCTATTTCAGCGGCTAGTGTGAGCACGATCGGCACGAGGATGAGAGCCGTCGCATTGTTCGAGAGCACTTCGGTCAAGCACACGGTCAGGAAAAACATCATCCACAACAATAACAACGGCAGGTGCTCAGGAGAGACTACCTGCTCGGCGATGTGAACCAATCCTTCCGCAAGCCACTTGGCGGTTCCGGTCGCCTCCATGGCCATTCCTAAACCTAGCAACCCATAGAGCATGATAAGCACTTGCCAGTCGATGCTCGCATACGCCTCGCGCGGGGTGATCACTTGACACCATAGCAGCGCCAAGCTGCCGACCAGCGCTGCGTAAAAGATCGGGATCTTCGGAACACTAGGGAAAACCGGATTTAGAAGATCCGTTAGCATAGCCGTGGCGACTACAAGGAATAAGACCGACCATGAAAGGATGACTTTTTTCGACACCCGCTTCGGATGTTCTTGCTCGGCTAAATCATCCGGCGAATCTGTCAGAATGAAGTCTCTAGTCGCCTCAAGGGCTTCTAAATTATTGGCAGCCGTTACCACTAACAAGGTATCCCCGACTTCCAGCGCGAGTTCTGAGATGCGGTGAGTGCTGTTCACCCCATTTCGGTGTAAGGCCAGCACGACGCAATTATAGGTTTGCCGGAAATCCGCTTTTGCTAGAGTCTTACCGAGTAGCGACGATTCATCTCGCACGACCAACTCCGAGACGATGCCATCGACCGTGGACAGCACTTGGGTGCCAATGGATTCAAACAAGGTTTCCGGATTTGCCGCAGGTCCGCGGCGGCGATGGAGCGCCACGAGAAAACGATCATTTTTTTCGACCACCAGCCGAGATAAGGGAATCAAGACCCTAGCTCCACGGCGGCGGACTTCCATGACATGGAGGCCCAACGCCTTGTCACCCATCGGAGTCTCCGCGAGTAATTTTCCGACCATGGGCGATGCTTCGGTCACGAGGAGATGATAGAGCGGCGAGGTGCGGTTCTCAATTTCCAAGGCACCCGTGATCGAAGAACGCGCTGGAATCAGGCGGGGGCCGAAAATCGTTAAATAGATGATACCCGCGATGGCCAAGGGCACGCCAACTGGAGCGAGTTCGAACATCGTCATGGGGGCGACGTGATTTTTGACCAATGAGCCATTGACGACGATGTTGGTGGAAGTCCCGATCAGGGTGCAGACTCCACCTAGAATGGAAGCATAGGATAGCGGCATGAGCAGCCGTGAAGCGGCGATGTTTTTGGAACGAGCGAAGCCAAGTGTCGCGGGTAGCATGATGGCAACCACAGCGGTGTTGTTCATCCATGCGCTGAAAGTGGCTGTGATGACGGAAAACGCGAAAATTGCCGTACGGGTATTCCCAGAGAGTCGGTCTCGCAACATTCTACCGATATTATCCACCGCTCCGGACTTCTCCAAGCAGCCACCGATGACGAATAGGGCCGCGATCGTCAGCGGGGCCTCGTTTTTAAAGACCTCCAGCATCTGATTAAAACTCACCAAGCCTAACGCCACGACGAGGCACAAAACACTGAGCGCGATAACATCCGGCGCTGCCCACTCACGGATGAATGCCGTGAGTGTGAGCACGATCACCAACAACGTTAAACCAATCTCGATTGACATAATTTCTGAAAAATCCTGATGACAGGCACGCCCCTATGAAGTGCCAATTGCGCTTTGACAAGGGTAGGCTTCGCAAAAAACAGGCTTCCAGGCTTGTCGCCGCTCTTGTGATCATCGCCACCGAGTATCACCTTTAGGCATGCGCCGCCCTGTGATTTCCACGAACTTAGCCATCTCAGCGGATGGTAAAATTTCATCATCACCGCCACGGCCGTCTGGCTGGACTTCTTCTGCGGATTATCAACGTCTCTTGGATTTACGAAAAACCGCCGACGCCATCCTTATCGGAAGGGGCACGCTCGAAGCGGACCGCATGACGATGGTGGTTCCAAATCGCTCACCGCAACCGCTGCGCTGTGTCGTATCTCATAGCGGGAACTTTGATTTCCAGCATCCCGTCTTTCAGCGCCCCGGAGGCCACATCCACCTACTCGTCACCGGCGCGGCCACAACAGCCAGCTCTTCGGCTGCGGGGTATACGGTGCATCATATGTCACTTTTGGGATTTTTAGAAAAATTGGCCACCCAATACCACGTGGCGAGACTCCACTGTGAGGGCGGAGGCCAGTTGATCAAAGCTCTTGCAGCGCTAGATGTCATCGACGAGTTCCACGCCACCTTGGCCGGGCACACACTCTTCGGTGGCTTAAAGTCGGCAACTCCAACCGGGATCCCTGCCGAATATCTGCCAAGCTCCCTTGAATTTAAACTCCGTGAACTCCGGCCAATTCCTGAATCAGGCGAGTGTTTTCTAACTTACCAGCGTAGCCGTTAATGCTCCGCCTTTGCTGGATGCGCCTCATGTTCAGTCGCAGCTTCGGCATGCTCCTGGTGGGCGGCACCGTGGTGTTCGTGAAGTTGCTTGGTGCCATCTGGACCTTCAAAGTCGTGGCGTTCACAGGAAACGGCAAATAGGGAAAGACCCGCAAGCATGATGGAGAATGATTTCATCGCGGCGCTTCAATAGCCACTCACCCGCGAAACGCAACCCCCAAGGCAATTGTTTCTGTAAGACATCAAAAAATCAAGCAAGCCAGCCCGCCACCGCCGTCGCCGCTCGTTGGTGGGCACCTATTCCACCGAGGCGGTCAGCCGTGTCGGCCAGACGCAGCTCCAAATTCCGGCGCTCTTCCGGATTTTCTAAGAACCGCTTCAGGCTTTTCACCACCGCTGGGGCCACCGCACGGTCTTGGATCAATTCTTCGACGACCCCTTCACCTGCCAATATATTCACCAATCCGATGTAGCGGATTTTTACCAAAATTTTCGCCAAAAAGTAAGTCAGCGGTGCCGTCCGATACACCAGACAATACGGCAACCGGTAGTAAGCCGCCTCCAACGTCGCCGTTCCGCTGGCGATCACCGCGCAACAAGCCTGCTGCATCAGAGCTTGGCTGCCCCCCGTTGTCACCTTCACCAAGTCCATCGCTCCTGCCGCTTGCAGTAGGGCTTCGATTTGCAAAGCCAGCTTCGCAGACGCCGCTGGCACCGCGAATTTCAGATCATTTCGCCAGGCGTGCAAGCCCTTCGCGGTTTCGATCATCAATGGAAAAAGTCGGGCTATTTCCCGCTCTCGGCTTCCCGGAAATAGCCCAACCAAGTCCCCCGCCCGCTCAGCTCCGGCGATCCGCTTCTCCTCCAGTTCATCCACCAAGGGATGCCCTACGAAGGTCGTTTTCAGTCCAGCCTCTTGGAAAATGGGTTTTTCAAACGGAAACAAACACAGCATTTCGTCCAGCAGCCTCACCATTTTCGGAATCCGCCCCTTATTCCACGCCCAGACCTGTGGACTGATGTAATAAATGATCTTCACCTCTGGCAACTCGCGCCGCACCGCCTCGGCAAAACGTAGGTTAAACCCCGGGTAATCGATCAACAGCAAGACGTCTGGCCTAAACTCAAGCAACTCATCCAGCAGCTCGGAAAAACGCTCCTTGAACCAATCATACCGCCTCAAAACCTCCCAGACCCCCATCACCGCGGCATCTTCGACCCAGTCTTTCACCATCCCGTCCGCCACCTCGCTCATTTCCGGTCCGCCCACTCCTCGGATTTCCAGCGCTACCACCTGCTCTTTCAAACTGCGTAACAATCCCGCCCCGTGAGCATCTCCACTCAGCTCACCCGCTACCACGTAAACCCGTTTCGACATGCGCAGACACCCTAAGCAGCTCACCCCGACCTCACCAAGAAAAACCCACGCCGCCCTTCTTGATCTGGGGAATCTACCGAAAAACGAAAACTTCCAGACTTCCGCATTGATTTCGACGCCACTGCCGCTTTGATCCGTCTCCGCAGCTTTGCGAAACCTCCATCATGTCCGCTGACCTCAAAGAATCTTCCATCCCGCTCGCTGAAATATCACAAGCGCCCAATGCCTTTGAGCAGTTTCTAGACCGCAACCAAAAGGGCATCCTCGTCCTGGCGATCCTCCTCATCATCCTCGCCGCAGTCGCAGTGATTTACCGAGGCATCCAGACGAGTCAGACGCAGAGCACCGGTGCCGCGTTGAGCAAAGCTGAAGATCTCGCTGGATTTCAGGCCGTGATTGACTCCAGCCCACAATCCACCGCCGCTGGCAGCGCCATGGTGCTACTTGCCAATTCCCAGTGGACCGCCGGAAAACAAGATGACTCCATCGCGACCCTGCAGAAATTCCTCACCGCATTTCCCAGCCACCCCGCACGCTTCACCGCCAAGGCCAGCCTCGGCGCGAAACTCCTCACTCAAGGAAAAACGGGCGACGCAAGTCAGTGCTTTGAAGAGCTAGCCAGTGACTCGGCCGCCGACTACATCGCCCCATTTGCCCTGATCTCACTCGGCGACATCGCCAAAACCGCCGGTGATCTCGAAAAGGCCAAGACATACTATACGAAGGTCCAAAAATTCACCGATAGTAATTTCACGTCTCTAGCCACCGCCCGCCTCACGACTCTGACGACTCAGTCTCCTACCGAGATTGAAGCCCCACCAGCACCCCCAGAGCCACCAAGTTCCCCCACCCCACCGCCTTCCCTAGCGCCGCAAAGCGCTCCCACTCTAGATTCCCCAGCGGCTCCTCAACCCTGAGCCTTGAATGAATTTGACATCTCAATAACCTCAACCACCCTCCTATCTCGTGTTCAAAAAAGTCATCGGCCAAGAAACTAGTGAGCCTCAACGGTCAGCTCCACCCATTCAGGAATCCCGTCATTTGGATTCCGCTCCATCCCCTACGGCTCCTTCTTACGGCTCTCCACAGCCGTCCGCCGCCACAGCTCGCCCGGTTGCGGCGTCCACTCGCAACGTGCTTTCCACCGACGTGGAAATCAAAGGCATCGTGAAATTCAGTAACGACCTCGTCGTGGACGGTAAAATCGACGGCGAAATCCACTCAGACGGCAGCCTCACCGTGGGTGAAAATGCTCGCATTAAGGCAGAGATCAAAACCGCAACTGTCGTCGTTTACGGAAAAGTCCATGGCAACCTCACTGCCAGCGACCGCGTCGAGCTCAAGTCGAGCGCTGAAGTCATCGGTGACATCAAAGCGAAGACACTCTCCATCGAAGCAGGAGCCATCTTCATCGGTAAATCCACCGTCGGTAACCCAGCGAACCTCCCTGCCGCTGCTCCTAAGAGCTCCGCACCAGAAGTTCCCATTCAAGGCGACCTTGCTGGCACTGATTCCTAACTCGTTGAGGATTTATCCTCCACTCACCCACACACGCCGTCATGTCCGATGAGCCAAACCGCCATCGCATCGAGGTAGAGTGCCCAGAATGTGGCCACAGTCAGTCTGAGCCTGCACTGGTCGTCTCGACCCTTTGCCGGTCATGCCGGGCGAATTTCCAAGTTCGCGACGGTAAAGGCGTGGTTAGAAATCGCCCCATCACCCGCTTGGCCACTCCACGTAAAGAGGGGGACCCAGAGCCGGAGCCCTTACCACTCGCCCCGAAACCTGCACCTCTCCTCCGGCGTGGCCCGACTTTGCAGCCGCCCCAATCATTTTTGATGCGCCTCTTCAATCCCAGCAGGCCACCACGTAAGATCACTTGCTTCAATTGCAGCTACTCCTACAACACTGCCGGAGAAGCCCAATCAAGCCAGTGCCCAAAATGCAGCGGCTACATCAGCCTGCTCGACTACGAAATCAACGAAGTCTGGAACCGCCGAATTCAAACGTGTGGCAACGTCATCATTCAAAAATCGGGCGTCGTTTCCGGAGTCACACTCCGCTGCCACGATCTCATCGTCCTCGGTGAGATCGCCGGTTCTGTCGAGTGCTCTGGCGACCTGATCATCCGCAGTCATGGTAAAATCATCGGCAAGGTGCACTGTAAAAACCTGCGGATTGAGAAAGGTGCCCGCGTCGAATTCCTCCACCCGGTCACCGCCACCAGTGCCTTCATCGACGGCCACGTCCGCGGCCAAATCACCTGCACAGGCCCTGTCACACTCGAAAAGCGGGCTCATCTCCAAGGACTAGTCCGCACCTCTTCATTAATCGTCAAAGCCGGCGCCACTCATACTGGCACCATCGAAATGGCCACGCCACCTTAGTTCACGCTCACCCGCTCACCACCATGCTTGCTGCCCTCGATCTCAAGGAGGAAATCCTCGCCCTCAAAAAAGCCAGAAATGCGGTCATCCTCGCTCACAACTACCAAACCGGTGACATTCAAGACGTCGCCGATTATGTGGGAGATTCGCTGGGACTCGCCTATCATGCGAAGGCCACTCAGGCCGAGGTCATCGTCTTCTGCGGAGTCCATTTCATGGCAGAAACCGCCAAAATTGTGAATCCCAGCAAGATCGTCGTGCTCCCCGACGCGGATGCCGGATGCTCGCTCGAACAATCCTGCCCCGCTCCCCAGCTCGAAGCATTTCTAAAAGCAAATGCTGAAAAAAACTACTACGTCATCGCCTACATCAATTGCTCCGGCGGCGTCAAAGCCCTCTGTGACGTCATCTGCACCTCCGGAAACGCCGTGAAAATCGTCAATCTAGCCCCAAAAGATCGGCCCATTCTCTTCGTGCCAGACGAGAACCTCGGAGCCTGGGTCATCGAGCAAACTGGCCGTAAAATGGATCTCTGGAAGGGAAATTGCTACGTCCACGTGGAATTCACCCGCGACTCGATCAACCGGATCAAAGCGGAATATCCCGAGGCACTGGTCGTCGCACATCCTGAGTGCACACAAGCGGTGCGCTTACTGGCTGACGAGGTATGCTCCACGGAAAAAATGATCAGCTACTGCAGAAATGCCCCGGTCAAAGACATCATCGTCGTCACCGAAAGCGGCATGCTCCACCGCTTGCGTAAAGAGTGCCCGGATAAAAATCTCATCGCCGGTCCCACCGATCGCTGCGCCTGCGCGGACTGCCGCTACATGAAAATGAATACACTCCAGAAGCTCAGGGACTGCCTCGACCGCTTAGAACCTCGCGTCGAGATGGAAGAATCCCTGCGGGCTCGTGCAGAAGCGCCGCTGCTCAAGATGCTGGAACAGTCGCAGTGAGCTCCTCCAAAGCCCAGTCGGGCCGAGCCGCTTCAAATTGAAGATTCTCCCCGCTCAGCGGATGACGAAACGCAAGTTTCCACGCGTGAAGTTGCAGCGGTGGGGACTCGATATCGAGCGTTTGAACCTCGCCAATTCGATGCCCAGCAAGGTAGGTGAGGTCGCCGACCACCGGGTATCCTAGCTGCCACAAGTGGACGCGGATTTGATTGGTCCGGCCCGTCCCTAGTGTCGCAAGCAATAAAGTGGTCCCATCCGATGAACGCTCGATCACCTCGAAATCAGTTCGAGATACAAGCCCCTCAATCTCATCCACGCGCCGTGTCCCCATGACCTCGGTTTCGGCGGAAATCGGCGCTTCTGAAAAAAAGGTGTCCACCAACGGCTGACCTTGCGCTCGCACCAGGTATTGCTTCACCACGCTCCCCGCTAGGAATTGACCTTGCAATAAACGGCAAAAATGTCGGGTCCGGGCAAAGAGAACCAGCCCCGTCGTATTGGCATCGAGCCGATGCACCGGCCGAGGATACTTCGGCGCAAGTGCCAGATTTAAAATGAATTGGAGCGTGTTCCGGTGGAACCGCCCAGACGCATGCATCGGCAGTGGTGCCGGCTTGTGAACCACCATGATGGCCTCATCTTCATGAAGAATTTGAATCTCTGCTGAGACGGCGGGCTCGACCGCAGGCGGAAACACTTGGACCACCCGCTCACCACCGTGCACGACATGCTCTTTACCACGAGGGATTCCGCCATAGTTCACAAATCGCCCTTCATCACAGCGTGCCTCCCACTCCTCGGGAGTGACCTGTGGGAACAACTGAACCAAAGCCTCCAAGAGCGTCAGCCCGGCCAGCGTCGCCGGAATGTTCACAGGCCGTCGATTTTCCAGTGCGAACGACCCCGGTAGTGGATTTGAAACTCGGAGAATCGACTCTTGAATCCGCTCAATCCGCTCAGCCATACGCTCCGGCGCACTCACGAAGCAATGCGGACAACTAACCCCCTCCACATGGCGAGTATCTTCTTGGTCGGCTTTATTCAGTGGTGCTTGGCAAGCGAAACACACGGCATAATCCGACTCTTGCAAGCCTGGATCGACGCCGACCCGCTGATCAAACACGAAGCACTCGCCTTCATAATGCTCGCCGCCACACTCTTCAAAGTACTTTAAAATCCCGCCATCAAGCTGGAAAATCTGACGAAATCCTTCCTGCTCCATGAACGGTCCAGCTTTTTCACAGCGGATTCCGCCGGTGCAAAACATCACCACAGGCTGCTGCTTCAATTCCTCAGGAAGCTTCCGCACCGCTTCAGGAAACTCACGGAATGTTGAAATATTGGGAATAATCGCACCTTTAAAACTGCCAAGCCTTACCTCGTAGTCATTTCTCGTATCCAGCAAAGTCACTGGACGCCCTTCATCTAGCCACCGTTTCAACTCAGTCGCCGACAATTTCGGCGAGGTATAGTTCGCCGGGCGGATGCTTTCCATGCCAAAGGAAATGATCTCTTTTTTGACCCGAACGAGCATTCGGTTGAATGGCTGTTCATCGCTAATGCTGATCTTAGGCATCAAGTCCTCCAGCCCTGGTATCGCTCGAAGTTTAGCCAGCAACAAATTGATCGACTCCGCACTACCCGCCACGAAGAGATTGATGCCTTCCGTACTTAAAAGGATGGTCCCTTTTAGACTCCAAGATTTGCAGTCAGCGAGCAGAGACTCACGCAGGGCTTTGAGATCAGTGAGTTCGACGAAACGATAAGAAGAGATGTTGGTGACAGCGGACACTGCCGCAAAACAGCATGAAGCGCTTGCCTTGGCGAGTGAAGAAATTACGAAATCGACCGCGCCTGATCGAAGATTTATGAAATCTCCTTACGATTGAGAATCCCGTCAATCAGAGCACTACGGGTATCAATCACCGTTGTCTGTCGCTTTGCCGAGGCTTGATAAACGATTTCTCTCAAACGCATGAGTTTTTGCCCACCGGACTGAAGATCATAACTATTAAATCCAATTTTAAAACGCCGTCCACTGATCACCGTTTCGCCCCGGTAAAGATAGCGCGTGGCAAGACCTTGAGAATCAAACTCAATTTCAAACGGCCAAAGTAAGCGATCCGAACGCTCTTTACGGTCCTCCAAAACGATCTCGATGAGCTCTTCAGCAGTCAATTCCGCCGTGCTCAGCAAATTCTCGTAAGGTAGCATTTTCCAACAATCGGCCACCGTAATCGGACCGATTGAGAGGTCTCCCGTATCGAAAGTTCCGTGAAATACTCCATCGACCGCCGTGCCATTTCGCGCCAAAGCATCACTAAAAAACTCGCAAAACAGCTGTGACAATCGATTACCACGTCCCTTGCCATCGATCACCTCTTTAACGGTTCCAAGCGTTCGTGCCATCTGGGCTTCAGCTGTTTTCAAATCTGGCTGCGCGGTCTCAATGACCACAGGATCTAAATCGAAGCGCTTATCCATCAGCATCGTAGAAGCATCGCGACGGACGAGCTTCCGAGATGCCAGATCGAAGGTGAGATCAATACGTCCACAGTGAATTCCGTAGTAACTCGCCTGACTGCATAGTGTCCCACCGATCAACCAAGAGGGCTGATCTTGGTGCGTGTGCCCGGCCAAGAACACATCTACGAGAGGATTGTTCTGAATGATCTCGCGCAGCGGATTTGCAAAATCATCTTCTTTACGGAAACCCATGTGACCCATGACTACTATCGCATCCGCCTTCTCCGAACGAGCCTCGGCGATCGACCGCTTTAATGACTCAGAGGGGTTCGTAGGTTCTGAACCAGCAAGTGTCTCTGGAGACAACCAAAAAGGTAAGCCCGGAGTGATCAAGCCAATGAGAGCGATACGAAAGCCTCCCACTTCTTTCATGGTCCATGGTAAAACCGATTTCCATGCTCCATCCAGAGAACCAGGAGATTTACCATCACGTTTGATGTTTCCTGTCAGGATCGGAGATTTAGATAACGCTAAATTCGCATCTAAGAGTTCAGGTCCCCAATCGAAATCGTGATTCCCAAGTGTCCAAGCATCATAACCCAAGCGATTGAACAGATTAATCATCAGTTTTCCACCATTCAGTAAACTCTCAGCCGTGCCTTGATAGACATCACCGATATCGACGAGTAGTGAATTGGGAGACTCCAATCTCCACTTGCGAATGCACGAGACACAGCGAGCAAACCCTCCTACATCTTGAGTCCCTGTGTAAGTTTGAGTGGGCAAGATGTGCCCATGAAGATCGGTCGTATGGAAAATTGAAACAGTTTTAGTGTCCGAGTCTTGGGAACCACAGCCTAAAGCGGAAGCACCCAACCAAGCACTTGAGCCTACTATAAACTGACGTCTTGTGTTTGTGATCCCGCTCATGAAGCGCAGCATTCACAATCCAAAAGAAAATGCAAGACGCGTCAGCCACGGAGGGCCGTTAAAACTCAAACGTCTTAGTCCGTGGGGGCAGGAGCGGAAAACGCCCGCCATTGAGCCTTCGAATTGGGTCAAAAACCGAGTCCATCCCAACCGATTTGATTTCCCAAACTTGAGCCATCAACTCGCCAAGACGACCTTTAGGAAATCCTCTTTCGTAAAACCAGGCCAGATACTCAGCCGGCAAATCCATGATGGGAACCCCTGCCGGAGGATAAAATTTAATCCCGAATTTCCCAAATGGTATGCGAGTCTTGCCGATTTCAATGAGTAGATTCCGGAAATCATCGCGGTCTATTTCATTGATATCAGACATGACAATCAATCAGGGATTGATCATTGCTACAGCAGGAGGCTTGGGACTATTGGTCTTAAGTGCAGACTCGGTCTGGGATTTGAACCAAGTGTCATACTGATCTTTTGGAACAACCTCCATGGAACCAACCATGTTGGCGTGGCCCTCTCCGCACAGCTGTGCACACACCACATGCGTCTCTAGCGTCTTGATCGGAGTGAACCACATCGGTATTTGTCGGCCGGGGATTGCATCCTGCTGGATGCGCATCGGGACGATACAATAATTATGAATCACATCCTTTGTCCCGATATTAAGCACAGCTGCCTGATCGACTGGTAGCTTAAGAATAGGACTTGTGAAATCGTCTAAAGCATTTGGATCCGTATAATCGATACCTAGATCATTCGTGCCAGATATCAAATCTGGGTTTGTCCGACCGAATTTATTATCGCTTCCGGGGTAATGATACGTCCAGCCAAACTGCCAACCGACCACTCGCACACGATTTGGATTTAAGTTTTGCACCTCTTTCCAGTTGTCCACCCGAGCCGCCCACAGCGGAAATGCAAATCCTAAAAGCAACACGGCCTCTACGATGATAACTCCTATTTCCAAGTGACTCGAAAGATGACTTCTGACCCCGTCATATGAAGCTTTCGGGTTGTTCTTATGCCAAAACCGAATGATACAATAAAAGAAAAATACGGTCCATCCCACAAAGAGGGCGATCATGAACCAATGCACCACATCAATCATGTGGTCAACTTGACCACCATGCGAGGAGAAATTTGCTGGAATACCTAAGAACTTAGACGGACTCATGTTGAATGTTGTGAAATGATTAAATTGAATGGGATGCTTCTGGCTTCTGGATATAATCGTCAGACAAACTCGGATCAAAATTGAGTCTCTCACGACGCATGATACGAATCATGAAATAACTAATGCCCGCCAGCATTGCCACTACCACAGCGAGTAAAAAGAAAATAGACCAACCCGCAGCATCGCCGCCTCCATCAATCATGGTCGCACGACAGGTTGAGCAGGCTAGAAGAGTTGTAGAAAAGTTCATAAATTAATGAGATTGAGACAAAATCGATTCAGCAATGAATTCGATTGAGTTTTCTATAAAAATAAACACCATAGATCGGCATCAAAATAGCACCTAAAGCGCCAACAACTCCCAAGATTGTCGCGATTGTTGATTTCTCCGCCGTAAAAGCAAATGCCCACAATACCAAAAACAAACAAAGTAAGGTACTTACCGTCACGAATACTAGATGGAAGCCTTTAATTGACATGTGTTTGCTGATGAATGGTTGGTTTAATGTCCTGAGAAGAAGTATTTATCGAAGATAGGACTATACATTGCTAAGGCCGTGAGGCCTGCGAGACTACAGACCATGCAAAGTCCAGAACCGAATAGCCAGTAAACGGCCTTCTTTTCATGGTTAAGGTGCATGAAGATAAACGCAACTAGAGAAGCTTTGATTGTGGCGATCGTAAGACCTAGGATACAGTCCCATTTATCGAACCCGTGTTCACCCACATCAAAGGCGGGGACCGTAGCGACAAGAACCGTCACGATGGTTCCAACGAATAATACGGCACCCACGAACATATAGGTGCGAACGGATTTACGGATTGCTTCAGGAGTATCAGCCATAGAATTAATGTTTTAAAAAATGCGTTTGATGCTCACATCAAATAAAGAATCGGGAAAACAAAGATCCAAACAAGGTCAACAAAGTGCCAGAAGAGACCACCCACTTCGACCCGATTTGCCAACCATTCTGGATTGGTCAGATACATCTGACGACCAAAGAATAAATAATAAGCGAGAACCAAAGCACCACCTACAACGTGTAAGCCGTGGAGTCCGGTAATTGTAAAATAGAGGGCGTAGTAGGTATTCCAAGCTGGAGTGAATTTAGCAGCAAACCCGACCTGCTCGCGAGGAACAGCGAAACCTTCAAAAGTTGCTTTCTCTTCCCGGCCGTGATAGTCAGGCCCGAAAAATTCTTCCTTAAGTTTAATCGTCTCCTTATCACGATCTACGCCATCGGACTTTGCGACAAAGTCCTTCCAGCCGATTCGATATCTCTCTTTCAGAGTAGGTTCGCGGTTCGGTTTTCCAGTTTTGGCATCCGTGCCATAGTCATCCAGCAAGCGTTTTTCGATTTTGGCGACTTGCACCTTATTCCATTCCCATGCCTCCTTGGCGAAAACATTATTTTTAACCAACCATGAGTTATCGATTGCGACAATGGGATCCATACCCTTCTCGACCGCTTTCATAGCGAGATGCTGGAAATCAATCGCATCAACTGCATGAAAAACCATCGGGCTATCAAGGAGTTCACCATCGACCACTGTATCATCGCGTAAACGAGATTGTCCGTCGGCTTCTTTAATGTCACGAGGTTGGAAATCAAATTTTGAAGGAGGCACGACGTCGAAGGAAACCGAAGAGATCTCATCGAGTAACTTTGGTGCGAGCGCTTTCATATCAATGTTAACGTCAGCAGCGATTTGCCAATCCTGCTTGTCCGGGTTTGCAGTGTGCGCATTTACCCATTCCTGCCGCAGAGCTTGAGTGCGGTATTCGCCATTATGACTTCTCGCCGCTAAGTGAGTCTTTTGAAGTTTCGTCAATAGCTCGATGCTAAGCGGTACCCCAGCCTTGGCTACTAACTCTGCTGGTTGGCCTTCCCTCACGACTGCAACCACATCACTTGAAAGCGTAATCTTTGCATTGTGGTGATTCGCTTGAGTCAATAATTCCTCAATCCACGGCTTGTAAAAACGAACGGTGTTAAAGGTAAACTTCTTAGCATTTACTAAGATCAGGTTTTCTTCGATCTCTTTACCATGGTGATTGAGAACAGGCTTACCGTTTTCAGTCTCCTTGCCTAAGTGACCTTCAATAACCGTGTAGTCTTTAAGACGAACCGCTTGGTGATGTAGCTTTACATTGTATTCAACCCCTTTCAAAACCATGAAAATCGCAGCACATGCCACGGTGATGCCCATAAAAATCTGGAACTTTCTCCAATCGCGTAATTTCAAAGAAGCCCATGCAAAGACAACCGTCACTGAGGAACCGATTAGCACGAAGGTATTAATCAAGCCTGGTAATACGGGCAGTGTGCGTTCTGGCCATGGGAAATCCGCACCAAGCCTCAAGAAGACATAGGCTGAAAAGAAGCCACCAAAAAGCATGACTTCGGAGGCAAGAAACAACCAGATGGCGATCTTTGAGTTGAAAAGACCAGTGTCTTTTCTAGGGGTGACAACGTAGGGAATTTCCATTTTAAATAGGTAGTCTTTTGAGTGAGAAAACGAAGTAACCGTGTTATGCTTTAGAACTTGCAGCTTCTTGGCTTACGACAGCGGTGTCGAGTGTGTGGCTCCGTTTAGGCTCAGTCCATTGCGGGAGAAAATCAGCATCACAGTCTGGTCTGCTGTATTCGTAAGGCCCGCGATATGTGATTGGCTCTTTCGTGAAATTCCCGTGTCCTGGAGGTGTGGGCGTCGCCCATTCTAAGGTGGTCGCATCCCAAGGATTGTCGCTGGTGACTTTTTTACCAAATTTCCATGAAGTAAATAGATTGATGATAAAGAAAATTTGGAAAAAAGCCATGAGCCATGCACCCGATGACATCAATATGTTCAGGTCTATGTGTTGAGCCACCGTGTTACCAAAGACGTTTACGCTATCTGCGGCTTTGGATAGATAAGCATCTCCCCCATTATACCAGCGTCTGTGGAAACCTGCCATGCCTTGCACGAGCATCGGAAAGAAAATCAAATTCATGCAGATCAAAGTTGGCCAGAAATGAAGATGGTTGAGTGTTTTACTCATGAACCGCCCAGTGATCTTTGGATACCAGTGAAGGATACCCGCGAAGAATCCAAAGAGGATACCTGGTGCTACCACGTAGTGGAAATGACCGATGACGTAATATGTGTCATGTAGATGTAGGTCAGCCAGATTAAATGCCAACGGGAGACCTGTCAGTCCACCGATACCGAACATGGGAATGAAAGCACAGGCCCAGATCATCGGCGGAGTGAAGCGAATTGATCCACCCCAAAGTGAGATGAGCATGGAGGTAATGATGACCACGGAAGGAACCGAGATCAGGACTGTCGTCGTTTGGAAGAACGTGGAAACCGCTGCGCCCATACCAGTCATGTACATGTGGTGCGCCCAAACAACGAATGAGAGGAATCCCAAAACCAATACCGAGTAAACCATCGACTTGTAGCCCCAAAGAGGTTTGCGAGTGTTAGCCGGAATGATTTCACTCACGCATGCGAATGCAGGGAGTAAGAGGACGTAAACTTCTGGGTGGCCTAGGAACCAAAATAGATGTTGGAAAAGTAGCGGAGATCCACCGCCTGACAAATCAGCGAGGCCTTCGCTCTTGGTGAATAGACCTGAAGGCATGAAGAATGATGAGTGAGCTACTCGGTCCATCAATTGCATGATTCCAGCAGCTTCAAGTGGTGGGAAAGCGAGAAGCAACAGGAAGCCAGTGACAAGCATCGACCATACAAAGAATGGCATTCTCATCCATGTCATGCCTCGCACTCGCAAATTGATGATGGTCGTAATAAAATTCACCGAACCGAGAAGCGATGAAGTGATCAGAAGCACTAGTCCGACCAGCCACTGGGTTTGCCCTGCTAACCATTGATTAACCACTTGACCGTCAGCGAAACCAGCAAGTGGTGAGTAATTGGTCCACCCGGACTTTGCAGCACCAGCTTCAAAGAAAAAGGAACTGCACATGACCAAACCGCCAAGTAAGTAAATCCAATAGCTCGCCATATTCAGTCTCGGAAACGCCATGTCAGGCGCTCCAATTTGGAGAGGCGTCACGTAGTTTCCAAAAGCGCCAAAACCAAGTGGAACAATGCCAAGGAATACCATGATGGTCCCGTGCATCGCGCCGAACATGTTATACGTCTCTCCTGTCACTTTGCCATCCTGTAACCAACGTGCTTTCCAGCCGTCAGTGAATACCCAACTCATCCATTCAGGCAATGGTTGATGTGGGTAGGCAATGCTCCAGCGCATGACCATCATCAAGTAGAATCCAAAAGCGAGGAAGCTAAGCGCCGTAATACCGTATTGGAGACCAATAATCTTATGATCTGTCGAAAAAATCCATTTTTGGATAAATCCTAGTTCATGGTGATGGTCGTCATGATGGGAGTCATCATGATCATTATGCTCAGTGATTGATGTGGAGTGTGAACTCATATTACCGTCGTGCGGGGTTAAAAAGTTAATGGAGTGAAAGCGAATCGAAGATCAATGATATCGCGTTATTCACTACGATAGAATGAGGCTGATTTAGATTTGGCGGACTGAAGGAAGATTGACTCTGATGCATTAAACATCATGAGAAGATGAATTAAGGTAGTTTTGACGCTTCCAAGGTAATGGGATCGACAAGTGTTTTAGGATCAAGCGGTGTGCCAGAGAGATTCTTAAGATGATCGCTTTCAAGTTCAGGTCCAGTGACTGAAGTTCCAACTTTTTTGCGCACTCCTGAGACGTCGATAGCAGCTTTCGCCATTTCCATCGTCACAACGTCACCCTTTGAATTGCCGAAGTTGTTTCTGACATATGTCATCACACCGGCTAGGTCCTCAGGGGACATGCCGATTCCTTGCGGAGGCATGACACCATAAGTGGTTCCATTGGATACAGGTCCCTGAAGACCGTTAAGAACAATCATCGCAAAGCGCTCAGTTTCACCTAGAACCCATTTAGAGCCGACCAAAGAGGGGAAAGTCGCACCGTTGCCCTTGGCATCGGAACCATGGCAGCCATTGCATTTTGCCGAATAAATTTTAGCACCTTTCGCCATATAAGCCACAAGGGCCTCCTTAGGCACGGGCCCCGAATCGGCGGCACCAGGAGCGGGGGTTCTCACATAGCCTTCACGAAAGTTGGTGCCATAAGCGAAAAGATTACCACCTCCACCGAGGATACCACCGGCGATGACAAAGACAATCGCACAAGCTCCAAGCGCCCAGAGAGAAACGGGCTCGATCCCATTTTGGACGATCCGCTTTTCACGGGCACATGCTGCCGCTTCACGAACGATTCGGCCATGGGCTTCAGTCACGTTAATTGACTCGTCTAAGTCAGAGTGTTGATTCTTATTTGGCATGTTGGAAACTAGGTAGGAATCGATTTAATTCAAGGTTTTAACCTTTGTTTTTAGGTGGGGCGAAGTTCAACACGGCAGGGATGGCTTGATCCTTTTTAAGTGATAAAAGGTAAGAGACTAAAGCTTTCGCATCCGCATTGGGAACGATCTCGACATTTTGATCTACGCTAAACGGAAGGGCATCCGACGATTGATTCCCCTTGATCGTGCGCTCCACGAACAAAAATCTGAACGACGGGCAAGTGGACTGATACCGTTTCGGCTCATTTCTTGGATTGTAGAGATGTGAAAACAACCAGTTGGCTGGGTCCTTACCCGCTGCATAAATCGATTCAACCCGACGCCCCAAATTCGATAGGTCAGGACCAAGTCTGGAAACACCCACTTGTGCGAATTTTTCCCCAAAGAAGTCGTAAGCATTCGTCTCACGGCGAGTATCACCCCGATCCGGATCCGCTTTTAATCCTGCCCAGTCATCGCGATAAAGATCGTTGCCCGCATAGGTTGGCCGGATCACTTGGGTATGGCACAGATAGCAGCCATTCTCAGCATAGACACGGGCACCATTCGCGATTCTACCAGTTCTTTTAGGATAAAAAATTCCTTTGGCGCCATCGACTGCCTCATTGAGCTCAATCGGCTTGAGATTCTTCATCGTTATATAGGGAACAACGACAACAGTAAGCCAAGCAACACCGAAAGTTGCCGAGAGTCCAAGAATGAATATACGAAAGCTCATGAATTTCAGATCTAGAATTGGTATCTATTTAGTGCGTGGCTTGAAAAGCGGGACCAGCATTGTCGATGTCACCATCATCCCCGTGAGGGCTTGATGAGGAGTCATGCGATGAAGTGAGTAGCGTCGGGTGCGAACTCCGACGTCCAAGTCGAAGCCACATCAGAGTGAGTTGAAGGAAGAAGAAGACATTCGAGAATAGGATGAAACACCATGCGATCGTAGTCGCCACCGCATATGGGAAGGCCGAGGTCGCTGCATTCTGCCAAGGTTGCTCGAACGCTTCTTGCGCGGCGCCTTGTTGAATACCCCCAAAAATCGCGATGAGGGCAACCGTCATGATCCCGTAGATGGAGAAGAAAAAGTGCATTTTGATCAATCGACGAGATAACCATTCCCGACGAGTTACTCTTGGCACGATGAAATAGATCGAGCCAAACATCACGAGGCTGAAAAATCCATACAGTGCAAGGATTTGAAAGCCGTAGCCCGACATCGAAAATTGCGACAGCGGAAGAGTGGAATTTGGCAGATTTAAAAAGACGGCAGCACAAGCCATGATGACCAAGCCAACGATTCCCGCTGTCATGAACTGCAGAGATGGACTTCCTTTTAAGACATCGCGCGAAGAAGTTGCGGTTTTGAGAATATTGATGGAAGCCGTTATTGCCGGAACAAATAGTAGAACCGTTGCTGCCGCACCGACATAAGGCAGAAAGTAAGGTATTGGCACGCCGACCAACTTCTGCATGCCGGCCCATGGAGCGATGATGGCAAGTGACCAAAATCCTAATTTGGCCAATGAGTAACTGTAAACTGAACTTCCGGTTACTTTCGGAGCCAAGTAATAAGCGGCACCGAGCGCGACTGGCGTGAAGAATAGAAAAAGAATTGCTGACTTATACCAAGTATTGATGGCAACCCCCATTAATGGGTGTCCCGGGATGCATAACAGTAATGTGTTCGCAGTGATATAAATCCAAGGGAACCAGATCATCGCCGCTAAAAAATACCACTGAGAAATATAGACATGGCCTTCAGGACGAACCCTGAACTGGATGAATGACCAGATGATAATGCTGATGTAACTCACTAGTAACACTGGCCAAGCAAATATTGGAAATTCCATCCACGGGATACCCGTGCTGAAACCGGCAAAAATCCCGACAATGCCCAGTGCAACACCCAAGTTCCAGATATGGCCGGCGGCAAGAATGGTTCCTACCGCCTTGCACTCTTTTCTTGAGAGCCTAGCCATCATCCAAATGATAATCGCAAAAGCAGCTTGGAAACCCCAGCCATAGATTAGAGCATTGATGTGTGCAGGAAACACTCTTCCGTAAGTCAGCCAAGCACAGCCGGAGAGCAGTTCTGGGCTGTGAACCTTCCAAGAAGCTACGATTCCCAAAACGATGGATACGGCGAGCCATGCAGCACCGCTGGTGAGGAAGAACATCACTGGATGGCGCAATGAGCGATCAATCCCGGAGCGCAGTATTGCGTCCTGTTCACTGGTAGTTGAATTAGCAGAAGACATCGACTTTAGTTTAAGAATCTCAGTTAGGGTTTGATTAGTTCACCCGCAGTGACCTGCGGCTTACCCACTTCACCACGAAGAGCCGCGACTTGTTCAGGTTTCACGGCAGAGCCTTTGTTTCCGAAACTATTCCTTACGTATGTTAAGACAGATGCAATTTGCTCGTCGGTTTGATAACTTAGAGCAGCCATACCGCCTGGAAAGTTATACTCCTTACCAGCCACAGAGATAGGGCCATTGAGCCCACGTAATTGGATCTTGATCAGATTGGAGATAGGCCCCTTCACCCATTCCGAACCTGCGAGTGGTGGAGCTATTGCTCCGCCTTCACCATTTTGACCGTGGCAAGCACCACAGACAACAAATTGAGCCTTACCGACAGCGAGAACGGCTGGATCGATTGGGGCATCTGATGCGGAAGAAGCCGAGTCCATTGCCTTGGTGTCAACTGCTGGAGCTGAGGCTAACTTCTTGGAAGTCGCAGAACCTGGCACGATCTGAGAGGGGCTCTCCACCGCGATTGGCTTTGAGGCAACGAGCGTCTTTGCAACTACATCCGTGACTGATTGGATCGCTTCTATACTGACAGCCGACGATTGGGCGGCATCGGTTTTTGCCTTAGTTTCGTATCTCACTTTGGCGGGAGCATCCTCTAGTGAGATCGGGCCCGATGAGTTGAAAAACATTATCACCGCGAGTAATAAAGCAAAAACGAGAAATGTGCCAAGACCCCACCAAAAAGTGGCGAAGCGTAACAGTGGATTGTCTTTTGATGGGTCCATGAAATGAAAAATCAGTTTGAGATATTAGCCGACTCAAGAATGCGAGGATCGCGATTCGGATAGAGGGAGTGCTGGCCAAGAGCACGGAGGAGGAAGAAGATAAACGCAGCACCAATGGTGATGAATGCGAGTATGTCACCCCAGAAAGCACCAGGAATGGAAACTTGGATCGCACCGAATACATCCGGCTTTATATTTCCAAGTGAAATTCCGCGCTCAGGGATGGTGATGAGGTAGTGATCCAGTGCGTGCATGCAGAGCGTGTAAACCGCAACTACGGACAGCAGTTTGGGATTCTTCTTCAACCACGCTTGGAGTAGGACGACAAACGGGACGACGAAGTGACCAAAGACGAGGAAATACATGGCGATGTTCCAATTGCCCGTGTTGCGAGTGGCAAAGTAGGACGTTTCTTCAGAAATGTTCGCATACCAGATCAGGAAATACTGAGAGAAAGCGATGTAGGCCCAGAAGGTCGTAAAAGCGAACATCAGCTTACCCATGATATGGAAGTGTTCAGGGGTTGTGACGTGCTTGAGATGGCCTTTGCTCTTGAGCCAGGTGCAAACCAGAACGATGACAGCCATCGAATTGAGTGCGGTGCCTGCAAACAAATAGACACCCCACATGGTCGAGAACCATTTGTAATCAAGCCCCATTAAGAAGTCGAAACCTGTGAACGTGATGGTTAGTGCGAAGATGATCAGCGGGTAGGTCGAATGGTAACGAGCCGTCAGAAGACGCTTGATTCCAGGGTTAGGATCGGTGTCTTGGGCTGTTGAAAGTTTACGCAGTCCATAGATGACGGTGCTAAGACCCACAAAATAAAAAGCAACGCGTCCGTACCAGAAAGGTTCATTCATGAACCAATACTTATTATAGAGAAGATGATCCACATGATGGAGGTGCTCCTTCACAGAACCCGTCGCAGCATCATGAATATTCATCCACTCATAGAGGTAGCCATGGACTTGTGGAAAAAGTAGCGGCAAACAAAAGAGGAACATCCATGGAAAAGTGGAACCAAGGTTTTCGAAAGTCCGCCGTACTGAGGTTCCCCAGCTCGAATTGGATACATTATGCAGCAAAGTCCAAAACACTCCGCCTATCGATAGAGTGATGAAAAAGTAAAATGCGAACAGCCAAGAGTAGGCGAAGGAGCCTCGGATTTTCTCGTCGGCAGCAAAAAGTAAATATAAACTCAGAATCGTCCCAAGGGTGGCAACGATCATGGAAGCCTTTTTAATTTTGGAAGATTTTGAGGGATCTAGATGATCGCCATTGATGGCGATATCGGCAGAGGTGACGTGGTGATGGGCCATTTCGATTAAGTCAGAAAGTTTTAGTTAGCCTTGGCTTGAGCATCTTTGGCGGCTTGTAGCGTCCGAACGTAGGAAATGATAGCCCACCGATCTTCAACAGGAATGCTGTAGCCATAGGCACCCATCATCCCCTTACCATTTGTAATGGTTTCAAACATTCTCCCGTCTGGGTAAGCAGCCGATTTGAAGTTTTCTAGGTGGAAATTTGCAATGCCGGGGACTCCGTAGTTACTGGTGATGCCTTGGCCGTCGCCTGCTTTTCCGTGGCAAACCGCGCAATAAATTCCGTAACGTTCCTTACCGCGGTGAATCAGCGCCTCGGCAGTTTCTTGAGTGAGCTTGAGTTCCTCTGGCATACCCGTGCCGAAGTAATCTCCGACATGACCCGTATAGTAATAACCGGTTTGACCGCCGAACTCATACTCTGAGATGCCACCGATGGACTTCTCCCCTGCTGCGTTGAAACCACGAGGTTGAGTTTGTGTCACGGGTAAGCGTGCGCCATGACCGTCGGCAAAAAAGGCATCGGGTTTTT
Source organism: Verrucomicrobiaceae bacterium (assembly GCA_027484055.1). Taxonomy (GTDB): domain Bacteria; phylum Verrucomicrobiota; class Verrucomicrobiia; order Verrucomicrobiales; family Akkermansiaceae; genus Luteolibacter. The sequence goes on along the minus strand of JAIXQH010000010.1, from coordinate 163,289 downwards.
GGGCACGTAGCTTATCTTGTTCATCCATGTCTGGGAATATCCGGACCGGTGGTTTGTCAAACTTCTGCCCGCGGAGTCCGAAGATCCCGACGACGAGCAACGCAATGAGTGCGTAGGTTAGGAAAAAGTAGCGCATTTAAAAAATAAATTGATGATTATCGATAGGCTATTTACGAGTCAGTCTTCTTCTTCGACGAGTTCGATACTGGACCCACCGATGGATGCGAGTAGCTCGCGGGTTTCGGTGGGGCTGAATTTACTGTCGCGCGCCTCGATGGCGATGAAGAAGCCGTCATCTGTCGCACGGCTAAATTGTTTACTCGCAAACAAGGGATGGTTTAAGCGCGGGAGTTGGATTAAAGCCAGCAGTCCAAACAGCACGGTAAATCCGGAGAATAAAATCGTGAGTTCGAACATGATCGGGAAGAACGCTGGGATCGTGAAAATGTTCGCGGGCTTTGCCTGGACGATGGTTGGGTAAATCACCACTTGCGTCGAGTAGGCGAGGGCAAATGCAGTTGCGGTCCCAGTCATCCCACCGAAGAAAACAAACCATGGAAGAATCGAACGCTTCATGCCCATTGCCCCATCAAGACCGTGGATGGGATATGGCGAGTAGCAGTCCCATTTTTTGAAACCAGCGTCGCGGATTTTCTCCGCGCCTTTGTAGAGAGCTGATGCACTCTTAAATTCGGCTAGATAGCCATAAACGCGTTTGCGGGTGGTGCTCACGAGAAATTAGTGGAAGGTGGTTCGTTAGGAGAGTTACTTAGCGGATACCAATTCTTTTTGGTAAGCGGCTTCTATGTTAGTTCCATGATCTGGATGATCCTCAATATCGTCAAAGTGTGGATCTGACTCAAGAAGTGTCCACTTAACCTCGGCAATGTTGATGCAGGGAAGGAAGCGGAGGAACATCAAGAACAAGGCGAGGAAGAGACCGATTGTCCCGACAAATGTCATGAGTTCCACACCACTTGGTGAGTAGGATTTCCAATCACCTGGTAGCCACATCCGGGCGAGTGTGGTGACGATGATGACAAATCGTTCAAACCACATGCCTACGTTCACGCACATGGCGACGCACATGATGACCCAGAGATTTTCGCGGCATGCTTTGAACCAAAAGATTTGTGGGGAAAGCACATTCAGCGACATCATTGCGGCGTAGGCCCACCAATAAGGACCGGCGATCCGGAATTTGAAGGCATCCATTTCATAGATCGAGCCGGAGTAGAATGCGACGAAGAGCTCCATGAGGTAGGCGTAGCCCACGATCGTTCCAGTTAGGAGGATGATCTTCGCCATGTTGTCGATGTGCTTCATGGTGATCAAATCCTGAAGACCATAGATGAATCTCGCAGGAACCATGATGGTGAGCACCATCGCAAAGCCGCCGAAAATCGCGCCTGCGACGAAGTAGGGTGGGAAAATGGTGGTATGCCAGCCGGGAACGACGGATGTGGCGAAGTCAAAGGAGACGACGGAGTGCACAGAAAGCACAAGCGGGGTGGAGAGAGCGGCCAGTAAGAGATACGCCATTTCGTAGTGGCTCCACTGACGATTACCGCCACGCCAGCCGAGGGAGAAAATACCGTAGAGGATTTTACGGACACCGGGTTTGCAGCGATCCCGGATCGTTGCAAGGTCAGGGACCATGCCTAAATACCAGAAGATCAAGGAGATGGTGAAGTAAGTGGAGACCGCGAAAACGTCCCACAGGAGAGGTGATTTAAAGTTTTGCCAGATCGCATTCGCATTCGGAACAGGAGCGAGGAACCAGGCAAACCAGACGCGTCCGACGTGGAAGGCTGGGAAGATACCTGCACAAACCACCGCGAAGATCGTCATCGCTTCTGCCGCGCGGTTAATTGAGGTCCGCCAATTTTGGCGGGTTAGGAAGAGCACCGCTGAGATCAGGGTTCCAGCGTGGCCGATACCGATCCAGAAAACGAAGTTGGTGATATCAAATCCCCAGAACACCCGGTTGGACATACCCCAGACACCGACACCGGTAGAAACGAGATAGGTCAAGCCCCCGCCGACGCCGATCAGGGCGATCAATGCCGATGGGATAAAAAGCAACCACCAGAGAAACGGCTGCCGGTTTTCCACAACTCCGCAGATGCGGTCTGTGATCCAGTGATACGAGCGACCGCTGAGGATGAGTTTTTCCCGCTTAAGCACCGGGATTTTTACTCCAGTGTGGGACTCAGCTGCGGTCTGGGTGGTGGATGCCATGTTGAATTAAAATTTAGGAACTCAGGTAAGGTTTCAATCAGACCATGTGGACGGTCGCTTTGCCGATAAACTGGGCATCAGGCATTTTCGGATTCGGATTCTTGACGCGGGCCAGGTAGCTGGTCCGTGGTCGGGTGCCGATGTAGTTAAGGAGATCGTAGTTTCGGTCAATGCGTTTGCTACGACCGAGGGCAGATTTTTCTTCGTCGAGCAGATTGCCGAAAGTGATTGCGCTGGCAGGACAAGCGTCTTGGCAGGCGGTCTTCACCGAATCCACGGGAATCCGCAGGGTGTGGCTGGTCACTTGCATCTCGATGGATTCCTTGCCGGCGAGGAGAGCTTCTTGTTTTTGACCACGCTTTTGGCGGATGACGGCGTCTTTGAGACGCTGGACGCAGTAGGTGCATTTTTCCATCACACCGCGCATGCGGACGGTGACGTTAGGATTTTTCTGAAGGTGAGCTGCCTCACCCACTTGAGTTTCTCCGAATGGTCCTTTGTAGAGATTGTGAGAAATGAGCGGGTTGCGCTTGTTGTAGTCGAAGTAGTTGAAGCGACGTGCCTTGTAGGGGCAGTTGTTCGCGCAGTAGCGAGTGCCGATGCAACGGTTGTATGCCATGGCATTCAAGCCGTCTTCGGTGTGGATGGTAGCGTTCACCGGGCAGACCGTTTCACAGGGAGCGGCTTCGCATTGCACGCAAGCGACGGGCTGCGGGACGAGTGCGGGATTGTCTGAGTCGAAGGTGTTATCTTTCTGAGTGGCGAAGTAGCGATCCATGCGGATCCAGTGCATTTCGCGACCGCGGGCGACTTGCTCTTTTCCGACAATCGGAATGTTGTTTTCCGATTGGCAAGCCACGAGGCAGGAGTTGCAACCCATGCAAGAGGATAGGTCGATGGACATTCCCCACTGATGAAGTGGGTCGTTGATTAGGGTTTTCCCAGCGCGATCTTCCGGTTTGTAGAGGGAAACATTCGGCGGGGCGTGGGAATCATTGCCCTGCTTGGCGACTCCGGCAAGCTGGGCGTCAAATGAGCCTTTTTCCTCATCCTTAAGAGTGGAAACCTCACGAGCGAGCGCACGACCATACATGCCGTTGTGCTCTTGGGTGATTGCGACAGAGTAGCGGTTCCCAGTCGAGGTCACTTTTGCACCGGTGGCGATGTAGGATGAGGAAGCGGTGCGGAGCGGGTAGGCATTGAAGCCACGGTTGACTCCTACAAGGCCGACGTGAGTGGCGTTGTGAGGACCACGCTTTAATTCGTCGTGTTGATCGAAGCCTTGGCCGTAGCCGAGTGGGATGACGATAGTATTTTCGGCTTGGCCAAATGAGACCAAGACGGGAATTTCGAGGGATTGACCATTCACCTCGACCTTGATCATGGGTGATTTGCGATTTTCACCTTCGCTGTCGGGAGATTTCGAAGCCGTTGGTGTCTCAAGAGCGATAATTTCTTCGTAGATGCCGAGGTCTTTTGCGGTCTTAGGAGCGATCAGAGCAACGTTGTCCCACGTGAGTTTTGAAATCGGATCTGGAGCTTCTTGGAGCCATCCATTGTCGATCCAGCGCCCGTCGTAAATCGAGGAATCCGTTGCGAAGATCACTTCGAGTGAGTCTTTGGTAGGCGCACTCGCGGGTTGTTCCACCGACATTTCCGAGCGGGAGGCCGGAGTTGCAGTGGCATATTTTGAACCGGCGAGGAATCCGTCTCTGAGGAATTTTTTCCAGGCGCTTTCCTCTTCCCCAGCGAGTGCGGAGAACGTGGCACGGACGGCGGCGTAGGCGGGTGAAGCGGCACCTTTCTCCCCTTCCCCGTTGAGCAGTTTGCCATCCGTGGAAAGCAGAGCGAGAAGAAGTTCAAATTCTGAAACGCAGTCTTTGTAGAGCGGCAGAATCATGGGCTGCACCACCGTGTGTGTGCCGCGAGCTGTGGAGGCATCTGACCAAGCCTCAAGATAGTGGGCTGCTGGTATGTGCCATGTGGAAGCGTGAGCCGTGGCATCCGTGCGGGTGCCCAAGTGGATGCTGGTCTGCAGTTTGGCGAAAGACTCGGCAAACTTGAGGTCAGCTGGGGCATCATAAATCGGATTTCCGGGGGTCAGAAGCACCAGTGTCGTCACTTTGCCGGAGTCGATGTCCGACTTGAGTTTGGTCAGGCTGCCAAGACCCTTGGTACCGGATTGCACGGCGAGCAGGGGCTTGCCTTCGCCGATGTTGCCGAGCTTGGAGTTAATGGCATACGCCAAAAGGTGAAGCGCCACGGATTGGCGGGAACCGGCGAGAATAAGTGATTTACCAGCGTTCTCTTTAAGATCTGCGACCAGGCCTTCGACCCATGCGATCTGTTTTGCATCGGTAAGTTCCGGCGTGACGATGGCGACGCCAGCATTCACGCCGAGGCCTCTTGCCACTTGAGCGGCGACCGCTGTGATCTGGCTTGAAGCAATCCGGAGGCGATGGTCTGCCATCCCACCGGTGAGGGTGTAAGCGGCTTCGACGGAGTAGAGACGGTTCATCGAGGAAGCGTCTGGCTTCTCGGTGTAGGATTTGCCTTCTGGCTTCCGACGGTCGAAAAATGGGGTGACAGGACCTTGTGAATCCGTGCCAGCAAAGTCGCAGTCGAATGAGACAATGCGGTCCGCTTTAGAGAAATCAGCAACGAGTTTTACCCCGTCACCCACGGCCAGAGCCGAGGACTCACTTGCGAGCGCTTCGTATTGGTAAAAACGACCATCAGAATATTTCTCGGCCAGCTGCTTGATGAGGCGAACGCGGGTCGGGCTGTCATCGGCACCGAAGAGGAAACCGATTTTAGCGGCCGTGTCGGTGGCGAGACCAGCGATGACTTTTTCTAACTCAGCGCGTGGAGCACTTTTCCCCGATTTGAGGATGACTCTTGAGCGTGAGGGCGAGTAGAGATCGAGAACCGAAGCTTGAGCGAAGGCGTCGGTGCCTTCGGCATCTGGGTGTAACTTGTTAGGAGCGAGCTTCGTGGGGCGGCCCTCGAAGGTGGTCACTACCAGTGGGGTGGCACCTGTGGCACGCGGCATGGCGGAGGCGTAGTAGGTGGCATTTCCAGGAATCACCCATTCAGGAGCTTTGGTGTAGGGAACGATGTATCCTTCAGGACGGCGACAAGCGGCCATGCCGAAACCCGCAAGGGCGGTGGAGGCTCCCATCAACTTGAGGAATGAACGACGCGAGGTCTCGACTTCATCATCATTGGCGAGTTCTGCCGCACCTCGTGGAAATTCACGGTCCATCCATTGACGGAACTCGGCGGTATCTTCGAGTTGTCCTACACTGCGCCATGCGACGGTGGTTTCGCCGACGGGGACTTCTGGGTGATGCCAAATGCGCTTGCTCATGTTAAACTACGGAAAGGGTGAAATAAGGTTAAGAAGGTCTTGAAAATCAATGGTGGCAGGTGGCACAGGTCACCTTTGGTTTGACCATGAATTGCTCCTTGAGCTTGAGACCGAGATCCTCAGTGGTTTTGATGCCAAGCTGTGGGTTGTTGGCAAGATAGGTCTCCGCGTTATAATTGAAGTTATAGACTTCTTCGAGCGGGCGGAGGTTTTTCTCGGGGGCGCGGTGGCACTCGAGGCACCAGCCCATGGAGTGAGACTCCGCTTGGTAGACGACCTCCATTTTGTTCACGTCGCCATGGCAGCTTTGGCAGGAGATGCCGCGGTTCACGTGGGCGGAGTGGTTGAAATAAACGTAGTCTGGGGCTTTGTGGACCCGCACCCATTCGATGGGTTTGCCATCGTAGCCGGGGTAGTTCACGTCCATCGATTTATGAAGAGGAGCGAGCTTGGGGCTGTTGCGCTGGACGTGTTGGTGACAATTCCAACAGGTGCTACCCGTCGGGACATTCGAGTGGCCAGCGACATCCACGAATGAGTGGCAATAGCGGCAATCCATCCCGAGCTGGTCCACGTGGATTTTATGCGAAAAGGGAATCGGTTGGGATGGCTGGTAACCGACCACGAGTGACTTGGGAGTGGCGTAGTAGGCGAATGCAAGTGCTACACCTGCCGCAGCACTTCCAGCGCAGACAGCAATTTTGAGGGGCAGTAGATTGGACCAGCGTGGGAAAATGTTTGCCATAAGAAGCGCGATGCGTGCTGAAATGTGTTGCTTGTGAAATTTTTCACAAGCTCATTCCGAAACTTTTCTTAAATTCTTCGGACACGCGGAGGATGCCAACGAAACCGGGTCATGCAATCCGAAAAAGGGATTTGCGACACTTTTTGTAACGAGTCTGTGACGAAGCAATCGTCGGGCAGATTCGGCTCAAGATTTGGACCAATTCATGCCTCTTTCTTGGCGCCATTTCCGAAAGGCGCTGAACTGTTCGCCCTTGCTCAATTCCCTGCGGCTGGGGTCTTCGTTGAGAAATTCTTCGAAATGACTGGTCTGGGATGAGTCGAGATCTGCGGCGGCGGTGTGTGACGTAACTCGCGCAGGCTTTTGAGGCGTCCACTGGTTGAGTCGATTTTCAATCCGCACGAGTTTCCTCCACAGGATGAAGAGCATGAGCACCAGTAGCGCTAGAAAACCCGCACAGATCCCGATCCCGGTTGCCACGTCCGTACACTCACACACTGCCATGAGGCGAAACTTTCCCAGTTGCGCGCACTTGAGAAGTCGGAACTTCGGCTAGCGAGCGTTGAGACTGGTATTCTATTCACTCAAGCACCCAGAGTCGGGTCGTAGTCCTTGGGGGCGCGGACGATTTTTTCGATACCGTGCTTGGTGACTAGATTTCCCGCACTCGCTCGGCCCTTGATACCAAACTCGGCAAAGTGCAGCGGGCGGATGAGATTCTTCATCCGCAGTCCAGACTTGAGGTGGACGAGCAGCATCTGCGCGGCGCTTTCTTCGTTGGTCTTGTGGAAGGCGAAATAGAGCACCTTGCTACCCGGCGTGCCCTTGGTGAGTTGGTATTCCTTGTCGCGGGTGATGCCGCCGACAGTGAAACGCTTGGCGAGGATCGGGCCGTCGCGACCGTCACGGTAGATCATCGAGTAAATCAAATCCTCGTCCTTCCGGAAAATCGCCACGCGCAGGAGCTTCTGGCCGACGAAGACCTTCTCGGCGACTTTCATGACGCACATTTTCCCGTCTTGGGAGAAGGTGATGAGGTCGTCGATGGTGGAGCATTTTTCGATCGGCTCGCCGTCTTTTTTCAGACCGTAGCCGGCAAAGCCATTTTTCGCATCGAGGTAGAGCGTTTCATTCGCCGCGACGACTTGCATCCGATCCACGCGCTCGAAGGAGGCGATTTCGGTGCGCCGCTCGCGGTCCTTGCCGTACTTTTTCCCGAGTTCCTCATACCAGCGGATGGTGTAGCGGGTCAGGTTGCGAAGGTGCTTGTCGGTCTCCTCGATGAGTTTTTCCAAGCCCCGGATTTCCTCGTCCGCCTTGAAGGAGTCGAATTTGGAAATGCGTTTGATCTTAATCTCGGTGAGGCGCGTAAGATCCTCCTCGGTGACCTCGCGCTTGAGCAGTTTTTTGAAGGGCTTCAAGCCGTCGTCGATGGCTTTGAGCACGGCTTCCCAAGTCTCACATTCTTCGATGTCGCGGTAGATTCGGTTCTCGATGAAGATTTTCTCCAGCGAGCTGAAATGCCATTTTTCGGCCAGTTCGGCGAGTTTGATTTGCAACTCCTGTTGCAGAAGATCCCGCGTGTGAAAGGTCGTGCGGCGGAGGATTTCAGAAACACCAAGGAACTGCGGCTTCCCATCCACGATGACGCAGGCGTTCGGCGAGATGGTCAGTTCGCAATCGGTGAATGCATAGAGCGCGTCGCGTGTCAGATCCGCATCGGCCCCAGCGGGTAAATAAACGAGAATGTCCGCATGGGCAGCGGTGTTGTCCTCGATCTTGGCGATTTTGATTTTGCCCTTATCCGCTGCGGCGACGATCGACTCCATCAACGCGCCAGTGGTGGTGCCAAAGGGGATTTCCGTGATGCGGAGGACGCCCTTTTTATCCGTGGCTATGCGGGCGCGGACGCGGATTTTCCCGCCACGCAGGCCATCCCGGTAGTCAGATGCGTCCATGATCCCAGCGGTGGGGAAATCTGGCACCAGGGAAAAGGGTTGATCGCGGAGAACGGCGATGGCGGCCTCGATGAGTTCGTGGAAATTGTGTGGCAGGATTTTACACGCGAGTCCCACGGCGATGCCTTCCACGCCTTGGGCGAGAAGCAGGGGAAATTTCACCGGCAGCGTGTCCGGTTCCTTCCGGCGACCGTCGTAGCTGGGGAGCCAATTCGTGGTTTTCGGGTTGAAAACGACTTCATTGGCGAACTTGGTGAGGCGGGCTTCAATGTACCGAGGAGCCGCCGCGCCATCGCCCGTCAGGGTATTTCCCCAGTTCCCTTGGGTGTCGATGAGTAGGTCTTTCTGCCCCAGCCCGACGATGGCTGCGCCGATGGATTGGTCGCCGTGCGGGTGGTAATTCATGGTATTCCCGACGATTCCGGCCACTTTGTTGTAGCGACCGTCGTCGAGTTCATCCATCGCGTGGAGGATGCGCCGCTGCACGGGCTTGAGGCCGTCGTACAAGTGAGGCACCGCCCGCTCGAGGATGACGTAGCTGGCGTAGTCGAGGAAATAGTCGGAATACATCGCTCCCAGCGAGGCATGTTGGTCCGGATCGTGCGTCATGTGCGAGGAGGGTTAGTGAACGCTGAGCCAGCGTGCAAGCCTGTGGTGAGGAGTTCGGGTGATGAACTCAGCAGGGCGAATTCAAATCGCCATGGAAGCCGCCGATTTTCTCAATTCCATCACTTTGATCGGCGGGACATTGAGCAGGCACTGGCGGCTGCGGGCGAGATCGAAGAGCTCGTGCTCGGCGATGAGATGGGAAACTTGGTAGGTGATGAAGATGCTTTCAGGCCCCATGGCCTGCGAGATGCTAGAAAGGAGCTGCTCACGGAGTTCCCGCCCCATGATGGTGAAGGGGATGCCGGACACGATGTAGTCTGGATTCGAAATCCCGAGGCGCTCCAGCGTGGGTAACAATTCCAGCGCATTTGCATGGATCACGGTGACGCGCGGGTCCTCGGCAAACTGTTTTTCCAAATGCGCGGCAAAATGCTCGTCTAGCTCGATGAGGATGAGCTTGGACTCTGCATTCATCCGGCGGACGATTTGCCGGGTGTGGCAACCTTCTCCGGGGCCAAGCTCGATGACGACGCGCGGTTTTGAAAAGTCGATGCGCTTCGCCGTTTGTCGGGTCAGAAAACCCGAGCTTGGGACTAGGTAGCCGACGCGGATGGGATTTGCTAAGGCGCGCTTGAAGAAAAGAAGACTCATTTGGAGGTGTGGGGGAAGTAGAGACGGGGTTAGGGCGAAGGTCTAGCACGAGATTGCAGATCAAGACGGCTCTAGGGAGACAATTGACGATCCAGAAAATCGATGGCGGCACTGACCGACTCGCTGGGGAGCAAAAATGCCCCCACATGCCCGCGCCCATCGATCCAGTAGCTCTCGTAGGGCACTCGATTTTTCTCATAAGCCGCCATCATCGCCCATGCGTGCTCCGGCGGCACCAGCTGATCCCCCGTGCTATGGTAAATGAACATCGGCGGGCTCCGCCGGGTGACGTAGGTGACGGGTGATGCCTCTTTAAAACGCTCCGGGATTTCCCGCTGCGTGCCGCCAAGAAATTGTGGAACCAGATCACCGCCGGGATAAAATCGCAGATCACTCGGTGCGCTACCCGCGACGATGGCGCGCACGTGGGCACTCTCGGGACCTTCGATCAAGCCGACGTGAGTGGCCAGGTAGCCCCCTGCCGAGTAGCCGTAAATGGCGATCCGTAGCGGGTCGATCCCCTCCTCCACCGCATGGTCACGCAACCATTTGACGGCCTCTTGCACATCATGAGCAGGAGCCGGGTAGCGCCATTGCGGGGCGAGGCGATACGTGACATTTAAGACGGCGTAGCCCCTGCAAGCGAGGCGTTTCGCAATCGGCTCCATCTGCCAGCGCCCATCCTTCCCGGTCCAAGCACCCCCATGGATCAACAGCACAGCTGGGACCAAGCGCTTGACACGAGGTCGATAGAAATCCCCCAACACCGCCTCCGGCCAGCGTTCCGGGGTGTAGGTGATGTTCCGCTTCAGCGAGTATCCCTCATGAACCGCCACTTTGGGCAGCGCGCAGCCACTGAGGCAGATCAGCAGGAAAAGGAGATAATGGCGGGGGGAGCGCATCGTGAGACTTAGTCGGCGAGATCCTCGTTGAAATAAATTTTGATGAATTTCATTTTTCGCTCCTCATCGAAGCCGTGCTCGAGCACCTGATCCGGTTTCGCGGCGAGGGCAGGCTTCAGCCGGATCTCTACCCCGGTGTCGAGCTTCATGGTGGAGCGGATCTTCTTCTTGGCCTTGGTGACGTCTTTTTTGGAAATTTCAAAGGAATCATCAAGCTTATGACCCTGCTCCTGCTCGATCTGGGAGCGATGCTCGGCGAATTTCGCCTTGGCCTCCGGCGTCTTCAAGACCTGCTCCTCGAACTCCGGCAGACTGAATTTTTCCTTCTCCTCAAAGTAGGTGATCGCATCGCGCGCTGCATTCGTGCTGTCCCACGGCGGGGTGTCGTCATCGGCTGTGGGCTTGCTCTTTTGCTCCTTCTCCATGAAAGCGACTGCCATATTTGCATACTTGTTCGTGAGAAATGGGCTGTCAGTGATCGGCACCACTCCGAGGAAATCCCGCACCCAGAACCGCGAATCCGAGCCACTCCGGTCGAAGGTGAGCACGTAGTAACCCTTGGTCGCGAGGTGATTAAGAATGAGGCAGCCCTTGTCGATTTTTTCCGGGTTGATCCCCTGCTCCGTGTGCAGTTCGAGATCGCCGTCGCGGGTGGAAATGCTCAGAAACGGCACCACACTTTCCGACTTCAAGATGCAAAGGCCTTGGGTGAGTTCGCCGTCGATGTCGATGTTCTTGATCAGCGAGATGCACAGGTCGCCGGACTTGATGTTCGGGTGGTTTGATTTGGCGTAGAGCCGCTTGGCGATGTCGCAGCCTTTTTCGAGCAAGCCGTCGTCCGCCACGAAAACGGCTGTCGCGTAGGCATTCATCTCATGCTGGTCCAAGGATGAATGATGGCTGAAACGATGCGCCGTCAGGTTTTTAAAGGGCTTCAGGAAAATGGCGGCCAAGGTTTCTTGGTCTTCTTCCGCCACTTTAAAGACTTCCTTCGAAGTTTGAAGTGGCTCGTCGCGTTGAGGATGGCCGACTTTCGCGAGAACAAGGCCGACAGCGGTAGCAGAGGTAAAACGAATCTTCACAGACATGGGGGCAGGAACCTAGAGCTGTCTTTGAAATTGAACACTCCGAAATGGAGAAATCCGTAGGTCGCTACGGAGCTTAGAAATCGAACATCACCTGCGGACTGATCGGCTCAGGCGGTGCGACGGGTTCCGGGATTTTTGGGCTCTCCGGCACTGGGATTTTCTCGATTTCCACCGACTCACGAATTTCCCCTGCCCGCATTCCCGCTGCTGCGAAATCCACAAAACGCTTCACGGTGACCTGGATCGATGGAGACCCGGAAGCTCCTTTCGATAGGCGGCTGATGATGTCCTGATGCGTCAAAATGTGCAGCATCCCACCCACCAGAAAGTGAATTCGCCATGCCAATTCTTCCTGATCAAGTTGCGGGAGAAGCGATGCAAACAAGCGTGTGAAACGATCGTTCGCCAATTGAATTTGTGGCTCGATGCTTGATGGCAGGCCCGTGCCTTGCTCGGAAAAGATACGCCCCATCAAACGATGAAACAGTCGTTGGGAGAGCTCTGATTTGGTCACCTCCCCCATCAGAGGCAGCACTAAGGCTTCTATTGTTTCTTCCAAAGAAATGTCTGTAAGTCGTTTTTTTTCAATGATTTCCAATCGCGCAATCCGATCTTCCGTGACAGGTAAAAGGTAACGCATCATCACGAGACCCAGGAGAGCCTCGCGACTCCCGAAATGGTAATTTACCGCCGCTACATTGACCTTGGCCAACTGAGTGATGTCCCGGACGGACACCGCTTCAAACCCCTTTTCGGCGAATAACTGCTCGGCAGCATCCAGCAATTTTCGTTTGGAACCCGTTTCTGGGAGAATCATTTCACGCATGAGTGGCACGACTCAATCGTTTCAAATCGGAATGTCAAACGCACGATTCAATCGAGTGGTAAAATCCAGATTGCCAAGCCGCTTGGGTCGCTTTTAGAGTCCGGTGACTATGGAGTTCCCCATTCGCAGCCCACGCCACCTCACTCACGGAATTGTCATTTTTGCCCGCGTGATTGATAAGATCAAACTTCACGCTCAAGCAGCACTGCCCGCTGGCTATCATGTGGGGATCGTCCCTGGAAATCGCACTTTCGATGATCGCTTGTGCAAATTTCTCCGCGTCGACTTCGACGCACTGACCGAGCGACTTTTACAAGGCGGCGCGGATGAAGAAATCCTCGAATGGTGCTTCGCCCAAGGTCACCAACCCGATGCCGAGCAGATCGAAGTCTGGAATGCCTTTCTGACCAAACGAGGCTGGCGCGACAGTGGCTCTGCCGGAGTGGAGCGCCAAAAAATCGAAGCCGGACTGGGCCACCGGGACGACATCCAAACCTATTTCGATCTCATGGATGCGGAAGAAGGGCGATCTTCGTAGTTCCCGCTCAAAATTGCCGCAAGCCCGGGCGACCCACCAGCGTATGGTTGATGATTGCTCGCCGCCATGCTTCGCCATTTCTTCATTTTTCTTTCTCTCGCAGCCCTCGCGCTTGCCGATGACAAGGTGACTTTTGACGATCACATTTCGGCGATTTTTCAGCAATCCTGCTGCAACTGTCACAATCCCGACAAAACCAAGGGCGGACTCGATCTTTCTTCTTACACCACCACATTAAAAGGCAGCTCGGGCGGGAAAATCGTCGAACCCGGCGATACTGGCTCGGCTCTGCTTTCCTGCGTCCTCCAAGGCGGCGAAAAAAAAATGCCTCCGGAGGGCGAGCCGCTCGGCAAACCACAGATTTCCCTCATCAAGCGCTGGATCGAAGACGGACTTCTTGAAAATAAGACATCCGCAGTTCGTAAACCTTCGAAGCCCAAATTTGCAACCACCGTCCAGACAGGCGCGATGAAGCCCACCGGCCCACCGCCGATGCCGGAACACCTGCTGCTGGAGCCTGTCACCGTGACCACTCGCGCTGCATCCATTCACGCCATGGTCGCTTCGCCGTGGGCACCGCTGCTGGCGGCGACTGGCCAACAGCAAATCCTGCTTTACCACACGGAGACACTCGAACTGATCGGCATCCTGCCCTTTCCCGAAGGAGAACCCGTCTCGCTCGCCTTCACGCCCGACGCCCGCTACCTCATCGTCGGGGGCGGGATCGCGGGGAAATCGGGACTCACCGTGACTTTTGACATCCGCACGGGCGATCGCGTCCTGAGTGTCGGCAAGGAATTCGACAGCGTGCTCGCCACAGACATCCGACCCGGATTCGACATCGTCGCGACGGGTGGCCCGTCTCGACTGCTCAAACTCTGGAACACGGAAAATGGCTCCCTGATCAAATCGATCAAAAAACACAGCGACTGGATCACCGCCCTCGATTTCTCACCCGATGGCGTGCTCCTCGCCAGCGGCGACCGCAACGGCGGCGTTTACGTCTGGGAGAGCCAGACCGCCGGCGAGTTCCACACTCTCCGCGGCCACCAAAGCGCCATCTCCGCCCTCAGCTTCCGCTCGGACTCGAATATTTTAGCCAGCTCCTCCGAAGATGGCTCGATCCGCTTCTGGGAAATGAACGGCGGCAGCGTCGTCAAGAGCATCGCCAACGCCCACCCAGGTGGCGTCACTGCTTTCGCCTTCGGCCCCGACGGATCTTCCGTCAGCGCTGGGCGCGATAAGACCGTGAAACTCTGGAAACCCGACTTCAACCCAGCCCGCCAAGTCCTCAGCAACCTCAATTCGATCCCGACCGCTCTCGCTCTTGAGTTTACGGGAAATCGTCTATTTATCGCTGATAACAAAGGACTTATTCAATCGTTTCAAGCGTCCGATTCTAAGCTCTTGGGCGAAGTTCAAGGCAATCCACCCACGATCGCTGACCGCTTAATCAAACTATCGTTTGACCTCGGAAAACAAGATCCGCAGGCCGAATCCTTCAAACAAACCCAGTCTTCTTTCAAGCGCTGGACCGCCGCCGCTATTCAAAATCTAGCCCTCAACACCCGCCGCGATGCGGAAAAGTCGAGGACCGCCTTGGACGAAAAGGATCTCAAATTCACCGAACTGGCCGCCAAACACTCGCTTGAATCAAACGCTCTAAACAAGCTACGCAACGAATGTGAACAACTTGCGAGGCTGTTAACAAGTTCCGAAATAAGCCCACCATTCGCCGCCGAAATCAAGGCCACCCAAGCGGCCGTCCAGACAAAGATCGACCAGCAGAACGAGCGAATGCAGCAGGTCGAGAACGACTTGCTTCTCCAGCGCGAGGCCATCGAGCACAGCGCCCCCCTCACCCACCGCAGGGACCGCGACGCCACTGCGATCCTGAAAAGCTACTTCACCACGCTCAACTGCATTCCCTCGAAATAGAAGTCGATTTACCGCTCACAGCGAGTCCATTCTTTCTCACACATGGCTGCTGATTTTCAAGACTACTACGCCACCCTCGGCGTCTCACGAGATGCGACTGGCGCAGAGATCAAGAGCGCGTTCCGCAAACTCGCGCGCAAGCATCACCCGGATGTGGCGACCGATAAAAAATCCGCTGAGGCGAAATTCAAGGAAATCAACGAGGCCAACGAAGTCCTTAGCGATCCCGAAAAGCGCAAAAAATATGATCAGCTCGGCGCGGATTGGCAAAACCCACAAGGCCCGCGCCGCCGAAGTGCGCCGGGGGGCGATTTCAACTTCGGAGGCACCGGCTTTAGTGACTTCTTCGAGCAATATTTCAGCGGCGGCCACCCCACCGGTCCCGCACCGGGACGCCGGGGCAGCGATGTCGAGGGCGACATCCTCGTCACGCTCGATGAAGCGATGAATGGCTCCGTTCGTCAGATTTCCCTGCAATCCACCGATCCCCGCACTGGAAAAGTTGAAAATCAATCCTTCCAAGTCCGCATCCCCGCAGGCATCGCCCATGGGAAGCGCATCAAGCTCGCCGCCCAAGGCCACGCTGGCAGCGGTGGTGCCGCTGCGGGCGATCTCTACCTCCGCGTCCGCCATGCGGCGCATCCCGATTTCACCACCGACGGGGCGGACTTGTATCATGACCTCGATCTCGCGCCCTGGGAAGCGGTGCTCGGCACCCAGCTCAGCGTGCCGACCTTGGATGGCTCCGTGAAACTCCGCGTGCCCGCCGGTTGTGAAGAAGGCCAACTCCTCCGCGTCCGTGGCCGTGGTCTGCCCAAGGCAAAATCCTCCGAACGCGGGGATTTTTACGCGAAACTCTGCCTCAAGCTGCCCACCGTCCTCAGCGATGAAGAGCGCGTGCTCTGGGAAAAACTCGCCAGCATTTCCACCTTCGCCCCGCGCACGGACTCAGCAGAGTCGGACTAATTTCATCAATTTCGGCCTTCCCCCCCTCAGAACTGATCCGCTAGCGTTCGCTCATGTCCGCGTCAATCGACTTAAAACCCAACATCCAGCTCGGAATCGTCCCCACGCACCTCAAATTCGTCGGCTGCCTGGTGCCGGATGAAGCCGGGAAATTTCCGCGCAATCCCGATGGCACGCTCCGCACCCTCTTCGCGATGCAGGAAATCTGCGCTCTCTCACGGGTGAAATTGACGTGCGTCCAGATTCCCTTTTTCGCCTCGGCGGACCCAGCGGAAGTCGCGGAACTGGTGACCGGTCTGAAGGCCCTCGGCTTGGAAATCCACTACATCATCATGGTCGGCGGGGCGAACCCGATGAACCCGGCTGACGAAGACTCGGTCGTCGCCCAACTCGTTTCAGCCGTCCGCTCGGCGATCACCCACGGCGTCCGCCACGTTTCATCCACCAGCGTCGAGCTGTGGATGAACCCCACGGAAGTCCGCAGAGATGGGGTGGATTTGGCTGCCGCCGTCGCCCAGAACGTCAAGCTGCACCTGCGGGTTTATGAAGAAGCAGGCATCGCCGGGTCCTGCGTGGAGCATTGGCACATCGAGTTCCTCCGCCCCGGCGAGTTTAAGACCTTCACCAATCTCGACCGCGTCTGGCAGTTCGTGGCTGCGGCGAATCAGGCACTGGGCAAGACGTTTTTCAAAATCCTCACCGACGCCTCGCATTGTGGTGATTCGGGATTCTCCATCGCGGAAAATGAGTCGCTTATCACCAGCATTGCCGCGGCTGGGGAATTCGGGATTTTCCACGCCTCCGCCCCGACGACTCGGGGGTGTTTATCGACTGACGATGGCTGGATCTCCGCGCTGCTCACCGCTGCCGCGAAAACGGGCGAGCTCCGCCACGTCTTCGTCGAGGTGTTCGATCACGAGGACCCTGCGCTGGAATTGCTGCGCCAGCTCGATCCGGGCCACGGCATTGATACGCGGGATGGCCGGAGTTACTCGCAGGTCACGGCAGATGGCTTGGCGGACATTGCTCACCGCTTGAATAACTTGGCCGCCCGAGGATTTCTCACCGTCTGATTTCGCCATGTCTATCCTCCACGGTGAAGCTTCATTTGAACTGAAAACGCCCGAGCTGGACCTCGCGGTGACGGCACGCGCCGGGCACCTCGCGCCGGTTGTCTTCCACCTGCCGGGGCGGGATTTTTCGCCCTACGCCCTCGCGCCATGGACACCTGCCGAGTATCCAGAACTCCCGCCCCTGCTCTCGGTGCTACGCGGAGATTTCCTCTGCCTACCCTTCGGCGGTCAGGAAAATGGCCCACCGCACGGTGACACCGCCAATGCGGCATGGTCCCTCGTTTCCGCCTCGGATTCCACCCTGCATTGCAGCATCCAGACCACGGATTCTGGGGCGCGCGTGGAGAAAATCCTGTCCGTGCGACCCGGCCAGCACGCGATTTATGCGGAGCACCGAATCACCGGCTTGAGCGGGAATTTCAACTACGGGAATCACCCGATTTTCGATTTTTCCAAACTCGCGGAAGGCGCTGGACGCATCAGCACGAGCGATTTCCGCTGGGCCTCCGTGTATCCCGGTTGCTTCTCCGCCCCCGCCGATGGAGCGTCTCAGGCGCTCGCACCCGGTGGGATTTTCCAATCCCTCGAAAGCGTGCCGCTCGCCGCTGGTAGCCTAGCGGATCTCACGCATTATCCAGCACGCGCCGGAAATGACGACCTCGTCATGATGGTGAACGCACCCGCGACTCCCGAGCAGCCCTTCGCCTGGTCGGCGGCGGTGTTCGAGGGCGCACTGTGGTTTTCGCTGAAAAATCCTGAGGACTTCCCCGCTACCATGCTCTGGTTCTCCAACGGCGGTCGCTCGGCCTCGCCGTGGGATGGTCGGCATCTGGGGCGACTCGGCATCGAGGAGGTCTGCTCGCATTTTTCAGACGGCATTGACATCGCTCGCGAGGATCGACTTGCCGCATTGGGCATCCCAACGAGCCGACTTTTTCTGCCTGGAGAAACCGTCTCGCTCCGCATCATTCAAGCCGCGGCGATCGTGCCAGGTGGATTTTCCCGAGTCTCAAGCATCCGCCCCCATGGCGAAAATGCGGTGACCATCACTGACGAATCCGGCATCGAAATCCTCGTCCCGCTCGACTGGAAATTTGTGCTTTGACTGAAACAAGCCATCACCATTCTCGTATTCTCCACACTTAAAAGCTCATGACCACACCACGCACCACCGCAGACCTCTCCACCACCTCAAGCAACCTCAAGGCCCTCATCGACGGGCATCTTGAAGACACCGGTGGCCTCCTCCGCCTTTCTCCGACCTGGGTCCCTCGCTCCTTTTTACAACCCGGCCTCCGCATAAAGCTCCACCCGGACGACACCTACGCCTACGGCCTCAATCGCGGCGGCATCGACGAGCGCTGGTTTGGCTCCACCACCGAGACGGCCAACGAGGGCCGCGATGGCGATGAAGGACTCTCTTACGTCGTCGTCGGCAAGGAGCGCTTCACGCTGCGCGACGCGATCGCCGAGTCCGGTGCGGGCATCATCGGTAAGACACTCTGGGACAAGTATGGAAAATGGCCGGTTTACTCGAAGTTTTTCGACAACATGGGCCCCATCCCCCACCACATGCACCAGAGCGCCGAGCAAGCGGCCCTCGTCGGCCAGGAAGGCAAGCCGGAGTCCTATTATTTCCCGCCGCAGCACAACAACGTCGGCAATAATTTCCCCTACACCTTCATGGGCTTCGAACCCGGCACCACCCGTGATCAAGTCCGGAAATGCATCGCCAACTGGAACAAGGGCGAAAACGGCATCCTCGATCTCTCAAAAGCCTATCGCCTCAAAGTCGGCACCGGTTGGCTCATCGACCCCTGCATCCTCCACGCTCCCGGGTCGCTCTGCACCTATGAACCGCAATGGGGATCGGACGTCTTCGGCATGTATCAAAACCTCGTGGAAGGTCGTGAAGTGCCATGGTCGCTGCTCGTCAAAGACATGCCCAAGGACAAGCACCAGGACATCGACTTCATCATCGATCAGCTCGATTGGGAAAAGAACGTCGATCCGAATTTCAAGGACAACCACTACCTCGAACCCGTCACCGCCGAGAAAGGTGAAGGCTACCACGACAAGTGGATCGTCTATGGAAAAGTCGATGGCTTCCAATACTTCACCGCCAAGGAAATCACCGTCGAGCCGGGCCAAAGCGTCACGATCAAGGACAACGGCGCCTACTCACTCATCGTCGTGCAAGGTGAAGGCTTCGCCAACAAGCTCCGCCTCAACTGCCCGAAACTACTCCGTTTCAACGAACTCGCCAACGACGAATTCTTCTGCACCGAGTCGGCCGCCCAGCAAGGTGTCACCTTCAAGAACACCTCCCTCACCGAGCCACTCGTAGCACTGAGATATTTCGGCCCCGAGGTGAATCCAAACGCCCCCGCCATGGGAGCCTACAAAAACCAATAACTTCTAACTAATAACCTCTAACTCTAAAAAAATGAAACTACACAACGCCATGTGGCCCGGCCTCGTCGGTAAAGAACCCGGCACCGATCACCCACCCATCTCGCTCGAACACATGCTCGAACTGACTGCCGCCACCACGGTGAATGGCCGTAAGTTCGACGGTGTGGACCTTTTCCTGTTCCACCCCCACACCGATCCTGACCTCACTGATGACGCGCTCAAGTCGATGGCAGACCAGATCGCGAGTCACGGCCTCAATGTCGGTTCGCTGGTCGCTCCCGTTTGGCCAGGCACCGTCGGCGCGTCTGCCATGGGCTCGGTGGAGGATCAGGAAAAATTCCTGCTCGCGGTTGAAAAAGCCTGCCGAATTGGGAAATTACTCAACGAACACGGCGTCCGCCAATCCGGCGTCATCCGCATCGACTCCGCGACCGGACCTGCCGAGTGGGTGGCCGATCCCGTAGCAGGCACGAAAAAAATCGCCGAGACCTTCCGCAAGGCGGGAAAAATCGCCGAGAGTTATGGCGAACGCCTTGCCGCCGAAGGCGAAATCTGCTGGGCAGGCATGCACTCTTGGAAAGCGATGCTCGACACTCTCGAAGCTACCGCCATGCCCGGCGTCGTCGGTTTCCAAGCGGACCTCGCCCACACCTACCTTTACCTGCTCGGCTACAATGCGCCGGAAGCCGCCTTGTTGAAGGAAGGTTATTCGGATGAGGAATTCTGGGCCGCTTACAAGACCATGACCGACGCCCTGCGCCCATGGACCATCGACTTCCACGTCGCCCAGAACGACGGCTCGGTCCACGGCACCGGTTCCCACGACAAGACAGGCCGCCACTGCCTCGCCAATGACCCGAACGGCAAGCTCAACATCGCCAAAGCCTCCAGCTACTGGCTCAAAGACGCCGCAGCCCGTGGCATCAAGCACATCTGCTGGGATGGCTGCATGTTCGCCAACGAAGTCCTCGAACAACCTGAGACTTGGGAAAATATCCTCAAGGCCATGCTTGAAGTGGAAGCGGCGATTTAATCCACCTTAACGCCCCAAGGCAGGGACGGACCTCCGGGCTGTCCCTGCCTGAAGACGTTCCCCGATGATTCACCGGGCAGCTGCGAGCAGCGGATGGCTGAGGATCTCCTCAACCGCCGCTAACCGACCGATGCCTTGGTAGCCGCAGGCGAGATCGCCCTCGGCAGGAGAAATTAAGTGGCAGCCGTCAGCCACAAGTCGGTCGACGTTCCGCTGAGTGGCAGGATGTAGCCACATTTTTCCATTCATGGCGGGGGCGATGAGCACTGGGGTGTCACGCGTTAGGGCGAGGTAGATCGAGGCGAGAGGATCGGCAGCGAGGCCGTTGGCAAACTGGCCGAGAGTGTTGGCACTGGCGGGGGCAACGAGGAGGAGGTCTGCGGCATCGGCGAGATGGATGTGGCCGGGTTTCCAAGATTGTTTTTCATCCTCCAAGGAGACGAGCACCGGCTGGCGAGTGAGCGTTTGAAAAGTCAGCGGCGTGATGAACTCGGTGGCCGACTGGGTCATGACCACATGGACCTCATGCCCCTGCTTGACGAGCTGGGAGGCGAGGTCCGCTGCTTTGTAGGCGGCGATGGAGCCAGAGATGCCGAGGACGATGTTCATGAGATGCTAGGTTCGTGCTGGCCTACCAGCGGCCGATCAAGAAGTAGCATGGCCTTGCGGACCTGTCACCATTTCACAGTGAGGCTGGGGTGCAGGGTTGCGAGGGAAGAGTTTTTCACCGCCAAGCCGCCAAGAGCGCCAAGTTCAAGAGGAGGAAATCGATCGCTGCTAGATCGAGCGAAGCTAAAGACCAGGAAATGCGGTAGCACCGGATTTTTGCGCCCAGCGCTGCTCGGGGCTGGGGCGGTTTTTGAGGAGGGGTGCGAAGTGTTTTTCCACCTCGCGTGGATCGAGAAAACTGCCGAGGGTGGAGCATGGGGCCGTCCTTAGAGGAGCTGAAGTTGACGGGATGGTCGAGATTCGCGATTCTGCTGCCATGAAGACACTTGTTGAAGCGATTCAAGTCGCCGATCAGCTCACCCTTGAAGACCAAGCCGGCCTTGCGGCTCATTTGCTGGCGGGACTGCGCGGGTGCCCGCTCGGGCCAGATGATGCGGAGTTGGAGCGGCGGGAAGCCGAAATGGACGCTGATTCCATCACTCTCTTGACTCACGAGCAACTCAGGCAAGCCGTCGGAAGATGAGCAGGGGGCTGCGCTATCATGTCCGGGTGCAGGACGAGATCCGGGAGATTCTCAGCTTTTACTCGAAGATTTCAGATCAACTGGCGGAGGATTTTTGGAATGAATTCTCCGAGGCCGCCGCGTATGCCCGCCAATATCCAGAACGGCACCACTTCGACGCCAGCGGCAGACGGAGAAGCAATCTCTCACGACCAGTCGCGTGATTCGACATTCACCGCAGCATGGAAACGGCCTTTTCCGTAGCGGCGGCTAGCGCTTGCACGTCGCTTTCGGTGTTATACAGGGCGAATGAAGCTCGCACCGTGCCCGTGATGCCGAAGCGGGCCATGAGCGGCTGGCAGCAGTGGTGACCCGTGCGGACGGCCACGCCCATCTGGTCCATGAGGGTGCCGAGGTCGTAGTGGTGGATGCCTGCGAAATTGAACGACAGAGCACCCGCCCGGTCACTTGGGCCGTAGAAGTGAATCCCAGAAATCCCCGAAAGCGCATCAGCAGCGGAACGGATGAGTTTTTCCTCATGCTTCTGGATTCCGCTAAGTCCGAGGTCGTGGATGAAGTCGAGTGCCGCCCCGAGAGCAATGGCTCCCTCGATGTTTGGCGTGCCTGCTTCGTATTTGAAGGGCAGCTCGTTGTAGGTGGTTTTTTCAAAGGTGACCTCTTTGATCATTTCGCCGCCGCCTTTCCAGGGTGGCAGTGCGTTGAGAATTTCGGCCCTCCCCCAGAGCACGCCAATGCCAGTGGGTGCATAAACCTTGTGGCCGGAAAAGACGAGGAAATCGATGTCCAGCGCCTGCACGTCGATCCGGAGGTGAGCCGCAGCTTGGGCGGCGTCGATGAGGACGAGCGCCCCGGCATTTTTCGCCACCGTGGCCATTTCTGCGATTGGATTGATGGTGCCGAAGGAGTTGGAAATCCATGTCAGGGCCAGAATCTTGGTCCGCGAGCTGAGCAGCCCGACGAACGCCGTCTGGTCGAGCGTGCCGTCTTCATGACACGGGATGACTTTGAGCGTGGCACCGCTGCGCTGACAGAGCAGTTGCCAGGGGACGATGTTGGAATGGTGCTCAAGCGTGGAAATGAGCACTTCGTCGCCCGGTTGGATACGCCCTGAGAGACCGAGGATTTCTGCCACAAGATTGATCCCATCCGTCGCGCCTGATGTGAAAATGACCTCATCTGAGCTGGCCGCACCGAGGTGATTCGCGATGGTCTGGCGGGCTTTTTCAAACTGCTCCGTGGCCATCCGCGCCAAGTGGTGAGTGCCACGGTGGATGTTCGAGTTGATCGACTCATAGTAATGGCGCGAGCTGAGCAGCACCGCCATCGGCTTCTGTGTGGTGGCAGCGTTATCCAAATAGACGAGGGGGCGGCCTTGGATCGACTGGTCGAGGATCGGGAACTCAGGGATGACGGATGCGGGATCGAACATGAGAGAATTAGGTGGGCGAAGTCGCCGCGCGAAGTTGCAACACCTGACCATGCGCCGCAACGCCAGATTTCCACAGCCTCAGACATCTGCCCTTGCGGTGTGGGTTGACCGGGGCTTGAATCCCGCTCTCACACGAATGTATCTGCTCAAAAAAGTCATCCAGCTTCGGGAACACTCACATCCGGAACACGAAAAACCGTTTTTAGAGCATCTTGAGGATTTGCGCACGATGATCACCCGCGTGGTGCTCACACTGGTGATCGCGATGATCGCCTGCTTTGCGTTTAATAAGAAGATCATGGAGTTTTTCCGGCATCCGGTGGACCAGGTGCTGATCACCCAGCTCAAATCCACCTTACCGGACGACGCGCCGCGCAAGCTGTCTCCAGAAATTTGGGGAGAAACCCGCAAGGTCGAACATGCGGCGATGAATCTCACGCCAGAACAACGCGAGCTCTTTTACGAATCGCTCGGAAAACCAGAAATCGCCTTCCATGCGAAGTCGGTGAGCCTACTGCGCGCGGCCATGGCACTGGCCGAAGACAAGCGCGAGGCATTCGTCAATTCCCTGCCGGAAAGCGACGAGTTCAAACGCCAAGTCAAAGCACTCCTCCGCACCAAGCCGAATACGGATAGCGACGCGCAAGGAAATCTCAAAATGATGTCCGCCTTGAAGCCGACTGAGGGCTTCATGCTCTCGATGAAGCTGTCCTTTGTGGCCGGCATCGTGGTGTCATTCCCCCTGCTCTTGCTTTTCATCCTGCAATTTGTCCTCCCCGGAATGCATAGCCATGAGAAAAAGGTGCTCTGGCCGGCCATGGCGGTGGGCTTCGGCTTATTCATCATGGGCACCGCTTTTGCCTACTTCTTGGTACTGCCGAAGACCTTGTTGTTTTTCTATCAGTGGAGTGGAGATATGGGCATTTCCAATGACTGGCGCATCGGTGAGTATATCTCATTCGCCACCCAGTTCACCTTGCTGTTTGGTGCCTCGTTTGAGCTACCAGTGGTGGTGATGGTATTCGTGAAACTTGGGCTGCTGGGTTACGAAACCATGTCGAAAACCCGCTCCTACGCCATCGTCGCCATCTTCGTCGCGGCAGCGGTGCTGACGCCCACACCAGACATTTTAACGATGTGCCTCATGGCCGCCCCCATGATCATCCTCTATGAAATCTGCATCTGGCTGGCCTACTTCGACCGCAAGAAGAACCGAATCAAAGAAGAGCAAGAGGCTCGTGAACGCATGGAGCGCTTACTCCTCAACACGCCATTACCTTCACCCGTTGCCGATCACGAACATGAAGCGACTCATTGGCATGATGAGGACCATCATTTTTACGAATCTGGAGATGACGGCTGGCACGACGACCATGATTCCGAATACCCTCCCAAGGACCCACACTCGACGGATATCCTGCCTTACATTGAGCCGGAAGCTGAGCCTGAAAAACCAAGACAAGACCGTCTCGATCTCTAATTCCCCGCTCCAATGACCGACGCTAAGCCAGCAAGAGACCCCAGCACCCGCTCGCCATTTGCCGGATGTGCGATCCTCATCGCGGCCCTCGCCGTGATGGTATTCCTCATCGGATTCTCCGTCGTGACGCTGTTCCGACAGTTCAATGAAATCGCAAAATTCACCGATGTCGCCCCGCTTCCGATTGAGATTTCATCACTCGAACATCAGGAACCGAAGCTGCTCGACCTCGCCCAGCGAGTTGAAACCTTCCGCCAAGCACTCGCCGGTGAAGGCGAAGCCTCACTCGAACTCTCCCTTGAAGACCTGAACCTCGCAATCGCCACCTACGACGCCTTCAAGGAACTCCGCGGCACCCTCCGTGTCACCAGCGTGGATGCCGAGACCATGCAGCTCGCCATTTCATTCCCCCTCAACGGCAAGCCCCGCTTTACCCAGACCGGGGAACAGGGCTGGATCGCCTCGGACTCACGCTTCCTCAACGGCACCATGACCGTGCGACCCACCCTCTTGAAACATGAAATCGTCCTCAAAATCGACCGCATCGACGTCCCCGGCAAGCGCGTCGCTCCCGAGTTCATCGATCAAATGTCGCCCTACCGAATCACCGAGCGCTACCTCACCGATCCAGTCATTGGTCCGGCCATGGCGAAACTCACCGAAATCACCCTCACCGGCGGCAAACTCCACCTCACCCGCAAACCCGGCCAAGTCCCCGTGGACCTCATAAGCCGCTCACAAGTGGACTCCGCGAGTGGCCGCCTCTTCACCACGCTTGGCATCGCCGCCGTGGTTTTTTTGGCATTCGCAGGGCTGATCACTTTTCTTGGAGTCCGTGCGAAGGCCCGTAATTCTGCCTAACTGCCCCCATTTCATCATGCTCGAAGACGACTTCTCCTATGTCACTCGCAAGGCACTCAGAGGCTATGGACTCTCCGCGAGCGAGGCCGGCAAGCGCACAGGACTGTCTGAAAATGAAATACTTGCGTTCATTAAGGGCGATTTCTCCGCCTCGGTTGCCCGTCAGCTCGCCACTCTCCTTCGCTTAAATCCTCAGGCCCTGCTCGACCTCGCCAGCTACCAGCCTAAGCCACTCCACCACTCGCAGATCCACCGGCTGGATTTACCATCTGGTCCGGATCGAGTGAATGCCTGGCTGATCTGGACCCCGGACATCGCGGTCCTCTTCGACACCGGCAAGCAACCAGATTCATGCGCCGTCGCTCTCGCCGCAGTCGGGGTTCGCCAGCTCAACCGGATTTTCATCACCCACGGGCACCACGACCACATCGGTGGAAATGCTTCATTCCTCGCGAAAAACATTATCATCCATGCTCCAGCCATCGAGCACTGTCGGCCGATTTTCCCCGGTGACGCCATCCAGTGCGGCCCCCTGACCCTGCGAGCTTGCGACCTATCCGGTCATGCCACCCCCAGCCTCGGCTACCATGTCGAAGGACTCGGCGTGCCCATCCTCGTCACCGGTGACGCGCTCTTCGCAGGCTCCATCGGCGGCTGCCCGACTCCCGCACTTTACCAGCACGCCCTGAGCTGTCTTCACAACGCGCTGGGCCCCTTACCCGATTCGACCATCCTACTCCCAGGCCATGGCCCCGCCACCACGCTGGGTGAAGAGCGAGTGGGAAATCCATTTCTCTAAACTTCAATCTCGCGCCAGATAGACCCGCGAGCCGGCCACATACTTCAAGGCCCAATTCTTGACCTTCGACTGCTCCTCCAACGAAAGCGTGCGCACCACTTTCCCTGGCGAACCGAGCACCAAGGAGCCCGGCGGGATCACCGTCCCACCCGTCACCAAGGCCCCTGCGCCGATGATAGATCGCTCCCCGATCACCGCGCCGTCCAGCACGATCGCCCCCATCCCGACGAGCACCTCATCCTTGACCGTGCAAGCGTGAAGAATCGCCGAGTGCCCGACTGTCACCAACTCCCCAAGGTAGCATCCATGATCGTCCGACAAATGAATCACCACATGGTCCTGCACATTCGACCGTGGGCCGATGACGATTTCGTTGATATCCCCCCGCAGCGTCGCCTGATACCAGACACTCGATTCCTCGTGCAAAGTCACTCGCCCGATCACATCCGCACTCGCCGCGACGAAGGCACTTGGGTGGATGGAAGGGCTAAATCCGGCAATAGTCTCAATGGCCATGCCCCAAGTTATAAGAAACCAACACTTCTTCTAGACAAATCCCCCTCCCCCCGACACACACGCCTATGAAAAAGAATTTCCCACTCACCGCTCCCAATCATGCACCCGCTCGCGTTCTAGAACAAATCAAGAACGACGTCCGGAAATACATCAAACGCGAGCGGAAAAAAACCTTACCCGAAGGCGTGGATTTCTGGGACTTCGCCTGCAAAATAGGCGCTGGCGAGGCCGCCCCAGAGACGAAGCATGTCGAAGAACTCGGCAGCGCCATCGACACCGCAGCAGCCAGCGGCTCCGCCACGGTTTACATCGAGATCCTCGCCACGCCAGGCCACCGGACGAGTAAATCGCCAAAATCGGATTCTGTGTGAAATCTCTCTAGATTTCAGCTTCACGGGCGTGCCGTTAGCCCCTAAGATTCTCAACGTAATGCCCGAGAATTTAACACGTCCAGGAAAGTTAATGGCCGCCAATCGCGGGGAAATCGCCATCCGGATCTTCCGCGCGGCCAATGAGTTAGGCCTCCGGACCGTTTCCATTTTCGCCGAAGAAGATCGTTTTTCCATCCACCGCTTCAAGGCGGACGAGGCTTACCAACTGGACGCTTCCAAAGGGCCAGTCGGCGCGTATTTAGACGTGGAAGGCATCGTCACCCTAGCGAAGCAAAAGGGCGTGACGATGATTCACCCCGGCTACGGATTTCTCTCGGAAAATGCCGCATTCGCCCGGGCCTGCGCGCGGGAAGATATCATTTTCATCGGCCCGTCACCCGATTTACTCGAAAACATGGGGGATAAAACCGCCGCTCGGGCACTCGCCCACAGCTACAAGGTCCCCACCCTTCCCGGCACGGAAGAGCCCATCACCGATCCCGAACAAGCGCTCCGAGTCGCCCAAGACATCGGATTCCCCCTCATCATCAAAGCAGCCTTCGGCGGCGGCGGTCGCGGCATGCGGGTGGTGGAAAATGCCGGACTACTCGCTGGTCTGCTGGCAGAGGCACAGAACGAAGCGCTCAACGCCTTCGGAAATGCGGCCGTTTTCCTCGAACGCTACATCACCCGCGCCAAGCACATCGAGGTGCAGATCCTCGGCGATCAACACGGAAACGTCGTCCACCTTTACGAGCGGGATTGCTCGGTGCAGCGGCGTTATCAAAAAGTCGTCGAAGTCGCGCCAGCCATGCACCTCGACCCCAAGGTCCGCAAGGAACTCTGCGACGCCGCCGTCTCACTCGCCAAGGGCATCGGTTACGACAACGCTGGTACCGTGGAGTTCCTCTACGACATGGACCAGAATGACTGGTTTTTCATCGAGATGAATCCACGCATCCAGGTCGAGCACACGGTGACCGAGTGCGTGACCGGCATCGACCTTGTCCGCTCGCAGATCCTCGTGGCCGCCGGGCATTCCTTATTTAGCCCAGAAATCGCCATCCCACCGCAAGAGGAAATGCCGTGCAATGGCTTCGCGATCCAGTGCCGCGTGACCACGGAAGATCCAGAGAAAAATTTCTCTCCCGACTATGGGCGCATTCTCAATTACCGCTCGGCCGCTGGCTTCGGCATTCGCTTGGACGCCGCCTCGGGCGATGCCGGCTCGGTGGTGACGCCGTATTATGACTCGATGTTGGTGAAAGTCACCGCCATGGGTCGGGACTTCCCGATGGCCTGCCAACGGATGGACCGAGCCCTTCGCGAGTTCCGCATCCGTGGGGTGAAGACGAACATCCCGTTTCTCGAAAACGTCATCGCCGACGAGACCTTCCGCAGCGGCCAAGCGCACACCAAGTTGATCGACACGAAGACGGAGCTGTTCCATTTCAAACGCCGCCGAGACCGCGCCACTCGTACGCTTTCCTACCTTTCCGACATCACGCTGAATGGGAATCCGACCACCAAGGGCTGGAAGCCGACCAAGCCACTGCTCCGTACGGTGGTGCCGGACTCATTGATCATCAAGCACAAGGCCGTCGTGCCGCGCGGCAGCCGGGATGTGCTGCTGGAGCTTGGACCCGAGAAATTCGCCGAGTGGATCCTCGCGGAAAAGCGCCTACTCATCACCGACACCACCTTCCGAGACGCGCATCAATCCCTCATCGCCACCCGGATGCGCACCTTCGACATGCTGCGCGTCGCCGAGGCGATTTCCCACCGCACCCCTGAGCTATTTTCCCTAGAAATGTGGGGCGGTGCCACCTTCGACACCGCCATGCGCTTCCTCAGTGAGTGCCCGTGGGATCGCCTGCGCCGCCTGCGCGAAAAGGTGCCGAACATCTGCTTCCAAATGCTCTTCCGCGGATCAAATGCAGTCGGCTACTCGAACTACCCAGACAACGTGGTGGCGGGATTCGTCAAGCACGCGGCGGACTCCGGCATGGATATTTTCCGGATCTTCGACTCGCTCAACTATCTACCGAACATGAAAGTGGCCATGGAGGCCGTGCGCGACCACGGCAAGGCCGTCTGCGAAGCGGCCATCTGCTACACCGGCGACATCACCGACTCACGGCGGGATAAATACTCACTAAAATACTACGTCGAGAAGGCCAAGGAAGTGGAGCGTATGGGTGCTCACATGCTCTGCATCAAGGACATGGCTGGCCTTTGCAAACCCCACGCCGCATGGAAACTCATCAGTGCGCTCAAGGATGAAATCGGCATACCCGTCCATTTTCACACGCACGACACCTCGGGCATCAACTCCGCTTCCATCCTCGCCGCCTCCAAGGCAGGCGCGGACATCGTGGACCTCGCCATTTCCTCGATGTCTGGCTCCACCTCGCAGCCCAATCTCAACTCGGTGGCCGCCGCGCTTGCCAATACCGAGCGTGATCCCGGGCTGGATTTCAACTCGCTCAACGAGTTTTCCGACTACTGGGAAACGGTGCTCAGCTTCTACCAACCCTTCGACTCCGCACCACGCTCCGGCACGGCGGAAGTCTACGAACACGAAATGCCCGGCGGCCAATACACCAACCTCCGCGAGCAGGCAAACTCGATGGGCCTCGGTCACCGCTGGCGCGAAATCGCCCGGACTTATGCCGAGGTGAACCAGCTCTTCGGCGACATCGTCAAAGTTACCCCATCATCGAAAGTCGTGGGCGACATGTGCATGTTCCTCGTCACTCGTAACATCAAAGCCGCAGACGTGCCCACGCTGAAGCCCGGCTCCATCGACTTCCCCGAGAGCGTCATCGACATGCTCGCCGGCGGACTCGGCCAGCCAGACGGCGGCTGGCCCGTTGACGTGCAGCGCGTGGTGCTCGGCAATCGCCAACCTACGTCCAAGCGCCCCGGCGAGCTGGCGGCCCCGATCGATCTCGAAATCACACGCGGCGAACTGAGCACGAAACTCGGCCGCCCCGCCACGGATGACGATCTCTACTCGCACTTGATGTATCCGCAGGTGTTTGCAGATTTCACCGCCTTTCGCGCAAAATACGACGACCTCAGCGGCCTGCCGACGCCCGCGTTTTTCTACGGCTTGCAAATCGGCGAGGAAATCGAGATCGAGATCGACACCGGTAAGGTGCTGATCATCAAGCTCATCTCAATCGGCGAGGCCGACAGCGCAGGGCGGCGAGCTCTGTTTTACGAACTCAACGGAATGCCGCGCGAGTCGATCGTCACCGACAACTCGCTCAAAGCAACCTCCACGACTGCACGCGCCAAAGGCCGCCCAAGCGATCCCACCAACATCTGCGCGCCGATGCCCGGCATGGTCACCGAAGTGGCCGTGCTCCCGGGACAACCGGTGAAAGCGGGGGACAAACTCATCGTGCTAGAAGCCATGAAAATGCTCACCACCGTGTCCGCCAGCGCCGATGGAACCGTCGTCGAAATTTCCGTGAAAAAGGGCGATCAAGTGGATAGCGATGATTTGCTAGGGCTGCTCAAACTCATGTAAAGTGGATTAAATATTGCTTGGCACTTCACGAGAATCAGCCATGCTTACAACGTAGCTCATGAAATATCATTCAGTGAGCTAACAACCCATGATCTCGACGCCACGCTCACTCGACGATCCGCAACGCTTGGCCGCTCTGCGGAATTTACTCCTGCTCGATAGCGAGGCGGAGGAAAACTTCGACCGGTTCTCGCGCATGGCCGCGCATGTGCTCAAGGCACCGGTTAGCTTGCTCTCGCTGGTGGATGATCACCGCCAATTTTTCAAATCCGCTGTCGGCCTCACCGGTCCGGCGAACGACGCGCGTGAGACGCCACTGACCCATTCATTTTGCCAACATGTGGTGACCACCGGCTCACCACTCGTCGTGACGGACGCTAAGCACAATCCTCTCGTCTGCGATAATCTGGCGGTGAGAGACTTAGGTGTCGCAGCGTATCTTGGATTTCCGGTGTGTGATTCAGACGGCTTCGTCATTGGCAGCTTCTGCGTCATCGACGGTCAACCGCGCGATTGGAGCGAGAGCGATCTCTCACTCCTAAGTGACCTCGCCGCCATGGTGATGACGGAAATCGCCCTGCGTCAGCGAAACATTTCCCTCCAGGCAGCCACTGCCCAGGCTGAACATCTCAAGCGCACTGCAGAAGCCGCCTCACGGGCCAAGGCCGAGTTCCTCGCGAACATGTCGCACGAAATCCGCACTCCCATGAATGCCGTCATCGGCATGAGTGAGCTGCTCCAGCATTCCCCGCTCAGCGCAGAGCAGCGCGAGTTCGTGAGCACCATTCGGACCAGTGGGGAAAGCCTGCTGGCACTGATCAACGACATCTTAGATTTTTCAAAAATCGAATCCGGACATCTTCAATTCGAGCGCGTCCCCTTCTCACTCAGAGCCTGTGTGGAAGGAGCCTTGGACTTATCAAGCCGACCCGCCTCGCAAAAGGGGCTACACCTGCTGCTTAAAATCGAAAATGATGTACCGGAATCGATCCTCGGTGATCTCACGCGCCTCCGGCAGATCTTGGTCAACCTAATCGTCAACGCCGTGAAATTTACGGAAAAGGGTGAGGTCCTGGTGACCATCTCACAGCGCTCTGGCAAGCATCCTGACTCATTGCCGCTGTTGCACTTTTCCGTCAAGGACACCGGCATCGGCATCCCAGCCGAGCGTGCGGGAACTCTATTCCGAGCCTTTTCGCAAATCGACGTTTCGACCTCGCGCAAGTATGGTGGCACCGGGCTTGGCTTGGCCATTTGCCACCGACTGGTCTATCTGATGGGAGGGCGAATTTGGGTCGAGTCCACCCTTGGCCATGGCTCGGATTTCCAATTCGAAATTCCCCTGCTAGAGTCCCCCAGCGCATTCTCCACGCTGCCTTCGAAACTGGTCGGACGCAAAGTGCTCATCGTCACTGACGATGCGGTGCAAGTCCGAATCCTCAAACTCCAGACACAGCGCTGGGAGCTCATCCCAGTCATCGCCAACTCAGGTGCCGAAGCCATGCGCCTGCTTTTGGATGATTCTACCTTCGACCTCGTGATCCTCGATTTACAAGTCCTAGACGTGAATGATGAGGGCTTCATCCGCAGCATTTACCAAAGTCAACCTCCCGGGCAGCTCACCATTCTTGCTCTGACGGAGGACCCTGAAATGGGCAGCAAGCGCCTTCCCTATCCATTCGCAGAAGTCCTCACCAAGCCGGTCAAGAGTTCCGCTCTATTTAATGCGCTGATCCATCTCTATCAACCCGAGTCTGAGTCACCGACATCAACCGACCAAGACGAGTGCCTCAAACGCGCCAACCTGCGCATCCTACTCGCAGAAGACCACCCCGTGAATCAGCGCGTGGCCATCTTACTTTTAAATCGTCTCGGCTACACCTGCACCACGGTGGCAAATGGCCTAGAAGTGCTGGAGGCGGTTTCCCGCCAGACCTACGACATTCTCTTGCTAGATATGCAAATGCCTCTGCTAGACGGGCCACAGACCGCGACTCGCCTATGTGCCATGGCACCTCCATCCGCGCGACCATGGATCATCGCGGTCACGGCGAACGCCATGCAGGGCGACCGCGAGACCTGTTTGAATGCTGGGATGGATGATTATATCAGCAAGCCCATCACCAGCGAATCGCTCCAAGCAGCGATCCAGCGCTACAGACCGCTTTCTCAGACAAGCTTACCTGCGTGACTCGGCACGAGCGTACGCTCACCCGCCGGTGACTTCTTTTCCGAGACGCTTGAGAATCTCCGCTTGGGGAAGATCCTCGAAGTCGGCTGCCTTTTTCTCCGCTTCTTTTTGCCGCGATGGATCTGCCACTTTATCTGCTCTAGTGTCCCCATCGCTGAGGTATTTTTCGGTGAAATCCGTGACGATTTTCTCAGCCTTCTCGGAGCGAGCGAGCCCGGGAGCCTTCGCCAATTCTCCGACCAAAGCACTGGCCTCACTGCGGACACTCGGGTCGCCCGGGAAATCGGCGAGAAATTTACACCAGCCATGGGTGATAAATGGGGATTGACTCGATTGCTGCTTGGCCCACGTCAGCAAAGTTCTGGAAAAATTCACCCGCAGACCCTGGAGTCCTGGGTCGCGAGCTTTGCCCAGAATGGCTCCATAAACGTGTGCGAGTCCCTCGAAAATCAGTGGCTCCTCTGCCCATGCATGACTGCCAGGGAACCAGATCAACCGGGAACTTTTTGAAAAGCCCTTGTGAGATTCCACCGCTTCGCGGCGATTGTAGTCGCTCGCCCCCATGAGACTACAAACGACGGTATCTGGACGGAGCTTGGCATCCCGGAACTCGGCTTCCTTCAAATACACGCCCGATCCAGAGCCGCAGGCGAGGATACCGGCGACGGTTTTCTCCCGCTCCGCCAGTAAATAGGCCATCCGGCTACCACCGGACATGCCGGACACCATCGTTAGATTCTTCAGAATGGGCAGGCGACCGTAAACGTCCACCACCATCGCCGCCATGGCGAGGTCGCTGTCATCGAACTTATTTTTCGATTCATTCGAGAGCGCCATGATGATGCCCAGTTGCTCAGCAGCGAGGATGTAGCGCGTCATGTTCCGCGGGTCGCCGCCACCGGGAGCCATGATGAAACAGACGGGCCACAACTTACTACGATCGAACGCTTTGGGCAGATAAAGCAGATACGACCATTTCGGGTCGGCAATGCATGGAATGGCAGAGGAAGTGGCTCCAGGAGTCGCAGGAAGCCCCTCAACGCTGCCATTTCCAGCGGAGACTGGAGCAGGTGTCGGTGCGCTCGCTGCTGCGGGGCTAACGGCGCTGGAGAGGAAAGCCTGATCTTCTGGCGAGAGCTGACTTAGCTTGACGGTCAATTGCTTGCCATCACGCCGTTCGACAATGATCTCCGCCGGGGTCTTTGAAATGAGCTTCGCCTCGATCTTCGATCCGCTGGAACTTTTCCAAACGCGCCACTCGCTATCTGCGCCGAAGGCCGCCGTGCAGAGACTAAGAAATCCAATAAGGGCAAGCCAGTTCATGGCCTATGATCTAGCGGACACAACCCTCAAGGTCTAGCCTCAATACTCTTCTTCTTCATCTCCCGGCACCGGTGGAATGATGTCCTCGCGCAGCAGCAGCCGCGCGAGATCCAGATCCGCCAGTAAATCACTCGGCGTATCCCGAACGATCGCCGCATACGGGGTGATGCGATCCAACTCAGCGATGGCGCAGTGGACCATCGAGGAAATGATATCCGAGTCATACTTTTCCCGCTCGAACAAATTGGTAATCCGGAAAACCAAGAACTCGCGGTCCATATCATACTCAAAGCCACCGAGCGTCAGCTGTTTATTGGCTCGGGCCAGCAGCTCAAGCACGGAAACGAGGTGGGTTTCATCAAAACTGAGACGAGACTCAGACACGACGACCAGGGCATTCAGCGCAGGAAATGCCTGGGCGATGAGGTCCACCCGGGTGTGATGGGCATCGAAACCGGCTCGCAAGACATCGCGCCCTTCCACCAGTTCGCAGTGCCAGCCATTTTGGCCGAAGGTTTCTTCCACCGTGAGAATTTGTCGGGAATGAGAACGCATAATAATTAGTGACCGTTTCGGCTGGCCGGAGATAGCCGCCCGCTGATGGCTTTGGCAAGCAAGGTCCGGCGATCCCTGCAAATCGGCCTGAGCGACAAGTGGATACCAGAGGTCTCCGCCGCATCGCGGTGCAGGGTCAAGCGGGTCAGCTTCTCGTTCGCACTGCTATGGTCGAGCTCCTGCCACATCACCAACTGCATCCCCGCCGCAGGACGGAAAAACGGGAAAATTTCTAGACCTAGCGGGGTTAAAATCAAATACGCATGCCGCGTCAAGCTCACCGCGATCCGCCCCAGCCCCACCGATAAGCCCAGCGGTATCAAGGCCCACAAGGGATGCAGCAATTCCGGATTCGTATCGCGATAAATCGCCGTGGCCAGGAGAGTTACGCCCACCGCTGCCAGCATCGCAGACGCCATCCAGAACAGCGCCGCTTGCCCAGAGCGGGTGAAGCGCAGCTCTTTTTCCGGAGCTTGAATCTTGGCTGCCATCGTCAAAAATCAATGGGCCTCAGACTCACTTTTCACTTCCGGATCCTCAGCGATCTCGAGGGTAACGAAGTCATCCCCTTCCCGCACCTGGCGAAAATGATTGAGCGTGATCACGATGACCAAGCCCAGAATCACGAACGTCGCCTCCATGAAAAATGGCGTCGTCACGATGCCCATGATCGTCCCCAAGGTTTCCCCCACCAAGCCAGGCACGATGCGCCAGGTCATCAGCAAGCTGGGCACCGCCACCATCAGCAGCATCAAGATGCTTACCCCGGTGACGACTTGTTTCACTCGTTCGTCTCGCTCTCTCTTCATTTCCGCCGCCAGCCTACGCCGCCTAGGCGGAAAGACCAAACCCCATTTTCCGATCAAATTCCGCAGAAATCCTGACACGTCTTCCTGTAGGCGGCCTGCTGGTAGCAGGTCATGAAAAAATTGATAAGAGGGATTTTAAGGGCGGGATTTCTCCGTGCGGACGTGCGCGTAGTCGAGCAGGATCTGGTCGCAGGTGAGGATGGTGAGATCGTGGTGGCGGGCGGTGGCGACGATGATCTGATCCATGGGATCCTTGTGGGGATTGCCTTGCCGGTTGTTGAAAGGCAGTGGGAGGCGGGTGGCATCAACGGCGATCTGGGGAAGCACATCGAGGACGGAGATTTTCCCTTTGGGCAGGGCGATGCGCTCGAACCATTCCGCGCAGGGCATGGAGATGGTGATGTCACCGCGCGTTTCCTTTCTGGCGAACTCGATGAGGCTGATGGAGCAGAGGTGAAGCGGAACGGTGCTCGCGATGATTTTCCGGATCTGCGGGCGCAACTTTTCCGGGGCGAGGAGGGAATCGATCCAAGCGCAGGTGTCGAGAAGGTAACCGGGCATGGAGGTGTCAGTGGTTGATCTCCCAGTCGTCTTCATCGAATGCCGGAGCCTGCGGGTCGTAGCTTTCGTTGAGACTGCCGGTGGCTTTCCCGGCACCGAGGAGCGCTGGGATGGCAGCTTCCAAAGGTCTGCCGACAGTGGCGATGACCTTTCCATGGCGTGTGATCTGGATGGGTGATTCGCCGTTTTCGATGGCGCGTATGTATTCCGTAAGGTGTGCCTTGAATTCGGAGACCGGAATGTGTTTCGCCTTTGGTTCCACAGCTTTCATATCGGTAAGATAACTTTGACCAGAATAATGGTCAATTTGGTATTTCGGGATCATCGAAGGACTCGGAGAGGATGATGTCGGGGGCGAGTTCGGCGGTGGAGAGGCCGGTGATGGCTGGCACGCCGTAGCCCAACCCTGCGCACAAATAGGCATCCCCTTGCCCTTGGCTCGGGATTCAGTTACCGGTGGGTTTGCACTTGGCTCCCACCCCGCCCGCCACTACACCGCGCCATGCGGCTTTTTGACACCATGTCCCGGATCGAGCGCGATCTCCACCCGATCGATGGCTCGACGTTTCGTTTTTATGCCTGTGGCCCCACCGTCTATGGCCCGGCGCATATTGGAAATTTCCGCACCTTCGTCCTCCAAGACGTGCTGCGCCGGACGCTGGAAACCGGCGGCACTCGCACGCTCCACGTTCGCAACCTGACGGATGTGGATGATAAAACGATCCGGGATTCGCAGAAAGCGGGCCAGTCACTCAGCGACTTCACGCGTGGCTGGACTGAGAAATTTCATGCGGATTGCGCAGCGCTCGGACTACTGCCGCCGCACATTGAGCCCTCGGCGGTGGAGCACATTCCGCAGCAGATCGCGATGATTGAGACTCTGATCGAAAAGGGAAATGCCTACGCTTCCGACGACGGCTCGGTGTATTTTAAAATTTCCTCTTACCCCGGCTACGGCGGACTTTCCCGGCTCGACCAGCGCGAGCTCGAACTCGGAAAAACGCAGAACTCCCGCTCCAGCTCGGACGAATACGAAAAGGACAGCCTATCCGACTTCGTGCTGTGGAAATCCCGCCGCCCGGAGGATGGTGAAAATTTCTGGCAATCGCCGTGGGGTGAGGGTCGGCCCGGTTGGCATTTGGAGTGCTCGGCGATGATCCGCGAATACCTCGGCGAGTCCTTCGACCTGCATTCCGGTGGAGTGGATTTGATTTTCCCGCACCACGAGAATGAGATCGCCCAGAGCCAATGCGCCTGCGGTGGCCACTTCGCCGCGCATTGGTTTCACATCGCCCACTTGCTGGTGGATGGCGGGAAGATGTCGAAGTCCTTGGGAAATCTCTACACCCTCGCCGACCTCGCAGCCAAGGGCCACAGCGCCATGGAAGTGCGCTACGTGCTCATCGGCGCGCATTACCGCAAGCCCTTGAATTTCACCTTGGACTCGTTGGCAGGTGCTCGTGAGGCTTTGGCGAAATTGGCCAAAGGTGCCCGCCAACTCGCAGCGAAAATCCCGCCGGACACTCGACTCACGCGGGCAGACTTCGGCCCCTTCCAAGCCGCTTGGGACAGTCTCAGTCACGATCTCAACACGCCCGGCGCGCTCGGCGGACTTTTCACCGGCCTCCGTGAAGCCGTGACTTTGAGCGGGGAAGATGCAGCGGCAGCGCTGGCAGGCTTCAATCGCATCCTACGTGCCTTGGGCCTTAGTTTACCTGAAGAAGTGCAGGAAATCATCCCACCCGCGATCCAAGCCCTCGCCGATGCGCGGTGGCAGGCCCGCATCGCGAAAAACTGGGCAGAATCCGATTCCCTCCGTGCCGAACTTGCCGCACAGGGCTGGGCGATGCAGGATGGAAAAGATCATTACACCCTGACCCGGGAATCCTGAACAAGCTGGCTTGCTTGCACCGTGGGGATGGTGTGAGCTGCCGACGTGTTTGCCAATTACGTGCATAATTTGGACCCGGTCGCCCTACCGATCTTCGGTGGTCTAGCGGTGAGGTGGTATGGTCTCGCCTATTTACTAGGCTTCGCAGTCGGCTTCCTGCTGCTACGCCACCTCGCACGGCGCCACTTGTGGGTGCTCAAACCCGAGCAAACCGGAGATTTCATCGCCGCCTGCGCCCTATTCGGCGTCTTCATCGGCGGACGCCTCGGGTATATCTTTTTCTACCATTTGCCCAAAGTCGGCTGGGGTAGCCTCCTGAGTGATCCACTGCTCATTTTCCGCGTCTGGGAAGGTGGCATGGCCAGTCACGGCGGGATTCTAGGGCTGGCGATTTTCACGTGGTGCTACGCGAAAAAACACAAGCTCTCATGGCCCGGACTCGCGGATGGGCTCTGCGTGGTCGGACCGCTCGGACTATTTTTCGGCAGGGCCGCGAATTTCATCAACGGCGAGCTCTACGGCAGAGTCGCTCATGGCGTGGCGTGGGCGGTGAAATTCCCGCTCTCACTCGATCAAGAACCCGCCGATGTCCAAGCTGCCGCTTGGCAAGCCTGCGTCCAGATCGAGCCGAGTCTGGCGGATGCTAAAACCCTCGACCCACTCATCAGCGCCGCTCGCCACAATCCTCAGCTCTCGGAAACCTTGGGCCAGTTTCTCGAACCCCGCCACCCGTCGCAGATTTATGAAGGACTGCTGGAGGGTCTTGTGCTCTTTCTGATCCTCTGGTGTGTCAGGTTGAAATTCCCAAAAGCCCCACCAGGCCTGATCACCGGCCTATTTTTCAGCCTTTACGCCGTGTTCCGCATCATCGGCGAGCAATTCCGCGAGCCAGACGCAGCGATGGTTGGTTTCATGACCAAAGGGCAGTTTTTCTCCCTCTTCATGTTCTTCTTCGCCGCCGCCTTCTTCACTCACGCCTGGCGGGCGCAAAATCGCATGGACTGATCTCCGCAGCGGTCCGCGTGGATAAAAAAGCGGAACCACGGAGCATGGGCTTTCTCATTCACCCGGACTGCCCGGGGCCACGTCGTCTGCCCCTGTTCAGCCCCTTGACCACCCCACACGCCATGGCGAAAGCCACCCTTTCCTCATCAAATCAACGTTTCCGCCCATCATCGCCCCCTCGCTCTCTTCCCAAAAACCGGAAAACTAGCCAGCTCCACCCCGACTTCACTCAATTACTACCATTTTGTGAAATAAACTAAGCATCGCTCCACCTTCACGAAGCGTGAGGAGTCGCCGCATTCTATTTCGGTCGATCTTCAGGCCGAGGATTGCCGCGCCTGCGTCGCATACGCCAGCCTGCGTGTAGGCCACCCAGTTCTGGCGGCATGATCCTTTGGCTCGATGCCTCAGCACCACTTTCGCAGTCGCTGCCAGTCCCGATCCCCTCTCCCCGTCTTCCGATTCGTCCTCCAAGCGTACCGATTGCCGCTCTGGGCGTACCGATTCAATCTCCGACCGTACCGATTGCTTCTCCGGGCGTACCGATCATTCCTTCGCCCGTACCGATTGCCGCTCCGGATGTGCCGATGCCCTCTCCGCTCGTACCGATTATCTCTCCGGGCTTACCGATCCCATCTCCGCCCGTACCGATTGCCTCTCCACTACTGCCGCTGGGTGAGCTGAGGTGCTTCGAATCGGAGAGACTTCCCCCCTGTTCCCCGCCGCCGGGAGGAGAGCAGAATGCTTCGATGCGGGAACCCGCCCCTTGAGACGCTTGCAGCTGCCCGAAATCCCACACAGCCGGGACGGACGGCGCTCCTGTACAAATGCCGAGCACGGGGACCGAGGAGAGAATGGGGAGGTGTCGTCATCGTTCAGAGCCCGGCATTGGAGCGCTATACGCGAATGTCGGTATCTGGCAGGGCTTTGCGCAGCCCGGCCATCTGAGCTTGATCTTGGGCTGCGGGGCTATCATCCAGCCAGAGATGTTTCAGGCAGTCTTTCAGCGCATGGAGCGCGGTTAGGTCACTCACTTGGGTGCTGCGAAGGTCGAGCTCTTTGAGGCTGATGAGGCTCTTGAGCGCGGTGAGGTCGCTCACTTCGGTGCCGTTGAGGTAAAGCGCTTGGAGGCTGGTGAGGCTCTTGAGCGCGGTGACGTCACTTACTTGTGTGTCACGTAGGTCAAGCGATCGGAGGCTGGTGAGACTCTTTAGCGCCGTTAGGTCGCTAACTTGTGTGCTGTCGAGATCAAGCGATTGGAGGTCGTTGAGGCTCTTGAGCGCGGTGATGTCGCTTACTTGCGCGCCGATTAGGGAAAGCGATTGGAGGCTGGTGAGGCTCTTGAGCGCGGTGATGTCGCTCACTTGCGTGCTTCTTAGGTCAAGAGATTGGAGGCTGGTTAGGCTCTTGAGCGCGGTGAGGTCTGTCACTTGGGTTCCGTCGAGGTCAAGAGATTGGAGGTTGGTGAGGCTCTTGAGCGCGTTGATATCGCTCACTTGGGTGTGGCTGAGGTTAAGCGATTGGAGGCTGGTGAGACTCTTGAGCGCTGTGAGGCCGCTCACTTGCGTGCCGCCGAGGTTAAGCGATTGTAGGCTGGTGAGGCTCTTAAGCGCTGTGAGGTCGCTTACTT
Source organism: Verrucomicrobiaceae bacterium (assembly GCA_027484055.1). GTDB lineage: Bacteria > Verrucomicrobiota > Verrucomicrobiia > Verrucomicrobiales > Akkermansiaceae > Luteolibacter. The sequence goes on along the minus strand of JAIXQH010000010.1, from coordinate 122,785 downwards.
GCATGCCGATTAGGTTAAGCGATTGGAGGCTGGTGAGGCTCTTGAGCGCGGTAACGTCGCTAACCTGCGTGTAGCCGAGGTCAAGCGATTGGAGGCGGGTGAGACTTTTGAGCGCGGTTAGATCGCTCACTTCGGTGCAAGCGAGGTTAAGACTGAGACACCCCGTTCTCAAAACCGCTTGGCTGAGGATACCCAAGAGCGAACGACCGGCGGGACAGGACTTGAGATTAAGGAATGCCTGTAGCGCCGGATCCCCGTAGAACAATGGATTATTTCTTTCACCAGTCACGGCGGCATCTGCCAAGGCGTGGAGCAGTTGGGTGTGGGGTGGCTCATTGAGCGGGGCGAGACGGATGTAGGCGTCGTTTAGGAGATTGCAGAGGAGAACGAGGGCTTGCGCTGACTCACTCGTGATGGAGAGTCCGCCCTTGCCGTAGGTGGCGTGGAGATACCAGTTCAGCTCGGGTCTATCCTGGTTCTCGGGAGCATAAAGGTAGCCAGCGAGCGTGGCGGGGTGGATGGCGGGGCCGGAGGTGAGGGAGAGGATCTCGAAGAGCAGGAGAAACGTCTCCGCCCAGCGGGGATCTCGGATGTAGGAGCGCAGGGTGGGCAGGGTGAGCTCTGGCGATAGATGCCCGGCATCATGGAGTTCCTTGTAGGAGGTGAAGCGGCCATTGAGATACTGCGCGGCGAAGTATTCCTGGAAGGAGAGATGAGTGAAGGCATAGGCTTCCCCACCATTCTGGGTGCCTCTGGGCAGGAGCAGGCCGGCACGCTGGGAGAGGTAGGTGAGGAGTTCCTCTGGGGTGAGCGTGGTTTCTTGTTCGTGCTCGGGATCGACGGGCGAAGGCGGATGTGCGGCCATGGCCTCCGCCAGTAGGGCGAGAAGATCCGCCTCTGGAATGAGGATGGCGGAGGGGGCTTCCTTTTCCCCTAACAATTTTTCACTTCTGCCGGTGCGGCGGAGCTGGAGGCGGAAGGCGATGTGGGCTAGCCAGACTCCGGCGTCCTGCCGGTGGCAGGGGATGGTGAGCTTGCGCCGGGTGGGGATGGTTTCTAGATAGGCCTCTGTGATCTTGGCGTAGAGGTCCGAGCGGCCATCCGGCAGGTGCCCCCCGGCGCGGAAGACGATGGCCATGTAGGTGAGCAGGATGGGGGAGCGCCGGAGATCATGGGTGCTGGGGGACTTCTGCAGGGCGGCGAGGAAGTCTTCCGCCGTATCCGTGGCCTTACTGGCGGAGTGGGAGCGGAGCTTGTACCAGCGACGGGCGAATTCCTCCAGTCGAGCATCGTCGAAGGGAGCGGTGTAGTAAACAGAGGCGGTGCCTTCCGTCGCGGCTACGAGACGGGCGCCTTGCTCTTCGCGCAGCATTTGGCCGGGTAGTTCCGAGACCCTAAGTTTTTTCGCAACCTCACGATCACTCAAATCAAATAGCATAACGTCTTCTTCGTTGTCGCAGTCCTGCGCGTGCCGGACGATGGTCCGCCTATCGAACGGGCAAGCCTCGTAGCCGATGACTCGGGAGGTGAGCAGGCTGTGGCCTCGATAGCTCACGGTGAAATCCTGATAAGCGCTGCGGAGCCAGATGCGCTGGTAGTCGGGCAACTCGTCGATGCCATCAAGCAGGAGGAAAGCACGGCCTTCCTTGAGGGCGAGTAACAGGAACTCCGAACCACCATTTCCCGCCCTCATTGGCGCGGCGAAGGGCTGGGAGAGGAATAAATCGACAAGTGCCTCGGCACTGGGAGAGGCAGTCCCAGAGGGAGAAGCGGAGTGAAACACATCCCTTAAGACAACTGGGATTGGCAGCAAGCTGCCGAGGATGTCGCGCACGGCCTTGGCCCGTGGATTGGCTAGGGTGTAGGCGAGCCAGTTGACAAGAGTCGATTTCCCTGCGCCTGGGTCTCCGAGGACTACGAGATTCCTCTCCTTGCCGAGTACCTCCAGCAGGTCCTGCCCAGCGGCAAGGCTCTCTGGAGTGGCATCCGCCGCATTGATGTGCTTGGTGAGAAGAGCAGGACGAACGAAGAGATCCGCCATAGCGACGTCAGTAGGCGTGTCCCGCATGGCACCCATTTCAAAGAGATTGACCTGGCCGAAGTGGTCAGCGAGGAGATTCCGGTAGGCGATGAAGACGGGATAGTCGCCAAGATCCGCAGCAAGGGGGGCTTTGATGGGGGGACCGGAAGGAGTTTTTGAAAGGGACGCCCAGAGTGAAACAGGAGCGGCCTTGATTGGGTCTGTTGTAGCGGCCTTGATTAGGGCTGTTATAGTGGCCTTCTTCATGGTCTTTTTTGCGGGGGTTTTCTTCGCCGCTTTTTTAGCTGCTTTTTTTGTGATCATGGCGGGAGTCAGTGAGGAAGGAACTTGGCGATTACTGTGGATTGAAGGTTTTGAAAAGAAGGCTTTAAGAGAATGTGGCGGACCCTGAAGATATCGGGTGAGGCCGGGTCTGGAAACATTTGTGGCATTTCAGGAAAGACGATTAGCTGCCCGTTCTCCCTAGCGATAAACTGGCCTTCGAGTTTTTCGAAATCATCACTAGCGGTGCATGGAAGGCGTGCGCTGGCGACCAATAATCCCTCGGATGTGGTGAGCGCGGCTTCGGCACGGCACCATTTTTTAAGAACCTCGAAGAAAGTGTGGTCGGAAATAAGGATACGATAAATGGCAGGGTGGAAGGTTGAGAGGCTGGCAATGAGAATGAAGATGCTAGCTCTTACTGCTTCTTCAGATTCCGCCACTGTGGGCATAGCAGCTATTGCGTGGGGCGGTGGACAGTTGTCGAGGAGTTCAAGGAGGCAGTTGACGAAGGACTTGATTCGGCGCGGATTTGCAGGAAGAAGCGTGACGTCGGACTCGCGAAGCAAGGTGACAATGTTCTGTTTGTCTTGAGACATGGAAGTAAACTGCTCCAAGTGGTTGCGCCGCAGAAGGTGAAAGACAAGCTCAGCGGATTGACCCATAGTCAGGAACGGCAGGTGCTCGATGTGACCGCAGAGTTTTTCAAGGTATTCATGGGCACGGAGGCCGACCTTTTTCTCGGCAACGTGAGAACCGTGAGCGTCCACGCCCTCCTCGCGGCGCATGCCTATGGAAACGGAACGGACGATCTCTTCGCGGTTGATGCCCAGCAGGAAAACGCAGGAGGGTATGCCTAGAAAGATTTTGATTCCTTCGAGAAACTTGTAGGCGGTGTAAGGCTGGCAACGGTCTAGATCATCGACAATGATGATCACGCGTGGGTTGTAAGGCTTTGCCGTTTTCGTGAGGGGTGCAATGGTGGCCGTGATGGCTTTGTTGAGTAAATCCCTTGTAGCCTGTGAGGGTAGAGCGAAGGCGAGGTTTTCCTTTTTCCAATCGGAGGCGGCATCGCGGAGATTCGAAAAGTGCCCCGCCTTCCCGACTGCGGCCACTTGAGCAATCTCACTGGTCAAACCATCAAGAGAACGTAAGCCAGCCTCGAAGGCGATGGCTCCCGCGTAATCGAGTGTTTTCCTGAACTTCGCCTGCCAAGTGAACTGGGCGCGTATTTCATTGAGAAGAGCGACCACCGGGGCCTCGTCATGCTGATAGCGCCAAGCCTCGAACCAGACGACAACGCAGTGCCTGAATTTGTTGGGATGCTCGTCATGCTTCTCGTTTGGCGTAAGACGGTTTTGATTGGTCAGAACCTTGTGAACACGGTTAAGAAACGAGGTCTTGCCAGAACCCCAATCGCCATGGAGACCAAACACGGCAGGAGGACTGACGGTGGCAAGCTGGCTGGCGAGACGATTCGCAGCGGTCTCTTGATCAAAGATATCCTCATCAATGGTGGGCTCGTCGTTGAGCTTCTTGTGAATACCCTTTTCCAAAGGCCTAGGGGTGGGGAGGATTACTTTTTTTGCAGGCACCTGTGATGCTTAGCAAGCGCGACGCCCGTTGGGAAGCGTGGACTGTGGGGTAGGGATTGGATTTTCTGGTTGTTCGTTGGAGGGCGGTGGCGGGGATGGGTAGGTGGAGTTTGAGGTTATTTGTTAAAAGTTATTGGGAAGAAGGAGAAGTGCCGTGTGAGCAGTGGGATGGATTTCAGATTCAGGATTGTTGATCCGTCTTCGCATGGCTTCGCCGGGACAAGTTTTGGATTTTTTAGGGAAAGAGGTGGATTAAGTGGCAGGCTGAACCTGATTTAATCACCTGTGGAAAGCTGTTTTGCGCTCGCTGGACGTGAGAGTTCGCCATTTGCGGCAAGACGGGCGGCTTGTTCATGGAGGGTTCGGGCACTTTCCTCGCCTAGCAAAAGGTGACGGTCGCGGGTAAAGTCTCCTGTGCCCTCTTGGTATTGCTGGATGAAGCGGGCGTAGTCCACCGGTCCCAGCTCGCGCATGAGAATGGCTTTGGCTTTCTGATTGAATTCGGCACTGAGAGTCATGGCAGTGAGATGATGTCGATGGGGTTGAGCAGGTTTACCATGAGTTGGTTTTGATGTCGCTTTGATTTTTTGAGCAGTCCGTCGTCAGTAGTCACCAGATAATCGCATTTCGCCGCCTCGGCAGCGGCGACGTGGAGGGCATCGAATCCGGTGATCTCTGGGGTCAGTCTCTGGGGTCAGTCCGCGCATCGGAACAATTGGCCTCGTTTTTTCAGTATTCATATTTCGGAGCCAGTCCCAAATAACAGACTTCAGGCAGTTGTTTTCGTGGGAAAGCCGGGCGGCTGGATGGACGCTTGAACGCATTTTGTGGAGGACGTTGGGGTGGTAGAGTTAGAAGTTATTTGTTAAAATAATAAAAAGTCTGACTTGAAAAAATGATTTTTAAAAATGCCAACACCTCTAGCCCATGGCAGCCAGGACTAGATGGCGTTACGGATTAAGACCGAGATCGTTCAGCAGCTTGATGAAAGCGAGATGGCCCTCGCGGTCTTGGGTGAGCCAAACCTCGCAGGAGGAATTCATGGAGGCGGACATGCCGGCATCAAAGATGATTCCCCACTTTTCCAAGAGTGTCTTGATAGGCAATTGTTTGTATTCTGGATCTGAACCTATGAGGATGCGCCTGAACTTCGGGGCGACACTGTAATTGAAGGACATCTTACCCTCCGGCACCGTTTCCGGATCACGGGAGGTGCTGATGGTCTGCGGGGAGTTTCCAATGACGTCGATGTCCGGGGTGAGCAGGAGCACGATGGATTCTTGGGAGGCAGTTGGAACGGTGGCGTTGAAACAGGCGGTTTGGCCATCTGCGATGGATTCCTGGATCACGAACCGATAGGCGGGCTTTTTTCGATCCTCCGGCTTTTCACGCGGCTGCCAGGTAGCTTCTCCGTCCAGATCCACCTCCTTGCCGTCCGCGCCGATCATGCATGCCGAGGAAATAGAAAGGCCGGAGGTCAGATAGCCGGGACTCTCATCCATGAAGCCCAACGAGAAATCCTGATGCGCGATGGACAGTCCCGAGCGCCAGGAGAGGGTGGCTGCGGTCACCCGCCGCGAGCGACTCCGCAGCCAGGCTACCGCCTTCTCGCGGGTGGCCGACGTGGATTTTCCGAAGGTTTTCATGTCCTCGGGTTTTACCCCTAGCAGCTCCGCCCGAAGCTGAAGGCAAGGTGCCATCACGAGTCGCGTCTCTTTCATGACCGGATAGCCGGTCATACGGGCGAGGAAAATCGTGCTGACCTTTGAGTCGTCCCAGATTTCCATCAGCTTCCAGTTTTCCCCGATCAGGAACGTGCTGCCAACGTATAATTTACTGCTGTAACGGTGCTGCTCGGACTTATCGGTGATTTCTAGGGCGAATCGAAAGTCGGCATGGTTGCTGTCCCTCGATATGGAATCCTCGCATTCAAAGGTGACTCCGAAATCGACGGATTCGGTACCGTCTCGCGAAGAGACGGCCCCGGTGCTTGTTTTCCGCTCGATCTTTTTCCCTTCGAGAGTTTCCTTGAAGCGGGCGACTTCTGAGATTTTTTTGGCAGCAATCAAGTCGGCGATCCGGCTGGTGAAAACGTCTGGCGCCACTTTACCTGTGATAACGGCATCCACCAGTGGAGCCGCAATTTCATCGTCTGCCCGGAGGATCCAGAAATCACCTTGGGGGGCAGCTTGGACGCTGGAAACGATAAGGAAGAGAATGGCAGGAAATTTCATAAGAGCAGGAGGTGAGCGGAAGCGGATAGAGCGACGTGAGCAGGCGGCGACAATGAAACATCACAGCACACGACGTGCCCGCCGACTGATGGATCTCCCGTTATAAAGGATCAAATCTCCATGGCGAAAATTAGCGGCTTGATTCATCTCCGGGGTCTCTCCGGGGTACCAGTCCGCGCATCGGAACGTTTGGCCTCGTTTTTTCAGTATTCATATTTCGGAGCCAGTCCCAAACAACAGACATTGGGCAGTTGTCTTAGTGTGAAAACCGGGCGGCTGGCTGGACGCTTGGGCGCATTTTTGTGGAGGGCGTTGGCGGGGATGAGGAGGTGGAGTTAGAAGTTATTTGTTAAAAGTTATTGGGAAGAGGGAGGGGAAAAGGGTGGATGGTTTTTCTGAACTCGTAATAAAAAGTCTGACTTTTAAAAATGTTTAAAAATGGCCTTCATCCCAGAAGCAATTTCCTAGCAATAAAGCGATGGTGATGCGGAAGGCAGGATTGACGGGGCCCTCTGCCTTGAGATATAAAAAAGAGCCCACAAAAGGAAAATTTTAACCGTATCCCATCTTTCCTCACAACTTTATGCGCACGTCACTCGTTGGTCTCGCTATTGGCCTCCTGCTTCCTGCTTGTTCGCCCCTTCCGCATGCACTGCCGCTGCCGAAGCAATCGTATCCGGTTCGCGATCTGACAATCCATGTGGTGAGCCATGGTTGGCATACGGGACTTATCATCCCGGCTCCGTGGGCCGAGCGCAGCCTGCCATTTTTAAGAAAACGATTTTTGCAGGCAAAATCCTATGAGTTCGGCTGGGGCGACAAGGGGTTTTATATGGCCAATGAAATTACCACCGGTATTACTTTGCAGGCGCTATTCTGGGCCAAGGGTTCAGTCGTCCATGTCGTCGCTCTTCGCGATGAGCCTTCCAAATCATTCCCTCATAGTGAAATGTCGGAGGTAAAACTATCCGTTGAGGAGATGGATAATTTGGGTCGCTTTCTTGCTTCTAGCTTCCAGCGGGATCATGAGGGCAGGGTGAATAGCCTAAGGACCGGACTTTATGGCGACAGCCAGTTTTACGAGGGAATTGGCCGCTATCACGCGATGAACACCTGCAACAAATGGACCGCCAAAGGTTTGCGCAGCGCGGGAGTGGGACTTTCGACAAATTTCAAACTCACCTCCGCAAGTGTGATGGCAACCGTAAAGAATGAATCCCGCTAGCTGCGGTAGAGCTACAATGCCGACGCGATGCTTGATGTAGCAGTCGTCCGCTACGTTGAGGAAACCGAGTTTTTCTTGTAGTATGAGCGCGAGGATGGCTCCCCGGATGAATAAAAAGTCTGACTTTTAAAAACCATGAATCCATTCAGACGCGTTGAACGAATCTGGCACCTATTGATCTTGGAGGGCGTGACGGAAAAATGTTTGGTTGCCGGAGCCCGAGATTGGAGGGCCGAGTGGGCTGGCACCGTTGCTATCGGTGTCTAGGAATGTGCCAGTAGATGTCCAAGAGAGAAGATTGACAGAAGTATCCACACGATATCGACGATTGGGAAATCCGTTTGTGATTCGAAACCGATACAAACTGGGGGTGCTGGTGGATTCAATTACGGCTTGCCCCGGAAATGAGGTTTGGAACGCAGCGATTATGTTCCGATTGGCACGCAAGGTTGCTGCGGTATTGGCCGAGCCCGTCACGCCTGTGGACACGCCTAGGTAGTTGATTTCGGGTGCTGAAAAACGGAGAAGGCGAGTGGCATTCGATGAAGAAGCATCTCCAGTGGATGCCATGACGGTGACATAGTTGGCCCCAGAAGCGGTGAAACGATGGGCAAACGAATCAGAAAACCACGACGACGGGGTGCTGCTGTAGCTTGTGCGCAGGTGACGGCAACCTTGATTGTGACCGAGTTCGTGCACAAACGTATCAATGGTATTTTGCGCCCTCACGACGCTAAATGCTCTTTGGGGAGTGCTACCCGTGAGGACGTTAGCTAATCCGCCGGTTACCGAGTTAGCCAACCAGAGAGAAACGAAGTCGGCTCCGTAGCGCTGACGGATGCTGTGAATTTGATCGATAATACCATCGCCCACAGTCGAAACCTCGCTGAGCGCACGGCTGAAGTCCTCTGATACAGGATACGGATAGGTGACGCGTTCGACGTGCAACGCCCTCAATTGAAGGGGAATATTCGAATCGAAGTAGGCCGTGTTGGCGGCTACGACAGCGGCTTGGATCTTGGCGCGGATTGCGGCATCGTCGGTCACCGTGCCGGATCGCCCTCCGAGTGCCACACGCGCTTCGTCGTTGAAAAAAATTACGATGTCTTGGACGGTGGTGCTTGTTACACCATCGAAATCAGCGAACGCCGGAGTCGCTTGATTCGACAAATCGTGAGCGGTGGCGAGCGCGTCGTGATCGTTGTAGGCGACGGTATCAACGCCGCAATCGAGCACCTCGGCATCGACAACTCGCGTGACCTGTATCGCCCCGGTGGCATCGCTGAGCATTTGAAAATTGCCTTCTTTAGCGCCGATGACGCTGGCGTAAAGGATATCCCCGCGTTGACTGAGGATAACTCGGCCCAAGCTACCACCAGTTTGGGTTTCACCGACCAGCACGCGGTTGTTGCCGTCCTCGGAATAGGATTCATTTGACCGGACCTTCCATGCAAGGCGACTTCCATCCGTCAGCCTAAGGTGCATGGAGTCACCGGCTCGTGCATTGGCAAGGTCCGACCCGTCGAGAAATATGGCACGACTCATAACCGTCGTTAGGGATGCGCTGGAACGCGTTGCCATGGGTAGCGACTTGGTGGGCACCGATGGAGGTGCTTGTGCGAGAAGAGTGTTTTCACCTACCGGGGAGGCCGGAGCAGCTGGTGGGGGCTGCGACGATCCGTCGGGTGCAGATGCCACCACAAGCAAGGTCAGCAGTCCGATCAAAGTCAGGCAGCACAACCCGAGCGCTGTGGTTTCCCACCGGGCATTTCGGTGCGGAGCTTTTTTTGGAGGTTCTAGCATATCAATCAAGAATGGCGCTAATGGAAAGTGGGTAAATAGTGGCGGGTGCAATCAAGCGATAAAATTGGAGAAAAGCGAATGGATAGCGGGAGAGTGGTTTTTTCTGCTGCGGAAATTGCAGAGTAATGAGTCGGGGTCGGGAATCGACGAGGTGGGCGGTGGCGATTCGGTATTTGATGCCACCATGGGAAATGGCAATAGGAACAAACTTGGAATATATTTGGGGGTTCTCGAACTAGCGCCAGTCTTCAAGCATGAGACCCTCAAAGCGGCGGAAGTCTTTGGTGTTGTTCGTGACGACGGTCCTTTGATAGAACAGGCCGCTGGCGGCGATGAAGACATCGGTGATGCTGATGGGGGTTCCTTGATTGAGTCGTCCGGCGTTGAGGCCGGCTGCGATGCGGGCGCAGGCGGAATCAAAGGGCAGAATCTGCAAGGATGCGACGAAGCGAGTGACTTTAGCGTGTTCTTCCGCGCGATGTGCTTCTGGGGCGCGATCCGCGCCTTGGAATAACTCAAACTCGGTGATGACTGATATGAAGCAGTCTTTCGGGCGACACGCGGCGAGTCGATCTACGACTTTTGTACGGCCTCGCAGGACATCGATGCAGACATTGGTATCGAGTATCCTCTTCACAGCAGTTTTTCCTGATAGTTGGGTTTCTCACGGGCGAAGTCCTTGCGGGTGATGCGGATGCTTTCAAAAAATCCAGCGGGCCAGCCGTTTTCCGTCACTTCCTCGATGATGATTCTGCTTCCCTCACGGTGGATGGAGACTGGGCCGCAACTGAGTTCCAATGCTTTTGGTAGCCTGACGGCGAGGGAATTGCCGCTTTTGAAAATCTTGGTTTTCATCGCGCTCTTGTATCCACTTTAAAGGATATACTGTCAAGGGCGGAGGGGGGGGGTGCGGGCTTGGAATGGCGACAGGAGTGTCGCCGCTCCTTATGGTGGACCGGCATCTAAAAACTCACGGACGGAAGTTGTTTAGTGAGGGATGCCGCCTGGGAATTCGTTGCCGTCGTCTGGGAATCAATTGCCGCCTCTTGGGAATGGATTGCCGTCGTCTGGGAATTGACAACCGACGCCGGTTTTTTTGTTAACGCCTCCGGGTTTGGATGGGCCGACACCGGGTTTCTGGCTGCCGCCTCCGGGTTTCGAAGGGACGGAGCCGGGTTTTTGGCGAACGCTGCTGGGTTTTTGTGGGACGGCGTTTGGGAAGCGAGGGGATGAAATCCCCTTCTCCATAGGTCAGGGATTTTTGAGGAGGGCGGCGGCGTAGAAGCCGTCGAAGCCGGTGGCGGCTGGGGAGACGGGGTGTTCTTCGAGGAGGGTGAAGCCGCCTTGGGCGAGGAGCTTGTCGATGGCGGCGCGATTCTCGGAGGGGAGGATGGAGCAGGTGGCGTAAACGAGGCGGCCACCGGGCTTGAGCATGGCGGTGTAGTTTTCGAGAAGATCGGACTGGATGCCGCGGAGGCGGTCGATGGCGGCGGGCTTGAGCCTCCACTTGAGGTCGGGCTGGCGCTTGAGGGTGCCGAGACCGGAACAGGGGACGTCGATGAGGAGGCGATCGGCAACTTCCGCGAAGTCGGTGGTGGTGGTCTTGGTGATTTCCTTGGACTTGACGCATTTGTGGGCGTTGGCACGGCGGGCGCGGCGGTCGAGTTCCACGAGTTTTTTCGAGTCGATGTCCATGCCGAAGACGCGGCCGTCGCCTTTCATGAGGGCGGCGAGGTGGAGGGATTTTCCGCCAGCACCGGAGCAGGCGTCGATGATGCGCTCGCCGGGTTGGGGATCGACGAGGGGGGCGATTTGCTGGGAGCCGGCGTCTTGGATTTCCACACGACCGTCGAGGCGGAGGGACTTGGGAAGGGATTTGCCGGGGGCGAGAACGAGGGCGTCCGGGAGGCCGGGGACTTCGGTGGCGGTGATGTGGAAGCTGGCGAGCCAGGCGATGACATCGGGGCGGGTGCTGCGAAGGGTGTTGACGCGGAGGAAGACAGAGGCACGCTGGTTGAGAGCGGCGAGTTCGGCGTCCCAGGACTCGCCGAGTTCGGCGGCACCGACGGCGTCGAGCCAGTCGGGGATGGACTCGCGGACGGCGCGGGGTTGGGCGGCGAGCTCGGCTTCGCGGGCTTTCATTTCCTCGGCAGATTTACCGTTGTAGGACCACCATTCGGGGAGGTCGTAGCCCATGCGGACCCACTGGGCGGCGCAAAGGGCGGTGGTTTCCTCGCTATCGACGAGGAAGCTGAGGGCACGGCGCCAGCGGGCGACTTCGAAGACGGTCTCGGCGATGAAGCTGCGGTCGCGCTTGCCCCATTTCGGGTTCTCCTCGAAGGCGATGGCGAGTTCGTGATCGAGGACCTTGTGCTCGCGGAAGACGGACTTGGCGATGGTGGAGGCGGCCTCGGCGAGGATGCGGTGCATTTTCATGAACGCGCAGCCTGTGCTAAAAGCGGGGTACTGGGCTAGATTTTTTTCACAAAGCAGGCTTTTAGGGCGATGGAGATGCCGTCCATTTTACAATCGATCTCGTGGTCGCCGTCCACAAGGCGGATGGGCTTGGACTTGGTGCCGACCTTGAGGACGTCTGAGGAGCCCTTGAGCTTGAGGTCTTTAATCATGGCGACGATGTCGCCGGTGGCGAGCACGTTGCCATAGGCGTCTTTCACGATGCGCTCGGCGGGAGCGGCGTCGGGTGCCTCAGCGGTGGGCCATTCGTGGCCGCAGGTGAGACATTCGTGGTGGGCGGCGTGCGTGAGGATGTCAGGCTGTTCGCACAGCGGGCAGGTGGAGTGGGGCATGAAAAATTAGGAATGTAGAAGAAGGCTGGTGCCGGTCATTTGCGGCGGCTGGGTGAGGCCCATCATTTCGAGAAGCGTGGGGGCGACATCGGCGAGGATCCCATCGCGCACGCTGTAGTCGGCGGCATCTGCGGCGACGTAGAAGCAGTGGACGAGATTGGTGGTGTGGGCAGTGTTGGGCGAACCGTCGGGATTCCGCATGTATTCACAATTTCCGTGGTCGGCGGTGATGAGGAGCTTGCCGCCGAGGCGGAGGGTTTCTTGGACGACGGCTTTAACGCCGGCGTCGATGACTTCGCAGGCTTTGACCGCAGCTTCGACGACGCCGGTGTGGCCGACCATGTCGGGATTGGCGAAGTTGAGGATGACGAGGTCGTAGTCCTTAAGCTTGGCGACGACGGTGTCGGTGACCTGCTGGGCGCTCATTTCCGGCTTGAAGTCGTAGGTGGCGACGTCTTTGGGCGAGGGAATGATGACGCGATCTTCGCCGGTGTAGGCGACCTCTTCGCCACCGTTGAAGAAATAGGTGACGTGTGGGTATTTCTCGGTCTCGGCGATGCGGAGCTGGGTTTTTCCGGCAGCGGCGACGGTTTCGCCGAGGACCATATCGAGCTTGCTGGGCGGAAAAATTTCCGGGCAGGGATACGTTTCGTCATACTGGGTGAGGGTGACGAAGTGGACCTGCGGAGTGACGGTTCGGTCGAAACCGTCGAAGGCGGGATCGAGAAAGGCGTCTGACAACTCGCGGGCGCGGTCTGAGCGGAAATTGAAGAAGAGCACGACATCGCCATCTCGGACGCGCTGAGTGTCTGGCTCGGTGAAGACCATGGCCGGCATGAATTCGTCGGATTTGTCTAGGCGGTAGTAATCCGCGATGGCTTCACTGGCGAGGACTTGGCGGGGTTCGCCTTTGCCGAGGACGATGGCGTCCCAAGCGAGTTTCACGCGGTCCCAGCGTTTGTCGCGGTCCATGGCGAAGTAGCGACCGATGACGGTGGCGATGTGGGCACCACATTTGGCGGCCTCGTCCTCGACTTTAGCAACGAAGGCTGCGCCTCCGGTGGGTGAGGTGTCGCGGCCATCGGTAATAGCGTGGATGAAAATGTCGTGGACGCCGGCTTGACTGGCCATTTTCACCATGGCGATGAGCTGGTCCTGGTGGCTGTGGACGCCGCCGTCTGAGACGAGGCCGATGAAGTGGAGGCGGGAGTTTTTCGCCTTTTCGAGAGCTTCGACGAAGATGGGATTCGACGCGAGGGTGCCTTGGGCGATGGATTGATTGATGCGAGTGAGGTCTTGGTAAACGACGCGACCGGCCCCGAGATTGAGGTGGCCGACTTCGGAGTTACCCATTTGGCCGGGAGGCAGCCCGACATCGAGGCCCGAGGCGCTGAGGAAGCCCTTGGGGTAAGATTTGAAGAGTTGTTCGTGGAATGGGGTTTTCGCGAGGAGGGTGGCGTTGCCATCTTTGATTGCCGTTTCTTTTCCCCCGGGATTCACGCCCCAACCGTCACGAATGATCAGCACTACTGGTTTCTTGTCCATGTTGCGCGGGGAATAGAGTCATTCCAGGGCCGCGACAAGCCTTGAAAGGTGTGATGACGCTGAAACGATTTGCACCTGCCGCTTACGAGACGTAGAAATGCCCGCCGCCATGTCCGACAAGCCCTTTTTCTACCAAGACCCCTTCCCGCTCGGTCCCGATTCCACGGAGTATGAGCTCCTCACCCGCGAGCATGTCTCGGTGGCGGAGTTTGAGGGGAAATCCATTCTAAAAATCGCCCCTGAAGCGCTGACACTGCTCGCGGCGGAGGCGATTAAGAGCATCAATTTCACGCTGCGCGCCTCGCACCTCGCACAGGTGGCGGCGATTCTCGACGATCCAGAAGCGTCTGAAAATGACCGGATGGTGGCGCTGATGTTATTGAAAAATGCCGAGATCGCCGCTCACGGGATCCTGCCCTTTTGCCAAGACACGGGGACGGCGACGATCATTGGCAAAAAAGGCCAACAGGTGTGGACGGGCGGCTGCGACGAGGAATTTCTCTCAAAGGGGATTTATGATACCTACACCAAGGAAAACCTGCGCTACTCGCAAACGGCCCCGCTAACCATGTACGACGAGGTCAATACGAAGACCAATTTACCCGCTCAGATCGATCTCTACGCCACGGAGGGTGATGCGTATAAATTCCTATTCGTCAGCAAGGGCGGAGGCTCGGCGAATAAAACATTTCTCTACCAGGAGACCAAAGCGCTGCTCAATCCGAAGCGGCTCAAAGAGTTCTGCCGGGAAAAAATGGCGTCACTAGGCACTGCCGCTTGCCCACCGTATCATCTCGCGTTCGTCATCGGCGGCACTTCTGCGGAAAACTGCCTGAAGACGGTGAAAATGGCTTCGACTCGGTATTATGACGAGTTGCCGAGTTCTGGAAATGAGCATGGAAGGGCCTTTCGTGACATCGAGTTGGAGAAAGAGCTGCTCGCCATCGCGCACGATGTGGGGATCGGTGCGCAATTTGGCGGCAAGTATTTCGCGCTGGACGTGCGGGTGATACGGCTGCCGCGTCATGGAGCCTCGTGTCCGGTGGGGATCGGCGTTTCCTGCTCTGCGGATCGCCAGGCGAAGGCAAAAATCACCAAGGATGGGCTCTTCATCGAAAAACTCGAAAAAAATCCAGGCCGCTTCATTCCGGAAAAATACCGGGATTGGAAATTCAAGGGAGTCCCAATCGACCTCGATCTCGGCATGGAAGAGACGCTCAAGACGCTGGCCAAGTACCCAGTGACGACGGCGCTGGCACTCACGGGAACGATCATCGTGGCCAGAGACATCGCCCACGCCAAGCTGAAGGAAATGCTGGATGAGACCGGCGAGCTTCCCGACTATTTCAAAAAATACCCAGTCTATTACGCGGGCCCAGCCAAGACGCCAGCCGGTCTACCATCCGGCTCCTTCGGCCCTACCACGGCGGGGCGGATGGACGGGTATGTCGACCTTTTCCAATCCCACGGCGGCTCGATGGTGATGCTGGCAAAGGGAAATCGATCCCAGCAGGTGACCGATGCGTGCCAGAAAAACGGCGGATTTTACCTAGGATCGGCGGGTGGTCCTGCAGCCCTGCTCGCTCAGGATCACATTCGATCGCAGGAGGTGATCGCCTTCCCCGAGCTTGGTATGGAAGCGGTTTGGAAAATCACGGTAGAGAATTTCCCGGCGTTCATCTTGGTGGACAACAAGGGCCACGACTTTTTCACCTCGCTGAATACTTGTCCGGTTTGTCATTAAATTTAGACTCAGCTGAGGATTTGCGACGCTGCTTCTGAGTAATCTCGCCATTACTGAGGTAAATGCATTGCAAGCCCAGTCAGCGCAGTTACTTTCACGCCGTCTAAACACACACACATTATGGGACCTATTGGAATGCCAGAAATGGTCATGATCTTCATCGTGATCCTCTTGCTCTTCGGAGCGAAAAAATTGCCAGAACTCGCTCGCGGAGTCGGCAAGAGCATGGGCGAGTTCAAAAAAGCGAAGGAAGAGTTCGAGCATGAAATCACTCGCTCAGAAGCCGAAGTCCGGACCAAAGAAGCACCGGGTAAAGAGCCTCGCGAGTCGTAATACTGATGGCTCTCGGAGCGATCTCAGCTTTGCTCAAGAAGAAGGCACCAAGGACACTTGGTGCCATTTTCTGTTTGCAGACTCTTCTCACGGTTACTTCTTGCGATGGCAATAGCAAGAGTCCGGACTGGGACACTCCGAGCCGAGAAATACCCGAGAAAGCGAGCCAAGCAAGTCCAACACCCGCGTCCACTCCAACGCCACTAGCTGTCGTCCCGACCGCAAAAAAAGACGCTCAAGTCCTCCCAATTCACCAGCCCGTTGCCCAAAGTGGCCTACGCCTCATCACCTACAACGTTGAGAATTGGCTCACCATGGACCGCTACGTCGATGGCAAAAACCTCAAGGGGGCATCAAAACCAGACGCCCAGAAGCAAGCGGTCATCGAGATCTTAGTTCGCCACTCACCCGACGTCATCGGCCTTTGCGAAATTGGCGAAGAATCTGACCTCAAAGACATTCAGGAAAGACTCAAAATCGCCGGTCTTGATCTACCCCACTCTTATTACACAGGTGGTGCTGACCCCGTGCGCCACCTCGGGATAGTCTCTCGCTTTCCCATCCTTTCAACGGCCAAGCCAGCCGTCGTCGATTACTCCTTGAATGGTCAAACTTTCGCCATCAACCGAGGTGTGCTCGACGCATCCATCGAGGCGCATGGAAAAACTTACCGCTTTCTAGGCCTCCACTTGAAATCCAAGCGAGACAGCGACCAAGGAGACCAAGAAGCCATCCGGCTCAACGAAGCTCGTCTAGTCCGACTCCACGTCGACTCCATTTTAGCCTCAAATCCAGAAGCCAGAATTGTGGTTTACGGGGACCTAAACGACACCCGGGGTTCTCCAGCGATCAAAGAACTCACCGGGAAAACCAAAGCCCCCAACTACTTGACCGCCATTCCCGCCAAAGATGCCCAAGGAAATGCTTGGACCTACTACTGGGATCTGCACGACATCTATTCTCGCATCGATTTCATCATGGTCAGCAAAGGTCTACGGGATGAGGTCGATTTCGCGGCTTCAAAAATCATCGACGACTCAGACTGGGAAAACGCATCCGACCACCGACCGGTTCTGGGGCTTTTCAAGTAAGCAGTGCTGAATCCGCCCCTCAGCCTATCCTCACTTCCCAGCGTTTTCACGCTTGCCAACTGAGGGCCAAATCCTTAAATACTTAACTTATCCAAACGACCGAGGAACATCTCCCCTTCGATGCCCCCCAGGGCACAGCTCACTCATCTACGCCAGAGATGAGCGCTGCAGCAGCTCTGGGGCGTGCCAAGTTTCGTTTTCCCATTCCCTTCGATCCCGTCAGGCTGCTCGGAGGAGTTCTATCTCGCTGGCCATGGATCCTAGCTGGCGTCTTGTTATTGGGAAGCATTGGAGTCCTATTTGGAATCAAGATCACCCACCAGAGTTTTTCTGTCACCGTCTCATTGATCAAGCGGCGCGTGCCACAGACCGTCCAAGCCTCGGATGTGGGGCAGGCTTACCGTCCGGTCGATCTGAATGACGCGACGCTTCTCGCAACTTTACTCGCCTCCGAGCCTCTCGATAAGGCCATGAAGCGGGCTCAAAACGGGATTGATCCAAATAGGGCGAAATCACTCGTGCAGGCCACTCAGTTAGAAGGTACTGACATTTTCTACATCACCTATCACTCACCCATCAGTCCGGAGGACGCGGTTCGATTCAGTGGCATTTGGGCAGAAGAGATCGAATCTTACACTCAGCAATTGCAACGCACGGAAGCGCACGGAGTGAGGCTGATCTTACAAAAAGAGGTCACCGAACTGGAGAATCAAACCAGCGCGACCAATACGGAGATCCTCAATTTCTCGAAAGAAAAGGACTACTTCGGCGGTGAGTCTCAGGTTTCCGCGGCACTTTCAAAACTGTCCCTCATTGAGCTTCAACTTGAGACAGCACGCGCCACCGCAGCCTCCAAAAGCAGTCAATTAAAGAGCCTAACGTCACAGATCCAACGCCAAAGCCCCATCGAGCTTCAGTTAAAAACAGCCAACGAAGAACTCGCCAATTTAAGGGCCACCTACACCGACGCGAATCCACTCGTCCAGACCAAGCTCCAGAGCATCGAGTATCTCAGCAAACAGGTGGATTTACTCGCTGCTCGGAAACAAGAAGAAACCAATTTGGATTCTTACACCGGCACCCCACTTGGAAATCAGATTTTTCTGAATATCTTGGCGCTTCAAGATCAGCTTTTTGAAGCCAACAGCCAAATTGCTTCACTCGAAAAACTCAGGACTAGCACCACTGCGCGCATCAGCGAGTTTCCTGGAATCATCGGTGCCTATGAGGCTCTAAAAACTAAGCGAAACGCCATTAGCGAAGGATTATCCATGATGACCAACCGCTTGAAGGAAGCAGAAATTTTCGCTTCAGGCGCTCCTGGTTATTGGCAAGTTTTCCAAGCACCCGATATCCGAAGCATCACTCCCTCTTCCCTAGTATCAAAACCTGCCATCTGTGGTGTCGCAGGCGCACTAATGGGTGGAGGAATCACAACCATCCTGACTCTACTACTCAGTCACCGGAGTCAGCGACGCTCCACTCTCGAATGCTGCATCGCAACCACAGCTCCGCTGATCACCGCCATACCCGCAAGCTCAGGCCTCGCCGCGCAGCAAGCCACCGAGCACTTCTGGATCACATACCTCGCACCAAGGCTCCGCACTTCTGAAAAAATTCTATTCTGGACCTCGGCTCTTGAGCCAGAAAACGAACGCCAATTCTGGACCCTTCTCAGCGACGCCGCTATGGCAGATAGTGGGAACCGGTTCACCGTCCACGATCTAACCCCCGATCAACTCTGGAATGACTCCAGCCAAGCGAACAGCCTCGAATGGCAGACTGAACTCGCAGCAAGCGGCGTCATTCGCGCATCTGGTCTTCCACAAGGCCCTGCGCGCGATCTACTCGCCAGCACGAACCAGTGGATCGCCGTCGTCTCTGGAACTAAAAAATCCATAACGCTCGCCGCCAAATCCCGAACCATCACAGCGGCCTACCTCCCGGCCTGTGCAGGAACCATCGCTTGGATGGAGAGCGCCGAAGGCCAAATCAGAAAATCTGCCGATGTTGTATCGCATTTTCTCACCAAGCACTTTTCTTGACCAACTGTTGAAATGAAACGCATCTGCTACCTTCTATTTCTTCACCTCACCCTCTGGCTCCCGCTTGACGGACAAGAGCAAACATCCAAACAGTCCCCTCCCCCAAGCGAGATCGTCACCGGCAACAAAGGCCCAACTGCTCCCGTCTCATGGCGCAACCGCTACGAGCTAGGACCTGGAGATGTGGTTAATTTTTCTCTTTTCGGACGCCCAGAGCTGGATCGCACCTATTTCCGAATCTCACCGGATGGCACCGTTAGTTTCCTTCAAGCTCAGAATATCAAACTCACCGGCCTGACTCTCGACGAAGCCCGCCTTGTGCTTGAGAAGGCACTCAGCAGTCATTTCCGCTCACCTAGAGTCATCATCACACCACAAGAAGTCGCCTCCAAGCGATTTACCATCCTCGGTAAAGTCGTCATCCGCGGCGTGGTTACTTTGGAACGCCCCATCACACTCGTCGAAGCTGTCGCGAATGCCGGTGGCTTAGAAACAGGTCTTTTCGAGTCAAATACCGTCGAACTTGCCGATTTAGATCGCTCCTTCATCACACGAAATGGCAAGCGCCTCACGGTCGATTTTAGGCGGCTTCTAAACGACGGAGATATGTCTCAGAATATCGAAATCGAGCCAAATGACTTCATCTACATCGCCTCAAATATCAGCAACGACTACTACGTCCTTGGTTCCGTGGCCAACCCAGGAGTCCAAGGTCTGAGCCCTGATTCATCGGTCGTCTCCGCGATCACTCGTCGGGGCGGCTTCTCGGAACGCGCATGGAAAGACCGCGTGCTCGTCATCCGAGGCAGCGTCAGCAAGCCCGAAACGTTCATAGTTAACGTAAAAGAAATCCTCGCGGCTAAAGAAAACGACTTCAAACTCCAGCCAAAAGACATCGTCTTTGTTGCAGATACCCCGTGGTCAGAAGTTCAAGAGATTACAAAGATTGCTCTGTCAGCCTTCGTCACAAGCGCCACCGCAAGCTGGGTAAGCCAGAACGTCGGCCCCTTCATTAACCCACCCTGATGTTTCGTAAAATTCCATATCCACTTGTTACGACACTTCTAGTGCTCGTCACAAGTTCGTGCCAACAGTGGATCCCAAAGGCCGAGTTTGACGCACGGACGACGGATCAGACGGTCAAGAATCTCAACTTTAAGAATGTCACCATCAAGCGTGAGTTAAATCCTCAGCTCCTCATTCCACCGTCAGAGCCCTACATACTTGGGCCAGGAGACGTGATCGAAATAGAAATCGCAGAGGTGCCCGGCACACTTGCCCGCACCTTCGTAATGCCCGACGGGATGGTCTATTACAACCTCGCTGGAGGCGTCCGCGCTGAAGGACTGATGCAAGCCGAGTTTGTTAAAAAACTAACCGAAGCACTGAAGCCCGACTACACGAACCCCTTGGTCAATGTAAGCCTCGTCGAAGTGCGTTCACGCCGCTACTGGATCCTAGGCCGAGTGTTCAAACCGGGCATCTTTCCTCTTCGCCAGCCCACCACTCTTCTCGAAGCCATCTCTGAATCAGGTGGACTCTTCACTTCACGCATGTCCGGCACCACCCAAGAACTTGCCGACCTATCAAATAGCGTCGTGATCCGCGACGGTGACATCCTACCCATCAACTTCGACCGACTCATTCGTGGGGGCGATACGACCCAGAATATTTATCTTAGGAACAACGACCTCATCTATCTCCCCTCCTCCACTTCCTTTAACGTGCTGCTACTCGGTGCGGTCGCAGCCCCACAAGCGGTCGGTTACAAAGATTCACTCACACTCATTGACTGCATCGCCCAGGGTCGAGGCCCAGCTAAAAATGCTTATCTGGATCAAGTCGTCATCGTTCGTGGCACCTTGGATAAACCGAGTGCCTCAATCGTTAATTTAAAATCCATCCTCATCGGGAAAGAAACCAATGTCCTTCTCCAACCCGGTGACATCGTCTGGATTCCCAATCGCCCACTCGGTTTACTTGAGAGCACCGTGAAAACCATCTTCACCGACGCCGCACGCAGCGTCGCAGCGACTGAAGGTTCCCGCCTAGGTGGCAACAATCAGGCACCAGTCATCACGATCCCTCTAACTACTGCCCCCTAGTGATGGCTTAGCGAAGTTCACGCTTCCTCGCTTTTTCGGCCCGCCGCCACCATTCTGCTCGCGAAAGAATCGCGCAAAACATGATCCATGTGGTCAGATTTTTCGTCTGAACCAGCACCCGCTCGACTTGCATGTGGACGTAAGTCACCCCCAGCGCCACAGTCACCCCCAGTAAAGCAAGACCCAACGACGTTTTCCAAAACGCAATTGTCGTGCGGAAGCCGAACCAAATCGTCGTTCCGGCAAATAGAAAAAAAACACCGAAGGCGATCTTGCCATTTTCGGCTAAGATGAGCCAATACAAGCTCTCCGTGAGCGGATTTGCCATGAAGTTTTTTGCATAAATTTTCGATCCTCTAGCGGCTTCCCAATTCTCAATAATTTTAGAATACTTCTCGCCCAGCGGCCTACTGTTCGCCAAGCCAAAATTGTTCCAGCCGATTCCTACCAAAGGATGGTCACGACACATTGCCGCCGCTTGGAGATTGAGCCCATAGCGTAAATCATTCTTCGGGGAATCATCCCCACCCATCCGTGCCATGAAGGTATCTGCGGCGACGGCTAACACCACCGCTCCCCCTACTGCGGCGAAGATCCCTAAGATAACCCTTCTCACGGTAAACCCCTGCACAAATGACCCAAACATGACCAGCATGGCCCCCACCCCGAAAGCCGCTAGTGAGGCTCGCGAAACCGATAGAACGACCACCAACCCAGCCGATCCGAAGGCGGCGAAAAACAACAGCATGTCCCGCTGCGAGGTCTCCTTTGAAATTGCGAGTCCCAAAATCGGGAAAGCCACCATGTAGGACCACATCGCCATAGGATTCGGGTGCTCAAACCACCCCAACACTCGGAACCCACCCACGACATACCTGCCCCATAAGCAGTAGATGACCTGTACGATGAGCGCAATCGCGAACCCGCGCATAATTGCCTTGAGATCTCTTTCGTCATGGATCGCAGAAAACAAACCCACAAACACAAAACCCATTTTCGCAAACTTGAAAGCCGGCATTAAGGCATAGAGCGGATTAATCGCTCCAGGAACAGACAGCAGCCCCACGCCGATGAATAAAAACCAAACCCACAGCCCAGGAGGAAGAAACCGGAAGTCTTTCCGTTTTTCCAAGAGAGCTGCCAGTGCCAAGCCGATTGCTATCGCCTCAATATAATTGAACTCAAACCCTCTCGCGTGCCCTCGAAATTTTTCAATCGAGTAAAGCATCAGCGTGAAATCCGAAGGCGGACGCACCAACCACCACGCCATGAAACCGAGCGTCACGCGCCTCGCGAAGTCCTTACCGTTCAAATAGTAACCCAGCAGGGGCGCGATTCCGAGATACACAAAGGCGATCACCAGAACCTTTAAAATCGTCTTCGCAATATCCATTTGAGATCTTGAAAGACCAAGACACCTTCAATCCCAACTTGCCAGCCTGTTCTCCAAAAACGCACGAATTGTTAAATTTCACCTCCTCTCATTCACGGATCCCTCCAATTTCCGCCGCATCCTGAGCCCCTGAATATTTTGGTAGACTCGCATAGTCAACATAGCTAAAGTATCGAGGTGACTAGAAAGCTCCGAATCATTTTCATTGTTACACCCCTAGTAATTGGGGGTCTAGCCCTCGGCTTCTGGTTCTGGAGACAATCCGTGTTAACGAAGCGCAGCAAGCAATCCACCGCTGCAATCGAAATGGGCCTAGCAGCTGGCGACTTCGTTGCCGCAAGGTCTGCATTATCAGGCATTTACGATCCCACCTTGCGCGCTGAGAAAGAAAAAAGTGTGCGCGTCGCAGAGCTGGAAAAAGCCATCTCCATCCGTGACACCAGCGTGATCCGCATGGCCTTAAGTGATCCCCAAGCTGCGACCTTAGACCCGCACCTACTCGAATCCGCAGACTTAAAACTCGCACGCGACGCCCTCCAAAGAAGAGACCTCAGCGCTTACGACGCCTTCCCCTTAAAGTGGAAAGATAAGGCCGCATTCCCAGGCCAGTGGCTGCTGCTTCAGGCCGATGCCCTGCTTGCGAGAAAATTACCCGAGGAAGCACTCACTCTCCTCAGATCCGCGACCCTGACTGGAACTGACGATGCCCAGCGCTACATCCGCATCGCACTCCTAGAAGCGAAGGAACCTTGGAAAGCCATGGCGAGTCTGGATCAAGGCTTAAAATCCGACCCGCGCAATGCCGACATCTTAGCCTTCCGCGCCCAAATCCAAGAATCCGCAGGCCGCATAGCGAATGCGAGGCTCGACTACGTGGCAGCCGTACTGTGCGAGCGCACGAACCCTCTCTACCGCGATATTCTAGCGAATTTCTACCTCCGCACCGAAGATATCTCAGCCGCCGCAGAAACCTGGCGTGACGCAGCGGAAGACACCAGCCTAGGCGTTTACGCACTGAAAAGTTGGTTCTGGTCTAGCGTTTCAGGACACCGCTTGAGCAAGCCGCTGCCACCGTGTCGCCAAGAAGGCTGGCGCGAATGGGTCTCTGCCGTCAGCAAACTTCCGGATGGTGTGTTTTGGAATGCCTCGCTCGACGGAGCCATTTCCGGCATTCGCGGTGGGACCAATCGCCCGGAAGTCACCTGGATGCGACTGCTCGAAAGTCTTCGGAGCAAGGACTTCGCGGGTGCTAGAAAAAAAATTGAAACCGGTTTCAACAAAGAAGCAGATGATCTGAATCCCGGACTTGCCCTCAAAATCCTCTCTCACCTCAATGCACGAGAAAACATCGACCCCCGCCTGAGTCTCGCAGGACGGGACCTACCCATCACAGACAAGGACGCGCATCCTTTCGTTTTTGAATATGCCAAATGGGCAAACCGCTCTCTCAGTCCTGAAGAAAACCAGCTTTTTGAAACCTGGTTAGCCCAACCGGAAGCATTGGTTTCCATTCTCTTTTCTTCGAGCTGGTCGGGCGCCGCAGTCATCATCGGCGGGGGCGACAAGCTCGCAGTGACGAATCCGCCGGCATGGTTCGATTATGGCTATGCCAAGTCGCTTCAACTCCGGGATGGGAAAGTCCCAGCCAAACAATGGTTGCAGTCGCTTTCCAAACGCAGTCCCGCTTCCGAATTATTTTTGGGAGAAATCCTACTCACATCCGGTGCCACTGACCAAGGGCTAGAAATACTCAACAAAATCGCCTCGGAAAATTCAGAGCTCGCCTCGCGTGCTGCATGGACACTAGCACTAACCGAACTCGACCGCGGCCAGCCCGCGAAAGCCCGAGAGGTTTTGCTGAAGGTGCCTGCACTCACCGCCACCACATCGGGAAAAGAAATTCTTGCCCGCATCGCCCTCGCCGAAGGCTCGCGTGCTGAGACGCTGAGAATCTACCAAGAACTTGGAGACTTATCAGCCGACGGGATGATTTTCATGTCGAAGGAGGCCTACTCCCTCGGCGACTACGATCAAGCTCTGAAGTGGACTGGGATTCTAGCGCGTCGCTTCCCGGATCAGCCAGATTTCCGAAAAAATATCCTCAAGATCGAAGAAGCGAAGAAGCTCAAAAAGCCATGAATTCCGCCCAGCAGCGTTGGCTTTATGGACTCGTCTTGGCGCTCGGCGCTGTGGCGATTTGGGCCAGAGATCTTCGCTGGACGCTCACCCTTGCGGACACTCTGCCCTTAGCTCTTGGGATACCCATCGCCTTTGCGTTAGGCCTTCCATGGCAGCCAAGACCGGCGCAAGTCTCACAGAAACAGAAACTCATTCTCGGGCTGAGTCTCATCGGTTTCTTGGCCGCTTGGATGATCGGTAGCATCACTCTATTGTCCTTTTCATTCACGTCGTTGGTCATGATTTGGGGCACCTGCTGTTTCACCCCTCAACTCCGCCGCAATCGTCTCGGCTGGTTGCTATTACTTTCATTTCCTTGGCTCGTGCTGGAGTGGGATCAAATCGGCTATGCGTTCAGACTTTCTTCGGCATTCGTCGTCGAGCATTGCTTTAACTTTCTGCAGATCACGACGACTCGCGACGCCACCAATCTCAAGGTCTTAGGCATCCCGATCGAGATTGAAGCGGCCTGCGCTGGCTGGAATCTACTACAGCTCACGCTGCTGACGGGGGTCGCGATTGGTGCCTATGAAATCCCTTCGAAACGCCGTTTCATCTTATTACTCGCCTGCTTGCCAGCCGTGGCGTGGGTTGCGAATTTTTTGAGAATCCTCGTTTTATCCGGTATCGCACTTTCCTTCGACGTGGAGCTCGCCAGCGGCTCGCTGCACGGACTTACCGGATTGGCCGTCTTGGCGATCGTCTTGGTCATCACCAAGGCGCTCTGCTTTTTATTAGTTCCTTCGCCTACGATTTTATCCCAAACTGTTAAATCATCATGAGTCCACCGCCTGTCCCCGCCACTGAGCGTTCCAGCATTCTTTTACCTTTAGCGACGGTATGTCTGGTCGCTTGGCTTGCTGTTCCGACACTCATCGCTGCTTCTGGAAATGATCTCTATGCGCGGGGGCTGCCCCTTGCCTTCCTGATCTGGTTAGCACCACAGGTCTATTTTTTTGGATGGCTGCGCTCGCCGTCCAAGCCGCATTGCCATTTCTGGATCGCCCTTGCTCTGTTATTCTGCGTGCTGGGATCCATGAGTGATTTCCGCATTCTCTAT
This sequence comes from Verrucomicrobiaceae bacterium, assembly GCA_027484055.1. GTDB lineage: Bacteria > Verrucomicrobiota > Verrucomicrobiia > Verrucomicrobiales > Akkermansiaceae > Luteolibacter. The sequence continues at coordinate 97,325 of JAIXQH010000010.1, read as the reverse complement.
CACCTTTCACTTGCTGCGGCCATCCCTGGGTTCTGTGGATTGCGTTACACAGGCATCCTAGCACTCATCGGGGCCGCCTCGTGGTTACCCGCCTCTGGCTGGTTTCTGAGTCATTTCAAAACAGGCGGAATTATGGGATGGGAGCGGCCAGTGGCCGCGAGTCTCTTCTCCATCGCTCTCGTCATGCTCACCCTATCGATCGCAAAACGCCCTATTTCCACCCTGTAAACCCATGAAACGAATCTTACTCTGGTGTGCCCTTGTGCTCGCGGTCATTGTTACCATCGTCTGGCCGCTGATTCCAATGCCCTCGGCAGAGGGCCGTCTTGGGGCGATTCCTAAGTCCGGACACGACTTCGAATCTCAACCCATACAACTTTCCGCAGACGATCAAGCATTTCTAGGAAACGCCCGCGCCGTGCAGTACCTGATCGCCATCCGCGGTGGTGGCCAGCTGATGCTCACGGTGGTGGATGGGACTAAAAATCGTCACGCCGTCCATGATCCGAGTTACTGCTTCTCCGGCGCTGGCTGGAGCATTCAAACGAAAGATTCGGTCAAGCTGAGTTCCGGGGAAGCGAACTGGGTGTCCTTGGTAAGGGGTAGCCAACGCAGCGAGGCGCTCTGGTTCTTTGACGATGGCGACCATCAATTCACCTCCCCCATTGAATATTGGTTGGCGACCAGTTCGCGACGTGTCACGCTTGGGAAGAGTGGCGCAGAGCCAGTTTTGGTGACGCTTCGGCGGATTTCTGATGAGCCCATTGACTGGAATCGAGTTCGCCAAATTCTACTGCCTGCTTTAGGCTTCCGATGAACCCGCTGCACGTTTAGTTCGCCACTCATTTATGGATTATCTCATATTTTTAACCGGACTATTCCTTATTGCCTCGGGAGTGGCTTGTTTCTTCTTGTATCAAGAGGACAAAAGCCTCTCACGCTGGGCGCTCTTTTCGTTCGCACTCGTTAGTCTGTGTTTAAAAATCTGGTTTAGCCTCGTGGCGTTTGCCTTCGACCTAGGAGAAGCCGACCGCTTGGTCAGCGCCGTTCTTGGCTCGGTGTTTGTCGCTGCACTATTTGGGTTCTTCCTCTCGCCATTGATGCAGGGTCAAAAGGCTCCGTTCTTGATCAAATGGATCTCGATCCTCGCCCTCTTCGGCTTTGCCCTCTGGGCCAGCCAAATCAGCCTCAGCTCACCCTTTTTCATCATTCCGATTTTAGTCGTCTCATTTGCCACCGGCTGGCGAGTGGATCGATTCAGCCGGAGGTTATTCCCAGCGAACCTCGGGAATTTTCCCACCCTCTCGCGGATGTGTTCTGCGGCCCTTCTCACCATCATCACCGCCGTCTGCCTCTACCCGCAGGCGGTGGCCATTGCTTATGATGCAGGAGGCCAAGCCAATTCCACAGAGCGGACCATCGCCTTAATCGCGCTAGCGACAGCTGCTTTTTGTAGTTTCATTTTCTGTTTCCGGCTGTGGTCCGTCATTTACCAAGCACACCGTTCGGAATTTTCACCCGCGCTCCGGAGAAGGAGGCGAATCGGAACCAGCGTCGTCCTTACCGCTGCATTTTTTACCATTCTCAACGGTGCAGCGCTGACTCACTGGCTGGGCAACCAAGCACAAAACAGGCAAACGACCACCTTACTCAGCGCCCTTCAACTGGGTGCGGATAATCTAGATACCTACCAAATCGGTAAAGTTCGAGGCTTGCCTGAGGAAGTTCAAACTCCCAACTACAACTACGTCCGCTCCAAGTTGCTCGACATTCACAAAGCATTACCTGGATGTCGCTTCACCTACCTCCTAGGCAAGCGCAACGGCGAGCTCGTTTTCTTGGTCGATGCCGAAGAGCCCACCCAAACAAAAACATTCTCCCCGCCCGGATCACCCGTAAAGGCCCAGCCAGAAAAATGGCTACCTGCACTCGCAGGCCGCCCTTCATTTCTGGGGCCTTACGCAGACGAATGGGGCGTTTGGTTCAGTGCCGTCGTCCCGATTTTTGATGGAAATCAACAGGTCATTTCACTCCTAGCGGTCGATTACCCGGCCAAGGTTTGGCTACAATCACTCGCAGGACGGCGCCTCGCCTCAATGGTCGTCGTCATGTCAGTTGCGCTCCTATTGATCGCATTGTTTGCCTTTCATCTGGCAGCGGTGGAGACCGCACGTCATCTCGAAAGCCTGTCCGAGCGTTTGACAGACGCCATGACCGCCGCCGACCTCGATACTTGGGAATGCTTCCCCAAGCCCTTTAAAATCAACATTGGCGAGCGGATCTCCGCCGTACTGGGCTGGCAAACTGGCAAGCGCTCCCCTTCATTTCGTAAAGTTTGGAAACTCGTCCATCCCGAGGATCGCCCCCAATTGGTCCCTCTCATCCGTTCTACCACGCTCGGACATGATGCATTCTCAGAGTATGAAATCCGTCTTCGCTCTGCCAATGGCCAGTGGTTGTGGTTCATGCTCCGGGGGAAAATCGTGAAGCCTCAGTCAAATGAACCCACCCGCCTCGTGGGCACGATCCTCAACATCGACGATCGCCACCGCACGCGTCTCGAAACCGACAAGCAGCGCCAGTTCGCACAACACGTGATGGAATCCGTGCCGAACGGCCTAGCCGTGATCACCAGCGAAGGACTCATCACCTACGCCAACCCAGCCTTCGTAAATCTTTCTCACTACAAACCCGAAAATCTCGTAGGACAGCCACTCTCAGCCCTCATCGCCCATCCAAGTCATTCGCTAGACCCAAACATCGGCTTCGAGTCCATCCTCACGCGGCCAGACCGCAAATTAATCCCCGTTCAAGTCTTCCGTGCACCCCTCTCGGACTCCCCCAAAAACACCGGGTCCATCCTTTCAATCGTGGATCTCACTGCCTCCAAAGAAGCAGAGCTGGACCTGATCCGCAGCCGCGCTGAGGCGAACCGCCTCGCTCTCGTCGCCAAGCGCACGGACAATGCCGTCGTCATCACGGATAGCGTCGGCCACATCGAGTGGGTCAACGAAGGCTTCACCAAAATGAGTGGTTACACCAAGGACGAAGTCATTGGAAAAATCCCCGGTAATTTCCTCCAACGGCCAGGCGATAACCTAGAACAACGTGCCCACATTCGTGAGCGCATCCAACGCGGATTGGGATTTGAAGCGGAAATCGTCAATATCGCCAAAAATGGTCGGCGCTACCTCGTCCATATCGAGTGCCAACCGCTCACCGATAAATACGGCACACTCACCGGCTTCATGGCCGTCCAGCGTGACACCACCCAGACCCGACGCTCGAGTAACCTGCTCGAAGCCGTCGCTTCCATCAGCACCACGCTGCTCTCCAAACGCATCGGACCGGCGCTCTGGTCTGAAATTCTCGCCTCACTCGGCCGTGCCGCGAATGTGGACCGCTCCTATATTTTCCAAGTCCACCAACATCCGATCCTCAGCACCCCCTGCATGAGCCAAATCGCCGAGTGGACCGCCAACCCTGCCGATCAGAGACTCTCGCAGCCCAATGCCCAAAACCTCCCTTTCCATGAATCCGGTCTAGGACGCTGGTTTAACGAACTTCTCGCCGGCCATGAAATCAGCGGCGTCGTCGAGTTCCTTCCCGAGTCCGAACAACAAATCCTAAAACCCCGCGGCGTCCGTTCACTGGTCATCGTTCCCATCTTTGCCGCGAATCGCCTCTGGGGCTTCCTTGGGCTCGATGCTTACCTCGAAGACCGCATCTGGCAGCCTTGGGAAATCTCCATCCTCCGCTCCGCCGCTGCGAACTTCGGCCTGCGCCAAGTCGCCCAAAACGAGTCTGACGCCCTCATCCTCGCGCGCGACGAATCCCATAATGCCGCCATCGTCGCGGAAAAGGCGAACCGCGCGAAAAGCACCTTCCTCGCCACCATGAGCCATGAAATCCGCACCCCGCTCAACGCGGTCATCGGCATGGCTTCCCTTCTCGAAACGACCAACCTCAACATCCAACAAAAGGACTACGCCGAGACCATCCTCAATTCGAGCAACTTCCTGCTCGAACTCATCAATGACATCCTCGACTACTCCCGCATCGAGAGCGGAAATATCGACCTAGATTCATCCCCCTTCCACCTCCCCGATCTCTGCCGTGAAGCCTTCGATGTCGTGCGCCTCGGTGCCATGGGAAAACACATCGAACTCATCGCCCGACTCGCCCCACACCTCCCCGCCCAAGTCGTCGGCGACCGTGCCCGCATCCGTCAAATCCTCGTCAATCTCCTCAGCAACGCCGTCAAATTTACCCCCGCCGGCTTTGTCAGCCTTATCGTCGATGGAAAACTAAACTCGGCTGGCCAGTGGCACATCACCTTCGAGGTTAATGACTCGGGCATCGGCATCGACCCCAGCACCATCAAGCGCCTCTTCAACGCATTCGTCCAACAAGACTCCTCCACCACCCGCCGCTTCGGCGGCTCGGGCCTCGGACTGGCCATCAGCAAACGCCTCGCCGAACTCATGGGCGGCGACATCACCATCAAGAGTCAACTCGGTAAAGGCTCTACGTTCCTTGCCGAAATATTCGTCAGCCCCTCAAGCACATCCCCAGTCGCCATCTCACCCACCGCGAATTTTCCCGCTGGCCTCCAGCTCAAAATCCTCGTGGTCGATGACAACCCCATGAACCGCCGCATTCTCGAAGAAATGCTCGCCAGTTGGGGACTCTCTTGCCAAACCGCAGAAAGCGGCGCTCAAGCGCTCCAACTCTGGGATCAATCAGGCCCCTACGATCTCGTCATCGTGGACCAGCACATGCCCGACATGGACGGCATCGAGCTCACGAAACATCTGCGCGCACTGCCGCTTGCGGCCAACACCCGCTTCAGCCTCCTCAGCTCGGAAGCCAACTACTCCAATGAGACCCGCGCCCTCTTCGATGAAGTCGGCTCTAAGCCCATCTGGCCCTCTGCCATTCAGAGCATCCTCACCCGGCTATTCCCCGGAACCGTGGTCGAGACCACGAAAATCACCCCGCCCACGGACGAAATCGAATCCGCCCGACTCACCGAGCTGAAAGTCCTCGTCGCGGAAGACAACCCGAACAATCAAAAAGTCATCCGTCTCCTGCTCCGCCGCCTCGGCATCGAGCCTTTCATCGTCGCAAATGGCCAAGAAGCTGTAAATGCAGTTGCCGCTTCTGCCTATGACGTTATTTTCCTCGACATCCAAATGCCGGTCATGGATGGCCTAGAAGCCAGCCGCACCATCCGTGCCCTGCCTCATCTCAGAAAAAGACCTTTCATCGTCGCCCTCACCGCCAACGCCTTCCAAGAAGATCGAGACTCCGCCACCTCAGCCGGCATGGACGCCTACCTTTCTAAGCCGATTACCCTGAACCACCTCCGCGACATGATCTCATCCTTTATCTCCCGCCAGACAGCAAACCATTCCTAAGACCACACTCCCCGCCATGGACACCTCCCGCCCAAGCTCAGAATCCTTGCTCGACATCAGTCAGCTCAACTCGTTCATCACCATCGGTTACACCGACTACATCGACCTGCTCGGTGACGTGATTCAAGACGTCGCCAGCCACCTCGTCTCAATCCAAGCTGCCATTCAGCAGGGGAATTTAGTCGATCTCCGCGCCCGCTCTCACTCGCTGCGTGGCATGCTCTCCTACTTCGGCTGCATCGCCATGACCGCCCGCCTCAAAGTGCTTGAGGAAAGCGCATCCCTCACCCCCCCCCAAGCCGCAGCCATCCATGGCGAGCTTCAATCCCTCTGGGATCAAAGCCTCGCCGCCATCCGGAGTTGGGAGAAATCCGTGCCCAATTTCGCCCCGGCCCACTAGCCTTCAGCAATCGTTAATCCAAGTCTCCACGCTCATCAGCTCTCCAGTCACCACTCCAGCCGCTTCCCCACAGAGACCCTTGCGGGTTCTCGTGATTGCAGAAGCGGCCAATCCTGAGCTCACCAGTGTCGCCCTCATCGGCTACTCACTGAGCCAAGCTCTCGCCCAAGTCTGCGACGCCCACCTGATCACTGAGAGCCGAAACGAATCATCACTTCTCAAATTCGGGGTTTCACCAGACACCTTCACCGCTGTTACCAATCCCGCCCAGCGCATCGCCTTCCGCATCGCCACCCTTCTTCGTGGTGGCACCAGTCTTGGATGGACCATTCATTCCGCGCTGACCACCCTCGCCTACCCCCTCTTCGAACGGAAAATCTGGCTTCAGTTCGGTAAGGCTCTGAAAAATGGAGATTACGACCTCGTTCACCGCATCACCCCGCTCAGCCCCACCACACCCAGCTACTTGGCGAAGCGACTTTCAAAGATCGGCATCCCTCTCCTCTTAGGCCCCATCAATGGAGGTATCCCCTGGCCCGCTGGTTTTGATAGCGTCCGTCTCGCGGAGCGCGAGTGGCTCGGATACTTCCGAGATCTTCACCGCCTCCTTCCCGGCCTGCACGCCACTCGTGAGCTCGCCTCGACCCTCATTCTCGCCTCGCGCCACACCTACCATGAAGTCAGCGGCAACGAGAAGGCGCTCGACCTCAAATCCGTCTGGCTTCCAGAAAACGCCATCGATCCCGCGCGTTTTCCTGAAATCGACCAGCCCCCCTCGCCTCCCAGCCCAGGTAAACCACTCCGCATCGCCTTCCTCGGCCGTCTCGTTCCATACAAAGGTGCCGACATGCTCATCGAAGCCGCCGCCCCCCTGCTGCGGAGCGGGACCATCACCCTAGAAATCATCGGCGACGGCCCACAACTCCCTGCGCTTAAAGAACTCGTCGCCAAGGAGAAGATTCAGGACAGCGTCAGCTTCGCCGGCTGGGTCGCCCATGAAAAGGTCCGTGGTCACCTCAGCACCGCTCAGGTCTTCGCTTTTCCCAGCGTCCGTGAATTCGGCGGCGGCGTCGTCTTGGAAGCCATGGCCCTCGGCTTGGCCCCCATCGTGCTCGACTACGGCGGCCCTGCCGAACTCATCCCAGACGGCGGCGGCACCATCGTCCCCATCGGCACCCGTGAGCAAATCATCGCCTCATTTCACCAAGCCCTGAGCCAAGCTGCTGCCGATCCAGAGAAAGTCCACCAAACCGGATTGCTGGCCCAACGCTACGTCCGCGACCACTACACCTGGCAGGCGAAAGCTCGCCAACTGGTTCAGATTTACCATTGGACACTCGCTGGCTGCCCGGTACCTAAGCCAGATCCCTTCGCTTAGAAAACCGCAGTGCATCGCCATAAAAAAAGCCAACGAGAGTGATTCCCTCCCGTTGGCTTTCCGCAAAGTTGCGACCGACTACTTCGCAGCAGCCAGCACGTGATCCTTGGTCATCCCAAGTTCTTTCATCACCGTGTCACCCGGCGCACTCATGCCGAAGCGGTCGATTCCGAGAGCCTTGCCCTCCGTGCCGACATATTTCCACCAGAGGCCCGTGACCCCCGCTTCGATCGAGATCCGCTTGGTGCACGACTTTGGTAACACACTCTCACGGTATTCCGCGCTTTGCCGCTCGAAACGCTCGAAGCAAGGCATGGAAACCACCCGCACCCCAGCGCCCAGCTCTGCCGCTGCGGCCATGACATGTTGGAGCTCAGAACCCGTGCCCATCAGAATCATCGTCAGCTCAGCGGTCTCTTTCTTGGCGATGTAGCCACCACGCAGCACCCCATCCCGGCGGAATTCCACGCTGAGATCATTCATCAAGGGGATCGCTTGGCGCGTCAGGATCAAGGCCGTCGGACCATCCGTCCGCGACATCGCGGCGACGAAGGCACCGGCCGTTTCCTCGGCATCGCCCGGGCGGATGACGTCAAGATTTGGAATAACCCGCAGACCACTCACGGTTTCCACCGGTTGGTGAGTCGGGCCGTCTTCACCGACACCGACCGAGTCATGGGTGAAAATGTAAGTCACTGGCAAGTTTGAGAGCGCCGCGAGACGGATCGAGCCACGCAGGTAGTCGGCGAAGACAAGGAAGGTCGCGCCACTCGCGCGGAACAGGCCGTCGTAAGCGATGCCGTTGCAAATGGCACCCATCGCATGCTCGCGAATACCGAACCAGATGTTGCGCCCGAGCGGGTTGGTTGCAGAAAAGTCGCCCCCGTCCTTGAGGTAGTTCTTGGTGGAGCCGAAAAGGTCCGCACTGCCTGTGAGGAACTGCGGCATCGCCTTGGCCACCGCATTGATCACCGTGGCACCTGCGGAGCGGGTCGCATCTTTATACTCAGCCGGGAAGGCTGGAATCCGAGCGCTGAGATCCAGAGGCACGCTTTGGCCGATACAATCACTCAGCTCGGCGGCCAAGTCTGGGTTCGCCGTGGACCACGCGTCATACACATCCTGCCATGCTTCGAAAACCAACTTGGAAGCGGCTTTTTTCTCCGCGAAGAAGTCCAAGGTCTGCTGGGAAATGTAGAAATGCTCATCGGCCGGGAGCCCCAAGCCTGCGCGCGCTGCATCGATGAATTTCGCACCGCCCTCGCCGTGGCCTTTTGCCGTGCCAGCCACTTCAGGGATACCTTTGCAAATCAGGGTCTTGGCGATGATGACCTTGGGCCGACCATTTTTGTCAGCCTTCGCCTTTGCCACAGCTGCGGCGATGGCATGCAAGTCGTGACCGTCGATGGTGACGGCATCCCAGCGCTGTGACGTGAAATACTGCTCTGCATCTTCGCCCTGCGTGAGCACAGCCATGGCGTCGAGCGTGACGTCGTTGGAATCATAAATCAGCACCAGATTGTCCAAGCCGACGTGACCGGCGAAGGCGATTGCCTCCTTGGCCACACCCTCTTGTAAGCAGCCGTCGCCGAGAATGGCGAAGACGTGTTGGTCGAAAATCGTGTGCTCAGGGGTGTTGAATTTCGCCGCAGCCCGTTTCGCAGAGAGCGCGTAGCCCACTGCATTTCCCACGCCTTGGCCGAGTGGGCCGGTGGTCGCCTCCACCCCTGGAGTCTCGTGGAACTCAGGGTGCCCCGGAGTGATCGAGTGCAGCACGCGGAAATTTTTCACATCCTCGCGAGACACCGCATAGCCGGCCATGTGCAGCCAGCTGTAGATGAACATCGAGCCATGCCCGGCGGAGAGCACGAAGCGGTCACGGTTCAACCACTTCGGCGCATCCGGGTAGTAGCGCAAGGATTCACCAAACAGCACGGCACCGATATCGGCACAGCCCAGGGGTAGCCCAAGGTGGCCGGAGTTACAGGCGTGGACGGCATCCATGGCGAGGCCACGGGCTTCATTGGCAGCTTGTGCAAGCAAAGTCGTATTCATGAGAAGAATCCCAGTTCCTCGTGACATAGTCGGACATGGGTCCGCAAACCCTAGAAACCTCGATTCATTTGACAAGCCAGCATTCAAGTTTAAGCCGCCATTCCTCACAAATATGACTCATTTCCCCCATGATTGCGACACTCACGAAATTTTTGCCTTAAATTTCTTGCAATGCCTCGCCGAGTGCGTTTCTTTTCGCCCGCCGCGACTTACGACCCGTTCGTCTATCGGTTAGGACTCCAGGTTTTCATCCTGGCAAGAAGGGTTCGACTCCCTTACGGGTCGCCATTATTATTTAGCCTCCGCCCTGCGGGGGCTTTTTAGTTTCAAGTGCTTATGACGGCCCCATTCATTGTTCTCAAGTGACCGCCCATCAAAAATCCGAATCCATCCGAGTTCGAAAAGGCGGCCGCCCGCTTGCGGCTCTCACGGCCTATGACTACCCAAGCGCACGCCTGCTCGACGAGGGCGGCGTGGATGTCCTACTCGTCGGAGATTCGCTCGGCATGGTCGTTCTAGGGTTTCCCGACACGACTCATGTGACCTTGGCCCACATGCTCCACCACATTTCCGCCGTGGCGCGCGCCAAGCCACGTGCGCTCATCGTCGGAGATTTACCCATCCACACCTACGCCAGCCCGGCGCAAGCACTGGCCACGGCCAGAGAGCTCGTCGCAGCTGGAGCTGAGGCCGTGAAGCTCGAAGGTGGCATCCGCCAAGCCGAAAAAGTCCGAGCCATCACCCAAGCCGGCATCCCCGTCATGGGCCACCTCGGCATGCTCCCGCAGCGCGTGCTCGAAGAGGGTGGCTACCATAAAAAAGGCAAAACCCCCGAGCAGACCGAAGCCATCCGCGAAGGCGCACAAGCCCTCATCGACGCCGGCGTCTTCGCAATCGTCTTCGAGTCGATCATCCCAGAGACCGCCCGCCAACTCTCAGCCTCGCTCAGCGTGCCCACCATCGGCATTGGTTGTGGTGAAAACACCTGCGACGGAGAAATCGCCGTCATCACCGATCTACTCGGCTCCTACCCTTGGTTCGTGCCACCCTTTGCCAAGCCGGAGGCAGATCTTGCAGATGGCATCCGCAAGGCTGTGACTCAATATGTTGCCAGAATCTCTGGACCAAAAGTCTGAGCTGCTACTTATATTCACTTGGATCTATCCCGGGCGTCCCGTTCCGAAAGGAACTTGATATGCTCTAACACTCGGCAATGCACCTTCGACACCGAATTGAGTGCGATAGGTCTCCAATACCACTGAGGCCAAATATTTTGGAAAAACCAAGTCGTGCCTTCTACGCGGGTTCTCCCATTTGGCAATGCTGTCAGGACGAATCGACCGCGTTGAGCCTCGAAGTAGCCATCCAAATGCTCGGCATCCACATGCCCGAATGGGTTTTGCTCTACCATCGTGGGTGGCGTTTCGATGACCACAAATTCGAGCCGCTTTTCAGGTTCCCAGTGACTTACGACTTCGGGCATCACCCCAGTAGAAAGGACACAGCGCCTTGTAGCACCGATTCCGGTCCCATCGATTTCGCAGCAGATGGGATAAGCCATATGTTTCGCCAGCCAACTCTCCGGCGGGCTTTTAATCTCGGAAAATGAAGGGATGTATTTCCAAACTTCATTCGGAGTGGCGTCTATATCCATCACTGTGGTGTGCTCAATAACAGGAGCGGACGCTGGGTTACTTGACTCAAATTTCATCAATAGCGGCAGGCAGATCAACGCAAAGCAATGGAGCTGATTTTGCCGTTTTTTCCGACGGACCAACGCGCCAATGCTCCATGAGATGACGACTCCTACAAATACCATGCTCGCGACTAAAGTGCCCGCCATAATAATGCAGATCATGCCTTCAAGCTTACACAGCAACAACGCCAAGGTGCTCCAGATCATGCAGATCAGGGTAATAATTCCAACCTCTCTCCATTGCCAGGTGCGATCGTGCTGATAGAGAAAAGCGCTCAACATTCCCATCGTGAGCGGCACTCCTAGAAATAGCGCAAAACCGTAGTGTTTGAACTCGGATGTCGCTATTGCGACTGCTACGGTGCCAAACATTGATACGATGAAATAAATCCAATACCTGCTCAGGGGCTTTGCATGTCCTGATCGATTCGCAGTTTTCATAGAGGCAATATAGGGCGCGCACGTTTCCATTCCCAGCCTTTCCACAGGGAAAATTGTCTGTTACCTCAGCGGCTTGCTGATTTACCTTCATATCCCCTTCTGTCATCGGGTTTGCCCGTATTGCTCGTTTTATAAGCACACGCCTGGCACGACTCCGATCGGTGCCTTCATTGATGCGCTGGTGCTGGAACTGCGGCATCGACTCCCGAGCGTCAACGAGCGGCCGCGGACGCTGTATCTGGGGGGCGGGACGCCGAGCATGTTGTCGCCAAGTCATCTCACGCGGCTGTTCGGGGCGCTGCGTGAAAGCATCGACTTCGCGACGCTGGACGAGGTGACACTGGAGGCAAATCCGGCGACGTTTGATGCGGCGAAGGCCCGGCTGTTTCGCGAACTCGGTGTGACGCGCGTTTCGTTGGGAATCCAGTCATTCACGCCCCATGTGTTGGAAATTCTGGGACGAGAGCACAGCGTCGCGCAGGCGAGTGAGTCCGTCAGCTTGTTGCGGGAGGCGGGGATGCCCTCGGTCAATATCGACCTGATGTTTTCCATCCCTGGGCAATCGAAGGCGGATTGGGAGGCGACACTGCGCCATGCCATCTCGCTCAAGCCGGATCACATTTCCGCCTACAATCTCACCTACGAAGAAGACACTGCGTTTTTCGAATCGCTACGGCGCGGGGAAATGCGGGAAAATGAAGATCATGATGCGGAGTTTTTCCACCTCGCCGACGAGCTGCTAAGCGATGCGGGTTTTGACCACTACGAGACCTCGAACTACGCACGGCCCGGCCATCATTCATCGCACAACCACGGCTACTGGCGCGGTGAGGATTACCTTGGACTCGGCCCCTCAGCCGTTTCCACCTTGGCGGGAGTCCGTTGGAAAAACATCCCGGACACTGCGCGCTATGTGGCCCAGGTTCAATCTCTTGGGCACGCATTGAGCGAATCGGAGACGCTGGATGCAGAGGCCAGCCGACTGGAGCGCATCGCCCTGGGCCTGCGCACGCGGGATGGAATTTCGCTCGATTTACTCTCTGCTGATTCACGCGAGCGTGCAGTGCACCTGGTCGTAGAAGGCCTGGCAAGTATCCGTGGAAATCAACTCACGCTGATCCATCATGGGCGTGCCTTGGTTGATCCGATCGCGGCGGAGCTGGTGTGATGGAATTAAACGCCTTTTTTAGAAGTGACGAATTTTGTGTGCTTTCACAGGGTCGGCTCCTATGAAAACACCCTATTTGTTATCTGGCTTGGTTCTGCCTTTAAGTCTCCTTGCATGCGACGAAGTCAAACAGAAAGCCAACGAGCACATGGACATTGCCAAAGAGTCTGCCCGCCAAAAAATGAACGCAGGTGCTGAGAAACTCGCCGAGGGCGTGAAGGAAATGGCTGACCAAGCGAAACTTGAGGCCAAGGACCATGTTGAGAAACTCAAACAGGATGGCGCCAAAGCACTTGATGAAGCCGCGAAGGCGGCGCAGGAGGCAGCTGACCGATTGAAAGCCAGCAGCCCTGCTGCGCAGTGATTTTACTTCTGCTCGTCCTCTTCGTCGATGGTGTGCGTGAGGATGAACTGGAGGTCATCCAAGCCGAGATTCGAGGCAAACCCTTCATCTCCAAGCACGTTGGTGACGAGTTGGGTTTTCTGATGCTGAAGAATCCGGATTTTTTCCTCCACGGTGTCACGTGTGAGAAGTCGATAGGCGATGACCTTGTTTTTCTGGCCGATCCGGTGGGTTCGGTCGATGGCTTGGTTTTCCACCGCCGGGTTCCACCATGGGTCGTAGAGGATGACGTACGAGGCCGAGGTGAGGTTGAGTCCAGCGCCACCGGCTTTAAGTGAAAGCATGAAGACGGAAGGTTCCTTGGTCGTTTGGAAACGCTCGATTTCGCCTTTGCGGTCCTTGGTCTGACCGGTGAGGTAGTTGTAGGGACGGTTGTTCAGTTCCAAGCGAGCCTTGATGAGGTCGAGCATGGAAACGAACTGGGAGAAAACGAGCACCTTGTGGCCTTCTTCGTGGAGCTGGTCGAGCAGGTAGAAGAGAGACTCCATTTTTGCGGATTCCTCTTTGAGATACTTCGGATCGATGAGGCCCGGGTGACAGCAAATCTGGCGAAGGCGCATGAGGCCTTGGAGGATGGCGAAGGAGTTTTTCTTCACCGCCTCGTCGGAATCGAGGCCGAGCAAGGCTTTTTGAATCCGTTTGAGTTCGTTTTTGTAGAGCTCGATCTGGACGCCTTCCATTTTCGAGTAAACTTCTTCTTCGGTCCGTGGTGGCAAGTCTTGGGCGACTTGGAGCTTGGTGCGGCGGAGGAGGAAGGGCCGGAGGCGGGAGGCGAGACGACTCTGGCTGAGTGGGTCTTTCCGCTTGTCGAAGCGCTTCTTGAAATAAGCACGACTGCCGAGCACACCTGGCATCGCGAAAGCCATGAGGGACCACATGTCGAGCAGGCGGTTTTCGATAGGCGTTCCGGTGAGGACGAGGCGGTTTTGCGAATCCAGCTCGCGGGCGCACTTGGCGGCCTTGGAGTCGGGATTTTTGATCTGCTGGCCCTCGTCGAGGATGGTGGTGAGCCATTTGATGCCGTTGAGTTCCTCACCACAAACGCGGAGTTGGGCGTAGTTGAGGACGAGGATGTCGATGTTGTTCTGGATGTGGTGAACATCGATGTCGTCGCGATTTTTGAGGATCTTGACGGTGAGTTGCGGGGTGAACTTCCCGGCTTCACTATACCAGACGTCGAGCACGGACTTGGGACAGACGACGAGTGCAGGCTTTTTCATGCCGCCTGTTTTCCGGTGCTCTTCGAAGAGCCAAAGCAGGTAGGTGAGCGACTGGATGGTTTTTCCGAGTCCCATGTCGTCGGCGAGGATGCCGCCGAAGTTGTTGACGCAGAGGTAGGCGAGGAATTTGAAGCCATCCACCTGGTAGGGGCGGAGGGTGGCGTTGAGGCCTTCGGGTAGGTCGGGATTGACCTCGAGCTGGATGTCGTTGGCGCGGTTTTTGATGCGTTCCCAGGCTTTCGGATCGAAGACCTCAGCTGCCTTGGGATCGGAGAGTTGGAGGGCGTGCATCCGGTGAGTCTCGCCGGAGAGATCGAATGGATCGAGACCGAGACGGGTGACAGCTTCGCGCTGGTCGGCGTCTAGCTTGATTTCCAAGCGCATCCATGTGCCGTCGTCCATGCGGACGTAGCCACCGCGAGCGGCGACGAGTTGGCGGATTTGGGCTTTGGAGAGATTGGCACCTTCCACGTCGATGACGATGCGGAGGTCAAACCAGTCAATGTCTTGGCCGACGACTTCGAAGCGAACGGCAGCGGTGACGGGATCGGCAAGGATCGAGCGGAGGCGGAGGTCGATGTCGAGCTCGATGCTCGGCGGCATGGCCTTAATCCACTCGGCGAATTTCTCGGGAAACTGCTTGGTGATGCGGGATTTGAACGAGAGGAGTTTCTCGTCATAGCTCAGGCCCATTTCATCGAGGATGGCGGGGACCGGGTAAAGTTCTTCGCGGGCGAAGCGGAGGAGCTGTTTGCCTTTAACGGGTTGTTGTTCAGCGAGTTCCCAGCCTTCTTTGGTGAGTCGCTCAGTGCGGCGGCCCTTGGTTTCGATGGCGTTGACATCAATGACAAGGTGCTCAGTCTCGGCAGCGGTGAGTCCGGCGATGAGCTTCATTTCGAACTTCGGCTTCAGCTCAAGATCGACGACGCGCTTCACGAGTGACTCGGGGAGGGCTGCACCAATTTTTCTGAGGAATTCAACACCTTCGAGCGAGTCGATGACGCGAGTCGGAATCAAGTAGCGCGGCATGACGTCCGTTTCCTCAAGCCAGCGTGGTGGGCCAGGGAAAACGGTTTCGTCGGATTGGTAGAGCTCTTTGCGCCCCGGGAGGAGGCGGACGGAATGGGAGACATTTTCACCGGAGGCGGTGACGAGTTGGAGGGCGAAAGACTTTGGATCGTAAGGCTCATCTTCGCAGATCCAAGACAGTGGCTCGTCGGAAACGCGGAAAGGTTTTTCGTCGAGATTGACGATGTAGCCCAACAAGGCGGGCTGGCGGAAAACCCGGTTCATGAAGCGGCAGGACTCTTCTTGATCGAAGTCCAGAGTGGTGTCGCCGTGTTTCCGGAAATAGGCGAGGTAATGCTCCCAGAGGGTCTGACTGGATGCGTCCATGAGCAAGGCGGCTTCATGGTGAAGATTGACGTAGTGCTCGATGTCATTTTTCTCACGGAGCTGGATCCAAGTGGCGGACTTGGCATCCTTCACTTCGAGACGTGCTTCGTTGATCGTCGCGACGAGGCGGAATGCAACCTGAAGCGGTTGATCTTGTGGTGGGCGCTCGTTGACCTGTTCGATGCGCTCATACCAAGAGGCCACTTCGCGCTCTTGTTCCCAGTCGGCCATTTTTTTCTGAACGTGCCCAAGGTCGGTGATGACCCCCATGAATTCTGGGTAGGGTAGTTTCTTTTTGAAAAAGGCGTAGGCGATGTAGTTCCAGAACTCGAGAATGTCACCCGGTGGGATGGGCCAGAGTTCCAGTGGCTCATAGGTGGTGATTTCCCAACGCGGTGTGATGCGCACCATATCGTGGTCATGAAGCTCCCCCTCGATGACGTAACGCCGGTAGCGCTTTTCGATTTTCGTGACGAAGTCGGCTTCTTTGTCGTCGAGTTCACGGCCGAGTTTTTCTTCGATGATGTCGAGCACCGGGGTGTCGTCGAATTCATTGGGCGATTCGGGAAGGTCTTCCCCACGGTGCATGCGCTCCATCATGGTGGCGTATTGGCAGGCTCCGGCGATGAGTTCGTTCTCTGCGGTGCAAGAACCGAACCAGCGATTCCCTTGGAGGCGGAGGCTGGTACGGAAAATGCCGCTCTCGTCTTCGACGCGGCCTTGGATGAAAAGGTGATTCCCGAAAATTTGGGTTACGGCACCGTCTTTTTGAAGCATTTCACCCCTTTTTCTGGCTTCCTCGGGAAAGCTGTTGAGGAAATTGAGGGTTGCTCTGTCTGGATTCATCGCGTCTGGAATTGAAGAATTTTCCCGATTATTTCCGCGCAAGACAACGAATTTTGCCACGCAGTGCCGGGACGCAAGCTTAAGCCAAAAATATCCGTGGGCGCAATAAAAACCTTAAAAGTGCATGATTTTCATGATCTAAGTAACGAATTCTTCGAAAGATCCTAGAGATGCAAGGATTTCAAACTCGCCTGGGTGGGAAGAGCACGGTTAGCGCCTATCTCTGACTTGCATCGCGGTAGGCTCGTTGCAATAAGGACAGCGAAATGAGCCTTTAAACAAGACCCCCGCTGCAACGCGAATGCGGTAGCTACCGAAGAGTGTGCGTGCGTTTCGATTTTTCGAGCAAGCTTTCCGCGCGAGCACCGGTGTTAGGCATAATGGGCAGCGGGTCCGGGCGGCTAGAACCCACTGAGTCACCGCAATCGTCACCGTTAATCCTACCGCTGCTACGCCTTGGAGGAGCAGTTCCTTGTTATTCTCGTAAAGCGCATAAAAAATAATCCCGAACGACGTCGGAATCATCAATAGCTTAATGAAGATCAGCAGTGAAACGATCCGGAATCGAATGATGATAGAGTGAGAGCGAAATCGGTGC
The DNA here is from genome assembly GCA_027484055.1 of Verrucomicrobiaceae bacterium. Classification (GTDB taxonomy): domain Bacteria; phylum Verrucomicrobiota; class Verrucomicrobiia; order Verrucomicrobiales; family Akkermansiaceae; genus Luteolibacter. The sequence continues at coordinate 80,305 of JAIXQH010000010.1, read as the reverse complement.
ATTTGTGTCTGGGGGGGACGTAACTGCAAGCTTTAGACCACGGCTAATGAATCAATCTGTAGTTTATGCCCCCAAGCTTTTTTACGTAGGCGACTGTTTTTTGGTAACAAAATCGTCCAAAAAAATTAATAAACCCAAAATAGTATGCCAAGAATAAAGTCTCAGAGAAATCAGAAAAGTGCAGTGCTGATAACTTTAGAAAAACTCGGTTTGTGAAACACTTGCCTGTTTGATTTTCTTCGATCCGGCTAAAAAAAGATCAATTTTTGTCAACAAATCTAACGATGGGCACTCTCGACCTTCGAGAAATAGACGCAGTCGCCGCCTCCACTCATCCACCGAGCCACCCTCTGTGAGGGCTAAGACCATGGCCGTCTCCGTGAGTCGTCCGCTCGCGGCAAATTGGCGACCGGTGCGCCGCAACCATGCCGCGAGGTAGGGACGATCTAGCGTGGGTGGAATCATGTGTTCAAATGACCATAAATGAACAGGGGCCGTCAAGTGGATAGTTACTTTCTCCCGCGAGTTTTTTTCCCACTTGGGTATTTTACCGGTTTCATGGCTGGGCTCGGTGTGTCATTTTTGAGAGCCGCTAACTGATCACGCAAATGGGCAGCGCGTTCGAATTCCAAGCGCGAGGAAGCGTCTCGCATTTCCTCTTCTAACTCGGCGATGACACGCAGCTTGTCGTAAGTCTGGACATCCTCGGCGACGAGGGAGCTATTGAGATTTTCCGCGTATTCTCGGCCTTTTTCAGCGGTGTGCAGGCTGGTTTGCAAGGCGCGCTTCACGCTTTGGGGAGTGATGCCGTGTTTCTCATTATGCGCTTGTTGACGAGCGCGGCGGTAGTCCGTCACGTCGATGAGGGCTTGGATCGAATCGGTGATTTTATCGCAAAACAGCACGCATTCCCCGGCGATGTGACGGGCTGCACGGCCAGCGGTCTGAATCATGGAGGTTTCGTTGCGGAGAAAGCCCTCTTTATCCGCATCGAGAATGCAAACGAGTGAGACTTCGGGTAGGTCTAAGCCTTCCCGCAGCAAATTGATGCCGATGAGGATGTCAAACGTGGCGGCCCGGAGTTGGCGGAGGATTTCCACGCGTTCCACGGCGTCGATGTCTGAGTGTAAGTAACGCACTTTAAGTCCTGTGCCTTGTAAATACTCACTTAAGTCCTCAGCGGTGCGCTTGGTAAGCGTGGTCACGAGCACTCGCTCATTTCGCTCCACTCGTTGACGACAGAGCTCGATGGTCTCGTCGATTTGGCCCTTCAAGGGTCGCAGAATTAGCACCGGATCTAGCAACCCGGTAGGTCGGATGATCTGCTCAACGACCAGAGCGGTGCCGCGTCTGGTAGGGTCAAAGTGATCCACGGGCTCCTCGTTTCCACTGGGCTTGACGCGTGCTTTTTTGAGGTCGAAGAGGGCGATGCTTTTCCCGTTTGCATCTTTTTCTTTAACCGCGATGAATCCTTTATTTTCCGGACGCGAGTTCACGATCTCGAAGGCACCGGGTGTCGCGGAGACATAGACGCGCTGGCCGGTCATTTCCATGAATTCTTCGAAGCGTAGTGGCCGATTGTCGAGTGCGCTTGGCAGACGGAATCCATGATCGACCAAGACGGTCTTGCGGCTTTTATCCCCCTCATACATCCCACCCACTTGCGGGATCGTTGCATGACTTTCATCGACTAGCAGCAGGAAATCCCGAGGAAAAAAGTCGAGCAGGGTGTAGGGCCGTGCGCCTTTTTCCCGGCCCGTGATGTGGCGCGAGTAGTTCTCGATCCCTTGGCAGAATCCCATCTCGGCCATCATTTCAAGGTCGTAGTCGGTGCGCATCCGCAAGCGCTGGGCTTCGATGAGTTTCGACTCTTTCTCAAACTTCGCCACTTGTGCATTCGCCTCAGCGCGGATCGCCACCATCGCATGCTTCATCTTGTCCCCTGGCGTGACAAATTGCTTCGCGGGGAAAAAAGTGTGCGTCTCCAAGCGTTCGATCGTGTGCCCCGTGAGGGTGTGAATACTGGTCACTCGCTCCACTTCATCGTCAAAAAACTCCACCCGGATCGCCGTCTCGTCCAAATAGGCCGGATGCACCTCGACCACATCCCCACGCACGCGGAATTTCCCCCGACCGAAGGCGATGTCATTCCGCTCGAACAACATGCCCACAAGTGAATTGAGAAATTCCTCCCGCGTCAGCTTCTGCCCCACCCAGACTGGGACCATCATGTTCGAGTAGTCCTCGGGAGAGCCTAAGCCGTAGATGCAAGACACGGACGCCACGACAATCGTATCCTCGCGAGTCAGCAGTGAGCCCATCGTGCTGAGCCGCAGCCGCTCGATCTCGTCATTGATCGATGAGTCTTTCTCGATGTAGGTGTCACTCCGAGGGATATAGGCCTCTGGCTGGTAATAATCGAAATAGGAGACAAAATACTCGACCGCATTGTGTGGGAAAAAGTTCTTAAATTCCGAGTAGAGCTGCGCCGCCAGAGTCTTGTTATGACTCATGATGAGCGTTGGTTTACCGTGATTTTTAATCAGGTTCGCCATCGTGAAAGTCTTACCAGAGCCAGTCACCCCGAGCAGCGTTTGGTGGGCATTCCCCGCTTTCAGGGATTTCGTCAATTTCGCAATCGCCTGCGCCTGATCTCCCTCAGGCTGGTAGTCACTCACAAGTCGGAAAGGCATCGTGCGGCGAGTCTTAAACTCGCACGCAGCCCCCTGCAAGGGCCGCTTAGCTGCGGCGGGTGATGCTGATGAGCGCTGCCAATTTCTCGCCACACCCCCGCAAGCGCGAATCCTCTTGGATCTGGCGAATCGTCCAGGGCAGCCGATAGCGCCAATTGATCCCACCCGTTGTCCCTGGGTGATTGATGCGCTCGTTTAAATCGAACAGTTCCGTTACCATCAGCACCGCATACCGTGAGTTCGAGGCAAGCAAGGCCTTGAGCAATCGCAGCTGGATCCCTTCTGAGTAGTCAGGCCATCCCCTGCCCTCCTCGGGAAGTGGGATTTCGGCAAACTCGGAGAGGATTCTCAAAGTGGATTCCGCACCTTTTACCGACCAGTTGGTTTGCTCATCTGGATTCTTTAGATGACGGTCAATCACACCGAGGCAGCCCCGCCAAATCGCATTCACGGGATCGTGATCATGCGTCGAGTAGGTCGCGAAGGTGTTGTCAGGAAATGCGCTGCCAGGCGTCGGATGCCCCTGCTCGTTGCAATCCCAGTGAGGGATGCGAAACCCCGCGATACCGAGTTCTGCGAGATGGGGGCGCACGTATTCTGGCACCCAGCCCAAATCCTCGGCGATGATTTCCGCCCCGGCGGCGGCTTTCACAATTGCCCTTAGCCGCAGGTCACCGTCCGCGCGGTTAGCCGCTTTATTTTCTGCATAATCATCCGGTCGCGCATCCCAGCGCGGGAGGCGGCCACCCGTCAGGGATGCGGCCTGCTCGTGGCTTAGGCCAAGGAATTCTTGATTCCGCTCGGGGCGCCAAGGGAAGGCATAGATCCGGTAGAATCCCAAGATGTGGTCGAGCCGGAAGACTTGGAAGATCCGCGTCAAGCGCTCGATGCGGCGCTGCCACCAGCCGAAGCCATCCGTCTCCATGTGATCCCAGCGATAAAGTGGAATCCCCCAATTTTGTCCCCATTGCTGGAAAAAGGGATCGCTCTGGCCCATCCCCTCCGGCGGTGAGCCACCGTACCAGTCGAGGTGAAATTCTTCCGGTGCGAAAAACACATCGCAGGAGTGGAAACTGACCCCGATCGGCACATCTCCCATCAATTTCACGCCCCTCTCATTTGCGTGCGTCCGCAGCGCCAGCCATTGGCGGAAACAGAGCCACTGCACAAATGCGAAGTAGCCGAGCCGACCCTGCACCCAAGCTTCATCTTGCGCACGGAGCTCCGTCACGTAGTCCCTTGCCAGTGAGTGAGTCATGCAAGAACGCGGCCATTGGTCCCAGGTTTTTTCTTCGCCATGATGCTCCATGAGAAACCGGAACAAGGTGTAGTCCTCTAGCCAATCCGCCTCCGCCTGCTGAAATTCTTCAAACTCCACACGCAGCTCGACAGATAGCGTCTCGAAGCGCGCCCACGCCACCTCGAGTAAGCCACGCTTCGCAGCGCGCACCGCTGGATAATCCACTAGCGGCGCAGCCAGCACGGATTTGAGAGATTCCCGGGCCTCGGAAATGGCCTCCTCGGTCAGCCCTGGGATTTCCGCCACTTCGCATGCGAGATAAATCGGGTCCAATGCCGTCGCTGAGATGCCGCTGTAGGGACTCTCTTCTGGGCCGTTTTCATGAATCGGCAGCAGTTGCAGAATTCCCACCTGATGTTGCGCTGCCCAGTCGATCCAGTCCCTCAGCCCCAAGGTATCACCGATCCCAAGATCACCCTCCCGCCGGGTCGAAAACACAGGAATCATGATCCCTGCCACACGTTTTTCAGAATCTTCCACGTGCGTGATCATGGCAGGGCTCAGATTTGGGTAAATCTTCAAATGCAGGCAAGGAAACCATGCTCATACCTTGAAGAGGCCACCGCGTTTCCCGCCGAGCACGGCAGCTCCCATGATGGCGACGGAGAGGAAAACCATGGCCCAGACGCCGAGGGCGGCGGCGAGTTCCGTGCCGTTCCCCAAGGTTCCGAGCAGGGTGTAAATGGCCTTGGTAATCGGGTAGTGCTGGGCTTGCTGGGCAAGGATGAGACTGTCGCTCACTTCGAGCATGGCGAAGGCGAAAGCGAGGATCGAGCCCGCGGCGAGATTCGCACCGATGAGTGGGATGGCCACGCGCCGCAGCGTGCGGAGTGGCGTCGCGCCGAGCGAATTCGCCGCTTCTTCGAGCACAGGATTGCTCTGTTGCAGCCCGGCCACGGCGGAGCGGACGATGTAAGGCAGCCGACGGAAGGCGTAGGCGACGACGATCAGCAGGAAAGGACTGCCACCGGCACCGACCAGGAAATGGAAGGCTTTCCCTTCTTGGGACAGCGCAAGGTAGCCGAAGGCCATCACCAAGCCGGGCACGGCGAGGGGGAGCATGACGATCGCGTCGAGTGTATTCCGGAATTTCAAATCCGAGCGGACGACGACCCAGGCGACGGCTAGGCCGATGGCGAGTGCTAGCAGAGTGGCGCAGCCTGCATACATCAGGCTGTTCTGGATGGAGGGCACGACGAGCCCATTTCCGAGCGCCTCGGTGTAGTGCCTGAGGGTGAAAACATCTGGGATGACGGTGCCATACCAGCGCCCCGCGAGGGATAGCAAAATGACGCCGAGGTGCGGAATGGAAGCGACGAGGAAAATCGCCAGAAAGAAGCCGCTACAGGCCGCCGATTTCAAAGGGCTGAGGACGAGCGCTGCCGAGCGGGCCTTGGGCCGGGGGGCGGTGCCGAGTGGTGAACGGCCCATCACAAACTTGGAAATGGCGAAGACCCCGGCGGCGACGACGAGCAGGATGGCGGTGAGCGCGTAGGGGATGGGATTTTTATCGAGACCCTTGAGACCATCGAAAATCTGCACCGGCGCGACGCGGGCGAAGTCGAAGACCAGCGGCACGCCCAGCTCGGTGAAGGCCCAGATGAAGACGATGGACGCCCCGGCGAAGACCCCGGGCATGGCGAGTGGCAGGGTAATGCGGAAGAAGCGTTTCCACGGCGGGCAGCCGAGATTTTCCGCCGCTTGCTCCATGGCGGGGTCGAGATTCGCCAAGGCCGCTGCGATGTTCATGTAGAGAATGGGATAGAGATGGAGCGCATTCATCAGGACGATTCCGGTGAAGCGTCCGTTGGCCAACCAATCAAAGGGCAGCGCGGCTTGCATAAGGCCACAGTCGATGAGGAAGGCGTTGAAACTTCCATTCACACCGAGCATTTGTTTCACACCCACCGCACCGACGAAGGGCGGTAGGATCATGGGTGCCAGGACCAGGACGCCGAGGATCGATTTCCCGGGGAACTCGTAGCGATGGCCGATGAGGGCCAGTGGGAAGGCGATGGCGAGGGTGGCGAAGGTGCTGACGATACCTAGAGTGAAAGCGTTCCAGAGACCCTCGCGGTAAATAGGATTTCCGAAGACGGCGGAAAAGAACTCGAAGGTGAAATGGGACGAGCCATCCGGCCGAGTCACTTCAAATGCCTGCTTCACGACCATCCCGGCGGGATAGATGAAAAAGACCGCGAAGAGCACGCTGACGATAATGGAAATGGTGATGGCAGTGCCGCGTTTCATGGTCGGTGGGATTTGGCAAGGGCTTCGGCTTTGCGGTAGTTCGCGCGGAAGACTTCACCGAGTTCGGTGGCGCGCTCGGCGGCTTTGAGGGCGTCTGGGCCATCGAGAATGGGGTCACCCTTGCCGCAGATGGCGTAGTTGACGCTCGAAACATCGGAGAAAATGGCGAGTGCGTCGGCCGGCATTCCGGCGTCACAGAGGGCGTGCCAAGCGGATTTCATTTCCTCATGGGAGTCGATGCAGATGATTTTCACGAGTTGGCGGAGGGTGTTGAAGGCGGCACCGGTGAGCTCGCGTTGGTAGGTGAAATTCCCGGGATCCGCGTAGGGATGGGCGCTCGGCATGGTGGTATTCGCCAAGATCTCAGGCGTGTAGAGATCCCGCCGGATGGGCAAGCGGTGAAGGGTGCGCTCTTTCGGGCCGTCCGGGCTACCGACCTTGCCAAACCAGAGGGTCTGGGCGCGGCGGCTGAGAATGAATTCGACGAAGCTTTGGGCGACGGCTTCGTTTTCACTGCCTTTTAAGATACCGATGGGATCACCGCTGAGGGTGGTGCCGTGGTCCGGGGCGATCCAGATGAGACGAGGTGCACCCGACTGGGTGGTGAGTTCTTGGGCAAATGAGCGCCCATAGAAGTCGATGCACATGCCAGCCGCGGCATTTCCCTGACCGACGTCTTGGGGGACTTTCGCTGAGCCATCCGTGAAGTAGCGGGAATTCGCCGACATGCGTTGGATGAGTTGAAGACCTGCGGTCCAGCCGGCGCTGAGGTCAGCACTGCGCTGCATCTCTGCTTGGACCAGTAGCTCGAAGGCACGGGCAACTGAGCCGGTCTTGGTGGGATCGGCGAGGGCGATGTTGCCTGCGTAGCGGGGATCGCCAAGATCATTCCAAGTGGTGGGCACCGGGATTTTCAAGCGTGCGAGCACGTCGGGATTGTAACAAATCCCGAGCTGAGACATGCAGGTGCCGACCCACACGTAATCTTTCGGGTAGTATCGTTCTCCGGTGAAGAGCTCGGGAATGGGGCCGCCTTCGACGAAAAGCTCGGGTTGGGAAGTGAAAACACGCAGTGGGATGAGGCGGCCTTTTTTCGCTTGGCTGGTAAAGTCGGGCTCCCCCCCGCCGAAGAAGATGTCCACGCCGATGCCTGGCTTTTTGATGTCGTCGGCAGCTTTGAATCCTGCATCCAGCACCATGCGGATTTCTGAGGTGCCGCCGGGGGTGCGCCAATCGATATAGATCGAGCGACCTGTGGTCTTTTCCCAATACTCGGCGAAAGCTTCACCGAACTCTTGGCGGATCGTCTCATTGTGCGGACTGAGAATGACGAGTCGGTCATCCGCCGTTTCCGAGGTCTTGGTGACCGTTTTCCGGCGCATGGCCATAGGCAGTGCGATGATGAGTGCCAGCAGGCCGAAGATAATCCATGCTCTCGATTTCATTTCGGGGGACTTAGGATTTTAAGATGACGACGTCTTCGCGGCGGACGTGGAGGCTGATCGTTTCAGCGCTCGGCTCGTGGATCAGGTGGGGATTGAGTTCTACGACTTGCTGCCGCCCGGCGGCGGTGGCCACCCAATACTGGATGCGCTGACCGAGGTAGGAGCGCTCGTCGATGTGACCGGTGACGGAGTTATCCCCCGCTTGCGGCAGCAGACGCCAAGCCTCAGGGCGGATGGAAACTTGCACCGCCTCGCCTGTCTGAGGTGACCAGTCGGTGGCGGTGATGCGGCCGGTGAGTTCGCCTGCTGGCGTCGTGACCGTGGCGAAGCCGTCTTCCCTGCGGATGACTGTTCCGGAAATGAGATTGGTCTCACCGATGAAGTTGGCCACGTAACCGGTGAGTGGGGCGCGGTAAATCTGCTCTGGGGTGCCGATCTGGCCGATGTTACCCCGGGTCAGTACGGCCATGCGGTCGGCCATCGTGAGCGCTTCTTCTTGGTCGTGAGTGACGTAAATACCGGTGAGGCCATTTTCTTTGACGATTCTGCGGATTTCCCGGCGCATCTCGACCCGGAGCTGGGCGTCTAGGTTCGAGAGCGGCTCGTCCAGCAACAGGCACTTCGGCTTCACGACGAGTGCCCGGGCGAGCGAGACTCGCTGCTGCTGACCACCGGACATCTGGTCGATGGAGCGGTCACCGTAGCCCGGAAGTTTGACCATTTCCAGGGCTTCTTCGACCCGACGCTTGATTTCTGGCTTGGGCACGCGCCGCTCTTCGAGGCCGAAGCTGATGTTCTGGCCGACTGATAGATGCGGCCAGAGGGCGTAGCTCTGAAAGACCATGGCTGCCTCGCGCTTGTGAGGTGGCATCTTGGTGACCTCGCGCTCGCCAAAGAAAATCGCGCCACTGGTGGGTGTCTCGAGACCGGCAATGCATCGGAGCAAAGTGGTCTTCCCACAGCCGGAGCCGCCTAATAAGAAAAACAACTCTCCTGGCTCGATACAGAGGCTAATCCCGTCGAGAGCGCGGGTGCTTCCAAAGGTTTTAATAACTGACTCGACGCGTATAGATTCCATGGCAATGAACGGCTCAATGCTTTCCGTAGAAAGCTCTGTAGCAAGTCCTAAGCAGTTTGAGTGCGTGACAGAAAGTTTTCGCAAAGATTCTCTTGCTAAGGCCGAATCTGGCCCTTACCAAATGCGTCCACCCAACCGGATATGCTCGGATGGCGGAATTGGTAGACGCGCTAGACTAAGGATCTAGTAGGGAAACCTGTGGAGGTTCGAGTCCTCTTTCGAGCACCATTTTTATGGTTATCTTTGGGTCATGAATGGCGAAGGAAGAAATTCCTTCGCCTTCTTTTTTTGCGGTGATTTGTAAATTGCTTCGGTCTTCAGAAGTAAATCCTCCGCCGCTGCGACTTGGCAGGTGTTGGGAATTGTTGATTCTAAGGAGATTAGATAGGTTCCACCTCGACAATTTCCCACTCCAAGCTAGCAAGGAGGTTTCTCTTAAAAGCCATGAAGACCCATCCCCATCCTCTACCCGAATCCCTGCACCGGATGCTGGACGAGACGCCTGAGCCGGAAAAGGTCGCTGTTTATGTGCTCGATCGAAACAACCGGACTCTGGCGACCGGCCGGGCCGTCTTACCACTACTGCTAGGGGTTGGGATTTTCTGGCCGTCTGGTCCCCTCCCGCTGACCCTGGCAGAGCGCTTGTCACTTGCGAGCGGTGAGACATTAAAGGTGGACCATTTCATCCTCTGTGAAGGACTCCCGCTCCATTATGAATTCTGGGTGAGCTCGCCGTTTTCAGCGATGGCCTAGCGTGCGCTTCGCAAGCGAGCCATCAGTTCGTGTGTCTCGGGGCCGACTCGGTCCAACCAGAGTTGGACATCGGGATCTTCCAGCATGCTGGGGACCGTGGCCTTGGTGACTCGGTGGGTGCTGAGGAATTGTCCAGCCTCAGCCGCCGTCGCAAGGCGAAAAAGCCCGGCATAGAACCAGGGTTTAGGATCGTCGTCAGGGCGACGCAAGTCACAGAACTGCCGTGCGAGCAGGCAGGATTTCTCGAGCCGCCCGTCAGCAAGCGCTGCTAGGTAGTCGATCCACTCGGCGGCATGCTCTTTGAGATTACTGCGAACGAGCCAGGAGCCGTTCACTCTCTTAGCCCACTCAATGGCGGATATGATCTCACGATGTTTCACCCAGATTCATTCATTTTTCAGCCAATCTCCATCCGAAATCCGTTGAGATTCTTCGGTGGCCCCGAGCCATTCCCAGACCCAGGCGGCAAGCGTTTGGCTATCTTTTTGGACGACCGTCGTTTGGACACGGCGGTATTCACTACCCTCGATCTCCCCGGCTGAAAGCCCCTCGAAGGCGTCTAGCGCAGCGAGCTGCTGCGGCCAGACCGCGTAGGCCTCGCCATGGATTTCATCGCCCGTGGGATCGAGAACAAGGCCTGGATACCAGTCGATCCGATACATCCTGCCCATGATGGTGCCGGAGGAAATGAACTCGGCCCCGGCCATCCGGAAATGATTGGAGCCGCCGCGCCGGAGGGTTCCATAGACAAAGACGACTTCAGGGCTGGAGTGCATTGGGCGGTTTATTTGTCGCTGCGGTGGCCGATTTCGTTGTCGAGCACTTGCTTCAGATCGTCGAGCCCAAGTCCAGTGTCGGCAGAAATGGGGATGATGTCGATTTTAGGGAATCGGCTGCGGAAGTTTTCGAGATTTTCAGCTGCTCCCTCGAGATCCATCTTGTTGGCGATGATTTTCCAAGGGAAGCGTGCCAGTTCATCGTCGTATTCTTTAATTTCACGCCGAAGGATCTCCAAGTCTGAAATTGGATCGCGGCCTTCACTACCCGCCATGTCGATGACGAATAGCAGCACCCGGCAGCGCGTGATGTGACGCAGAAACTCGTGCCCGAGCCCTCTGTTTTCATGAGCCCCTTCGATCAATCCCGGGATGTCCGCGATCGTGCAGCGCCGATAACTCGGAAACTCCACGACGCCGACGACGGGCTGGAGCGTGGTGAATGGGTAAGAGGCCACCTTAGGCTTGGCGTGGGAAAGCTGACCGAGGAGAGTGGATTTCCCCGCATTCGGGAAACCAACGAGCCCTGCGTCCGCGATACGGCGGAGCTCTAAGTAGAAGACAGACTGCTCACCAGGAGTGCCCAACGTGTGCTCCACGGGGGTGCGGTTCGTCGCGGTTTTAAAATTCCAGTTTCCTGCACCCGGCTCGCCGCCCTTGCAGAGCACGAATTCCTGGCCGATTTCCGTGAGGTCGGCGATGGGTTCGAGGTCGATGCCTTCATCGCTGCGCTCGAATTCGACCGCCTCTTGGACCGTCACGGCATTGGAGCGATACACCACCGTGCCGGGCGGGACTTTACCAATGACGCGCTTGCCACTCTTGCCGGTTTTCCGTCCACCTGCGCCGTTTTTCCCGTCCTCGGCGATGAGTTTCGGGTCGTAGTGATAAGCTCTGAGATTATCCGTAGAAGCATCCACGACGAGGATGATGTCGCCACCAGCGCCGCCGTCTCCACCGTCGGGTCCACCGCGGGGCACAAATTTTTCGCGCCGCCAAGAGACAACGCCATTTCCGCCGTCGCCAGCTTTTCCGAAGATGCGGATGTGATCAATAAACATGGATGAGACTCGCTAGCCACAGAACCCGGGTCAACGGCAATGCTAAAAAGCATCGGCATTTGCGCCAGTTTACCCCGTATTTTTCCTTCCTCAGGGGTCTAGATGTGATTCAATCCGGGCATGAAGAAACCCATCGCATGGCTGATCATCCTCAGTGCCTTGTGCCTAATCGGCACCGCATTCGCTGGTGGCAAAAAGGAAAACAAAGCCTCCGTCTCCTTCCACATGCAGACCGAAGCCTCGGATAATCCAAAAATGATTTTCCCTCAAATGACCAACGGCCAGACTCGCTATTTCCGCCGCTCACCCGACTTCATTACCAAGGATGTGGTGTCATTCAGCCCATTTCCATCCGAATTCGGGGGGGACTACGGCCTGCTGCTGAAGTTGAAAGGCAACGCATCAAATCGCCTAGACGCCCTGACCAATCTCAATCAGGGAAAATGGCTGCTCGCCCAGATCAACGGCCGCGTGGTGGATGGGGTGCTCATCGATAAACAAGTGACCGACGGGGTCCTGGTGATCTGGAAAGGCGTCACACTGGCTGACATCGCGATATTCGACGAAGAGCTGCCACGCATCGGCGAAGAGGGAAAAAAGAAGAAAAAATAGATTTTCTCCACTGATGTTTCGTATCTCTGCCCTGCTTCTCGGCCTGCTTGCCATGGCACAAGCCACGCCGCTTGAAATTCGCTTACCCACTGAAAATCAAAACCTCTTCACCGGGGAGTTCGACAAATTCTACATGTATGTAGATCGGACCTTCGAGGGACAAACGAGCAAGCCTTGGGAAGCAGGTTCCTACGGCCTCGTCCGCAATATGGTCCGCATCCAAGGCGAGACTCACTGCACCAAGTTCCACGAAGGCATCGACATTTCCCCGCTGCGGCGCGACACCGCCTACAATCCCATCGACCTCGTGACGAGCATCGCTGCGGGTCGCGTCGTGCACACCAGCCTCATCGCTGGGCGCAGTAACTACGGGAAATACGTCGTCATCGAGCACCGCTGGGAGAACACCTCCGTCTATTCGCTTTATGCCCACTTGGCCGATATTTCGTGTAAAATCGGCAATCCGGTGGTGCCCGGTACGGTGCTTGGGAAAATGGGATACACCGGCGCTGGCATTGATCGGACCCGCGCTCACTGCCATCTGGAACTCGGCCTCCTCATGAGCACCCGCTACGAGGATTGGCATAAAAAATTCGGTGGCAGCACCAACTACCACGGCATCTTCAACGGCATGAACCTATCCGGCACCGACGTCGCGCGATTCTTCATCGCCCATAAGGCCAACCCCGAGCTCCAATTCAGTCAATTCGTCGCTTCCACGCCCGTGTATTTCAAGGTCACACTCCCCTCTCACGGCGTGCCAGATTTCTTAAAACGCTACCCATGGCTCACCCAGAGCCCGCTCGAAAATGCTCCCGCCTGGGAAATCAGCTTCAGTGCCACAGGCCAACCGCTTGCTTTCAATCCTAGCACCCGCACGGTCAGCTCCGCTACGGTCACCTCCATCCGCCCGTCCACCATCCCTCACAGCTACCTCACCCGAGGGCTCGTCACGGGTGAAGGCAATAAAGCCACCCTCACTAACTCCGGCAAACAACTCGTTGCCCTCTTGACTGACGATTTCCCCATCACCCCATAATCCCACCTCCACATGACCATCCTCGAAAAAATTCACGCCCTCGGCCTCAGCCTGCCCGCCGTCCCTACCCCCGTCGCCGCTTACGTCAACTGGGTCCGCAGCGGAAATCTACTCTTCCTTTCCGGCGGCCTGCCCATCGACGGGGACACCAAAGTCATCGGCAAGGTCCCGAGCGACGTCACCATCGAGCAAGCGCAAGCCGGTGCCCGCATGATCATTCTGAACCGCCTCGCCGTCATCCAAGACGCTATCGGTTCGCTCGACCAAGTGAAGCAGATCGTTTCCCTCACCGGCTTTGTAAACTCCCAGCCCGACTTCTACGGCCACCCGCAAGTCATCAACGGAGCCTCCGAGCTGCTCGTCGAAATCTTCGGGGAAAAGGGCAAGCACTCCCGCACCGCTCTTGGAGCCGCCGCGCTCCCGCTCAATGTCGCCGTGGAAATCAATCTCATCGTCGAAATCGAAGGCTGAGTTCGGCCACCCCGCACTCACAAAAAAGCCCACCATCCTAGATGGCGGGCTTTTTCAGTTTAAATCGAATCCTATCAGCAACCGCAGCCGCCTCCACCACCACCGCCGCAGCAACCACCGCTTTTTTCAGCAAGGTCATCAGCCGTAGGCACCCGGCCCAGCTCGATTGTGGCACCGACATACTTACCGATTTCCTTCTGTAAATTTTCCAACTCCCGCTGCGCCGATAGGAAATCACGGGCCACTTCGTTCTCAAACAAGGCCTCGCGAGCCGCCTCGAACTCACGGATCTCCGTCGCTCCGAGCTCCACACCTGCGCGCTGCTTGTGATGCAGCTCCTCGCCACGCTCGTGCACACTCTGGTATTGCAGACGGGCGGAATCGTCGTTCAGGAAACGCTCGACACTCGCTTGAAGACTGAGAAATGAAGGATCTGTCGCGATTTGCGCGCACAGCTCTTTGGTTTTCTCAATCACGGCAGATTCTTCAGCTACGATAGACATGCCCGCTGAATACCCCCGAAATACCCAGCTGGCAACGGACAATTCCAAGAATTTTCCCCACCAGCGACGGCTATTCCGGCCTCACGCCGATCCCCAGTAACGTTTGGAACTTCGGCGCCATCACCTCCCGATCGGCCACGACGACTTCTAACTCCGTGAAGCCAGCTTGCGCCAGCATCCCCGCCAAGTCGCTCTCAGAAAATCCAAGCCAACGGTCGGCATAGAGTTCGCGTGCCTCTTCGAAATGATGCTGTAATAAATCCAAGACGATCAAACGTCCCCCGGGCTTCAGGAGGTGATAGGCCGCATCCAGCGCACGCTGCGGACGCTCGGCATGATGAAGTGCCTGACTCAGGATCGCCAAGTCGAGACTCTCCCGCTCGATCGGAGGAGCCTCGATGTCTCCGATCCGGTATTCTAAATTGGTGAGTCCATTTTGAACGGCCAGATTTTGCCCGAACTCGACCATTTTTGGCGAGAGGTCCACGGCGATCACTTTCTCCGCCCGCTGAGCGAGCAGCTGAGCCAAAGTCCCCTCACCCGCTCCAAGGTCTGCCACGACTCGGTAATTCAGTACCTTAATAAGTGCTTCAGCGAGCGCCTTCCAGGAACGACCCGGCACGTAGTCCTTACCAAATTTCCCTGCCAACTCGTCAAAATAGGCACGTGAGCGATCTTTACGTTTCTTTAATACATGCTTCAGCGCGACTTCGTCCTCGATCACTTCCGCCACTTCTGCCGCCGCCAGACGGGCGACTTCCATGAGGTCCGCAGCTGCTGTGCAGGTGTAAATGTTGTTTTTCCCACTCCGCTCGTCACCGACTAACCCTTCGAGCTTCAGCTGGGAAAGCTGCGTGGAAATCCTGCTTTGGCCCATGCCCAAGATCTCCTGCAACTCCGCCACTGACAGCGCTTCTGCCTCCAAGAGCATCAAAATCCGCAAACGCGTGGGATCAGATAGAAGCTTGAGTGATTTCAGCATTGACGCCATGGGCGGCACAATACATCTACGCATCACGATTTGACGATACGAAAATAAAAAAGCACATGAGCACCTACATTTTTTCCTCAGAATCCGTCGGCGAAGGTCATCCAGACAAAGTGGCAGACACCATTTCCGATGCCATTCTCGATGCCTGCCTCACCCTCGATCCGAAGAGCCGCGTGGCTTGCGAGACCTTCGTAAAGAGCAACATCGTCGTGGTCGGTGGTGAAATCACCATTCCGTCCCTTCAAAACAAAAAGAAAGGCACTACCAAGCCGCTCGACGAAGTGATCAACATCGGCAAGGTCATCCGCGATGCCGTTCGTGGCATCGGCTACACCAATTCCGACGACGTCTTCCACGCCGACACCCTTTTCATCAACAACTACCTCACCGCGCAAAGCCCAGACATCGCCCAAGGCGTGGATGCCGCTGCCGCAGAAGGGAAAAAGCACAAGGAACAAGGCGCTGGTGACCAAGGAATCATGTTCGGCTATGCCTGTGATGAGACGCCGGAGCTCATGCCTGCACCGGTCATGTTCGCCCACCGCCTTGGCCGTGAGCTCACCCGCATCCGCAAAGCCGGTAAGGTCGCGAAATGGCTCCGCCCTGACGCCAAATCACAAGTTTCCGTGGAATACGTCGACAATAAGCCGACCCGCATCGTCAACGTGGTCATCTCCACCCAGCACGCTGCTGACGTCGAGCATGCCGAAATCGAAAAATTCTGCATCGAGCAAGTCATCAAGAAAGTCCTGCCTAAGGAAATGCTCACCAAGGACACCGAGTATCTGATCAATCCGACCGGTAAGTTTGTCATCGGCGGCCCTCAAGGCGACTCCGGCCTCACCGGGCGGAAAATCATCGTCGATACTTACGGCGGCATGGGCCGTCACGGCGGCGGTGCTTTCTCCGGCAAGGACCCATCCAAGGTTGACCGCTCCGCTGCCTACATGGGCCGCTGGGTTGCGAAAAATGTCGTCGCCGCCGGCCTCGCTTCCCGCTGCGAAGTCCAGTTTGCCTACGCCATCGGTCACCCACTGCCAGTGAGCGTCCACGTGGACACCTTCGGCACCGGCACCAAGCCAGACGCCGACATCCTCGCCGCCATCCTCGCAGTTTTCTCCTTCAAGCCTGCCGATATCGTCAAGCAACTCAACCTCCTCCGCCCGATTTACTCGAAGTCCACCAACTACGGACATTTCGGTAAAACCGACGAGGATCTCACTTGGGAAACCACCGACAAGGTCACCGCTCTTCTCAAGGCGATTGGCTAATCGGCTTAGACGGAAGACAACAAGACGTAAGACTTAAGACAAGATGTCATTGCATCAATTCGAGGAACTAGAAGTTTGGAAGCGTGGTTCGCGCTTGGCAGTTTCTATCCTTGAATTGGTGGATGGCATCAAACTCTACGCATTGAGAGATCAGATGGCGCGTTGTTGCATCTCGGTTCCTTCCAACATCGCCGAGGGAGCCGAGCGCGAGAGCGACAGGGAGTTTCGCAGGTTCTTGGCTATCGCAAAGGGCTCCGCTGGCGAACTTCGGACCCAACTCTACATCGGAGTGAGAGCTGGTATCTTTTCGCCCGAGGCAGCGAACCCTCTGATCCAAGAAGCCAAAGAAATCTCATCAATGATCGAGGGACTTCGCAAACGCATCGGCGGAAGCGGCATCATCAACTCCCTCCTATCTCTCTTCTTCTAGTTCTTCCTCTTGTGTCTTGAGTCTTCGAGTCTTGCATCTAAATCTCACCATCAAAATCAAACAAAGAAACCACCTATCATGAGCTTCACAGACTTTAAAGTAAGAGACCTCGGCCTCGCCGACTTCGGTCGCAAGGAAATCGAAATCGCCGAGCACGAAATGCCCGGTCTCATGGCCACCCGTGAGAAGTATGGCGTCGAAAAGCCGCTCCAAGGCGTTCGCATCATGGGCTCGTTGCACATGACGATTCAAACGGCCGTCCTCATCGAGACTCTCGTCGATCTCGGCGCAGAAGTCCGCTGGGTCAGCTGCAACATTTTCTCCACCCAAGACCACGCTGCAGCCGCCATCGCCGCTCGTGAAATCCCGGTTTACGCTTGGAAAGGTGAAACCCTTGAAGAGTATTGGTGGTGCACTTGGAAGGCCCTCGTCAATCCAGAGGGTCTTGGACCTCAGCTCATCGTCGATGACGGCGGCGACGCGACCCTCCTCATTCACAAAGGCTTCGAGCTGGAGAATGGTTCCGACTGGGTCAACACCCCGTCCGGCAACCACGAGGAACAGGTGATCAAAGACCTGCTCAAGGACGTCCATGCGAAACAGCCCGGTATCTTCGCGAAAATCGTGAAGGACTGGAAGGGCGTCTCCGAAGAGACCACCACCGGTGTGCATCGTCTCTATCAAATGGCCAAGGCTGGCACACTGCTCGTCCCTGCCATCAACGTGAACGACTCCGTCACCAAGTCCAAGTTCGACAACCTCTACGGTTGCCGCGAGTCACTGGTGGACGGCATCAAGCGCGCCACCGACGTGATGATCTCCGGCAAGGTCGGCGTCGTCTGCGGCTATGGCGATGTCGGAAAAGGCTGTGCCCAAGCCCTTCGCGGCCAAGGTGCCCAAGTCGTCGTCACCGAAGTCGATCCGATCTGCGCCCTACAAGCTGCCATGGAAGGCTTCCGCGTCCTCACCCTCGAAGACACCCTCGGCTGGGGTGACATCTACGTCACCACCACTGGAAACTTCGACATCATCCGCCTCGAGCACATGGAGAAGATGCGTGACCAAGCCATCGTTTGTAACATCGGTCACTTCGACAATGAAATCCAGATCGACAAGCTCAACGAAGCTCCTGGCGTCATCCGCACCAACATCAAGGCACAGGTGGACAAGTACACCTTCCCCACCGGCAACAGCATCTACATGCTCGCCGAAGGCCGCCTGGTGAACCTCGGCTGCGGCACCGGCCACCCAAGTTATGTGATGTCCAGCAGCTTCACCAACCAAGTGCTCGCGCAGATCGACCTCTGGAAAAACCGCGACACCAACAAGCCGGGCCAAGTCACCGTGCTGCCAAAGCACCTCGACGAAGAAGTCGCCCGTCTCCACCTCGCCAAAGTCGGGGCCAAGCTCACGACCCTCACAAAGGAGCAAGCAGACTACATCAACGTCCCCGTCGAAGGTCCGTTTAAGGGCGAGCAATACCGCTATTGAGTTCTAAGTAGCGATTTTATCCCTCAGAAGGCCAGTCGTGAAAACGGCTGGTTTTTTTTTGCAAAAATCACTTGCTACGCTTCATAAAGCTCATTAGGATGTCTCACATGAATCAAATACCAATCAGCTATTGGGATTTCATCAAAGATGAGCCATCCCCTACTGTGAAAGAGACTGCGGTGGTTTACGGCGTGGCCAAGGTCCGAGATGGGCTCGCCATTTCGGAGTTTTACGCCATGCAGCAGCTCCTAGGAGTCACAGAAGAGCGTCTGGCAGGCTTCCTCGGCATGTCACGCGCGACTCTGCACCGCCGCAAGAAGTCCGGCCACTTGGACCGCTCAGAATCCGACCGCTTAGCCCGCTACGTCCGCTTAACGTCCCGTGCATCTGCGGTATTCGGCGGGGATGTCGGCGCGCGTTCATGGCTGGTGGCACCCGCCATCGCCTTCGAGGGGGAAAGCCCCATGGACTACGCAGATACAGAAGTGGGGGCGCGTGAGGTGGAAGCCTTGCTCGGACGCATCGAAAACGGAGTCTTTTCTTAAAATGGCCATTTATTACCGAATCGTCCAAACGCATCGCTGCTACAGCGCCATGGACGGCGAGGGTGCGCGGCTCAATGGTGGCCGCTGGAATTCTGAGGGCATTCCGGCGGTTTACCTCGCTGCGTCACGGGCCTTAGCAGCCTTGGAAATCCTTGTGCATGCCCCGCGAGAAATCTTGATGCTACCTTGGTCGGTGCTGGAAGTAGAAGTACCGGAAGAATGCATCGTCGAGGTGCCGCCCGCCGTGCTGCCGGATAAATGGCGGAAGCAGCCGAAGTCCAAGGAAGCGCAGGACATCGGTGACCGCTGGCTAAAAAGTCAGAAAAATCCTGCTTTGTTGCTCCCGAGTGTGATCGTGCCAGAGGAGAAGATCTTACTGCTCAATCCAAGACATCCCGACCTGGGTGGCGTGAAAGTGGGACGACCTAAGCCCTTTACCTTTGACCCACGCTTGGCAGTTTAGGGCTGATTTTTTCCAAATCCTTGCGGCTGCCGAGTAGATGCGCGCCCTGTGGATCGATCAGAAAATAGCCCGCCAGCGCACGTCTGCCGAGCAGCATGGGGCAGCGCATTTCCGAGCGATCCGCCAAGCTGACCAGCAGCGACCAGGTGAAACCCCCGGCTAAAACGGCGGTCGTTTGAATGAAAATCCGCTTGCGGGCCTTCCCGCTGGAACTCCGCACCCGACCGACTCGGGCGACTGCGGCTTTACAGGAAATGCTCTGCCCATCGTGATTCGTGGTGGTGAAAGTGACGGATTTTTTATCCTCTGAGAGCTGCACATTTTCCGCATGGATGCTGGAGCTGAGGGCGCCGCTGTCGGTTTTCGCGTTGAGCGGGCAGATCCCGAGATCCGGCAGGGCGATCCATTCTCTGCGGCCGATGACGAGGCGCGGCATGCCGGGACCGCGCCACGGGAGGCCGAGCGAAGCCGCGAGATCCTTCGAGGTGGACTCGACGGGTTCTGGCACGGCTTTGAAAATGCGTTTCACGGGACTAGGAGTGAGGCGGCCATGGCACGGGCTTGCTCGCCGCCGCCGCCGAGCATGCGGACGAGTTCTTGAATGCGGCTCTCGCCATGGACGGGGTAAAGCCGCGAGCGGGTGCGGCCTGCGGAGACTTCCTTTTCCACCACGAAATGGTAGGTCGCGATGGCGGCGACTTGCGGGAAATGCGTGATCGCCACGACTTGGTGGCGGGTGCCAAGGGCCGCCATTTTCAGCCCCACGGCACGGGCGACTTCACCGCCGACGTTGGCGTCGATCTCGTCGAACACCATCAAAGGCGTGGCGTCTTGATCGGCGAGGGCAGACTTGATCGCGAGCATGACACGGCTGATTTCCCCAGAGGAGGCGATTTGGCGTAGAGGTAAAAGTGGCTCGCCAGGATTCGGGCCGAATTGGAATTCAATCGACTCAAGCCCTTGCGCGGCTGGCTCGGCGAGTGACTTGAGCGGTGTCTCGAAGGAGGATTGCTTGAAGCCTAAGTCCTTGAGCTGGCTGGAGATTTCCTTGGCCAACTTCGGCGCGGCCTTGCGGCGGAGGGTGCTGAGGGATTTGCCTTCCGCATTGAGCAGGGTGCGTTGCGCGGCGAGTTCGCGTTCGAGGGTTTCTATTTTTTCGCCACGGTTTTCGATGGTGTCGAGGCGGGCGGCAGCGGCTTCACGGCGGGAAAGCACGTCGCTGAGGCTGGGGCCGTATTTGCGCTTGAGGGATTCGAGCAGATTGACGCGCTCTTCGAGAGTCGCGGCTTCTGCGGGGTCGATGTCTAGTTCGTCGGCGTAGTCGGTGAGGGTGCTTTCGAGGTCTTGCAACTCCATGCAGGCGGTTTCCAGCGAGGCGGTGCGCTCGCGGATCGAGGGGTCGAGCTTTTCGAGATCGCGGACGAGGCGCTGGACTTCGGTGAGGCGCTCGAGGATGCCGTCATCGCCGCTGAGGGCGGAAACGGAAGCGGCGGCAGCTTCGACGAGTCGGCTGGAATTCGAGGCCCGGCGCCAACGGTCTTCGAGGTCGGTCTCGTCCTCGGGTTTTAAATTCGCGGAATCAATTTCCTGAAGCTGATGGCGCAGTAGGTCGAGCTCCTGCTCACTGGCATTTTCCGCATGGCGGATTTCTTCAAGCTCGGAGGATTTGGTGCGCCAAGTGCGGTAAATCTCGCGGTAATTCGCAACCGCGGAGTCGGCACCGGCGTAGGCATCGAGCATGGAAAGCTGGCGCTCCGTGGAGAGTAGCGATTGATGGTCGTGCGGGCCGTGAAGATCCACCAAGTGCTCGCCGAGGCGCTTGAGCAGGGCGAGTGTGACCGGGGAATCATTGACAAATTGGCGGTTCGCCGTCTGGCCAATGACTCGGCGGACGATGAGTTGGGTGTCGTCGCAGGGGTCAAGCCCACCGTCTGTGAGGATGGCGTTGATGTCAGAGGCGTCCTTCAACTCGAAGACGGCCTCGACGGAACAGGTTTCCTCACCGGTGCGGATGAGCGATTTCTCGGCACGCTCGCCGAGCACCAGCTTGAGGGCGCCGACGATCACGGATTTCCCCGCGCCGGTCTCTCCGGTGACGCTGATGAGGCCGGCCCCGAGTTCCCAAGCGAGTTCATCGACAAGGGCGAGATTGCGGATTTTTAACAGGGTTAGCATCGGTTACTGGCGATCATGCATGAGTGGGAAATGGAAGCAATCTCGGGGTCTAGCGGGTCTGGGATTTTTTCCAAGCGTTGATGGAGTCGAGAAATGGCTTGGCGTAGCGCTGGACTTTTGCCGCGCCGATGCCGGGGACGAGCAGCGCTTGCTCGGGGTCGCTGGGTTGGTATTTGGTCAGGGCTTCGAGGGTTTTGTTGCTGAAAATGACATAGGCGGGAACCTCCTCGCGCTTGGCGATTTTCTCGCGGATGTCGCGAAGGATCGAGTAGAGTTGGCCGTCGAAGCCGTGGTCCTTGAGGGCGATTTCTTTCTGCCCTGAGTCGATTGCAGGCCAAACGAGGGAGAATTTCGACTCGCCGCGCATGACCTTTTCACCCAGTAGGGTGAGGGTTAGCAGTGGAAACTCGCCGGTGACGGTGACGACTAAGCCCGCATCGGCGAGGGCGCGCATCAGGCTGTTGAGGTAGCCACTGCCTTTTTCTTTGAGCAGGCCGTAAGTGCTGAGTTGGTCGAGCCCGGCGTTTAAAATTTCTTGGGACCGACTGCCCGCCAGCATCTGGACGATGCGGCCACGCCCGAACTTAGGCTCCCAGCCATGAGCGCTGCGGCGGGACATCCGTGCGACCCCACTGAGCGCCTTGCGGACGATGATTTCCTCCTCCGCACTGGGTGGCCGGCTGATGCTGGACGCCCCTTCGCGGCAGACATCGCAAGTGCCGCAGACACCGGCGTCGTCTTCGCCGAAATACTGGAGAATCCACTGCTGGCGGCAGGTGCGCGAGTAGCTCATTTCCACCATGGACTTGAGCTTTTCGCGGTCGCGGCGGTCTTTTTCCTCGATCCCGGCCTCGTCGAGCTGGAGGGCGCGGGTGAGGATTTCCGGCTTGAGGAGGCGGGTGCCACGCATCCGTTTTTTGGGAATATCGAAGCGCTCGATGTAGCCGTTGCGCGCGAGGATCGACATGGCGCTGCCGACGGACATCGAGTTTTTCACGTCCACGGCCTGGGTGATTTCGTCCAGGGTGCGGTGGACCTCGAACTCGCGATCCGCCTCGTTGAGCAGGTATTGGTAAATCGACCGGATGATGGCGGCGGTGGGATTTGCCCCGTCGATGAAAAACTCCTGCGTCCGGGTGTCTGCGTAGTTAAAAAGCAGCTCGCAGTAAGCGCTTTCCCCATCGCGTCCGGCGCGTCCGGCTTCCTGGTAGTAGGCTTCCACGCTGCCGGGGATTTCGTAATGGATGACAAATCGCACGTCGGAGCGGTCGATTCCCATGCCAAAGGCATTCGTCGCCACCGCCACGTCGGCCTTGCGGGAGATGAAAATTTCCTGCGCTCGTTCGCGTTCCTGATCGCTCATCCCGCCGTGGTAGGCAACGCATTTCAGGCCCCAACTGGCGAGTGTTTCGGAAACGGAGTCCACTTTCTTACGGGTCGCGCAGTAGATGATGCCCGTCTTGTGCGCGCCGATGACCGCCTTCATCCGCTCGTCCTTCTGGGCGGCTTTTTCCACGGAAGTGATGTTCAGCGAGAGATTCGGCCGGGAAAATCCGCTGACTTGCTCGAATGGCTCACGCAGCTTGAGGACTTGCGAAATATCCTCCCGCACAATCGGCGTGGCGGTGGCGGTGAGTGCGACGCACTGCGGATGGCCGATTTTTTCCAACGAGCGCCCTAAGCGTAAATAGTCTGGCCGGAAGTCGTGCCCCCACTGGCTAAGGCAGTGCGCCTCGTCCACTGCGAACAGGGAAATCTCGATGCCGCTCAGCGCGTTGAGAAAACTCTCCGCACGGAAACGCTCCGGGGCGACGTAAACCAGCTTCCAACGGCCTGTCCTCATGCCGTCCAGCCGCTCTTTCTGCTCCGGCCAGCTCAGGGTGGAATTGATCATCGTCGCGTCGATGCCACGGGCGGCGAGGGCGTCCACCTGGTCTTTCATCAGCGCGATCAGCGGCGAGATCACCAAGGTCACGCCCGGGAAACACAGGGCGGGGATTTGAAAACACAGCGATTTCCCGCCACCTGTCGGCATCACCACCAAGCCATCGCGCCCCGAGGTGATTTCAGAAATGACCTCTTCCTGTCCTTCGAGAAATCCATTGAAGCCGAAGTACCGTTTCAGCGCCTGGTGGGGCGTCATGATGAGGGTTTTCGGTTCAGAGCGGGTCGGAGACATTGCGTGGCCAAATGAACAACGGACGACGCTCTAAGGTCAACCCTTGGTGCACGCCGGGTTATTGAAAATGTCTGCGCTTGGACATTCCAAATCGGTGGGCTAGGACAGCGCAGTGAACTCATGGAATACAGCGGTGGATGTGGTCAAAAATTGTCTCAAGGCAGGGATCGGCGAGTTCGTTGTCTGCGCGGGTGCGAGGAATGCGGCCTTACTCGAAGCACTCGCCCGCGCTGAAGCCGCTGGCCTAGTCCGGGTGTGGCGGCATTTTGAAGAACGCAGCGCGGGGTTTTTCGCCCTCGGTCGGACCATGGAAACGGGTAAGCCCTGTGCGGTCATCACCACCAGCGGCACGGCCGTGGCGGAGCTACTCCCAGCGATGATCGAGGCGCACTACCAAGCCCGGCCACTCGTCGCGCTGACGGCAGATCGGCCCGCTGCCTACCGTGGGACGGGCGCTCCGCAGACGATCGAGCAACCAGGAATCTTCGACCCGCATGCGTTTGAAGGGACTCTGGCGCAATGGCCGGGCAATGGACCGCTGCATTGGAACGTCGAATTTGAGGAAGCATTCGAGGCCAGTGAGGAACTTTTCACCGGCGAGGTGCTCGCTGAATTTCTACCCGCGAAGGAGCCGCTCAACGTCGCAGCGCTGGCACGGTGGCTGCGGGAGGAGCATTACAAGGGAATCGTGGTGCTAGTCGGCGGGCTGGAGCCGGACGAGCGCGAGGAGGTCTTCCATTTTTGCCAAGATCTCGGCGCACCCGTCGTCGCCGAGGCGACCAGCGGCCTGCGCGAAGCACTCCAGTCCCTCGCCATCCACGATGCAGATCGGGTGCTAAAATCGCGCCCACCAGGAAAAATCCTCCGCCTAGGCGAGGTGCCGAGTGGTCGGTTCTGGCGGGACTTGGAAGAGCTGCCGCAGGTGTCGGTCTGGTCGGCTTGCCGAAATGGGCTACCCGGCCTGGCGCGTACTTCGAGCGTCGTCCGTGGTCCTCTGGACCGTGTGATCAAGGCGCTGGGCCCCATCGAGCTGGCAGATGATGCGCTGGATTACTTGGCGGGCGCTGGCAGCCGCGCGGTGAAAATCGACGAGCTACTGGAAATTTTCCCCGATAGTGAACCCGCACTTCTCCGCACGCTGTCGAACTACGCCGCCATCGGCTCAGGTTTATTTCTCGGGAACAGCATGCCCATCCGCGAGTGGAATCTCTTCGCCCAGTGGCTCCGCCCAGTGCCCTCCGTCCGTGCAAACCGCGGGGCGAACGGCATCGACGGGCAAGTCAGCACGTGGCTGGGCTGGTCGGCCGAAGTGAGTGAGACCTGGGCGGTCGTGGGCGATCTCACCGCGCTTTACGATCTCGCTGCGCCATTTGTGCTCGATCAAATCAACAACTCAGGGCGTGTCCTGACGGTGATCAACAACGGTGGGGGAAAAATTTTCGAGCGTCTCCCCCGCCTCCAGTCGATGAGTCCGCGTGCCATCGAATGGATGACCAATCCACAATCCGCCGACCTCTCAGGCCTCGCCACCCTCTGGGGCATGAAGCACTTGCGCATCCGCACGGTCGATGATTTCGACCTGTTTGAAGTCGGGGAAAAAACCCTACTGCTAGAAATCGTCCCTGACGCAAAGCAGACCGCGTGCTTCTGGGCAGCGTGGGACCAGATGCAGCGGTGAGAAATTGAAATCCTCTCCTTGCCAAGCCCCGCCAAGCTCGTTACCCCTACTCGCCTCAGCGCAAACGCACTGGTCCCGTGGTCCAATGGATAGGACGATGGCCTCCGAAGCCGTAGGTAGTGGTTCGATTCCACTCGGGACCACCAATTGTAAACACCTTATAATTAAAGGATTACACCTCAAAATGGGCTTTTTCAAGAGGTCCAAACAAGCCTCTAAATACACTAAAATGCCCCAAAATGAGGGGGAAAAGGATTACACTTTTCCCGGCTTGTTTCCCCAGAGTGGACCCTTCATAGTCCCTCCATGAATTCATTGCGCCTGCGTGCTGTCCTTTATCGCGAAGATGGGCTTTGGGTTGCTCATGCTTTGGAGATGGATCTCATCGGCACGGGAGCGACTGAGAGCGCGGCCTTGAGGGAACTCCGGGGAAATGTGGAGGCGCAACTTTCATTCGCCACTCAGGAGGGGACAAATCCATTCCGCCCCGCTCCGCAGGAAATCCAAAGCCTTTGGGAGGCAACCAACTTGGCCGCGATTGGCTTGGGCCGTGGCAAGGCTGCAAAGCAGGCAACCCGCTGTCTAGAGTGGAGTGAAAGCCAGGTTTCCCGGATGAAAAGCAATGCCTTCCAGAGCGCTTGAATGGCTAAGCCCATCAAACTCCGGGATTTCCTCCAGCGACTCAAGGAATGCGATTCCGCAATCGAGGTGCTTTCCCACAGGGGGAAAGGAAGTCACCTGATGCTTTGCAAGACGACGGATGCCGGGAAGCTTTCCTACCCCATTCCGACTAGCAGTGGTGAAGTCGCCGGACCTTACCAGAAAGCTGTAATCCGCCTCTTCGGATTGCCAGAGGATGGGATGCGTTTAAGAAATGAGTTCCTGCAATGCGTGAATCTGAAGCGGCTGGTGAATTTCAACAAGACTATAGCGCGCGTCTGCTTGGGGAGAAGAATGGAAGCTACAACTCAGTGCATTCAGGCTAGAGAGACCCAAGACAAAGGTCTGATCTCCGTCCACAACCAGATTCACGACGACCTCGACTACGCCGTGCTAGAGGCGTTTATTCGCAGCTGGTGTTTTCAGAATGAGGTGGCCCGAGCTGCCTTGTCTACCTTCCGTTCAAATCCATTTCGGTTTGCAGGTTTAAGGGATATACTCACCTCACTGGCCGGAAGGCCAGGCGAGTCTTCGCGAGCACCCTCTCATTTCATGGCCGCAAGCAAGCGGTCCCTGCCTGAAGCCAGGCGGGGCAAATCGGTCCCTCAGAGACTGCGTTGCTTAATCTCGCCGGTCAGGTGGCTGATGAATTCTTCCAGCGTCTGCGTGGTGAGTGCTTCGTGGTCGCGGTGGCGGATGCTGACGGTGCCGTCTTCGGCTTCTTTTTGGCCGAGTACGATCATGTAGGGGACTCGGTCGAGACGCGCGACGCGGATCTTGGCCCCGACTTTTTCGTTGGTGCGGTCGAGAGCGACGCGGATGCCGAGGTCGGCGAGCTTGGCGGTGACGACTTCGGCTTCGGCGAGGGTTTTCTCGGAAACGGGGATGACACGTACTTGCTCGGGGGCGAGCCAGGTGGGGAATTTCCCTTCAAAGTGCTCGATGAGTAGGCCGGTGAAACGCTCCAACGAGCCAAACGGCGCGCGGTGGATCATCACGGGGACGTGCGGTTGGTTGTCCGGACCGACGTAGCTGAGATCGAAGCGGACGGGTAAATTGTAGTCCACTTGCACCGTGCCGAGCTGCCAGTCGCGCCCGATGACGTCTTTGACGACGAAGTCGATCTTAGGCCCATAGAAAGCGGCCTCGCCGATTTCCTCGGTGTAATCCACGCCGAGGGTCTGCACGGCGGCGCGGATGGCGGCTTCTGCTTTGTCCCAATTTTCCGGCTCACCGACGTATTTGTCCGAGTCCGGATCGCGCAGGGAAAGGCGGACGCGGTAGTTCGTCATGCCGAGGGTGTTGAGGACTTTTTTGACGAGTTCGAGGCAGGAGAGCAGCTCACCAGAAACTTGCTCTGGAGTGCAGAAGAGGTGGGCGTCGTCCTGAGTGAAGCCACGGACGCGGGTCATGCCGCCGAGCTCGCCGGACTGCTCCCAGCGGTAAACCGTGCCGAACTCGGCGAGGCGGACTGGAAGATCGCGGTAGGAGTGGTGATCGCTCGCGTAGATCTTGATGTGGTGCGGGCAATTCATCGGCTTGAGCAGGTAGCCGTCGAGCGTGCCGTCGGCGAGGCCGTTGATGAGGGAGGCGCAGGGCGCATCTTCGTCGGCCAGCTTTTCCAAGACATCGCGCTCGGGAATCGGCGAGAATTGGCTTTCCTGATAGTAAGGGAAATGCCCGGAAGTCCGGTAGAGATCGAGCTTACCGATGTGCGGGGTGAAGACCTGGGAGTAGCCTTGTTTGTCGAGTTCCTCGGTGATGAAGTCCTGCAGCGAGCGGCGGACCAGTGCGCCCTTGGGCTTCCAGAGAATGAGTCCTTGGCCGACGGCTTCGTCGATGTGGAAGAGGCCCATGTCCTTGCCGAGGCGGCGGTGGTCGCGCTTCTTGGCTTCTTCCAAGCGCGTGAGGTGATCTTGCAGCTCGGTGGAATTTTTAAAACAGGTGCCGTAGAGCCGTTGGAGGGATTGACGATCTTTGTCTGCCTTATAGTAGGAGCTGGCGATGCTCATGAGCTTGAAGGCCTTGCAATTTCCGGTGCGACCGACGTGTGGGCCAGCGCAGAGGTCCCAGAAATCGCCATTTTTGAAGATGGAGATTTCCTCACCTTCTGGGATGTCGTTGATCAGATCCACTTTAAAAATGCTCTCCACCTCACGGTCTGAGACACCGCCGAGGCGGCCGGCCTTGGCGAGCGCGAGCGCTTCATCCCGGGAGACGACCATGCGCTCGAAGGGGTCGTTTGCCTTCACGATTTTTTTCATTTCCTCCTCGATGCGAGGGAAATCCTCCGGGCTGATCCGGTGGGCGAGATCCATGTCGTAGTAAAATCCATTCTCAACCGGCGGCCCCGCAGCGAGCTGCACATCTGGCCAAATCCGGCAAATGGCGGTGGCGAGAACGTGGGCACAGGAGTGGCGGAGCCGCTCGATGTCGGTCATCTGGTGGCGCTCTTCGAGAGTCTTGCGGTCGGTGGACATGGTGAGAGGAGTTATAAGTTATTTGTTAAAAGTTATTGGGGAAGAGGTTGCGGAGAAATCACGAATAACTTCTAACCCATAACCTCTAACCACATCATCACCGATCCATCAGCGCGAACTTGAGTTCGGCTTCGGAGACGACGTCGCCGTTGACGAGGCAGCGGCAGCGGGTCTGGCCGATGGAGCCGCGCATTTTGATGATTTCGGTCTCGATGAAAAGGGTGTCTCCGGGGAGTACGGGGCGGCGCCATTTCACGTTGTCGGCGCTCATGAAGTAGCCGATTTTTCCGGTGTTCTCGGGCTTGCGGAGCATGAGCACGGAGGAGACTTGGGCCATGGCTTCGAGCTGAAGGACGCCGGGCATGATCGGGTGGCCGGGGAAATGGCCGGCGAAGTAAGGCTCGTTGATGGTGATGTTCTTGATGGCGGTGCATTTGTTGTCGCCGAGGCAATCGACGATGCGGTCCACCATGAGGAAGGGGTAACGGTGCGGGAGGATTTTCATGACCTCATTGATGTTGAGCACGCTCTCGCCATTCGGGATGGAGACGGGAGTGGGGACCATGGAGCGCATCCGGGCGTATTCGGTCTTGAGGGTGGAGGCCATTTTGGTGTTCGGCCCGTGGCCTGGCTTCACGGCGATGACGTGGCCGAGGATTTTGATGCCTGAGAGCATAAGGTCACCGATGAGGTCGAGCGCCTTGTGGCGGGCGAACTCGTTGGCGAAGCGCATGGACTCCTTCGACATGATTTCATTCCCGCGGATCACGACGGCGCTCTCCAGCGAGCCGCCCTTGATGAGGCCCTTTTCGAGCAGCGGCTTGACGTCCTCGTAATAAACAAAGGTCCGCGCTGGGGCGATTTCTGCTTCGTAGAGGGCGGGGGTGACTTCCGTGGAGAAATACTGGGTGAAGCGTCCGTCGGGGCCGACGTTCGTGACTGAGACTTTGAAGCTCTTGCAAGGGACGATGGTGATGATGGTGCCGTCGCCCATTTCCTGGTGGATCGGCTCGCGGATTTCCCAAACCTTGCGGATGGCGTTCTGCGGGACGATGCCGACTTTTTTGATCAGCTCGACGAAAGGGCGGGATGAGCCGTCGCCGATGGGTGGCTCGTTGGCATCCATTTCGATGAGCGCATTGTCCACGCCCATGCCGGTGAGGGCGGAAATGACGTGCTCCACGGTGTGCACTTTGACCGAGCCCTCGGCGAGGGTGGTGGCGCGTTCGACGGTTTGCACCTTATCGACATCGGCATTGATGAAGGGCTGATCTGGGAGATCGATGCGGCGGAATTTAAATCCGTGACCCTCTGGAGCAGGCTTGAGCGTGAGGGTGACTTTCTCTCCGGTGTGGAGGGAAGTGCCTTCGAGAGTGGCTTGACCTGCGAGAGTGTGTTGAACGGCGGCGGACATGGAGGCGGAGAGTTCCGGTTTACGCGGAAAGGATCAAGCCGTAATGGTCGAGGCGGGACGAACGGGGAAAAATTCTCAGCCACGGTGCTTGCGGGGGTGGCCCTGTCTGGTAGGAAAAGGACGTGGCGCAGCAAAGTGACGTGCGAGAAGTTCTCCAATATATCCCCCAATTCCGGGGGAAGATTTTTTTCGTGCTCATCGAGGCTGGGCTTTTACCTGAACCTGCGGTGGCGGAAACCCTGTTGGATTTAGCGGTGCTAGAAGACTTGGGCGTGAAACTGGTGCTCGGGGTGCTCGGCGGAGATTTAAAGGATCTCTACGACTGGACCCTGGAGTGCGAAATCTTGGCCGCACGTGTGTCACGGCCCATCACGAACCCACTCGCCGTGAATGAGGCGCTGGAAATCCTCGCTCGTGGGCAGTCGGCGATCATCGACGCCTCAGCGACGGGGCCGCTGGATTTCCCGGTGGTCGAGTTTGCCCGGAGGATCGGCGTGGCGAAAATCATCACCTTGCTGGAAGAAGCCATCCTCATCGACGGTGCGCCCGTCCATGCGATTCGCGCGGCGGATGCGGAGCGAATCGCAGGGCAGGGAAATGTCACTGGCTCGGCGTTATTACTTGCCGCTGCCAGCGCTTGCCGTGGCGGAGTGCCTCGGGTTCACGTGCTCAATGGCCGCCAGCAAGGGGTGCTGGTGGATGAACTTTTTTCCAACGAAGGCGTCGGCACCATGGTCCACGCCGACAGTTACCGGGTGATCCGCGAGCTGCGTGAGGAGGACATCCCAGAGCTGCTGGGGATGATCGGTCGCTCGGTGCGGCGCACGAAATTGGTGGCTCGCACGTATGAAGACATCCAGTCCCGGATCGAGGATTTCCGGGTCATGGCGATCGATGACAACGTCGTCGGCTGCGTGGCGCTGCATGAATATCCCCTCGAAGCCTGCGCCGAAGTCGCCTGTCTTTACGTGAAACAAGCGCACGAAGGACGGGGCTACGGCATCGAGCTGGTGCATCATGCAGAACAGCTCGCCGCCGAGCGCGGGATTCCGCGGGTGTTCGCCTTGAGCAATCGTGCGGCAGACTTTTTCACCACCCGTCTCGATTACCAAGCGGCCACCTTGATGGACCTCCCGAAAGCACGCCGCGAGCAATATGAAGCGAGTGGCAGGGACTCGCTGGTGTTTTCTAAAGTCCTCGAAATCAAGCCTCTCGCTACGATCTGAGGTGACGATTGAAATTTACTAACCTTTCCGCTTGAAGCGGATAAAAACCCGTCGCACCGTTTTCGCACATGCCTGTCCCAAAGAACAATAAAGCACCGAATCCGACGGAATTGATCGACTGGTTAAACGACGAAGGAGTCATGGAACTGGACTGGGATTTCCCGGAAGATGGGGATCTCGCAGAGGCTGGACTCGATTCAATGGCTATCATGCAGCTCGTGGTGGCCGTGGAAGATCGCTACGAAATCGAGCTCCAACCGGAGGAACTCACCAAGGAAAACCTAGCAACTCCAACCACCTTGGCGGCATTGATCGCCAAGAGAATCGCGTAACCCGGTCGATTTAGCGCTTGGCGGGCGCGTCGATGATGCCCTCCTCGGTCTCTTGCTTGAGCCGGAGTTGACCACAAGCGGCATCGATATCGTGACCCTTTTCCAGACGGAGATTCGCAGTCACGCCGGCGTTTTTCAAAACTTCTTGGAACGCGCGGCAGTGATTGTTAGGCGGGCGTTTCCATTCGAGACCCTCGACCGTGTTATAGGGAATCAAGTTTACCTTCGCTCCCAAGCGCCGCGCATGGCGGGCGAGGATGGCGGCTTGAGTTAGAGAATCATTCACATCTTGGATGAGGATGTATTCGAGGGTGAGCTTCTGTGTTTTTTTCGCATTCCAGTGGTCCAGCGCATCAAACAACTCAGCGACGGGCCACTTTTTATTGATCGGCATGATTTGCTGACGGACTTCATCCGTCGCGCCATGCAGTGAGATGGCCAGGCGGATCTGCTGCGGGTGCTCGGCGAGCTGCTTGATCTGCGGCACAAGTCCGGAGGTGGAAATCGTCAGGTGGCGTGCTCCGAGGTGGAGTGTCTTCTCCCCGGTGATGAGGGCGATGGCGGCCAGCAGGTTATCAAGATTCGCCAAGGGCTCGCCCATGCCCATAAAAACGAGTGAATCAACCCGCTCCCCGGATAGCTGCTCGGCGGCGAGCACCTGCCCGGCGATCTCTGCGGGGTCCAGATTCCGGGTGAATCCGGCGAGCCCCGAGGCGCAGAATTTACAGCCATAGGCACAGCCGACTTGTGAAGAAACGCAGAGCGTCCGGCGGTCAGACTTTTCCCCGTAAAGTGCAGGATTGGCGGGGATTAGCACGCTTTCCACGTAGCGGCCATCGTGAAGCCGGAAAAGAAACTTGCGGGTGGTATCGGCTGCGCCCTGTGTCGTCGAATGTTCAAGTGCGGTCAGGCGAAATGACTCGGCAAGCTTCACCCGCAAGGCGGCGGGGAGATTCGACATCGCGTCGTAAGAAACGACCTTTTTTTTCCAAACCCATTCCAGGATTTGAGCGGCGCGGAATGCAGGCTCACCCGCGTCCTTCAGCCAAGCGGCGAGTGAGTCGGGAGATTGACCAGTGAGGGCAGGAAGCATGGTGAGAGCGTGGGACGGGTTCACTCGAGAGCGGAGCGGAGATCCGCGGCGGCGCTGCTGGCACCCGCCGAAGCATGCGGGACGAAGGCGAAGTCTTCGTGCGGTGGAGAAATACTCACTGGCACGGCACCGCTGGGCTCTTGGTGGCTGGCGGCGACCTCGCTGGCGCGGGCGAGTGCTGCCAGTGCCTTCGGTGGAGCGCTAGTGAGCGGGATGCCGCGAGGGATTTGATCGACCGGCTCCAGGTGGCTGATGGTGGCGGATTCTGGCGCAGCTTTGAGTTCCTCAAACTTGCGGGCGGTGATGAGGACGCGCGTCTCGAAGGAGCCAAGCGCACTATTATAGTGCTCCACCGCATTCCCAAGTGAGCGGCCCAACTTGGAAAAGTGATCGGCGAGTTTCCCCAAGCGCTCATGCAAGGTGCGGCCGAGTGCGGAAATTTCCCGGGCGTTTTCGGCGATGGATTCCTGCCTCCAGCCATAGGAGACCGCCCGCAACAGGGCGATGAGCGTGGTGGGCGTGGCGAGGATGACGCCTTGGTCCACCCCGCGCTCGATCAGGCCGGGATCACTCTGAAGCGCGGCGGAAAAGAACGATTCGCTGGGGAGAAAGAGCACGGTGAACTCAGGCGTCTGGGCAAATTGCGCGGTGTAGTTCTTCGAGGAAAGCTGTTGGATATGCGTGCGGACTTGGCGCGCGTGGCGGTGAAGTGCCTCTTCGCGGTGGGCATCTTCGGTGGCCTCAAGAGCGTCGAGGTAGGCATCCATCGGGGTCTTGGAATCCACGACGATCGTCTTCCCACCGGGTAGGCGAACGATGAGGTCGGGGCGGAGTTTTTTCCCCTCATCGGTGGTCGAGCTGTGCTGCACCTCGAAGTCGCAGTGCTCCTGCATTCCCGCGAGTTCGACGACGCGGCGGAGCTGCATTTCTCCCCACTGCCCGCGGCCGGTGGGTTGGCGGAGCGCCCTGACGAGTGAGGCGGTCTCGCGCTGGAGACCGAGCTGACCTTCGCCGAGGGCGCGGACTTGCTCGCGAAGTTCTGAGTAAGCGCCTTCACGGGATTTTTCGATCTCGCCGATGCGGATTTCAAATTTTCCCAGCGACTCTGCGACCGGCGTGATAAGGGTCTCAATGGCGATTTTTCGTTTTTCAATCTCGCCCTTCGCCTCTTCCGTCTGGGTGGCGAGCGAGGATTTGGCAAGTTGGAGAAATTGCTCGGAGGAGGACTTGAGCGCGTCGGCGGAGAGGGCCTTGAAGGTATCGGAGAGCTTGATTTCCGCGCGCTCCAGTAGGGCTTGTTTCTCATGAGCGGCCTTGATTTCACTCTCAAGGCGGGAGCGGATTTCCGTGAGTTGATTCCGAAATGACTGGGCTTCGAGTTCGTTGCGCTGGGATTCGTCAGCCGACTGGGCGAGGCGCGCTTCGATCTCCGCAGCGCGGCGTTCCTCCGCTTTCAGTCGCTCCGCAGCAGTGGAAAGCTTGCCCCGCGCGATGAGTTGAGTGAAAAGCCAACCGAAGAAAATGCCAAGAATAGCTGGGATGATTTGTGGAAGATAGGTGGCGAGTTCTGGAGGAATCATGGTTTTGTCCTTGCGGGTGATGGCTAGCTCGGTTTCGTAGTGGCGTCGCCGATCTTGTTCGTGGTATCGAATGGCCCGGCGATACGCAAATCAAACTCCTCGAATTACCATGGCACACACACTTCCCGCACTCGGATACGCTTACGACGCACTCGAACCCCACATCGACGCTCGCACGATGGAGATCCATCACTCGAAGCACCACAACGCTTACATCACCAACCTCAACAACGCCCTCGCGGGAAAATCCGAGCTCGAGGCCCTCAGCTCAGACGCACTCATCCGCAGCCTAGCAACGGTCCCGGAAGACATCCGCACCGCCGTTCGCAACAACGCAGGCGGTGATGTGAATCACTCATTTTTCTGGAAAGTCATCGCTCCAGGCGGCGCATCCGCCCCGACCGGCGATCTCGCTAAGGCCATCGATGCGGCATTCGGCTCATTCGACGCCTTCAAAGAAGCCTTCGCCAAGGCAGGTGCCACCCGTTTCGGCTCCGGCTGGGCTTGGCTCTGCAAAAAGGCGGACGGCACCCTCGCCGTCTGCTCGACCGCCAACCAAGACAACCCGGTCATGGGCCCTGATTTCGGAGCCTGCGGCAGCACTCCCATCCTCGGACTCGACGTCTGGGAACATGCCTACTACCTCAACTACCAAAACCGTCGTCCTGACTACATCTCCGCCTTCTGGAGCGTGGTGAATTGGGACGTGGTCGCTGCGAACTTCGCCGCCTAATTCTCATTTGACCCTTCACCCAACGCGCCCGGCTCATTGAGTCGGGCGCGTTTTTAGTCTCAAAAAAGCCGCACCCGATGAGCCAGCAACTCCCGAAAATGGCCACAGAGCCGAGCGAGCAGGAAATTCTGGAACAGGAAATCTTCGAGCTTGAGACGCCGGACCAGTCCTTGCTAAGCGGACCCAGCACCCGGATTCACAATTTGGTGACCCTATTCCGCGTGGCGTTGGATCTTTTACGCGGGTTCCGCGCACTCCATTTTGCCGGCCCCTGCGTCACGATCTTCGGCTCTGCACGGACGAAACCGGGCACAGATTCCTATGAAATGGCGCGTAAAATGGGCGCGACATGTGCTAGACTGGGCTTCACCGTCATCACCGGCGGCGGCCCCGGCATCATGCAAGCGGGGAACCAGGGTGCCTTCGAAGTGGGTGGCCGCTCGCTGGGCGTCAACATCGAGCTACCACACGAACAAGCGCTCAATCCCTATGTCCAGCGCTCGGTGACGATGCGTTATTTTTTCACCCGCAAGGTAGTGCTGGTGAAGTATTCTTACGCCTTCATCGTCCTCCCCGGTGGAGCGGGGACACTGGATGAGATGTTTGAAACAATGACACTCATCCAGACTGGAAAACTCCGGGCTTTCCCCATCGTGCTGATGGGGAAAGATTATTGGAAACCACTGATCGACTTTGTCTATCTCATGGCGGAAGCAGGCACCATCAGCCCAGATGATCCAGAGCTGATCTTCTTCACTGACGATATCGAGGACGCCAAAGCTCATCTCCAACGCCACGCCGTGCGCCAATTCGGGCTCCGTCGTAAGCGCACGCCCAAGCCGATCAAGATCCTCGGCGAAAAGGGAATGTGACCCGATCTGCCAGACTCACTTCGTTAGGAAGAACCCTCGTTGTTTCTCGGAAATCGGCAGGCCGAGTTGCTCCATCACGGTTAGCATATCTTCCCAGAGCTGGCGTTTCACTTGGCTATTGCCGCCGCTTTGCAAGAGGTAGCTCGGGTGGTAGCTGACCCGCACAGGCAGCCCCTCGAAGTCATGCCATTTCCCCCGCATGGATGTCACAGTGCCAGTGAGTCCTAGCAGCCCCTCCGCAGCTGTGCCACCCAGCGCAATGATGCATTCCGGCTTCACGATTTCGATTTCCGCCCGCACAAAAGGCAGACAGGCCGCCATTTCCTCGGGGCTTGGCTTGCGGTTGTTCGTCGTCTGCGAGGGCATACTCGGGCGGAATTTCACCAAGTTCGAGATATAGACTTCCTCCCGGGAGAGTCCCATCGCCTTGAGAATATCATTTAGCTTTTGTCCCGCTGGACCGACGAAAGGTTCGCGTTCCCTTTCTTCCTGGTAGCCCGGTGCCTCCCCGACTAACATCACCCGCGCGTCTGGATTTCCCGTTGAAAAAACCATCGTCTCCCGCAGCGATCCGAGCGCTCGCACCGGCGGCCAGTTTTCCGCTTGCTGGCGGAGTGACTCCAGCTGCTCGATCCGCGTGTTCCCCACCACCTTGAGTTGACTGACCGGGGCTGCTTTCTCGATCGGAGCCTCCAAAATCGGCATCTCCACTCGTGCCATGGGTTCGACCTTCACGGACACTTCCGCCGTTGGCTTGCCTGTCGATTTGGACTGGTGAAAAAGACCCCGCAAGCCGTCTCGCGCGCCCTCATCGAGGTGAATATGCGTCACCCCGCGCGCTTGCTCAGCGGCGAGAAATTCTAAGAGGACATCGACAGGACGAATCACGCCGCCACCCTAGACAACGACCCACCGGGGTGCCAACTCGGAAAATTCATCGCCACATTTCACACGCATGCGCCGCGAATCCAGCGCCAAAGGCAGTGAGCCATAGGCGTCGGTCGCTTGGGCGGTTCTCTGCGAGACGGCGCTCTAATGCGAAAAGCACGGCGGGACTGCTCATGTTTCCATGATCTTTCAGCACCGCACGCGTCTCCGACAGTTGAAAGGGTAGCACCCCCTCCAACGCATCCACCACATCGCGACCGCCCGAGTGGGCCAGCACTTGATCTGGCTCACCCTGCCTCTTTGCAAACAACTTCGCAACCGCCTCCGCCGCCAGTCCGGGCACCGCGCGGTGAAGCTGATTTTTCAATCTCCCCGCCGAGTTTACAAATCGCACTTTTTCCCGCTCCTCCGGTAAATGGGTCGTCGTGAAGCACCCAGCCTGCCAATCACCAGGCCTCCCCTCCCCTTTCCAAATTGCCGCTGCTGCGCCATCCCCGAAGAGACAGAGGCTGATCAAGACACCCGGCTCGTCATTGGCGAAGAAGGCTGCCGAACACAGCTCCACCGCCACCGTCGCGACCACGGCCCCCGGATTCGCCGCCAAAAATCCCTGCGCTGCCCGCATCACCGGGATGGCCGCACCACAGCCCAGCCCCACCAAGTCTGCGAGGTAAACATCATCCCGCAAGCCCAGCGCCTCCGCCACATAGCTGCTCACTCCGGGACAGAGATAGCCCGTGCAAGTGCAGAGAAATAAGGCATCCACCTCCTGCGCCACTTGCCCTGCTTGTTTCAACGCCTTCGCCAAAGCCGCCGCCGCTAGCACCGGAGCCTCCCGCTCGAACGCGAGGCTCAGCGACTCCGCGTCTTGAGTGAATGAAGACTCAATGGATTCTAACGCGAGATTCCGCCGATCAATCCCCGACGCTCCATGAGTCAGAACTTTCTCGATCAAGCCGCAGGATCGAGCTCTGAGAGATTTCAAAAAATCCCCCCGCTGCATCGCCTCCCAGCACTCAACTTGTGAGAAAGAACGTGGCGGAACGGCGGTGGCGAGAGAGCGGAGATACATCATGAAAATCAATCAACTATCGGATCAAGGTGAGGACCCGTTGAAAAGGAAGCAGGTGGCGCGTGGCGAGCTGACCCAACAGTGCGCGGCCACTCGCCGCCAAAAGGATCGGATGCAGCGCTTGCGCCACCCTCAGTCGGCGAGAAAAGCGGCGTTTCAATGCCCACCGCACCTCCTTCGCCGCCAGATCCCATGAGACCTCCCCTCGCGACCAGGCCGTCAACGGGTCCAGCGCACACTCCGCCGCTTGGAAGGCCATGGACATGCCATTCCCGGTAAACGGTGGGATCATGCTCTCCGCATCCCCCAGCGTGAGTAAGCCCGCCAACGGCACCTGCGGCCCAAGTTCGAAGCCCGCCACGGCAGAAAATGACCCCTTTTTCCACTCGCCCGCACGCAGCGCTGCCGCCAAAGCCACATTTCCACCCGCTTCTAAATAAGCCGGCAGCAGCTCCTCCCCCACCCCACGCTGCGCTCGGTTCAGCCGGAAGAGACCGCACACATTCGTCCAGCCATCCTCCACCCCAGCAAGACCCACATAGCCATTTCCGCCTGCATGCATCTCTAAATCCGCCGTCTGCGGGAGCTGCCGCACGTGTGCCTTCAGCCCGATCCAGCGCCCCTTGCAAGGTCGCCGACCCGCCGCCCACACCTTGCCGATACCCGGCTCAGGTCGCGCTCGTTTTCCCGTTTCCAAAATGCCGCCCAGCTCTCGAAATTGCGCCACTAACCGTGCATCCAGCAGATACCGGGAAATCCCATACGCCGCCTGCTTGAACTGATCTTCATGCATCAATTTCCCCCGATCATACCACCCCAGCGAGCGATGCCGCAGTGCATCGCTGAAATGCTCCATGATACCCAGTCTGCCCAAAGTCTCCTCACTCACTCCTGAAATAAACTCCCCACACACCCGATGCCTCGGATAGTTCCCCGCTTCCTGGATTCGCACTCGCACCCCCCTGTTTCGAAGGGCGACACCCAGCGACAGTCCCGCTAAGCCTCCCCCTGCGATGCAAATTTCCTGATTCAATCCCGCCACCCTATCACGCGTCTCGCCCCGCGCCACGTCCAAGTTTCCTCGAAGCGCCACAGCGCCTGATCCAGCCCCAGGAAATACATCATCTCCCCCGCACCGAATCCCGCCGTGATGCTCACATGCATGTCATGCCGCGTCACTCGGTTGATCCACGGGCGTATCAGAAATCCCAACGCGTGAGGCAAGTAGGCGCGATCCGGCTCGTTGAAAATCAACACCTCGAAGCCGCCCAACCACCGCCCCAGCGCACGTAAATCTCCCTTCTCGAAGTGATGGAGAAACAAATTCGCCACCACCACCCCGCCTGCTGGACTCGGTTTTTCAAAAACATCCCCCGCCTCCCAGCACACCCGCGCATCCAGCCCCACAGGCCGTGGCGCGAGATCGTAAGCCACCACACTCGCCTGTGGGTAGCGCCGTGCCAGTTTCTCGCTCAGCAACCCATCCCCCGCCCCCACCTCCACAATTCCACGCCCCGCCGCCTCTTCAAACCGCGCCACCGCCCGCAGCACCCAGCGTTCATTCCCCATCAGTCCATTGATCCGCCGCAGGTCCCGCCGACTCCACAACGCCTCTGGATCATCGGCTGGCAGATGATCCAGCAACTCGGAAATGACTCTACGTTTCAGCATCGTCCAGCACGCTAAGCGACCCCACCCATCCTACAATCGCGAATTCACGGGATAAAATGGTAGGCAAAAACCGATTTCTCAGGCATGTCACTGCCCGGCGGACGTTCGGCATACCAGACGGCATGACGGATGCTTTCGCCACGGAAGATTCATCACCTTTTTCTAGCTCACACTCCAGTCCTTATCCCTGTGTCACGTAAAACAAAAATCATCATCACCCTTGGCCCAGCCACCGAGTCCGAAGAAATGATCGGCAAACTCATCGACCAAGGCACCAATGTTTTCCGGCTCAACATGAGCCACGCCAAGCACGAATGGGCGGAGGAAATGAGCAAGCGCGTCCGCCGCCAATCCGCCGAGCGGAATGCGAACATCGCCGTGCTCTTCGACCTAACCGGCCCCTCAATCCGCACCGGCGACTTGGAAAAAAACTACACCCTCGCCGAGGGCGATATCGTCGAGTTCCGCAAAGTCGGCGTCGAGCCGACCGTGCCACTCTCCACCACCGTGAACTATGACGGCCTCATGGGCGACGTCACCGTGGGAAATACCCTCGTCGTGGACAACGGTGCCATGCTCATGCGGATCGACGTGGTCGAGGCGGACCGGGTGCTCTGTGTCGTAAAAACCCCAGGTGGCATGGGTTCACGCCGCCACATCAATCTCCCCGGCGTCCGGCTGAATTTACCCGCCCTCACCGAAAAGGATCACAAGGATCTCGCCCTCGCCGTGGAATGCGGTGCGGACTACATCGCCGGATCCTTCGTCCGGGATGCCGCGCACGTCCGCGAGCTCCGCGAGGCGATGGATGCCATCGGAGGCGAAGCCCAGATCGTCGCAAAAGTGGAAGACCAAGAAGCCATCCGTAACATCGACGCCATCATCAACGAGGCCGACGTCATCATGGTCGCCCGTGGCGATCTCGGAACCGAAGTCGAGTTTGAAGAACTCCCCATCCTCCAGCGCCGCATCGTCAAGCGCTGCCACGAGCTCGGCACCCGCGTCATCGTGGCCACCCAACTTCTGGAGTCCATGATCACCAACCCGACTCCGACCCGCGCGGAAGTCACCGACGTGATGAACGCCGCCTACGAAGAAGCCGACTGCCTCATGCTCTCCGGTGAGACCTCCGTTGGTCGCTACCCAGAACGCTGTGTCGAGGCTCTCGTCCGGATTTCCTCCCGCATCGAGCGTTCCGGCGGCCATGGCTTCGGCCAAAATGCCCTGCTCCGTGACGAGCGCCAAAAAACCGCCCGCGCCGCCGTGACCCTTGCAGACTCTCTGCCAGATGCCCGCTTGGTCGTCCTGACCCGTCGCGGCGTGCTGGCCAACCACGTCGCCATGCTGCGTCCCCGCACCGCTGGATTCTTCGCCTTCACCCCGACGGATCGGGTGTGCTGCCAACTTTCCCTGACCCGTGGCATCCGCGCGATGAAGATGCCCTTCGCCACGAACATTGAAGAAACCATCGAGCGCGTCTGCGCCCTCTTGAAAAATGAAGGACTCATCCGCACAGGGACGCCACTGGTGATCGTTTCCGACATTCTCTCTGACCACTTCGCCGCGAATTCCATTCTACTCCACCACGCCTGATCGGGTGGCGGTGGGCTCCACACTCGCGAGTGGCGCTCTTGTCAGTCGTTGACCTAGGACGGATCATGCTACGAAGAGCATTATCCAGAATGGGAGTTCAGCGAACATGGATGAACTCACCGCCCTTGAACTTTCCTTAAATTTCCCGGATTTAGTGATTTCAAGATCGATCGAGAAAGCCTGTCAGCAGATCGGAAGTTTCCTGTCGGGAACCTCCCATAACGTGCCAGGGGTAAATCAGTTTTTGATGGTTTGAGTCTGTGATATTTTTATGAGGCACGAAACACGATGCCGCAGGCCGAGGTGCGGAGCTTCTTCGGTAGGGGGGTGGCGGCGAGGCGGGCGGCAGTGAAGCGGAGCGGAACCGCCGCCCACCTGGCCGTGGGGCGTGGAAGTGGCCGGAGGATGCGAGTGATAACGAGCCTGACTTCGGGCTGGCGCGGGGGCTGCATGCCGGAGGCGACTTGTGACTGCGGCGGGTAATGCTGCCGAGGGTATTCCCCGAGGGAACATCCGGGGAGGGAGGGACCCGCTTGCGGGAGACACCCGGACCGAGATGCAGCATTACACCGCGCACGTCACATGGCCCCGCAGGCTAGCAGCACGCGTGACAGCACGTTGGGATGGATAAAGGGTGCGGAGCGACGATCTTCCGGGAGGGAGTTGTTAGCGCGGGCCGGAGGGGGTTTGTCTATCCTAAAGATTTATCTTTAATAATACACCCGACCAAATCGGAAGCTTCTGAAATCAATATTAAGAACCAATCTCTTTCAGTATCGCCAGATATTGCACGAAGAATTCCATGATCGGTTTTCAAATTTTCTACGGACTCTAAAAATCCAATGAAGTGTGAAAGATCTAAGTTCCGATTTTGGCTTCTTCCCCAGTATATTTTATAAAAATGTTCCGTCGGGAATTTGTATCCCCCATCATCCAATCTCAACGGGTTACTTGTCTGCAATTCCTCGACACAACGATTTCTTGCTAGGATTAGGTTTTCTGGCGTGAGAAGTTCGTTAAGGATAAAAATTAATTCTGATTTATTCATCGCTTGAGTATTGTTGGTGTTGCGCCGGTGACAGGACCACCCCTTAGCACTTCCGACTCCATAAGCCTGTCTGGACTAGGAGTGAGCGAAGATCGAGGCACCGTCTGCTGAAGAATTACTCCTTCTGTAGTTCCCCATTGAGTCGCATGGTCAGCCGCAACATTGCGATCAGTCGTCCACGAAGTAAAAATGCTTTCGTTGTCGAAATCATTATGTCGAGCTGGATCACTATGGCCTCCTCTAGGATTTGCCTGCCCGTTGTAAGCATTTGGAAGATCAGGATGCCCACCGTGAACCCCACGGTAAACGTCAACCATTTCGTCCTCGTATCGGGCAACTTTACCAAGCTTCGCAAAATCACCAAACGGCAGGAATCCAACAGCAGCCATACCAAACCCGCCTATATCCCCGTTGTAGCCAGCCTGACCCATGCTTCCGATGTCCATCAAGACCCCAACAGGTGTGAATCCCAATGCAACCTCAGTTGCCATTCCTAACTTCCGGGCTTGATCACTCGCATATGGACTCCCCCTGCCGGTGCCCCCAGTGCAAGAGTTTCTATCCGCACACAGCCCAAACGGGTCGCTCAAACTGATCGGATTTCCATCTGCGTACGCGAACCAATTGCTGCCACCACTAAAGCCGATCGGGTCCGCATTCAAGAAGCGCATTAAATACGGGCTGTAGTATCTGGCCCGCATGTTCAGCAGGCCGTTCGAGTCGGTTTGGACTCCGGATTGGCCATTGTAGAGGAATGGGGTGGTCATATCGCCTTCGATCACGGTGGGTAATCCGTAGGCGGAGTATTCTGCTTTCCCGATGATACTCCCGCTGTCGTTGGTTCTTACGAGGGTGCTGCCGACTTGATCGAAGTGGTAGGTCTTGGTGGCGTCCGCTTCGTTTGCCTCGTAGAGAAGGCCGAGGCCGTAAACGTAATAGGTTTTGGTTAGGTCGGGATTGATGCGGATGAGGAGCTTGCCACTCGGATCAATCACATCCCGGGTCATACCTGCTGCATTGGTGAAACTACGGCGGCGCCCTTCGGCATCGTAAGTGTAAGTGGTTCCAGCGGCGCTGGTGAGCTGGTTGCGGGAGTTGTAGCCGAGGGTAAGTGTGCCAGATGTCGCAGTAATTGGGCCGCTGGTCATGTTCCCATCATCATCGTGGACTACACTGGAACCGTTGGCAGTTAGGAGGCGATTGTCGTCATCGTAGGTGGCAGTAAGGGTTGGCTGCTGCCAGCCAGAATTGACGAGCGGGGCGCGGAGGCGGGATTTGATTTGGCTAGCATCATCGTATCGGAAGGCGAGGTAGTTGATGAGTTTTCCTCCGGCGCTTTCTTTGATGGAGGTGAGCTGGTTAGCGGCATCGTGGGCGATCAGGTTTGAAGTGCCATTGGGGCGGAGCGTTCCGGTGAGTCTGCCGAGGCGGTCATACTGGTAGGTGGTAAGGCGGTTTGACCAGTCAGTGACAGTTTCTAAGAGGTTCCGGGCATTGTAGGTGTAGTTGACTTGCTTTCCTGTGGGATGGGCGGTGTCCGGCGGATAGGTGATGCGAGCGAGGTTGTTGTTCGCGTCGTATCGGTACTGGATGATGTCGCCGTCGGCGGTGGTGAAGATTTTCAGCCTGCCGCGCTCGTCATAAATGCGGGTGATGGTAGCGGCACCTTCGGTCACGGTCCAAAGCTCATCCGCGTTGGTATAGCCGTAGGTGATGGCTCCCACTGCATCGGTCTTCGTCCTCAGGCGGGTGCGTGTGTCGTATGTTAGCGTGGTGAGCTGGGTGGACGGCTCGGTAATGGTATGGACCAGGTCGTTGTCATAGTAGGTCGTGGTCGTGGTGTGGCTGAGCGGAGTGCTGCTGGTATGGAGGCGGTTGGCGGCATCATAAATCGTGGTGTGGGTGTGCCCTCTACGGTTTCTCCGCTGCCATGGATTGCCGTTCGCATCGTATGTCTGGAGGGTATTTTTCGTGAGCGCGTCCCAAGTGTTCCAGAGTTCGCCACGGGGAGTGTAGTCGGATGTCGTTTCGTGGTTGAGTCCGTTGGTTTGAGAAT
Organism: Verrucomicrobiaceae bacterium; assembly: GCA_027484055.1. Taxonomy (GTDB): domain Bacteria; phylum Verrucomicrobiota; class Verrucomicrobiia; order Verrucomicrobiales; family Akkermansiaceae; genus Luteolibacter. Next base: position 36,383 of record JAIXQH010000010.1, on the reverse strand, counting down.
CCGGGCGGCTGTTGGCATCGTAGCCGGTGCGAGTGATGCGTGTAAGAGGGTCGTGAATTTCGGTCAGGCGGCTGGCTCCGTCGTGGATAAAGGTGGTTGTGTGGGTGAGGGAATTGTAGGCGGTATCAGGCAGGTCCCGGGTGTTGTAGGTGGTGGTCAGGACATTATTGAGGGTGGAGCCGCCAGGCACAGGGATCGCAGGGAGCGTGGTAGTGAGAGGGTTACCAGTCGGGCTGTAGGTGTGATTTGTGGTATTAAGCCGCGCATCAATGTTGGCTCGCGGCATGCCTTCATCGTCATAGGTGGTTTCGATAACGGCGGCTGGCTCGCCTGGAACGGCAGGCAAGGTAGTGGTCCGGAGCTGGCGGCGCTTGTTGTAGGTGCGGTTGGTCATACGTCCCAACGCGTCGGTCTCGGTCTCCACGTCACCGTAGGCATTGTAGGTGTAGGTGACCTTGAGATGGCTGTTGATGTGGACCTTCCACAATTGTCCCAGCGGATTGTAGTCATAATCCGTGATGTTGTTTTCGGCGTCAGTTACGGTGTCCACCTCGCCGGTCGCCGTGTAGGTGGTGTTCGTCTGTCGATTCAGAGGGGCGGTGACGAGCAGCGGTTGATGCTGTGCATTGTAGTTGTTGACGGTCGTGATGTTGTCGCGCTTGTCTGTGAGGGTTTCAGGGCGGTTTTGGCCATCATAGGTCGTCACTGTGTCTAGGAGAATTGGATCGGTAATGACGGTCGTATTATTATTCTTGTCGTGGTCGAAAAGCGACGTCTCCCGTGCGGGTGAAACAATGGAAGTCGTACGGTCGTGACCGTCATAATTGTAATCCGTGCGATTACCGAGCGGATCAATGGTCGCAATGGAGCGCCCACGCCCGTCATAAAGATAGGAAGTGATATCACCATTTGGGTTTTCCTCAGTGTTATGATAGCCGGAGTAACAAAGAGTATATTTTTTGTCGATTTGGCCGAAGGTAAACTGCTCCGCCACCCTGCCCAGAGAATCGTAGATGTTCTGAACGATGACGCGGGCCGATGGATCTTTAGTGTGGGTAAGCTGGTGTTCTGTGTCGTAGAGATAGGACCATGTTTTCCCTTCCACATCAGTGCATGAGGTAAGATCGTCACCAGTGTAACCGAAGGAAATGCTGCGGCCCGCCGAATCGGCAACAGAAGTGATGCGCCCTGCTGGCCTCGTGAATGTCAGTGTTCTCGCATACGAATCGCTTACCCCGGTGAGAAGTCCCGCAGTGTAAGTGAATGTCTGGGATTGGTTCCAGAGGTCAGTAATGGTGGTGATTCTTCCCGCCGTGTCGAAAGTGTAGGTGGAACCGTGGCGCTCGGTAAGGGTAAAGTATTCGCTGGCTCCGCTGCCGTGGCTGGCAAGAGTCAGGTTCATCCCGGCGGGCGCCTCATAGGTGCCATCGGGCATGCGGACAAACTCGATGGTTCGATTACCCATTGTTATAGCGACCGCGTTGTATTTGAGTTGGTCGACAGCCCAGTTGATCACTAGGGCGGCGGTCGTCCACTCCTTTGCGGTTGTATGATTCTTATGGAGGTCGGCGGCGACGTAGATCGCAGCGATGAATGGGGTGGAATGATAGGAAATGCTTCCCGCTAGCCCGGCTGTGACAGAACTCCGCTTGGTAGCGTGAATATCGTAATTGTGGGTCCAGCCGTAACCAATGCCGGAGGACTTATCGTAGCGGCGGTGGGAATTGTAGTGGCGCGAGAACGTGATCCCGCGTGGGGCCGCGCCTGAACCCAGCGTCAGTTCGGTTTTATCAAGCACGAAGGCTCCGGAAAGCATTTCCACAGGATCGTTGCTACGCTGTTCCGGGGTGGTCACAGGAACAAAGGGGACGTTCTGGGTTGTGCCTCGTGAGGTATTATAGGCAGGATCTGAGTTGATCCAGGTGGCAAGCTCATCGCTGGAAACGGCAGCGATCCGGTCACTTTGATAGCCCCCAAAATACCCGCCGGAAATCAGCATTTTGGATACGTTAGAGCTTGCGAAGGCATAGCCTGAGCCTTTCCAATGATTGATGGTTATTTGGCCGTTTTTGGGTAGTAGTGCATTACCCGGATAAACGGACTGAGTGATGTCTTTTTCCATTTCAGTGAGACCTGAGGGTGCCGCCGTGCCGCTTCCGGTTCCAGAACCGGTCGCAATAAAAAACGTTCCTACATCATTGCTGGCGGAACCGATAAGAGTAAAATTCGTGGTTCCGGCGCTGACGATTTGGTATTGAACTCCAGTCAAAAACTGCCCCGCCGCTATGGCTGCACCGCGATAGTTTATCAATTGTCCTCTGACAGCAGGCCAATTGGATGCATTTGCCCGGAAGATCGGAACTCCTTGTTGATTTGCCAAGGCGATGACTTTGACAGTTGATGCCGCAGACCGGTCTTCTCCCTGCATCTGCTCGATGACGCCGTGTTCCATCGCACTGAACATGAGTGAAGAAAGTTGAATAAAATCAGCTCCCTGCGTTGAGTCCTCATTGTTGTCCGTGGCGAGTTGCAGAGATACATCGATATAATAGCTCTGCTCCTGCGCGACTCGTCCGAAACGGTGATGCCACAGCGGTATTGTATCATAAAGAGGAGAAATCACCTGCTGTGCCCGCCAAGTCTGGGCATACCATTGTAGCCCCATGATATTCAGGACCTCGGTGCGAACCCGCCAGTCCGAATCAGTCAATCCAGCCCGCCGATACCCGTCGAGAACCTCTTGACGCAGGCGGCAGATCTTGTCCGGGTTTGTGAAACTGTATGGAAATGCGTAAGCGTAAGAATCCCCCTTAAGAAAAGCGTTAGTTGTTGTTTGATTACCTCTGCCGAAATTTCCATCCGTGTAAACTCCTCCCGCTAGTTTTTTCTTGTAAAAATGATGGGTACATTTCATCTGAAGATCGACTTTGACCCCCGCAGTCGTGAACACCGCACCCACCAAAGATTCGTCAAGATGAATGCTAGCGGTATTGCCCGACCACGAGAGCGAAAGCTTGCGCCCCCGCAGTGCTGGCATATTGATGGTTTGAGAAAACAGTGTGGTGGTGAAGGACGGAATAGCAGCCGCGTAGTCGTAAGTTCCACACTGAATTTGAAGTTTTGACATCTGCTCCACCGGAATGGCAGACCATCTTTGAACAGGTAACCAAGGGCAGTCGATCCACCCTGCTCCTCGGTCAAACTGCGATGCTACAGTAAAAGTACGTTGTTTGACGACGCGTTTGCCCGTGACCATATCTGCATCCAGTTTGTGCAGGTTGTTTTTGAGATGATTGGTCAAAGAGAGCGAGTAAGTTTCCAGTCGTGCTGTAATATTAGGATAACTGAGGCTCGTCACCGAATCTGGACTCGAAGTGACGGCTCCTCCAGCATCCGTAATAACATCAGTTTTCAAATATCCCGTGGCGGCCGCAAGATTGATACCAGCGAATTCCTCATGCGCTTTATACGCCGGCATCATCGTGATGAGAGTTCCGTCAATACTGAGCTCCACCGAGACATGGGGTATGGCAAACACGGCCCCACTGTTGTCATGAAATGCCTGCGTGTAATAGTATCCCCATTTATCTAAAAGTGCACTTCCTACCGCAAGCTGGCGATTAAGCGGAGTGGCAACTAATCCGTTGTAAGCAGCCGAGAACTGTGCATCCGTGAGGTGACCGAAAGGGGTAACCGGAAGTCCCATCCAAACAACCATATACGCATAGGTGAAATAACGGGCATCATACTTGTAGCTAGGATTCTTACCGGAAGCGCGTAGTAAGGCCATCAAAAGGGCGGATTGATCAAAATCATTGCCACTACCTTCCATCAAAGTCAGGTGGGCACCCTTTTTGCACCCATAGTAGGGTTCAAAAACGATGTGGTTGCGGACATACTCGTAAATCTTGACCACATCGAAACGTAGCCCCCTAGCAAGTGCCGATATTTCTGGGGTGATGGTGTCTGCCTCATTGCCTCCCGCTACAGGGGTGGGCGTGGTCAGTGAGGATTGGGATTGTACTGCAAGCGATGAAGAAGCTCGTGGGATCACCCCCTGCTGTGATGGATCGGGTGTGACGGTGCTACCACCCGGAAACGGGATCATGGCAGAGACTCGCTCCGCAATGTCCTCACTGGAAAGTGGCGCGATTTGTAGCCAGCCCGGATTATCCTGAGCAATGGCAGCCAAAGTTGGCACCAGACCAAGTAATGCAAGACCTAGGAAGTTTTTCATGATGGATCGAAGAGTTTATTGAGCATCGAGTAGATTTCCTTCTTCATCGGGCGTGTAAGTTCCAGCACCCACCGGAGCACTTACTGTGGTAAGCCTTCCTACCAAATCATAATCAAACTTTGCCGGAGTCGTGGCAGTGGCAGCAGCGTAATCCTTGAGTGGACTCAGACCGAGTTGTGCTTTTTCCAGATTTGTCAGGCCGTCTGCCTGAAGAATCGCCGTAGGAGATGCCACATTTAGTATACTGAAATAGAACTTCTCCCAACCATCCGCCAGGCCGTCAGCGTCGGTATCCCCACCCGCGCTGCCCTTATCGAGAGGATCACTACCCAGTGTTTCAATTTCATAATAATTAGGAATCCCATCATTGTCGAAATCCGCGTCGCGTGCCTGTTGAAGAGTCGTTACCGTCGTGTCATATACGTAGTGAAGACGAATGAACAATTTTTGCGCACCCACCGTTTGGATTCCTGCGGTTTGCACTCCCTGCCCATACTTCACAAAAGGGGCGTAGTGCCAAGTCACCAAATCCAGACTCCACTTGATAAAATAGGTTCTACCCGAATCACCCGCCCAATCCACATTCCATGTGCCGGACGCGCCTGCCGTAAACGAGACCTGTTGTTGAAATGGCGGATTGGCCATCAATGAACTTGTGAAGCCAATCACCGCCGCAGTTGCACATAGCGAACAAATTCTCATGGTTTTGGTCCTTCCTTTAGATTTTGAATACCTGCAGCGGAAGGGGTTGCCCGCTCCCAAAACTGAATCGTCACGTCCTCCGGTTTCGGTGGGTTTGCCAACAAATAAGCTCTGCGTTCCGCCTGTGCCTTCATTCTCGCCTGATAGGCCGCTTTCATGCGGGGGCCTTCATTTCGATAGAGATCGTGCATTCCTTGAAGCAAGTTCATCGCTTCTGGATCGCTGGCATCACCCTCCACCACCACGAAAGCGGGCCCAGCGACTGCCAAGTCCGGTAAATTCGGCGGCGCGGGAGCCTTATCGATTTGTCCTGCCTTCACTAGGCGCTTTACCCGAACGGGTCCGGGCATGTCGCTGATGCCCATCATCAAGTCATACGTCTGCATGACTCCTTCACGACCTTTGGTTTCAAATCGGCTGAAGCCGGAAAAGTGATTGAAATCCAAATTCGACCAAGCGGTGATGACCTGTGTCGGTTCACCATTCGGATGGCAGCTAATCAAAGTCCGCTTATGCTCGTAAACTGATGCGGATACGAAAGCGATTTTTGTGAGTCGATATTTCGCACGGTACTCAGCCAGCCGAGCCAATACCGCCGGATCAGTGATCGGCATTGCGGGCAAGGGTGGCGCAGGATCTACCAAACCCGGATCTGCCACAAGCTGCACCGTCACTTTAATCTTCCCCTTAATAGGTGGCAGTCCCGCCATTTCTGGTGACTCTTCCACCTGCATTTGACGGGTGATGGTGTTTTTTACCTTAAACGCCAACGGCTCAGGACGCTGCATGGGCGTGTCCGGTTTGCCCTCTGCAATTTCGCCTGGGATGCGTGCGGTGGTAGCGCTGCTGACGGCATCTTTCTCTTGAGCCTGAAGAGGCAGGGATGCGAATAGCACCACAAAAAAGGGGTCTGGTTTAATTTTAAACATGGCGCGGGATTTGTGACTTGAAACCGACATCCTTAGACTTAGGCCACAACAGAAATATCTAGAAACCAATACACGTCAATGATTATTGGATATTTACAAGAATCAAAAACGACCGGAATAACGAAGCCCTTCGTCGTCATGTGTTTCCTCAAAATCCCACCCTATGGATGCAGGAGATTGGGGGAAACAGTTGAGATTGGTATTACCAGCTGAATTAATCAAATTGCGCGTTGCACGCGGACTTTCCAAAAATGAATTGGCGGCACGTACCGGACTCGCTCGTTCGTTCATTACAACCTTGGAACAAGGTGGGGCGGCTCCTTCTGTCGAGACTTTAGGCCGGATTGCATTTGTTTTGGGAATCTCTCCTGGTGAACTTCTAAAAAGAGCCGAGAAGGAGATGGAATCGATCCCGCGTTTCAGGAAACAGCTTTAAAGGCGATGGGCGTCGAAACCAAGAATGACATTCCGCGCTGAATGCAGAAGTAGTGAATTAGACTCATGGGACAGGTCCGTAGGTTGGCTGTCATAAAAAAGCCCAGTCAGCTCAAGGAGCGTGACCGGGCGATGTTTGAAGATTCGGATCTTGTCTGCGCTTATGGATTCTTGACCACGACCTTAGGCTTGGCGGCGCGGCGACCGAGTGGGGTGACGTGGCGGGCGTTGAACCAGGCCTCTACAAATTCTTGGCCAGCTTCGGTGCTGCCGAACTGGATGATGAGATCGTCCAAATCCGAGAATTGATCTTCCACGGCGCTGAATTTTCCGGGGAGCGAATTGGTGAGGGCCTTGCGCTTGGAACGGGCGCCGACGGGGGCACCGACGGCGGTGCTGTAACGCTCCCAGAGATCATCGACTTGGTTATAGAGTGCGGTGGTGACGCCGTATTTCTCACCCGGCGAGGCTTGGCCGGGTGCGGGAACTAGGGTGAGCGGTTCGGCGAGGTCCAAGACGGTTTCTCCGAGGCCGGATAAAATCACGGCGCGGGCGTTGTGAAGATCCGAAGGGGTGAGGTCGGTCTTGACGGCGTCCTCGGTGCGGCCCGCCTTTTTTAAGGTTTGGTAAGTGGCGCGGGCGAGGATATGGAGCTTGATCTCGAACTCATTTCGCAGCTCGCGCAGCGCCTTTGCGCTGCCAGTGATGGGGGCGCTTTGCTCGGCTCCTGCTCTGCCGAGCTCGAGCACTGCGGCGCGGGTGGTGGCGAGTCCTTCGGTGAAGCTCAGTGGGATCTTATTTTGCCAAATCGCTTGATGAACGGGGGTGTCCGTAACGGCAAGGGTGGCGTAGAAACTGACCAGTTTATTTGATAATGTATCTTTCATAATTGGGGATGTAGTAGGGAGATTTTTGGGACTTCTTCATCGGTAAAATACTGATAATGCGAGACTTGTGGTGGCGGGTGGGGATTTCCAGCGTGCTTGCGCGATCTTCCAGCTTACGTGAGGGAGCTTCCAACCTACCTGAGCGACCTTCCAACCTACGTGAGGAGCCTTTCAAGCTACGTGAGCGACGTTCCAACGTGCATGAGAGATCTTCCAGCCTACGAGAGGGATCTTCCAACGTGCATGAGCGAGCTTCCAGCTTGCGTGAGAGACCTCTCAGACTACATGAGCCATCTTCCAGCGTCCGTGAGCGATGCTCCAGCGGGGAGCCGACAGATTCCAGCACAACCATTGCAGGATTCTTCACGCAAGACATACCAGCCATTCGGCTGAAAATGTCAATCGCCGAAGTCCGCTAGAACTAAAGAAACCGGCGTCGTTCTTCATGCAAGAGCCGCGTTGCTCTTCTGGGTTTAGAAATTAGAAGTAGTGCCGAGATGAAGAGAACTTGGCGGAGAACTCCATTCTACTCCACCACGCCTGATCCACCCGGTAGCACGGGCACCGGAATCGCTTCGCAGACCTCCCGCCAGCCGGGGAAATTCCAAGTGTTCGGGAAGCCCGCGCACTGGGCAGGTTTGACGGCGTGGATGCGGCAGGCATTCCCGACGAGCATGATGCATTCGTGATTCGGCTTTTCGATGAGAGAGAGGCCCTGCCGATTCGTCCGCAGCCGGGTGAATTCCCCGAGAAATTTCGCCTCTGACATGCCAAGATACTCGGCGATGGGGGAAATCTCCGAGTCCTCCAAGCGCACATCTCCGGGCCATTTGCAGCACGCGGTGCAGCGTTGGCAGACGTAAGTGACGCTGGGGTCGAGCAGAGTCGCCGCATTTCCGGGGCTGCCGTAGTCGGTGGGGATTTTAGACATCAGGGAGTGATTTGACGGTAGTAATAGTCCACGCGACCGAGGAATTTGCGCCACTTCGCGCCTGGCCGGCCGTGATCTAGGAGGAAGTGCGGGCAGTTCTTATTCGGCGGAGTCTTCCCCCGCCGCGGCCAGTGATAATGGGGCACCACGTTGTTCAGCGGGATGCCTTTTTGCTTCATCAGCACCGCCGTGAGCTTGGCGGTCCGCTCGACGGTGGTGGCGAGATTATTTCCCCGGTTTTCACACATCTCGATGCCGATGGACAAGCGGTTCCCCGGCCCAGCGAAATCCGCATGCTCGCCCTGCTCACTCGTCGGCAAGTGCTGGATCGCCTTGCCGTCTTCCACCGTGAAATGCCAAATCAGGAAGCCGATCCGATTGCCGTAGCGTGTCTTCGGTGAACGCAGCGCCCCATTTTTCAAAGCCTCCGAATGCTTATCCGCCCCAGCCGTATAGTTCTGGGTGCTGTGAATCGTGATGTAGCGGGGATTCATCGGCCGCACGACGCGGCGCCCGTAGGTGCCTTTTTTGACCAAGTCCACGTGCAGATTCACCTGCCGCTGCATGGACCCAAGTGAGACGCCGCCACTCTGACTCGACGGCGGCCGGTATGGATCGCGCCCCCCGGCCAGCGGGCCGACGGGACTGCATTGGACGCTCACGCCCATGAAAATGACTCCGAAAAACCAACGCACGCCGCCAAACTAGCACGACTTTTCTTTCCAAAAAAACCTAATTCTACCACCCAAGATCCGGCATCAGGATCACTTGGTTTACGCGCATGTCGTAAAACCCAAGACCCTGCCGCCAGCCTCCGAGTGGCGAGCGACTGCCGATGATCTCGATCAATTGACCCAGGGCTCAGAAATCGGTTGCATCTTACCGTTCCCTGCTACAATGGGCGCATGAAAAATGGTGGGGGAAAGCATGATGCAGCTCAGGGTAAATTCGGCTTCTGCATGGTGAACCGGGCAGGTTGGAAATCCATCCGAGTGCGATTGGAAAAATTCTTGCCCGAGCACATTCCAGGGGAATGGACCTTCGTCCATCTTGAAGATCATGGAAATGCCATTGGCGATTTCACCAAGCGCCTTGGGAAATTTCAGATGGTTCACGACGTCCTGAGCGGTCGGTGGGCGGCTGGTGCAGCCATTCGCAAAGGGGCACGTAAAATCATTTTTGGCACCTACCACAATGTGCCATGGCTTCCTCAAAAACAGGGCGTGCGCTACTTCATCTTCTCGGATGGCACCATGCGCCAGTTAGCAAATCTCGGCTACACCGGTGATTCCAAAGATATTTCACGGATGGCGAAATTCATCTACGGCCGTGGAATCCGTAAGCAGGCAGAGGCCGGCCACCACTTTTTCTGCATGAGCCACTGGTATGCAGATGCGCTGCAACTCGAGCACGGGGTGAAACCCACGCAAATCACCATCATCCCGCCGATGGTGAACTCGGACTACTGGCAGCCACGCACGGGAGAGCGCTTGCCTGGGCCGCTGCGGGTCGTTTTCATCGGCGCAGATTTTATGAGAAAAGGCGGCGATGTGCTCATGGAAGTCATCAATCTCCCAGAATTCGCCGACGTGGAATGGCATCTCGTCACCAAAAGCCCACCCGCGACGACCCTGAAAAACGTCAAGAGCTACAGCAGCTTCGACTCAGATGCCGATGGCTTGCGCAGCCTCGTCCAGGGGAGCGATGTGCTGGTGCTGCCTACAAAGGCCGACTGCAATTCGATCGCCGTGTTAGAAGCCTCAGCCAGCGGTATCCCATCCATCGCGACGCGGATGTCCGGCATCGTCGATCTCATCGACCACGGGGTAAGCGGGACGCTGTTAGCACAGCCAGATGTCGAGCATCTGACCGCAGCACTCAGAAACTACATCGCAAATCCGGCCTTGCTGATTGAACACGGACGCGCGGCACGTGAGAAAATCGTCACGGGCTTCGATTCAAAAGTGGTCGTTGAAAAGATACGTGAAGCGATGGCGCGGGTGGATTGAGCTGTGGCTGACGGGTGAATTCGGTTCATGGACGGTCGAACAGGCAGGGATGGAACTCCGGGCCGTCCGCGCTAATGTGGGGTGCATTATCTTACCCATGATTTGATCAAGCTTCCTCGGCGAAGGTAATTGCTTCGCCCGCACAGAGAACTCTGGATGGGGGGAACTGGAGAGATCAAACAAGGTCGGCGGAGTTTGAGAGTGGCTTCAGCTTACGACTTGAAGCGGGACTACCGCGCTGAGTGCCTCTGCTTTTTCTCTCTGGGTTTTCCGGAAGAGGTAATGGTTTTGAAGGCGCATCCAGTATTCCGGTTCGTTTCCGAAATAGCGTCCGAGCTTCAGGCAGTGCTCCGGGGTGAGCAGGCGGCGGCTGGCGAGAATGTCATTGAGCAATTGCGGGCTGATGTGGAGGTCAGCGGCGAGCTTCGCTTGGGTCAGGCTGTAATCGTCCAGGAAATCCCGCAGCATGGCGGCGGCGGAGTTTGTCAGGGGAATAGCGGTGATTTTTGGTTTCATGGGTTCAATGGTAGTCGGTGATTTGAACATCGTGAGCGTCCTGCCCTTCCCATCGGAAGATGATGCGCCACTGTTTGTTGATACGGATGGAATGGAATCCGGCGAGCTTGCCTTTCAGAAGCTCCAAGTGGTTGCTTGGTGGTTGGCGAAGGTTTTCGAGTGAGATCGCTTCATGGATGGCAACGAGCTTATGATAGGCTCGTTCCTGAATGTCCGGGGCGATTTTACGCGAAAACGTCAGGTTGAAAATTTTCTCACTTTCCTTGTCTCCGAAGGTGACAATCACAAGTTCAAAATACTCGTATTTGCGTATTCCGCAAGTGGGGACTTCTTAAATTTGCGTATTCGGAGCTGATTGATTGCTAAAAGAGAAAGCCGCCATCCGTTACGGATGGCGGCTTGATTGAGTGCTTGGCATGGCGGATGAAAACCGCACCCACGGTTATTCGAGGATCTGCGCGAGCACATACGGCAGGATGCCACCGGCGCGGTAGTAGTCTTTTTCAACCGGGGTATCGATCCGGACAATGACGGGGACTTCGAAGGAGGCTCCGATCGCGGGGTTGACGCAAAGGGTGGCTTGCTGCATGGGCTTGAGGTCGTTGTCGATGCCGATAAGGTCGAAGGTCGCGTCGCCGAGGTCTTTGATTTTATCGTAGTCCTCTTTGTTGACGAAGTTGCAGGGCAGGACACCCATGCCGACGAGGTTAGAGCGGTGGATGCGCTCGAAGGACTTCGTGATGACGGCTTTCACGCCGAGCAGGTTGGTGCCTTTCGCGGCCCAGTCACGGCTGGAGCCCATGCCGTAGTCCTCGCCGCCGATGATGATGGTGGGGACGGTGTCTTCTTGATAGATGGCAGCGGCATCGTAAATGGCTTTGGTTTCTCCGGCGATGCTAGTGACGCCACCTTCGATGCCGGGGACCATGAGGTTCTTGATGCGGACGTTGGCAAAGGTGCCGCGGGTCATGACGCGGTCGTTGCCACGGCGCGAGCCGTAGGAGTTAAAGTCCGCGAAGCCGACGCCTTTTTCAACGAGGTAGCGGCCTGCAGGGCTGTCCATCTTGATGGCTCCGGCGGGTGAGATGTGGTCGGTGGTGACGGAATCACCGAAGATGCCGAGAGGGCGAGCACCGTGGATTTCCACGATGTCACGCGGGGCGGGGCTGAAGCCCTCGAAGAAGGGTGGCTCCTGGATGTAGGTGGATTCGCGATCCCACTCGTAAACATTTCCGGTGGAGGATTTGATGTCGTTCCACTTGGGGTTCTGGGTGGAGAAGCCGGTGTAGAGACTTTGGAAAACCTCGGGCTTGAGCGAGGAGTTCATCGCATCGGTGATTTCCTGACCGGTGGGCCAGATGTCAGCGAGGAAGACGGGTTCGCCTTTCGGGGTTTTTCCGAGTGGCTCGGTGGTGAGGTCGATGTTGACCGTGCCCGCCAAGGCGTAGGCGACGACGAGCGGCGGCGACATGAGGAAATTCGCCTTGATGGATTGGTGGACGCGGGCCTCGAAATTCCGGTTTCCTGAGAGCACGGAGGCGGCGACGATGTCTTCGGATTTGACGACTTCTTCGATGCCGAGGTCAAGCGGGCCGGAGTTCCCGATGCAGGTGGTGCAGCCGTAGCCGACGGTTTGGAAGCCGAGAGTGTCGAGCTCGGCTTGGAGGCCGGTCTTGTTGAGGTAGTCAGTGACGACGCGTGAGCCTGGTCCGAGCGAGGTCTTGACGGAGGGGTTGATTTTGAGGCCGAGGGCGTTGGCCTTTTTCGCGAGCAGGCCAGCGGCGAGCATGACGCTGGGGTTGCTGGTGTTGGTGCAACTGGTGATCGCGGCGATGAGGACGGAGCCGTGGGTGATGGTGTCTTTCACGCCGCCCTTGCTATCGACGGTGACGATGGCGGTTTTGGACTCGGTTTTCGCGAAGCCACCTTCAGCGACAGGGGCGGCAAGCAGTTCTTCCCACTTGGTCTTGAGGTGATCCACGTCGATGCGGTCTTGGGGGCGCTTCGGTCCAGCGACACCGGGCTTGACGACGGAGAGGTCAAGATCGACGACTTCAGAGAACTCGAGAGCGTCGCGCTCGGTGGGGATGCCCCAGAGGCCTTGGGCTTTATAGTAGTTCTCAACGGTGGTGCAGAGATCTGCGGGGCGACCGGTGCCGGAGAGGTAGCCGGTGGTGATTTCGTCGATGCCGAAGAAGCCCATGGTCGCACCGTATTCTGGGGCCATGTTCGCGATGGTGGCGCGGTCGGGCAGGCTGAGAGCCTTGGCACCGGGGCCGTAGAACTCGACGAATTTTCCGACGACTTTCGTTTTCCGCAGCACTTCAGTGACGAGAAGAACGAGGTCGGTGGCGGTGACGCCGGTGTTGAGTGAACCAGTCAAATAGACGCCAACGACTTCGGGAACGAGGAAAGTGACGGGCTGCCCCAGCATGCCGGCTTCTGCCTCGATGCCGCCTACGCCCCAGCCGACGACGCCTAGGCCGTTGATCATGGTGGTGTGGGAATCCGTGCCGACGAGGGTGTCTGGGTAGAAAACGCCGTTTTTCTCAAGCACGCACTTGGCGAGGTATTCGAGATTCACTTGGTGGACGATGCCGATACCGGGAGGGACGACTTTGAAGGTGTCGAAGGCTTGCTCGCCCCATTTGAGGAACTCGTAGCGCTCGCGATTGCGGTGGAATTCGAGGTCTAGATTGTGGCCAAGGGATTCGGCGGTGCCAGCATAGTCCACCTGCACGGAGTGGTCCACGACGAGGTCCACGGGGACGAGAGGCTCGATCATTTTTGCATCGAGGCCCATGCCATCGACGGCGGAGCGCATGGCGGCGAGATCGACAAGGAGAGGGACGCCGGTGAAGTCTTGGAGGACGATGCGGGCGACGACGAAGGGGATTTCATAGTCGCCGGGGGACTTGGCGTTGTAGTTCGCGAGGTTGGTGATGTCTTTTTCGGAGACTTTGAGACCGTCGTTGTTGCGGAGGAGGGACTCAAGGACGATCCGGATCGAGACTGGGAGTTTGCTGAGATTCGGAAAACCTTGTTCGGCAAGGGCGGGGAGCGAGTGAAAATTTCCTTGGGTGCCGGAGCCGGTGGTGAAGGTGCGAAGTGTATTCATGAATCGATCGTTAGGGAAAATGGATGTGAGAGGGAGGCTTTGCTTGGAATGGTGCGGACGGTAGGGAAGGTGGCGAATTTGTCAAAAAAGTTCACCGGGAAGATGCAGGTTCATTTCGGAGGTTGAGTGCTGGTCTGGATCAGGCTAGAGCTTGGCCATGAGAAAACGAGGATTGGGGCTATTGGTAGGGCTTTGTACGGGCGCGCTTGTTTCATGTGTCGGAACGGGGTCAGGCCCGGAGCTGGGAGACATCCAAGCAGGCGACGAGCCAGCTGAAGGAGGAATCAAGGAAGTGCCCAATCCGAGCCCGGCCATGGCGAAAAAAAGCGGCAAACCCTTGGCACAAATCCAACGCGGTCACGAAGTTTACATGCTGAAATGCGGGGAATGTCACAACTACCAACTCCCGCAGAATCTCGATGTCGATGAGTGGGAAGAGACGATTCCGAAAATGATCAAACACGCCGGACTGGAGCCGGTGGATGAAAAAGCCGTGCTCGCCTACGTGGTGGCGGTCAAAAAAGACCGCAGCGAGTGAGTCATTTTCCCGTGTGGGATTCTCACTGGTAGGTCGGATGCTTGTATTGCTTGAAATACCCGTCGGTCAAATACATGGAACCTGGATAATCAGGAAGCGGCCCAGCATCCGGAGGGAGCGGAATACTTCCGACAAGGGCGTCCTCAGGTTGCGTGTAAGCGATATTCACCGGCGTCCCAATGGAGACGAGCTTGAAAAACTTGGGGGCTAGATTTTCATGCATCCGAATGCAGCCATGGGAGGCTGGAGAGTGCTTGACCCAACCGGTGTGGAATCCGTAGTTCGGCTTAAACTCGCACCAAAACGGCATCGGCGTGCCTTTGAACGAATACCCCGTAGGACGGCTGCTCAGCATTGTTTTACGGATGTCGTTCCCCTTGTAAGCGTAGCCGTGAGAGTTCGCGCGGTAAGTGGCATCTTTACTCATGATCGAAAAACTCCCCGCAGGTGTCCTAGCGCTTGGCGTGCCCACGCATACGGGCATGGAAAGCAAAATCTCGGAGCCTTCCATGACATACGTCCGCTGCTTGCTCAGTGAGACTTTCACCCGGACATTGCGCGGATTGCTAGGGAGTTTCGTAGGTCGATCGTAGGCGTGATAGGCCGCCAGTCCTCCGCCGGCTGAGGTCGTGGAGCATGATGAAATCAAGAGACTTGCTCCTGCGGAGGCGATTAGGACGACAATGGTTTTAAAATTCATAAGGACAAACTTTCATTCAATTTTGCAAAACACTCAGAAATTGCAAGACAAGCTCTCAAGGAAGCTCAAGCGCCCTCATCAGAGATGAATTTGCAGCCCGTCCCACGCCATTCGCACACTCTGCGGCAAGCTCTCGTCCACCGTCGCCGCATCGTAATCGTGCGTCACATGCGTCAGCCAAGTCTCCTTGGCATGGACCGCGCTGGCCGCCGCCAAGGCCTCCTCCAGTGAGAAATGCGACGGATGCGGCACCGGCCTGAGAGCGTCGATCACCAACACATCCACCTCTGCCATCACCTGCATCGTCGTAGCCGGGATCCGTTTGACATCCGGCAGGTAGGCCAGTCGACGCCTCCCCTCCACCTCAAATAAAAAGCCCACCGTCTCCACCGATCCATGCTCCACCGGTAAGGGCGTCACTTTCAAATCCCCGAAAAAAAACGGCCCATCGATGACATTCGGCGCGGGCCGCACATAGCCACTATGCACGGTTTTAGGAAAAAAGGCCCAGCCATACATCTCCTGTAAGGTCTGCATGCAGCCCGGCGTCGCATGCAGGGGCAAGGGATCTTTGCGTCTCCAACAAAACGCCCGCAGCTCATCAAATCCCGCCACATGATCCAAGTGCCCGTGGGTGTAAATCACCGCATCGATCTCCCGCAGCCCCTCTCTCAGCGCCTGCATCCGTAAATCCGGCCCCGAATCCACCAACAAGGTCACCTCCCCCGCCCTCACTACTACTGACGAACGGAACCGCTTATTTCTCAAGTCCTCAGAACGGCACACTTCACAATCACAGCCGATCACCGGCACCCCCACCGAAGTCCCTGTCCCCAGAAATGTCATCGAAAAATCCGCCATGCGCCGACTCTACACCCTCGACGAGGCAGGGCCAGTCTCCAGTCAGATCAAGCGTGAAAATCCCTCCTCGCCACTCCTTTCCACATTTCAATCCAAATCTCTCCACCACTTGAAAATTTCCCCCACCCAATTTCTTGCCCACCCCCCCCAGCCTCGCCTAAACCTCCCACCCGCATGACCCATCTCGAAGCTATCGCCCGCGAAACCGGCATCTCCCTTTCCTCCGTCACCACCACCGCCAAGCTCCTCGCCGAGGGCGGCACCGTGCCCTTCCTCTCCCGCTACCGGAAAGAGCAAACTGGTTCACTCGACGAGGTCCAGATCACCACCATCCGAGACCGCATGCTCCAGCTCGCCGAGCTCGATTCACGCCGCGCCACCGTCTTGAAATCGCTTGAAGAACGCTCACTCCTCACCCCCGAGCTGAAAAAGAAACTCGAAGCTGCGCTCACCCTCGCCACCGTCGAGGACATCTTCGCCCCCTACCGCCCGAAGCGTCAGACCCGCGCCACCAAGGCCATCGAGCGCGGACTTACCCCGCTCGCCGACTTCATTTTTGAAAATCAAGACGCCGATCCTACCGAAGAGGCCGGGAAATTTCTCAACCCAGAACTGGAAGTCCCCACCACCGTCGAGGCCCTCGCCGGAGCCCGCGACATCATCGCCGAACGCGTCGCCGACGACGCCCCGCTGCGTGGCCGGGTCCGGAAAATTTACGAAGAAGACGCCACCGTCTCCTCCAAGATCATGTATGGCAAAGAAGAGGAGGCCGACGCCCAGAAATTCCGCGACTACTTCGAGTGGAGCGAGCCCTTCCACACCATCCCCTCCCACCGCATGCTCGCCATCCGCCGGGGCGAGAAGGAAGGCTTCCTACTCATGCGCGTCGAAGTCCCACTCGAACGCGTCACCGCCGTCGCTCTGCCAGATTGGGTGAAATCCACCGGACCGTCCGGCAAACACGTCGCCCAAGCCGTCGAAGATGGCTGCAAGCGCCTGCTGATGCCATCGATGGAGACAGAAGCCCGCCTCCTAGCGAAAAAGCGCGCCGACGAGACCGCCATCTCCGTCTTCGCCGACAATTTCCGCGAACTCCTGCTCGCCTCTCCACTTGGGGAAAAACGCCTGCTCGCCATCGACCCCGGCTTCCGTACCGGGTGCAAGACCGTCGTACTCGACCGCTCTGGCAAGCTGCTCCACCACACGGTCCTCCACTGCACCGCCGGATCGGATCGACAAGCCTACGAAGCCGCCGTCGAAGTCACCACCCTCATCAAGAAGCACGATATCGAAGCCATCGCCATCGGCAACGGCACCGCCTCACGCGAAACCGAAGCCTTCATCAAAAAACTCAAACTCCCCTCCTCCATCCCCGTCGTCATGGTGAACGAAAGCGGTGCCTCCATCTACTCCGCTTCCGACGTCGCCCGCGAGGAATTCCCCAACGAAGACGTCACCGTCCGTGGTGCCGTCAGCATCGGTCGCCGCCTCATGGACCCGCTCGCCGAGTTGGTGAAAATCGACGCCAAGGCCATCGGCGTGGGCCAATACCAACACGATGTCGATCAACGCGCACTCAAGGCCAGCCTCGACGACACCGTCATCAGCGCCGTGAACTCCGTCGGCGTCGAGCTCAACACCGCATCCAAGCAGCTCCTCTCCTACGTCTCCGGACTCAACGCCTCACTCGCCGAGAACATCGTCGCCTGGCGCAATGAAAATGGTGCCTTCACCTCCCGCGAGCAGTTGAAAAAAGTCCCCCGCCTCGGCGAAAAAGCCTTCGAGCAAGCCGCCGGCTTCCTCCGCGTCCGGGGCGGCAAGCATCCGCTCGACTCCTCCGCCGTTCACCCAGAACGTTACCCTCTCGTCGAGAAAATGGCC
Organism: Verrucomicrobiaceae bacterium; assembly: GCA_027484055.1. GTDB lineage: Bacteria > Verrucomicrobiota > Verrucomicrobiia > Verrucomicrobiales > Akkermansiaceae > Luteolibacter. The sequence continues at coordinate 18,639 of JAIXQH010000010.1, read as the reverse complement.
GCAGATGCTGGCTGCAAAGTCGAGGAGCTACTCGGCAACGAAGCCGCCCGCAAAAAAATCGACCTCCAAAAATACGTCGATGACCAAGTCGGCCTGCCCACCTTGAAAGACATCGTCGCCGAGCTCGCCAAGCCCGGTCGCGACCCCCGCAAGCAGTTCGAGCTCTTTTCCTTCGTCGAAGGAGTCGAAAAACCCTCCGACCTCCAAATCGGCATGAAGCTCCCCGGCATCGTCACCAACGTCACCGCCTTCGGTGCCTTCGTCGATGTCGGCGTCCACCAAGACGGCCTCGTCCACGTTTCTCAACTCGCCGACCACTTCATCCGCGACGCCTCAGAAGTCGTCAAAGTCGGCCAAAAAGTCCAAGTCACCGTAGTCGAGGTCGATCTCAAGCGCAACCGCATCGCCCTCTCCATGAAGTCCAAGGTCGATCTCGACAACCGCCGCTCCGACTCCGGCGACCGCGCCCCTCAGCAGAACCGCCCGCAGCAAAATCGCTCCGCCAATTTCAACCCCGGCGCCGCCCAGAACAACGACTGGTTCTCCCAAGCCCTCAGCCAAGCGAAGAAGAAATAAGGATCCAAAAGTGACTAGAGGGTCTCGCTTGGAATCTCCCAGGCTTGCACCCACATCGATTTCCGAGTAACCGTAGACCCATGGCATCGGCAATCGCTGACAAGCGGATCACCCGGGAAGACTACCTCCAAGGCGAACTCGCCTCGGATATTCGTCACGAATATGTAGCCGGAAATGTGTATGCCATGTCCGGCGGGACACTTAACCACCAACGCATCGCCCGGAATTTCTTGCGATTGGCCGGGAACCAGCTTGCCGGAAAACCCTGTTTCCCCACCGGCAGCGATTTCAAGCTACTGGTGCCGTTGGGTGGCGGAGAGGAAGCTTTCTACTACCCCGACGGTATGATCACCTGCGTGCCTGTCCCGGGAAATGCGCTCTTCACCGACTCTCCAAGCGTGATTCTCGAAGTCCTCAGCCCCAGCACCCGCCGCAATGACGAGGTGCAGAAGGCCCGCGATTATCTGACCATCCCGACCTTGGAAACCTACATTCTCGCGGAAACCGAATCTCAATTTCTCACCCTGCACCGTAGGGAAGGCAAAGGCTTCCGCCGAGAAATCCTATCCGGCCCTGACGCCATCCTAGAACTCCCCGAAGTCGGGATTTCAATCCCTCTAGCCGAGCTCTATCAGGACGTATCCTGATGCTCTCCGTGGCGGTGGATTTCATCCGCCAAGCGGACAGTCGTCAGTCTCCAGAAACGATCAAGAAGCATGAAACCGTCACTTTTCTTGCTCCTGAGTCGTCATGAAAATCACCCCTTGTCCTGGAATCATCAGTTCGAGTCCGGATTCCAAATTCACGGATTCACGGACGCTTGAAGCCACCGGAAACCCGTCATCATCGGTGGGGCGGTTTGCTTCAAAATAGTGGAATTCATGAATTTTCCTCTCGCCGGCTTTCGCCATGTTCAGGTTTAGGCGACGCGGTTCCGACGACTGATTGACGACAACTAGGGAAAATCCCTTTCCATCCGGCAGACGCGCCGCCGCAACCCGAAGCAAAGGATCACCAGTCGTATCCACTTCCAGCGTTTGGGCTCCTTGCGGAAACAATCGGCATAGCAACGACCAGGTGTAAAACCAGGGACGCAGCTTGAAGTCATCTGTCGGATAATCCTTGAAACCGGCCAGACTATTCCAAAAGCCCCAGCCCTTGAGACCTTCCTGACCATAGGACCCCCACGTATGCATCGAATCATCCGTGTTCCATGCGATCAATCCTGCAAGCCCGGCCCGCATGGACTGAACCGCATAATCCGCCATCCACACTCCGTAGGAAAATTCGGAGCGATTCGTTTGTTGGTCTTCCTTGTTCCCGTCATCGATGCCGGCCTCTCCCATGAAAAAGGGTTTGGATCCGCCCTTCGCATCATTTCGACACACCATCAACCGACGAGGTCGCAACTCACGAGTCTCCAGTTTTCCCTCCACCAATGAAGGCTGGAGCTCGGAGTCCCGTAAATGCGCATAGAGGTGGTACTCGTAAGCACCGACGTAGGCGTTGAGTTCCGCATCCTTAGAAAGTCGATCAAGCCAACCGCTCCAGTCTCCCGGGCCGTCGGTTCCGGCGATGATAATTTTGTCCCCCAGACCATTTTTTTCCAGGGCTTTCCCCAGATGGATCACGGCGCTCCGCCACCCCTCATAATCAAATGGCATGCCCGGGAGCAGGTCCTTTGCATGAGGTTCATTGATCAGGTTGAAATAACGAATGTTAGTGTATCCGCGCTTCTCCCGAAGATGAATCAGGAAGGGAACAATCACCTCCTCCGCCCAGCGGGGATCCGTAACTGTTCCAAAGTGCTTCAAGTAATCCTCATGTAGCCACCATTCGCCAAACAGCACCGGAATGTTACGGCTTTTTGCGTGATCGAGCAGTCGATACATCAACTCCATCCGAGGAGAATCATAGTCAGCCACAATCTGCCCGTTCTCCATTTTGGTGTACATCTTCGCATCATGCATGATCCGGAGAATCGAAGGCCGCATGTAGTCGATGCGCTTCACCATTTCCGGCCAGCGTTTTTCCCAGATCGGATTGTCCACATTGAGATCGCGTCGTGCGCCCTCATACTCCCATTCCGTTCCAAATCCGAGAAAGTGGTGCTCCAGAACCCGGTCGAGATGAATTTCAACGACCGGAGCATAGGAATTAGGCCCATTTTCTCCGTGAACTCGCGAAAAAAGGGCACTGCAAATGACCAACCCTGCGCCTAGCGCAGCACAGCAGGGAAACCGGAAACAGGGAATCACCTGATCAAGTCTGGAAAAAATCGCGTGTAACCCGGCACGGCACCGATAGGCGTTTGAAAACATCCTCCGCCATACGGATCAATCCCCCTTCGCCTTTCTCAAATCGATCCCTTGGCCTATCACCCGACCAGCCTGTCGAACAACGATGGGTTCGGGGTTATGGCAAAACCTATCTTTTCAACTCGCTTGATTTACACACCTGATCTGCCATCCGGCGATTAAATTTTTTGGCGTAATTCTCAAACGCATTCATATAAAATCTCCGTTCCCGAGATATTTTTTCACCTGTCATTATATCCGTGAGCGTGATGGTTCCGTCCGGGTCTAGCAGTAGCGGGGCAATTTGCGAGTATTCCATAGGTGCATAGCGTTTTAGCCCTTCAAACCTCGCACTATAACTTCCAGTCCGATCCTCCAAACCAATTGGAAACATCAAGCCACCGCCACCGGAAGACATAATGTATCCTTCCCCTCCAGCGTGACGAAAAACTGCAGCATCAACACTTGGGTTTCTTTGAAGGAGGCCTATCGCCAACTTCTTATGTGCTCCATCACGAACGGAATCGATTTCGGATTGAGTTGACGCACAGCCGCTCAAGAAGCACCCAATGGCTACAGTGACCAATGCTCGAAGCTTCATTCCACCAAGATTCTATGGCTGCCGCCCAAACAGAGCAAAGCCTTTGAGGTCGAAATAGGCGTGCATAGCGTCTTCATGCGCTACTTCGAGAACTCGAAGTCCCCCCAGCCTATCCAACATTAAATCGATATCTAAACACACCAGACCCGACTCCTACATCGCCGGACTCGATGTCCACAAGCAAACAATTCCCATCACCATTGCACGGCGATCAAGCTTAGGACTAAGCACGGGGATGCTCGTGGAAAAACTCAACCTCAGGGTGCGCCACGAAGCTGGCTGTGCCAGAATTCCAAGCGCTCGCGGATGCGTTTTTCCAAGCCTTGGTCGCTGGGTGTGTAGTAGTGTCGCCCTTCCGGTAAATAGGCCTGCGGGACGTAGGCTCCCTCGAAATCGTGGGCGTAGAGATAGGTCATCGCCGCTTCTGTTTCACCGGAGGCGGCGGCGATTTTTTTCCGGGTGTTCGTCCGTAGATGGAGTGGGACGGCGAGAGTCCTGCCGTTTTCCACGTCATTCATGGCCTTTCCAAGGGCGGCATAGGCGCTGTTCGATTTCGGGGCGGTGGCGAGATAGACCGTCGCATGAGCCAGCGGAATCCGTCCTTCCGGCATGCCGATGAATTCGAAGGCTTGGTGGGCATCCATCGCGACTCGGAGGGCATTGGAATCCGCCAGGCCGATGTCTTCCGAGGCTGAAATGACGAGCCGCCGTGAGATGAAACGCGGATCTTCCCCGGCATGAAGCATTTTCGCCAACCAGTAAAGAGCCGCATCTGGATCGGAGCCGCGGATGGACTTGATGAAGGCGGAAATCGTGTCGTGATGCGCGTCTCCATGAGCATCATAGACTACGGCTTTCCGCTGGATGGATTCTTCTGCGACGGCCAAGGTGAGATGTACGGAGCCGTCCTCACCGGAGGCGGTGGTGAGGGCGGAGAGTTCGAGAGCGCTGAGGGCTTTCCGCACGTCGCCGTCGGATTTTTCCGCGAGGTGGCGGAGGGCATCGGCATCGGCGATGAGGTTGATTTCTCCGAGGCCGCGTTCTGGGTCGGCGATGGCGCGCTCCAGCACCGTGAACACGTCGGCCACGGGTAGGGGTTCGAGTTGGAAAATCTGCGAGCGCGAGACGAGCGGCGAGTTGACGTGGAAATAAGGATTGTGAGTGGTCGCGCCGATGAATCGCACCACGCCGCGCTCGATGTGGGGGAGAAGGACGTCTTGCTGGGATTTATTGAAACGGTGGATTTCGTCGATGAAAAGAATGGTCGTCTCACCGCGCAATTCGCGCCAGGTGCGGGCTTGGTCGATCTTGGCGCGGATTTCTGCGACGTTGGATTCCACGCCGTTGAGTGACTCAAAGCGCGAGCCAGTCGTCCGCGCGATGACGCTGGCTAGGGTCGTTTTCCCGGTACCCGGTGGACCGTAGAAAATGAGGGAAGTGAAGCGGTCTGACTCGATCGCACGCCGAAGCAATTTCCCCGGGGCGAGGATGTGCTGCTGCCCGGCGATCTCATCCAGGGTGCGCGGGCGCATCCTCGCGGCGAGTGGCTCGCGCGGGCTTGGCTTACCGGCGAGCGGCGCTGGGCTATTGAAGAGGTCCGACACTGGGGGAGTTTAAAACTTCCGGATGATCGTGTCCACGCAAAGGCGCTCATCCGAGGTCGGGTGGTCCAGCGTGTAGTGAAGCCCGCGCGATTCCTTGCGGCGGGTGGCGCACTCGACGATCAAGCCCGCTACGGCGACGAGGTTGCGGAGTTCGAGGATGTCCGCATTGACCCGGTGGCCCCAGTAGAACTCGCGCACTTCTTTTTTTAAATTTCTCAGCCGTGCAGTCGCCCGGCGCAGGCGGTTGTCGGTGCGCACAATTGAGACGTAGTCCCACATCAGCCGCCGAATTTCGTCCCAGTTGTGATAAATCACCACCAGCTCGTCCGGCTCTGCGGTGTCGCCATGTTCCCACTTGGGGATGGCGGGTGGCTGCGGCACGTGTTTCCCGGGCGGGTAGCGCCGCAGCATTTCATCCAGCGCACGGCGGGCGATGACATTTCCCTCTAGCAATGAGTTTGAAGCGAGGCGATTTGCCCCGTGCAGTCCGGTGCAGCCGACTTCACCAATGGCGTAGAGTCCACGCACGGTGGTCTTGCCATTCACGTCGGTGAGGATGCCACCGCATTGGTAGTGGGCCGCAGGGACGACGGGGATCGGCTGGGTCTCACAATCCAGGCCGAACTTGAGCAGAGTTTCGTAAATGTAGGGAAAGCGCTCTTTCATGAAGCCCTTTGGCTTGTGCGTCACGTCGAGATAAACGCAGGCGGCACCGCTGCGTTTCAATTCTTGGTCGATGGCCCGGGCCACGATGTCGCGAGGGGCGAGCGAGCCGCGCGGGTCGACTTTTTTGGTGAAATCCACGCCCTTGCTATTGATCAAAATGCCACCCTCACCGCGCACTGCCTCACTCACGAGGAAGGAACGCGCTTCGGGTCCGGTCGCCGCAGGGTTGTAGAAGCAGGTGGGGTGAAATTGGATGAACTCCATGTTCGCGATGGATGCACCGGCCCGCCAGCCTAGCGCCACCCCATCGCCCGTGGCGGAGTCGGGATTGGTGGTGTAGAGATAGACTTTTCCACAACCACCTGCGGCGAGGACCACTCGGTCTGAGCGAAAGACTTTTACCTCATTGGTTTTCGTCTCCAGCACGTAGGCCCCCAGCACCCGGTCGTCCACCACCGCACCCATTTTCGTGGCGGTGATGAGGTCGATGGCGAAGTGGTGCTCCAGCAGAGTCAAATTCGGCGTCATGCGAGCGGTCTCGATGAGTGCCCGCGCCAATTCACGGCCGGTGGTATCACGGGCGTGCAAGATCCGCCGGTGCGAGTGGCCTCCTTCTTTCCCGAGTTGGTAGTGCCCACCGATTTTGTCGAAAGAGACGCCGTAGCCCACTAAATCATCAATCGACGCCTCGCCTTCGCTAATGATCGTCCGCACCGCCGCTTCCCGGCAGAGGCCCGCTCCGGCGTCTAGGGTATCGGCCACATGTGACTCCACCGAGTCGCCTTGGTCTCGCTCGGTTGCGGAAAGCACCGATGCGATGCCGCCTTGTGCCCAGGCCGTGTTCGACTCGTAGGCCTCCCCTTTCGTGATTACGACCACCGAGCCATGCCGTGCGGCGCGTATTGCGAAGGAAAGCCCGGCTACACCCGCGCCGATCACCAGGAAATCTGCTGTCATCTGGCCCCAGCATGATCCGGGATTCTGTTGGGAAAAGGGAAATTTCTCATTCACGCGTCTTGACCCGTCCGCCCGCTCAGGCCACCCCTCGTTTATGAGTTTTTTCATCACTGGCACGGACACTGGAGTCGGCAAGACCTACGTCACCCGCTTGATCCTCCAAGCCCTGCGCGAAGAGGGCCAGGATGCCGTGGGCTACAAGCCTGTCGCCTGCGGAGACCGTGATGACGCAGTGATTCTTTCTGCGGCGTCTGGGAACTTGGACTTGGACGTGGTCAACCCAGTTTACCTCAAAACCCCCGTCGCCCCGTATGTGGCCGGACTATTGGAAAATCGCACGGTCGATCCGGCAGAACTCATCGCCGGCTATCATCATCTCGCAGCGAAGCACCACCGCGTGCTCGTCGAGGGAGCCGGCGGCTGGGAAGTCCCGATCACCGCGAACTACCGGATTTCCGATCTCGCTACTGCGCTCAAGCTCCCAGTCATCCTCGTCGCGGGAAATCGCCTCGGCGCACTCAATCACATCATTCTCACCGTGCAAGCGATCCAAGCGCGAGGCCTCACTTGCGCCGGGATCGTGATGAACCAGCTCGAAGATGAAATGGACACCGCCATGATTACCAATAAGGGAGTCGTCGAGGATCTCACCGGCGTGCCATTGCTGGAGCACTTGATCTACGGCCAAGATTTCCTGGATGCCACTGCATTTCTTCCACGGCGGTCAAGCTAAGGAAATCCTTCCTATAAACCACAGATCAACCAGATAAACTCAGGAGAAAGATGGGATAAGTCGCGTAATTCTCCGATGTTTCACTCGCGTATTACGCCTCTTCAACTTATTAATCTGCATTCATTCCTTTCATCTGCGGTTCAATGCCATCTCATTTATTGGCGATTCTCCCTAACTTCTTTGGCCAAGAAACAGCATCACTCATCATGCGGAACATTTTCACAGCGGTTCTTTTGTTGAGCAGCCACGTCTTTGGCGGCGATTGGGTCGTTACTAAAGGCGGACTATCACCCGACGAGAAGTTTGCTGTAGCAGTGTTTCCCCAGAAGACTGCGTTTATAGATGAGGCAGATGACACCGTTCTCCTGATCGACCAGACAAACGGACGCAAGATTGGCTCACTTGAGGAGGTTTCTTCATCAGGCGGGACTTGGGGCAACACGGCCACGAATGTTCATTGTTTGTGGTCACCAAACAGCACGATACTCATCGTGAACTATCGCACCGGAAGGTTGATGCACTCATCGCAGATTTACCGGATTCAAGACCGCCGAGCCATTCCCTTGCCGTTACCGGACGCCAAGACCCACCCCAAGGGTAAGCTTTTGGTGGGACTTCAGAGCACAGCAAACCCTGGTTCGGAGATCGCGCTCACGAAGGATGGCTCCATTCAAATGCGACGTTGGGGTTACGTTCCCGACTTCACAGTTGATTACTCGAAGCATGGTTTGACCAAATTTGAAGGAGAGCTTCTTTTCGATTATCATTTTGACCAGAAGCGACAGCTTCGCCTTCACGACATCACTGTTCCATCAACACCATGAACAGCCGCCATCCACACCCAAGGCCGAACAAGACGCTCATAGCATTTCTTCCCTGAAACCACGCTTTCCATTCCCGCCTCCGCTGCTACGGTCCGGCCATGGAGAGTCCGCTTAGCCCTAGCGCCATCGAAGCCCGGCTCGCAGCGCTAGGCGTCGGCGAGGCGGACTTGCTCGAGAAATTCGTCCGCGGCTCCGGCTCGGGTGGCCAAAAGATCAACAAGACCTCCAGCTGCGTTTTCCTAAAGCACCTCCCCACCGGGATTTGTGTCAAATGCCAGCAAGAGCGCTCTCGGGAACTGAACCGCTTCCACGCCCGCCGCGAACTTTGCGAACAGCTCGAAGCCATCCGCGAAGGTAAAGTCATCGCCCAGACCCAAGCCATGGAAAAACTCCGCCGCCAGAAACGCCCTCGCTCACAGAATTCCAAGAACCGCTCCACTGCCGACAAGCGCATTCTTTCCCAGAAAAAATCCCTCCGCCGTTCGCCCTTTGGCGACTAGTCGGTCGTAAAATTGATGGGGGGATGAAGTTCGAAACAAGCACATCCACGCAAGCCATCTGCCAACCTATCCCTCAAAACGGCTCATCCTCGCTCCAAGCCTCCGACTCACCGACTTGCCACTCCTCGACCAGCTCGATTGGGAAATCTTCTAAAAAGCGTGACGGACGGCAAATGACGTCGCCGGTGTATGACTTCGGATTCATCATCGGATAGGTTAAGTATAACTCATCTTTCGCCCGCGTCAGCGCCACATAGAATAGTCGCCTCTCTTCCTCGAGCATCGGTATATCTTCCGTTTCCAGAATGCGGCCATTTGGGAATTGCCCATCGACTAACCAGATCAGGAACACGACTTTCCACTCCAAGCCCTTCGCTTGGTGGATGGAGGAGAGAGTGACCTTTTCCGTGTCCAGCTCGGCTTGATCGCCAGTCGGCTCACCATCCACTGAACTCATCAGAGAAAGCTGAGCGAGAAATTCCAGAATGTCATCGAAGCTGCCGCCGTATTGTGAGAGCTGCTCGATGTCGCTACGACGACTCTCGAAGTTTTCGAAACTCTCCTTCAGATAATCGTCATACACGCCCTCAAGGATGCTAAAAATCATGTCCGAAGGTCGGGCAGGTGCTCCGTCTGGAGTGAGTTCATCCAAGACATAACACAGCTGCTCCCAGTGCTTTACAGACTTTTTAGGAACCTTGAATTTCAGGAACAAGTCTGACCACTTGGGTGGCACTTCCTCCTTGCTGGCCCAGCCGCTTTTCAGCCACTCGGTCCACAATTTCTGGGCCGCAGCCGGACCGCAGCCGGGTAATAAATTCACCATCCGCAAGAAACTCACCTCATCCCGCCGGTTCACCACGAAGCGCATGAAGGCTGCGATGTCCTTGATGTGTGCTTGCTCGAAAAAGCGCAAGCCACTGGTGATGCTGAAGGGAATCTTCCGCACGGTCAGCTCCATCTGGATGTCCAAGCTCTGGAAATGCGCCCGGTAGAGCACCGCCATTTCCGCTAGGGGAATCCCCTCTTCCCGCAGCTCTAACATCCGCTGTGCAATGAAGGCTGCCTGACTGCGTGGATCATCCAGCGCCACTAGCGCAGGCTTCACACCTAGGCCCTCGCGAGACGATTGTAAGTCCTTTTCAAAGCGCCCGGTGTTCGCCCGGATCGCCGCGTTCGATAACTCTAAGATCTCCGGCACACTTCGGTAATTCGTCTCAATGGTGAAAACTCGCGAGCCTTGATAGCGCTGCGGGAAGCTTAAGATGTGGTCCATGTCCGCACCCCGCCATGAGTAAATCGACTGTGCATCATCCCCCACCGCCATCAGGCTATTTGCCTCACCGACTAGCAGATCGATCATGCGGCCCTGGACGGAGTTTGTATCTTGATACTCGTCTACCAAGACATGCTTGAAGCGTTGTTGATAGAGTTCCAATACATCTGGCCGCTCTTCAAACAAGCGGACCGTCATGCCGAGCAGGTCGTCGAAATCCATCGAGTTGGTTTCCAATTTTTTCGCAATGTAGCCCTGCCGCACCTCTTCAAGTTGTTCCAGCCAATCGTAAAAATGGTCGTAGCGTGAGGCGACTACATCCTCTAGGGTTACGCCTGTGTTTTCGATGAGGCTGAACATGGAGGCTAGGACATCCGCCTTCGGGAAGCGCCTTTCCTTGGTGTCGATTTCACAGCTCGCCACCACCGAGTTGAGCAGGGATTTCTGATCGTCGCGATCGAGGATCGAAAATGCACGGGTGAACCCCAGATCTTCCGCATGGCGGCGGATGATCCGGCTGCCGATGGAGTGGAAGGTCCCCGCCCACAAGTCCGAAGTATCGTGGGGCACCAGATCGCGCACACGCTCGACCATTTCCCGCGCCGCTTTGTTGGTGAAAGTCAGGAGTAGCACCTGCTTGGCGCTCAGCCCATGATCCAGGAGCCATGCCACCCGGTAGGTCAGTGTCCGAGTTTTCCCGGAGCCTGCGCCCGCGATGACCAGCGCCTTCCCCGGTGGCGATGATACCGCCTTGTATTGCTCCGCATTCAGCGCCGCCACGTAGTCGATGCCGGAAGCCGCAGCCGTTTGCGGGCGATGTAGGGTGTATTGACGAGCCATGAACGCGGGTAGCCTGACACTCGATTTCGCCCACGGCAACCCTAGGCCGGAAAGAGCGTCAATTGGCCAACGGTGGCGAAGTGAAGTATTCAAGGATATCCGCAAGGGGCATCCTATTTTTTATGGGCGGCTCCAAGGCAGGGATTGGCACGCATCTCCACAAAAAAAACCGGGCGGGATGACTCCCGTCCGGCTTTTTGAATAGAACTCGTGGGCGAGACACCCACGCTCCTTGATTAGTCTTCCTGACCTGGGCTCCAGTCCTCGGAGGAACCGGTGGCCAAGCTGGCGAGGTTGAAGGCTTGCTCGAGGCCGACCATCTCGGAGGATGGGCGGAGGGACTCGAAGCTGGCGCTTTCCTTTTTCAGATCGGCTTCGCTGTAGTTGACGGCCTTGATGGAGAGCCCGATGCGGCGCTCGACCTTGTCCACCTTGATAACGCGGGCTTCGATTTCCTCGCCGACCTTGATGATGTCTTTGACCTTCTCCACATGGTCTTCGCTGAGTTGCGAGATGTGGATGAGGCCGTCGATGTCACCTTCCAGGCTGATGAAGGCTCCGAAGGATGCGATCTTGGCAACGGTGCCCTTGACGAGGTCGCCGACCTTGAAGCGGCTGTCGATGAGGCTCCATGGGTCGCCTTCGGTTTGTTTGATACCGAGGGAAACGCGCTGGTTGGCCTTGTCGATGGCGAGCACGATGGCTTCGACTTCGTCGTTCTTTTTGAGAACTTCGGAAGGATGATTGATCTTGCGGGTCCAGGACATGTCCGAGACGTGGATCATACCGTCGATGCCTTCTTCGAGTTCCACGAACGCACCGTAAGCGGTGAGGTTGCGGACCGGGCCATTGATGGTGGCTCCGACTGGGTAGCGGAGTTCGATTTCGTCCCATGGGTTCGAGTCGAGCTGACGCACGCCGAGCGAGATTTTCTGCTCTTCGATGCTGATGCCGAGGACGACGGCCGAAATTTCCTGGCCCATTTCGAGCACGTCGGACGGACGGGTGATGCGCTTGACCCAGCTGAGTTCGGAAACGTGAACGAGTCCTTCGACTCCTTTTTCGATTTCGATGAACGCGCCGTAAGGAAGGAGCTTGGTGACCCGGCCCTTGACGTTGTGGCCGATTGGGTATTTCCGCTCGATGTCTTCCCATGGATTGTCGGAAGTCTGCTTGAGACCGAGGGAAACGCGCTCTTTTTCGCGGTCCACGTCGAGGATGACGACATCCACGGATTGGCCGATGTGAAGGAGCTCGGAAGGATGGTTGATGCGGCCCCACGACATGTCGGTGATGTGGAGGAGTCCGTCCATGCCGGCGAGATCGACGAAGGCACCGAAGTCGGTGATGTTCTTGATCGCACCCGTGACCTTGTCGCCGATTTTGACGGATTGAAGGAAGGTCTGGCGTTGCTCGGAGCGCTCTGCCTCGATGACTTCGCGGCGGGAGATGACGATGTTTTTACGCTCGTCGTTGATTTTAACGATTTTGAATTCGTAAACGTTGCCGACGTATTCGGTGAGGTCCTTCGGTGGGATGATGTCCACTTGTGAGCCGGGAAGGAAGGCTTCGACGCCGACGTTGACGGTGAGGCCGCCTTTGACGACTGCCTTGACCTTGCCGCGAACGAGTCCGCCGTCTTGGAAGACTTTGACGATTTTTTCCCAGTTTTGTTTGTGGGCGGCCTTTTCCTTGGAGAGGACGACCATGCCTTCGTCGTTTTCGAGTCTCTCGAGGAGAACTTCGATTTCGTCACCGATTTCGATTTCTTCGTCTTCGAACTCGTTGGAAGGGATGGCTCCTTCGGACTTATAGCCGATATCGACGAGGACGACCTGGGGGCGGATTTCAAGAATCGTGCCTTTGACAATCGATCCTTCGCGGAATTCGCGGAATTTGGAGTCGATCAGGTCGTTAAGTGCCTGGTTGGTGGGTTCCGCACATGCGTAAGCCATAGTGTTGTTTGGTTTGGGGTTGTGTTGTTGGTTGCGTTCTCTTCCTGAAATTGCCCCGAGAAGTAAAACTGACAGACACCGGGGCGCCAACCGTCTGTCAGTAGAAAGAAAAACGAACGCGCACCCTAGCGGTCGAGTCGGGGGTGGCAAGGGTAAAGACGGAGAAAAATGCGGGCTTGCACGATTTGGCTCAGCCACGGGCAAAGTGGTCACCGGTCTGTAGCTTCCTAGCCAAGCAATTTTATGAGAAAAAACGTATAAACCGCCGATTTATTGGAGTAGTGGTGATTTACCCATGAAACCCAAAAAATCCATCCACTCTGCATTCTTTCTGCTCGCCTCATCCGCAGCGTTTACTCAATTCAGCTACTCACAAACCATAGAAATCAACCCGTCCGGGGCAATTCCGTCCGAATACACCCTCGCCCAAGCATGGAATTGGGATACCGATGGGAATCTAGAATCGTGGGCAGGCAACGCTGGCGGATTTACTTTGGATGCAGGCACTCCCATCGGTGGCATTATCACTGGCACGGCGGCGAGCAATGACCCGAATTTCACATCTCCCGTCACTACGATTCCCACGCCATACCGTGTCATTCTTGAAATGCGGATTAAAAAAGATGTCACAGACACGACCCGCATCGATCTTTTCTGGGACGATCTTATCGGTGGTTTCGGCGGCGGACGTTCCCTCACGATTCCTAGCACCACATTTGTTCCTGATGGGCAATTCAAGACGGTCCGCATCTCCTTCCCTTTCAACCGGATTTCCGGTCAGCTAGACCGCCTGCGCCTCGACCTCATTTCCGATGCTGCTGGCATCGGTAAAGTCGCCTCTATCGACTATTTACGGGTCTATACGGAAAACTTAGCGCCGCTTGAATGGGATGCAGACGCGGCTACTCCAAGCGCTCAAGGTGGCACCGGGACGTGGGACGAATTGACTAACAACCTCTGGTGGGACGGCACCAACAACGTCACATGGACAAATGCAGGCAAACGAGCCGTCATCGGCGGCACCGCCGGAGTCTTAACCGTCGCCAATGAAGGAGTGAACGCCAACGTCATAGATTTCACGGTTCCTGGCTACACCGTCACAGGTGGACCAATCAACATAGGCAGCGCTTTTGCTGTTATAAAAGCCACTGCGGCCACGACTCGTATCAACTCCGCACTCACCGGCAGTGCACTCCTCACCTTACAAGGTCTTGGCACCAATCCAAGCGTCGTCCTAGGAGGCATCAACGCCAGCCTTAGCGGCGGAGTCACCCAAGCCATCCAATTCCTTGGCCTCACCAACAACAACGCGGCCGGAACAGGAACGCTTACGGTCGGCGCAGGTGGTAACACCTTCATTGCCGCCCTGGATGGAAATCGCACTCTCGCCAACAATGTGTCCTTTGCAGGAAATCGGATGATTATCCATAACGGAGATTTAGGAACGGGTCTTACCGTTGGCAACCTGATCATCGATGGAAATCTAGCACTTAACTGCACTTCCCCAGCAGATCTGTTTCTCCGTAGAGCCCTCACCGTCAATGGCGTGGTATCCGGCAGTAACAACAACATCGGCCTTTACCTCGCCGGAGATGCCAACATCCTGCGCCTGAACAACACCAGCAACACCTTCACCGGTGGCGTCAGATGGGATAACGGTTCAACTCTTGAAGTGGCTGGAAATGGCAGCCTAGGAGCAGCAGCCAACAACCTGCGCTTCAACCTCGGCACGGCTGGCACACTTCGGCTACTTTCGGCCTTCGACAGCGCCCGCCCCATCCTCATCGCCAATAATGTAGCGGGCGCTGCGGGTGTTAACACCACCACCGGACGCATCGATACCAACGGCTTTGATTCCACATGGACTGGGACGATCTCCGCACCGGTTTTTGCCGCGCCCGCGACCGCGCAGCAGATCACCAATTTTTCAAAAATCGGCGCCGGCACACTCACGCTCAATCCCGGGGGTGTCACTTCTAATAACCTAAGATCCGGTGGACTTCGGGTGGACGGCGGCACCCTGAAAATTGCCTCCGGCGCCTTTATTACAACAGGCTCCACACTCAACGGTGTGTATGGTAATGGTGTCCTAGAAATCAATGGAGGATCACTCTCGACTGATAACTTCTCGATCGGCCGATCTGCTGGCACCGCGACCTTCACCTTAAATACAGGTGGAACCTACACCAACAACTTAGAGTTCCTCATCGGATTCACCCTCGGCAGTGGCATCGTGAACATCAATGGTGGCCTCGCCGATCTGAACCAGTTTTCGATGGTCAATGAGCCTGGCCTCACTTCGACCATGAATCTCAACGGTGGTGAAGTTAGACTGAACTTCTTCAACGCTCGGGCCAACATAGAGGGCAGTCCTGCGACTGCGAACATCAACTTCAACGGCAGTCTCGTGAAGGCAAAGAGTACGAATATCGATTTCATTGAAACCAATACGAACACCCTCATCACCGCAAAAGTGCAGGCTGGCGGCTTGCTCTTCGATAGCAGTGGCTTCGCCATTACCATCAAACAGCCACTCATCCACGACAGTGATTTAGGCTCAACACCGGATGGTGGACTCACCAAATCCGGCCTCGGGACTTTGACCCTCGATGCAGCAAACACCTACACCGGTCCCACCACAGTCGCCGCAGGCGTGCTTGCGGTGAATGGGAACTCCCTCGCGAATTCCGGGAAACTCGACATCACCAGCGGCCAAGTGCTCATTCCGGCCGATACCAACGAGGTCGTGAGCACTCTGTTCTACAATGGTGTCGAACAGCCTCCGGGTATCTATGGCTCCGTCCTTTCAGGAGCTGCGAACCCGAGTGACACCTTCTTCGAACCCACCGGCACAGGAACGCTAACGGTGACCGGCCCAAGTGATGGAAATAGCTACGCAGATTGGCTCACTGCAAACAGTCCCGCAACCGGCTTCACCACCGACACCGACAACGACGGCATCCCGAACGGTGTGGAAAACGTGCTAGGTAGCAACCCAAATGCCGCCAGTGCAGGACTCACTCAGGTTTCTGCGACAGCGAACTCGGTCACCTTCCAGCACACGCTGAATCCGACCCTCGCCAGCGATGTCACCTACGCCTATCAATGGTCCAGTGATCTCACCGAGTGGGTCACCAGTGGAGTCGCCAACACCGCAGGCACCATCGGAACCATCGTCGCATCCGCCCCAGAATCCGGCGTGGTGACCGTCACGACCACCACCAGCGGGACGGCATCTGCGAAGATGTTCACCCGCATCAAGGCGGATAATCCATAAACTGGCGCCGAATCATCCGGGGCCGTCAGGGGAAATGGACATCGAGTCCTCCCTCTGACGGCCCTTTTCCTTTAAATACGCGCTTCTCAGGCGTGGTGCGCTCCGCTTGAATCCCCGCCCGCCCAATGTCTGAAAATTTCTACCAAACGACCACCACCGCACCGGCCACGCCCTTCGACGTCTCGCTGCGGCCACCGGCATTTTCGGAATTCATCGGACAGGAAAAGGTCAAGGATCGCATCCTCCTCATGCTGGAAGCGGCGAAAGGACGTGGCGACGTTCTCGATCACGTGCTACTTTCCGGCCCGCCGGGATTGGGGAAAACGACGCTGGCAAATCTCATCGCCCGGGCAGCCGGCACCCAACTTCACACGACGTCTGGGCCCCAAATCGAGAAGGCGGGCGACTTGGCGGGGATTTTGACCAATATCCAGAAGGGCGACATTCTATTCATTGATGAAATCCACCGCCTACACCCGGCCATCGAGGAGTATCTCTACCCGGCGATGGAGGATTTCCGGCTCGACATCATCATCGACTCCGGGCCGTCCGCACGTTCGGTGCAGATCAATTTACCCCGCTTCACCTTGGTCGGGGCGACGACTCGCTCAGGAATGCTGACCGCGCCGCTGCGCTCGCGCTTCGGGTTGGCGAATCGTTTGGACTATTACACGCATGACGAGTTGGCCCAGATCATCGAGCGCTCGGCGGGCTTGCTGGAGGTCCCAATCGAGCGGGGCGGGGCGCTGGAAGTGGCCTCCCGCTCCCGCGGCACCCCACGCGTCGCCAATGCGCTACTGCGCTGGGTGCGGGATTTCGCTCAAGTGCGCGGTGAGGGATTTATCGACCGGAAAATCGCGGACGCCGCGCTGGCGATGATTGAGATCGACTCCCAGGGGCTCGACGAAATGGACAAGCGCCTGCTCGAAGTGCTGATTTACAAATTCAACGGCGGGCCTGTCGGGCTGAACTCGCTGGCAGTAGCCGTGGGCGAAGATGCGGCAACGATCGAGGAGGTACACGAACCCTTTTTAATCATGCAGGGATTCCTCATGCGGACCCCGCGCGGACGCACGGCGCTGCCATCTGCGTATGAGAAAATCGGTGCCCCAATGCCACCGCGCCCGGATGATTCGCAGACGAGCTTGTTCTGAAGTTAGGAGTTAACTCTTTCTTGCTTGAGCAGAGATTTTTTCACCGCCAAGGGGGGAAGAGCGCCAAGTTTTTAGAGATGGAAGCCCAGTGTTTTCATTTAAATTCCTAGATGGGCCTGTCCAATAACCGATCAGAAATCATCCAGCTCTGCGTTCAGAGCGTTTATATGGAAGTTTCATTTCTTCACGGTGCGGTTCCGTTGCGGTTACCATGGCAGAGCGTGTCCCATGTGGAAAAATCCTCCCGTTGGACCATCGGGAGGAAGTGTTGCCAACTCCACCGCGGTCCGCGATCCCTCCTCGACGCTAAGTGTGCCCGATGGATTGGCGTCGGTGGCCACGGCCCCGGGATGGGCGGAGTTCACTTTGATTGGGGTGTCCTTCAGTGCATCGGCGAGGTGAACCGTAAAAGCATTCACCACAGTCTTGCTGGAGTTGTAAGCAAGGGGCTTGTAGCCGTCTATGCCAGAGCCGGGCGTCGAATGAAGTGTCAGTGAACCAAGGGCGCTGGACTGGTTGACGATGCGGCCTGCCGAACTCTTGCGTAGCAGGGGTAAAAGTCTTTGGGTCAGGTCAACGAGCGCAAAGAAGTTCGCCTCGAATGTATCGCGCAGCATCTGGATGGGGACGTTAGCCGCCGTGTAGGCCCAATCACTCGCGAAACCAGCGTTGTTCACCAAAATATCCAGACGCCCGTAATCGGCGGCAATTAAGTCATGGAGGCTTCCGAAGGTTGATTCGTCGTTCATGTCGACTTGGACGGCCCGCACATCGAGTCCCTCATCCTGAAGTTTCTTTGCAGCCTCTGTCCCTCGAGAAATCTCGCGGGAACCAAGGAGCACGGTGCATCCGAGTTTAGAGAGTTGCCGGCAAATTTCATAGCCGATGCCTTTGTTCGCTCCGGTCACGAGGGCGATCGTTTTAGGGGTCTTCATGGAGGTGTGTATTGGAAATCTGAATTCTCTATTGAAATGGGTAATGAGTTACCGCCACCCATTGCCGGAAAAAGGAGCTTGGGTCGAGCAGTATTAGAGCAATTCTAAACGACCGTGATTTAGCCATTTGATCGAGCCTGAGGAGGGATGGGGATATTGCAGCGGTCGCGGAGCGGAGAGAAGACGACCGAATCTCCCTTAATGATATCAAGGAACAACTGACCGCCGATGGCCTCCTACCGCGTTGAGATTTCCAAGTCCGCTGCCAAGGATCTTCGAGGGATCGACCGGAATTGAATGGCCAAGATCATAGCGACCATCGAAACGTTAGACCATTTCTCATAAGTTAGTTCGTCTATTGCGTATGGGTTTTGCAGACCGAGCGCAGGACATCGGGTGTTTTGAGCAGCGCGCGGATTGAATCGAAGAGCTTGTCGGAAAGTT
>JAIXQH010000053.1 GCA_027484055.1 Verrucomicrobiaceae bacterium | reverse complement strand
CATGGGCACCCTCAAAAGCGAGATGCTCCAGGACGGCTGCTTCATCGACGCCAGCGACGCACGCATCGAGATCTTCGACTACATCGACGCCTACTATAACACTCAACGGAAACACTCCGAGCTCGCCTACCAAACCCCGGCCCAATTTGAGGCCAAAATCCACTCTCTTAAATAAACAACAAACGTTCCAGAAATCGGTTGCGTCTCAGATGTATTTTTGAAGATTATGCAAATCTTAGAATTTGATCATTTGAAGTTGCCAATGGCAAGGCCACCCATTTCATCGATCACACCAAATTCCTGCAATAGAAATCAGGCAGTATCAATCTCGTTGCCTCATTTGTAGAGAATGAGAATGGGAACCTTTTCATCGTAGATCACACCGGTCCAATTTACAAAATTACCGATCCCTAAAGCCACCAAGCCTAGGGCAGATCAATAGAGATAGTCCGAAACCCCATACGGATCGAACTTCAGCTAAAATTGCGAAGAGGATGTTAAAGCCAGCAAGCTATAAATGTAGTGATACGCAACAACTAGATGTTTCAGGCGGCGGTAGGATCTACGCCTGCTAGAAGCCTAAGGTAATCGTATGAGTAAATACCTGAAGAATGACCATCTTCCCAATAAAACTGTAAGGCATACCCACCAACTGCTTCCATCTTTATTAAATCAAAAGAATTATTTCGGAAATCAACCTTACAAATAAAATACTTACCCATTACATCAGGCTCACCTTGGCATTTGGCGCACGGACATGCTCTTCTTACTTTTTCCAGCGACAAGTATATTTCAAGACCATTATTAAATGAAACTGCAAGATCTTGACCAATGACCGTAGCATTTGATAACTTTTGGCTCATATTAAATTTAAATAGTATTATTTCAAAAAAATACTCAGAGCCACAATAAGACTCAGGGTAACAAAAGAAACTTCAGTCGTAACATGGTATCAGCGTTTACCAAAAATTGCAGAACCTATTCGAACATGTGTCGCGCCTTCTTCTATTGCAACTTCGTAATCATAACTCATACCCATACTCAAGTAAGGTAATTTAACTTCATATATTGACTCGATCTTATCTCTTAGTAATCTTAGATTTAGAAACCATTTTCTCGAGTCCTCGGGGAAATTACCCACAGGAGGAATACACATAAGGCCACAGATGTTGAGATGGCCAAGCCTTAAAAGCGAATTGAACTGATTCTCAAGCTCGCTCGGATCAAAACCTCCCTTAGTGGACTCATATCCAATATTTACCTGGATAAAAATCTGCGGATTAATATTTAATTCACTAGCAATATTGTCAATATAGGAAGCCAATGCGAGTGATTCAACTGAATGTATTATCGGGAACAACGGAAGTATCTTGCGAACTTTATTTCGTTGTATGCGACCAATAAAGTGCCAGCGTAATGAGGCAGGTAAACATAAGATTTTACCCTCAGCTTCCTGAACTTTATTCTCTCCGAAATTATTTATCCCCTCACCCGAGGATTCTAAAATTAATTCTGAAGAATATGTCTTAGAAACAGCAATAAGGCATACTGAATCAGGAATAACATTAATTTTCAAACACGCGTCAGTAATCTTTGACTTGATGTCACGAACATTGGATTTGATGATAGACATTAGTTATTATGCTTAGCAACTTTTGCCCTTTCAGTAAAATCTATTAAATTTTTCATTATTTCTATGACTTCTCTTTCGGAAGGATCAAGAGCAAGCGGATATTTAACAGATCGTCCGGAATCAACTTGAAAAGTTAAGCGACTTGGGAGATAATCACGCTTTGAAAATGAGTCATAATCTTCGTAAATATTATTTTGATTAAAATCATCAGCCGATACTTTGAGGAAGGTCAATCGGTTTGAATTATTTTCAATAAATACCGACAGATAAAATAACATTTTTTTATCGCGTAATTTAGCATTGGTGGCTTCAACATACATATCCGCTAATCTTGTATTTATATTTAATGAGATAAGGTTAGCATTTAAATATTTTTTATACTTCATTGATTCATTGATTATAATTGAAAATTCTTTACTCTCATTTATTCTTTCAGAACTCAGTCTTTGTAATTGAGATAAAAATAAGTCGTCTTTATCTAGTGGTTCAATGCCAACAGCTGGACGAATTCGATCATACTTCAAAGAGTAAGGCAAAGCACGTTCTCCTCGTTCGATACCATCATTCATATTAGGCAGGTTCAAGTCAGACTTAACACCTTCAATCTGAGTAGATTGTCCAGAGGGACGATAAAACTTCTGGATGGTTAATTTTAGAGAACCTGCTTTTTCACGTGTCGCAAAGAGCGGTAATTCTCGACCTATATCCATTGACTGCTGAATACTGCCTTTACCAAAAGTCGATTGGTCTCCTACAATAACAGCTCTATTATAATCCTGTAAAGCACCCGCCACAATTTCACTAGCTGAAGCACTATAGCTATCCGTCAAAACAACTAAAGGACCACTATACAGCGCCTTACCACTATCATTGTACTTAACCTGAACCCGGCCAAGATTATCTTTAACTTGAACGATCGGCCCGTTCTTAATGAAAAGACTAGCAACTTTTTTCGCTTCTTCTAGGGATCCACCACTATTGTGTCTGACATCAAAGATTAATCCATCTATATTTTCATCCATCATTTTTAATAGAATTTTTTCTACATCAAATGAACTTCTGATTTTACCCAAGTTAAAGTCTGTATAAAACGAAGGTAGCGTGATAAATCCTATTTTGTAATGATCATTACTATTATTTTTTATTTGAATTATAACTCCGCTTGCCTGCTCACTGTCCAATCTAAATTTAGTTCGAGTCAAAACTACTGTTTTTAGTTGGATGGTTCCCGATTCTGATCTCTCAATTTTTAAAGCTAATGAAGTATTTTCCTTACCACGCAGAAGATCAATTACAGTCAATAGTGGCAATCCATCAAAACTGAGCATGGTTTCCCCAGTTCCAGAACTTAACGTATCTATACCTACTAATCGATCGTTGATCTTGATATTATGGCTTCGCTCCGCGCTAGTATTTTTAAACACTTTATTCACACGGATGTCGCCATGAATATCTTTATGAAAATCAATTCCGATACCAATCATTTCAGCTTTTAGGGTATCAAAATATTGATTTGATTCCGTATTTGTCATATAATCAGAATGAGGGTCATAAACCTTTACTAACGCGCTTAAGAATATATTAGCAATTTCATTAGAATCAGTATTGATCGTATTTAAATAATTGCTCTTGACCTCTACTAATAGCTCATTGAATGATTCGTTAAGTAAGTTCTCGCGGACTTTATCGTCAACAGTATCTGGTTCTTGAATTAAACTCATCTTAGCTAAAAACTTAGCGATAAGAGATTTTTTAATATTGGCAATCCAACTCTCTTCTAGATTTACGTGATCTTTTGGCCAATTTTGGCGCTTCCCGTTAACAATAACCGTTTCATCTGTAGATAAATTAATACGAGAAGATAAATGCTTTTCGCAAGTTACCATCATTTCATTTAATCTTACTTTATAACGGCTGAATATATCTTCGGCGACTTCCGATGAGGCGCCTTCTAAAATCATTGAATGCAGTCTTTTTGAGTATTTAAGTGTCAGATCATTTACATCGTCTTGAGTAAAATATATGTGATCACTGTCTAAGCTTGAAAAATAGTTTTGTAGAAATTTTTCACCTAACTCAGAATTAAATTTAATATTCGAGTAGTGCCTATTTTGCAGCATCACTGCTACTTTTTTTGCGACTTCATTAAGATTTATAGGATCACCATGAAGAAGTGGGGAAGCTAAAAACAAAGTAGCGACTACTATTACTTTTAATAAATAATGATATTTCATTAATTCCTAAAGTAACTGTGTATATGATTAATCTAAATACGTCTAAATTAATTGATTCAAACTTTCTTGAAGAAGAAATTAAGATATTAAATTAATAATTATCGTCTTTAACTTAATGCTATTACTATTGACCAAACACATTCTTTTGAGGAACTTCAATTGTGTCATTTGGCTGTACAGGAACGGTCATAAACTGTGGTTGGGATAGATCATACTCGACGGCTTTGCCACCTCTGAAAATCCGGACTCGTTTCATGCTACCAAACTCATTAGCTCCACCAGCAGCTTGTACTGCCTGATAAAGCGTCAGTCCTTGACTATATGGTTTCGGACCTGGAGCTCTTACCTGCCCTCCAAGATAGATCATTTTTTCATCAATTTTATCACCTGTGTTTGAGAGAACCTGTATTGTAGGATTAGTGTAGATCCCCAAGCTTTTATATCTTGACTGCACTGATACAGCTAAATCCTCATTTCTCAATCCAGCTGCATGGACTGTGTCAATGTATGGCATGTTAATATAACCTGAGTCTGATACTGGATATATACCATCAATCCTTGATTTTTCTTCAGAAGGAACGCCTTGAATTGTTATTTGAACCGCTTTCCCAGGTAATATCTGCCCAACTGATATTGGGCATAATATAGACGCGACTAGTAAAAATAATGCCGCTATTTTTAATTTTATATTCATACTATTCTATTTAATAGAGTTCGCTGGTGTTATTTCGATTTTGACTGCTTGGCTTTACTGAGCTGGTATTACTAATTGGTTCAGCACCAATATGAGATTCTGCAGGTGCATAATAAGTATAGTAGCTTGTATAGTACTGGTATTGACTATCACTTCTCACATCAACATTATTTAAGACAACGCCGATTACATTTCCACCCACATTTTCTACAGCTTGTTTCACTCTCAGTAACATGTTCCTAGGGAGTTTTCTATGCTGAACGACGATCATTGTTAAATCGACTTCACTGGCGAGCACCGAAGCGTCGCTCACACCTAAAATTGGCGGGCTATCAACTAGCACTAAATCAAATCTTTGTTTAACATCCTGAATTAGTTCTGACATCCTACGTGAATTAAGGATACCTGCTGCATCTGCAGGTAAAATGCCTGATGGCATGAAATAAAGATTATCAACTGGCGTTTGCAAGATGACATCTTCCAGCATTAACTCCGTGGTAAGATAGTTGGTTAGTCCAACGGAATTATTAATGTCAAAAAATGTGTGCAATCTTGGACGCCGCAAGTCAGCATCAATCATTAAAGTTGTATATCCGCCTTGGGCACATATATATGCTAAATTGACTAGGGTAGTCGATTTGCCTTCACCAGCGCCGCCAGATACCACTGTGATCGCGTTGTCTTCTGGGTTCTTTCTATTGAATTCAATGTTGGTTCGTAGAATTCTGTATGCCTCGGAATCGGGACTCATTCCACTTTGTTTGTGAAGGATTCCCACGTCTTTAGGTATCACGGCTAAGACTGGCACTTGTAGATATCTTTCAACATCTTCAAGGCTTTTAACAGATGTGTCCAAGTATTCGAGAAAGAATGCTATGCCTACGCCAAATATTAGACCTACGACGGCACCTAGAACCAGATTGAGTGTCACGTTTGGACTAGACGGGCCTTGGGCTATTTGTGGTTCTTCGTGAACGATTATGCTTTCATCAATTTTTTTACTATTGATGTCTTCACCCACTTTTTTCAATTTCATTTGACTAAGAAGAGCTTGATCTGTTTCGAAGTCTCTTTTGGCATCCACGTAATCTTGTGCATCTAAGCCTCGTTTAATCGCTTCTTCTCTGGTGTTGTCTTTCATTGCGCCAATACTTTTTAGACTATCACTTGCTAAATCTACTTTGGCTTGCAATGTTGCTCTTAAGTTGACAACACCTTCAGCAAGTTGTTTCTTCATTCCACTAATCTGCTCTGTGGCCGCCAAAACTGTGGGATGCCTATCCCCTAAGCCACTTATTTTCAGTGAAGTTAAATTTCTCGTCGCTTCGAGATACTGAGGATATAGGTTCTTAATAATATTATCTGGTAGATCTAAACCAGCTGCATAAACCATTAATTGATCTGCATCGTAACGTAACAAGCTTGTTATTTGACTCTCTAATTGTAACTTCTCCCGCTCAAGCTCGTTATATGTTTGTAGAGCATTTCTTGCACCTTGATCTTCATCTACTCCAGACTGCCCATAAAACGAATCTT
This sequence comes from Verrucomicrobiaceae bacterium, assembly GCA_027484055.1. GTDB lineage: Bacteria > Verrucomicrobiota > Verrucomicrobiia > Verrucomicrobiales > Akkermansiaceae > Luteolibacter. Next base: position 49,833 of record JAIXQH010000053.1, on the reverse strand, counting down.
GTCCTTTGTAGATAATACCTTTTGTCCTTGCTATGGTGGTTAAAACTTTACGGCGTTCTTCCACTTTATCTTCTTGCTCACGAACGGCTTTATTTAGTTCATACAAGCCTTTATCAATATCCCGACTTTCTATTTCTGTACGATATGTCTTGTAAGCTCTCGCGACTTCAGCGGTTACATTTCGAGCATCTTCTTTATCAGTATGGCGCACTGTAATTGATATTAGGTCGGTGCCTCTAATATTATTCGTTACAATAATTCCTTTGAGAATTTGAATTGCGTTTTCCTTGTCAACTCCCCAGCGGTTAACAAGTTCTAGATTCTCTACTACTTTTGCTAGTGAATTACTACTTTTGATTTTTTCAAATTCGGTTCCAAAGAAATTGGCCGTTACTGGGCTAGAACCATACGAGCGACTGTCGCCCTCAAACGGTGATATGCCTTGGGATCGCTGCTTAAGTTCTATGACGGCCTGACTCTCATACTTTTTTGGCATGACATAGGTGATGACCGCTGCTGTCATAAAGACTAGAAGTAAGGTCAGCAGAATGATGCCATAGCGATTTTTGATGACTTGCCAATAATCTATTGCGTGAAGCGCACTCTCATTTGGGGCTGGAGCTGAAGTGTTCATTGATTTTAAATTAACCTATTTCTTTGAAATTACCAATCAAACAAAAACTCCCGCAATGATTCATTGCGGGAGTTTTTTGATAAGTGCTTATATTCTAATAACTACTTTAAGACTATTAATCTCAGAACTGTGCACTGACGCCGATACTAATTCTATTGCGTTCGAATGTCTGGTTGTCAAAATCAGAAGAGGAGTTTGTGTAGTTATAAGAGGCAGTTGCTGTCAGCATCTCATTAATTTTAACCGAGACTCCGATAAATGCGTTAAAAATGTCTTCATTTAGATCGCCGCCCGTATATTGTGTGTTATCCGCATTTCTGCCACTTGCGAACGTTGTTGGCACATAATCGATTCCGCCAAATAATGATAATGACGGTGATATTACATAATCACTAGACACTCCGACCCGAAGCGTTTGTCTTTCGTTATAGTCGGTAAATTTATTATCATAGAATCTCACTGTATCACCTGATTCAATGCCATAGCGAGTGAAGGCTCTAAGGCTGAACGCTTTATTGACAGAGGTATTCAACGCAAGCTCTGCATAAGGACTGGTCAAGCTGGTACCATCATCCACGTCTCGAAATTGTGCTCCAACGCGCGCCACCCCGATCATTGTAGGTGAAAAGCGCTGTTCTACGCCCACAAGAAGGAACTGGTTGGTTGAGTCTGCTGCATCACCATCACCCGTTGTTTGTGAATAGCGATAATCACCAGTTAAAATGGTCTGTGGTCCTAGTTGGTAACGAAACTGATTGTATAGTTCCCAAGTCAAGCGGTCATTATTAGGAACGTCGTAGTTAACTCCGCTTACAGAAAGCCCGACATAGTTACCAAAACGCTCAGTCCAGCGATAACCTATGGAATTATTCGTCGACCAAGCAAAAAATGCTCCAAGTCTTCTTGAAGCTCCTATGCCGTTGGCAAAGTCAGGCTCTAGTTCATAAGCTAGGAAGTTTTCGCTGGTGAATCTCAGTCGTTCGCTGAACCGATGAGTAAAATTGATGCCTGCTCTTGATTGGCTTGTTATGTCGTCAATTTCGGGAGGTGCATCAAACAAGTAAACCAATCCGAGCCTCACGTATACATTCCAAGTTGTTTGTGGTGTGATTGTAATAAACGAAGCGCCGACATATGGGTTGAACCCAAGTGAACTATTTTTTGTTAGCTCACCAGGTGCTACGTTATCATCATAGGTCATTTGTGCACCCACTGTGAAAGTGAGGGGTACTGAGTCTTGGGCTTCACTACCTTTATGGTAAAGACTTTGTGCTGAACAAGTGCCAGCTACCGCCATCATTAGCGCTATCGGTGAAAATTTACGTTTCATAAGAATTCGATTGTGAAAGAATTATAGAGGGGGGGAGATTTGAATAAAACAGGATCAGTTTGACTTTGGCTGATTCGGGCTCACCACTGGCGGTATAATAACGATGCCACCAGTGCCGCCGCCGCCAGTGCCAGTGGAGCCATTTCCTCCCGAACCGCCACCCTGATCGATCACGATCGTTCCAGCACCACCGCCACCAGCGGTGCCGGAAGACAGACCGACTGCTGGGCCAACAACATTGACGACGTCATTTCCGTAGTCAGGACCAGCAGGGAAATCTAATACGTTGTTGCCTGGTTTTTTAGTTACCACCGTAGCTGCTTTAGAGCTTTCGCCGGCATTGAGGTCTAGCTTTGCCACCATTGCGTAGACTTCTGAGCTAGCATCAGGAGCGGTTTTTAGAGCGCATTTGGTCACTAAGTCAACTTGGTCAGGAGCAGCTAAAATCGCAGATTCGACGATTGCAGCTACTGTGTCGGCGCTTGCCTTTGATCCTTCAATCGCGCCGCTTACTATTTCGCAGGCGCACTGTGGATTCGCGAGGACTTCCTTCGAGACGATTTCAACGACTTCAGACTTGTTAGCTGAAACGGCGTTTTTTACAGAGGCCAATAACTCCGCCGAAGTTGCTGCAGCATTAGCTGAGAGTAGTCCCATTGTGGAACTGAGAATGATGGATGAAATGTTTTTTTTCATGATGGAGGGACTATTAAACTTGGCGAATGTTGGAGCGGGCAGCGGGAATCGAACCCGCATGTCTAACTTGGAAGGATAGCGCTTTACCACTAAGCTATGCCCGCGCTTTCGAGTTCTATTTAAAGGGGCACTCGGGCTATGATCAAGACTTTTTTACCTGAAACCGGATTATCTTTCCCTCTATAAGGCTCAACATCGACCTTTTTTCCTGAGTCGCTCTTTTATGGCCGTGTCAAATTTTTATTTCTCGCTGAATCGATAATACCGAATCCCCTAATCTTGACGCGGAGAGCTTTATAACATCTGATTATCAACGACTTAGAGCCCAGTCGGGTGATCTTGAAAGCTCCATGGCAGCTTAAATAGCCCTGAAATTCGCTTAGAAATCGCCTTTACCCCGTAGGTTTCTGTCGCGTAATGCCCTGCATAGAACAGATTGATTCCCAGCTCTTCGGCTAGGGAGTAGCTCCAGTGCGGGCCTTCTCCGGTGATAAATGTGTCCACTCCTGTTAAGGCTACTTTGGCCACTTCACTGCCCGCCCCTCCGGTGATCAGGCCGATGCTTGCAATTTCTTCCTGCCCTCCTGGGCATAGATGCACGGGGCCGCCCAGCTCGTCTTGGAGGCGCTGGGCTAACATTTTGCGCGAACCTTGCCAATTCCCTCTCACGCCCATCGGCGAGCCCTTGTGTAAGAGAAATGGTTCAATATTTTTCATTCCGATCGCTTGGGCAAATAAGGGATTATTCCCAAATTCCGGGTGCAGATCGAGCGGTAGGTGAGACGAGTATATCGCGAGCCCTGCGTCCATTGCGATCTTCAGCTTCCGGTAATACGCCCCTGTCACAGGCTGCACCCCCTGCCAAAAGATCCCATGGTGCACGACCAAGAGTCCCGGTCCGCCCGCAGCCGCCGCTTGAATTACCGATAATGAAGCGTCAACCGCAGCCACTACGCGGCAGATTTCCCCACCATTTTCAAGCTGCAGGCCATTTACCGCGCCAGGATAATCAGAGATTCCTGATGTATTGAGCTCCTGATCCAAGAATTCGACGACTTCCTTCAGTGAAACCATCCAAAAACCTTATTCACCCCGATTCCAAATGACAACCCTCTCGCTCAGCGTGACGACTTCTCCCTCGCAAAAGGCCTCTAGATCCCCACTCATTTCAGCTTTCCACCGGTACTCTGCCCCGAGCCAAGAAATCGCCAAACCAGCCGCGTGGAGCGCATGTCTCGGTAGAATCAGCCGTTCTTGTAGGTCTGGCGTCCAGCCCTGCCCCATCCACTCTAGGTATTCCGCGCCATTTCTTGAATAGAGCTTATCCCCCACGATGGGAAATCCCCCCGACGCCAGATGCACTCGGATCTGATGCATCCTCCCCGTCTCTGGAAAACAACGAATCACCGAAAAACGCCCCTCTTCCCGCTCAAATCGCCGCTCCACTCGGAACCGTGTCCGGCAGTCCTTCCCCCTCTCGCTCACCACCTGTCTCACCCAGATTTCCGAAGGGCCCAGTTCCCCTGCTCTTATAATTCCTTCCTCGCACACCCATTCATCCTGCACTGGCCAGCCGTTCACGATCGCTAAATACTCCTTCCGCGCCTGACGCCGCTCGAAAATCCAGCCCAGCTCACGTGCAGCCGCCTTGTGTTTGGAAATCAACACCACGCCACTCGTCTCCCGGTCTAGACGCGTGATGATCCCCAAGTCCCCGCCTGTCGCCAGCTCATAGGCCAACAATTGCTCCAGCCCTCCCAACAAAGTCGGCTCGCTCTGCCGATTCGCCGGATGCACGATCAAGGGTGCAGGCTTATCCACCACGATCCAGTCTGCCGACTCATCCAGCACTTGGAAATCCACCATCACCTGCAAATTCATCCCTTATAAATCCCCTTTCCACGAAAAAAAGCCAGAGACCCGGTGAAGAGTCTCTGGCCATAGGTAAATTCCGATCAATCCTGCTCGGCAAGCCGATTAGGACTTGTAGCGGAGACGCTTTTTATGGCGGTTCTGCTTCATGCGCTTCTTGCGCTTGTGTTTATTGATCTTCGTTTTACGGCGTTTCTTGATGGAGCCCATGGCGGTTGCGTTCGGGGTTAGTTGGTTACGGTGAAAGGATTAGGGGACGATTTTGTTGAGCGGATATTCAATGATCCCCTCTGCCCCCAGACGCTTCAGTTCGGGGATCATGTCTCTGACCACGATTTCGTCAATCACTGTCTCAACGGCGACCCAACCTTCTTCCGAAAGTTGCGAAATCGTCGGCCTGCGCAGTGAGGGCAGCTTCTCAATCAGCTCCGGCAAGCGGGCACTCGGGAAATTCATCTTCAACCCCACCTTGCCACGGGCGTTCAGAGCCGCCTTCAATAGCATCGCGATCCGGTCCATCTTTTCCTTTTTCCAAGGATCCGCTGCTGCCGCCACGCTTGAGTAAAAGTGCGGGTATGAGGTGAGCAACGTGTCCACGATCCGCAGCCGATTCGCCCGGATCGAGTCTCCGGTCTCCGTCACGTCCACGATCGCATCCACCAAGTCGGGCACCTTCACCTCGGTCGCTCCCCATGAGAACTCGACCTCTGCCGTGATTCCCCGCTCCTTTAAGTAGCGTTCCGTGATTCCTACGCCCTCCGTAGCGATTCGTTTCCCCTCTAAATCCTCCGGCTTCTCGATCGGCGAGTCCTGAGGCACCACTAGCACCCACTTCGTCGGCCGCGTCGTGGCCCGCGAATACGGAAGCTCCGCAAAATCCACCAAGTCCACGCCATTTTCATAAGCCCAGTCGTAGCCCGTGATCCCACAGTCGATGAAGCCCTGTCCGAGATAACGCCCGATTTCCTGCGCCCGGATTAAGTATAAATCCAGCTCTGGGTCATTCGAGCTAGGTCGCAAACCGCGGGATGACACATAGATCTCGTAGCCAGCCTTCGCCAACAGCTCGATGGTCGGCTCTTGGAGACTGCCTTTCGGGATCGCGACTTTCAGAGTTCGTGCTGGGTCCGGCATAAGGAGGGGCGATGTAAGACCCCGCCCCCACCGAATCAAGCCAAGTTTTCACAATTCCCAGAAATTTTTCACCGCCCAGCAAGGCCGCTTGACCCAGAACGGGGAAAACCCTAATTTGTGATGAAACAAATCATCACAATCATGAAAACACTCACGGTCAGAGACTTACGCTACGATTTCGGTAAAGTAGAAGCATGGCTCAACGATGGCCAGGAAATCGAAATCACCAAGCACGGCAAGCCCGTCGCCCGCATTTCTCCTCCCGGCCCCAAGAATTTTCACCCATTCGACGCCGACGCCCATCGCCGCCGCATGAAAGAAACTTGGGGCGACCGGGTCTTCTCCGCAGCGGAAGTCCAAGAAATGCGGGAGGCCGAGCTCGGAGACCTCAGTTGATCGCTTACCCAGACACCTCGTTCCTCTGTGCTCTCTACCGAACTCAGGAAAATTCTGAACGTGCCCTCGCCTACCGTGCAGCCATGCCCGAGCCACTGCACGTCACACAGCTCCTGATCTGGGAATTTCGCCAATCCGTTCGTTTCCAAGCCTTCCGCCACAGCAAGAATCCCCACGTCGGCTATCCCCTCCACGAGGCTGAAAAAATGCTGGCCGACTTCGGTGATGACATGCGCGACGGGTTCGTGGCCGTCGTCGAAACCGACCTCATGCGCACCCTCATCACCGGTGAGCACATTTCCAAGCTCCGCACCTTCAGCGGTGGTCACCGCAGTTTTGACCTGCTCCATGTCGCCACCGCCATCGATCTCGATGCACGGGAATTCCTCTCCTTCGATGCCAACCAGAACGCACTCGCCACCGTGGAAGGTTTGAAGACTCCGCTCCGCAACGCTTGAAATGCCAATTATGCACCAACTGGACCCCACCATTCTGCGGAGGGAAACTGATTAGTTGCCCAGAACTGGCAGCGCGCCACCGCACGACCAGCAGGTCTCGAAGTTCCCAGGATTCGCTTCGCCGCAGGAAATGCACCTGATTTCTAGGTCCGCATTCTTTTGATTTACCGTCAAATGCTCTCGAATGATCGAAACGGCATTCTCGTAGTCATCGTCATTCAGGACGCAAAGGGCCGGGAAGAACTCAGGAATTGGAATTTCCGTCAGCCCGGCCCCCGTTAAATATTCGTTGCGAATCAAGGTCGGGATCTCATGACTCTCGAGAACCGCTTTATAGTAGCTGACCCGTGTGATGTCCTGTTCTCGAAATAATTCTCTCATCGCGCTTGTGGTATTTCTTGCTGAATCATTCTCGCTTAACGACGGACTCCCGCCAGCGGAAAAAAGCCCAGAAAACGATCACCTCTTACGGCTCAGGACTCAGGACTCGAGATCCACGTCGGGGATGCGGGTGAAGGAAATCCGCATGGGCGCGGCATCGCGGGCGTGGTGGACGTTTCCGAAATAGACGGCAGAGCGACCGTAGCGGGTGCGGAGCTTGTCGAGGGTGGCGTCGAGCCGCTGCTGTTTTTCATCGTGGCTGGCCATGACGTCGGCGATGGCGGATTGGAAGAGTTCCGGGGTGTAGTTCCCACGGTCGCAGAGCCGGGAAAGCACGACTCCCACTTGGAGGATGGGGGATTGTGGCTCGGGTCGGTCTTTCCACAGCCGGTTCAGGGCGGACATCAGGGTAAAGGTGGAGTCGGTCTCGGGCAGCCGGATTTCTGGCCCCCAGGCGACGCCGCGGAAATAGGCGAGTTGCATGGTGAGTGCACCGGTGAGCTTGCCGTGGGCGCGGAGGCGCTCGCTGGCCTTGTGCAGCAGCTTGGCGATGATGGGCCAGGCATCGCTTGGTTTCCGCTGCGCCGGTGGGAGGACATGGCTGTGGCCGATGCTTTTTTGGGCGGAGACCAGGTCGGGGATTTCATCGCCACGGAGTAAATGCCAGAGGCGGTCGCCGAGTACGCCGCCCCAGACGCCGCGCAGCACTTGCTTATCGGCCCGGCAAAGTTCCGCCACGGTGTGGATGCCGGAAGCGTGCAGGCGGAGCTCCATTTTCCCGCCGACTCCGGTGAGATCGCGCAGTTTTAACTCATCCAGCACACCGGGGAGCTGCTTGCCCTCAAGGATAAAAAGGCCGTTTGGCTTGCGCATCTTGCTCGCCATTTTCGCGAGGTATTTGTTGGGGCCGGCACCGATGGATACTTTGACAAAGGAGGAAATATCACGCTCGACGGTGGCTTGGATTTTTTGACCGATACCTTGGACGAAGGTGGGCTCCCGCCAATTGTAAGGCAGCCAAGCCCACATTTCGTCGATGGAGAGCACGGCCTCGACGTGGATGCACTGCTCGACGGCTTCGATGATCCGGTGGTGGATTTTGATGTATTCGGAAGGCTTGGACTCGACGATCGCGATACCGGGGCACATGACGCGGGCGTCGCTGATGCGGGTGCCAGTTTTGACGCCGAAAGCCTTCGCCTCGTAGCTCGCGGCGATGCAGCAGGATGACTCTGCCATCACGGGAGCCACGCCGACGGGTCGCCCGCGTAGGGTGGGGTCAAGGTGTTGCTCGACGGAGGCGAAGAAGGAATCGCAGTCGATGAAAAGGGCGGTCAGAGGGCGGTCCACGGCGGGGTCAGCGTGGAGTAGGGGCGGTAGCGGGTCAACCCACAAAGCGTTCTGATGAACACCCATTTGTGCATGCGATTGATTTTTCGCGTGCGAGGGGCGGTGGTGGCAGGTAGAGAGTGGGCCATGCCGCGTCTTGCTTTACTCCAGTCTGGGACTTTCGCCTCGAAGGCGGAGGCGTTTGATCACCATGAAACGCTGATCCGCGAGGCGGCGGCGGGTGGGGCACAGATCGTGGTGACGCAGGAGCTGTTTCTGACGCCGTATTTCTGCACGGTGGAAGATCCCGCTCTGTTCGATTTGGCGGACGTCTTGCCGGGGCCGGTGACCGATCGCTTGGGTAAACTGGCGGGGGAGCTGGGGATCGTTCTCATTTCCTCGTTATTCGAACATCGCGGGCCGGGGCTATACCATAATACGGCGGCGGTGCATGATGCGGATGGCTCATTGTTGGGATTTTACCGGAAGAGCCACATCCCGCAGGATCCGGGCTTCGAGGAGAAATTTTATTTCACGCCGGGTGACAGTGGTTGGCCGGTGTGGGAGACGCGGTTTGGGAAAATCGGGGTGCTGATTTGCTGGGATCAGTGGTATCCGGAAGCGGCGCGCTTGATGGCGCTGGGCGGAGCGCAGGTGCTGGTGTATCCGACGGCGATCGGCTGGCTACCGGAGGAAAAACCGACGTTGGGCGACGCGCAGCACTGCGCTTGGGAAACGGTGCAACGCGGCCATGCGGTGGCAAATGGCTGCTATCTGGCGGCGGTGAACCGGAGTGGCACGCACGATGGCACGGAATTCTGGGGTCGCTCGTTTGTGGCAAATCCCTACGGCGAGCTGGTGGCGAAGGCGAGCACGGAGCGAGAGGAAATTTTAATGCACGATCTGGATTTCCAAGCGGTGGAGAATTTCCGAAGGATCTGGCCGTTTTTCCGGGATCGGCGGATCGACGCGTATGGCGAGCTGACGCAGCGGTGGCGGAGTTGAATGAATCTCTGGCCCATTTCCAAGCCATGCGACTGCTTTTGATCGAAGACAATGCCCCACTGCGGAATGCGATTTCGCAGTATCTGCGGGAGGCGGGGTATCTGGTGAACACGGCGGAAGCGGGAGACGAGGGACTGTGGGCGGCGGCGGAGGGCGGGCATGATTTGGTGATTTTGGATCTGATGCTGCCGGGGCTGGGAGGCTTGGAAATTTTGCAACGGCTACGAAAAAAGGAGAATCCGGTGCATGTTTTAGTGATCAGCGCGCGGGATGGCTTGGAGGACCGCTTGGAGGTGCTGGATGCGGGGGCGGATGATTTTTTGGTGAAGCCATTTCCACTGGCGGAGTTACAGGCGCGGGTACGGGCCTTGCTGCGGCGGGCGTATGTGAAGAAGAGTCCGCTGATGCGGATTGGGGACTTGGAGGTGGACCCACTGCGGCGGACGGTGCAGCGGGCGGGGCGGGCGGTGGAGCTTTCGGCTCTGGAGTATCGGCTGCTGGAGTACTTAATGTATCGCAGTGGTGAGCTGGTTTCACGGAGTGCGATCTGGGAACATGTGTTCGAGGATGGGGTGGGTGGCACGAGCAATGCCGTGGACGTTTACATCGGCTATTTACGGAAAAAGCTCAACGCCGGTGGGCTACCGGATTTGATCCAGACGCGGCGAGGACAGGGCTATGTTTTAGAAGATCTGGCCGCATGAAGACGCCATCTCTTCAAAGAACCTTGCTGCGGCGCTGTGGCTGCGGCGTGGGGGTGCTGCTGTGTATCTTGTCGGTGAGCATTTATCTGATCGTCCGTCATGGCTTGTTCCGTGAGCTGGATCACTCGGTGACGCAGACAGCGGCGCTGTTGTCGAAACAGGTGGAGCTGAACAATGGGCGAGTCCACTTCGAGTGGGAGGAGTGGGTGGGGACGAATCAAGCGCTTCATGATGACGGCATTTTCCAATTTTGGAATGAAGCGACAGGAAGCACGACCCGCTCAGCGCAACTCCGGGGCAAGGATTTACCGAAATTCTGTGGTGCAGGAGATGAGCCGTTGTTGCAGGAAATTCAATTGCCAAGTGGCCATCAGGCAAGGGCGATCGGCATGCGGATTTACCCATTCGTGCTGCCTGCTGAGGTAGAGCGCATGAGGGCGACCGGTGAGATCACGGACCCGAAAACGCAGCCGTATATCTTGGTGGTGGCGCGAGATACCAAGTCCATGTATCGCGTCCTAAATCGCCTGCGGTGGGTGCTCGGAGTGGGGACGCTGCTGACCTTGGGAGTGGGCTTCATGCTCATTCAAAGAGTGATCGCGGTCACACTGAGGCCGATTGATAAGCTCACCCAGCAGATGGAGCAGCGGGCGGAGCATCAGCTAGATGCTGCGCTGGAGGTGCCGAGGAGCTTGCCGGTGGAATTGGTGAGTTTGGCGGGGAATTTTGATCGTTTACTGTCGCGGGTGGCTTCGCTGAGAGAACGGGAGCGAGATTTCATCCGCCACGCAGCGCATGAATTACGGACGCCCATCGCCGGGCTAATGGCGCAGACGGATTTAGCGCTCTCCCAGCCGCGAGATGCGGCGGCGTATGCCGAGCACTTGAGGACCTGCCGGAAATCGGCGGGTGAGCTTGCGACTTTGGTGAAGCGCTTGTCCGCCCTGTCGCGTGTCGGCCCGTCGATCCATCCGTTATCATTAGAATCTCTTGATGGAGTTAGCTTACTGAAAGAGTGCTTGCAGCCGTTTTTACCCCATTTTCACGACCGGGGGCTGCGGGTGACGGAGGATTTCGCAGAGCCAGTGCTCATGATCTTGGCGGATCGCACCCTCTGCAAAATCATTTTCACCAATCTGCTCGATAACGCTCATTGCTACGCAGCAGCCGCCGGGGAAATCCTCATCAAGGGTTCTAGGCAAGGGGGGATTTTAGAAATCAGCATCGCCAACCCAGCGGAGGATCTGCCTAGCGAGCTGGACCGTCTGTTTGAGCCGCTATTCCGCCGGGACACTTCGCGAACGGATGCGGGGGTGCATTTAGGCATCGGCCTGACGCTCAGCCAGGAAGCAGCTAGGGTGATGGGGGCGACACTGCATGTCCGGAAGACGGAGTGGGGCGGGATCGAGTTCGCGCTAAAATTTCCCCTTAGCCGAGTCGATTAAAGTTGCCTTGCACCCTCATTTTTAGGATCGATCTCGCACTTCTATCACCTTTCATGGTCAAGCAGTCCCCACTCAGACGTCTCTGGCAAGTCACGGCATGGCTCGTGATGTGGCAGCTCGTCGTGGTGCAGGCGCTGGCCGCTAGTCCCGAGTTGCACGAGTGCTGCCACGAGCATTCACAGCTGCCTAGCCATGAGTGCGCCGTCACCCTGATGCTTCAGGGTGGCTATGCAGAAGTGCTGCCTGACATCGTCCCAGTGGAACTGAGTGCTGAGCCACCGTCCGCGATGGTTGCTCTGCCGGTGGCGATTGAAAACGAAGCGGCGCATTTCAAGGGTGAGATCATCGCCCAAGCACCTCCCAGAGGGCCGTAGGTACGGTCGGCCCCTAACGAGAGTTGTTTGTAGCGGTTACACGGTGCCTTGGCGGCGCGTGTCGTCATGCCGCTGTTCAATATTTTCGCGCCGCCACAATCGTACCATTTATGAAAGCAAATTTCCGCTCTGTTATTCGAGTGGCCAGCCTCATCGCGGCCACCACTCCCGCCCTCTCCGCACAAAAGCCAGATGACCGCCCAGCCACCAAGTTGGACGAAATCGTCGTCACCGCGAACCGCTCCGACCAGACGCTGTTCCAACAAGTGCAGCCCGCCACGGTGCTAAAGGGCGACGAACTCCAACTCAAGCTCCAGCCGACCCTAGGTGAAACGCTCAACAACGAACCCGGTGTGAGTTCCACCTCCTTCGGCCCCGGTGCAAGCCGTCCGGTCATCCGTGGCCTCGGTGACGACCGCGTCCGCATCCTGCAAAATGGCACCTCCGTGCTCGACGTCTCCAACGTCAGCCCGGACCACGCCGTCGCGACTGATCCGCTCACCATCCGCGCCGTGGAAATCGTCCGGGGCCCGGCGACGCTGCTCTACGGGCCGAACACCATCGGCGGCGTCGTGAACGTCATCGACGACCGCATCCCCACTGAGCGCTTCACCGGCACTTACCCGACGGGGAAATTCGAGTCACAAGTCGGCTCGGTGGACGACCTATTTTCCCAATCCGGGGCCGTCACCTGGGGCGCTGGCCCCATCGTTTTCCATCTCGACGGCTTCAACCGGGAAACCTCCGATCTCGACATCCCCGGCTATGCCCGCTCTGCAGAAAAGCGCAGCACCGATCCTCTCCCACCCGGTTCCACTGAAGCACGCGGCACCCTGCCGAACAGCGCGACTGAGTCGCAAGGCGGCGGCCTCGGTGCCTCCTACATCTGGGATGGCGGATTCCTCGGACTTTCCTACTCCGGTGTCGATTCCACCTACGGCACCGTCGCAGAGCCAGACGTGACTATCGACCTCCGCCAACGCCGCTGGGACCTGCGTGGTGCCTCCTACTCTCCTGCTCCATGGATCAAGAAAATCGACTATAAAGTCGGCTACTCCGACTACGATCACACCGAGTTCGAAGGGCCAGATGCAGGCACCCAATTCCTGATCCAAGGCTTCAACGCCCGCGCTGAGCTGCTGCACGAGAAAATCGGCCTCTTCGAGGGTGCCTTCGGCGTGGAGTCCTTAGTGAGCGAGTTTTCCGCCCTCGGCTCCGAAGCCTTCCTGCCGATCGTGGACAATCAGGCGCACTCCCTGTTCTTCTTCGAGGAAATCGCCCAGGAAAAATTCCGCTACCAATTCGGCACCCGCATCGACCGCCACACCCACGAAACGGAAGCCAACCCCAACTTCGGCCCCGCTCTCGACCGGGACTTCAACGCCTTCAGCACCTCTGCCGCCGTCGTTTACCATCCCGTCGAGGACTACGCCGTCACCCTCTCGCTCGCTTACACCCAGCGTCCCCCCACCTACGTCGAGCTCTTTGCCAATGGCGCACACGTGGCCACCGGGACCTTTGAAACCGGCGATCCAGACCTCGGCACCGAGGACTCCCTCTCGCTGGACTTATCCGTGAAAAAGCGCGCTGGCCGCGTGACCGGCAGTGTCAGCGGATATTATTACCGCTTCGATGACTTCGTCAGCGCCCAAGCCACCGGTGCTCTCGATCCCGTGGATTCCCTCCCGATGTACAACTACGAGGCGATCGGTGCAGACTTTTACGGCGGGGAAATTGAAACCACCTTCCACTTGCTAGATGAAGTGAAATCTGGGGCCGAGAGATCGACGAAAGCGCCACTGCTCGACCTCATCCTCCGTGGTGACTACGTCCATGCCGAAGACCGCAAAACCGGAGAACCCGTCCCTCGCATCCCGCCACTCCGTTTCACCACCGCGCTCCACTACGCGATGGGGCCCTTCAACGCACGCCTCGAAGGCCAGTATGCCGCGGAGCAAAATCGCCATGCCGACGACGAACTCCCCACCGACGGCTTCTTCCTCGTAAATGCCAGCGTCAGCTACAATCTGCAACTCGCAGGTGTCGCGACGACCTTCTACGTGAGAGGAAATAACCTCACCAACACAGAAGCCCGCCAAAGCACCTCCTTCCTCAAGGACATCGCCCCCATGGCCGGGCGTGGCGTCATCGCCGGAGTCCGCGCCGAGTTCTAATTCGTCACCACACCGCTCCACTCGGTCTGGATGGGGAGAAATCCGTAAACTTGGTGATTTCCCCACCAGACCGAGCTAGCTAGGCTGCCGGGGCGAGCATGAATTTAGCTGAATGGCAGAGCGTCGTGATCTTTTCCGTGGCGATGTCCGTGCTCGGGACGGCGGTGATTTTCCCACCCGGAGTGGCGCTTGGCTGGCTGCTGGCACGGAAAAACTGGCCGGGAAAAACGTTGGTGGAAACCTTCATCGCTCTGCCGCTGGTGCTTCCGCCAGTGGTGACGGGCTTGGTGCTGCTCCACGGCTTCGGCAGGCGCGGGATCATCGGCAAGTGGCTGTATGAGTCATTTCAAATCGAGGTGGTCTTCACTTGGAAGGCAGTGGTGCTGGCCTTGGCGGTGATGTCGCTGCCCCTGTTGGTGCGAAATGCGCGGGCGGCCATTGAGGAGATCAGCCCAGAGCTGGAGCAAATGGCACGGACACTGGGTGCGCCAGAGTGGCGGGTTTTCCTTTTTGTGACCCTACCCCTCGCCAAGCGCGGCATCCTCGCGGGGACTTTGCTGGCCTTCGCCCGTGGCCTCGGCGAGTTCGGCGCGACGATGATGATCGCCGGAAATATCCCGGGAAAAACGACGACTCTCTCGGTGGCCATTTACCAATCCGTGCAGCTCGGGCAGGATGCGTCGGTGTGGAAATTGGCAGGAACGTCCGCTGGGATTGCCTTTTTCGCCCTTTTCCTCAGCCAGCTCTTGCTGAAGAAACGGATTTAAGAGGCCAAGCGGACAAATCTCGGCTTGAACGCTTCGTGCTCCCGCAAGAGAGTCGCGCCGTCTATGGCCACTGCACTTTCTTCAGCACCCACCCTTCCTGATGCCACTGGCCACTTCGGCCAATTCGGCGGGATGTTCGTCCCAGAAACCTTGATGGCTCCTTTGCAGGAACTCGCAGCAGCCTACGAATCGGCCAAAGCGGACCCGGCCTTCCATGCCGAGCTGGACGACTTGCTCACCAACTACGCAGGCCGCCCGACGCCACTCTATTTCGCAGAGCGCTGGACGGAAGTGCTCGGTGGCGCGAAAATCTACCTCAAGCGCGAGGATCTGCTCCACACCGGTGCCCACAAGATCAACAACGCCCTCGGCCAAATCATTCTCGCCAGGCGCTTGGGAAAAAAGCGCATCATCGCGGAAACCGGTGCCGGCCAACACGGCGTCGCCACCGCCACCGTCTGTGCCCGCTTCGGCATGGAGTGCGTCGTTTACATGGGCCAAGTCGACATGGAACGCCAAGCGCTGAACGTGGCACGGATGCGTCTGATGGGCGCTGAAGTCCGCGCCGTGACCGCTGGCCAAGCGACGCTGAAGGAAGCGGTCAACGAAGCCATGCGTGACTGGGTCGCCTCGGTGGACACCACCCATTACATTCTCGGCTCGGCTCTCGGCTCGCATCCCTTTCCCATGATCGTGCGGGATTTTCACCGCGTCATCGGGGTGGAGACTCGCCGCCAGATTTTAGAAAAAGAAGGCCGCCTCCCGGATTTACTCGTCGCCTGCGTGGGTGGCGGCTCGAATGCGATCGGCCTCTTTCACCCGTTCATCGAGGACGAAAATGTCCGCATGGTCGGCGTGGAAGCCGGGGGTGACGGGATTTTCCCAGAACGCCACGCCGCACGTTTCCAAGGTGGGAAGCTCGGAGTCTTGCAAGGCACCAAGACCTGGTTACTCGCCAACGGCGACGGCCAAATCGAACTGACCCACTCGGTCTCCGCCGGTCTGGACTACGCCGCCGTCGGACCGGAGCACGCGTATTTACAAGACATCGGTCGGGTGGAATACACCTATGCGACGGACTCTGAGGCACTCGCGGCGTTCAAGGAACTGGCCCATTGCGAAGGGATCATCCCCGCATTGGAAAGCGCCCACGCCATGGCCTACGTCTCAAAAATCGCCGGCAGCCTGCCAAAATCTTCGATCCTCGTCGCCAACCTCTCCGGCCGTGGCGACAAGGACGTGGAGCAAGCCTCGAAGTATCTGCTTTAGGCTTCGACATGCGATATGGAGAAGGGGATTGCATCCCCTTGCTTCGTCGTTTGGCCATCCTGGGTCCTTCGGGAAGCTATGCTGACGCGGGCCGGGACAGCGGCAAAGAAAGGGCTTTCAAAGCCCTTCTCCATAGGGGCAATAAAGTCTCGCCGCCACCTCTCTAGCGGCAAGACTCGTCCATGAAGCCGCTGTTCGAAGAACTGGATTTCCGTCCCACGCCGCTGGGCGATTTGATTCTACGCCGCCGCCGGATGGCGATGCTGGACGATCTGATCGTTTACGAAGTGCTGCTTGGAAATGGTTACCTCATGTCGAGCTTGTTCCACGAGGTGGAAGTGGCGCTGGCCGATTTGGGACTGGCCGCAGTAACGGGCGAGAAGCTGGCAGTCGTGGTCGGCGGACTCGGGCTGGGATACACCGCAGTGGCCGCGCTCAAAGACCCTCGGGTGGCGGAGCTACTGGTGGTGGACGTCATGGCCCCGGTGATCGAGTGGCATGAAAAAGGCATGGTTCCGCTGGGCGAGGTATTGACGGGAGATGACAGGTGCCGCTTGGTGCTGGGAGATTTTTTCGCCCTCGCGGCAGCACCGGAACTTGGATTCGACCCGGAGCGACATGGACGGAAATTTCATGCCGTGCTGCTCGACATCGACCACTCACCGCAGAATCTGCTGCATGAGCGGAATGCGGAATTTTACAGCGCGGCGGGCCTGCAACGCCTCGCCGCGCAGTTGCTGCCGGGCGGGGTGTTCGCCTTGTGGTCGGACGATCCGCCAGATGAGATTTTCCTAGCTCAACTTGCCGCAGTCTTCGAGACATCTGAAGCGCAGGTGGTGAAATTTTTCAATCCCCTGCTAGATCGAGAATCCGCCAGCACGGTCTATGTGGCGCGGTTGGCGGGTGTTTGATCGGAGTATTTCAACCGCGCACAATGCCCCGCCATGCAGCGCGTCGTGGAGGAACTCTCCTTACCCGCCTGAATCGGAAACTCCAGTCTCCGGGCAGGAATGGACATCCGGGCCGTCCGGCGAATGGGCAGGTGGCCCCCTTCAATTACCAACCGGTGGTTTGACCCCTGTTCGGAAAAACTCCTGTGACCGCACGGTGGGCACCGGGATGGTCACCCGCTCATAGTCCGTGCCGACGGGTGCTGACTCTAACGCTGGCAGCCAATCCTTCCACTGCACCAGATCCGTGGATTTCTGAACGGGGTAGTCCAAGCCAAGTACCGCCGCATTCAATCGACGTTGAAAGGTAAGCTCCATGCCCGCTGGCCCTCTCTGCAAGTGGGGTCTGCCGAGATGCGCGGGATCGGCGAGGTTCGGGTTGGAGCCAAAGGCAAACTCACTCCAGTTCGGCAAGCCATCGTCATCCCAATCCGCGAGCGGCCCTGCGGAGTTCCCCTTGAGGTTGCGTGCTGACATCCAACTGGTGAATGCGGTCGGCGCGGATTTCCGGGTGATTTTATACCATTCCAGACGTGCGTTGATGCTCAGAGCGACCAAATCCAGAATCCCATCTCCATCCATATCTGCCATGGCGGTGTCATAGCGATCAGTGATTTGTATCTCACCGATGCTGCGTTGAAATCCCTCAGGTGTGGACCGACTGGGTGACAAATCTCCCACGAGGCGTCCTCCACCCAGATTCTCCTGCCAGTCGAGCGCGCGAATCTGCGTGGAGCCATTAACGATTCTCCCGAAAACCTGATCTCCGTCCCCGTCGTTGTCCAAATCCATGAACTCACTATCACCAAGGATATCTGCAATTCCAATCCGCGCCGAAGGGATCAAGTTGAAAGTCACGCCAGGACGACTCAGATAGACCCCCTCCGCACCTTTGAAATCTTGAAATCCATCACCATCCAGATCTCCACCCGTGGGAAACATGACATCCGGCAACGGTCGTATGGAAATGATTTGGCCCCCTCCGTCGTTCTCCATCCAAAAAGCGCCGTCGTCGGAAAGATAGCTGTAAGCAACCAAATCGGGGTCACCGTCTCGGTCGATGTCGAGGATGCTGATTATATCTACAATTGGTACTCCTACACCGTCGTTTGGCGGCGTGTGAGTTAGAAACTGTTGCTTCGGCCCGTAAGTTCCGTCTGCTATTCCGCGCCGCCATCCTTGGTAGATGCGGCTACTATCATAAAAATACTCATCAACGGTGATTAAATCCCGGATTCCATCCCCGTCCCAATCCACTTCCGCAACCAAGTAGTTTGCGGTCGCAGTGGCCGTTTCTTGGAGCAATACCTCTTTGAAGCTACCGTCGGCCCGTTGCTCATATCGATAGATTCGCTCCACTCCTACGTTAGAAAGGAAGGCAACAGGCTCGGCGTAATCGAAACACTGAATCGTCAAGTCGATGAGGGAATCTCCATTCGTGTCTCGGGCAGCGATTAGATAGGCTGAATCATGCCGTTCCGTGACCGTTTGCGGCATAAACCGATCTGGCTCATTTCTCCAAATTTGCACCACGTGATTTTTTCCAAAGTTACCGCCACCACTGGTGATTAGATCCGCATCTCCGTCGCGATCAATGTCACCCGCAAAGCTAATTTCGCGAGCGTAGTTGGCCTGGTTGATGGGCCGCACAAGGTCTTCAAAGGGCAAGTTCCCTGCCAGCCCTCGCCGCCAAGTGAGTTGTGTGAAAAATGGCCCTGAAGTTGATGGAATCGCAGACAACGGTAAAAAAAGATCGTTTACACTATCACCATCAAAATCCGCTAACCCCATGGTAAGATTCGCACCCTTGAAGATAGAACCTGAGGAATATACCAATGTATTTCCAAGGATAGAAACCTGAGACAATCGAATTTGGTCATAAGACTCTCCCGCCAGCTCGGTAAAGATGAGCCGCTGCTGCGTAGCGTCCCATTTTGAATCCCAGATCCCCCCCCACTCCCGACTCGGTGGCCCCATGGAGACCGATGCTGTCTCCGCCGCCACCCCAGTGACATTGAAGGAAATCAGAGCGATTCTTCTTTCATAAAAACCATCCCATAAATTCTTTCTCAGTCCCAGTATGATCCGATTCCGTGCCTCACCTGTAGCGGACGGAATCACGTGGAACCATTCAACTATCTCTCCCTCTGGTAACGAATAGATCAACGTCGATTCCGTCACCGAACCATCGGCTTTGATCACAGTTTGAAAAAGCTCACCGTTTTCAATGCTAAGTAACGCAATGCCTTGAGCAGTTCCAAAGCTGCCGAGTGGCAAGGCCCCACGACCGTATATATTTAAGTAGGGAGTCGTCAACTGAACATTGGGTGTTGAAAAGCTCCCGTCGATTTGCTGAAGATATGCTCCTCTTTCTCCAAGTAGATCCATTCGTCCATCCCGGTTTACATCAGCGGGAATTGCACGGATAGTTTGGTTCACCGTTCCACGATAGACCACCTGCGGAGCAGCAAATTCTTCAGTTGCTAAACCGTACGAGATCGATAATTCATCCACGTAATCCTCATCACTCAGCCGTACGGATTTCACGATCCAGATATCCAGTCTGCCATCGCCATTATAATCAGCGAGGCCGATGATCTCCCCTGTTAAGACAAGACTTACGGTCCATTTGCGCCGATCTGAAAAGACGCCGTGGCCATCGTTATGCCACCAACAGACCTCACCGGTGTATTCCGTTCTGGCGATCACATCCAAGTCTCCGTCGCCATCCATGTCCACCGCGTGGGCTTCCACCACGTCGCTCATGAAGTCGGAGATTTCCTGCGCCGGGCTGAATGACAGTTGTGCCAAGGCGGAAAAGCTGGAGCCGGCGAGGATTAGCCCGGAGATGAGGCGATGGCGGATCATGAGTGGGTGGGGTAGTGAGTCTTTGGGGGGGCGTTTGAAATTCATTCGTAACGCCGGATGGAATTCATCCCATCCGCCCCCGCCCGGCGAGGAAAAACTCCCCGCCATGCACCCAACTCGCCACGCGGGCCCGCCTTCATCATCCGCAGAAGTGGCGACGCCGCGCCGAGTCGCTCCCGGGCGGGTGAGAAAATCGATTTTTGCGACTTCGGTTTCGGCGATGGCGGTAGCCCCAGCAATCGCGAAAGCGACATTTTATCAGCTTAGACATGCCAGACGCTAGATCGTCGCGCCACGAAAACGGCAGTTAGTGGAGTGATCCCCGGACACGAGTCCTCAAAGACCGAGCTTCAGTTTCATGCTGTTTGATGGCTGTACGATCACTACGTCAAAGGGAATCACCATACCGCCTTCGAGAGTCAGCACGTTTCGAGGCAGAGCATCCATAATTAGCAAGCCCTTCTCCGCACTGTGGTAAGCGCCATCTCTGATCGCTAGCCTCTTCCATCCACGCGCTTCAAACCATGTGTCGATGTCCGACTGCTCTGTTCTGGTGCCCAGATAAAACGGCTGGCTAGTCAGAACGGATACGCCTTGAGGGTAGCGCACCGCGCCCACTACGCGTATGTCGTCACCGAATAAGTTATTCTGCTGAGCAAGTCGAAAAAGATACTCGTCGGGAGATGCATCCACCAATCCAGCAGTGATGTGCGGCCTTGCGTTGCGTCCTCTGGGGTGAACCATTTCAACGTCCGCGCTAAATCCGAATTTCCCCGGATGGGTAGACTTGAAGACGACGCCTGCATCTTCGTTGATTTCTACGAGATGCTCGCCCCCTGTCAGTTCGTCTGCTTGAGGCGGGCGGCCTTGAGTCGCGAGAATGCCTCTTGCATGAGACCATGCAATGAGGGATTCAGCCTCTCCACGGGATCTGATTTCTCGGGGATACCCAGAACTTTCCGGCTCTGTTGGACGAATTGAACGTATGCCGGAGAGCACTTCGGCAGGCTGGAATCCTTGGGTGAGACGGTCGTTAACATCTGGCAATGGCGGGACGATAGCCATTTGGGATACGTTCTCAAGCACGATCTTGTCCCCATCTTCACGGACTTTCAGTCTACGTTCAGGCAATTCATGAATCGCTTTACTGTATCTCTCCGCCTTAAATGTCACCACGGGCCTCAGGATCAGTGAGGCCACGATTCAACATGATGTGCTGCGGCTTCGCTGTGAACTCTCAGAGTTTTGAACCGCCAAACAGAGGACGCCTCTGCGTTTCGATCCAAAACCTCAATCTTCCTCCGCGTCCCTTAGCGACCTCTGCGACTCTGCGGTTTACTCTTAGAATATTGAACCCCTCATCTCGATTGGCTTTTCAGCGGCACAGCGGACGGATTCCGCTGCACCATAAGGCAACCTCGTGACGAGGAGTTTGGTGAGAACGCCCTCGGAAATCCTCTTGCCATGCGGAATACTGACCGATAGTCACTTGCTTCTACCGCTGCTTAGGCGGGTGATGATTTTTCCCACTCTATGAAGTTAGTGAACCTGCTCAGCCCGGACCGGATGCTTCTGAACATGAAGGCGGTGGAGCACTGGCCATCCATCGTGGAGCTGGTGGGACATCTGGTGACGAGTGGTCAGCTCCCAGAATCTCACCATGAGGAAATGCTCGCGGCCTTCAAGCTGCGCGAGGAGACGGTGAGCACGGGCATCGGCTCCGGGGTGGCGATACCGCATGCGTTTTCGGATGAGCTGGACCACGTGGTGGCGGTGTTCGGCCGCTCGGAAAAAGGGATTGATTTCGAGGCGCTGGATCAGGCACCGGTGCATTTCATCATCCTCTTCATCGTGCCGCGGAAGGATTACCACTTGCACCTGAAGACGCTGGCGGCGATCGCGAAAATGTTCACCAATGCGGCGGTCCTCCGGCAGTTGAAAGCGGCGGTTTGCACGTCTGAGGTGGTGGCGATTCTAGATTCTAAGCCAGCTCGCGTAGGCGCTTGAGCAGGCGACTTTTTTGATTTTATGACGCTTCTTCAAGAACTTGAGTCCCGCCTCGCTGCGGCATTGACCACCACGTTTGGCGAACCGACGACGGCGGCGGTGACGGCGGCGGCAGATCTACGCTTTGGCGATTATCAATCGAACGCGGCGATGGTCCTGGCCAAGGCGCGTAAGACAAACCCACGGGCGCTGGCGCAGGAAATCATCGATCATCTGGATCTGACGAACTTAGCCACGGCAGACATTGCTGGGCCCGGTTTTATCAATTTCCGGATTCTCCCAGCGGCCTATGCCTCGCGGATGGAACGGCTGATCCGGGATGAACGCTTGGGCGTGCCGGCGACGGGGGCAGGAAAAACGGTGGTGGTGGATTTCTCGGCACCAAACGTGGCGAAACCGATGCATGTGGGTCACATCCGCTCGACGATCATCGGAGACTCACTGGCGCGGATTGCACGGTTTCTCGGGTTCCGGGTCATCGCGGACAACCACATCGGCGACTGGGGAACGCAGTTTGGGATGATCTTGTATGGGTGGAATCATTTCTTGGATCAGGCGGCCCTCGCGCAGGACCCGATCGCCGAGCTGGTGCGGGTTTACCGGGAGGTGAATGCGGCGACCAAGGAGGATCCGGCGGTGCTGGAGCAGTGCAAGGCGGAGCTGGTGAAGCTGCAAGCTGGGGACGCGACGAACTTGGCGATCTGGCAGCAGTGCATCGACGTCTCGAAGCGGGGGCTGGAAAAAATTTACGCGCAGCTAGACGTGAAGTTCGACCACTGGCTGGGCGAGAGTTATTACAATGATCGGCTGCCGGGGCTGGTGGAGGAGTTCTTGGAAAAAGGAATCGCCCGGGAAAGCCTGGGCGCGGTGGGGGTGTTTTCCAATGACGTGCTACCGAAGGAGCAGGACCCTTTCATGGTCCACCGGGAAGAGGGCTGGATGGCAAACCCGGTGATCATCCGCAAGGCGGACGGCGGATTTCTCTATGCCACGACGGACTTGGCGACGCTGCAATACCGCCTCGACGAGTGGCAAGCGGACCACATTTGGTATGTGGTGGGGGTGCCGCAGCAGTTGCATTTCCGGCAGCTATTTGACGCGGCGAAGCGTTGGGGGAAAACAGGAGATTTCCAGCACGTCGAGTTCGGCTCGATCCTGGGGGACGACCGGAAGCTGATGAAGACGCGCTCGGGCGAGAATGTGGGCCTCATCGAGGTGCTAGAAGAAGCGGTGGAGCGGGCGGCACGAGTGATCGCGGAGAAGAACCCGGACTTGCAGGGCGAGGAGGCGGCGCAGATTGCAGAGATCGTCGGCATCGGCGCGGTGAAATTTGCGGAGCTGTCGCAGAATCGGCTGACGGATTATGTGTTTTCGTGGGATCGGATGCTGGCGCTGCAAGGGGATACAGCGCCGTATTTGCAATACTCGCATGTGCGGATTCGGTCGATTTTCCGCAAGCTGGATGCGCCCTTCGAGGCGGCGGGGATGACGATTCACTTGGACGAGGCCGCGGAGCTGCATTTGGCACGGTTGCTGGCGCGGTTTGGCGAGGTTTTACCGACGATCTTGGAGGATTTCCGGCCGAATCTGCTGGCGAATTACGTGCTGGAACTGGCGCGGGCCTTTCACTCGTTTTTCGAAGCCTGTCCGGTGCTCAAGGCCGAGGAGCCGATCCGGTCGAGTCGCTTGGCGCTGTGCGAACTGAGTTCGCGCACATTGAAACAGGGGCTCTTTCTGCTGGGAATCCAAGTGCCGGAGCGCATGTAAATCTTCGGGGAAGATTCTTGCGGTCTCTGGTAAGCTACTTACAATCGATAGACAGTTTTCACCTAACTTATGCTCCCATTTTACGTCATCGGCCACAAGAACCCAGACACGGATGCCATCTGCTCAGCCCTCGGCTATGCAGCACTCTTGCGGGCGGTAGGCGAGGAACCCGGCGCACTCGCGGCGCGCTGCGGGGAGATTTCCCAACGCACGGCTTGGGTGCTCGACCGTGCAGGCTTGGAAGCGCCGCATTTGCTGAACGACGTGCGGGTGAATGCGAGCATGATTTGCAAGCGAGAGGTCATCAAAGTGAATGTATCAGACACTTTTTTAACCGCCTATCAGCTGATGGACGCCGCAGACATCCGCTGCGTGCCAGTGGAGGATGAGGCCGGGAATCTGTGTGGGATTCTCAGATATTTCGATTTACTGAAGCTGCTCTTACCCGCTGACACCGAAGGACTCAGCGTCCGGACGGCGCATGTCTCTCTCGCGAAACTGGCGGACACGCTCCAAGCCGAAAGCCTCGGGGCCTTATTACCGCTGCCGGAGTTTGAAGAAGACATCATCATGCTGGTCGGAGCGTCCTCTCAGGTGACGGTGGACAAGCGGCTGAAGATGGCGATCGAGGAGGGAAATGTCGGGAAGTTTCTCGTCATCTGTGGTGATCGGCCGATTGTGCAACGATACGCGATCGACCACGGTGCGCGTGCTCTGCTGGTCACGGGTGACAATCCCATTTCAGGAGAGATTTTGGCCCATGCAGTCAGCCGAGGGGTCGTCGTGCTTCGCTGTCACCAAGACACGGCCAGCGCCTCCACCCTGATCCGTTGCTCCCGCACGGTGCGCCATGTGATGGGGAAAAAATTCATCACCGTGGGGGCCACTGAACCCGTGACGTCCCTCCGCAAGAGCCTGGCCGCGGCGGACCAAGATCTTTTCCCAGTGGTGGATCAAACCAGTGGGAAAATGGTCGGAGTGATTGCGAAGTCCGACCTGGTGGACCCCGCTCGCATCCGGGTGGCATTGGTGGATCACAACGAGTATGCGCAAGCGGTCAACGGCATCGAAGAGGCAGAAATCACCCAAGTCATCGACCACCACCGTCTTGCAGGGGACTTGGTAACTCGGGAGCCGATCCGCTACCTCAACGAACCCGTCGGCTCGACTTGCACGCTGGTGGGACGGAAATTTTTCTATCGCGGCATGTCACCCACCCCGAGCATCGCCCTCTGTCTCTGCGCGGGGATCGTCTCGGACACCCTCTGTCTCACCTCGCCCACGACGACGCCGCTAGACCACGAGATGCTCACTTGGCTGAGTGGTGTGGCTGGCGTGGAGCCGAAGCAGTTCACCGACGAGTTCTTCGCGGTGGGTTCACTCATGGCGAACGGCACGCCGGATGAAATTCTCAACGCGGACCGCAAGTCGTTCACAGAACAGGGCTTGTCCGTTAGCATTTCCCAAGTGGAAGAGCGGGATCTGGTGGGCTTCTCGGCTCGACGCGAGGAACTGGAGAGCGGACTGAGGGAGTTGTTCCATGCTGGAAACTACGATCTGGCCTTGCTCGCCGTAACGGACGTGGCTCTGCATCATAGCATGGTCTTGGCCGTCGGAGATGAGGGCGTCACCTCGAAGATCCCTTGGCAGAAGATGGATGAGACTCTATTTCACGCCCCGGGAGTGGTGAGCCGGAAGCGCCAGATTTTTCCGGCGGTGTGCCAGGCGATTCAGCAATCACGCTGATCTCGTCACTCGGCGAGGTAGCTGCTGAGCACCTCTCGGAGGGTGGTGCGCGCACGGAAGAGCAGCGACTTGATCGCAGAAACGGACAAATCCATCACCTCGGCGATTTCCTCGTAGGACAGCTGTTCGTAGTTCCGAAGCACGACAGCCATGCGCTGAGTTTCCGGAAGAGCCGCTATGGCGGCGTCCACGGCAGCTTGGAGTTCGGCTTGGAGGAGCTCTGAGTCTGGCTTGCCATCTGGATTTGCCTCGACGAGTTGGTTGGAATTTTCCTCGCGTGCGTCCGAGGAGACCTCTTTTTTCCGGCTTTTACGGCGGGTCTCATTGAAGACGAGGTTCCGCGTAATCGTATAGAGGTAGGTCGTAAACTTGGCGTCTGGCCGGTAGCGTTTCGCATTGCGCCAGATCCGAAGGAACACTTGCTGGGCGATGTCTTCTGCCTCAGAGGGATTCCCCAACATTTTCGCCACCGTTCCGATCACCGCGTGCTGATGCCGCTCCACAAGCTGGCGAAAAGCTTGGTGATCTCCAGCGCCGACTCTCGCCATCAACGCGAAGTCGAGGGCACTGACGTCAGCCGAAAGTGAAGTGGTATCGGCCTCCATCAGGAAAGATCTAGGGAACGCGGCGACATCGCGCTGAACATACGCCTTCTAACCTAGGGCTCGAAAAGAAGTTGCGCGAGAAATTCATGGGATTCAGAGCAAATCGGATTTTGCCCATGCTTCCACTGCCTCATCGAGGAAAACCTCCTCGACCACCTCGCGGGCCCAATCTTCATTTTTCGCAAGCTGGGTCAGCATCCTCCACGCCACGACTTGCACGGCTGGCATCTCGCTCCAGACGATTTCCGCTAGCCCTTGCCACTCCCTTCCTTTTAAGCGCTTGGGATGCTCCAGCACCTCCATGCAAGCCTCGCTCACCAACAGAGTGCGGTCAATGTCCGGCCCATCTGATACCGGGGGCACTTCGTAAGCTTTCAACGGCACTCCAGATACTCCCGTGAGCTCGCACTTCGATTTGGCCCGCCTCGCCAAATCCTTACCCAAGCCCTGCAAGGCCTGAACCCGTGCCTGATGTGTCTCATAACCTTTACCCATGGCGGATGTTACGATGGAAATACGGGCACGGGGAATTCTGAAATGCCTGCTTGGGGTAAGAATCCGACTCTCGACCTCATTTCGACAGCCTAGAACACTTTTCCCAGCTCCTCGGCTTAGAAGTTCCATAAAATTCACCAATCGGCTTGCCAAATCCAACCCTGCCAGCGTAGTCCCTCAGCCCGTAGCCACTTAACGGCGCACTTTTACCATGGGAAAAACACTCATCATCGCCGAGAAACCCAGCGTCATGACCGACCTCAGCAAGGTCCTCACCAAGGCCCTCGGCAAGTTTGAAAAAAATGGCTCAGGCCGCGACGTGTTTTTTGAAAACGACACCGCCGTCATCACCTCCGCCGTGGGCCACCTCGTCGAGCTTCGCATGCCCATGGGTCCAAACGGGAAAAAACTCCCCTGGAACTTCGGCGTGCTCCCCGCCATCCCCGACAAGTTCAACCTCGACCCCATCCCAGACTCTGAGGCCCGTCTCAAACAAATCCTCAAGCTCGCCAAGCGCAAAGACATCACCGACATCGTCAACGCCTGCGACGCCGGCCGCGAAGGTGAGCTCATCTTCCGCTACATCATCGAAATCGGCGAAATCACCAAGCCCGTCCGACGGCTCTGGATGCAGTCGATGACCAACAACGCCATCCTCGAAGCTTGGGAAAATCTCCGCTCCGGCGAGTCCATGAAACCCCTCGCCGATGCCGCGAAATGCCGCTCCGAGTCGGATTGGCTCGTCGGTCTCAACGCCACCCGCGCCCTCACCTGCTTCAATTCTCGCCACGGCGGCTTCAACATCACCGCCGCAGGCCGCGTCCAGACGCCGACGCTGGCCATCCTCGCCCAGCGCGAGGCTGAGATCCAAGCCTTCAAGCCCACCCCGTATTTCGAGGTCCACGCGACCTTCGGCGTCGAAGCTGGTGAATACCTCGGTAAATGGATCGATGAATCCTGGAAAAAGGACGAAAACGCCCCGCTGTCCAAGCCCGAGCGCCTTTGGGACCAACTCACCGCCGAGGCCATCCAAGCGCGCTGCCAAGGCAAGACCGGCAAGATTTCCGAGGAGAAAAAAGCGCAGACGCAGATTTCCCCCCAGCTTTACGACCTCACCACCCTCCAACGCGAAGCCCCC
Organism: Verrucomicrobiaceae bacterium; assembly: GCA_027484055.1. Classification (GTDB taxonomy): domain Bacteria; phylum Verrucomicrobiota; class Verrucomicrobiia; order Verrucomicrobiales; family Akkermansiaceae; genus Luteolibacter. Next base: position 22,289 of record JAIXQH010000053.1, on the reverse strand, counting down.
TTCTCCGCCAAGGGCACCCTCCAGATCGCCCAAGCGCTTTACGAAAAGCACAAAATGATCACCTACCCGCGGACCGATTCGCGGTATCTCCCGGAGGACTACACCGCCAACGTCCGCGAAACAATGCAGGACGTCGGCAACAGCGATCTCGACGTGGCAAAATACGCCAAAGCCGTGCTCTCCGGCTCCGCCGAAAACGGCCCGCGCCTCCATAAGTCACGCCGCGTGTTCGACTCCAAGAAAGTCTCGGATCACTTTGCCATCATTCCCACCGGTAAATTCGCCAAGCTCTCCGAGGCCGAGCAAAAGCTCTACGACATGATCGTCAAACGCTTCATCGCCGTTTTCTACCCCTCCGCCGAGTTCGAGCAAACCACCCGCCTCACCCGCATCGAGCAAGATTGTTTCAAAACCGAAGGCCGCATCCTTGTGAAACCCGGCTGGCTCGAAGTCTACGGCCGCCGCCCTGGCGTCGCCGCCGGGAAAGACGAACTCGTCCCCGTAAGAGCAGTTGAAACCGCCCACGCCGATCCGGTCGTCGTGCTCGCCGAGGAAACCAAACCACCCGCCCGGATGACCGAATCCACCCTGCTCTCCGCCATGGAAGGTGCCGGGAAACTCATCGACGACGAGGCCCTCCGCGAAGCCATGGCCGAGCGCGGACTCGGCACCCCCGCCACCCGCGCGGCGACGATCGAAGGCCTTATTTCCCAGAAATACCTCGCCCGCGAAGGCCGCGAACTCTTCGTCTCCGGCAGCGGCATGAGATTGATTTCCCTCGTCCGCGAAATGGAGATCGAAGGCCTCTACTCGCCGAAACTCACCGGCGACTGGGAGTTCAAACTCCGCCAAATGGAGCAGGGAAATTTGAAGCGCAGCGACTTCATGAAGGAGATCATCTCCTACACCAACGAGATCTGCACCAAGGCCCGCTCCGCCGCCGACCTCGCCAAGAGCGAAGTCTTCCCCGACCTCAAAGTCACCTGCCCCATCTGCGGCGCACCCAGTCTCAAGCAGACCGAGGCCACCTACGAGTGCCGCGAACCAGAGTGCAAATTTAAGGCAAAAAAACACATCGCTGGCCGCCTACTCACCGAGCCAGAAGCCGTCCAACTCTTCACCACCAAGCTCGTCGGCCCGCTCACGGGCTTCCGCTCGAAGTTCAACAAGCCCTTCGACGCCTCGCTCGAAATGGACGCTAAGTTCAAGATCAACTTCGTCTTCGAGGGCGACGACCGCGACGGGCCACCCGAACTCACCGAGGAGCAACTCATCGGCGAGGCGAAAACCGAAGAAGGAAAATCCTACAAGGTTTACGCCACCGACAAGGCCTACCACGTCCCAGAAATCGTCACCAAAAAGGACCCCCACGGCATCCGCATCGGCAAGTCCATCCTCCAGTGCGAAATCCCCGGCGATCAAATGCTCAAGCTCATCAGCCTCGGCAAAACCGACGTCCTCAAAGGCTTCGTCTCCAACCGCACCAAGCGGAAATTCGACGCCCACCTCACCTTCGACGTGAAAGACGGCAAGATCGGCTTCGATTTCCCACCCCGCCCGGTAAAAAAGGTCGCCGCCAAGAAGACCGCTAAAGCGAAAGAAGCCTAACCCATAGCGGCGGCTTCCATCTACCGAGACCACCGCTTGCTCTGCGCCCAATCCCGGACGAGCCTTGGCCACATGAAAAATCCTACCCTTCTCGCCGCTCTCTTCACCGCCACACTCGTCTCCGCCTGTTCGCAACCCGGAACGAACTCATCCGTCGCGGAGCCCCAATACGTCAATGAGGCCGCCCTCCCCAAAGGCTGGCCTGCACCGGGCCCTTACAATCAAGCCACGCGCAAGGAATACCCAGCCTACCGCGCCGCCTTCACCACGAGCTCCAGCCCCAACGGCGGCTTCTGGACACTTTTCAAGCACATCAAGCGGAACAACATCCCCATGACCTCACCCGTGGAGATGACTATGAAAAACGATCCCGGCACTGCCCTCCAAATGGAGCAAATGGGATTTCTCTACCAATCCACAGCCGTGGGCAAAACTGGCGCCGATGGCGAAACCGTCGCCGTCCGAGACATCCCAGCCCTCAGCGTCATGAGCTACACCTGGCAAGGCCCGCGCGACGAGGCCTCCGTGGCCAAGGCCCAGAAAGCCATTGAGATTGAGCTACGCAAAAATAAGCTCACCTCGACCGGCTTCCGACTCTTCGGCTACAATAGTCCATCCGTGCCACGGAAAAAACAGACCTACGAGCTGCAAGCCCTTCTGAAGTAGGATCAAGCTTCCACTTGCTCGATTGGCCGTTAGCGACTTTTCAGCCACCCGCGCCCTTCATCACCCCCTCAGAATCCCACCGGAGGATTTGACCTTGCACCCACAAGCCCAGGATTTTACCGCTGTTTACGTTCTTCAATGGTCAAAAAAGTCCACACCAGCCTCAACGACGAGCAGCGTCAAGAAGCCACCCGCCGCGTCCTGGCCGGCGAAAAGGCATCCGCCTTGTCGGTAGAATACGGCGTCACTCGCGCCTACATCTCACTGCTCAAGGCTTACGTTCTCCACCCAGAGCGCTACGAAAAACTGCGAGAAAAAAAACTCACCCGCGCTCTCACCACTGAGCAACTCGCAGACTTTCGAACGGCCATCGAGACCTCAGACCCGTCCATTCTTAACCTAGACCCACCCACCCGGGCTTGGTGCATGGATCACGGCTACCAACTCGCCGAGCGGATGTTCGGAAAACGCCCCAGCGTCCGCGTCATGAAGGAATGCATGGCACCGGTGCTTCGAATCAAGAACGACCGGCTCATGCGCAGACCGCAGCCGCCAGAACCCCATCACATCAGCCAACTGAGCCCCGAGTTCGCGAAAAATGAAGAATTTCTCGAATACTACCTCTCCCCTCAGGCGAACAAACTCGCCTACCGCGAATACGAACTCGCCCTCGCCGACTGGATCTCCCGCTACGGCGACGCCACCGAAATCCACCTCGACGGCGACCCGAATGCCACCTCCGCCTCCCATGAGGACGAGGATGACCTCCTCCCCCCACCCGCCAAACCACTCCCACCCGGCACCCGCCGCCAGAGCAAAGGCAAGCACACCCCCACCCGCGGCACCAACTTCACCCCCTCCAAAAAGAAGCGCCGCAAGTGAGTAGGCCTTGATGATTTCTGCCTGTCATAATGGTGTCGTAGTTGAACTTCATGGTAGGGGTTCTTCGACTTCCCAATCTTCGAACCGCAAGCCAGTCACGCGTTTGAATTCACGAGTGTTGTGGGTGACGAGCGTCAGATCGAGCGAGAGGGCTTGGCCACTGAGTTGCAAGTCGTAGGGGCCGATTTTTTTGCCGACTTTCTCAAGCTGGAACCGTAGTTCGGCGGTTTTCATGGCGGAGTCCCAATCGAAGGGTAAGAGGTGGAACGGCTTGAGAAAAGTGGAGACTTTCCGCCCCTCGCCTTCAGGGTCGTTGCAACGGAAAACCCCGGCGAACAACTCGAAGACGCTCACCATTGATACGGCGCAATCCTCGGGACTGCGCGCGGCGAGTGCCTGCATGACCATGGAATTTCCACGCATGGCGGCAATGCAGACGTTGGTATCAAGTAGGTAAATCATGGGGTGAAATCCACAATGGGTGGGAGTTCTCCCTGATCGGGTCGGGTGAAATTGACGTCATCAATGCGGATACTTTCGAAGAATCCTTCCGGCCAGGTTGAAGCCTTGACTGGCAACAAAAGCACCCCATCGCCAAGGCGGCGAATCGAGACTTCGCGTCCCTCGAACCTCAGTTCCTTGGGAATCCTCACCGCCTGCGAGCGCCCATTTGTAAATAATGTCGTTGTCATAGCCGGTATATACCTGATCGGTATCAAGCGGTCAAAGAGCAATTCCAGACTCACTGCATCGGGTGGTGTCAATTCGGCGCTTCATGACCACGCAGTCATGGGACATGCGATCCGCTGCTCTCCCCCACCAAGCGCCATGCTTTCCCCCATTTCCCAAGAAACCGCCACCCTCGAACGCGAAACCCAAGCCTCTCTCGACAGCCGCCGCTTCGCCGAACTGGCGGATGCGGAAGAGTCTGCAAAGGGTTGGTGAACCCTTGTCCACGGCACCGACGTGCCTATTTTGTGATCCGTTGTGAATTATTTCTACTCCGGCGAACGAAATTACTACTCCGATGGAAGAACTTACTACTTTGATGCGTGTTTTTTCTACTCCGACATGTGTTATTATTACTCCTACGTGTGTTTTTACGACTCCGACGTGCTTATTTATTGCCACGATGAGAGTTATTTGACATCCAGCGTGCAATTCGATGAATGAAACACCTATTTCCATGACCGCGCTGGCGAGTGCGTTGGGTAATCCGGTCCGCTGGCGGGCCTTGCAGGAGCTGGCGGCGGGAGAGCCGTTGCTGACGATTGAGCTTTCCGAGCGAGTGGGCATGCCGCAGAACCCATTTTCCCGGCACATGAAGGTGCTGCTGGCCGCCGGATTGGTGACGCAGAACCGCGCGGGTCAATATGCCATCCCGGCTGTGCGGCTGGTTTCCAAAGAGGAGCGGGTGGTGGATTATGGGACCTGCCTGCTGCGACTGGGGAAGAGTGGGGTTGGCTGAAGGCGGCAATGCCTGTTTCACACCAGCTTCTCCAGAATTTCCCGCGCGAAGGGATCGCCTTCTTCGGCGAGCTCCTTGAGATAGCCGAGGGAAAGTTGGCGGACGGATTCCTTTGGGTGATGGAGGCCAGCTTCCGCGACTTTGGGGGTGAGGAAACGGGAAAGCATGAAGGCGGCTTCGTCCGCGCTGGCGGTGGGGAGTTTCGCGAGATACTCGCGCTCGGCCTTGGCTTCGAGGAAGGCGATGTCTTGCAGGTCCTTGTCCCGGCCAGTGGCCTGTTTCGTGACAAGCAGGTCGATCGCATCGGGAACCCGTGTGCCATCGTCGAGGGCGGCGGCTCGGTTCCAGACATCGTCGAATTCTGACATTTCCAGCTCGTTGGGATCCCGGAAGATGTCGAGGGGACGTTCCAGCCCTAGGACTCGGATGACCTTATCCTCATCAATCACGGTTGCTAGATCCGCTTCGGCGAAAGGGGTCCACGAGCCAATGCGAACCGGGCGCGCCAATGGATACGTAAAAATGACAGGTCCGACACGGGATACCCAGTCGGCCAGGGTTCCAGAGGGATCCACCCAAATATCGGCATCGTAGGTGTTACGATTCAGGCCGTGTGAAATCACCGCGACACCTCCCAATGTGACGACTTTGAAGCGGCTAGCTAGCACCTCGATCAATCCGTCTGCGGTAGGGGGAGTTTCCATCGTTCGATGTCTTTCTTGATTTGATCAGAGATCCATAACGCGTCCGCGACGGAACGCACGCCTTCGGGAAGCCAGGGTTCGGAGTTGTCGGGGATTTGTTTTTTGCCCGCTGCGACGTCGGAGTTGCCCTCGGGCTTGCCTTGGCGGCGGCGCATGACGGCGCGCGACTTCATCATGGAGTAGAGCCACTTTTGTCGTTCAACGTCTGGCCGGTATTGCTTCATCTTCTGGGAGGAAGGTAGTCCTTTCGGCTCGGGGCTGGCAATGTCGTATTGGCGGGGGATGAGTGCGCTAGATTTTTGCGGTGCCTTTGCATTCCGGGTAGCTGGTGCAGCCCCAGAATTGGCTACCGGGGGTTTTGCCGGCTTTGGCGGTGCGGAGGGACATGAGTGCGCCACAAAGCGGGCATTTAGGCGGCGTAAGATCCGTCTGATCGGACGGAGCTGGCTGATCTTTTTTACGGCGCTCGGCGAGCCGGGCGGTGGCGAGTTGCTCGGAATAGCCGCCGTCTTTCACGAAGGCGAGCTCGAGCGCAGCGATCTGGCGGTCTAGCAAGAAATTCGCCTGGTGGATCAGGCAGATGATCGCGTTAGCGCGGGTGACAGGGTCTGGTGCCTCCAGCCAGGGTGAGTAGAGTGCCCAGCGCTCGGCATCTGAAATATCCGTCAGATCTGTCGGATTGGCCGGATCTTTTTTGAAGGTCCGGGGCACGGCGCGGACGGCACTGGCTTCCGGACTGCTCATCGCCCAGAGAGGAAGGCGGCGGTGCCGCAGAAAATCTTCATAATCCAGCAGCAGCTCTTCAAGGCTGGCGCGGGCGACGTTGACGAGCCGCAGCTCGGTTTGGGAGGTGGTGGCGGCGGCGCGGCTGCCTTCGGCGATGTTTTGGCGGCCTGAACGGGCGGCTTGCACCATTTGATCAATCGTGCGTGAGCGAGCATCCAGAAACTTTTCACAGAACCAGACAGTGGCATCGTAGATGAGGGTGGTGGTTTGGAAACTGGCGGTTTTGCGATAGCCTCCGCTGGGTCGCAGTCGTTTGTGGGGCTCGCTCATGGGCGACTCTTTAACCGATCCGACGGACTCGTCCAATCAGACAGATCGGTCGGATTTTTTTACTTGGCGGCGCAGAGGGCTTCCACTTTGGCTTTGGCCTTGGATGATGCTGCGGCGGCGGTTGAGGTCGCCGACTTTTTCTTCGGGGGTGAAGACGCCGAGTTTCATCATGGGTTCAAGGATCTGCCGCGCGCACCTCGGCATGGTCTTGCCTCTCCAGCAGACTCATCCCATCTGGTCACTCACGATCAGTCACTTTTCGCAGTCAAGATCGGTGCGATCTCAGTTCTACAAATCCTGTATTTTCTGCTGAAGAAACTTCCGCGACACTGTGTGATCCGACAGCCCAATGGCTCGTTGATACGCCACCCGCCCTTCCTCGATTCGCCCAGCCTCAACCAGCAAATGCGCCCGCGCCGCCCAATACGGCTGATGATTCCGCACCGTTTCCAAAGGGATTTCGTCGAGTAATAAAACCCCTTGAGCCGCTTCCTGCGTTTGGGCCACGGCCACTGCCCTCCCGATTTGCGCGCCTACTGTCGGGGAAAAATGAAGCACTCCTTCGTAGAGAAACGCAATGGCCCGCCAATCGATCACCCCGCTCCACCGTCGCTGCGCGTGGACCGATTGGATCGCCGCTTCCAATTGAAACCGTCCCGGCATTTGCTCTGTGGATGCGAGCGTCAGGAGCGACTCCGCCTCGCGAATCTTCTCCTCCGACCACTGGCTCACGTCCTGTTCTGGCAAGGGAACATAACGCCCCTCTGCATCGCGCCGCGCATCGTGTCGCGCTTGGGAATGCAGCATCAGCGCCAGTAACCCGAGCGCTTCCGGCTCCTGCGGCAACAGCCCCACCACCACGCGCCCCAGCCAGAGCGCCTCATTCACCAACCCCTCGCGCGTAGTGTCCTCGCCCGCGTCCCAACCGCAGGTGTAGGCCGCGTAGATCGCTTCCAGAACCGATTGTAACCGCGCAGCGAGTTCCTCTTTTGCGGGAATGGAAAACGGGATGCCCGCGTCGCGAATCTTCGTTTTCGCCCGGACGAGTCGCTGGCTCATCGCTGACGGCGACGTGAGAAAGGCCGATGCAATTCGCGCCGCATCGAGGCCCAGCACCGTCTGGAGCATGAGCGGAGTCCGAGCGGCAGCATCGATCGCCGGATGCGCACAAACAAAGAGCAACTTAAGGCGTTCATCGGGAAAAAATTCCCCCGATTCGGTTTCCGATTGGGCCATTTCCGCAATCTGCGACAGGGTTTCCGCAGCCCGCGAACGTACCGCGGCGTGACGCGCCACATCGATCATTCGACGGCGAGCCGCCGTGAGCAGCCATGCCTCAGGTTTCTCCGGCACACCCTCCGCCGGCCATCGTTGCAGTGCCGCCAGAAACGCCTCGCTCAACGCATCCTCGGCACCCGCGACATCCCCGGAACGTGCGGCAAGGTAAGCCAGCAGCCGTCCGTAGGAATCGCGGGCGAGAGATTCGATTTGCGCGTAACCAGCGTTCACGCCGCCAGTTTAGCCGGGCATCGGCGGCATCACAGGACGAACTTCCACCGACCCGTATTCGGCGGAGGGACTGCGGGCGGCCCATTCTAGTGCGACATCCAGGGACGGCACCTCGACGATAAAGAAGCCACCGAGCATTTCCTTCGCCTCAGCAAACGGACCATCCTGCACCAAGCGTTCGCCGTTGCGCATCCGCACGGTGGTCGCCGTCTCCGGCGGCAGCAAACCCGCGCCATTGACGATGATGCCGGATTCCACCAACGTCTTAATGTATGCCCCCCAGGCTCCCCAATAGGCGGGAGCTTTTTCCGGGTCTTCGCGCAGGGCGAAATTTGCGGCGGGTTCGAGGAACTGAATGAGATATTGCATAAGTTTACTTGTTTTGAACTTGGTTAAATGAAAAGCGGAGTCATTCCGACTTTCACAGAGAAAACGTTTCAAGATTCCTCATTTCGACAGACCCTCGAAAATAAATCGCCAATTTTTTCCTGCCGTCTCAGCAAAGCCTGCTGGCGCATACTCTGGATTCGCGGCCCATACGAAAACCCCACCGTCCCTGGCGGGCGGCGGGGTTTGTGGATTGGGCTGGGCGGTTGGAAACCGCTGCCACGAGGGCTTTACTTGCGCAGCGCTTCTTCGCGGGCCTTGGCCTTGGCGATGACGTCGTCGGAGACGTTTTTCGGACAAGGGGCGTAGTGGCTGAACTCCATGGAGAACTGGCCACGGTGCATAGCGACTTGATGCGAAAATACAGAGTTGCAGAAGTTTCAGCGAATGCCTCGCTTCTCGATCCAGCGTATCACTTCTCCGGTCGCGATTTCCGCTATGGCATCGAATGGGATCGCACTTTCACCTGAAATACGGACATTTCGCGGAGCGGTGTCGGTGAGCAGGAGTTCCGCTTCTCTCAAATAAAACGCATCCTGGCTCACTTCGAGAAAGCCTGCTTTCTTCATCAAGTTCGAGATCGTGTCCGAGCTTGGATTACGTCCGTCCAGCCATGGTTGACTGATGCAGATTCGCGGCAGCCAGTGGGGTTTCTCCGGCGGAAGGATTCCCTCGAATCGGGTTTTGTAGCCACCTAAGGAATTGAGCAAAATCCATCGTCTCAAATAGAAACCCGCATCACAATTTCCCGTGGCGTTGAAGTTCTTGCCGGTGAGTTCCGCGTCGATCGGATCGAATATGGATTAGCAACCGAAGTGTCGCCGTAGGTTGCTTTGAAAATTCGATTGGGTTCGTTGTCCACCCGGAATAGGATGTGCTCATCGCCTCCTTCTTCGTAATCGGCACCGTCGAGCAAATCGATCAGATACTCGGTTTTGGCGTCGGCTTGAGATAGTTCTTCGAGAGCTTCAATATTCCGCCGCCGCGTTTCCGCCCAATCGAAAGATGGACTGCTTGGCATAGACCGCTCCAATCGCCGTAGGACTTCTGCCAATTCCCGGGTTTCGGGGTCGGCAAAAGATTCGGGATTTGAATAGAATGTGTCCTTTGGGCTGACATTGGAATCCACTTGGGCTGGCTGAATTTGACTCCAATGCCGATCTCCTGTCAATCCGGCTTCTAGAAACGCAAAAACCCCGCCGTCCCTTGCGGGGCGGCGGGTTTTGCTGAATTGGGCTTACTTGCGGAGGGCTTCTTCGCGAGCCTTGGCCTTGGCGATGACGTCGTCGGAGACGTTTTTCGGACAAGGGGCGTAGTGGCTGAACTCCATGGAGAACTGGCCACGGCCGGAGGTCATGGTGCGGAGGTCGCCGATGTAGCCGAACATGGCGCTGAGCGGGGCCTCTGCCTTGACGCGGATGCCGCCGGGAGTTGGCTCCTGGCCTTGGATCATGCCGCGTCGGCGGTTGAGGTCGCCGATGACGTCACCGACTTTTTCTTCGGGAGCGAAGACGTCGAGCTTCATCATGGGCTCAAGGATTTGCGGAGCGGCTTTCGGCATCGTCTGGCGATAGGCAGCTTTGGCGGCGATTTCGAAGGCGATGTTGCTGGAGTCGACGGCGTGGAAACCACCTTCGTTGAGCGTGACCTTGAAGTCCAAGCAAGGATAACCGGCGAGTGGTCCTTTATCGACGCAGGTTTTGAAGCCTTTTTCGACAGCAGGGATGAACTCTTTCGGGATGCTACCACCGACGACCTTGGATTCGAAGATGAAGCCGGTGCCTGGCTCGCCGGGCTCAATGGTGTAGTCGATTTTCGCGAACTGACCGGAACCACCGGACTGCTTCTTGTGGGTGTAGCTGTCGTTGACGGGCTTGGTGATGGTTTCGCGATAGGCGACCTGTGGGGCGCCGACGGTGACCTCGACCTTGTGGGTCCGCTTGAGGATGTCGATCTTGATGTCGAGGTGGAGCTCGCCCATGCCCTTGAGGATCATCTCGTTGGTTTCCTCGTCGGTTTCAACGCGGAACGATGGGTCTTCTTGAATCATCTTGCCGATAGCGTTGGCGAGCTTTTCAGCATTGGCCTTGTCCTTGGCAGCGACGGCGATGGAAATGACGGGGTCCGGGAACACCATCGGCTCGAGGGTGGCTGGATTCTTCTCATCGCAGAGGGTGTGACCGGTCTGGACGTTCTTGAGTCCGACGATGGCGACGATGTCACCGGCTTGTGCGGAGTCGATTTCCTTGCGGTCGTCGGCATGCATTTCAACCATCCGGCTGATGCGCTCGGTCTTGCCGGTGAAGGAGTTGAGCACGGTGTCGCCCTTCTTGATGGTGCCGGAGTAAATGCGGGTGAAAGTGAGCGCACCAAACTTGTCGTCCATGATCTTGAACGCCAGGCCGCGGAAGGGGGCGGTCGGGTCGATGATGGCGAACTTGCCGGTTGGGGTGCCTTCTTCGTCCACTTCAGGGAGTGGCTTGACGTCGGTTGGGCTTGGCAGGTAGTCGACGACGGCGTCGAGAACGAGCTGGAGGCCTTTGTTTTTGAAGGAGGAACCGCAGTAGGTCGGGAAGAATGCGAGATCGATGGTGCCCTTGCGGATGCACTTTTTGACCTGCTCGATGGTGGGCTCGGTGCCGTCAAGGTAGGCTTCCATGATCGCGTCGTCCTGTTCGACGGCGGTTTCGATGAGGGCAGCGCGGTATTCCTTCGCCTTGTCGAGCATGTCGGCAGGGATTTCCTCGATCTTGAAATTTTCCGGTTGTCCGGATTCATCCCAGATGTGGGCCTTCATACTGAGAAGGTCGACGACGCCGACGAAATCGGACTCGGTGCCGATTGGCAGAACCATCACGAGCGGGTGTGCGCCGAGGATTTTTTTGACCTGAGCGACGACGCGGTAGAAATCAGCGCCGATGCGGTCGAGCTTGTTGACGTAAATGACACGGGCGACTTCCGAGTCGTTGGCGTAGCGCCAGTTCGTTTCCGACTGAGGCTCAACGCCGCCGGAACCGCAGAACACGCCAACGCCGCCGTCGAGAACTTTGAGCGAACGGTAAACTTCGATGGTGAAGTCAACGTGGCCCGGGGTGTCGATGACGTTGAACTGGTGATCTTTCCAGAAGCAGGTGGTGGCAGCGGACTGGATGGTGATGCCGCGCTCGGCCTCTTGTTCCATGAAGTCCATGGTGGATGCGCCGTCGTGAACCTCACCGATTTTGTGGATCTTGCCGGTGAGCTTGAGAATACGTTCGGTGGTGGTGGTTTTGCCCGCATCAACGTGGGCGAAAATGCCGATGTTGCGGTATTTGCTGAGGTCCTTCATAACGGATAGTGGCTTCTGGTTTGGCGGCACGGTTTCGCGCCGGGGGCAGATTCCTAGACGGGTGTGGCGGTTTGGCAATCCTAGAGTCGAGCGGAGGGGGGATTTTTATCCTAAGCTCTGTGGCTGGAGTGCTCAGCACTACCTAAAAACGGAGAGGATGAGACCTAGAATGAGGAAAATGGCGAGTGTCCACCAGTACCAGGGAATGCGGAGTGCGCGGTGGGGTAGCTGGCTGAATTCGCGCTCAATGAAGGAGTCGTAGTCGAAATCGTCGTCGGGGAGATGGAGGCCGTCATGGGATTTCGGCTGTGACCAGGCGGGTTTTTTCGGTTTTTTGGCGCAGCCTGGGCAAGGACTCCCCACCCTGACGTCGCTTCCGCAAGTGGGGCAGGTGTAGGAGAGAGTTTCGGGCATGGCGGCTTGGGTAAATAAGAAGAACGGGAGGCGTTATGCTGGCAAGGGTGAAGAATCGCTTGGCAGGAAGGCGAATGGGGTGAACGCTAGGGGCCGGATGGGATTGAGTCTTTCTGAATTGCGCGATGGTCTGCCGGAAGGTGGATTATTTGGTGGCGGTGCGTGGCGCTGGTCGCCTGAGCCATTTAAGCTGAGTGAAAAGGAAGCGCGTCAGATGATGGCGCTGGGGCATCCCTTGGCGAGATTTCAGCAGGCGTGCGACGGGATTTACCGGCGGAGCGCGACAGGGAAACTTCCGGGATGGCTTGCGGAGGTGCTGGACGCGGGAAAACCGGAGTGGCTGGTGACGGAGCAGCGCTTGGCAAAGGTGGCCGAGCAATTTCCGCGGGTGATCCGGCCGGATTTGATGCTGACGGAGACGGGGTTCTCCATGACGGAGTTGGACAGCGTGCCGGGCGGGATCGGCGTGACGGCGTGGATGTCGCAGGTCTATTCCAAGGCGGGTTTCGAGATTCTAGGGGGGCCGGATGGGATGCTGGATGGGTTCCGCTCGTTGCTGCCGACTGGTGGGAGCGTGCTCATTTCAAAAGAGTCGGGAGATTATCGGCCGGAAATGGAGTGGCTCACAGGGCAACTGGGTGCGGCGTGGAAGGTCGCGGAGGCGGAGGAGTATGTGCCGAATGGAGAGGCGCTTTATCGGTTTTTTGAGTTGTTCGACTGGGAGTCGATTCCGGCGGTGAGGAAATTGGCGGAGGCGGCGCAGATCACGCCGCCCTTTAAACCCCACTTGGAGGACAAACTATGGCTGGCTTTATTGTGGACCCCAGCCCTGAAGAAAATTTGGGAGCAGGTGCTGCGCGGGAGCCATTTGAAGCGCCTGCAAGAGTTGGTGCCTTTCGGCTGGGTGATTGATCCAACGCAACTACCGCCCCATGCGGCGCTGCCGAGGCTCGATGTGAATTCATGGAGCGAAGTGGCCGATTTCAGTCAAAAACAACGTCAGCTCGTGCTCAAGGTGAGTGGATTTCACGAAACGGCCTGGGGCTCACGCGGGGTATTCATCGGTCACGATTTACCGGCGGCGGAGTGGTCTGAACGACTGAATGAGGCACTGGCGCAGTCGGCAGTACAGCCGTGGATCATGCAGGAGTTTAAAGAGGGTCGTAAAGTGGAGCATCCCATTTTCCGTGAGGATGGCTCGGTGGAGATGATGCAGGGCCGGGTGCGCTTGTGCCCTTACTTTTTCACGGATGGAGAGAACGAGACACGCTTCGGCGGATGTTTGGCGACGATCGTGCCCGCAGATAAGAAGAAAATCCACGGGATGAGCGATGGGATCTTGGTGCCGTGCATGATGGGTTGAGGCACCCGCGCACAAAAAAGCCCGGTGTTACCACCGAGCTTTTTTTAAGAAAACGAAATCGCAGAGCTTCAAAGAATTCCAGCCTTCTTGAGCGTCACGAAAGCACCATTTTTGTTGATAGTCTTAAGGGCGCGGCAGCTGAGCTTGAGCTTCACAAACTTGCCGAGTTCAGGGACCCAGATACGCTTGTTTTGAAGATTAGGAGAAATCGTGCGCTTCACCACCTTGGTGACGTGACGACCGATACCGCCCTTTTTCTTGGCCAGACCTGAACGGTGGATTCTGCCGCCGGAGCGGACGCGGGTTCCTCGAATACTGCAAATGCGTGCCATAATAAAAAATTGTTCGTGTTGCGGGACGCGGAGAATGGCCACGAGACCCAACCCGTCAAGACGAATCCTCACATTTTCCAATCAAAGTTTCCTCAGACGGTCGTTCCGCAGCTGATCGGTCCAGCGTTCGACGTCTTTGAAGATCGTTTCCTTCCTCATATCGTACATCAGTAAATGGTAGGCTTGCGGGTAGTTGTGGTAGGTTTTGGAGACACCGGTGGGAATGCGTGCGACGAAGCCACGGACGTCCGAATCGTTGTTAAAATAGTCGTTTCCCCCGTGTAGGACGAGGACGGGAGAGCGGAAATGGGCCGCACACTCGTTCATGCTGTCGATGTGGCGTGTGAGGGTGCCGATGAGCCGGAGGGTGTGCTGCTCGATGTTGTAGGAATTGGTTTTCACCTGCTTAGAGTGGTGAGAGGTCTGGGTCATTTGCACGTCTTGCCCACCCGCGAGCGTTTCGAGTGAAATGCGGGCGAGGGGTAACGTGGTGGCCGCGACTCGGACGAGCGCCGGCGTCCATGCAGGGATGTCGTCGCGAAAACGAACGATCGGCGAGGAAAGGATAAGTCCATCGCAGGGCGGAGAATTCTGTGGCGCTTCCCGCCAGGCGTGGGCGGCAATGAGCCCACCCATGCTTTCACCGAACCAAACGATTTTCGCCTCCGGGTGCTGCTCTTGGACGAGCTGAGTGAAAGCGTATAAATCACGATACCAGTCTTTCGGATCGCCGATGTCCCCTCTCCGTTCGTAGATGGGATCGCTGCCTTGGCCGCGCAGTTCGTAAGCATAGAGCCCCGTCTCGGGTTGATGCTGGAGTAAATGATTACCAAGATTTGCGTAGTCGATGGATGCGCCGCAAAATCCGTGGATGCCGATGATGATGACGTCTGGTTTCACGGTGGGTGAAATCCACTTGCGGTAGCCGAATAGGTCGGCCTTGGCGCTGGTGCCGTTGGGGTTGTTGACCAGAAATGTCTGCGGGGCACAACCTGCTAGGACAAGAGCCGCTATGGCAGCGAGTTGCCGACCCAATTTAGACATCGGTGTGAGAATCACATGCCCAACGTCGCTAAATGCGTAGAAAATGCAACGCTTGAAACGGCCCCCTTAAAAACTCCGCAGAAATTTTGGTTTTCGATATTCATTTGGTGAGTTTCGTATATCGATTTTGGCGGATTTAATCCACCCCATGAAAACTCCTCGTTTCGCCTTTTTGGCGTATCTAGCCACCGCAGTGGTGGCCGTTGCAAATCCCCGTTTGGTCGTTTCTACACCGTCGCTGGTGCCCGAATCCCAAATCGACATCCGCCTTGATCTGCCCGCCGCCGAGACCACAGAACTCGGAAAAACCTTCGAAAACACCTGGCTGGACATCCGCCCGGATTTACCCGGCAAGCTCATGTGGAAGGCACCCCAGCTCATTCAATTCATCCCCGACCGCCCTCCGGTGATCGGCGCGACCTATACCTTCTCCATGCGGAAAAACCTGAGGCATCTCGATCAGTCCGCTATTCCAGCAGGACAGTTCGCGAGCATCGCGGCAGAGCCGTTTCGCTGCACCACGACGATGTTACCGAAGCGTTGGGAATCGGGATTTTCGATCTCTTCCGCAAGCTGGCTGGTCGTGTTCAACGACTCGGTAAAGCCTGAAGCCGCAGGGAATTTCATCTCATTTTACTCCAATAGCGGCCAGCGCGTGGCGGCACTGCTAGAGCGGCCAAAACTGCTCGACACCAGCTATCTTGGGAATAGCGCCACGCCGTGGGAGTCTCGATTCCCAGGCGTGACCACGGCCCCACTCCTCCCCGAAAGCCCAGTGACGACGATCCTACTCGTCACGCCGATTTCGCCACTTCCGCCAGGAAAGGGCTGGCAGCTCTCGATCTTAAAGGGCCTCCCAAACGCGACGGCGACGGCTCGCTTGCAAGACGACCGCAACGAGGAAATCGGCGAAATCGAGCCCTTTAAAATCAAAGCCATCCAGCCCTACATGGTCGCCGATAAGCCGCGAAAAGTGGTCATCACTTTCAACGAAGACGTCACCGAAACTCTACCCATCGATTTCCTCCAAAAATGCGTAGAAATCGAGCCACGTCCGGAAAATCTCACCGCCACGCTCGACGGCGCACAGATTGAGCTCAACGGAAACTGGAATGAGTTTGATCGCTACAGTGTCACACTGTGCCCCCCTTTCACCTCCAAGGCGGGCCGCGATTTGGTGGGGCCTTTGACCTCGCAGATTGAGTTCAAGCACTTGGCACCCTTTCTTGGATTTCCCTCGGAAGATCAGGCTCAGTTGGCCAAGGGCAGCCGCGAATACCGCATGCTCACCCTCAATCTGGCGAGCACCCACCTTCGCATCAAGAGCCTAGCAGGCGTGGATCTGATCCGCGCATTTCAAGGATACCGACACTACACGGGCAACGGTCACGACCAAGAATCCATCAGCCCCACCGCCGCGCTGCCCTATCCACTCATCGTCGGCCAAGCAACCGCTGATCTCGAAATACCCTTGGGAAATCCCATCGACACCTCGAAAATGGTCACTCTCAAATGGGATGAACTACTCCCGAAAGACCAGCGCTACGGCACATTATTCCTAGAGGCTGTGGGTAAAATTCATCCCGACCACCCGACACCGGGTCAGCCACCCACGCGCCAAGCGATCGTCCAGCTCACAGACATCGGCCTAGCTTGGAAGCTCACGCCTCAGACGGCGCTCATTTATGCGTTTTCCTGTGACACCGGGCTGCCACTGGCCGGTGTAAAAATGGACGTCTATGGTGAAGACGCTAAGTTACTCAGCACCACGCTTACCGATTCGAGAGGCCTGGCCAGCCTGCCTCGCAATGCGGTCGCTCGGCACATCCACGCATCTCTAGGAGCAGATAGTTACGTGACCGCCTTCGACTCGGGCATGGACACCGTGGGTTTGTGGCATTTCCCGGTCCGCACCTCTTACTTACCGCCCGTGGAGTCCTCACGCCGGGCCTTCCTTTTCACCGACCGCTCACTCTACCGCCCCGGCGAAACAATGCGGCTCAAGGGCGTCATCCGCAGCCTGCGTGGAAATGACATCATCCCCGCCCCATCCAGTCCGGCACGCGTGGTGATCCTCGATCCCACGGAGAAGGAAATCCACACGGAGGCCGTCACGATTTCGGCAAATGGCTCCTTCGATCTCGCTTACAAGCTGCCACTCGGGACGACCGGCACGCATTTGATTCGTTTAGAATACCCCCAGGAAATCGCGGCGGCTGAGGCGTTGAAAGATGACTGGGTACAGCAGGAAACGATCATGGCCAGCGCGTCCTTCGAGCTGCCTTTACGCATTGAGGAATTCCGGCGGAATGCTTTTGAGATCCAGCAAACTCTCACTCCCCCGGCACCGGGAGCCACCCAGATTTCCGCCAGCCTCAGCGCCGCTTACTACCAAGGACAGCCCGTCGCCTCAGGCCAAGTGAAACACTTCAGCCGCCTCCAGCCGGAGAACCTCTACCCCGAGCGTTTCCGGGACTTCCTTTTCGGAAATCATCGGGTGGATGACTGGGGCTACTGGTATCACTATTTCGGTTACCGCTCCGACGAGGAGGAATCCGCAGGCGGAACATCCCAGGCACAAGGCGCGACGAACTTGTCCGCTGAGGGCAAGGCCAGCCTCACCTTCAGCGTGCCGCAAGCCGAGTTCCCCCGGACCCAGAAAATCGTGGTGCAGTCGGAGGTGACGGATGCCAATCAGCAGACACTCACCGCCACCACGAGTGCGCTCATCCACCCGGCCTCGATTTACGTCGGCATTTCAAGAGTGGATCAACTGGTGCGCGTTGGGGAAATTTTACCGTTGAAAATCGTCGCCACTGACACCGCAGGCCAACCCTTCCCCGGCAGCGTCAAGCTCACCGCGACACTCACCCGCGAGGTGAATTCCTCGGTAAAATCGCAGAATGAAGCCGGAGAAACCAGCACGCGAAATGACCGCACCGAAGAGACCGTCAGCAGCACGGAACTCACGCTCGATCCAGCCGCGTCTGCTGGAAAAGGCACGGATTTCCCACTCACCCCACTCTCCACTGGCCTTCATTTCCTCACGCTCCGAGGCACCGATCCCGAGGGCCACCCCTTTGCGACGGTGACTCGTTTCCACGCCTACGGCACCGACGAATACCCCTGGCTGTATGAAGACGGCATTCGCGTGAAACTCGTCCCAGAAAAGAAATCTTACCGCCCCGGCGAGACGGCACGCGTGCTGGTGCTTTCCCCCATCGAAGGTACCGCACTCGTCACCGTGGAGCGGGAAAAAGTGCTCCGCCAATTCCAAGTGCAACTCCATGCCGACCAACCGGTATTTGAAATTCCGCTCACCGAGGACGATGCCCCGAACGCCTTTGTTTCCATCCTCATCGTCAAGGGATCCAAGGACTCCGCGCGCGCCTTCAAGGAGCCACAGCTCCGCCTCGGCTACTGCGAACTCATCGTGGAAAATCTCCGCGACTCCCTCGGCATCGATTTGGAAACTCCGCCGTCGTGCCGCCCGGGCGATGAAATCACCCTAACCGGCCAAGTCACACTCGCCGATGGTAAAGCCGCGGCAGGGGCCGAAGTCACGCTCTATGCCGAGGACGAGGGCACGCTCGCCGTGATGGGCTACGAGACGCCACGGCCACTGGACTATTTTTACAAACCCCGGAATCTCGACATCGAGACCGGCACCTCGTTTTCCAGTTTCGTCCCAGAAGATCCCAGCCAACTCGATTTCAAGAACAAGGGCTTCTTCGTCGGCGGGGGTGGAGACCTCAGCAAGCTCGCCGATTTGATGCGGAAAAATTTCGATCCCTGCGCGACGTGGGCACCAGCCCTGCTCACGGATGCTGCTGGGAAATTCACCCACACATTCAAGGTTCCAGACACCCTCACCCGCTATCGGCTCATCGCCATCGCCCACCACGAGAGTCGGCGTTTTGGTCACGCTGAGTCAGCGCTCGTTGTTAAAAAAGACCTCATGCTGGAGCCGAAAGCCCCGCGCTTCGCCAATCAAGCCGACACCTTTAACGCGCAAGTCCTCGTTCAAAACGCCTCCACCTTCACCGGCACTTGGGACATCCGTTACGGCACTTCCAACGCCACGCCGCTCGCCACCACTCGCGAGACGGTCACGCTTGCTCCCGGGGCTTCCACCACCGTGATTTTCCCGACCCGTGCGGATCAAACTGGCGAGGCGATCCTGACCTGGTCCGCCACCCCAGTTACCTTGGAAAATGAGCCGCTCACCCCAGCGCTCAGCCACACACTTGCGGATGCCGTGGAAGCGCGTTTCCCCATCGCCTACCCCATGCCGCTGCTTCGGCAGAGCAAGCGGATCGACCTCGACGAACCGGGAAAAGCCGTCGATCTCAGGAAATCACTCGACCCCGCCCTTCTCAGTGGCAGCGGCGAGATCCAGCTTGAGTTCAGCCGTTCGC
Source organism: Verrucomicrobiaceae bacterium (assembly GCA_027484055.1). Taxonomy (GTDB): domain Bacteria; phylum Verrucomicrobiota; class Verrucomicrobiia; order Verrucomicrobiales; family Akkermansiaceae; genus Luteolibacter. The sequence goes on along the minus strand of JAIXQH010000053.1, from coordinate 3,110 downwards.
CACTGGTCGAAGCCTCGGGCTCGGTGGATTTTCTTCTCCACTACCCCTACGGCTGCATCGAGCAGACTACCTCCTCGCTCATCCCTTGGCTCACCGCGCGCGACCTCCGCCCGTGCATCCCCCGCTTCGCGAAAATCGAAGAAAAACAACTCCGCAGTGCCATCCAAGCCGGTGCGGATCGACTGCTTTCCATGCAGCTTACCGACGGCTCATTTTCCTACTGGCCGGGTAGTAAAGACCCCGCCCCTTGGGCCTGCGCCTATGCCAGCATGGGGCTGCTCATGGCCAAGTCGCAGGGCGCAGTGGTGCCAGACTCCGCCATCGTCGCGCTAGAAAAATACCTCATCGAGAGCCTCCGCGGCATGGCCACCGAGAAGTCACCCTACGCTTTAGAAAATCTCAGCCGCAGCCTCTTCGTGCTCGCCCTCAATGGCTCGCCTCAGTCCGCCTACCGAAATGGCCTCATCAAACGCCTCGCGGAACTCACACCAGAGGCGCGCCATTTTCTCGCCGCTGCCACCGCCATGGAGGATCCCGGCAACACCTCTAACCTTGCCACCGCCAAGTCCATCATCACCTCCAAGATCCCGTTCACCGCCAAAAACGACGCTTGGATGCCCTACGCCGCCACCGAGGCCAGCCAACTCATCGCCTGGCTAGCAATCGATCCGAGCGGGCCAGAACCCATGCAAATCCTCGACCGCATGCTCGGCGAGCGGAATCCCTACGGCCATTGGCAGACGACCTGGGTCAACGGCTGGAGCCTGCTCGCCATGGCAAACTACGCAAAAGCGCACCCCATTTCCACCGAACCCGTCCACCTCACACTCGGTGCGGAGACGATTTCACTGAACCCAGAATCCTCCACTGCCAGCCGCAGCTTTGCCCTCAGCCCAGATCTGCCACTCACCTTGACCGCCGATCAGCCGAGCTGCGTGCGGGTCAAAATTTCCGCAAAACCCAAAATCGCCCCGCTCCTCCCCGTGGCGAAGAATGGCCTTTCCATCGACCGCATGTACGAACGCATCCAGTCAGACGGCTCCGCCACAATCCTCACCGAGCCGCAAGTTGGCGATCTCATCCGCGTCTCGCTCCGCATCACCTTGCCTACGGATGAAACGAAATACCTCGTCATCGACGACCCCCTGCCCGCTGTTTTTGAAACAGTCAACGCGGACTTCGCCACCCAAAAAGCCGCTGTCGGCACCCCCACCAGCCAAGATGATTGGCAAGTCAGCCACTCCGAACTGCGGACCGACCGCGCCACCTTTTTCCTCGATCACGTATGGCGTAGAGGCACTTACACCCTCAGCTACCTCGTCCGCTGCACCCTAGCCGGCCAAGCCACCGCGCCACCCGCTAAGGTCGAGTCGATGTATGATCCAGAAAACGTCGCACTCTCCGCATCGCGGGTTTTCTAAGCGAAATGAGCCGCCAGGGTGGCTACACTAGGGAAAGCTGCTGAAAAATCCGAGACATTGAGGAATTTAAACCGCCAAGACGCCAAGAGCGCCAAGTTTAGAAAAAACAAGAAGTCCTCTTACCTTCTCTTCCTTGGCGTCTTGGCGGTTTAAATCCTTCCCATGTTTTGGAATTCCTTGAAATGACCCGCGTGAATCCCGTCTTGCCGCCTGCCGCTGCGCCTGCTTCGCTTCGCGCCCTGACCTTTCAAATTTTATGGCCAACAAAGACGTCACCGACCCCGCCCGCATGGAAAAAATCGTTTCGCTGTGCAAGCGCCGCAGCTTCATTTTTCAAGCTGGGGAAATCTACGGTGGCCTTAACGGCTGCTGGGACTACGGCCCACTCGGTGCCGAGCTGAAGCGGAATTTAAAGGACTACTGGTGGCGGAAAACGGTGCAAGAGCGCGACGATGTGCTCGGAATGGATGGCGCGATTTTGACGATGGAGCAGGTGCTCGTGTCATCAGGCCATGTCGGTGGGTTTTCGGACCCGATGTGTGACTGCCTGCTGTCGAAAGCACGGCTGCGGGCCGATCAAGTCCCAGCCCAAGACGGCACTGCGGTCTGGTTCAGCGGAGCCAATCATCCCGCCACGAATTGGAGTGTGGAGCGGAAATTTGCCGTGCTCATCGCACCCGGCAAGGAAGTGGGTGAGGCCCACAAAATCGCCCGGAAATACTACGCCGAATTGAATCCTAACAAGCAGCTTTCACCGAAGGAAATCGAACTCATCGAAGACTCCAGAGAAGAAGTCACCGGCACCACTCAGTTCAATCCAGAGAATGGATCACTCCTCAGCGAGCCTCGTGATTTCGAGCTGATGTTCAAAACGAATATGGGCGCGACCGGTAACGACATCGCCTACCTCCGCCCAGAAACTGCCCAATCGATTTTCTGCCAATACAAAAACGTCCTCGACTCCAACCGTGTCAAATTGCCCTTCGGCATCGCGCAAATGGGCAAGTCGTTCCGCAACGAGATCAACCCGCGCAATTTCACCTTCCGCTCGCGTGAGTTCGAGCAGATGGAGATCGAGTATTTCTGCCACCCAGACGACGGGATGCGCCTCACCGACGAGTGGCTGGAGGAGCGGCTTAATTTTTATGGAGAAATCGGCATCCCCCGCGAGAAGCTGCACATCCTCGACGTGCCCGATGGCGAGCGGGCGTTCTATTCCAAGAAGACTTACGACATCGAATACGAATTCCCCTTCGGCATCCAAGAGCTCGAAGGCGTCGCCTACCGCACCGACTACGACCTCGGCGTGCATGAAAAAGGTGCCGGAAAATCGCTCGTTTATTTCGACGAGGAGACCAAGGAAAAGTATTTACCCCACGTCGTCGAGCCGTCCGCCGGTTGCGACCGCACCGTTCTTGCGCTGATTTGCGAAGCGTTCGACGAAGAGACGCTCACCGACGAAAAGGGTAAAGAAGACGTCCGCACCGTGCTGCGTTTCGTGCCACGCATGGCGCCCATCAAGGTCGGCATTTTCCCGCTGCTGAAGAAAAACGAAGAACAAGTCCGCCTCTGCCGCGAGATTCAAAAAACGCTCCAGCCGTGGATGAATGTCTTCTACGACGACGGCGGCGCACTCGGTCGCCGCTACCGCCGCCAAGACGAAGTGGGAACGCCCTTCTGCGTCACCGT
>JAIXQH010000027.1 GCA_027484055.1 Verrucomicrobiaceae bacterium | reverse complement strand
TTCAAAAAACGCTCCAGCCGTGGATGAATGTCTTCTACGACGACGGCGGCGCACTCGGTCGCCGCTACCGCCGCCAAGACGAAGTGGGAACGCCCTTCTGCGTCACCGTGGATTTCGACCCCCTCGGCGAGGAGAATCCTGAGCTGAAGGACACCGTCACCATCCGCCACCGCGACTCGATGGAGCAAGAACGCCTGCCCATCAGCGGCTTGCACACTTGGTTACTCGAGCGCGTGCGGTGAGTTTTACAAAAACCAATCGAGAGGTGGAGGGATGACTCGCAGCCCGTCGATTTTGGAAAAGTGCGCGTCGGAAGTCATCACCGCCGCACCGATTTCCATGGCACTCGCGGCGATGACTACATCGGTTCCTGGGATCACCAGCCCTTTGCGATCTAGCTTCCAGGCGAGCGCCGCCGCTTGATCCCAGAGGCGGTTCGTCGAGGGGACATTAACCATCACATCCATGAAATCATTGAGCCTCGCGTAAGCTTTTGGGGATTTTACGCCACGCAGGACTTCCACCCGCACCATCCCACAAATCGCCAGATTACGCACACCCGCCCAGTGATAGAGCCAAGGCGCGGGGTCGCCGTGGCGCTTCATTAGGCTGATGAAGACGTTACTATCGATCATGACTTCACTTTCCATACTTGGTGGGATCTTCGGCGACTTTACTGCTGAGTGGGTTATACCCGCTTAAGTTTTTGGGATCGTAGCCAGGGTAGATCACATCTTCCCATTCCTCAGCAGTCAGGCCAAGCCCCTCCACGCCAAATCGGCGGAAGCGCATCTTCCGATCCAGTTCCCGCAACGCCTTTTCGACGGCTTCAGTCTTACTTTCGTAGCCGTAGTCGTCCATGACGCGCTTCAATAAGTCTTCATCAATATGCATGGTCATTTTCATGCCATACTGGATATGGCACCCGCCCACCCTTGTCGATTCTTTTTTTCAATTTTTCCTCCATCCTCATCACTTGATTCTTCGCTGAGACCTCCCCATTCTCCCTCCATGTCCGAGCCCACGCTGACCCCCATGATGGCCCAATACCAAGCCATGCGGCGGTCACTTCCTGCGGACATCATCCTTTTTTACCGACTCGGAGATTTTTACGAAATGTTCTTCGAGGATGCAAAAACCGCATCCCCGATCATGAACGTCGCCCTCACCAAGCGCGGCGGCAACCCCATGTGTGGCGTCCCCTACCATGCCGCGCAGGGCTACATCGCTCGGCTGCTCAAAGCCGGAAAACGCGTCGCCATCGCCGAGCAAACGTCGGAAGCCGTCGCCGGAAAATTGGTCTCGCGTGAAATTGCACGCATCCTCACGCCTGGCTCCATCGATGACGCTACCCTGCTCGACGACCAGCGCCCGAACTACCTCGCCGCCGTCTGCCGCCACGGGAAATTCGCAGGTCTCGCCTGCGTGGATCACACCACCGGCCAGTTCACCATCGCCGAGTTCGCAGACATCGGCCAACTGCAGGACGAGCTCGCCCGCATTTCCCCCTCCGAGCTACTCATCCCAGACCACCAAACCGCCGAGTTTGGAAACATCCCCAACTGTCTCGTTTACGAAGGCTACACCTTCCTCCCCGAGCACGCGTCCCAACTCCTCAAACAGCACTTCGCCGCCCACTCGCTCGATGGTTTCGGCTGTGCCAATCTCCACGCCGCCTGCGGTGCTGCCGGTGCCATTCTCCACTATCTCATTCACCAACTGCGGCGCCCCTGCAGCCACCTCCGGCCACCCCACGTCCGTGAGAGTGCCGACCACGTCCTCATCGACGCTGCCTCCCAGCGGAATCTCGACCTCGTCGATTCGCGATCCGGCAAGGCCCACACCCTCCTCGGCGTGCTGGACCGCAGCGCCACCCCCATGGGCGCACGGCTCCTCCGCGACTGGATTCTCCACCCGCTGCGTGACCTGAGCGCCCTGACCGCTCGCCAAGACATCATCGCCGCCTTTCTCGCCGAACCATTTCTCCTCTCAAAATGCCGGGAATCTCTCAAAGGCATCCGCGACATCGAGCGCACCACTTCTCGCCTCTCCCAAGGCTCGGGAAATGCCCGCGATCTCCAGTCCCTCTCCATTTCTCTGAGTCACATCCCCACCCTCAAAGAAGACTATTTTTCGCTACTCACCGAGCACAGCACACTCGGCACCCAGCTCCACGAGTTTCACGAACTCACGGAAATGCTCAGCACCGCCCTCACTGACGAGCCACCCGCCCACCTCCGCGACGGTGGCGTCATCCGCGATGGCTGGTCGCCCGAACTCGACGATCTCCGCAACGCCTCGCGCGGCGGCAAGGATTGGATTGCCCGCCTCCAAGAAGACGAGCGCAAGCGCACCGGCATAGACTCCTTAAAAATCAAGTTCAACAACGTCTTCGGCTACTTCATCGAGATCACCACCAGCCAACTCGCCAAAGTCCCGGACGACTACACCCGCAAGCAGACCATGTCCAATGCCGAGCGCTACATCACACCCGCGCTCAAGGAAATGGAAAACAAAGTCCTCGGTGCCGAAGAACGCTCCAAGCAGCTCGAAAACGAACTCTTTCTCCAGCTCCGCGCCCAAGTCGTCACCCACCTCACTCGCATTCAGGAAACTGCCGCCGCCGTTGCCCAGATCGATGTGCTCTGCGCCCTCGCCGAGGTCGCCCAGCTCCACCGCCACTGCCGCCCGGTTCTCAATCAGGAAAATGGCTTCTTCGTCACCAACGGCCGCCACCCCGTGCTCGAGCAAACCCTCACCGACGTCAAATTCGTCCCGAACGACACCGAACTCGATCCCGACACAGCCCGCCTCCAAATCCTAACTGGCCCTAACATGGCCGGTAAATCCACTTACATCCGCCAGATCGCCCTCATCGCCGTCATGGCTCAGATCGGTGCCTACGTCCCCGCCGAGTCAGCTACGCTGGGCCTCGTCGATCGCATTTTCTGCCGCGTCGGCGCCAGTGACGACCTCTCCCGCGGCCAATCCACCTTCATGGTGGAAATGAGTGAGACTGCCCTTATTCTCAACCACGCCACCGACCGCTCACTCGTCATCCTCGACGAAATCGGCCGCGGCACCGCTACCTTCGACGGGCTCTCCATCGCCTGGGCGGTCGCCGAGCACCTGCACGACACCATCGGCTGCCGCACTCTTTTTGCCACCCACTACCACGAGCTCACTGACCTCGCGAACAACAAGCAAGCCGTGGCCAACTACAACGTCGCCGTGAGAGAGTGGAACGAGGAAATCATCTTCCTCCACAAGATCCTCCCCGGCGCGGCCGACAAGTCCTACGGCATCCAAGTCGCCCGCCTCGCCGGCCTGCCGAAAGTCGTCGTCGAGCGCGCCAAGTCCATCCTTTCCCACCTCGAACTCCACTCCGTGAAACCCGAGGCAAAAACCCAAGGCCCCAAAGCCAAAAACACCGACCAGCCCTCCCTGCCCAAAGCAAACGCGCCGCAGATGGACCTGTTCGCGGATTTTTGAGCGTCCAAAATCGATCAGAAACCCGGCATGCTCAGCGTGAAAAGGGATTGTTGTAGCCCGCGCGACCTGGGTGCTTCTTAAAGCACTAACAGTCAATCCACTTGTAAAGCTTTCATGCTCCCAGATAAGGCTTGGCATCCGACGTTGGGACACTAGTCTATTCTTCAATGAAATGGTTGGCGATAGGTTGTTTGACTTGGTGTCTAACGTCTTGCGTACACACGGCACTCGCTCCGGTTTGCACCCCGGAGGGAGCGCCAGCAGTCATCCGAATTCCCGGATTGCGCTATGGTCAAAAGCCCGCTCCTTCCGATCTCAAGAAGATATTCGATAAGGTCGAAAAGAAACTCGAAATCCCCGGAGCGCACGATGCCCCACAACAGAACACAGGCCTGACTGAGATCGGAGCGGTCGGGATCTTTGGCGATGTTGAAACCAAAAAAGGTGAACGCTTTGTGGGCTACATGCCGATGATCATCATCAAATCCACTTTACCTGCCGAACAAGTGGACCGTGCCGCAGGTGTACTTGCGGCAGGCTTCTATCGCAGTGCACTGAAATCCTATGAGGTCTGCCCCATCACCGATCTCGTGAAAAAGCCCGACAAAAAACCGTGAACCGCTTGATTACATATCTCTCATGGCTGGCCATCGCCGCGTTTACCTCTTGCGCGATCAACCCGCCACCCGAACCCGCAGGTCATCTCGGTGCCCTGTATAAGACTACCGTTCCGGGAACTTGGACAGGAACCCTCAAATGGGATGATACTTCCATCCAAATGACCAAACTCTACCGCCCCGATGGAACAGCGTCTGGAGTTCTCTTGATCAAAAAAAGCCAGGGTGGAGTCAGCATCGTCATGCCTGAGATTCGCTTTCAAAGCCGTTGGCGTGTCGTCGGGGACATCCTCGAGACTTATGATGTGCGAGCCAGCGTCCCGGGAATATTCAAGCCAAGCGAGGTCATACGTGACCAGCTCATTTCCGTGGAAGCGAACCGAATCGTTGCCCGCGCCATGAATGATGGCCAAATCCAAGTCCTCGAGCGAGTTGGAACCAGTGGTCGTTAGGTTGGGTTAGTTCAATTTACCCTGATTGACCGAAATCATTCATCTTCAAACTGATCGGCTGAAGATTCATGAACAGGCAGGTTCTGCCCTATCTTACAAGTGCTCTGTTCTCGCTGGTCCCATCGGATGCCGAGCATGGAACATGCGGTTACAGAACTGAAAAGAAGACAATTGAAGATCGGGAAAAAACAGAATCTTCAGAACCTCAGACGTCATCCTGGAAACCCTGCTTTCATCTCAACGCCTTCTTAACTCTAACAAGGAATTCAATCATATTCCTTACATGCCCCAGTCTACCCCTTACCAGCAAGAACCAGACTACGATCCCCCAAGGCAGTGATCGAGGCTCTCAACCTGAGGCCATCTGACCAACTGGTTTATGAAATCGAATCCGACGGTCGGATTATTCTTTCCGCCAAAACCGGCACCTTCGCCAGTGTCGCTGCAAGTCTGCCCCGCAAAGCGAAAACCGCTCCGGCTCGCAGCGTGGAGGAAATGAAATCCGCCGTGAAAGCTATGGCCCTGAAACGACTCTCGCGGACCAAGCCATGACGGCGCTGGATAACAACATCCTCGTCCGCTACCTCACCCAAGACGACGATGAGCAGTTTCAAAAAGTGCTTCAAATGCTCAACCGCAAGCGCACGGTCTTTTTCGTGTGGGATCTCGTTCTGGTGGAAACCGATTGGATCCTGAGAAGCCTTTACGACTGGAATCATGACGAAGTGGTCGAAGCTTTTGCCCGGCTGACCAGCATCCACAACTTGGCTTTTGAGAACGAAGCCCGCTTGAGATCATCGCTCAAGGCCCTCCGTGAAGGAGCAGATCTGGCGGATGAGCTCATTCTCCGCGCCTGCCGCGACCATGGGGCCAAAACGTTTGCCACGTTCGACAAAGGCATTATCCGCAGGCACAAGCCTTTTGCAGCGAGCCCCTAACTGGATTCAAAGCCGCACAGTTTGGGCAGGTTGTTTTGAATTGCGATGAGGTTACTGAACGGCTGGTCCGGGCCGCATGATTATCTCTGTCTGCACTGAGTCTATCCTCAACGCTAGATCCATAAGGTAGCGGCTGAGGAGAGGAACGCTCTCCACAGACTCTCATCCATCCAAGGTGCGCTACGCCTACCGACTCCCAGTCCAGAGCCTCTCGATGCACGGACATTAATTTTGACACCATCGCACCATTGCACCAAAATGCCCCTATGCGATTGACCATTAACCTAGACGATGACCTCTATGCGATGGCCCGTAGCCATGCCATTGCAAGCAAGACCTCCATCAGTAAGGCCGTAGGAGACCTCCTTCGCCGCCGCGCGCCAGCGGCGACTGGGCCCTTACCAAACACTCCAGGGTTTCACCCGCTTTCGGGATTTCCGATTTCTCAGAGCACTGGACGGACGATCACCACCGAGGATCTCCAACGCGCCATGGAAGATGATCTCGCACGCCCACTGGAAATCATGGGACTCTCGCCGGATAGAATTGAGGAAACCTTGAAATGACTTGGCTCCTAGACGGCAACGTCCTCATCGCAGCAATGCTTCCGGACCATCTCCACCATGAGCGAGTCCACCGGTGGCTAGCCTCTATCAAGGGCGACTCCTTTGCGACTTGTCCCGTAACAGAAGGCACTTTGCTTCGGCTGCACATGATCTTAGCCGTTGACAAGTCCGCCGCTGCCGCGTGGGAAGCCCTTGCCTCCCTGCATAGCCACCCCCAACACGTTTTCTGGTCCGAAAACTTCTCATATCATGAAATCCCACCAACCCGACTGACAGGCCACCGACAAATCACAGATGCTTGGCTGGCGGAACTGGCCAGACGAAATCGGGGAAAACTCGCCACTCTCGATGAACCACTCTCGGCACTCTGGCCTGATGTGGCCATTCTAATCCCTCATGGATGATGCAGTCCATAAAATCAAACCCTCCTCTCCACCTCGTCTCCGGTCCGCCCGCTGCGGGGAAAACCACTTACGCGAGAAATCTGGCGGGAAAGATCGGCGCGGTTCTCCTGGATAGTGATGAAGTCTGTGAAAAATTGGTTCGCGCCGGTTTGATTCTCGCAGGTCTAAATCCAGATGACCGTGATTCCCCCGCTTACAAGACGGCTTTCCGGGACGTCGTTTATGAAACCTTGTTTGATCTCGCCGAATCCCATGCCAGTCGCCTGCCCGTGGTAATCGTCGGCCCCTTCACCACGGAAAGCGGCGATGCGGACTGGCCAGTGCGACTGAAATCTCGCTTCGGAAAAATGCCGGAGTTTCACTATATCTGGTGCCAGCCTGCGGAACGTAAAAAACGCTTGAGCGCCCGTGGCTCTTCGCGTGATTTACCGAAACTCGCCAACTGGGATTCCTATATCTCGACCTGTCGCGAAACTCCTCCCGTCTATCCGCACCGCTGGATCGACACCTCCTTATAAAAGGGCCAGCAGTTGCGCTAGGTGCTCATGGGGTTTCACCTTGGATAAAACGCCTTTGATTTTCCCATCTTTCCCGATCACGAAGCTACTCCGTTCCATGCCCATATAGGATTTCCCATACATGGATTTTTCCACCCACACGCCATAGGCCTCGCCGATGTGGTGCTCTTCATCGCTGAGGAGTGGGAAGGGCAAGCTGTGTTTGTTGATGAATTTCTCATGGCTCTTGATCGAGTCGGTGCTGACGCCGAAGACTTTAGCTTTTGCGGAAATTTCACTCCATTCATCCCGCAAGGCACAGGCCTGAGTGGTGCAGCCGGGCGTGTTATCTTTCGGGTAAAAATAGAGAACGACCGTTTCTCCTTTCAAGTCGGCGAGACGAATCTGAGTGGCGGTCTGGTAGTCTCCGCCGATCGCTTGAGCGGAAAAGGCGGGAGCTTGAGTTCCGATTTGTGGAGTCTTGATCATGGCGTCGTGTTCTGTGTGAGCAGTGGCGCGTCGCACTCGGGGATGCAACACGATTTATTGCTTTTCACACCGTGCTTGGAAAAGTAACCGATAGTGGCAGGGCTACCTCAATTTGAGAAAGCTAACCGCGAATGAACGTCCATTCGCGGTTAAAAAACCAAAATGAGGTAGCCCTGAGCTGATGCAGGCCGCTTCTTGATTATAAATACTGAGTTTGATTCAAATCAGCAAATGACACGTTGCCATCTCCGGTCGTTTCCCTAACTTCGCTGACCTATGACACAAGATTCACGCGAAGTGCTGATCGAATTGCTATTTCTCGCTCTCTACCTAGACGATCACTTGTCCGTGGGTGAGGATGAGGTGCTCAACAGAGCGCTGGAATCGCTCGGTTGGGAGTCCGCTCATGCTCGGGAAGTTTTCATCTTCAAGGCATTCACCAGCGCCCGCGAGGCCGCCACCTGCGAGGCGAAGACCGCTGAGTTTCTGGAGGCGCGCTTGAGCATGATTCAGAAGGATGGCTTACAGGCACCGGCTCTGACATGGCTCTACAAGGTGCTGGGGGCCGATGGCTTCACTCAGACCGAAAAGCAGTTTCTGAGTCGGATCGAATCACGGCTTTACCCCTCATGAAGGTAGGTGCGCGGTCGATAGAAAATGGCGAAAGGGAGAAAAAGTAAGGTCGTGGCGGCGATCAGCTGGGTGAAAAACCGGAAATAGGCCGCGCCTTCCAATCGACTTTGCCCGCCGGAAAACTCGCTGCGCTGGAAGCCGCCTAGGTTGAGTTTTTCTTGCACGCCCAGCTCCGCTTTACGCCGAGCTAACCAAGTGCTAGAGGGATGCGCGGTGGTCGCGTCCACCTTTTCGAGAATGAGTCCGAGATCCCACGGAGTTTTCTCTAGGCGATCTGGCCCCTTGCTTGAAATTCTCGCATGGGCGGAATCGAGGACTTCGTACCTGAGTGAATTTCCCCACGGATCTCTCAGATCTGCAAGCAGGCGCTGGCCATTTTCTTGAGCGGGAAAGCCTTTGCTTGAGATCGCCTCGATACGCTCTGCGGCTTGATCAAAGACCGATTTCCCGGGGATTTCCACTTGGTCGAGCTGGCCCTGTGAGCATCGCGCGATGAAGTCATCGGCCGTGCCCGTGAGGCCATCGTAGCCGGGAAGGACGATCGTGCGCGGGGCGTTTTGCCAATCCGGTGGCAGCTTGGCCGTCGCTTCGGCAAACTGGATCTCAGCGGCGGATGGGATGGAAATGTAGTGGTTCACCTGCGCCGTGAATTGATTCCCGCCCCATACGGAAAGCCAGAAAAACGACATCACGAGTGACTTCATGGCACGCGGGGCTTGGGTGTAGGCGAATTCGAGGCCCACGATGACGACCATCACTTCCGAGGCGGTGATGATGAAAAAAGCCGCGAATTGCCAGCCGATGGACGGCCGCTGCCCGGCGTCGATCCATGACTGAATCAGCGTGGTGAGACCGAAGGAAATCACCATCAGAATGAGACCAAGTCCGATTTTCCTTAGGGGAGTGAGCGGAAATACCCGGTGAATCAGCGGGTAAATGCCGTAGGTAAAAAGGGGAATGTAGAGGAGAATGAGGATCGGATTGATCGCTTGGATCTGGGATTCGAGCCAAGTGATGCCGAGGAATTTCAGGTCCATTTGCTCCGCTTGCAGCACCCAAGAAGAACCGGTCTGGTCATAAAGCGACCAAAAAACCGCGATGAACGTGAACAAGGGAATCAGCTTAGCGATGGCAAAAAGGCCGTCACGGGAGAAAATTTCTTTAAAAAACCGACTCCCCGCCGCCGGAATATGCACGAAGCGGTGGCGCCCAAGCCAAAACATGAAGGTGGCGATGGCCATCAAAACCCCCGGCACGCCGAAGGCCCAGTGTGGGCCGTAATGCACCAGGAGCCACGGCGTGAGCAGCGTGGAGAAAAAGGCCCCAAAGTTGATGGAGAAGTAGAACGCATTGTAAATGCGGGAGATTAAATGGTGATTTTGACTGCCGAATTGATCGCCCACATGCGCAGAGACGCAGGGCTTGATGCCGCCGGAGCCGAGGCAAATCAGAGCGAGTCCACTCATGAGCCACCACGTCGAGTTGCCGAACATCCCCATGCAGGCAAGCGCGGCGTGGCCGAGGCAATAAACAAGGGAGAGCCAGAGGATGGTCCGGTATTTCCCGAGAAATACGTCCGCGATGAACGCACCCAGCAGCGGGGTGAAATAGACCCAACTGGCGAACTGGTGGTAATATTCCACCGCTTGATTTCCCGCCATTTCCCGTCCACCACGGCCGTCCATGAGGTGCAGATACTGCACCATGAACACGACGAGGATGGTCCGCATCCCGTAGAAGGAAAATCGCTCAGCCGCCTCATTTCCGATGATGAAGGGGATGCCGGGTGGCATCCGATCCGTCTCATGCGGCACGCTGCGGTGGGACATGGCGGTGAGTTACCAGCGAATGGCAGCAGCGGCCCACGTCAGTCCGGCACCGAAGACGACAAGCACGATGTTGTCCCCCCGTTTAAAAGCGCCACTGCGGTGAGCCTCGTCGAGGGCGATTGCGACGGCGGCGGCAGAGGTGTTGCCGTATTTGTCGAGGTTTACAAAGACGCGCTCATTCGGCACGGCGAGGCGATCGGCGATGGCGTCGATGATGCGGAGATTCGCCTGATGCGGGATCACGCAGGCGATGTCCTGCGGCTGGAGACCTGCCCGCTCGATGACTTTTTCCGCCGCTTCTTTCATGCGAGTCACCGCGTGCTTGAAGACTTCCTTGCCCATCATGTTCAGGGTGTAGAGGTGCTGATTGGCATTTTCCGGGGTGATCGGGCAGGCCGAGCCTCCGCCGGGGATGTTGAGCAAATGGGTTAAATTTCCATCGGTGCCCATTTCAGTGGCGAGGATGGAGCCCTCTTCCGGGGCCGCACGGCGAAGCACCGCGGCACCTGCACCATCCCCGAAAAGGACGCAGGTCGAGCGATCTTCCCAATTCGTCACGGCCGAGAGTTTTTCCGCGCCGATGATGAGGGCGTTTTGAAAAGCTCCGTCCGCGATCATGCGCTTGGACAACTTCATGGCGTAGAGAAATCCTGAGCAAGCGGCGGAAATGTCGAAGGCGACCGCCTTATTCGCGCCCAAATTATGCTGCACATAACAGGCCGTGGCGGGTGTGGGCGTGTCCGGCGTGATGGTCGCCACGATGATGAGCTCCACGTCCTCAGGCGCGAGACCCGCTTGTTCGAGGGCCTTTTTCGCTGCATGGGTGGCCATGTGCGAGGTGAATTCCCCCTCGGCGGCGATTCGGCGCTCGCGGATGCCGGTGCGAGAAACGATCCACTCGTCACTGGTGTCCACTTGGACGGCAAGTTCAGCATTGGTCAGGATGCGTTCCGGGAGGTAGCTTCCGGTCCCAGCGATGCAAACTTGGTAAGAAGGCGTCATTTCACTCATGCGGCGGGACATTGGAACCCACACGCGGGTGCCACAAGTGCGAAGTGAAATCCAGCAGCCACCAGAGCCTGATTTCTCACTGAGTCTCAGTGAATGGGAGCGGCAGAGGACGCGGATCAGGCGTCGGGCAACGCTTCTGCAGATTTCTAGCCGATTCGACCAAGGGGAAAACTTGCAGACCACCGCTTGGCAAGGCAGCCTGTGCCCCATGATCCGCCTTGTCGCCTTTCTTTTCAGCATGGCTCTGGCCTCCGCGCAGTCCTACTCCCCGGTGGCAGAGGCCCCGCCGGCCATCGCCCGGGAGTTCCGTGGGGCATGGATCGCTAGCATTTATAATCTCGACTGGCCCAGCGCCCCCGGCCTCAGCGCCAGCTCACAACAGGCGGAGCTCCGTGGCATTCTCGACAAGCTCAACGCCTTGAAAATGAATGCCGTCATCTTCCAAGTCCGCCCTCAATGCGACGCCGTTTACGCCTCCAATATCGAGCCTTGGAGCGCCAGCCTCACCGGCACCATGGGCCGCTCACCCGGCTACGACCCGCTCTCATTTTGCATCAAAGAAGCCCATGCACGCGGTATCGAGGTCCACGCCTGGTTCAACCCTTTCCGCGCCTTGGCCAATAGCTCGGCTCCCGTCGCATCGAACCATATCACCCGCATTTTACCGCAAATCACCAAAAAATACGGCTCCATGACCTGGTGCGATCCCGCCAGCGAGCAAACCCGCGACCGCGCGCTCGCCGTGATCCTCGACGTCGTCAAACGCTACGACATCGACGGCGTCCACCTCGACGACTATTTCTACCCCTACCCCACCGGCAACCTTACCTTCCCCGACGGAAAAAGCCCCGCCCAGCGCCGCGCTTATGTGGATGGCTTCGTCGCCAGCCTCTACGCCTCGGTCAAAAATCAAAAATCCTACGTCCGCGTCGGAATCAGCCCCTTCGGCATCTGGCGGCCCGGCGTCCCCGCCGGCATCGAAGCCGGACTGGATGGCTTTGAACAACTCGCCGGAGACTCGCGCAAGTGGCTTAAAAACGGCTGGCTGGACTACCTCGCTCCCCAACTTTACTGGCGCATTTCCCCACAGAAACAAAGTTTTCCGCTACTCCTCGATTGGTGGCGTCAGCAAGGATCACGCCCCGTCTGGCCCGGCATCGCCACCGCGCGCATCGGTGGCTCTGAGGACAAGCGCAGCGCCTCGGAAATCACCAACCAGATCGACCTGAGCCGGAAAATCGGGAAAAACTGGAATGGCCACATCCACTGGAGTGCGAAAAGCCTCGTCCGTAACCAAGGCGGCATCGCCACCAAACTGGCGAGCACCTACACCCAGCCCGCCGCCATCCCACCCATGCCGTGGCTCAGCAGCAAAGCACCCTCCGCCCCAGGGGTGAGTGCCAGCGTTAAAGGAGACAGCACCATCATCACCTGCACGCCAGATCGCTCCACCGCCAAGTTCGCCATCCAAGCGAAAATCAGCGGCAGCTGGCGCACCGTGAAAATCGCGCCTAGCAGCTCCGCCAGCATCACTATCCCCAAGGCAACTACCATCGCCGTGACCGCATTCGACCGTTTTGGCAATGCAAGTGCGCCGAAAGTCTTGGGTCTGCGCTAATCCTCAAGCCCGCCCTAGGTAAGGCAACGGAGTTGCCAGCAACCACGCGTTTTCCGCTCCAAGGAGCAGCTACGTGATAAAAAGCCCTCTCTCCTAGCATTACACGCACTTTGGCTAAAATCAATTGCCCGCCGTCGCGCGCTCGGCCACGGTTCTGGCTCGTCATGACTCCACGCCCACCGAAGAAGTTCGTCCCAACGCCATTTGCCTACCACCAGGAAATCGAAATCACCATCGACGCCCTGACGAATTTAGGCTCGGGCGTGGGCCGCATTGACGGATGGGTGGTCTTTGTGCCCTTTTCCCTACCTGGAGAAGTGGTGACCGCACGGGTGTTCCGAAATGACAAAAACTGCTCACATGCGGATCTGGTAGCCGTGCTCAGTCCCTCGCCCGACCGGATCGCTCCCGCTTGCCCGCTCTTCGGCGAGTGTGGCGGCTGCCAGTATCAGCACCTGACCTACGACAAACAGCTCGCGTGGAAGACCCGCCAAGTGGGCGAGCTAATGAAACACATGGCGGCGATCCAGTTCCCGGTGAATGACTGCCTGTCTTCCGCGCAGACGTGGAATTACCGCTCGAAGATCACCCCGCATTTTGAAAAAGCGAAGGATGGCGACCTCGGGCCGATCGGGTTTCTGGCGTTTGGGCGGCGCTCCACCTTGATCGACGTGCCGCAGTGCCCAATCGCCATGGACACGATCAACCGCGAGCTGCCCGCGATCCGCGAGGGGCTGCGGGCGCGGGCGAACTCCTTCAAGCGTGGGGCGACAGTCCTGCTACGGGCGACGGAGGACCGGGTGGAGACGGACTTCAAGGCGGTGGCCACCGAGCAAGTGGGTGACTTAAAATTCCAATTTCTGGCGGGCGACTTTTTCCAAAACAACCCCTTCATCCTCCCCGCGTTCACGGGCTACGTGGCCAAGCAGGCGGCAGCGGGTGGGGCAAGGTTCCTCGTGGATGCTTACTGTGGCTCGGGTTTGTTTTCGCTAACGCTGGCCAAGCATTTCCAGCAGGTGGCGGGCGTGGAAGTTTCCGAAACTTCGTGCGAGTGGGCACGGAAAAATGCCCGGGCAAATCACATCGAGAACGCCACTTTCCTGACGGCGTCGGCAGAGGCAATCTTCGCCCAAATCGCCTTTCCAGCAGCGGAAACGGCAGTGGTCATCGATCCACCGCGCAAGGGCTGCACGCCGGAATTCATCGAGCAGTTGATCCGCTTCGGTCCGGCACGGGTGGTGTATGTCTCGTGTGATCCGGCGACTCAGGTGCGGGATTTGAAACAACTCAGCGAGGGAGGCTACCGCTTGGAGGATGTGCAGCCCTTCGATCTATTTCCGCACACGCGGCATCTGGAGTGCGTGATGACGCTGGTGAAATCGGCTTAAGTGAAAGTGATTACTCGGTTTGGAGGCGGTAGAAGGCTTGGGTTCTGAGAGATGGGAACTGGAATTCCAGCTCGCCCAGAGAATTGACGAGAACTTGCTGATCGGTCATCGGGAAATGCGTGAAGGTCTTGAGATCGAAGGATCGTTGGATGCCGATGGTAAGAGTGAAGTTATTCGTCGTAGGGTTTCTGACCAGCAGTGGAACTCCAAGCTTCAAGGCGGAGTTAGTATCGTAAAGACCCGCAAAGCTGGCGTTATCCTTTAGGATCGCAACGAGTTCGGGTTGCGCGACTTGCCAATCAAAGCCAAGCGATCTCATTTGATATTCGACATAGTCCACCAAGCCGTCGCTATCCGTATCCGCAGTTTGTGAAAATGACTTGCCCGCTAGCTTGAGGGTAATGAGCGGAGTGTTAGGATCGTTACTGGTGATTGTGAGGATTCCGGTGGGAAGGCCACTGCCGGTCATTGAAACTTTAAAAGCCGTGAAGGCATCCGGCGCTAAACTGGTAGCTGTTCCCGTAGTATCTGCAGTGAATTGTAGAGTCCCATCGGTAGGCTTAGTTTTCTGCACATCGATAGTTATATTCGTTAGTGTCGTGATTCCATGATTCTGAATGGTGAAAGTCTGCACTTGGTCATTGGCCGCAGCGACAGAGGAAAAATTGATGATGGTGTCGGTAGTGAGCACGGTTCCAAAGCCATTCTGGACTGCGATTTCCGGCACTTGAGGACCCAAGCCTTCGAACAGGTAAGCGGCCCCAGAAAGAGTGAGTGGTGGTGTACCTTTTTCTCCAAATGCTCCAACTACGCAGGTGTCTAAGGAGATCGCGACAGCCACTCCGAAATTATCTGCGGTTTCGCCGGGAGGGTTGGCTGGCGTTAAGATGGATTGCTCGCTCCATGCATTTGCGACTCGGATGAAACTAGAGGCCGTTCCGGTTTTACTCAACTTGCCGCTTGCTCCGACAGCGAGGGTGTCCTCATCGATCGCAACCGAAATACCAAAGTTGTAACCGGCGGTAGTCGTGTCACTGGGCTTAAGGAAGGCTTGTTGAGACCACTTGCTAGTTCCACGAGTGAAAACATAAGCCGCTCCTGAGTTGGCGGCCAGGTTGTCAGATTGGCTTGTTTTACTATCTTCCTGATACGCACCAACAACGACCGTATTTCCTGAAATGGCAACCGAGCGCCCGAAAAGATCCGCAGCTCCGATGTTGCTGGCTTTTAAATAGCCATCCTGACTCCACGTGTCATTCACCAGCCTAAATACGTAAGCCGCGCCTGAACTAGCAGCAGTGTTATTGGATTGGTTGGCCGCGTCGCTACTGGACTCTCCGGTGGCTCCGACCACGATGGATTCCCCGGAAATCCCGACCGAGATGCCGAAGAAGTCTGCCTTGTTCGGATTGCTGGCTTTTAAATAGCGGTCTTGAGACCACTGACTACCGCTGCGCGTAAAGACATACGCAGCTCCGGCTTGAGCCGCTGTATTATCCGACTCGGTGCTATTGGTGCTGGCTTCACCACTCGCACCTACGACGATGGTTTCACCATCGATGGCGACCGAGTAGCCGAAAAGATCGCCCGCCTCAGTGTTGCTGGCCTTGAGGTAGGCTTCTTGAGTCCAAGTCGAGCCTTCGCGGACAAATACGTACGCAGCTCCTGCATTTGTGGCCGTATTGTCATTCTGGGCGCTGTCGGGTCCCGTGGATTTACTCGCTTCGGCATAGGCACCGACGACGATGGTGTCGCCCGAGATGGCGACGGAAAACCCAAATTGGTCGCCCGCCCCCGTGTTGCTGGCTTTAAGGTAGGCCTGCTGAGTCCACCCTCCATTCTCACCGCGGACATACACATATGCGGCACCTGAATTTGTAGCAGCCTCATTCGATGCCGGGTCGATTCCAGTGGCGCTACTATCCTCAAACGGGGCACCAACGATCATGGTGTCGCCGGAGATCGCGACCGCGTTGCCGAAATAATCGTTAGCTCCACGATTGGATGCGGCGAGGGACTGATCGGAATCCGCCGGAGGTGTAACTGAAAAACCAAGCTCTGGAACAAGAGCGGCGGTGGCAAGGAGCAGTGAACGGATATTCATCATCAGTAAAGTGAGGCGGAGGGGGATAAAGGCAAGTTACTCGACGATAAATGCCGCAGACGAGCCAATTTGTCGGTCTAAGGTGGGAGCTGAACTTTTTCCCCGAGGTGGCTGGGGCGGGTGTTGAGGAAATGGACGTCTAGCCACATTTTGACGCGGGCACCGATTTCACGGATGCTCGTTTTCAGGCCGATGTGTGGCTCGACGTCTTGGGCGTTGAAACCACGGGCGTCGATGCCATTGGCTTGGGCGAGGTAAATGGCGCGTTGGTTTTGGAAGCGCTGGCTGATGATGAGGATGCTGCTGGAGCCATAGATTTCCTTGGCCCGGACAACGGAGTCGAGGGTGCGTAGGCCGCGAGGGTCGGAGACGATGCGGTCTGCGGGGATGCCACGCTCGACGAGAGCTTGTTTCATTTTTTCCGGCTCGTTGTAGCTCGGGCGGAGGTTGTCGCCAGAGACGATCAGAATTTCGAGTTTGCCGGCTTTCCAGACTTTTTCTGCGGCATCGATGCGGTAGCGGAAAAAGGGATTTGCGTGGCCATTGACGCGGTCGGTGGTCCCGAGAACCAGTCCGACTTTCATGGTTGGGAGTGTGGCAACGTCGTCATGCAAGCGGCCACGCGAGGCCCAAATGGCGGCGAAGTTTGCGTAGGCGATGAGGGTGAAGGTGAGGCCAAGCCCGACGAGTAGTGCGATGCAGAGGCGGCGAACCCACCGGGCGATGAACCCTCTTGGCTTTTTACGCCTCATAGGCTGCGGGCGGTTTGCAACTCCTCGCCGCGACGTGACCAGTGGAAGATGGATTTGACACGATCCAGCACACCGCCGACGAAGGCGTCCTCGGGAGCCAAAACTCGCAAGCGATGGGGCGTCTCACTGAAGTGGATTTCTGAAAAACGACCGAGCCACTCGCCATCGACCTGCACCGGCACGTCGCAATCCGCGCGGACGGTGAAAGCCTCGGTTTGAAAGTAGCGGGTGGAGGCCATGAGGTCGATGCCGCCGCAAGCGAGGCCGCGGAGGGAGTCGAAGACGAGACGGTAGCCAGCTTCTTTGTAAACGAGAACGTCTAGCATGGAGTCGTGGTTTTTCGCGTTCCGAAAGACCTTGAACTGCCCCCCGTAGAGCGCGCCATTCCCGGCGAGAACGGCGACTCCTTCTTCGCGGCGGCCATCGGCGCAGAGGATTTCCAACTTCGGCGGATGGGCACCGAGGACTTTCACGGCGGCGACGAGATAGGCCAGTGGGCCGAGCATTTTTTTCGACTCCCAAGTGGTTTCTTCGATGACCATGGCGTCGAAGCCGACGCCAGCCATCTGGACGAAGGGTGCGCCATTGGCACCGAAGAGGTCCACTTCTTGCACGAATCCTTGCTCGATGACTTGGAAGGCGCGTTCGAGAGAATTGAAGGGGATGCCCATTTCACGAGCGAAGACATTCATGGTTCCCGCAGGTAAGACGCCGAGCAGGGTCTGGGTGCCGATGAGTCCGTTGACCACTTCGTTCAAGGTGCCATCTCCCCCAGCGGCGATGACGACAGGCTCGCCAGCGGCGGCAAAGCGGGCGGCAATTTCCCGGGCCTCGCCAGCGTGGTGGGTGGGGTGAAGTGAGAGGCGATTTCCGTGTTTTTCAATAAAGCGCAGGACTCGCCCGCCTTTTTGGCTGCGTGCACGCGGATTGAAAATGACGGGGTAACGGTGCGGAATCACCATGGCGCAGTGTTCACAGGTGGGAGCGCTTCCGCAACCCGATTCGCCCGGGCGAGCTTGTGGTTAGGAGCGCGTTCATTCTAAAAAAGTCGATAGGATTGCGACGCTCCTTGGGTTCAAACGCTTTCGCGGGATTTTGCCTCTTCCCAGGCGTCTTCCATTTGCTCTGAAGTAGCGGCTTGGAGGGTGAGATTTTGCGCTTTTAAGATGGATTCCATGAGGCCGAAGCGGGATTCAAACTTGGTGTTTGCGGCGGCCATGAGGATTTCGGGATCGACCTGATTGAAGCGAGCGAGATTGACGATGGAGAAGAGGAGATCGCCCATTTCTTCGGAGACTGCAGCGGGGTCTTGCTCGTCCACGGCGACTTGGAGCTCGTGGAGTTCTTCGCGGATTTTGGCGAGGACTCCCGTATCCGTGGGCCAGTCGAAGCCGACCTTAGAGGCTTTTTTCTGGAGCTTGGCGGCGCGGAGCAGGGCGGGCAGACCTTTTCCGACGCCGTGGAGGTAGGCTTGGTCTTCGTCGCCTTTTTCGGCGCGCTTGATCTCGTCCCACTGGGCGAGCACGGAATCGGTGTCGCTGGCGTTGCTTTCCCCGAAGACGTGGGGGTGGCGGCGGACGAGTTTTTCACTAATGCCGCGGGCGACGTCGTCGAGGTTGAAGAGGCCGGCTTCCTCGGCGATTTCACTGTGGAAAACGACCTGTAAAAGCAAGTCGCCAAGCTCTTCCCGGAGATGATCATAGTCACTGCGCTGGATGGCATCCACCGTCTCGTAGGCTTCTTCGATGAGATTGGGAACGAGGGATTGGTGCGTCTGTTCTGCATCCCATGGGCAGCCACCGGGGGCGCGGAGTCGGTGCATGATGGCGCGCAGGCGGTCGAGCTGTTGCGAGGCTGCGGGGGAGAGGATCATTTCGGAATCGGTCATCAGGAGGGGCGCTTGGAGTTGGAGACTTGGGTGAGGAAATCGCGTTCTTCTTGGGTGAGGCTCTGGAAGCCGTCTTTGGAGATTTTATCGAGGATAAGATCCACTCGGCTGTCTTGTTGCTGCTCTAGTGAGGAGCGCGGGCGGAGCTTGGCTTGGATTTTTGGCCGGAAGAGCTTGGGCTTGATGATGTCCACGCCGAGTGAGGTGCCAATGATGTGGGGAAATCGGATGAGGAAGTAGCCGAAGATGGCCCCGCCGAGGTGGCCTGCTTCGCCGCCTTCGTTACCACCGAGTTTGAGGACGATGGAGCCCACGGAAATCGCCATCAGGGCGATGGCCATCTGCCGTATGCTGAGCTCGATGGGTGGGAATAATAACTGCACGCGTAGGTCTGGGGCGATAACGGCCACGCCGACGAGGATGCCATAGATCCCGGCGGAGGCCCCGACGAGCCCGGTGCCGAAGTGATCGGCGGGGAGGATGTGGGTGAGCACAAGCAGCGTGTAGAATAAGGCACCGCCGACGCCGCAGATGAGGTAGAAGATGAGGAAGCGCTGCGAGCCCCACCAGCGCTCGAGCCAGGGGCCGAAGAAAAAGATGCCAAGGCTATTGAACAAGACGTGCCCGAGGCTGGCGTGGATGAACTGAAAGGTGAGAAATTCCCAAACATGGAGTTGGAAAACGGCAGAGCGGATGGTGAAAGCGCCGAATTCCCGCATGGGTCGGATGCCGGGTGGTTGTTCGAAGAAGAGGTCGAGCAGGTAAATGCTGACGTTGATGATGAGTAGCCATTTCACCACGGGCGTGAGTTGTGACAACGCTCCGCCGCCCCTGTACTCGTTGCTGCGCTGGTAATCTCTATCGGCTAATCCCATGGTGCTTTAGCGGATACCACGTAATTAGGCACCCCGCAAGGGCGGGTCATGGCGAGATACCCCAGACACCGGCCTTGGACTTCTTGGCGTGGGACTGGAGTTCTTTGAGCAGGCTGAGGTGCTGCGCGACGCTGGTGCCGTCCGGAAGATCGGCAGGCTTGGTGCGGATTCTGACGAGGCCTTGCTCGATGAGCAGCTCGTCGAGCCATCTCGATTTCTCATCCTGCATGATGCGGATGAAGGCGTGGAAGCGCTGGTCTTGGTAGGGGCTGTCCCAGCAGGTGTAGAGGTCGAAGGGACGACTGGCGAGCAGGTCGAGGGTGAATTTTTTCGCCTTTTTGCCAATTTCTACCGCTTGGTCAGGGGTGATGCCGCCCATGTCTTGGGCCTGCTTGCGGATGCGGTCGTGATTGGTCTCGCCGCTGGAGTAGGACTTGAAGGCGCTTTCTGGACTATCGACGAAGTAGAGGCGGAACTCGGCTTCTTTCCCGCTGGGGAGGCGGACCATGAAGCTGTCACCGTCGTTACTCCGCGCGTTGACGAGGGTGCTGCCGGGGTGAAATTCGTAAGCGCCGCTTGGGCGAGCGGCGGCCTCGGGCAGTGGGTGGCGCGCTTGGGGAGTGTGAGAATAGTTCCAGGTGAAGAGCGTCATCAACACCAACAACACCGCCATGGCGATCGTCTTGGGGATCGACAGTCCGCTAGATCCCTTTGAAGCCGGCATAGACTTGATAGGTGCCGGTGGGCACCACCACGGAGCGCCACTCGCGGTTGAGCTTGCGGTATTTGTTGATGAATTGAGTGGGATCCGCCCAGTTCACCATGTCGGAGGGCACCCCATGGCGGGCAAGGCCGATGGTGATGTTGTTGCGGATTTCAAAATGCAAATGAGCCGGATACATGCGGAAGTTGTCGCCGATGGTGCCGATTTGCTGGCCTCGCTTGATGAGTTGGCCGTCTTTGACGAGAATAGTGTCGAGGTGGCCGTTCAGGGTATCACAGAATTTCACTTGGCCGTTGCTGGGGTCGCGGTAGGCATGGCGAGTGAGCACGACATTCCCCCAACCGGTGCGGACGTTGTGGGCGAAGGTGACGATGCCGTCCGCGATGGCATAGACCGGATCTCCGAGGTCTTTGTCGCCACCGGCACGCCCGTTCCAGTCCTCGCCGAAATGCTGAGGTGAGCGCAAGCGCAGGCCACGAGCTTTGTAGTAGCCGTCCGCATTGGGCTTGCCCACGGGGAAATCAAAGCCATCCGCGAGATTGATTCTCAAGTCCGCTGCGGACGCGGCATGACTGGTGAGGAGAACTCCTAAAAGAAGAACGCCGACACGAATCCATGACTTGATTGATGCGGGCATCGCGGGCAGTCCACCCGCCGTGGCTCTGGGCCGCAAGCGCAAAAAAGCGGCAGGGGTGAAACCGTGCCGCTTTGAAGGGTCTTGGGGAGGATTAGCCTTGGCTTTCCTCAACCGTTAGTGGGCGGTAACCACCGATGGATTTGAAATAGATCAGTAGGAGTAGGAAAATCGCCGCCATGGTCGCGGGGATGAATGAATCCGCTTTGAGCGCCGCGCGGTCCCCTGCTTGGTCAGCTAGGACGACAGCCTTCTGAGATTCGGTTTTTTCCTTGGCTTCCTTGGCAGCTGAAAGTTTCTGACCATCTAGTCCATAAGCACTGGTGGCAGGAATGTTGAGGAATGTCGAGGGAGTGGCAGCCTTGTATTCTTCATAGAGTGCCGTGTTGGAAGTTTTCAAGGATTCACCGGTGAAGCGGTCCTTGGCATAACCGAGGCCAGGTGTGCCGATGAGGCCCGCTGACATCATGCCGATGCCGCCCATGATCGACATCGCTACCGCTCCGGTGTGGGGGAAACGGTCGCCAACGATAGCCAGCATGGTCGGCCAGAAAAACGTTTTACCAATCGCATAGATGCCAAGTGCCACCATGGCCATGCCGAAGGATTGCATATTTGCTGCAAGCGTCAGACCAGTGAACCCTAACACAGAACAAACGAGCAACAGCCCCACGGGTGACAGCTTGAGCTTGGTCTCAAGCCAATGGGCGCAGAAGCGGAGTCCGAACATGATCACGGAGGTCCAGAGGAAGAGATACTTGCCCTGTTCTGAGGTGAAAAGATTTCCCGTGATGTTCTGGATCCAACCGTCTGTGCCGATCTCAACCGCACCGACCAGCGCGTGGGTGACGAAGAGGACAAAAAGAAGAATCGAGCCAATGGAGAACTGAGTCATCACCGCCACCGCGAGCAGTAGAGCACCTCCGATGCCGTAGCCGATGAGATTTGCACTCCCAGGAGAGACCCCTTTGAAAAGATCTCCAAAGAAAAGCGCGAGCAAGTAGCAGGCGACCAATGCGCCAACGATACCCACTGATTTGAGCATTTCCACCAAGCTGGAGCCCTTTTCCGCAGCCTCGGATTTCGGGTATTTCTGGCCCATGAACATGAGGCCGTATGCCACGGTGGGGATGAGGTAGAGGCCGAGGGAAAGTTTCCAGCTCAGTTCCAATTTGTCGTCGAGAAGCCAGCAAGCGACCACACCGAGGATCATGCCAGCCGGCCATGCGGCATGGAGGATGTTGAGGTAGTGAGTGCGTTGCTTCGGGAAAAGGGTGGCGATCAGGGGATTTGCCACGGCTTCGAGTGTGCCGTTTGCGAAAGCGAACAGAAACATGCCCCAATAGAGGAAATTGTAGGCATTTTCTGGGGTGCTGGCGCCAAAAGTGACGAAGGCGGACAGAATGTGGCACAGCAGCGCCACGATGACCAATTTACCGTAACCGATCTTATCCACAATCACTCCGCCGCCGATAATTCCAAAGCAGAATCCGATGAACCCTGCCCCGCCGATCGCGCCTAGCTGCGCACCGGTGAAGCCGTATTCCTTGGACCAGTTGTCAAAAATACCACCGCGGATGGCAAAGCCCACTCCGGCGGCTAGAATTGCGGTGAAACCAGCCCATAAGAGCCGCTTTGCATTGGGAACTGTCGTCATGGTTGATGTCGTCATGGGTTGTCTGTGTTCGCAGGAACTATTAGAAACGTTAGCGGATGGCAAGGATCTGGGTGAAAAACGTCAATTTTTCTGCAAATCCTACAAAAAACACGAAATCAGGTGGGCAAAATGCGTAGCTAAGCGACGCTGAGAAAGATAACCTGCGAAGCCACCCCAAAAAAACCATGAATTTGACACCCACCACCGCTTTAGCCGCTCTCGCCCTCATTGGAGTTGGAGGATTCATGATGGGGCGGATTTCAAATCCTGGGCCGGACGCTGCGGACTTGGTAAAAACCGCCGACGTTCGCAACACCCGCTCTCCCGGCAGAGATCTTGCGACACTCTCGGAAACAAAACCCCTTTCCCGGAGCTCCAAACCCTCGATTTCCAGCGAAACAGCCGCCAAAACCCGTCTCACTCGGCTTGAAGCCATCATCAATGGTGAAAGCCCATTGGACCGGAACCGCGCCTTGCTCTCCTTCATCGATCAACTCGCACCCAGCGAGTTTGAAGAAACCATCGCCCATTTCCGGAGCCTCGGAATGACCGACGAGCGTCTGGGCGAGTATTCATTACTGCTCGGCGCATGGGCACAAGTGGACCCCACTGCCGCACTTACCTACGCGAAGGAAAACACCCAGGGCGGCTTCGCCACCAACACTATTCTCACAACTTGGGCGAGCCATGACCCAGAAGCCGCCATCCAGTGGGCTACTACCCAATTCACGGGCGAAGGGGCAAATCCCTATTTACCCGGCATCATCCGCGCGCTCGCTGAGACGGATGCCACCCGCGCCTACGAACTACTCACCAGCATGCCCATGAGCACCCAGCGCGCCGAGGGGCTCGACTTCATGCTGCCCCACATCCTCCGCCAAGGTGCTGAAGCTGCCCGTGCATGGATCGCGGGAATCCAGGATGATTCCTTGCGAAATGGCGCCATGCTCCGTGCTGCCGAGAGCCTCGCCGCACTCGACCCCGCCGCCACCGCTTCATTCCTCATCGAGCACCCGAGCGAAGCGACCAACCGCCGTCTCGACAATGTTTACAGCGTCTGGGGCAAGCAAAACCTCTCGGCAGCCGTCAGTTCCTTTCAAGCGCTTCCGCCCGGGAGTAACCGCAGCCTCGCCCTCAGTGGACTCATCGGCAGCGTGACGGTCAAAAGCCCTGAAGAAGGACTGGCCTTGATGAATCAGAACCCAGCCGACATCGATGACCGAGTCGTGCAGCGCTACATCTGGCACTCCTTCGACAAGAATCCGCAGCTCGCCGCCTCGCAAATCGCCCGGATCACTGAGCCAGAGGCCCGGGATAAAATGTATCGCCGCGCTCTTGAATCATGGATGCAAGAAGACGCCACCAGCGCCCAGGCGTGGATCCAGTCAAATCCACTTCCCCCCGCTGTGACGGACTATCTTGCAAAAAATCCTCCGAAGAAGCATTGAGTCCCTGCGTTGACATCCGCCGAACCTACCGCCAACGTCCCGCCCATGGACACGATGAAATTGCTTCTTGGCGCGACCGTAGCGCTACTGCTCGGTGCGCTTGCGGTATCATGGCAAGGCATGAACAACGGGGTCAAAAACACGTCTCCTGACGAACTCGCCCGCCTCGAAAAACAGATCAAAGAACTCCGCAATGAGCAGGACAACCTCAAGCTCCAGCGGGATTTACAACAACTCAGAAACTCCGCTGCAGAGACTCCCAGCCCGGCCATGAGCGAGCTCGAAGCCGTGAAACTCCAAGCCGAGCAAAACCGCCGCGCACTTGAAGAAATCGAACGCCAAAAGCGCGACGAAGCCCTCGATAAAAAAGCCAACGACGAAGAAGAAGTCGAACTTGCCAAGCGGAACCTCGAAAGCAAAGACGGCGAGCTCCGCCGCGCCCGTCTCATTTCCCAATCCCTCCTCATCGGACGCGTGAAAGAATACGTGCTCGATCCGCAATTTGGCGGCTTCATCACCTTCGACATCCTCATGCCCGAGCAAGTCCAGTCTGGCACCATCCTCGCCATCCGTCGGAAAACGGGCATCCTCGGCCAACTTAAAGTCACCGAAATCTCCTCAGAAGGAGCCATCGCCAGCCCGCTCCCCGGTTTCGGCGAAGCCAGCCCCCAGCCTGGCGACGAGCTCATCCTGCCGCCACAGTATTGAAATGGTGTTAAAAGTTATTAGTTAGGGGTTATTTGTTTCTATAGCCGCATCCCATATAACTTTTAACAAATAACGTCTAACTCTCCAAAAAACATGTCCACCACCGTCGGTCTCATCTCACTCGGCTGCGCCAAAAACCTCATCGACTCGGAAGTCATGATCGGCCACCTCGCCCAAGCCGGAATGTCGCTCACCCCAGACCCGGAACTCGCGGATGTCCTCATCATCAACACCTGCTCCTTCATTGACATGGCCAAGCAGGAATCCATCGACGCCATCTTCGGCGCGGTGAAAGATCGTTCGGAAGACCCCGACCGCGAGCGCCAGAAAATCATCGTCGCGGGCTGCCTTTCCCAACGTTTTGCCAAAGACCTCCCCGGCATCATGCCGGAAGTGGACGCCTTCATCGGCCTCGACCAGATCACCAAGGTCGCCCCGATCATCGAGAACCTACTCGGCAAGAAAAACGACTCAGAAGTCCAGAAAACCGAAGGCCCAGCCGCCACCGAAGACCCGCGCGATTTCGTGACCCTCAAGCCGCAATACGTCCCGGACTACTCCACCCCGCGCATCCGCCTCACGCCGGACCATTTCGCCTACGTGAAAATCGCCGAGGGCTGCAATCACACCTGCACCTTCTGCATCATCCCGACCATCCGCGGCAAACACCGCTCGCGCACCCAAGACTCTGTCGTCCGGGAAGTCCAAGCGCTCGTCGCTTCCGGGGTGAAGGAAATCAACCTCATTTCCCAAGACACCACCTACTTCGGCATGGACCAGTGGGAAGGCAAGCGCCCCACCCCCAGCTCCCCGGTCGATTCCAGCCGTGGCGAATCGCTTTCAACCCTGCTCCGGGAAATTAACAAAATCGAAGGTGATTTCTGGGTCCGCCTGCTCTACACCCACCCCGCCCATTGGTCGGACGAGCTCATCACCACCATCGCCGAGTGTGACAAGGTCGCGAAATACGTGGACATCCCACTCCAGCACATTTCCGACCGCATGCTCACCGCCATGAAGCGGGTGACCAGCGGTGACTACATCCGCGATCTTCTCCGCCGTATGAGAGCAGGCATCCCCGGCCTCGGCATCCGCACCACCTTCATCGTCGGCTTCCCCGGAGAGACAGAGGAAGATTTCCAAGAGCTACTCGAATTCATCCGCGAGTTCCGCTTCGAGCGCGCCGGAGTTTTCCAATACTCCAAAGAAGAAGGCACCCGCGCCCACAAGCTGGACGGCCACCTCCACCACGCCACTCGCAAAAGCCGCTGGTCCCGCGCCATGGCAGAGCTCCAGAAAATCGCAGGCGAGACCAACCAAGCTCAAGTCGGCAAGGCCCTCCGCGTTCTCGTCGAGCAACCCGGCATCGCCCGCACTCAGTGGGATGCGCCAGAAATCGACGGCTCGGTGATGGTGGATGAAAGCATCCCCGTCGGCGAGTTCACCGACATCACCATCGGCGACTGGCGTGGGTATGATCTGGTGGCTGCGCGGTGAGCTTTTCCGATCTCAACCCCTCAGTGATATGAAAATCCGCTTTTCTGCAATTCTCCTCTTAGGAATAACATGCCTTTCATCATGTGTTTCATCTCCAAGTCTATCGATCCACAATCTTGGTTCGAAGCCGCCTGAGTGGAAAGAAGGGGCTTTTACGAAAGGTGGAAGAGTCGTAAGCTCTATTTGGCTTTCCCCGGATAAAAAATCGTTCGTTCAGCAAGTTACCCGCATCAATCGCCAGCCAACCCAGTCGCTGAGTAGCATGGTGTCTGATGTCAAATCAGCACACGAGATCGACAGCATCCGATACCTCAAGATCGCTGGTTTAAACGTTGCGGATATCCGTTGTCGGCCTCTCCCCGAAACTTCGCAAACGGCGAAGTTCACTCGCTATCTTATTTTCGAGGAGGACAGGTTCTTCGATACGATTCTTTTCAGCAGCAACTCCAAGCAAGATATGAATCGCCCAGAGTTCATCGAGATGTATCGCAGTCTAGGTCTCTCAAATTATTGAGAGCTGCTGCTGCATTCCCACCTCGCGATCAAACATCCACTTCTTCCACATCCGTGTGGTGTGAGCACGGCGTGCGACGGAGTAGGAGTCGGATTGCCACGACGACCGCGAACAGCACGCCGATGATGACCGCGCCCCAAAGCCAGATTTGCGAGCGCTGCGGACGTTTCACGACAATCACGGGCGTCCGGTCGCCCGGGACCATGAGAGACCAGCGGGGGGGCGAGACGTTTGGCTCGCGCAGCCAGAATAGCACCGATTGCTGGCTGGTTTCAGGGACAAAGAATCTCACTTCGCCATCCGGCGCGGGCCAGCGCCAGTAGGCACTTAGCAATTGATGCGGTTGCTTGGGATCATCCGCCTCCGTTCGAGGCATGGGTGACTGGGCATCACGCGTGCCGCGCTCGACGATTTGTAGCGGTGCGAGTTCATCCAGACGGTGCTGTATTTTGGACGTGCCCACTTCGATTCGCAAGGCGTCCGTCACGACCTTCCGCGCCTCGGCCTCGTCGGAGATCATGGGATTTCCCGCGTAGTCCGCAACGATTCGTAGGCGTAATACTCCGTCTCGCAGTTCGAAGCGCGCGTCGAGAAACTCCGTGCCGTGTCCAAGCGCAAGCAAGGGGAGCAACGCTGCTCCCCCTGCGATCAGTCGGATGATGAAGCGCGGGCGGCGCATCATTTGTTCACATTCCAGCGCAGCACCCGGCCCCACTGGTTCCATTCGGTTTCGAGAATGTTACCGTCGTTGTCAAAGGTGATGCCGTGCGGGGATGTAACCGTGCCCTGCTGCCAGTCCTTTGGCTCGATCTTCGGGGTGTTGGTGAGTTTCGGAGACACACCGAGTTCGGCGACCATCTTGTTCTCTTTGTCCCACACGCTGACGCGGCCCGCGATTTCTGCCACGCACATCAGGTCGCCGTGGAAGCTCGCGCTGCTAGGATTGCGCAGAGTCTTCTCCGCGATCGTGCCGAGGATGTTTCCTTCAAGGTCGAGGTGGAGCATGCGGTTGTTGCCACGGTCCAAGGCCACGATGCGCTCGGGCGAGAAACGATGATCAATGAAGATCTTGTGAGTGTTTTTGAAGTTCCATGGTTCCACCGGGCCGCCGAACACTTTTTTGAATTTGCCCGCACGATCGAAGATGAAGACCCAGCTCTTGCCATAGCCATCGACGATGTAGATGTCACCGTTGCTAGCGACATCGCAGTTGGTTAGTTTCAAAGCGCCCTTATCCTCGGGAAATGAGGTCTTCGGAATCTCCATCACCACGGTTCCGTCGAGGTTGCACTTGACGAGGCGATTCTCGTTCAGCACCGCAGCGAAGATGTATTCCTTACCCTCGTCCTTGCGAATCACGAAGCCGTGCAGCGAAGTTGGGACTTTGAGAACCTTCAAAAATTTGCCATCGGGCCCGTAGACGAGTAGTCCGCCTTCTTTGTTGTCCTGCACGCTGACGTAGAAATTGCCGGCGCTGTCACAGGCGATTTCGCCGTGGCTGTTGCCAAGTTTCTCCTGCCCTGGCGGTGGGCTGATGAAATCGGGCACGAAGGTGTAAGAGAGCTCCGCAGAAGCGAGGCAGCCCAGAGCAAGTAGGTTGAGGATGGTTAGTATTTTCATTCTGTAACTGCTAAAGATCAGCTTTCGTCCGGGTGGTCAAGAAGCATCATCCGGGTGAACACGCGTGCACAAAACGAGGAACGAAAAACCCGGTTGTCATCTAGGAATTACGTGGACGGTCTGATAGGCCTCAAGCGCTGGCCGTGCCACGACGGGCGCGAAGATAGCTGGGGCATCGAGAATCAGGAGGTGGTGGATGCGATGAATGATGTTCTCCGGCGTCGAGAAATCAGGGATCTCAAGTGCCACGGATTTCCGATCTTTGCTGATCACGAGGCTGGAAATGCTGCTTTTGCGCTTCTGATTTTCCTCGGAGCCGTAGGTCACGGCGTCGGTGTAGGTCCAAGAGTCGATTTGGATCTTCGGCAGCAGGCTTTCCGCCGTCACCGAGGTGGCCAGAGGTGCCGTGAAGTTTACGGTGAATCCGGTCTTTCTCGTCTGGATGGAGAGAATCTCGGCAGCGGTGACGGATGGATCGTGGATGATCTGCTGAAGGGAGGCTTCCTTGCCACCGTTTGATTGCCAGCCGCGACCGGTCTGGCCTAGCAACAAAGAACCATCCGGCAGGAAACACGGACGCATCACCCCAGAAGCTAGCATGCGGGCGAAAATGACCATCGTTCCCTGATCGACGTCCCCGATGCGCTCCGAAGCCACGTGAACGAGGGTGGAAAGGGTCTGATCGCCCACGAACATTTGACCGCTAAACGGACCGAATTTCCCACCCGTGAGATCCCAAGTCGGATTCCCGGGAGAGTTGGCAAGCTTGTTGTGGGGGAACCAAATGGCGAAGGGATGGGTCTTGGCCTGCCATTTTTCAAAGGCGATCTCGGGCGAACCGGGCTGCATGCCGGGCAGCGAGACGAGGCCTGATGGATGGCCGTAAAATTCGCCTTTGACGAGGTAACTGATCTTCGAGGAGCCGACGTATTCCCCTTGGTTCTCAGTGTAAACTAGGCGTCCCTGCGGATCGATGCCGAGACCCGCTGGACTGCGCAGGCCGTTGGCAAATGGCTCGCAGACTCCGGCGGGACTCACCCGGAAAGCCCAGCCGCGGAAACCGCCCATGCTGCCCATGTATTTTCCACCCGCCTTGTAGGAGGCTTGGTCGTTGTTGCTGTGGCAGAGGTTCAAGGAAAAGTAGTAGTTCCCTTCAGCATCGCGCACCGGGCCGTGGGTGTATTCGTGGTAATTTCCGTGAAATCCGAAATCATCGCAGACGGTCTCAAAAGAATCCGCCCGACCGTCGGAATTGCGATCGCGGATGCGGGTGAGCTCCGGCTTCTGGGCGATGACGATGCTGTCGCCGTGATCGTCCTCAATGACCAATCCGAGGCACTCGTAGGTGCCCTCCGCGAAGAGCTGCCAGGTCTGGTTTTTCCAACGCCAGATTCCAGCGGTGCGGGTGCCGACGACGATGGTGCCGTCCTTGGCCACGGCGATGCCGGTCGGCTCGAAAAGCTGATCGCGACCGAAAGTGTCCTTCGGCGGAGCCCAGTTCAAAACGCGGTAACCGGCAGGCAGGTCCGCTTCGCCTGGCGAGGTCGTGGCCGACTGAGGTGCGAGATTTTCCGCCACGGAAAGCGGGCTGCGGGCGACGAGGCTATGACCGACCTTCGCCTGAAGACGATAGGTTTTCCCCTCACCTACCGGCAGCGTCCAACGGCCATCCGCAAAGGTGCCGCCGGTGGTTTTCAGATCGCTCCATCCTGTTTCGCGAAGCTGGAAGACCTGAGCGGTGGCGAGCTTGCCGGAAATCTCAATCACCAGCGAACCATCGTCGGTGAAAGAGATCGCTTGCGTGAGGATGTTTTTCCCGACGCGGAAATGAAACACAGGATCGCCCTTCTCCGCGAGGTCGTAGCCGAGGAAGGCCGCGTCCCACGAAGCCAGTTCCTTGAGGAAATCGCCGCCTTTTTCCAGATGACGGATCACGCTCGCGTCGTCATTGACGTCTGGCTCCTTGAACTCGAAATCAATCGGGGTGCCATCGGCGGTCAGTGGGACCAGCGCCGGAGTCGCGTCGAGAACATCCGCCGCGCCGAAGCCGTGTTCCGATCCCGGCGTGCTGCGGCCGGTTTGCTCCTTTTTGAGATTGAGAAATCCACCGCTCCAGACCGTGCGCAGCGAGAGCCTGCGGGGATCAAACGTGAAGTTCATGCCGTTCGGCAGACCGACGTGGATGGCCCGGCCACTGGCCTGCTCAAGTGGCGCTCTGAAGACCCTCGGACGCGCACCGACCAGAACGGCGGAAAGGTTTTCGAAATCCTTCGTCACCGCTTCCGCCTTCACCTCGCCCATGACGACCGCCGGGCCGTTTTTCCCCTGCTCCGAGGAGTTGCGCAGGTAGTGCCAGATCGCCTCCAGATTCGCGTCCGTGATGACCTCCGCCGTGAACTGTGGCATGATCGCCGGATAGGCCTCGCCCTTGCTTGGACCCTTCTCCGCGCAGGCCAGCTGGGTGGCGGGATTCCTCACCGAATTGAGGAAATAATCCTTATCTGCCTTAACCTTGGCCCGACTGCCAGTGGCGGGAACCAGAACCTCACGGTCGCGCGGGGTGGTCTGGAAAAGGTTGTAAAGGCTCGGGCCGGTCTTGATCGAGACATCGTCAGGATCGATGGCGTGGCAGGTCGCACAGTTCCACACTTGAAAGGCCTCCCTCCCCTTTGCAACCAAGTCAACCTGTTCAGCGTGGAGCTGGGAAAGAAGCAGCAGGGAAAAAAGGCAGATGGCGGATTTCATTTGTGCAATAGCCCTCGGTTGCGTGACGGCTGTAAAGGGAAAAACCTCGGCTGGCATCCCGCATGCAGCCGGACATCGCCGATCGTCGGCGCAAATTAGAAACTGCTGGCTCGTCGTGAAAAACTCGCTCCTTGGCGTCATCCAACCGCCTGAGGTGTCCATACTAGGAATTTGCTGATGGATGAGGATACGAATGCGCCGCTAGACCGCTCCTTATTTTCCACACTCCCGGAACTGGACGGGCGGGGATCTGCCGCTTACACCTCGCGCATGACCGTTCGCACCCGATTTGCTCCTTCTCCGACTGGCTACCTGCATGTGGGTGGTGCGCGGACTGCTTTGTTCAACTACCTTTTCGCCAAGAAACACGGCGGGGTTTTTCTGTTACGGGTCGAGGACACGGACGCGGCGCGCAATACGGAGGAAGCGCGGCAGGCGATTTTCGACGGGATGAGCTGGCTGGGTCTGGACTGGGACGAGGGGCCATTTTACCAAAGCGAGCGCTTGGCGATTTATGATGCGTGGTTTGAAAAACTCCACGCCAGCGGCCGGGTGTATGAGGACGGCGGCGCGTGGCGCTTCCGCTTCGAGCGCAAGCCGGTGACGATGCAGGACTTGGTCTGCGGGCAGGTCACGATCGACTACCGCGACGAGTCAAACACGCCGGACATGGTGGTAAAACGCTCGGATGGCTCGTATGTGTTTCATTTCGTAAACGTGGTGGATGATTTAGAAATGGGGATCACCCACGTCATCCGGGGGGAAGATCACTTGATGAATACACCGAAGCATTTGCAGTTGATCGAAGCCTTCGGCGGCGTGGCCCCGGCATATGCACACATCCCGCTGATCCTGAATGCGGATGGCTCAAAAATGTCCAAGCGGGACGCCGGGGCAGCGGTGGGCGACTACCCGAAGCAGGGATTTCTGTCAGCGGCGGTGGTGAATTTCGTGGCGCTGCTGGGGTGGAATCCGAAGACGGAGGAGGAAATTTTCTCACTGGCGGACTTGGTCGAGCGCTTTTCCCTGGAGCAGGTGAACCGGGCACCGGGGCGCTTCGACTTCGAGAAATGCAAGTGGGTGAACCAGCAGCACTTGCTGGCGGTGACGCTGGACGACTTCGCCACAGCCGCACGGCCCTTCGTGGAAGCGGCAGGGCTAGCGATCCCGGAGAACTACCTGGCCGTGATCGCTGCGGTGAAGGACAAGGTGCGGCTGCTCAGCGAGGTGCCCGCTGCGGTGGATTTCTTGCTGAAGGAAGATTTCACCTACGACGAAGAAGCGGTGACCAAGGTGCGGGGAAATGCAGCGGCGGGCGGGCTTTTGAGCTCGTTAGCGGCTGCCTTCGAGACACTCCCCGAGTGGTCGGCAGACGCGGCAAAAGCGGCGCTTCAAGAGACAGCGGTGGCGGCGGGTGCGAAGCCAGGGCAACTGATGTTCCCGCTGCGTGTCGCGCTTTCGGGACGTGGGCACGGGCCGGATCTGGGCGAGATGTTGGCGCTACTCGGGCGGTCGCGCTGTGCGGCACGGGTGAGTCGATTCGCGGGGATTCTTGAAATTTCCAAACCATGAAAGCGGTTTACACCATCGATGATTTAGTATCCCGCGACGTGCTGGATGCGGGTGCGGACAAGCCTGCGCGGCTGGCAGTGATCGGCCATCCGGTGGCGCACTCGGCCTCGCCGAAGCTGCACCAAGCGGCGCTGGATGCAGCGGGGATCGAGGCGCGCTACATCCGCTTAGACATCGAGCCCGGACAGGTTAGCGAGGCTCTGGTGCGAATGCGGGCGCTGGGATTTCTCGGCTGCAATGTGACAGTGCCGCACAAGCTGGAGGTGATGGAGTGCTGCGAGCTAGACTTCGCGACGAGCCAGTTAGGCGCGGTGAATACGGTTTGCTTCGAGGAGACGCGGACGCGGGGCTACAACACGGACGGGCCTGGATTTGCGCGCGCGATTGAGGATGATTTCGGCGTGGCGCTGAGCGAGCTGACAATAGCAATCATCGGCGCTGGCGGTGGCGCGGGGCAGGCGATTGCGACGCAGTGCTGCTTGGTGGGGGTGCGGAAATTGGTCTTGGTGAATCGCACGGTGGAGAAGTTGCTGCCATTAGTATGCCGCTTAAAACTGCTGCTACCGGATTTGGAAATCGTCACGCTATCCTTCGATGACGAAGCACTTGCCGACCAGTGCCTGACTTGTGATTTACTGGTGAATACTTCATCGGTCGGTCTGAAAGAAGGCGATCCCTCCATCCTGCCGCTGGCCTGTTTGAAAAAGGAGCACTTGGTTTACGACACGATTTACCAACCTGCGGTGACGCCGTTGCTGGCGACGGCGGATGCGCTGGGCTGCAAGACGGCGAATGGCCTCTCGATGCTCATTCACCAAGGGGCGCTGGCCTTTCAACACTGGTTTCCAGGGACTGAGCCCTTGGCCGAAATGAAGCGGGCGCTGGGGAGGAGCTAGAATCCTTATGGGAGTAGCTGATACTCCGAACGCGGAACGTCTTTTTGCCCCTCGGGAACGTCTTTTTCGGGGGTGGGAACGTCTCTGCAAGGGTTGGGAACGTCTTTTTGGGGGGTGGGAACGTCTCCGCGTGGATTGGGAACGTCTGCGCACCGGTCGGGAACGTATTTTTGCCAGGTGGGAACGTCTCCGCAAGGGTCGGGAACGTCCGGACGCCGGGTGGGAACGTCTTTCTCCCCGCCGGGAACGTCTTTTCCCGACTCGAAACCCGTTCCCGGCGGAGAGAGGGGGACTAAGATCTCATTTCGCCGCCGGATCGGCGGGTAACTCGATCCCGGCTGACGCTTCTGAATACCAGTGCGTGGCCGTGATCTCTTGGATCTCGAAACCGTATCCCATTTCCAGCTTCGTGCGGCTGACGGTGGCCCGCACGCGGATGAAGTCCTCCGGATTGAGGCTGGCGAGCGTTAGGCCGAAGACGCGTTTTTTATCCTTTTCCAGTTTGAAAGCGGCCATTAGCAGTCGGCCACTCTTGCTGTCTCGCGGGACGAGGATTTCCGGGGACTGCGCGCCTATGTCCTTGGCGTAGCCGAGTCTGGGCGCGGCAAGAATGACGCTGATGGTGTCTAAGCCACGGCGCTCTGTGGCAAGCCGCTCGCGAGCCAACAGGCGAAACTCGCCGCGATCCTCGCCGCCGCCCACCAGGAAGAGCGGCCATGGGTATTCGCTGAAACGGACATAGTGATCCCAATCAAGCCGCCACTCGCCATTTTCCTTGATGAAGAGCGCATCGAAGGTGCCGCCCGTCACCGATTTCCACTGCGTCTCGATGGCGGAACCACCGGGCAAATGCAGCACGGCGCTGCGCGTGAGGGTGAGGGTTTTCGGGTCAAAATTCGTAAGTGAATTCAATTGATAAAACCGCGCCATGCGAGCCGCTGTGGTGATGGGGGAAATCACGAATTGATTCCGCTCTTCCGGGGAACGGGCGTTCAAAAAGTTCGCGAAATTTTGACTGCATAGAGGGACGGCAGCATCCAAGAGTGCGAGATCTTCGGCTGAGATGTTCCGCTTTTCCAGTTCTTGCTTGGAGACAAAGTTCTCATTTTTCGGGAGATCCTTGGCGGTCATCTTGATGATGACGATGATTAGCACGACTAACAACGACCACGCCGCGATGAGCTTCATCAACAGGCTAATGGGTTTACGCCTGCGGGATGGGGCCTTGCCGGGGATGATGGTCACCGCGCTCACGGGTGCAGGGATCGTTTGGGCCGCCGGTTGGGGGTCGTAGCCGAGTGAGGGGCTACTCCCACAGTCTGGACAGCGGCGGTCCTTCGTGTCCCCCATGGGCGACAGGAATACCGAGCCACAGCGCCCGCAGTGAAACCAAGCGTCGATGATATCACTCATGGGCGTTCTTGGAGGGTTAGCCACTCGGCTTGGAGCATTTCTTGAATCATCCATTGATTGGGCTGGGATTGGGCAGGGCCACGAACGAGGTGCAGGTTTACTTTTTGGGTGGTCTGCTCCTCTTTCACGATTTCACCCTTGCTGAAAATGAGCGAGAGCGCCGCTTCCGCCGCTTCTCCGCGGCGGGCGTAGCACCAGATGGATTGTGAGCCATCGGGTGATGTTAGGCGGTAACTGAGGTAATCATTTTCTGGCCAGACGCCATCGTAATAAGTCGCGGCGGTCAGGACACCCCTGACTTCACGAGCATCACCGACCCCATTTTTCAAGTCGCTGTAGGGCACGGTGCAGAATCCAGAAGTGGCTTTCCAATCGAGCGAAATGCCCGTCCCATTTTTGGTGAAGTAGGCGGTAAATGGCGATTGGTCAGGAAAAAATCCTTCGAGCAACCCATACATCCGGCCAGCACCAACCGGGATGGACCAAGCGGTATCGGGTTCTGGAGTCCATGTTTTTGGGAGCTTGAGTGGCCGCCAACGCTGCGTGAGATCCGCTGTGGCAGCAG
This sequence comes from Verrucomicrobiaceae bacterium, assembly GCA_027484055.1. Classification (GTDB taxonomy): domain Bacteria; phylum Verrucomicrobiota; class Verrucomicrobiia; order Verrucomicrobiales; family Akkermansiaceae; genus Luteolibacter. The sequence continues at coordinate 144,372 of JAIXQH010000027.1, read as the reverse complement.
CCCCTTCGTGGATGAGTGGGATCACTTCTTCCACCGTACTAGCTAGGGCGTAGGTGCGGAATAGCTCCATCGCTTGATTTTGATTTTGATAGAGGAAGTTCATCTCATCCACACCGGTGATTTCCTCAAGTTCTTCGATGATGAATTGGGGCTTGCTTGTGTCACGCGTGGGCGCATTCCAAGAGTTGATGTAAGGCAGAAGGATCAATGCCAGCAGGACGAAGCCGATGATCGCACCGCCCATGATCCAGTATTGACGAGTCGGGTGGAGTTTTTCTTCGCCCCAAGTCTCGCCCTCGCCGGTTTTATCCTCAGCTGCAGGGTCTTGCTTGGGCTTTTCTTTAAAGCCCCCGAGATGGACGACTTTCTCCGGCTTGGGTAAGGCCTGATCCAGCCGTTTGATGCCACTGCCACCGATTTCCTGGACCTCTAGACGATGGGGTATCTCACTCACTTCGGCCCGTGCTAACACTGACTCGATGTGGAATCCCGCCTGCGCTGGCCCGACAGGGGCGGCGGCGAGTTTATCCAAATGGGCGCGTCTCGCAGGCAACTTGGCGGTGGACTCTTCCACGTGCCCATCACCGAGGTCACCCCATGAGTCGTCCGGCGCGACTTCGGGTGCATGGTTATTTGGGTCGAAATGCGTGGCTTTCATGAACGCTGAAAGGACGACAGTGTCGTGGAAGCCGCGCGCTTGCAAGCGGTTTGCCCTTAATTACCCGCAAGCTGTCGTTCGAGCGCGGCATCCATGGCCAGCTCCACCAGCCGCGCGGCGAGGGCTTCCGTCGCGAGGTCTAGCCGCTGGACGGCGGCTTTGAGCGGATTTGCCGCACCTGCGGCGAGGGCAGCCCGGACGTCAGCGGCGGCGGCTTCGATCTCCCCGCGCTCAGCGTCAAGTGCGAGGCCCTGGGCGAGCACCGCGTCCACGGCGGGGAGGAGTTCCTCGGCTTTAAGTTTCGCCTCCGTGAAAACCCGCTCTGCCATGTCGGTGAAGGCGTGTTTGACGGACTCACTGACCATGGCCTCCACGGCGGCATCGTCCACATTCACGGCGGCGTGGTGGATCTGGATCACGGTGTCAGTCCCGGTGGCGATGTCGCGGGCGAGCGCTTCGAGGATGCCATTTTCGTCGATTTTAAATTGCACCCCGACACGGGCTTGGCCTTTGGCGGAAGGGGCGAAGGGCACATCAAAGGTGCCGAGTTCCCAATTGTCCTTGGCCATTTCACGCTCGCCTTGGAGCACTCGGACCCTCATGGCCGCTTGGCCGTCGGCAGCATTGGTGAAGAGCTCCCCGGCTTTGCACGGGATGGTCGTATTCCGTGGGATGAGCACGTTCATCAGCCCGCCGAAGGTTTCGATTCCGAGGCTAAGTGGCGTCACATCCAGCAAGATGATCTGACGCAGCGCCCCGCTGAGCACGCCGCCTTGGATCGTCGCGCCGAGGGAGATCGCCTCGTCAGGATGTTGGGAAAAATCCGGTTCGCGCTTGAAAAGCTCCGCCACGCCGCGTCGGACGGCGGGCATCCTCGTACTGCCACCTACAACCACCACCGCGCTGAGTTGTTCGACACTGAGCTGCGCATCCGCCAGAGCGAGGCGGCAGAGGCGCTGGGTCTTGGCGATCCATGGCGCAGCAAGTTCTTCCAAGTCCGCACGTGAAATCTCCTGCTCGATACTACGGCTCCCCTCATAGAACGGCACCCGAAACACCGCACGCTCCTGCTCCGAGAGTGCCATTTTCACCCGCTCTGCCTCCGCCATGAGGCGGGCGCGGGCAGCCAGGCTGAGTCCGGTGATCCCGGCGCTGGTGAGGATCTTGGTGAGCAGTAGCCCGTCTAGGTCATCCCCACCCAGCTGGGTGTCTCCATGGGTGGCTAGGACTTGGAACACGCCGTCTTGGAGTTCTAAAATCGAAAGGTCGAAGGTGCCGCCGCCGAGATCATAAACCGCGATGCGTGACTTCTCTCCGAGGCGGTCCATGCCATAAGCGAGTGCGGCCGCCGTGGGTTCATTGAGAATGCGGATGACCTCCAGCCCGGCGAGTTCGCCGGCGCGCTTGGTGGCGGCGCGTTGGGCATCGTGAAAATAGGCGGGCACAGTGATGACCGCCTTGGTGATTTCCACGCCCATGCGCCACTCGGCGATGCGTCGGAGCTCGCGGAGGATTTCTGCGCTGATTTCTTCCGGGGACTTCCCGAGGACGAGCGGCAGTCCTTCGTTGGAGGAGGTCACCGCCACGGGGAAATTCTCGCCCAGCTCGGCCGTTCGGCGGCCCATCAGCCGTTTGATACTGGTAACCACTCGCTCCGGCTCTAGGCTCCGGCGGCGCAGGGCTTTGCGCCCCACTTCGATTTCCCCGTTTTCCCCGATCCAGACAGCGCTGGGGGTGATTCGCTGACCCTCCTCATCGGCCAGCAGAATTGGAAATCCAGAATCCACGATTCCAACCGCCGAATTGGTGGTGCCTAAATCAATTCCTAGGATCATCTCGCTCACGCGGGTAGCTTCACGGGCGATCCGCGCCGCGTCAACGCCGTCAATTCAAACTCAGTGCATTGAATCCGCTGAGACTGGCCGCTCCTAGAGAAATAGTTGCGCCTGCTACCGTTTTCTGTTCCGTTCCCACTCAGGAATGATGGGTAAGGAAAATCAGTCGGCAGCGAATCCGGAAAGCCAGGAAAATCCTGCGGCTTTGGAGAGCTTCCCCGGCCTGGAGCAGCCGATTCCCATTCTCAAGCCGACTGTGAATCTGACTCGCAAGAGCGACCAACGACGCCTGAGCCGCAACACGAAGGACACGCCGGAAGCTGAAGAAACGGAAAGCGAGCCCCCTGCGGCCAAGTCGCAATTCCTATTTTTCAATGTGTCTTTGAGGGAGGGTAGCGTCGTCGGAACCACCCCGATCATCGAGGCGAAAGACATCGAAACGCGCACGCACCAACCGGGGGTCGATTCCTTGGTCGAGCCTTTTGTTGAAGATCCAGATGCCATGGAGGAGCAATGGGCGAAAGACTCCGCGCGCCAGAAGAAGATGGCTTGGGGCTGGTTCATCCTTGTGGCGCTGATCATGGCGGGAGGGGCCACTTGGTCGCTGACGCGGATGCATATCTCCACGACCCAGGCGAAAGCGATTCTGGCGCAGGCGGAAGCGGATCTTGAAAAAGAGGCACACGCGGAGCAGGAGGCGGTCCGATTGATCTCGAAGGTGACGCAGGTGGCCCGCAAATTTTTAGACGCCAAGTCGGTAGCAGAGGCGCTACCCCTCGTACGCCATCCTGAACGGGTCCGGCCTCTGATGGAGGCCTTCTACCCCGGCGGGCAAGTGCCGGTGGTGCCGATTCAATATTTCGACCTCATCGAGCCGCTCACCCTCGACAAGCGGATGGACTTCTGGATCGCCAACGTGCAGCGGGACCAAGAGGAGGCGCGGCAGCTTTTCGTCGAAATCCCGGCCACGGGCGAACCCCGCGTGGACTGGGAAAGCTGGGTCATTTACCAACCGATGCCATGGGATCACTACGTCGCAGCAGGTCCGGCGGGTGTACCGCTGGACTTTCGGGTGATCGCGGAGGTAGATCACTTCTACAGCCATGAGTTCGCGGATTCTAAGGTTTGGAGTTGTTTCCGGCTGACCACGCTGCACAGCGGCGAGGCGCTTTTCGGCTATGCCAAGACGGATAGCCCGATCTACCGAGAACTGAACCGACTCTTCAGCGAGAGTGATGCGGAAAAGCAGATCCCGGTGATATTGCGCTTGGCGATCCCGGTGGAAACCAAGACGAGGAGGTGCGTGATGATCGAGCAGGTGCTCAGTCCGCGCTGGGTTTACCTCGACTCGCCGCCGGTGAAGTGAGGATTTCTTTCACCCCCGCCTGCTTGGAACCTTGCAAGCCTGAGGAAATCAAGGCAGTTTCCAGTTTCATGTCGTGGCCATCCCTAAAAAACCTTTTCACGCTCTTTCCAAGATGGTGAGGAAAATGCGGATCGTGGACTATAAATTGCTAAAAATCAATTTGTTACAACTCGACAGCGGCATCACCCAAAAACGAAATCTGTAAATGACTGAATTTCTCAACCTCATCCGCGAAGCCGCACCGGTCATCATTTCGCTCATCATCATCGAAGGCTTGCTCTCGGTGGACAATATGTTGGCGATCGCGGCACTCGCTTCCCAACTCCCCGAAGTGCAGCGGAAGAAGGCACTACGACTGGGGCTGGCTGGCGCGTATGGCTTTCGCATCTTCGCCCTCTTTTTTGCAGGATTCATCATGGCGAATGAGTGGGTGAAATTTCTCGGGGCCTTCTATTTGATTCATTTGATGACCGAGCATTTCTGCGAGATGGCGAACGAAGCTGAAGAAGACGAGGCGGGCATAGCCCACAAGCCCCATACGTTTTGGGGGACCATTGTCGCCATTCTTTTGATGGATCTGAGCCTGAGCGTGGACAACGTGATCACGGCGGTGGCGATGAGCCCGCAGTTGTGGGTGGTGGTGCTGGGAGTTTGCCTAGGCTTGCTAACATTACTGATGTTTGCCTCGTTGAGCCTGAAGCTGGTGGCGAAATTCCCAATTCTGGAGCACACGGCCTTTTTACTCATCGGTTACGTGGGGATGATCTTGCTGGTGGAGATGACGGCGGAGTATTTTTACCACCGTCATTTACACATTTCGCCGCTTCAGAAATTCATCGGCATCGGAGCGATCATGGGGCTCTCGGTGTGGTATGATCGGAGCAAGCTTCTGCAGAAACTGAGCGAACCATTTTTCAAAATGGCTAGGTTCCCGATCCGCGGCTACACCATGGTGACGGGAGGGCTGATTGGTGGCTTGTGCTGGCCGTTTAAGCAGGTGAGCCGTGTGATGGCATCGAAGAATTAGTCTCCAGCGATGAGACTTGGCTCCAAGCCGGATGCTGAGTTACTAACCCTTAGGACTCTGGCGTGGTTCGTGCAGTGTAAACGTTGATCTTGTGAAACCCTTTCTATTTCTCGGCCAGCTCCTGGTTTTTTTCATCGTATCTGGAGCGCTGGCCACTGCCGACGAGGTGATCCGCATCATGGCGGCGAATTTAACCAGTGGAAATGGTCAAGACTACGACCCGGGTGAGGGAAATCGGATTATGCAAGGACTCGCCCCCGACGTGGTGCTGATCCAGGAAATGAATTATAAAAATAATACCACGGCCGACTTGCGTGGGTGGATCGACGCGACATTCGGTACGGGCTTTTCGTTTTTTCGCCAATCCGGTTCAGGCATCCAAATTCCCAATGGCATCGTCAGCCGCTATCCAATTCTCGCGAGTGGCATTTGGGATGACACGACGATGGTAAATCGTGATTACAGCTGGGCACGTATCGACATTCCCGGCGACAAGGATCTGTGGGCGGTGTCAGTCCACCTCAGTTCAGGCGGAGGCCCAAGCCAGCGCAATACTGAAGCGGCTGAGCTAAAGAACTACATCTTCGCCAACATCCCAGCAGGTGACTATCTGGTATTGGGCGGCGATTTAAATACCACCAGTCGCACGGAGAACTGCGTCAAGACGCTAGCCACAACACTCGTCACCACGGCTCCCTTCCCCGTCGATCAGGCCAATAACGGCAATACCAATAGCGGTCGCAATAACCCATACGACTGGGTGCTGCCGGATTCAGATCTCAATGCCCTGAAGACACCGCTGGTGATTGGCTCGGCTACATTTCCAGATGGCTTGGTTTTTGATAGCCGGAGATTCACGCCACTGTCGGCGGTAGCGCCCGTGCTTCTGGGTGACAGCGGAGCCAGCGGAATGCAGCACATGGCGGTCATGAGGGCGTTCTCGATTCCCACGAATGCCCCTCCGTTGATCGCGAATGCGGCAGACAGTTCGTCCACGGAAACGGTGACGGACCCGGATGCCTCCGTTTACGAAATCGTGCGCGCGTCATCCGTCGGACTTTCAGTCACGGCAACGGATGACGAAGGAGAAGCCGCTCTGACATACACGTGGAGTTTGGTGAACGGGCCGGGGAGTCCGGTGGTTTTTTTGACAAACGGAACCAACACGGCGAAAAATACGACGGCGGCGTTCCAAGCGATCGGTGATTACACGTTTACCGTAACGGTGCAGGATGCGCTTGGCCTAAGTGTGGCAAGTTCAGTGAAAGTCCGCGTCACCCAGAAGGCCAGTTCGCTCACTCTCAACCCGTCGGAATCTTCGCTTTCGGTAAATGCGACCCAGGCATTCAGCGCCAGTTTGCTCGATCAATTTTCCCAACCAATGACGAGCCAGCCTTCGTCATTCATTTGGTCGGCTAGTGGCGGCGGCACTTTGAGTTCCAGCGGTCTTTTCACGGCCACGACTGCTGGCGGGCCGTATGTCGTGACCGCCAGCAGCGGGGGTTTCTCACAATCATCCAACGTCACCGTGGCGCGAGCTGCAGCGACGATCCGCTTGGCGAACCTCAGTCAGACCTATGACGGAAGCGGGAAATCCGTCACCGCCACGACGTCCCCTGCTGGGCACGCCGTTTCGATTCTCTATAATGGAAACGCCACCCCACCCACAGATGCAGGCAGCTACGCGGTGACGGCCTCCATCACAGATCCAAATTACCAAGGTAGTTCTGCTGCCACCTTGGTGCTTCAAAAAGCCAGCGCCTCCATCCAGCTAGCGGGTCTGACCTCTACCTACGACGGACGACCGAAACCTGTAAGCTCAAGCACCGTGCCGGCTGGTCGGGCGGTTTCTATCCTCTACGATGGCTCCATAACGCCACCCACCAATGCAGGCAGCTATGCAGTGACGGCCTCCATCACCGATGCAAACTATCAGGGAACGTTGACTGGCACGCTCGTCGTCCAGAAGGCGGCGGTCACGATCGACTTGGTCGGCTTGACGACGATCTATGATGGAAGTCAAAAACTCGTCACCGCCACAACCACCCCGGCCGGTCTCGCTGTTTCGATTCTCTATAACGGAAACGCCACCCCACCCACGAATGCGGGAAATTATGCAATCACCGCATCCGTCACCGCAGCGAACTACCAGGGAGCTTCATCCGGGACGATGGCCATCCAAAAAGGAGTGGCCTCCATCGGATTGTCCGGCCTGACGCAAACCTATGATGGATCTATAAAAGAGGTAACAGCCAGCACCAGTCCAGCCGGGCGTGCGGTTTCTATTCTCTACAATGGCTCGCCGACGCCGCCTACGGCATCGGGAAGTTATGCGATCACTGCCTCGGTCATGGATGCAAACTATCAGGGCAGCGCGTTCGGCACACTGGTGATTGCGAAGGCCACCGTCACGATCCATCTGTCCGGCCTCACGAATATCTATGATGGCACCCCGAAACTTGCGACGGCTAGCACCATGCCCGTCAGTCATGTCGTTACGATTCTGTATGATGGCATCCCTACGCCGCCGATCTATGCGGGGAATTACTCTGTCACTGCGTCGGTCAGTGATGTGAACTACGAAGGTAATGCGACCGGGACTTTAGTCATCCAAAAAGCCGATGCCGTGATCGAATGGTCAAATCTCACCGCGACCTATGACGGCAATCCCAAGACCGTGAGCGCAGTGACCAACCCTTCCGGTCTCCCCGTCGCCATCCTTTATGATAACTCACCGACGCCACCGACGCACCCGGGCAGCTACATCGTGACAGGAGCGATCACTGATAAAAACTACCAAGGCGGCTCAACCGCCACGCTCGTCATCGCACCGGATGTATGGCGCTCTTGGAAAGATCGCTATTTTAGCGCCCAAGAACAGGATGCTGGAATCGCGTCCGACGTGGCTGACCCTGATTCAGACGGCCTAGCCAACCTCGCCGAATATGCGCTTGGGACCAATCCCCGCGAGTTCACTCCACCACTGCCGGGCCTGCTTGATGCCGAAGGATTTTCCATCATCTTCACCCGTCCTGCCAACCTCCCTGGTATTCAATACTCAGCCGAAGTCTCCGACGATCTTCAGAACTGGTCACCTGCCCTCGTGGAATGGCTCAGCTCTGGCGCGGTGGAAACCCTGCGTGCTCGCGATCCGCTGGAACCCAATCATTCATCGACCCACCGGGCACTGCGGCTGCGCTTCGAGCGTGAATAACTCCCAGATCATTTTTCGAGAAACTCAGCCAACCGCTCGGGTGCGGTTCTGACGAAGGCATTCACCTTGGTCGCTTGCTCGGGTGTCAGGGCGAGCTTGGCATACTTTGTCCCTTGTAACTGCTTTTTCTGGTCGGACGCCGGAGCTTTTTGATAGCCATCGAGCGACGAGTAAATCCGCGTGGCGACTCCAGCAGCCTCGGCTTTTTTGGTAAGATCTTCCGCCGAGATGGTTTCCGGGTCGAAATCTACAAGAGTGACCTCGTTGCCATCGAGAAATCCTGCTTCAGTACGTGCCACTCCTTCGATGGCGCCGATTTTCATCTCACCTTCCCAGAAACAATACTGCGCGATTGCGACCTGCTTGACACTGCGGCTCGCCACGAAATCTCGGCCTGCTTTTTTCAGCGCATCCTTCATCCGCTGGCTGAGCTCTACAGCATTCCAGACGTGGTCCTTGCGGGGAATCAAATCGTGGCCATCCGCATCGAGAAAACGCACGACCTGATAATTGAATGCTGGTTCGTCGAAGTGCGCGAGAATCTCAGCGTCCTTCCCGGGGCGATTGTTGGGTATCAACAGCGGGATGAAATTCTCCTGAATGGCTTTCACCACACCCGGATCACTCAGAACGTCACGGCCGAACTGTCGGCAACCCGCGCAGCCAGGGACTTCTTGGAAAAGGAGGAATACAGGTTTCCCGGTCTTTTTTGCCGAGCTAAGTGCGGAATCATAATCACGTCCCCAGGCGACGGTGCCGACCGCCTCTGGATTTGCAGCCGCAGATTTGCAACTGACCACAAAAAGGGAGGCGACGACGCTGGCGAACGCAAGACATGGCAGGTGGAAAGTATTTTTCATAGCTACCAGAGGTTCATGCAGAAGATTTATTCCTAGATCCTTGGAATTCGGGGGCGATGCTGCGCCAGATTTGACGGAACCGCTCAGCGCAGGGGTGAAATCGCCCACGCCGTGCTGCTTCTGGCCGAGAACGAATTCATCACCGGCGTGATTTTACCCGTGGACGGTGGCTGGACAGCCCAGTGACCTTGGCGGAAGACGGATCGTCACTACCCTTGCACACGGTCCGCCAACCGTTTATTCACTCCCCAGCACTCTCCACATGGCCGCAGATTACACCGAAGACGACATCAAATCCCTCGACTGGCGCGAACACATCCGGATGCGTCCCGGCATGTACATCGGCAAACTCGGCGATGGCTCATCGCCCGATGACGGCCTCTACATCCTGCTCAAGGAGGCCGTGGACAACTCCATCGACGAGCACATCATGGGCCACGGCAAGGAAGTGAAAGTGGACATCGACGAGGAAGGCCGCGTCGAAGTGCGCGATTTCGGACGGGGGATTCCGCTTGGAAAACTCTTCGACTGCGCCGCCCAGATCAACACCGGCGCGAAGTATGACAGCGAGGCGTTCAAGAAATCCGTCGGCCTCAACGGCGTCGGCATCAAGGCGGTGAATGCCCTTTCTACCTTCTTTGAAATCCAAGCCTGGCGCGACGGCCAGACCAAGGCCCTCGAATTTTCCAAAGGCCAACTCACCGTGGATATGAAAAATCCACGCCGCGACGACGGGCCGAACGGCACCCGACTCGCCTTCGAACTCGACCGCACGATTTTCCCCGCCAAGGCGAAATTCAAGGAGGCCTTCGTCGAGAAAATGTGCCGCTACTACTCCTACCTGAACCCGGCGCTCACGCTGAATTTCAACGGGAAAAAATTCCGCTCAAAGGACGGCCTGCTCGATCTTCTCCGCGAGGAAATGGAAAATGAAGCGCTCTACCCGCCGATTCACCTCGTCGGCAAAGACATCGAGATCGCCTTCACCCACACCCCCGAAAGCGGCGAGGAATACTACACCTTCGTCAACGGCCAAAACACCTCACAAGGCGGCACCCACCTCGTCGCCTTCCGCGAGGCACTCGTGCAGGTCATCCGTGGCTTTTATAAAAAACAATACGAGCCCTCCGACATCCGCGCCGGTATTGAGGCCGCCATTTGCGTCCGCATCATGGAACCCGTCTTCGAGTCCCAAACCAAGACCAAGCTCGGCTCCGCAGGTGTCTCGCCCGACGGCGAATCCCTCCGCACCTTCATCGGGAATTTCCTCAAGAGCACCCTCGACAACTACCTCCACAAGCACCCGCAAACCGCCGAGGCCATCCACAAACGCATCCTCGCCGCAGAGCGCGAGCGCAAAGACCTCAAAGGAATCCAGAAACTCGCCCGCGAGCGCTCGAAGCAGGCGAAGGTGCACAACAAAAAACTCCGCGACTGCCGAGTCCGCTACGACAGCAAGCACAAGCGCCGCGAGGAATCCACCCTCTTCATCACCGAGGGCGACTCCGCCTCCGGCTCCATCACCAAGTCCCGCGATGTCGAGACCCAAGCCGTCTTCTCACTCCGCGGCAAGCCGCTTAACACTTACAGCCTCCCTCGCAAGATCGTTTACGAAAACGAAGAGTTCGCCCTGCTCCAGGCCGCGCTCAACATCGAGGACGGCATCGAATACCTCCGTTATAACAAAGTCGTCATCGCCACCGATGCCGATGTGGACGGTATGCACATCCGCCTGCTCCTGCTCACCTTCTTCCTCCAGTTCTTCCCCGAAATGATCCGCGACGGCCACCTCTGGATCCTGCAAACCCCGCTCTTCCGCGTCCGCAACAAGAAGGAAACCATCTATTGCTATGACGACACCGAGCGGAAAAAAGCCATGACCAAGCTCGGTAAAGCCGCCGAGATCACCCGCTTCAAAGGCCTCGGAGAAATTTCACCAGACGAGTTCAGCTTCATGATCGGCCCCGACATGCGACTTGACCACGTGGAATACGAAGAAGGTAAAGGTGTGAAGGAGCTACTCGCCTTTTACATGGGTAAGAACACCCCAGACCGCCAAGACTATATCATCGAGAACCTCCGCGAAGATGTGGATAAACAAGTTCAGTTAGCTTGAATTTCAATCGATCGTGTCACGGTTCCGTGACTAATTTCTAACGATCTATCATATTCGTGTGACAGATTCGTCCTGACAAAAAAGTCACCATCGAAAAAGAGCCGAGCGGCTCAGCGTGCGGATGATTGCGACCTCAGCGTCTCCATCCCGCCATGAAATTTCGACCATCATTCTCTGTCACCCTCTTGGCCCTAGCCGCCTCCGTTTCTTCGCTCCAAGCGCAGCTACTCATCACGGAAATCAACTCCGACGGATCTGGCGGAGATTTCTGGGAACTCACTAACGTCGGCACTTCTTCGGTCGATCTCAGCAATTACAAGTGGAACGATAGCGCACGTGTGACGACTGGCTCCGCTGTTACCATTCCGAGCGGCACCTCAATCGCAGCGGGTGAATCGATCCTGTTTAACGTGACTGGCAATGCGGCCACATTTCGCACGGCGTGGGGTGTCAATAGCTCGGTGCAAGTTCTTAGTGGAGGCCCTGGACTTGGCTCGGGTGACGCGATCACCCTCTTCAACGCGGCCAACACGGAGGTTTTATATTTGAGTTATGCGGCAAATGGTTTCACCCGCTCAAACGGCAGTGGATCGGCAGGTGGTCACGCGGGTGCGTCTGCGGGCGGGGCCAGCACCAAGGTTTCGATGGTTTTGGATCCGGGATTTGGCACCACTTCCCCGCGCTACGCTGCCGCTGTGGTTGGCACCTTCGGTGCTTTCGCCCACACAACTGACGCGACGACCATCGGCTCGCCGGGCGTCAGTGGATTGGCCGTTGCGCCGCCAGCAGTGACGCTGTCCCTGGGCGTAACCAACTCCAGCTTTTCCGAGAGTGCCACAAACCCTGCCTCGGTCGGCACGGTCACTCGCACGGGTGCCACGACGAGTGCATTGGTGGTCACTCTTTCCTCGAGCGACCCCACGGAGGCGACGGTTCCTGCCTCGGTCACGATCCCGATCGGCTCGACTTCGGCTGCTTTTGACATCACTGCGGTGAATGACAGCTTCCCGGATGGAAACAAGAGCGCCATCATCACCGCCTCCGCCACCGGTGCGACCGCCGGTACTACGACACTCACCGTAAATGACGACAGTGACGTGTATGTGCAAAGACTCCTCCTCACCGAAGTCCTTTCACAACAGGCCGCCGCTGGCGTGAACGACTTCTGGGAACTCACGAATATCAGTGCCCTGCCCGTTTCTCTCGCTGGCTACAGTTGGCACGATAACGGTCGCTCCGCCTCTGCGGCCCAAGCATACAAGTTACCTGCTGGCTCCAGCATCGCGCCGGGCGAGTCGGTGATTTTCTGTAATCTTGCTCCCGCTGCCTTCCGCACGTGGTGGAACATCCCGGATAGCGTGCAAGTTTTCCAATCCACCGGTGCTCCCGGTCTCGGCCAGAACGACGGAGTCTCGTTCTTCGATGAAGGCCAAAATGAAATCTTCTTCTTCAACTACGCGGCGGCTGGTTTCACGAAATCCGATGGAAATCCATCCACAGGCACCCATTCCGGCCCGTCCGCTGGTGCTTCCACTGAAACTCAATCCGCTGTGTGGGATCCTGCTTCAGGCACCGCTTCACCGCGCTACACTTTTGCAACCGTTGGCAACCTCGGGGCTTTTGCCTCCGCTGCGAACGCTCTTGATATCGCTTCACCTGGCGTCACGGCCGGAGTCGCTTCTGTCAGCATCGCTAGCGCAACCGCAGCCGAGGGAAACAGTGGCACTTCCACACTCGCTCTCAACGTCACTCGCACGGATGTTTCCTCCGCCTTCTCCGTGGACTACGTCGTCACCGGCGGTACCGCCACTAGCGGCACTGATTTCACTCTCGCTTCCGGCACGTTGAGCTTCACCGCAGCGGGTGCGGCCAGTTTGCCTATCAACATCACCGTCAATGGTGATACCTCCACCGAGCCGAATGAGACGGTCATCGTCACTCTTTCCAATCTCGTCAACACCACAGGCGCCACCGTCCTCGGCACGGCTGTCGGCACCGCTACCATCACCAATGACGACGTGGTTCTCCCGACTTTCACCACTGCGCCTGTTAGCACCTCCATCACCAGCGGCGGCGTAGCCACGCTCACTCTCGTGGCTGGCGGTTCACCGACTCCCACCATCCAGTGGTATCAGGGAAACAGCGGCGACACGACCACTCCGGTGGGCACGAATTCCCCGATCTTCACCACGCCCACCCTTAACTCCACGACCAACTACTGGGCGCGTATCTCCAACATAGGTGGCCCTGTCGATAGCGACACCATCACCGTCACCGTTGCACCGGGTGTGACTGCTGTTGATCTCTCCACCTATGTCCGGGTCGGCCGCTTTGGCCTACCTGAGCCCACCCGCACCCCGCTTCCCGCCGGCACAGCCTCCCACAACTTGCTTTGCCAGGAAGCCTCCGCTGTCACCTACAACTGGGACACCGACACGCTGTTCATTTCCTGCGATGGCGGTCGCTCGATCACTCAGGTTTCCAAAACCGGCCAGCTCATCGACACCATGTCGCTCGACCTGCAAACCGGCGCACCACAAGGCACCGCTTTCTACGATCCAGAAGGCATCACCTACATCGGCGGTGGTCAGTTCGTGATGAGCGAAGAGCGCGATCAGCAGCTCGTGAAATTCACCTATGCCGCTGGCACCACACTCACCCGCTCGAACTCTCAGACTGTCGATCTCGGTCCATTCGATGACAACACCGGCACGGAAGGTCTCTCATGGGATCCGCCAGCTAGCAACTTCATCTGCCTCAAGGAAAAGAATCCCATCGGAATCTTCCGCACGGGTGTCGATTTCGCCGCAGCAACAGCCACCACCGCCCCACCGAGTGTCGGGAATGAAGCGAGCAACCTTTTCAATACCACCCTCCTCGGCATGACCGATGTCGCGGACGTCTTCGCCTTCTCCAACATCCCCTCGATGGTCGGTCAGCCACAAGCGGATAACCTCCTCATCGTCGGCCAGGAAAACGCCCGGATCGTCAACATCAGCCGCTCCGGCAGCATCCTCAGCACACTCAACCTCACCGCCGATGCAGGCGACACCATCAACATCGTGGACATGCAGCACGAAGGCATCACCATGGACCGCGTCGGTAACATCTACGTGGTCAACGAAAACGGCGGCGGAAACATCAATTTTCCCGAGCTCTGGGTTTACTCCGCCTCCACCGCCACCAACCTCGTCCCGACCTCCGTCGCCCTCAACAACGCGCTCAACTCGATTCAGGAAAACTCCAGCACCGCCTCACCGGTGAAAGTTGGCGACATCATCGTCACTGACGACGGTCTAGGCACCAACACCCTCAGCCTCACCGGCGCAGATGCGGCCTCCTTTGAAATCGCCGGCTCTTCGCTTTTCCTCAAAGCAGGCGTGACCCTCGATTTCGAAGCCAAGACCAGCTACACCGTCACCATCAACGCGGATGACACCACTCTAGGAGCCACCCCAGACGCCACGGTGAACTTCACCCTCACCGTCACTGACCAACTCGTAGAAACACCCGCTCCACCCGCCCTCATCGTCACTGAAGTCGCACCATGGTCTAGCACGAACAGCCCATTCATCGCAGCGGATTGGTTCGAAGTCACCAACGTCAGCGCCAGCCCTGTGAACATCACCGGCTGGAAAGTGGATGATAACTCCGCTCTTTTCACCTCCGCGCTCACCTTGAACGGCATCACCACCATCGCCCCCGGTGAGTCGGTCATCTTCCTAGAAAGCTCGGCCACCAATCTCCCGGCCACCGTCATCGCGAATTTCAAATCCGTCTGGTTCGGCACGAGCGTCCCAGCCGGCCTGCAAGTCGGCACCTACCAAGGCACGGGAATCGGCCTCGGCACCGGTGGTGACGCCGTGAATCTCTACAATGCCTCTGGCGTAAGACACTCAGGCGTGAGCTTCGGCACTGCGGATGCCACCTCGCCTTACCAGACTTTTGACAACACCGCCGCCGTCAACGATGCGGTTCTAACGCTGCTAAGCACCACCGGCGCAAATGGTGCATTCACCGCCACGAACACCACGGAAATCGGCTCGCCCGGCTTCTCGGCTCCCGGCGTGCTTCGCGTCACGGAAATCGCCCCGTGGAGCAGCGGAAATAGCCCGGTGGCAGCCGATTGGTTCGAAGTCACCAACACCGGTGCCCGCGCGGTGGATCTCACGGGCTGGAAATTTGACGACAGCTCAGAATCTCCCGCCGCCGCCCTGCCATTGACCGGCATCACCCGCATCGCTCCCGGTGAATCGGTGATCTTTATCGAAACCAGCGCCACTCAGACAGCATCTGGAAACGCCGCCGCCTTCCGCTCCAACTGGTTTGGTACGACTCCTCCCGTAGCCCTGCAAGTCGGTGCCTACACGGGTGGCGGTGCAGGCCTTAGCACCAGTGGTGACGCCGTGAACCTGTTCGATTCAAACAACGTCCGCCAAGCCAATGTCTCCTTTGGCATCGCCACCTCCGCCGCACCCTACCGCACCTTTGACAATGCCGCGGCCGCGAACGTCGCGAGCATCACCACGTTTAGCACCGCAGGTATCAACGGAGCATTCGCCGCTGTAAATAGCAGCACGGAAATCGGCTCGCCCGGCACGCTCGCCTCAGCACCCATCGGAGCGTCCTCCGTCAGCATTGGCTCTGCAGCTGTGAACGAAGGCAATAGCGGCAGCACGACGCTGAACCTCCCCGTCACCCGCACGAACACCGCCTCAGTCTTCACCGTCGCCTACGCTGTCACCGGCGGCTCCGCCACTTCTGGCAGCGATTTCACCCTGGCATCCGGCACGCTCAACTTTGACTTCAACGGAGCCGCCACCCAGAACATCGCCATCACCATCAGCGGTGACACCACCATTGAGAGCAGCGAAACGGTCATCGTCACGCTCTCCAACATCGTCAATTCTAACGGCAGTACCACCCTCGGCACCGCTGCGGGCACCGGCACCATCACCAACGACGACACCGTGCCCGTTTCCTTCCCCAGCAACGGTAAAATCACAGCCAGCGTGAAAGGCTTCATCGATCTCGATGCCGCCCCGCTCGCCAGCACCAATGGCGCGGAAATTCCTGCCTTCGATCCGGTTTCCAAGCGTGCCTTCACCTCCTCGAACAGCGGCATCCAAGTGATCAACCTCACCAACCCCGCTGCCCCCGCCTTCATCACCACCATCGCACCCGCCTCGCTCGGTGTCGTGGGCCTCACCAGCAACGACGTCTCATCCATCACCGTCAGGAAAGCAGCCGGAGGAAATCCCAGTGTGCTGGCTGCCGCCATCATCTCCTCGCCCAAGTCCGCGCCGGGATATGTGATTTTCCTCAATCCCGCCACCGGTGCCTTGCTCGGCTCCACCCAAGTCGGCGCAAATCCAGACCACATCGCCTTCAGCCCGGATGGCACGAAATTGCTCGTCGCCAACGAAGGTG
The DNA here is from genome assembly GCA_027484055.1 of Verrucomicrobiaceae bacterium. GTDB lineage: Bacteria > Verrucomicrobiota > Verrucomicrobiia > Verrucomicrobiales > Akkermansiaceae > Luteolibacter. Next base: position 127,866 of record JAIXQH010000027.1, on the reverse strand, counting down.
AGTTGGATGCGGTGAACGGTGTGCCTGCCACCGTAGTCACTAACGACACTACCGTCGGCTCCGTGAGCATCATCAGCGTGCCAGCCATCCTCACCGGAGTGCCTACCTCTCTTACCACCGCCACCGCAGACTTCGCCGCCTACGATAGCCAAGCCGCCGATCTGATCACTGCCGGTGTCCGCATCTTCGCCGGTGGCAAACCATCCACAGACTTCGAGCCAGAATACTTCGCCATCAGTGCGGACGGCACCAAGGCTTTGGTTACACTGCAGGAAGCGAACGCGGTCGCCACGCTCGACATTGCCACCGCTACCTTCACCTCGGTGGTTCCACTCGGGAAAAAGAATTTCTCCACCGGCAGGCATGACTTCAGTGATGCAGATGGCGCAGGTGGTGCGCGACTCATCAACCCCACGACTGGTAATCCCGTCTATGGACTCTACATGCCAGACGCCGTCGCATCCTTTTCTGCCAGCGGCCAGACCTATTACGTGACCTCTAATGAAGGCGATGATCGCAACGATTTCTTCGACCCGAATGAAGCGATCTTGCTCAGCGACCTTGCCTACGATCTGGACGACGCCGTCTTCCCGAACGAAACTGCTCTGAAATCGAATGCAGCACTGGGCAAGCTCACCGTTTCCAACGCCCCCGGCCTCCGCGGTGATACCGACAACGACGGCGACATCGACGAAATCCTCAGCTACGGCGGTCGTTCCTTCTCCATTCTCGACTCCACCGGAGCCATCGTGTGGGACAGCGGTGACATGATCGAGAACATCATGGCCTCCCAGTTCCCCGCCAATTTCGACGACGGCCGCAGCGACAACAAAGGCCCTGAGCCGGAAGGCGTCACCATCGCCACCCTCGGTGCCCGCACCTACGCCTTCATCGGCCTGGAGCGCTCACACATGACGCTGATGTTCGATGTCACCAATCCCGCCGCCGTCACCTTCGCTGGTGGCCTGGCAAGAACCGGTGATCTCAATCCCGAAGGCCTCGTGGTGGTTTCCGCCGCCGATAGCCCTAGCGGAAAACCGCTCCTGCTTGTCGCCAGCGAAGTTTCGCAAAGCCTCACCGTTTTTGAACTCAATCAAACCACCGACTACACCCTCCAAGTCCTCCACTATTATGGTGAGAGCGGCTTGTTGGGAATCGAGACCGCACCGATCATGGGTGCGATGATTGATAAGTTCGACGATCAATATACCAACACCGTCGTTATCGGCGAGGGCGATAGCTACATCCCCGGCCCATGGCTCATCGCCGGTGCTGATCCGGTCTTCAACAGCCTCCTCCACACCACCGCCCAAGTTTACACCGGAAACAACGGTACACTGGGTGTGGCGGGTAGCTTCAATCCGACAGCTACGCCGATCACCGCTGTGCCCTTTGGCCGCGCTGACATTGCTATCATGAACGCCTTCGGCACCACCGTTTCCGCCCTCGGCAACCATGAATTCGACCTAGGCTCCCCAGTGCTTGCCAGTGCGATTTACCCATCCACCACCATAGACTCTGCCACGAGTTCTGCTGTCGGAAACTGGGTAGGAGCGAAATTCCCGCACATCACTGCGAACCTCACCTTCGCCAATGACAGCTCGCTCCGTGGTCGCGCAGACACCAGCCTCGGCGGCGTGCCCGGCACGGCGAACAACGCGCCGAATGTAAACGCCATCACCGCTGGCAGCATCGCCAATCTCGAAGTCACCAGCATCAATATGCAGGCCAAAATCGCTCCCTATGCCATCAAGACCCTCAACGGTCAGCGCATCGGCTTCGTCGGTGCAACCAACTGGGACCTGCTGAGCAAGACCTCACCTAACGGCACCCAGCCGAAGGATGATGCCAACGCCGCCACCAGCGATCTGCAAGAAGTCGCCGCCTATCTCCAAGGAGCCGTCAATTCACTCCAAGCCCTCGGCGTGACCAAGATCATCCAAGTCGATCAGCTTGATGACCTCCAGCGGAACAAAGACCTCGCACCACTCGTTTCCGGCATCGATATCGTCGTCGCCGGTGGCGGCCATGAGCGCATGGGAGATTCCACGGATGTGCCCGTAGGCTTCAATGGCCATGATGCCGATTTCATCGCAGATGCCTACCCCATCACCACCGTCGGTGCCGATGGCAAGCCCGTCCTCATCGTCACCACCGATACCGAATACACCTACCTCGGCCGCCTCGTGGCAGACTTCGATGCAGACGGCGTGCTCATTCTGCCGAATCTCAACCCCGCCCTCAACGGAGCTTATGCCTCCACCGAGGCGAACCTCCAGGCTGCCTACGCTACGAGCAACAGCGCCGCCACCATCATCGCCAGCAGCAGCATCAGCAGCCAGGTGAAAACCATCGTGGACGCCATCAACAACGTCGTCGTCACCAAGGACGGCAACGTTTACGGCTACACCCAAGTCTACTTAGAAGGCGACCGCGTCTTCGGCCGCACCCAGGAAGTGAACCTCGGCAACATCACGGCCGACGCGAACGCCCTCAAAGCCCGCACCGCACTGGGTCTCGGTCTTGGCGATGCCGTGTTCTCCCTGAAAAACGGCGGCGGCATCCGTGCCTCGCTCGGCTCGGTGCTGGCGAATGGCACCAAGGTCGCGCCGATTGCCAACGCGCTCACCAGCAAACCCGCAGGCGGCATTTCCCAGCTCGATGTGGAAAATGCGCTGCGCTTTGACAATAAGCTGATGGTCTTCGATGCCACCCCGCTCGGCCTCAAGAACATCCTCGAATTTGCCTCCGGCCTCAGCAGCGGCCCCACCGCACAAAACGGCGGCTACCCACAAGTGGGTAACATCCGTTTCTCCTACGATTCAACCCAGCCCGCTGGCTCCAGACTTCGCTCCGCCGCTCTCGTTAACGAAGCCGGCCAGATCGTTGCGAAAATCGTCGAAGACGGTGCGGTCCTGCCCACCGCCCCCACCACCATCAAGTGCGTCGCCCTCAGCTTCACAGCCAACGGTGGCGACAGCTACCCGATCAAGTATCTCAACCCGCCGGCCAATACCACCGTCAACCCGGAGACCTCCAACTTCCAGTTGCTCCTCACTAACGGTGGCCTATCAGCGCCAGTGGCCAGAAACTTGGATTTCACCGCCGCCAGCACCTACACCAGCCTCGGCCTGACTGCGGCGGACGTGCTCGGTGAGCAGAAAGCCTTCAAAGACTTCCTCGCCGCCCGCCACCCATCCTTGGCCACCGCTTACAACAAGGCAGAAACGTCGGTAGCGCTCGACACCCGCATCCAGCAAAAAGTCTTCCGCCTCGATACCGTGCTGGACGGCCCCCTCGTCCTTGCCGCTTGGTTGAAAGACAACGGACTCACCAGCACCACGCTCGACAGCGATAGCGACGGCCTCAGTGACCTCCAAGAATACGCCTTCGGACTCGATCCACGCGCCACGGACAACACCACCGTCGTCGCCGACGTGGCCGGCGGCACCCTCACCAGCCGAGGCACCCCAGCGATCTACAACGCTCCGACCCCCAGCGGCCAAGACTTCAGAGTCGTCTTCATCCGCCAGAAAAGTGCCGCGGCCTCCGGCGTCACCTACATCCCCCAGTTCAGCTCGGACATGATCACTTGGGAAACCAGCAACGCCATCCCCACCACCATCGCAAGCGACTCAGAAGTGGAAGCCGTTTCCATCCGCTACCCGTTCTTCGTGAATGGGAAAAAAGCCAGATTCTTCCGCGTCGGAGTTTCGCAGAACTAATCCAAAAAATCGCGCCAGCACACCTCACTAAGTCCACGCCATGAAACAACAGCTCCTGCTCCTCGCCGCACTCGCGCTTCCCGCTGCCTCAGGCCACGCCGCCTTGGTTTACAGCGGTATCCAAAACATCAGCATCTCCTCCACTTTCGATAGCACCTACATCGACGTGGACGCCGCCACCAGCGGCACCAGCCAGAATCTAGGCTGGGACATCGACGCCTTCTTCGGCGGCGAGGCCTTTGGCAACAGCGCGAGTTTCCAACCCGTGAGAACATCGACTTCCGTCAGTTCACCAGTCGTCAGCTTGGAACTTGGCGACCTTGTTGACGCCGCCGACTTCTTTGCCGCCGCAGAAGCAGGCTCTACCACTCACATCGGCCCCCTTCCCAATCAATTCGCCACCGGTGTCACCGACTACCTCGGCTTCCGCCTCACCACCAACACCGGCGCTGGCCCCTACTACGGCTGGATGCAGGTGAATTTCTCCAACACGGGTAGCGCTGGATCCATCATCGACTGGGCCTATGACACCTCCGGCGCTGGCATCACCGTAGGCACCATCCCCGAGCCCAGCGCCACCGCCCTCCTCGGCCTAGCCACCTCAATCACGCTGCTAGGTCGTCGGCGCAGAGTCTGAGGTTGCAGCGGTATTCTGCGGCCGTAAGCCAAAAATACCCCGAACTCATCAGTTCGCAGGTTCGAATTCTGGACCCCGGCAGTTCCGTGACGAAGATCGTGCTTCTGAATACGTTCCAAGGTTATCCGATTAACGAATACCTGGAACAGAGTCGCACCAAACTTCCCAAGTGAAACGGACCCGAGGCAAGCAATGATTTGATTTTTTGCTCCCAGCCGAACGCTTGGCTTCTGATAAGTATCGGTTAGGCTAAACATTATTAAAAATTTAGCCCTCCCGTAAATTAACGTAAACACGGGATGGCTTTCTCTGAAAAAATAGGTAGTTATGTCATTCCTTACTGAAATGTTTTCAATAAGAAACCCACTAAAACCCTAAATTAATGAACTATCATAAATCCAGACTACTCACCGTCGGCACCGCCCTCTTGGGAGTCGCCTTCGGCAATCTCTCCAACGCCGCACAAGTGTTTATCGGAGGTGGCGACAACTCAACAGCCGCTTGGGCTGGCTACCTCAGTGGCTCAGCCAATTGGACCTTCGTCCAACAGAATGCCAGCGGCTATTACACCAATAACTTCGCAGTTGCAAAATCTGACGCACCGGCGAACATACAAGCAATGGCAAACTTGTTCACCAGCAAGAATGCATTTTATGAAACTGATTTCCAGAGGACTACCGACTTTGCCGATAAGGTCAACATCGATCGGCTCATAAGTGCAGGTTTGCGTGTAGCCTACACCTCATGCAACAAAGATCTGGATGGTGATCGGATTACTGCCTTGCAGTGGCGCTACTGGCGTCCCGTTTTGTTCATGGTGCCACCTTGGCAGATTAGCGGAAATATGTTTGGTTCTGACCCGACTGCCGTTTTCGATAGAAGCAAAATCAACATCTGCAGCGGTGTCGCAACAGATGGTCCCATGGGTTACTGGAATACCAATTTCCAACAAATGCGGGAAGGTAGTTACAGCTCAGTCAACTATGCCAAGAATTCCGGCAAACAATCCATGGTGATGTTAGCGACTTACAGCGCCGGAACGGGTCACTACGTGGCGGGAAATCTGGCGGTATCTGGGCAAAACTACTACAACATCGCCCGCCAATGCGTGCTGATGCATGAGAATCAAAACGCAGTTCCCACGGTATGGGCAGTTTCTTACTATGCTGCGCAACTTGAGCAATACCCGGTGACTCCCGAAAAAAACACCAACGGAAGCCCTGCTGGCACCATCACAGGTGTGGCCTATTGGTTGATCAAGCACCTCCGCGGCGAGCTGGCCTCCCTCGACCTCAAGCCAAGCGATGGACTCATTGTTAAGGCAGATGCCAAGGAAGGTGCCACAGTCCACCATGTCGCGACGCAGGACACCACCGTCAGTTGCAACACCCAGACGCTGCGTTACGACTTATCAAACAATGATCCACACATCGACTACGCGCCAGTGGTCGCGGCATCGATCCATGATCCGAAAAACGAGTTCAAATTCGCGTTTTCCATCGGCGGGAAAGATTGCACTAAGGAAATGACCGATGGCGGCGGACTGAACATGGTCCGTGAGTTACGGCTCATGCCGGGCGATAAAAAGGAGCTCTCCCTCACGGTCACTCGCAACACCACTGCCCAAAATGCAGACACGGATTCCTCGTTCACGCTGCCATCCGTCCAGGTTCGTCTCCACGCCCATTCCACTGAAATGGATCGCGTGATTCAGACTTCAACCGTCGAATTCAAGACACAAGGAGCAGACACAACCGCCAAATTGGTGCTGCGTTGATTCACTAACCGGGCTCGTGTCTCAACATGGGACACGAGCCTCTCGTAGAGTGATGAAATACTTTGTTGGATTCCTCTTCACCGGCGTGATCGCCGGTGTTTTTTGCTGGTGGCTGTTGCCAGCCAGTTCTGATAGTCGAGATCAGACCATTCGTCGTCTTTCGTCACCATCTGTGGTTAGGAAAACCATAATACAGATGACACAGGCGGACTGGATTCATAAAGTGAGAAATGCCCGCAAAGAAGATTTCTCCGTGCTGCTTGTCCGGATCAGCCACTTAGCGGATGAGTCGCTTAAACAAGAACTCGCCGACTCACTGCTTAATCAGTGGAACAACTTGCCACCGGAAGATTTCCAATCCTTCCGCTCCATGGTCGAAGGCGCAGATCAAGAATTACGTGAACTCCTCAAGGGGGCCGTGTTGAGGGATCAGGATTTCCGTGAGGATTTCATCGAAATGGTCGCAAAATCACTTGCCACTGACGGCCCGGAGCCTGCTGCGGTTTGGGCGTTCCAGTTACTCGCGCAAGGACGCGATAATTTCTCCTGCCGAGAGCTTGGTGTGGCGTGGGCTAAAGAGAATCCTGCCGCTGGTCTCGCCCTGCTTGGAACCTTATCGAGCGAGGGAGTCGCCAATCACTTGGCCTTGGAAATTGGGAATAGCATTCAGGTTTCCACATTGGAAGAAATGGACGAACTGGCAGGAACGTTGGACGGCTCGGCAAAGGAAGCCTTTTGCGGAGCGTTGCTTTCGCACAGCATTGGTCAAATGGATCAAGCTGCACTGGCGGAGCGACTTGGCAATGCTGAGCCGACAGAACTATTGAGCAAAGTCGTCGCAGGGCTCGCTGCAGATGATCCACAACGCGCTTTTCAATGGATCGCTCAATTTTCGTCAGAGTCGTGTAAAACCGCCGCCGCAAAGACTATTTTTCAATTCTGGTCACGCGAGCAACCGGTCGAAGCCCTGCACCACGTGAAGGAGAACTATCCTGATTCCCCTTTTCTCATCGAGAGCGTCGTAAAGGGCGCGCTTCAAAGTCGTCACGACTCGGAAATGGCGTGGCAGTTATTAAAGGAACTCCCGGATGGAGAATGGATGACCCATGGGTTGCAGGCCCTGTATGCGTCGCTGCCAGAAGAGCGGGCCATGGCAGATTTTGAACAAATCATGCTCCGCGAAACGAGCCCCCGAGTCCGCGGATCAGGATTGACCTATTTAGCGCGAGTTCGCAGCCAGGCCCGGTAAGTGGGAGCCACCCAGCAATCCTACGTCAACTCCTCTTCTATGAAATCAAGCACGAGGTCCACGAGTTCGTCCAGCCCTGCGGCGAGGTCTTCTTCAATGGTGGCGAGGTAATCCTCCTCGGTCTCGCTGTAGTCTTGGCGGTCTTCGCTGCGGGTTTCGCACCAGCGACTGGCGTTGAGAGGATCGACCAAGGTGGCCGCGCCGATGAGGTCGAACGAATTGATGATTCGTTGGTGATTCACCCCGCTTTGCCAAAACCCGTGCAGGCCGTCCTCACTTTCGAGCACCGGAACGGTTTCATACACGTCCATAAGTGCTCGTTCTTCGCGGCTAAGGGAACGCTCGGCCAATTCATGCTCAAGGCGATCCACGAGAATTTCAACTTTTTCCGGCCATTCAATCGGTTCTTGGGCAAACATCTTGGAGGGGCTTAAAATGCAAAGCTCGCCTTGCCTAGCGGAATCCGTCGTTCACCGCAGCGTGCGGCGGCGGCGGACTAGCAGCAGCGCGCCTGCTAGACTGAGACTCAGGGTGGAGACTTCCGGGATCGGCACGTAGTTGATGATGCCGGCCTTGGAGTAGTCAACGGTGTAGCCAATGTCATCCAGTGCTCCGAGCGTGGCGCGGCTGATGAAAAATGAGTTGGAGGCCCAGCCAGTCATCAGCTCATTTTTGAAATCCATCCCGGTATCCAGACTGACGATGCCGGTCAGCCCGAGGCCGTTGTCCACTTCGTTCCAGTGGCCATTTGCCGTGCCACCACCACCGCCTAGCTCGACGGGGACGAAGGTGTCTGAGGGGCGGTTGAACTCGCTGCGCCACTGGTTGAGGGCATTCTGGCCGGTGAATTGGCCAGAGTTCGTGGTGTAGAGCGCGTAGGTGGTGTTATTGACGTTGTTGTTCGGCGTCCAGAGCGTGCCGAAGCCGAGGACGTGGGCCATTTCGTGGAGCACGACGGAGTAGAAGGTGTTGTTCGCCACGAGTGTTCCGATGTCGGCGGAATCGAACTCCATGCGTCCCGTATCCGCGTAGTAGAGCGCGTAAGTCGGCTGGCCGACTGGGTTGTTGTCGTAGTAATTCGCCGTAATCCACTCGGCACTTCCCAAGATGTTAAAGGGCCCGTCGATGTCGGGGATGGAGGCATTGATGGTGAGGGAGTGCGGGAGCACCGAGCCGTTCGCATCATGGATGAGATCGTAGCCAGTGATGGCGGAGTTCCAGTAGGCCGCGGCGTCCGTGAAGGTCTGCTGCACCACGGGATCCATGGGCCCGGTGAAATTTAAATTAATCAATGAAACAGCCTCTAAGTGACTGGCCGTGAGGGCGAACAGGGTCATTGAGAAAAACACTTTCATGATCCGAGAAGCCTTTATTTCGCGGCGGTATTGTCAACCCAAGAAATTAAGACACCTAAAGCATTTCCAAGGAGGTGATCATCAAGATTCACGAACTTTCAAGTGAGCGAGCAGGAGAGACAGGCATTGACGGGGTCAGCGACTTGTCCAAGCTTGGGCCATGATAGCTAGGCTACGGGGCAAGGTGATCGAGGCGTATCCGAATCGCTTGGTGGTGGATGTGCATGGGGTGGGCTACGAGGTGTTCATTCCGCTTTCCACGTTTGATCGGTTGCACGCGGCGGAGGGGCTGGAGGTGGATTTGCGAACGCATCTGCATTTCAGCCAACTGGCGCAGAAGTTATTCGGCTTCGCCAGTGAGGAGGAACGCGACGTTTTTTTACTCCTCATCGACCGGGTGAGCGGCGTAGGACCGTCGATGGCCGTGTCCGTCTTGAGTGGCATGGATGTGACGCAGTTTAAAAAATGTGTGGTGGCGGGTGATGTGCTCGGCTTGTCGAGGCTGAAGGGGGTGGGGAAAAAAACGGCGGAGCGGATCGTGTTGGAGCTGAAGGACAAGGTCGGAGTCACAGAGACCTGGCAGGACGCCGCAGCGGGTCAAGTGAGTGCTAGCGCGGCGGACGCAGAACTGGCGTTGATCGCACTGGGCTACAAACAAGTGGACGCCCGGAAGGCCGTGCGCCGGGTATTGGATGCGGATCCCGCCTCCGCCACCGAGGCGCTGGTCCGGGGGGCCTTACGCTCGCTGCAAGGATGATAGAATTTGAATTGCACCGCGTAGAGAACTTTATAAGCCTAGGAGCCGCCACTATTTATCCATGTCAGAAACGATCTTTGTTAGTGAAATCTCTTATCGCAAGGGCCAGTCCGCCTTTGAGGAATTGAGCCGCGAAACGGGCTTCACCTTTTGCCCAGTCGTCGAAGAGGAAGAAGCCCTCGCGGCACAGATCCGCGCGGAAGGCGTGCGGGCCTTCATTGCGGACATCCATCCCTACCGGGGAGCGCTCTATGAAGCGATTCCCGCAGGTGGAGTGATCGCCCGCTTCGGCGTGGGTCACGACAGCGTGGACAAGGAAAAAGCCACGGCGCACGGCATCTGGGTGACGAACACCCCCGGCGTGCTAGATAACGCGGTGGCGGAGTATGCCGTCTGGCTGCTCGGTTCACTGGCCCGGCGGGTGCCCTTCCTGCATGGCTCGACGGTGGCAGGAAACTGGGAGCCGCGCCCGGGCATGGAAGTGGCAGGACGGACGCTGGCCATCGTCGGCTTCGGTCGGATCGGTCAAATGCTTTGCCGCAAGGCGGCGCTGGGCTTGGGGATGAAAGTCATCGGCTGCGATCTGGATTCGGCTGAGCAATTTTCCGCACGGATGGGACGCCCGCTGGATGAGCTACAGCAGGAAATCGGCTTCACGGAATACACCAACGACCGGGCCTACGCACTCGGTCAGGCTGACTTCGTCTCACTCCATGTGGCCTCGGTGCCGGCGACGCGTCATTTGGCGAATGCCGCCTTCTTCGCCGCCATGAAACCCGGTGCCAGCCTGCTTAATACGGCACGCGGCGCGATCCTTGACGAAAACGCCCTCTACGATTCACTCGCCGCAGGTCACCTCGGCAGCGCGGCGCTGGACGTCTTCGAGCACGAGCCATACACCCCGACCGATGCCAGCAAAGATCTCCGGCACTTGTCCAACTGCCTGCTGACACCACACGTCGGCTCGAACACCGCTGAGACCAACCGCGCGATGGCCCTCACGGCTGGACGCACGGTGATCCGGGTGCTCACAGAAGGCCCTGAAAAGGTGGAAAACATCGTCAACCGGCCACGCTAACACTCATGTCTCCTCCTCCGGCAGTGGTTCTCATGGGTGTCTGCGGCAGCGGAAAAAGCACCATCGGCTTGGCGCTTGCCGCCCAGTGCGAGGGAGTTTTTTACGATGCGGATGATTTCCACCCGCAGGAGAACATCGACAAAATGAAGCGCGGCGAGCCGCTGGATGACGCGGACCGCGAGCCATGGCTGCGACGCCTTGCGGAACTTTTGGGCCAAGCCTCCGCTGCGGAAGCCCCGGTATTTCTCGCCTGTTCCGCGCTCAAAGCCCGCTACCGCGAGATCCTACGCTCTGGGTGCAGCGACTTACGCTTCGTCCACCTGAGCGGGACTCCGGAAGTCATCCGGGCGCGCTTGAGGGCGCGGGCCGGGCATTTCATGCCGGAAGTTCTCATCGATAGCCAATTTGCCGCGCTCGAAGAAACCGCAGACACCCTGCGTGTGGACATCGACTCGCCTGTGGCGGCGATTGTTTCTCAAATCTGTCTCCAGCTCGATTTAGCTCGTGAATCCAGCACCGTATCTATCAAGTCCATTTAAATCTTAAAGCCTCGTGTCTATCTCCTCTTTAAATCAACAAGTTGGCCGCCACCGGTGGAGCATCTGCGCCTTAGTCTTCGCCGCGACGACGGTGAACTATTTAGACCGAAATGTGCTCGGGCTGCTCAAACCTGTGCTGACTGCGGACGGGGTGTTTGGCCTCGGCAAACAAGCCCAGGAAGAGAACTATGCGAATGTCGTCATTTGCTTCCAGATCGCCTACGCGCTGGGGATGCTACTGGCGGGGCGGGTGATCGATAAGGTCGGCACCAAGCAGGGATATGCCTATTCGCTCATCGGCTGGAGCCTCGCGGCGATTGGCCATGCCTTCGGGCATCATACATGGAGCTTCGGCATGTGGCGGGCGGCGCTGGGCGTGACGGAAGCGGGAAATTTCCCGGCAGCGAGCAAGACCATCGCCGAGTGGTTCCCGAAAAAGGAACGCGCCTTCGCGACCGGACTCTATAATTCCGGAGCGAATGTCGGCGCGATTTTCGCCCCACTCTGCGTGCCATGGATCGCCAACCACTGGGGCTGGGAATGGGCGTTCATCCTCACCGGAGCCGTCGGCCTGCTCTGGCTGGCTTTCTGGTATAAAATGTATGACGCCCCCGCCGCAAAACTGAAGTCCGGCGCGCTTTCCCAAGCGGAATACGACCACATCCACAGCGATGTCGACGAGCAAGAAGCCGAGCGCGAGGATGTGGCGAAGGAAAAAGTGCCGTGGGTCCGCCTGCTGAAATTCCGCCAAACTTGGGCGTTCGTGTTCGGAAAATTCCTCACGGACCCCATTTGGTGGTTCTTCCTCTTTTGGTTACCCGCCTTTCTTGAGGGTGAAAATGCCCGGAAAATCAGCGCCTATTTAGTCACAAACCCAGATTTCACCGGGGACAAAACCACCATCCCGGGAGTCATCAGCTGGCCCACGGCACTGGCAGTGATCTATACCGTCTCCACCTTCGGCTCGATCTTTGGCGGATGGCTGCCCAAGCAGTTCATGAACAGTGGGATGGATGCGAATCGCTCGCGCAAGTTGTCGATGTTCATCTTCGCCCTGTTTCCACTCGCCGTTTTATTCGCCTCTAAACTGGGGACGATTCATACGTGGTTCGCCGTAGCCACCATCGCCGTCGCCTGCGCGGGTCATGCGGCCTGGTCCGCAAATATCTTCACCACCGTGTCAGACATGTTCCCGAAAAAAGCCGTGGCATCCGTCACCGGCATCGGCGGCATGGCGGGAGCACTGGGTGGCATCCTCATCGCCCGCACCGCGGGAAAACTACTCGGCCACTACAGCGCCTTGGGTAAAGAAGAAGTGGCCTATGGGATCCTCTTCGTGGTCTGCGGTTCAGCTTACCTAACGGCTTGGGTGATCATGCATCTGCTGGTGCCCAAGTTCAAAAAAATCATCCTATAAGCTGCCCCAGTCGCTGCTGAACTCGCCCTAAGGCCCAAGTGGCATGTTCGGCGATCAATGGCTCAGGATCTTCCGCCGCTTTTCTCAAGGCCGGGAGATCTTCGAGTCCCCCCGTGTTCCCCAAGGCCACACAGACATTGCGGAGAAAGCGGGGTCGCTTGATGCGCTTGATCGGTGACTTGGCGAACAGGGCGCGGAAGTCCTCGTCGCTCAAGTCCAAGAAATCTCGCAGCTTTTTCCCAAAAACAGACTCCCGCGCGTGAAACGAAATCTCCCGCGACTCTTCCGCGAAGCGATTCCACGGGCAGGCGTCTAGGCAGTCGTCGCAGCCGTAGATCCGATCCCCCATCGCGACTCGAAATTCCTCAGGAATCGAGCCCTTGTGCTCAATGGTGAGATAAGAAATACAGCGCCGCGCATCCAATCTCCGTGGGGCCGTGATCGCCTGAGTCGGGCAGGCCGTCACACACGCCGTGCATTTCCCACAATGGTCGCCGAAGGGAGCGTCCGGGACGAGTTCCAATGTCGTGAGTAACTCCGCGAGAAAGAACCAAGCGCCGAGCTTGCGGTGGATCTGCACGGTCGATTTGCCATTCCAGCCCAGCCCAGCATCACTGGCGAAATCACGTTCCAACACCGGTCCCGTATCGACATAGTAGCGCTGCGTGCCACCCAGCGTCTTGAGTTGCTCATCGAAGGCGCTCAAGCGCTTCTCGATTAAATCATGGTAATCATCATTCCACGCATATCTCGCGATGCGGTAGCCGCCAGCATGAGATTCAGGAAATGGACTACGGCCAGGGTAGTAGTTCAGCGCCAAGCAAATCACTGCTTTACACCCAGCGAGCACCTCACGCGGATCACAACGCCGCTCCGGCGTCCGCTCTAACCACGCCATTTCTCCATGCTTCCCCTCCTCCACCCACTCGCGAAAGAGATGCGCATGACTCGCCTCCTTGGCCACTGCGATCCGGCAGTCGTCGAAGCCTAAGTCCCTCGCCCATGCTTTGATTTGCCCATTAGTTTCCATTAAAAATGCCCGGTGAAAAAGTAACGCGCACTCTCAAGAATCCCCGTCGCGATCTCATTGCAATCCAAGCCCGAGGTATCAATTTTCAAATGCGCCGCTTCTGCATAAAGCGGCTTCCGCGCCGCCATGAGCCGCTGGATCTCGGCCACTGGATCCTGCGTCCTCAGCAAGGGCCGATCCCGATTTTTCGAAGTCCGCTCAAGGATGATCGCTTCCGGCGCATGCAGCCACACCACATAGCCTAACTGCCGCAGCACCACTCGATTCGCCAAGCTCCCAATCACCCCACCTCCTGTCGAGATGATCCTCCGCGGTGCCGTCGGGTCCACCAGCTCCTCTAGCAGCGCTGACTCACGCTGCCGGAACACGCCTTCCCCCTCATCTTCAAAAATCTCAGCGATCGATTTACCCGCCCGCTGCTCGATGACTTGGTCCATATCCACCAAGGGATACCCGAGCCGCTGATTCAGCGTGCGCCCCACCGCCGACTTCCCACTTCCCATGAAGCCGATGAGCACCAAGTTCTTCGGCGGAGTTTGCAATTCGTTCATGGGCCGAGCCTAGGCCGACAATCCTCCGCTGATAAACCGTAAAAAACTCCAGCGCGGCTATTTCCGCCTCGCCTCAGCGGCAGCAGTCCTCGTAGATTCACCGTAATGGTATGAACCGTGCTGAAATCGAGTGAATCCATCGAAAATCCTCCATACCAAGGCATTCCTCAAATTCCCATTCTGACCGCCATGAAACTGCTCCACCTTCTCGCCATGTCCACCCTCGGGCTAGTCGCGACGTGCGGCTCGGCCACTGCGGAACCTCTTAAAATCGCCTACTCGGACTGGCCCGGCTGGGTCGCATGGGAGATCGGCATTCAAAAAGGCTGGTTCAAGGAAGCTGGCGTGGATGTCGCGTTCCACTGGTCCGACTACGTCCCGTCCATGGACTCCTACGTCTCAGGAAAAGTGGACGCGGTCTGCATGACCAATGGCGACGCACTCGTCACCGGAGCCAATGGCAAGCCCTCCGTCGGCATCCTCATCAACGACTTTTCAAACGGCAATGATATGATCGTCGCCGCGCCTGGCATCACTTCGGTCAAAGACCTCAAGGGCAAAAAAATCGCGATCGAAGAAGGCTTCGTCGCCCATTTACTCCTCCTCACCGGTCTCGAAAAAAATGGCTTAAGCCTCGACGACGTCACCCTCGTCAACACTCCCACCCACGAGATACCGCGAGTCTTCGGCTCCAAGGCGGTGGATGCGATTGGCGCGTGGCAGCCCAGCTCCGGGCAAGCCTTGAAGGCCGTTCCCGGCTCCAAACCCGTTTTCACCTCTGCCGATGCTCCGGGATTGATCTACGATCTGCTCTATGTTTCGCGCGAAAGTCTAGAGCAACGCCGAGCCGAGTGGGCCAAGGTCGTCAAAGTCTGGTACCGCATTGCCGCCCACATGAACGATCAGGCCAACATCGACGAGGTGCTGAAAATCCTCTCCTCGCGCGTCACAATCACTCCCCAGGAATACGAGCCTTTCCTCAAAGGCACCAAGATTCTCACCCTCAAAGAAGCCCTCAAGCGCTGGGAAACCGCCGATGGGCTCGCCACCGTCTTGGGTTCCTCCAAAGTCGCCAATGACTTCAATCTGAAGTTCAAGGTTTACGAAAAAAGCCAAGACGTCGCCAACTACCTCGACCCCTCCTTGACCCGCGCCCTCGCCACCGAGATGACCGATTGAGTGGCTCCACACGGCGATCAAGCTAAGGAAATCCAAGGTTGAGCAGAGACCACTTTACCACCTTGGTATTTCCTAAAATCTTGATGCGCGAATGAAGTGCCCATCACCGACGTTCCGGCTTTCGCATGGCCTTCTCATTCGCCGGACCGCCAAAATTCCGGTCCCTAAGTTCAAGAAAAGATGGCACCGCCTCTGCTGATAGGTTCGCTAGCGCACTTGCGCAGCCCCCCACATGAACCTCCCCCGACAGTTCATTGTCTGTCGTTCCCCCCTTGTGGAACACCTGCCGGCGTCTTCTCAAACCCGCCCTTTCCTAAATCGCCCGGTCGGTCGATCAAATCGAGCGGTCGCTCGCCCAAACTTCCCGGTCGCCGTTCCAAATCATCCGGTCGGCTCGCCTAACCCGCCGGTCGATCCCCCAAACGGCGCGGTCGGCTTCCCGAACTCCCTAGTCGGACGTCCAAATTCCCCGGTCGGATCTCCAAATCTCTGGGTCGCTCGCCCAAACTCCCCGGTCGCGGTTCCAAATCGCCCGGTCGGGTCTCCAAACGCCCCGGTCGGGTCTCCAAATCGCCCGGTCGGGTGTCCAAATGCGATCTTCATCCTCAGTCACAATCCCCTCTCCCTCAGCCAATTATAAAATAAACAACACATCCAACGTCATGAAAAATGAATTCGCCAACCGCCAGAACATGCACCTTGCCGTGCTCGCTCTCCTTGCCGATCCCGCCTACCAGCCGGCCTGGAAAAACCAGAATCCCGCGCTCTTCACCACCCGCGCCACCGCGCTGGAGGCGAAGGTGAACGCTCTCACCACCCTCATCTCCGGCCAACAGACCGACACCACTGGTTACGCCGCCGACAAGGAACGCGAGGAGGCAGAACTCGAAGCCTGCGCCCATGAAATCGGCGAGGCCCTTGCGGGTTGGTTCGAGGATCAAGGCCGTCTGGCCGATGCCGCACCCATCGATCTCGCCCTCAGCTCCTGGCAGAGCCTCCGCGACGTCGAGCTCGTCGCCAAGGCCAAGCTGCTCCACGGCAAGCTCACGGTCGCCCTCGCCACCGATGCCGCCGCCCTCGTCGAATACGGTCTCGATCCCGCCGATGCCACCCTGCTCGCCAAGGAAATTGCCGATTACGAAGCCCTGCTCGCCGCACCTGCCGCCGCCATTTCCGGGAAAAAGGCCCTCACCCAAGTCCTCCGTCCCGCCTTCCGCGAGGTCGCTGAGTTGCTTGGGAAAATGGACCGCCTCGTCCTCCGCTTCCGCAAAACCGAAGCCGGCACCCGCTTCGCCTCCGTCTGGAAAACCGCCCGCATCATCCGCGACCTCGGCGAAGCCGCCGAGAAAGCACCCGCGCCTGCCAAACCCTGAAATCCCAAATCACCCAAGCGGCGGTTCCCTCACGGAGCCGCCGCTTTTTGTTATGAGGCTTTGGGTTTAACCGCAAAGAGCACAAAGAACTCAAAAATCTGAATCCTATCCTTCGCCCCGCAAAAAAAGTAATTGACCAAAGTTCTTACGGGCGGTAAGCATTTCTTACACACCAAAGGCAGCATGTACGACAGAACAGAAATTGAACAAGCCCTCAGGGAATGCCTCGAGCATATCGCTGGGGATCATTACCAAACCATAATGAAGCGCGAAGATAATGTAATGCTCTGTTGCCGGCTGGACTCACAACATGGAGTTGAACTCGCGTGTGATCTTGAGTCGCGTCTCGGAATAGCCATTCCGCTCAATGAGAATCCGCTGGTTGCCGACGGCGATGATTCAAGTCAAAGGCGAGCCAGAAACTTCGGAGAAGTCGTGGACTATCTCGTTGCGCTCGCAAATTAATCGCTATCCAAATACATGAACGACGAAACAGACACTACCTATAACCGTCTCCGGTTGGCTCGAGAACAGGCGGGGCTGTCGCAGGGGCAAATCGCAAAGATAATGGGCTTTCACCGCCCAACGATTTCGGAAATTGAGGCAGGCCGAAGGAAAGTGAACTCCGAAGAATTAAGTGTGTTCGCTAGAAATTATGGGGTGACGACTTCTTGGCTTTTGAATGAGGCAGAAAGCGAAAGCAACCCCGCAGTCGAATTGGCGGCAAGAGAGCTGTCTAATCTAAAGAAGGATGACCTCGATAAAATCTTACGGTTGCTCCGTTCGCTGAAGAAATCCACGCCCCCGAACGAATGATACGTCAGGAACTAGCTAGGACGGCTCTACGTGCATCCATTGAAATGCGTAGAACGGCAAAAATTCCGTTGGAAGATCCAATCTGTGTTTACGATTTCGCCGAAGGTTTGGGGATAGACGTCCGGTTTGTGGGGGGAGCGAGTTTTGCCGGTATGTTTGCGAAGGGAATGGATGCTGTCTTCGTCCCGTCTGAACGACCTGCCGGACGCAGAGCGTTCACTTGTGCCCACGAATTGGCGCACTGGCGCTTTAATCACGGAGAAAGGGTTGAAACACTAGATTTTGATCGTGATGATCGGGATATTCCGGAGGAGATTCTTGCCAACCTCTTTGCCGGATATTTGCTGATGCCAACACGAGCGTTGAAGGCTCTTTCGGATGAACGTGGTATTAAGCTTCGATCGCTCACCGCCCTAGACGCATATCGGCTGTCGTGCCAGTTTGGGGTTGGTTATACTACGCTTTTAAAGCACTTACGCTGGTCTGAACGGTTGATTGATCACGCGCACATGGAGGAACTCCAGCGCACCACGCCCAAGGACATCCGACTCAAATTACTCGACCGCGATACTCCCGGACACCTTGTTGTCGCGGATGCGCAATGGAGAAAAGTCGCTATCGACCTCGAAGTTGGTGATCATGCATTGCTGCCGCACGGAGTGGTTTTGAACGGCATTTCCGCACGATGTGTTAGCGAAAGCCAACATGGAATTGTGATTCAAGCTATTTGTCCAGGTATCAGTCAGGCAGTCGGAAGCGGAGACTGGGCCAGCATGGTTCGTGTGAGCCGAAAACAATACGTAGGGAGAGGAACATTTAGACACCTAGAAGATGATGACAACGAAACCACACTTGATAACTGAGTCGAATCTGTCGACAGCATGGGCTCGCGCTTTTCTGCACGCCCACGATGGGGCTAACGATACACTTGTCGTCGCGATCCGCGACTTCGACGGAGAAATTCCATCTCAAGACAAAATAATTGCGACAGAATTGGACAAGCGGCTGTCGTTACTGGCGATTCCAAAAATTGATCACACAGCTCTTACCATCGTCCCATACGACAAATGGCTTAGGGAAGGTAAGATTAGTATCGAGGAACTGACTACCTGGTATCTAGAATCGATGCTTCCGCGCCTGAAGGCACGGTGTACAAAGAACAGACGTGGGACGTACTTTGAGCGTTTAGTTTCCTATTCAGGCGTTAATTCAAAGGGCGGGAAACAAGAAGTAAGGACGGTCAATCAGCTGGCCCACGTAATCAATTTGTGGAAAAAAAAGGCATCGAATCCGAAACCATCACGCCCGCGGCAATCAGCGCTACAGCTGGCCTGCTTCGATCCGGCAAAGGATGATAACGGCTCCCCACTCTTGGGATTCCCTTGCCTCCAACAGGTGAGTTTCACTTACCACGAAAAAGGAACGTTAGAAGTGAACGCTTATTATCCAAAGCAATACTTATTTGACCGGGCCTATGGGAATTACGTCGGTCTCTGCCAACTCGGTCATTTGGTGGCTCATTCGCTGGGTGTAAAGTTGACACGCTTTACCTGTATCAACGCGAGTCCAGAAGTCGGAACAAAGGTGAACGATAGTGATTTCATAGACTTGCTGCGCTCCTATGTATCTGAGAACTCAGCGGAAACAAACGAATGAATCTAAAGGGTAAGTTGTTCATTTTTGAGGGGCCTGATGCCGCGGGCAAGTCATCACTCTGCGAGCGTTTTGCAGAATGGATTCAGCGCGACGGAAAGGCGGTTGAGAGCATGTCGTTTCCGGGTAAGACTCCCGGAACGCTAGGGGATCTTGTATATCGGATACACCACGATCCATTGTCCATAGGTTTGGAGAGTCTGACCGCATCAAGCTTGCAGGCGCTCCACATCGCGGCGCATCTGGATACGATTGAGTCAAAAATCGTTCCAAGTCTGGAGGCCGGTAAAACTGTAGTATTGGATCGCTATTGGTGGTCAACCAAGATCTACGGTTTGGCGGCGGGTGCTCGCGAAGAGCTACTCGACAAGCTGATCGAAGCGGAAATAATTGCATGGGGTGAGTGGCTTCCCTCTGCATTGTTCTACATCAGCAGGTCATCGCCTCTAAGAGACGAAGCGATCGACAAGTGGTCACGTTGGAAGAACGGATACGAACTAATGCTTCAGCGTGAGGCAGGTAAGTACCCCATCCACTTAATCCGGAACGAGACCAGCATCGAAGACTCCCTTTCTGAAATTAAACGCCACTGTTCGACCATCTCATGAAACAGAAGAAGCAGGGTGAGCTGAAGCTCGAACAGAAGGAAATGTCGGCTTTATCCCCATCCCCAATCATACCTACTCTGGACGCCGGTGACTTTAACTTTTTGCGGCCTCTTAAGCCAACCAAGGTGTTCAGCACTTACTGGCGCTTTGCAGCAGAACGCCAAAAGGTTTTCCTCAAGCGCATTCGCGGAACCAAACCTCCATGGAGTGATGATCCGGTAATACAGATTCATAAGTTTACCAACGCCTACCGAGCCTCGGATAGGGTCAGCCAGTATCTTATCAGGAGGGTCATCTATGAAGGAAAACATAGCCTTCGTGACACGTTCTTCAGGATTCTGTTGTTCAAGATATTCAATCGCATCGGAACTTGGGAGTTGCTGGAAAGTGAGTTTGGGGAGATTTCCCTGCAGAACTACTCATTCAAAAAATACGACAAGCTTCTCTCTGAAGCAATGGCTAAGGGAGAACGTCTCTATTCCGCAGCATATATAATGCCATCGGGTGGTCGCTCTTCCGAATACGCTCGCAAGCATCAGATGCATCTTCGACTTCTTGAAAAAATGATTGCAGACGAGCTCCCCGAGCAGATTTCAGAAGCGTCCACAATGGCGCGAAGTTTTGAATTGATCCGAGAATATCCTACGATTGGTGACTTCCTAGCATACCAGTATGTAACCGATATTAACTACAGTGAAATTACAAATTTCAAGGAAAGTGAGTTTGTGGTACCAGGCCCGGGGGCCAGAGACGGCATCAAGAAGTGCTTCTCGGATTTTGGAGGGCTAACCGAACCGGAAATTATAAAATTCATCTCGAGGCGGCAGGACGAGTGTTTTTCGGCAGTAGGAGCAGATTTCCAAAGCCTTTGGGGAAGATCCCTTCAACTTATTGACTGCCAGAATCTCTTTTGCGAAGTGGACAAATATGCCCGAGTAGCCCATCCCGAAATCGTCGGTATAACCGGGCGAACCCGTATCAAGCAGAAACTCAAACCATCGGTCGAACCTCTCATCCTTTTCTATCCTCCAAAGTGGGGGATCAATGATAAACTTCACTTAAGCCCCTGCGATGTTTAAAGTTCTAAATGCCAAAACCGCCGATTCAGTTTGGCTGAAATCCGCGGATCTTTTCTTGAAGGGTGACGATGCCGTCAGCCAATCGAGCCGCGCGGGTAGCACGGTTGAGATTTTAAATGCGGCACTGTGTCTTGAAGATCCTAGGCAGCGATGGGTGGCTAGCAGGGAACCAGCGATAAATCCCGCGTTCGCCATCGCGGAAGTTGTCTGGATTCTGAGTGGTAGCAACAAGGCGGTTTTACCAAATTATTTCAATCCCGTTCTCCCGAAATTTGCGGGATTCGATACGAAGTATCATGGGGCATACGGTTACCGAATTCGTAACCATTTCGGTTTTGATCAGCTTGAATCAGCATTTAATGCTTTGAACAGCAATAGGGATACAAGGCAGGTTGTTTTACAGATTTGGGACGCGAACGTAGACCTTCCAAGAGAGAAGGGCCTTCCACTGAGTCAAGATATTCCATGCAATATAAATTCTATGTTGAAAGTGAGAGACGGCCGTCTGGAGTGGACTCAGATCATGCGCAGCAATGATCTTGTTCGGGGATTTCCCCACAATGTAGTTCAATTTACTACTCTGCAAGAGATCTTAGCTGGCTGGTTGAATGTGGATGTCGGTCACTATAATCATTATAGTGATAGCCTTCACGTTTACGAGTCGGATTTAGAAGGTCTACACAGTGCAGGGCAAAAAACGTTTCCTTTAAACCTCGATAACCTTTCTGTAGAGAAGCTCGTTTCCCAGAGAGCTATCGATGCCTTAATAGAAATCTGTTCAAAATGCTGCGAAGCAAAGGTCTCGGGAAAGGAACTCTTGGGGTCTCTACGGAGCCTAACGATACCCAAGCCATATAAGAACTTGGCTTTGATTTTGGGAGCCGACGCACTCCGGAGAAGAAAGGCCAACAAGGAAATGGAAGAGGCTCTCTCACAATGCTCAAATGAGTGCCTAACATTTCTATTTAGACGCTGGCGAGAGCGCATGTCGTAAAGTTGCGCCGCTCACGAGATGAGAATGGTTAAAATTGCCCAAGCCCTATTTGACTTGGACTCGGAGAGCATACTGTTGGAGGGTGCTGCCTGCAGGAGGTTTTCCATCCTGTATTACGGGTGGTTGTTCTTAGAGTTCTAAAATTGAGAGATTCCAAATGATCTTTGCTAAACCAACTATAATCAAAGCGCCAATGAGTCTGAGGCCCCAGGAAATCAGCCCACATTTGAGAGCCATAGCTTCGATTTTCGTATCTGTTTCGTTTTTACTAGTCGCCAGCTTTTCCGTAAAGCTCGTCTCGAGAGACTTGATTTTTTCGAGCAAGTGAGCCGGAGAGGCTACATCTCCCTGTAAGTACATAACATCCGCAGGAGTAATTCTGGCCTGATGATTATGAACCCCATTGTAGGCGAGGTCGGTGGGTCTATCGAAAGTTGCAAACCAGATGCTAAAGGCTGGTTGGCCTCGTTCCAATACAAGACCCTCTGAACCGGCATTATAGACGGAAAACTTTAGCTTTCCATTAAAGCCCGGATCGACGTGAAAGCCAGATACATTCACTAGACCTTTAAATTTTATACTGGCTTTGATTGAGATGAATGCCAGTAGGTCTGTTGGGACCTTTATGGTTTCTTCTGTAATCAGGATAGCCAGTTGGCCGGGTGGAATTGTGAATTGTTCCAAGTCCTTCAACTGATGAACAACACCGGATTCGTCGGATGTCCTAAAATAGTGGTCTCCGACACTAAGCTCGTAAGCTCCGTGTTTAACTCTGGCGGGATCAAAATTGGTAAAGATACTTTCGTTTGTTGCACGCTCGATAAGGGTTTCTGCGGATAGGAACATAAGAAAAATTTAGTGGTTAGTTTGTCGAAAAATTCGGAGAACAAGCTCGGTGTCCCGTGGAGCAAAACTTTTAATCCCATCAATACCAACAGATTGTCGGAGCACACCTGGACGTCTTTTTTGACGATGAAGTTTTTGATGTCGCCGAGGGTGTCGCCGTGCTCCTCAATGAAGCGCTCCGACTGGACGAAGAAGCCGCCTGAACCCATCGCCGGGTCATAGACTCGGCCCTGATAGGGCTCGATCATTTCCACGATGAGGCTGACGATGGACTTGGGGGTGAAATAGGAAGGGGGCACAGTCAGCTTGACTGTGTCCTTGGGAAGAAACAGACGGGACGCCTGTGCCCCTTTTAGGGGAATTGTCATTCTCCCACCGGCGACAGGAGTGTCGCCGCTCCTTAGAACGAGCTTGCGGCACAAGGACTGGGAATCGGACGGGGGCATGGGGTAAAAAACGGGGAGAAGCGTGTTAGGGCAGTGGCCAAGCTAAGGAATCGCGTTAGTACGGGAAGGAGAAAGTGGGAGGATTTGGAATTTTAGATTCAAAAATCCAGATTCAAGAGTCCAGAGTCCAGATTCAAGATTGGAACATTGGCCAACCCTCCACACTGCTCTCACTGCTCAGTCGGCACTTCTCCCCCTCCGCGTTCCTTCGCGCCCCGCGCTGCCGCTTTCGATGCGGGATCAATGGGTTCGGCGCGGGTTTCAGCTTCGTTCATGGTTGCTTGAGTGAGTAACGCCCGGTTTTTTTGCCGCCGATTTTTTCCACCAGTCCGACTTCCAACAAGGGACGCAGCAAGTCCATCGCACCTTGTTTGGAAATGGCAAGCGTCTCCCAGATCTCGGCGGGCGACATGCTGCCGTGATCTCGCAGCAGCTTGAGCAGATGTTCCTGCCTGGGTCGCAAAACCAGTTTCTCCGGCGATTTCACCTGATAGGACCGCACTCTGAGCCATACGCGTTCCAGCGTTTGGCGCACGCCCTCGGCGCAGTATTCCAGCCAACCGGTGAGGTTCTCGCCCGACCCGCGCACGGCATCCAGCGCGGCGTAGTAGCCGGGTCGGTCTTCCCAATAATACTCATCGACCGAGAAAATGTGATGGCTGTCAAAACCGCGCCGATAGAGTTCCCATAGCGAGAGGGCGCGGCCCGTCCGCCCGTTGCCATCGGCGAAGGGATGGATGTCCTCGAAGCGATAGTGCAGGATCGCGGAACTGAGCACCGGGGAAAGCTCGACGGATTTCTTGTTCCACCAATCCAGCAACTCGAACATCAGCCCGGAAACATCTGCGGCGGCGGGCGGAAAATGATTGCCCACCCGCACTTGAATCGTCCGATAGCTGCCTGCCGTTCCCTAGTCCATCACGCTGTCCGCCAGGATCCGGTGCAGTTCGAACAGATCTTCGTGGCGGATGGCCTTCTTCATCGCGTGTTTTTCCACGTAGCGCAGGCCGGCGAAGTAGTTCAGCACCTCGCGGCTGGAGCGGATATCCGAAGCGGCGAGTTCACGCCCTTCTTCCAAGGCCCGCACTTGCTCCAGCGTCAGCGGATTTCCCTCGATGGCGGTGGAGGCGTGCACGTTGCGGGTGCGCGTGTCCTTTTGCAGCGCGGGAATCCACGAAAGCTCCACCGCTGCTCCTTGGATCCGCTCCCGCAACGCGGCGATCTCCTCTACCAGCGAAAGCAGGCGCGGGCTGATCGTGAATTGCGGTTCGTAGGCCACGGCGGTAAGTCAAGCGTGAGTCAAGTGATGAGTCAAGCGGTCAAAGCTCCCCGCTGAAGGCTTGGTGGAGCAGGGATTTTTGAACCGCCAAGCCGCCAAGAGCGCCAAGTTTGGAGATGGATTAGAGATAGGAGATTGGAGATTGGAGATTGGAGATTGGAGATTGGAGATAGGAGATTGAAAAATACTCAGCACCGCTCACTGCTCACTGCTCACTCGGCACTTCTCCCTCTCCACGTCCCTTCGCGGCCTCTGCGACTCAGCGGTGAACTTTTGAAGGATGAACCCGAACTCCGAAGTTGCAGGGGTGATTCGTTGGATTTTGACCACGGATTAGACGGATTTTACGGATTTTAGAATGCACCAAATAGGTATTAGGATCATTTTCACAACCTCTTCATCATCCGTGTAATCCGTGGTTAAATTTCTGTTTTCGGGATAAAGATTGTTGAACCGCCAAGCCGCCAAGAACGCCAAGTTTGGAGATGGCTTAGAGATCGGGGATAGGAGATTGAAAAATACTCAACACCGCTCACTGCTCACTGCTCACTCGGCACTTCTCCCCCTCCGCGTTCCACCACGCCCCACCGTGCCGCTTTCAATGCGGGATCAATGGGTTCGGCACGGGGCTCGGCTCGTTCATGTGGGCAGAGGTTCTTGTGGCATGGCACTTTTCTCATAGAACACCATGCCCACCCGGCGAATGTGGTCGAGTAGCGCTGGATGGGTCAAAGACGCCATCTCGGACAAATCGATTTTGTAGGGCAGCAACAAATCGTCCAACGCTCCGTCGATTTGCGCCAAATGGGTTTGCCCTAGGCCGCTGCCGCAAAGGGTGAGATCAATATCAGAGCCGGGGCGATGGGTTCCCTTGGCACGCGAGCCATACAGCACCGCTTTTTCCACTTGTGGGAAATGCGCCAGCACGGCCCGGATGCGTTCCACCGTGGTATCGGAAAGGCCGTGGTTCATGCAGAGTCCTCCTTCTCCAGTTCCAGGAACCTCTTTTGAAACGTCTCGAACGCGGGCACATAGAGCGTCTGCACCGCCTCCATGATCTTTTCGGCCACGTCGTCGTTGTAGGTGTGGGACGACTCGTTGCGATGCTTGATCATTTCCATCCATGCTTCGCCGTCCTCGATTAACTCGGCGGCGAAGGCGGCGCGGGTGGCGTCCCGCGATCCATAGAGCTTCTCAGACGAACCACGGGCGGTGAGGAAATCCTTGAGGGTGTTCCACGCCAGCTCATGAGTGAACTCGAAGGCCTGAATGAGCCCCTGCCGCTCCAGATCCGATAGATCCCGCTGCTCCGCTAGTTCGGACGCCTCGCTCAAGCGCGCGAAGGCCCGCTTGAAGTTGTCGAAGCGCTGGATCCAGCGGATGTCGGGACTGCTCATGGGTGGGAGTCTAGTGGAGTCAAAGCGTGGAGGAAATCAGGAAATCTCACAGGTTCCCGCTTAAGGCTTGGTGGAGAAGGGATTGTTGAACCGCCAAGCCGCCAAGGGCGCCAAGTTTGGGAGATGGATTGGAGATCGGGGATTGGAGATTGGAGATTGAAAAATACTCAGCATCGCTCACTGCTCACTGCTCACTCGGCACTTCTCCCCCTCCGCGTTCCACCACGCCCCAGCCTGCCGCTTTCAATACGGGATCAATGGGTTCGGCGCGGGTTTCGGCTTCGTTCATGGGGGATAGGGTTCGGTGTCGTTCGCGTCGCGCGTCAGCAACTGCATCAGCCGGGGATTGATGTAGATTCGCTCCCGGCCTGCCTCCTTCTCTGTCAAGACGCCGATCCTGACGAGTTCCTTAAGATAAACCGACGCGGTCTGGCGCTTGGCGATGCCGCGTTCCGTGAGGTTGCTGATCCTGCAATAGGGAAACTCGAACACGGCATCCACCAGCTCCCTGCTGTAGATGCGGGGGAGCTGTTGGCGCACATGGACTACGCACTGTTCTTGGAGAGAGCGGATGGCGGCGATCTTCCCTGTGGTCCAGCGTGCGGTATCCGCGATGCCACTCAGCATGAACAACACCCACGGCTCCCATGCTCCGTGCAGGGTTACATCAAGCAGCAGCCGGTAGTAGTCCGCCTTGTGCGCGATGATGTGGCGGCTCAGATAAAGAATGGGCAAGGTGAGCAGGTTTTCCTGGATCATGAACAGGCTGTTCAAAATCCGGCCCGTCCGGCCATTACCATCGGTAAACGGATGGATGGCCTCGAACTGGTAATGCGAAGCCGCCAAGCGGATGAGTGGGTCCAGTTCCACCCGCTCATGGAGGAAGCGCTCCCAGTTCGCCAGCAAGTCGCGCAGCCGCTCCTCGCCCACAGGCGGTGTGTAAATCACTTCGCCCGTCCGATCATTGGCCAGAGTGGTACCCGGCACCCGGCGCACGGTCATCGAGGTGCCTTTGATCTTGCTGCACACATCCTCCGCCGTGCGGGTGTTCAAGGGATGCTCCGCCAGCGTACGAAATCCTTCCAACAGCGCGTGGCTGTAGCGCAACGCTTCCTTGGTCGCCGAATCCGCCTGCCCATCGTTCTGGCTGAACTGGAACAGCCGGTCCGCCGTCGTCACGATGTTCTCAATCTCAGAACTCGCCCTCGCTTCCAGCAGCGGCAGGGTGTTGATCAACACTCCTTGATTTGGAATCAGCAAGGCCGCCTGCTTCAACTCCGCCACGGCGGCCCGCGCCTCGATGCATTGCCGGAGGATCGCCTTCGTTTCCAAATCCGCCGCCGGGGGCAGCAGCGGCAGTCGATCAAACGGCAGCTCCGGCCGCCACGCGCCCGATGTGTCCGTGGTTTCAGCCTGATTCGACATGGGCGGAGATTAGGTCGATGCCATCGACACGTCAACGAGACATGTCGATAAACTTGAGTTTTTTCGACACGAATCCCGGATGAATGAAAGAATCTGTAAAGAAAACGGCCATTTCCTGAGTATGTGCAGCCCATCATGTGAAAGAAAGTGGCGTTTATTGCCACATCGAAGTCGGGCGATGAGTCAAGTGACTCAAAGCTCCCCGCCTCCGCGTTTCGATTCCAATCTCATTCTTCACTCTGCGTCCCTTCGCGACCTCTGCGACTCTGCGGTGAACTCTTGAAGGATGAAGATTGTTGAACCGCCAAGCCACCAAGGGCGCCAAGTTTGAGAGATGGCTTCTTTTTTCCATCATTGGCGATTCGCCGTGGGTGGATCCACGTGAGAAGAATCTCGTCGGTCCGGGAAATGTCGTCTAGTTTGCCGCGTCTTCATGATCGATCTCCTGCAAACTGCCGTCGCCAAGCGCGCCCACCTCCTCGACTCTGCCACCAACGCTGTCCGCCTTGTCGATGGCGCGGGAGATGGCTTGCCAGGGCTCATTTTAGAAACCTATGCCGGACACTGGCTGGTCTCCACGAATGGGGATTTCCTCGCGCCGACGGTGCGCTCATGGATTCGTGATCAGGGGGTGAGTTGCTATTGGAAACGGCTCGATCGGCATCAAAAGGACTCCCCCAGCCACCTCTCCGGCGCGCTGGTGGAGGCTCCATTTTTGATCCGGGAAAATGGCCAGATTTCCGAGATTTCCTTCCAGTCCGGCTACTCACAAGGGATCTTCCTCGACCAGCGCGACAACCGCGCCACCGTGCGCCGACTCATGGCACCGGGCCAGCGCTTGCTCAACACCTTCGCCTACACCGGGGCCTTTTCCGTAGCCGCCGCGCTTGCGGGCGCGGAGACGACGACGCTGGATTTATCCCAACCGTATCTCGACTGGGCGCGGCGGAACTTCACCCACAACGCGCTCGATCCCGCTGCCCACCACTTTTGCAAGGGCGACACCTTTCACTGGCTCCGGCGCTTCGCCAAGCAGGGGCGCAGCTTCGACGGCATCGTGCTCGATCCACCGACCTTCTCGCGCGACGAAAAGGGCAAGCTCTTCCGCGTGGAGGAAAACTTCGGCGAGCTGGCCGCGCTCGCCGCAGAGATTCTCGCGCCGGGTGGCTGGCTGCTGTGCTCGACGAATTGCCGGAATCTCGGGCTCAACGAGTTCCAAAAACAACTTCGCTGCACCCCGCAGCGCCCGCTCAGTGCCCGTCACTCGCCGATGCCGGAGGATTTCACCGACGAACCTTACTTGAAATCGGTATGGCTGAAGTAAGCGCGCCCGCTCCCAAGCCGCCCTTATCCGAGCTGAATTTACTGCTGCTGCTCGCGGCCGTGCAATTCACACAGATCATGGACTTCATGATCATGATGCCGCTAGGGCCGCAGTTGATGAGGCAGCTGCAGATTTCTCCACAACAGTTTTCCGGGTTGATTTCCTCGTTCGCCATCACCGCTGGGCTGGTGGGATTGGCCGCGGCTCCGTTCATGGATCGGTTCGACCGGCGCAAGACGCTGCTGCTCTGCTACGCGGGATTCACGCTTGGAACCCTAGCCTGCGGCTTGGCCGATAGCGCGAGCACCTTGCTCTGGGCACGCGGCATCTGCGGAGCCTTCGGCGGAGTCAGCGGCGCGACGATCATGGCCATTGTCGCAGATGTCGTGCCTTCCGAACGCCGCGCACGGGGCATGGGCATCATCATGACTGCGTTCTCGGCGGCTGCGGCACTCGGGGTGCCCTTCGGCTTAAAAATCGCCCAAGCTTGGCGCTGGGAGGGGCCATTTTTGGTGGTGGCCGCCATCGCAAGCCTCGTCTGGGTAGGGCTTCTGCGAATCCTGCCCCCGGTGCGTGGCCATCTGACGGGCGGAAAAATCAAATCCGGGCGCGATTTCTTGGAGCTGATCCGCAATGCAAATGCCTGGCGTGGACTCTTGTTGATGTCGGTGATGGTGTTCGGGCACTTTACGATCATCCCCTTTCTCTCCCCCTTCTTGGTGGGGAACGTGGGGCTTCCAGAATCCAGCCTATTCATGATCTACCTCACCGGCGGTCTGGTGACGATTTTCACCGGCCCCTTCGTCGGCAAACTGGCTGACCGCTATGGAAAATTCCGGCTTTACCTGATCCTCGTCGCCGGTGCCTGCACGGTGATCCATTTCCTAACGACCTCGGGACCGCTGCCACTCTGGCAGACCTTGGTGCTAGCAGGTGGCTTCTTCGCCTTTGCCAGCGGCCGCTTCGTGCCAGGGCAGGCGACAATCTCAATGGCGGTGCGCCCCTCACAGCGCGGAGCCTACATGAGCCTAGTCGCCTGCTCGCGGGACCTCGCCTCTGGACTCACCGCCGCGATGGGCGGCGCGATCGTGAGCACCGGCGCGCGTGGTGAACTGCTTCATTTCCAAACACTTGGGTGGATCGCTATCGGCGTGAGCGTGTCGAGTTTGTGGCTTTTCAGGCAGGTGAAATCGGTAGAGTGAGCCGCCGCTCCTCACCAGCGACGAAGGTTTTCCAAACCGAGAAATCCGCGTCGAGCAGCACGAGGTCTGCATGGAAGCCGGGTGCAATCTTGCCGAAGCCGTCGAGCGCGAGTGCTTGGGCTTGGTTCCACGAGGTGGTTTTGACGAGTTGGTGGAGTGGCAACGGGCTGAGGGAGGCGGCGATTTTCAAGCCTTCATTGAATCGAAGCGCAGATCCAGCGAGGGCAGCGTTCGATTTCAAGACGGCTCTGCCATGCTCCACGATGACTTCCAAGCCACCGAGCAAGAACTCGCCACGGCCAAGCCATGAAGCGGCCGTGGAGTCGGTGATGAGCATGAGTCGCTCGGGTGGCACGAGTTTAAAGACCAGTTTCAGCATGTCCGAGCTGAGATGATGACCGTCTGGGATGAGTTCGAGTTTGAGGAAATCATCCATCAAGCCAGCCCCGACGATTCCGATCTCGCGGTGATGGAGTGGCGTCATTGCATTTCCAAAATGCGTCAGCTGGGTAAGCCCGACCGCCTGCGCCGCCGCAAGTTCCGCCGCCGTGGCCGCACTGTGCGCGGCGGATGTGCGGATGCCAATTTCCGTGGCGCGGCGGATGAAGTCGAGTGCCCCCGGCAGCTCGGGGGCGAGCGAGACGAGCAAGACACGGGCGCGGGCATGGAGGCGCTGGAGTTCTGAAAAATCCGGTGCTCGGGCGTAGGCCGGATTCTGCGCACCGGCCTTGAGTGGATTGATGAATGGACCTTCCACATGCAGCCCGGGGACTCGGCAGAACTCGGGTGCCGCCATGTAGTCGGCACAGCCCTGGGCGATTTCCTCCAGTTTTTCCGGCGCTAGAGTCAGCGTGGTTGGTAGCCAAGTGGTGACGCCTTCTTGCAATTTCCGCCAGGCGATGTGACGCACCGAGGCGAGATTTCCCGCTGAAATATCACAGCCATCCGCCCCGTGGGCGTGGATGTCGATGAAGCCAGGCAGAAGCATGCGACCGCCGCAGTCGAGGGTGTAATCCTCGGCGCTCAACGCTTCCTCAGGATGAAAAACCCGCTGGATGCGCCCATTTTCGATCAGCACCGCTGCGCCCGGCAGGTCCAGATCCGGGGAAATGAGGTGGGCGTTTTTAAGCAGCAATTTCATGCCCGGAGTGTCGCGGGGGATGGTTTCGGTGGCACGATCTAAATAATGTCACACAATCGTCACTGACATTCGAGTGGATTTATTCTCCCATCAAGTCATGGGATTTTTATCAGAACTGGACGTAAGCCAATCACGCGAGCAACTGCTCAAGGGCTGCGATGTGATGGAGCGCTCGCTGCACGCCCTGCTAGCTGGCAATGGCCGCGTGGCCGACGAGGTGCACGCGATCCGCAAGCTCGGCAAGTCCCTGCGGGGTGGCTTCGCTTTGTTTCGCTTGGGAAAATCCTCGGCTAAGGAAATCCAAACCATCGGCCGCCTCCTTTCCGAACCACGCGATGCTGTCTCGCGCTACAACACTTGGAATAAACTCGCATGGGATCAGGAGCCGGAAGCGCAAGCCGCCATCGGCCAATTGCTGGAACAACAAACCCACTCAGCCGCCCGCCGCCCACCTGCGGAGACCATTTCATGGTGCATCACGCGCGTGTCGCAAGCCCGCAAGCTCTTGAACGACCTGAGCGTGGAAGAACTGCCAGACCGTCTCGCCGTGGGCTTGAGAAAATTGAGCAAGCAGCTCAACAAACGCTGCCGGGCGCTCGACACCCGGGAAGAAGAAAGTTTCCACGACGCCCGGAAAGCCCTCAAAGCCTACCTCGGAGCGCTCGCCTACTTGCCAGAGGAATCCACTCCGCAAGATCCTGAGATGGCCGATCTAGCCTCCCTCCTTGGCGATGAAAACGACCTCGCCACCCTAGCCGAGTGGTTGGAAAATCATGGATTCACCGAGCAATTCACCCCCAGCCTTTGGAAACAGCTCAAGTCATCCCGTGCCGAACTTCGCAAACAAGCGCTGGCGGATGCTGGCAAGCTTCTCTCCCCGCTTGAGTGAACATTCTTTCCCTGATTTCGGCTCGTGAGGGTTGCGCCGAACGGATTTTCCTTTAAGGAAGGGCCTCACGCTTTTTCCCTATTTTACCCATTCATTAATCCATGTCCGCACGTCTTGATTTCCGCAGCCGTCACCTAGGCCCATTTGGTAAAGACCGACAAGACATGTTGGAGACCACGGGCTACGCCACCTTGGGCGAACTCATCACCGCTGCGGTGCCCGCCGGAATCCGGCTGGATCAAGCAATGAGCTTACCCGCCGCCCGCTCGGAACCGGAGGCCCTCGCAGAGCTGAAGTCGATCATGGGGAAAAACCGCGTCATGAAATCCTTCATTGGCCAAGGGTATTACGGCACTCACACGCCGGCGGTGATTCAGCGGAACATCTTGGAAAATCCCGGTTGGTACACCGCCTACACTCCCTACCAAGCAGAGATCGCGCAAGGCAGGCTGGAGGCCTTGCTGAACTACCAAACGATGATCACCGACCTCACGGGGCTGGATGTCTCTAACGCCTCGCTGCTCGACGAAGGCACCGCCGCCGCAGAAGCCATGAGCCTCGCGCTTGCGGGTAAACCGAAAGGGAAATCCTTCTTCGTCTCAGACCGCTGCCACCCGCAGACCATCGACGTCATCGTGACCCGTGCAGAACCCTTGGGCATTTCAGTCATCATTGGGGATTGGGAAACCTTCGAACCTCAGGAAGGTACCTTCGCCGCACTCGTGCAGTATCCAGACACTCGCGGTAGGATTGATGATTTTTCCGGGTTCTTCGAGAAAACTCGTCAAGCTGGCATCACCAACATCGTCGCAAGTGATTTACTCGCCCTCACCGTCTTGAAAGCCCCGGGCGAATTCGGCGCAGATATCTGTGTCGGCTCGTCCCAGCGCTTCGGTGTGCCACTCGGATTCGGCGGCCCCCACGCCGCTTTTATGGCCTGTGCAGATGCCCTGAAACGGAAAATGCCAGGTCGCCTCATCGGTGTGTCGGTCGATTCGCGCGGCAAGCCCGGCTATCGCCTCTCCCTTCAAACCCGCGAGCAACACATCCGCCGCGACAAGGCCACGTCCAATATCTGCACCGCCCAAGTCCTCCTTGCAGTCATGGCTTCCATGTATGCCATCTACCATGGCCCGGAAGGTCTGACTCACATCGCTCAAACCACTCATTCACGCACCGCCACCCTGAAAGCCGCTCTGCTAGCAGGCGGGGTGCTTGTCGAAGAAGGCCCATTTTTCGACACCCTCGTGGCCAAGGTTCCCGGCACCGCAGACTCCATCCTCAAGGCGGCTCAGGCTTCAGCGCTCAATCTCCGCCGGATCGATGCCGACCATCTCGGCATTTCCATGGATGAAACTTCCACGCCCGAAGATATCATTTCCATCTGCCGCGCGTTCGGGATTACCGCCAATCCATCCCCCGTAAATGAAACTGCTTGGCCTGCCTCATTGAACCGAAACACGCCATTTCTCACTCAGCAAGTCTTCAACAGTCACCACTCAGAGACTGACATGATGCGCTACATGAAGCGTCTGGAGTCGAAGGATCTCGCCTTAAATGAATCCATGATCGCGCTCGGCTCATGCACCATGAAGCTCAACGCGGCTTCAGAGATGATGCCGCTGAGCTGGCCGGAAGTCTCTTCCATCCACCCCTTCGTCCCTGCCGAACAAAGCCAAGGATACCGCGAAATGCTCAGCATCCTCGAAGGCTGGCTCGCCGAAGTCACCGGATTCGCCGGCGTCTCGCTCCAGCCAAATGCCGGTTCACAAGGCGAATACGCCGGGCTACTCGCCATCTATCACTACCACCGCTCGCGCGGTGAAGGACACCGGAACATCTGCCTCATCCCCGTCTCAGCTCACGGCACCAACCCTGCCTCCGCCGTCATGACCGGCATGAAAGTGGTCGGCGTGAAATGTGATGACGACGGCAACATCGATGTGGCTGACCTCGCTGCACGCACCGAAGAGCATCGGGAAAATCTCGCCGCGCTCATGGTCACCTATCCCTCCACTCACGGGGTTTTCGAGGAAACCATTCGCTCGATTTGTGAAATCATCCACGAAGCCGGCGGCCAAGTTTACATGGATGGGGCGAATATGAATGCTCAAGTCGGACTCACCTCACCGGGCCTCATCGGTGCCGATGTCTGCCACTTGAATCTCCACAAAACCTTCTGCATCCCGCACGGTGGTGGTGGCCCTGGTGTCGGCCCCATCGGCGTCGCCAAGCAACTGCTGCCATTCCTGCCCGGCCACTCGGAGTTAGGCAATCCCGCTGGTGCTGTTTGTTCTGCTCCGTGGGGCAGTGCTTCGATCAACACTATCTCATGGATGTATATCGCCATGATGGGTCCTGCCGGGCTAACGGAAGCCACCGAAGTCGCCATCCTCAACGCGAACTACATGGCCAAGCGCCTCGCTCCCTATTTTCCGATTCTCTATACCGGCCACGCTGGCCTGGTCGCTCACGAATGCATCATCGACGTGCGCCCACTCACCGATGCGAGCGGCATCACGGTGGAAGACGTCGCCAAGCGGCTCATGGATTACGGCTACCACGCCCCCACCATGAGCTGGCCTGTCGGTGGCACGCTGATGATCGAGCCGACTGAGTCCGAGTCCAAGCACGAGCTTGACCGCTTCTGTGATGCGATGATTTCCATCCACGGCGAAATTTCCGCGATCATCACCGGTGAGTCAGATGCCTTGGATAATCCACTCAAGCACGCCCCGCATCCCAGTGAAGTGATCTGCGGAAATGAGTGGCCGCATCGCTATTCACGCGAGCAGGCAGCCTTCCCACTCCCGTATCTACGTCAGCACAAGTTCTGGCCATCCGTCGGGCGCATCGACAACGTCCACGGGGACCGCAATCTCATTTGCACCTGTGACTCTGTCGAAGCCTACGCCTCAGTCTAAGCCTAAACCCACCCACATGAACACGACATCTCCCATCGACTGGACTTCATGGCATGGTGAGATGAAGGCCACTCTCCTGTTCATTGTCAAAGATGGCCAAGTTCTACTCATCGAGAAAAAACGCGGTCTCGGAGCTGGGAAAATCAATGGCCCTGGCGGGAAAATTGAGCCCGGCGAGACCCCGCTCCAAGCCGCAATCCGGGAGACTCAGGAAGAGTTAGTGATCACGCCCCATGCCCCGCGGAAGTTAGGTGAATTGCAGTTTTCCATGTCAGACCACCCGGACATCATCTGCCATGTTTTCCGTTCGGATGATTTCAGCGGCACGCCGACGGAGACGGATGAAGCCATCCCCGTATGGACGGCGTTAAGCGAGATTCATTACCCGCGGATGTGGGCGGATGATCGTTACTGGCTTCCTCTCCTACTTAGCGAGCGTACGTTCATCGGCCGCTTCGTCTTCGAGGGAGAGCAGCTCCTTTGGAGCGAGATGATAACCGATATCGCTTGGTGAACCTCACCAAAAAAGCCGCCCCCATCAGATGGAGGCGGCTTGTGTGAGGCATTCTGTTACAATCGCTTAGAGCGATGCTTTAAGCGCCTTGAACTTGGCATTCAGCGAGACAAGCTCGGCTTCTGCAGAGGCGATTTGCTTGCTGAGCGCCAAGAGAGCGGTCAACTTGGCATCAAAGCCACCACTGACTTTAACGGCGGCTGCTGGAGCCTCTTTACGCTGCTTGCTCGGCGGCGTGTATTTGGTTGCCTTGCTCTTTTTCGCAGATTTTTTTCCTGAAGACTTAAGCCAAGCAGTGACCGTAAGAGGGGAAATGTTAAACTTCTTCGCAGCGTGAGTCGGACCGCCACGGCCACCGTTTGCCGCGTTGTAAGCGAGCACGAAGTCGGTGACCTCTTGCTTTTGCTCATCGGTGTAGCGAGTGCCTCTGGTAACGGCGGCAGAGTCTTTAGGAGCCTTGGCGGCTTTCGGTGCTTTAGGGGCCTTGGCAGCTTTAGCAGCTTTAGGGGCCTTAGCAGCTTTCGGTGCTTTTGGTGCCTTAGCGGCTTTCGGTGCTTTAGCAGCCTTGGCCGCTTTCGGTGCCTTGGAAGTAACGCCGGCTGACTTCAACCAAGCAGCGACCGTGATTTGAGATATCTTAAATTTTTCAGCTGCCTTGCTTTGTCCACCGCGCCCGTTTGCAGCATTAAAGTCGACAGCGAAGTCCACGACTTCCTTTTTTTGTTCTGGGGTATATCTGATACCTTTCGAGGTTTCTTTTTCAGTAGTATTGCTCATGACGTGGGCAAGCTATGACTCAGTTCACAGCTAGCAAGCAAAATTTACATAATGATGATCCCGTACCTGTTGACTTCCTACACCAAGACTAAATCAAAAAGATAGATTTCATCAGTTCACGCTCATTCATATCCATCATCCAGTAGTCGCAGCCACTCTCCACTTTGGGGCGTACTACGACTCCACCATACCCGATGAAGGCATCCACATCCGGCTGAGTCTCTAAGTCAGAAACACCATCACCCATCATTAAAACTCGTTCTGGCAGCAAGGCCCGCTTCCACTCGCGGATCACCTCATTCTTCCCCAAATTCCTCGTTGTCGCATAGTTTTCTCCATAGCCTTGATACGTGCCATCCTCATGAAAATACAATGGCACCGCCTCAACATGAGAAATGCCTAAGTGTTTCGCGAGGGGTGCGATTAAGGGCGCAAAGCCACCTGATAAAATTACAGGAAGCCAGCCTGCTGCTTTTAAATCATGAATAAACTCCGCCGCACCGGGCACCATCGTCGCCACATAGAGGTCTGCAATTTTTGCACACAGCGCACGATCTGGCCGGATCATTTCCATGCGCCGCGGAAACACTTCGCCAATTGGCACCTCACCATTCATCGCCGCATGGGTCAGCGCAACAACTTGCGCAAAGACCTCGTCACCCTTCGCACGGGCGAGTTCATCGATTCCCTCAATCGTCGATAAGGTCGAATCGCA
Organism: Verrucomicrobiaceae bacterium; assembly: GCA_027484055.1. GTDB lineage: Bacteria > Verrucomicrobiota > Verrucomicrobiia > Verrucomicrobiales > Akkermansiaceae > Luteolibacter. Next base: position 91,170 of record JAIXQH010000027.1, on the reverse strand, counting down.
ATCGATAAATAAGAGCTTACCGCGTCGCACAGTCTGCGGTAAAATCGTCACTTTGCTGCCCACTTCGACCATCTCGAAAAGCTCGATCATCTCACGATTCTTCATCCGAATGCAGCCATGACTGGCAGGCTTTCCCACTTGCTCTTCATGATTGGTGCCGTGGATATAGATGAATCTTTCTAGCGTATTTCGATTTTCCGGATCTAACCCATCGATTCGCAAAATCCGACTCAATACCAAATCCCCGGCTGGCTCCTTACCCGGCTCCCACTGCCCCACCGGCACCCGAGACTTAAAAATAGTCCCACTCGGTTCTCCCTCGCCGATTTTCTCAGAAATCTGGAAGCACCCAGTCGGGGTCCGATGACTACCTGTTACAAATCCCATGCCTTTCTCGGCGGTAGAAACAGGGAACTGACGGATGACTTCATCGGCCTGAATGACCTTGAGGGTTTGGGCATCCATGGAAATTTCAATTCGGTAAGGTAAGTGGCTCATGGCGGTGTAAGGACGAGAAGTGCGTTATGCCCACCCATTCCGTGGGACAATTTATAAATCGGGCCACCTGCATCAAGTGCTTCGGTAGGCAGCTGAAATCCAGCGGGGGCGTGCAGCCCTGATAGGTTCGGTGGGAATTGTCCCTCTCTCAGAAAGCGTGCAAGAATGACACTTTCCAGCAAGCCACTCGCACCGATCGTATGCCCTACCCATGGCTTCAATAAATGCAAGGAGGGTCGCCCAGACGAAAACGAACGCTCAAAGGCAGCCGGATCCGCTAGCGATTGTACGGCGGTCCCCGTCGCATGTGGACAGATCGCCAGCGGCATCCCAAAGCGGGAAATCGCCTTATCGAGCAGCTCAGGGGTACGTCCACCATCCGCAGGAATTCCCACTGGATCAGTGGCATCTGCATTGCAGCCATAGTGCATGACTCGCACATAATCTCCCACCCGCGCCTCCACCGTTAGCGCCGCAGCGCCCTCACCGGGGATGAATCCTCCCGTGCTTGGATGATACGGGTCCAACTGAAATGACTTAGCCAACAAACCCGATGCGGCGTAATTATCGAGCAACAACGGGACCAAGGGTAAATCTACCGCCACCGCTAAGGCACGCTCAGCAGCTCCTGATTGCACCAGCATCATCGCGATGCCGATGGCATCCAAACCCGCAGCACAGCCACTTGCCAACACATGATTCGGCCCCGTGATCCCGAATTCTATACTGATCGCGGACGCCGGCTCGCTATGGATCGTATTACTCGCCGCCATCAAGCGGAACGGTCGCCGCCCTGGCCACGGACCCAGCCAGCCTGCGGCATTTCCACGACTGGTTCCTACGACGAGCGCCGTATCTTTGAGCTCCCCTGCCGTCCAGCCCGCTTCGGAAATCGCCTCGCGCGCGACATGCAGCGCCGCCATCGTCGCAGGACTCCATTTACGATTCGTCAAAAGCGACCGCTCTTCGATCCATGCCCCGGGCCGCTTGGCATGCGGGCTATTCTCACCCAGCAGCTTTCCTAATGGCTGGAACGCCGCCTGCCGCGACCGGACCGCTTGGTGATGCTCCGCAACAGATTTCCCCAAAACGGAAAGCGCACCCAATCCCGTGATCGATAAGCCAGTCGGAAAAACCACCATCTTAATCGACTCTCATCACAGCGTGATTTGTGCTCCCAGCTCGACGACTCGTCCCGGCGGAAGCTGGAAATATGCCGTTGCGGGTGATGCATTCCGCGCCATCACGGCGAATAGCGAAAGCCTAACACGATCGATGAATGTTGCCTTTTTCCCCACACCATAAGTTTCCCGCCCTAGGAAATACGTGGCTTTACCCGGCTGGAAACGAGCCGCCTCTGGCATCCTCAGCTTCAAAGCCGTCGGCACATCTGGAGTGTCTGCAAAGCCAAAACGCAAGGTCGCACGGTGCACTCCATCCCCCAAATCTTCATAATCCAGCATGTCCCCCACATTGGCATGTGGCTGATCCAGCGTGATTACATGCAGCAGAATCACCCGCTCGTGTAGCACCTGATTGTGCTTTAAGTTATGCAAAAGCGCCGTAGGCACATGCAATCCTTTGCCACTCATATAAATCGCCGTTCCAGAAACACGATGGATTTTTCCCTTATGGAGATCCTTGAGTAAATGATCGATCGGTAAGGAATCCTGCATGATCCGTGCAAACAAGCGCGCCCTCCCCCAGATCCAAATCAGCATGATCGACATCACCACAGCGGCGATGAGCAGCGGTAACCAGCCCAAGGGCCAAATCTTCAGCGCATTCGCAGCCAAGAACGCTCCGTCCAAGGCGAGGAACAGCCCCGTGATCACAAAAGCCTTCAACCAACTCCAACCCCACACCGCTCGCGCCGCTGAGAAAAACAACACCGATGTGATGGTCATGGTCAGCGAAATCGCAATCCCATAAGCCCCCGCCAGCCGGGTGGATGTCTCAAACATCACCACCAGTAAAATGCAAGACACCGCCAAGATGTGATTGATCATCGGCACATACACCTGCCCCACCGAATGTTCAGAAGTGTATAAAATCCTCACCCGCGACATGCAGCCCAGTTGCACCGCTTGGGTCGTCAGGGAAAATGCACCGGAGATCAACGCCTGACTCGCGATGATCGCCGCACCCGTCGCCAGAATCGTGAGTGGTAGCTGGAACCACGATGGAGCGAGGAGAAAGAATGGACTGCGGATCGCACTCGGGTCCGCCGTGAGCAGCGCCGCTTGGCCGAGGTAGTTCAACACCAAGGCCGGTAATACCACCGAGAACCAACCCACACGGATCGGACGCTTGCCGAAGTGACCGAGATCCGCATACAGCGCCTCACCCCCTGTCACCGCAAGAAACACCGCGGCGAGCAACGGAAATGCATGCTTCCACTCCCGAACTAAAAATGAAACTCCCTCATAAGGACTCAGCGCCCACAGCACTTGCGGATGGTGCCACAATGCCCCCAAACCCAACAACGCCAGCGAGGCAAACCACATCAGCACCACCGGCCCAAACAACTTCCCGACCTGCCCAGTGCCGAATTTCTGGATCGAGAACAAGCCCGCCAAAATCGTCACCGCTAGAGGCACCGTCCATTCTGCCAGTGCCGGAGCGCTCTCCTTTAAGCCCTCCACCGCACTCAGCACAGAGATCGCAGGGGTCAGCATCCCATCCGCATAAATCAGCGCCGCTCCCGCAAGCCCGAGCAGGAGGATATGCCGCGCGTCTTTCACCCCGGACTTCTCCAAGGCTCCTCGAATCAAAGTGGAAAGGGCCAAAATCCCGCCCTCCCCCTTGTTGTCCAATTTCAAAATCACAAACAGATACTTCACCGACACCACCAGCAACAGTGACCAAACAATCAGCGAAGCCGCACCGGTCAAATTATGCGGATTGATCGGCGCACCATGGCCACCGGGTTCCAGTGAAAAACACTCGCGGAAGGCATACAAGGGGCTCGTTCCGATATCTCCGAAAACAATGCCCAGTGCCGCGATCGTCGTCACAGCGAGGTGAGGTTTATGGCCAGCATGGCCTTCAGGTGAATTACTCATCGTGGCAGAGCGCTACGCCCGCGCAGGGGAAAAACCATTTTCCATCCCATCTGACCAGCGAATTTCCTACGCCGCAAAATCTCCATCATAGATCTTGGCGCAGCTCCCACATCAGCCCACCCTCGCGCTGACACACGCATGAGCACCGTTCTGGAAACCATCGATGGCGGCACCCGCTATCTCGAAAAACGCGGCATTGAGGACGCGCGTCGGAACATGCAGCTGCTCGTCGCCCACCAACTCGGCTGCACCCGGATGGATCTTTACCTCCAATTCGACCGCCCCGTCGCCGAGGCCGATCTCTTACCTCTCCGCGATAAGCTGAAAAAACGCGGCGAAGGCATCCCCATCCAGCACCTGCTCGGAACGGTTTATTTCCATCAACACGAGTTCAAAACCGACGCCCGCGCCCTCATTCCGCGCCCCGAGACCGAGGAACTCGCCGAGTGGATCCTCCAGTGGGACCACCCCGCAGAGTCGCAGATCCTCGACATGGGCTGCGGCTCCGGCGTGCTCGGTCTCTCACTCGCCGCCGCCCAGCCCAGCTGGCACGTCACCTTGGCCGACGTCTCACCAGACGCACTCACTCTCGCCCAGGAAAATGGCACGGCCCTGGAACTCACCAACACCCGCTTCATCCACAGCGACCTCTTCACCCACCTCTCCGGCCCCTTCCACGGCATCGTCGCGAATCTCCCCTACGTCCCAGAAACCGAACGCGCCACCCTCTCGCGCGAAGTCATGCACGACCCAGCTCTGGCCTTATTCTCTGGGGCTGATGGACTGACACTGCTGCGCCGCTTCATTCCGGAAGCTTTCACACACCTCCACCCCGGCGGCTGGCTGGTTCTTGAAATTGGCCATGATCAAGCTTCCCACGTCACCGAATTTCTCCAACGCTCAGCTTTCACCGACATCGAGGTCAAAACTGACCTCTCCGGCATCCCACGTTTCCCCTTCGCCCGCCGCCCACTCTAAGCCTCCAATTCCCATCTTAATCTCTCATGGATAAACTTGTCGTTCACGGCGGTGCCACCCTGCGTGGTGCCATCAGCATTTCTGGATCTAAAAATGCATCCCTCCCCATCCTCGCAGCCTCTCTGCTAACCGGGGAAGACTGCATCATCCGCCGCGTGCCAGACGTCTCCGACACGAATTACATGATCCAGATCCTCAGCGCCCTCGGTGCAGATGTGGAGCGCTCTTCCGGCACTGTTCGGATTTCCTGTGCCGACGTCATCGACGCCGCCCCTTACGAGTTAGTCCGCCGCATGCGCGCCTCCATCTGTGTCATGGGCCCCTTGCTCGCCCGCAAAGGCCGCTGCGTCGTCTCCCTTCCCGGCGGCTGCGTCATCGGCGACCGCCCGGTGGACCTCCACCTTCGCGGACTCGAAGCACTCGGCGCGAAAATCGAGTTCGAGGGTGGGAACATCACCCTCACCGCCAAGGACGGCCTGCGCGGCGCGACCATCGACCTCCGCGGCACCCACGGCCCCACCGTGCTCGGCACGGATAACGTCATGATGGCCGCCACCCTCGCGGAGGGCATCACCATCATCGAGTCTGCCGCCGCCGAACCAGAAGTGCTCGACCTCGCGAATTTCCTCAACGCCATGGGTGCGACAATCACCGGTGCTGGCACCCGCCGCATCGTCATCGAAGGCGTGAAAGAGCTCCACGGAGTCGAGCACACCGTCATTCCAGATCGCATCGAAGCCGGCACTTTCATGGCCGCCGCAGCCCTCGCCGGTGAAGGCGTCACGCTCCGCCGCGTCTGCCGCGAGCACCTCAAAGCCATCACCGCCGCCATCGAAGCCTCCGGCCACCGCGTGGATTTCAATGAAACGGGAGACATCTGCACCGTCCACCGCAGCGAAGGCATCACCCATGGGGTGGAAATTTCCACCGCCCCCTACCCCGCCTATCCCACCGACATGCAGGCGCAAATGACCGCACTCCTGGTCACCACCCCCGGCATCAGCGTGATTAAAGACACCATTTTCCCCCAGCGCTTCATGCACTGCGCCGAGCTGAAACGCATGGGTGCCGACATCAAAGTGGACAATGGCACCGCCGTCGTCCGTGGCGTGGCCCAGCTTTCCGCCGCGCCCGTCATGGCCTCTGACCTCCGCGCCTCCGCCGCACTCGTGCTCGCCGCACTCACCGCGAAGGGCTCCACGGAAATCAGCCGCCTCTACCACATCGACCGCGGCTACGAGCACATCGACGAGAAGCTCCTCATGCTCGGTGCCCATGTCGAGCGAGTGAAAGATCGTTAAAATCCCCAAGCCTTGACCAATCGACCGTCGTGGTCCATCCGTAGCGACGTGTTATTCAACAGGCCGCCTGCTTTCAGATCCATGCTTCTAAGCTGGGTCTGCTGCTGCCTGCCTCATTCCTCTGCCGCGCCGCTCACTGCCGAAATCTACTCGGTGAGAACGGTGCCATTCGACTACACCCTGACGACGGTCGGCACGCTCCGCGCCAATGAATCCGTGACCCTGGTCTCCGAACTTTCGCGCCGCTTGGTGAAAATCCATGTCACAGAAGGCTCCGAGGTCGCCGCCGGTGACCGACTTTTCAAACTGGACGACAGTGAACTCGTCGCGGAACTCGCCGAAATCGACGCCCAGCTGAAACTCGCCAGCACCAACAAAAAGCGGGTGGACAAGCTCCTGCCCAGCAAGGCCATCAGCCAGCAAGAATACGATAGCTCCACCGCCGCCCTCACCATTCTCGAAGCACAGCGCCACACCCAGGCTGTCATGGTCGAGAAAACCGAAATCCGCGCGCCCTTCGCCGGACGCGTCGGCGTGCGCCAAGTCAGTGAGGGAGCCTTCGTCAGTCCCACCACGCCCCTGATTACCCTCCAAGACGTCTCCTCCATCAAGGTGGATTTCCCCCTACCCGAACGCTACTCCAACGAAGTGAAACCCGGCCAACACTTCACCTTCACCGTCGCGGGAAATGGCCAAGTCTTCGAGGGCAGCGTCACCGTCTTGGAACCCGCCATCGACTCCGCCACCCGCAGCCTCCTCGTGCGCGGTCTCTGCGTCAGCCCCAAGGGACTGCTGCCCGGCGGCTTCGCCGAAGTGACCCTCAAACTGGACCACCTCACCCACGGCTTCATGGTCCCAAGCCAAGCCCTCGTCCCCTCCCCTCGCGGGCAGGGTGTCTATGTCATTTCCGACGGGAAGGCGAAATTACAGACCGTAGAAATCGGCATCCGCACCGATGACCAAGTCCAGATCCTTCGCGGCGTGAAAGACGGTGACGCCGTCGCCATCACCAATCTTCTACGCATCCGCCCAGGTCTGGAAGTCAAGGCCGCCAGCACCCTGGTTCATCCTTGATCCTCCATGAGTCTCTCTGAAATCAGCATCCGCCGCCCGGTCTTGGCGATCGTCATGTCCCTGGTGCTGGTCCTTTTTGGGCTGACCGGATTCTACTTCCTCGGCGTCCGTGAATACCCCGCCGTGGACCCACCGGTGGTGACGATTTCCACCACCTACCCTGGTGCCAATCCAGACGTCATCGCCTCCCAGATCACCGAGCCTCTCGAACAAGTCATCAACGGCATTTCCGGCATCCGTACCATCACCTCCGAGTCGCGCCAAGAAAGCAGCGCCATCACCGTGGAGTTCAACCTCGGCTCCGACATCGACACCGCCGCCAACGACGTCCGCGACCGTGTGGCCCGTGCCGCCCGCAGCCTACCGACGGATGCGAACCCGCCCGTCGTCACCAAGGCAGATGCGGACTCCTCGCCGATTCTTTTCCTCTCCCTCACCAGCGACACTCGTAATATCCTGCAAGTCAGCGACATCGCAGACCGCATCGTCCGCGAGCGGATGGAGACGATCCCCGGCGTGGCGGCGGTGAACATTTTCGGGGAAAAACGCTACGCCATGCGCCTCTGGATGGATCCCGTGAAACTCGCCGTCCACGGACTCACCGCCGCCGACGTGCAAAAGGCACTCGATTCGCAAAATGTCGATTTACCCAGTGGCCGCCTCGAAGGCTCCAGCAATGAACTCTCACTCCGCACCCTCGGCAGACTCACCAGCGCAGCGGACTTCGACAACCTCATCATCAAACAAGAAAAAGGCCGCCAAATTTTGTTCAGCGACGTCGGCAACGCCGAGCTCGGCCCAGAAAACCTCCGCACCGGACTCAAGCGCGACGGACTCTACCGCATCGGCGTCTCCATCACCCCCCAGCCAAATACAAATGCCATCGCCATCGCAGACGAATTCTACAAACGCATGGAGCAGGTCAAAAAGGAAGTCCCGCCCGATGTCATCGTAGAAATCGGCTACGACTTCACCCGCTTCGTCAGACGCTCCGTGGCCGAGGTGGAGGAAACTCTGGTGATCGCCTTCGTGCTCGTCGCACTGATTATTTTCCTTTTTCTGAGAGATTGGCGCTCAACGATCATTCCAGTGATCGCGATCCCTGTTAGCATCATCGCCGGCTTTTTTATCATGTACCTTGCCGGGTTCACCATCAACGTCCTCACCCTCGTCGCCATCGTCCTTTCCATCGGGCTGGTCTGCGATGACGCGATCGTGGTCTTGGAAAACATCTACTCGAAGATCGAAGAAGGCATGACCCCGCTCGACGCCGCGCTCAAAGGCTCGCGCGAGATTTACTTCGCGGTGATCTCCACCACCTTCGCTCTGGCCGCCGTATTTCTCCCCGTCATTTTCCTCTCTGGGCTGACTGGACGCCTGTTCCGAGAGTTCGGCATCACCCTAGCCGGCTCAGTCATGATTTCCGCCTTCGTCGCGCTCACGCTCTCGCCCATGATGTGTCGGTTTCTCCTGAAAAAACAGGATACCCAGCCGAATATCATCTACCGCTCGACGGAACCGTTTTTCAAATGGATGACTCGCAGCTACCGCTCCTGCCTCATCCCGTTTCTGCGTTGGCGAATCGCGGCGATTCCGATTTTACTCATCAATGGCGGGCTCATCGCTTGGTTAGTGATCGAGATCCCCCGCGAACTCGCTCCCTTGGAAGATCGGGAAAACATCCGCGTGAACATCACCGCGCCCGAAGGCTCAAGCTTCGAATACACCGAAGACTGGATGAGCAAAATCGCCACCTATGTGGATGAAAATATCCCTGAGACCCAACGCTCATTCTCCATCCTCGGCGGTGGTGGCTCCCGCTCCGGAGCGAATACCGCCACCCAGACGATCTATCTGAAGCCACCTAACGAGCGCACCCGCAGCCAAGATCAAATCACCCAGCAGCTCACCCAAGACCTGCAAGATTACACCGGCGTGAAAGCCTTTCCCTCGCAGCCTCCCACCATCGGCGACCGTAGAAGCGGCCAACCCCTCGCCTTCGTCATCCAGGCTCCCAATTTCGACGCACTCGTCAAAGCACTCCCCGTATTCCTCAATGAAGCCGGGAAAAGCAAAGTCCTCTGTCAAGTGGATGCCGACTTGAAAGTGAACCGCCCAGAAGGGGTCATTGCGATCAATCGCAAAAAAGCCGCAGAACTTGGCATCTCCGTCGAAGAAATCGGCCGCACGATTGAGTTCGCTTACTCAGGACGGCGATTTGGCTATTTCCTAAAAAACGGAAAACAATACCAAGTCATCGCTCAAATGCGGCGGCAGGACCGCAATGACCCGGAAGACCTCAAAAAACTGTTCGTCAAAACGACGACCGGTACCATGGTTTCACTCGACAACTTCGTGACCTTTTCCGAGTCGGCAAGCCCGGCGGCCATTTTCCGATTTAACCGCTCCGTCTCCGCCACCATTCAAGGCACACCCGCCCCCGGCTACACCTTGGGCGATGGAATCGACGAACTCCAGCGAGTCGCCAAGCAAGTGCTGCCCGAGAATTTTCGCACCTCCCTCGCCGGACAGTCCCGGGACTTTTCTGAGAGTTCGTCTTCGCTGTTATTTGCCTTTCTACTCGCCCTACTCATCATTTATCTGGTGCTAGCCGCGCAGTTTGAGAGTTTCCGCGATCCCTTCATCATCATCTTAACGGTGCCCCTCTCCGTCGCCGGAGCGCTGCTATCCCTTCATTTCACCGGACAAACTCTGAATGTCTTTAGCCAAATAGGCATCATCATGCTCATCGGCATCGTGACGAAAAATGGCATCCTCATCGTCGAGTTCGCCAATCAGCGCAAAGCCGCCGGCTTGCCGAACATCGAAGCCGCGCTAGAGGCCTCACTTGCTCGCTTCCGGCCGATTTTAATGACCAGCCTCGCGACTCTTTTCGGAATCCTACCCATCGCTCTCTCACTCGGAGCTTCCGGCAGCTCTCGTCAATCTCTCGGCATCGCCGTCGTGGGCGGGCTGATTTTCTCAGGAGTCCTAACCTTATTCGTGGTCCCCGCCGTCTATGTGATTTTCTCGAAGAGTCGCGTGAGCGCCGCGCAGTAATGTCATCACTTGGTCTTGGACTGCGTGCAGCCCAAGGTGACAGAGACCACTTTCCCGCATAGAACAAAAAAAACCGCACCCCGTAGGGAGTGCGGTTTTGAGAATCGAAGATCCCAGAAGCCGATTAACGCTTGGAGAACTGGAAGCGGGCACGAGCACCCGGTTGACCTGGCTTCTTACGTTCCTTCATCCGTGGGTCACGTGTCAGGAAACCCAGTGGCTTGATCACCTTGCGGTTCTCAGGGTCCACCAAAGTCAGCGAACGGGAAATCGCATGGCGAATCGCAATCGACTGGGATTGTTTGCCACCGCCTTTGACGACGACGTTGAGGTCAAACTTGTTGGAGAGTGAAAGCGCCAGGAAAGGAGCAAGCACTGCATTCTGAAGCTCGATGGTTGGCAGATATTCTTCAAAGCTGCGCGCGTTGATGATGATCTGGCCAGTGCCTTCGGTCATCCAAACACGGGCGACAGCAGTCTTGCGGCGGCCAGTGGCGCTTTGGGTAGTGGTAGCGGTCATGTTAAATTTAGGGGAAACGAGTTAGCGGACGGCGTAAGCGGTAGGAGCTTGGGCTTCGTGCGGGTGGGACTCACCTGCATAGACCTTGAGTTTGCCGAATTGTGAACGTCCAAGACGAGTCTTAGGAATCATGCCCCAAACTGCGCGCTCAACGAGGAGGATCGGACGACGCTCACGCACGATGCGTGGGGTCTCGACCTTCTGGCCACCGACATAGCCGGAGAAACGGGTGTAGATCTTGGAGGTTTCTTTGTTGCCGGTCAGGACAACCTGCTCGGCATTGATCACGACGACGAAGTCGCCCGTGTCAACATGGGAGGTGAAAGTTGGCTTGTGCTTGCCGCGGAGGAGGCGGGCAGCCTCAACAGCGACTTGACCGAGGACCTTGCCCTTGGCGTCGATCACATACCACTTGCGTTCGACTTCGTGTGGCTTGGCGGAAAACGTCTTCATGTGCTTGTATAAAAATGGCTTCGAACACATGGCGTGCCCGAAGGGGGTGGCAAACTAGGTACCTCCCCACGAGCTGTCAACCGGGAAATCTTGGGAATTTTTGCTGGGCGATCCAGCCACGGAAAGAACCCGCCCCGACCCGAAATGCGCTGTAAGACCGCCAATAAAGGACAGATCTCGCCCCTTTGCCAAACGAATTGGCCACAAAACCTCGTCTATAAGAGCTGCTGACTGCGCGTTCCGTCGGAACCCATGCGCGGACTTCCGCAGATTTTTCAGCGCTTGGGCGCGGGGTTCATCCTTGCTCGGTTCACTCCTTGCCTCAGTATAGCAGACTGCCCCATACGAAATCGGTGGTTTAGGCAATCGTTCAGGTGTTACGTGCAAGCGGTGATTCCCCATCGCCCCCGCTCCAAGCGCCCGACGGGCCTGTCCAACGTTACAAGTCCTCCGAACCGCGAACGGAAGACGTTGAATTCAAAGTAGGCGCTAATGAGCGGTTCGGAGCGAGGACTTCTTCGGCTGTTGAGTCTTCTGGAAGGGCTGAAATAGCCGGGCGATCGACTGCGAAGAGATCAGCCTCGTCTGAGAGGGACACAACATCAAAGTGGCGTTCAATCCAGTCATGATCGGCGGTCCAATCGTAGTCGCCGCCGGAAGATACAAGCCAGACACAATCCAGTCCGTCCTGAGGCGTGTAGTAGCCAATCCTCCGCATCTCGCCAACCTCGTGCCCCTGCCTGCGGGCATGTGGCCAGAGTCGTGAAAGCTTCACAACCGATCTTGGAGGAAGGGGGCGTTGCAATGTCATCGTCTTTTGTGGCTACCGAACGCTTCGGATCAGGCGACGGCGAGCGCATGACGTTGCTGACACGACAGATAGCCTTCGAGCCGTTGCCTACATCCGTTTTGTTCGGCCTTGTTCATGAATGGCGGCTACTCATGCTGTCTGTTCAGAGAAATGTGCTCCGGCCTCTCTGTAAAGTCGCTCTGCCGCTGTGCGATTAAGCCAAATTACGGCCGCGCACGCGGCAAGCCAAATGCTTTCAAAGCAGACAAAGGCCATGTAGCTTTCTCCCGCTCCGGGTATCTGGCGAAGGGTCACTCCGACAAACAACGGGGCGATGTACCAGAGCGGAACGTTCGAGAGCAGTCGTGCCTGACTCTCAAATGCCGCTCTCCAGAATGGCAAGTCACTTTCTGGATGGACGGCCAAAGTGCCATGAGTGAGAGTGCAGCACCAAAGCATCCCCATGATGAAGCCAGATCCAACGAGGATGATCAAAGATCCAAAGTAGTCGGCAGAGTAAGGGGCGCTTGATTGAAGCCAACCAGCGCTCACAAAGATGACGAAAAGAGCCGCAAGCGACTCTCTGATGGCCCGGTTACGGGTGGCACGAATGAGGCTATCTATCGCTTTCTGGCGTGTGTTCATGGTGTGTGGGTTGATGGGTGTGCTGGGCAGTTGTTGGTTGGCACGTCAAGGCCTGACACCCCTACCTGCGGGAGCGCGGGTCGATCACGGGGTTAAGGTTATGGTCAGATGAAATCATAGAAACTGAACGGCTGGTAGGGGTTGTCACGGCGCGTCCTGTTCGCATCTCTTTGTGCATTTGGAGCGGCGACACCAAACCAAGATTACAGCTGCCAGAGAAACAAGAGAACGATGAAGCAAATAGATAACGGAAATGCTAGTTAAAACAAGAATCAGATATGAAAATGGAGCAAGAAAAATGGATGTAATCGCTGCACCAAACAATCCCATAATAGCAGCAAATACAGCCACAAACAAATTACTGACCACTCCCGAACTTCTCTGCTGATCTTTTGAAAGGTCGTAAACTGAAAATGCCCTCATTTGATTAGCCTTCATCGTTCCGGCTGCAATTACGAAATCTCCGATAGAAATGCTCAAATCTCGATCCGACGAAAAGGCCACTTCAACGTCACCAATTGAGAAGTCACAATGGTATGTCTCACTTGCCGAAATATCCGATATCTTCACGGAAACCATTGAATCAGTGACGACTCCGGATAAGGATTTCATTTGATCGGGTTGTTAATTGAGAGCGTCCGCCATCACTCGCGCCGCTTGGCGGCGTTGAGTGGATGGCCTGGTTCGGCTTCTGTTTTTTCAAGCGTCCCATTCCGATACTATCTTGCCATCAATCTCATATTTAATGATCTTCACCGATGGAAAGTGCAATCGAATCGTCTGCTCTATCGCCCCCTTCACAACCTGTTGGATGGAAACTGTGCTGTTCAGGTAGCGCATAGCCTCTCCGCTGAAAGCTATAATGACGGTATTCTTGTGGAGTCTTGCTCCTCGGTAATATGCCGCTAGTGGCAAAGCGTCCTTACCTCCTGACGTTGAAGAAATAGCCTTCGGGGAGAACGGTGCAGTCAGCTTGGGATTGGCCACTTGGTCTCCAAGAATCAAGAGCGCAGCTAGGATTCCCTCTGGTGTAGTAAAATCGCCGGGTATCGTGGAGGTGACGAGAAACTTCTGGTCGTCCCGGGCAAATGCCTCGGAATCGAGAAGCACAACCTTTGTGTCTGCCAGCAACGAACCGCAACTGGCTAGGAGCAGGGCAATCGCTATAGGGGCTATCATATTTTTGCCGACGTCAAAGTGATGGCGCACCCACTAGAGAGGGCCAACGTTAATCGCGGGGTTGAGGTTGTAATCAGGTGAAAACATCGAGAACAGAGGGGCTAGTGGGTGTTGCCATGCACGGCTTGTTGGGCTTCTTGTTCTTCTTCGAGTGACTGAAGAAATTCGATGGCTTCTGTGGCGTTGCGTCTGGTCATTGATCGAGCTTCTTCCAGTGGTGTCGCGTAATCATCGACGGTCGTCCGAAGACTAAAATCGGCTCCGTTCTCGTGGAGGATCTTGAGAGCTCGGACATCATTCCTCACGGCGGCATGATGGGCTGGCGCGTATCCATGAATTCCGATTTCGTTCACGTCCGCGCCCGCATCGATCAAAATCTTCATCATCTGATATTTGTCATCCTTGCTGCGCTCAATCACGCTGTGAAGCACGGTATAGCCGTCATCAACCTCAATCGGCAGGGACGCCCCATGAGAAAGCATCCACGATACCACTTCTACGTTCCCGCAGTCGATGGCGTTAGTGATCCAGTGCCTGCCGTGAAAGTCATCCCTACCGCACGGAAACTCGTCCCAACACCCCGCAAGCTCGTTCATCGCCTCGAAATCCGATGCGCGAATTGCCTCCATGATCGCATCGTAGTCGTATTTCATTTTCTTGCCCAACGTCCCCGATGACCTGCCACCAATTGCTTTTGGCACCAAAGGCTGCTCCGCAGCCGACGTGCCAAAAGTGCCGAAGGCATGGTGGTTAGGTCCATCGGTCTGTTCGGAATCATTCTGCTTTTGACCACACTCCAAGCTTCCACGCCCGAGCCATTCCTTCCGCTCGTAGAAGTTGGTCGCGGAAATCGAAGCGATACTTCTCCACCATTGGCCATCCATTGCTGTCGTTCACAACGGCGTAGCCACATCTTACCATCTCGTATTGAAGGGTCACGCCGCCCCAGTAGTCGAGTTGGAAAACGCCTCCGACAATAAAGGTCGGCGCGGCGATATTGGGTTCGGTGACCTCAAGCCAAAAAGAACGGTTGTTGGCGAGGAGCGTCTGAACGCCGTCGATGTATATCCGACGGAACTCTTCCCGTTCACTTGGATCTCTTGAATAGCCGGGTGAGATGTATGATAGTAGAACGTTGAGCGATGAAAGGCTCAGCCTTTCGTCGGGCATCTTGCCATCGATCCTTCTTCCATGAGCGGGGTAGTCCTTAGGCCACTTTACCTTGACCAACTGGCTCTTTGAATCAATGCCGTCAAGAGTAAGAGGTCCAATCTCTTGTCTTGTTTCGAGTCGCGGCAAAACGGTGAATCCTGCCTTATCTTCTGCAGATACATGCATCGCAAGCACTGAGAAGAGGATTACGATGGAGCGCTTCATATTATTGCCGAACATTACAATTAGTTCCGCCATTTGATGGCGGGAAAAAGAGAGTTGGTCGATCATTTTTGGAAGGGGCTGGCTCAATCATCTAAACGAGAGTGACTTACCCATGTAATTTCAAGTGGTTTATGACTTAGTGGCGTGAAGCATCTTTGGTTTTTGCCTTACCCCTCGTGAGCCGAGTTCGTTCCTCAAAGGATCTGTGATAGTCACAGATACTTAATCATTTAGGACGATGAACTACAGAAAAAAATTACCCCAGTGGATCAATTCATGAGGACAGCGACCTTTATAGATTGGGGATCGGGGATCGGGGATCAAGCCCCTCCGCGCCCCCTCTCTGCGACCTCCCCGTCTCTGCGTTTCGTTTCAACCCTCAATTCTGCCGCCTTTGCCGTCGTGAATCGTAAAATCGTTTATCATTAAACGAAGCGACAGGAGTGTCGCTTCTCATTTGCTTCGCTCTGATCCGTGTTCATCCGCGTTAATCCGTGGTTCTCTTCATCTTGCTGGGCGACTAGATCTAAGCCCCCAGCGGAAGAGGGTGAAGTGCGACACTGGAGGCGGCCTCTGCGTTTAATCCTCCTCATCTCAATTGGCTTTCCTTTCGCACAGCGGACGGATTCCGCGGCTCCATAGGGCATTGAAAAGGGTGGGTTGCATTTTTCGTTTGGCCTGATTTCTTTCCCGCCAGCCATGCCTATTTTTATCGCCAATGCCGATTACGAAGAAAATGACAGCGACCCAATCCACTTGCTGCCCGGTGATGAAGTGACCGTCGGCGTGGCGGATCGTGCTTGGCCGGGCTGGGTCTGGGCGAGTGACCGCCACGGGAACGACGGTTATGTGCCAGAGGAAATCCTAGAACCGCTGGGCGAGGGACGTTTTTCTGCGATGGAGGCTTATGACCCGACGGTGCTGACGATCAAGCGCGGTGACCGGATTGAGTCGTTGCAGCAAATCCACGGCTGGCACTGGTGCCGAAATGAGCAGGATCTCGAGGGCTGGGTGGCTGGGTATTTACTCAAGCCGATTTGAAAACAATCACAGCAAGCGCGCCCTGAGCAGTTCGGTGACTTGCTTGGGGTTGGGCTTGGTGCTGGCGGCCTTCATCACTTGACCGGTGAGGAAGTTGAGGAGTTTTTCATTTCCAGCTTGCACGGCGGCGACTTCGCTGGGATTCGCGGCGATGATTTGCTCGATGAGACCTTCGAGCTCTCCGGCGGCGGCGGGCTTGAAGCCAAGCGAGTCGGCAATGGCGGCGGGGTCTTGGTCGGGGGAATCGAAAAGTAGAGTGAAGACTTCCTTGGCTTGATTGGCGGCGAGCACGCCATTTTCCACCAGAAGCAGGAGGCGGCGGAGCTGGTCCGGGGAAACGGGGCACTCGGAGATGCCGAGGCTGCGTTCGTTGAGGGTGCCGAGCAGGTTGTTGATGATGAAGTTGGCGACTTTTTTCCCGGGGATGGCAGCGGCGGTGACGGCTTCGAAGTAGTGGGCCAGGTGCTTGTCGGAGGAGAGCACGGTGGCGTCGTAAGCGGTGACCCCGAGGTCATGTTGAAAGCGGGCAGCGAGCTGGTGCGGCAGCTCGGGGACGAGCGGCCGGACGATTTGCAGTAACGGCGCGGTCTGGATGGGTAGTAGGTCGGGGCAGGAAAAGTAGCGGTAATCGTGCGCGTCTTCCTTGGTCCGCATCATTTGAGTCTCGCCGCGGTCGTCGTCCCAGCGGCGGGTGGACTGGATTTGTGGGATTCCGGCGCTGAGTTCTTCGGTCTGGCGCTGGATTTCAAAGTGAATGGCTCGGCGGATGGCGGAAATGGAATTGAGGTTTTTTAGCTCCACTTTCTGGCCGAGTGGGTCGCTGGCGTGCTTGCGGAGGGAGATGTTGACGTCGCAGCGCATTTGGCCTTTTTCCATGTCTGCATCTGAGACGCCGCCTTGCTGGAGGATCATTTGTAGCGACCGGACGTAGGCGAAGGCTTCCTCGCCAGACTCAATGTCTGGCTCGGTGACGATTTCCATGAGTGGCGTGCCCGCGCGGTTGAAATCGATGAGTGAGGAGCTGCCGAGGTGGGTGGACTTGGCGACGTCTTCTTCCAGGTGGATGCGGTTCAGTCGAACGACTTTATCCGGCGTGGCGATGGATTTACGGGCGTCGGTGGGGTAGCAGTGTTCGTAAAGCGGCACGCCACCACCGATGCAGAGTGGGAGATCCATCTGGGTGGTTTGGTAGTTTTTCGGCATGTCGGGGTAGAAATAGTTTTTCCGATCCCATTTGGAAATTTCAGGCGAGCCGCAATCCAGCATGAGGCCGGTGAGCAGGGTTTTCTCGATGGCGTGGCCGTTGAGCACCGGAAGTGCGCCGGGCATCCCGAGGCAGACTGGGCAGGTGTGGGTATTCGGTGAGTCGCCAAACGAGGTGCGACAGGCGCAGAACATTTTAGTCGCCGTTTTGACTTGGGCGTGAACTTCGAGGCCGATGGTGACGAGATAAGACATGGGAAAATGGAAGAATGAGGAGTTCAATGCTGCAGATCGTGCAGAAGTTTTTGGATCTTCGGATCAGCCAGCGCCTTGGTGAGAAGTGGATGGCGGAGGAGTGTGCTGAAATTCCCCTCACGAGCAAGAGTTTGGAGATCAGGATCGTCCACAAGGATCGCGCGCGGGATGGGCTTACCCGTTTGTGGGTCCATGACGGGACTCAGCGGCGTCACCGCTTGCGCAGAAATCAGCTTGGCAAGTGCGACCCGCGCGGGGTCCGCGAGGGGATCCAAGCTCAAGAGCCATGAGCTGGGGAGTATCTCATCAATGGCAGTTTTCAGCTGCTGGGCGTAGCTCGCGGGTGCTTGCGACTTCGGACCTGCATAGGCCCGGATCTCCGCGACCGAACCGCGATGATGCAGCGTCAGCAGCACCACTAGGCAGATTCCCGCCGTGGGAATGAGCGCCAAGACGAGGCGAAATAGGAAGCCCATCAACGAAGAGGGCCACAGCGCTTTAGCCGATTTCACGCCACCCGTCGTGAAAAGCCGCAGCAGTTTCCGCAGCAGGAACCACGCGAGAAAAAAACCCGCAATTGGCAACGCTTGGATCAACCACACCACCGATTTCCCCGTCCACTGCACCGACAACTCAGGCGCGAGCTGCCAGAGGCGAAACGCGACCCAGCCGCTCAGCCCCAGAATGAGTGTCCCAAGAATCATGCGGGCCATGCCGCGCAGCAGCACGAATCCAGCACAGCCAAGGAAAACGATCAGTACGACGCTGCCAAGACTGAGAGCGGGAATGGAGTCAGCGGGCATAAGGAAGGAGGACGGGCGGTCGTCATGGCCGCCTCCGCCGAGCGTTTGTGAAAGCACACACATGTCAAGATTGCTGAAACAGTCGCATGGCTGATGCGCCGGTGAAAATGGCGAAATCATCCCCTCCCCTTCACTCTTGCCAAAGGAGGAAAAGCCCCTAGCTTCTCCGGCGAGTCGATCTTTTCTCAGCCTCCGATGCCCGCATCCAGCCGAGTGTGCTTACTGATTCACCCCTTCCTCACGGGGGTGACTTCGGCCAGCGGACAGGAAAACCAGAATGATCGATCTCACGGGCGGCGGCGCAAGTCGGCTGTTTTCGACTCATGAGTGAAGTTCCTTTCCGCAAGACCTGCGGAGCTTCACTTCGGCACCCAAAAAGCCGGAATCGTCGGAACCATGTCGGTCAGCACGAGGTCCTTCCAGCCGTGCCATACTCGCCTGAGTCTGCCGCGCCGGGCCGCCTGAAACCACGATACCACTGACAACATGTCAACCAACGCAACACAAGATTCCCGCAACTCGGGAAATAACCGTCGCCGCCGCAATCGCGGTGGCTCAAACCGCAACCAAAACGAACGCGGCCCTCGCGAGCACTCTGACGAACGTGGTCCACGTGGCGCAGACTCCAAAGACCGCGGCCAAAACCGCCGTCACGACAACAAGCGCTCCGACGAGTTCCGCCCCCAGGCCTCACGCCCGGCTCGCACCTATGCACCTGTGAAAGTCAGCTTTTGGCAAAAAATTCTCAATGCCATCGGCCTTGGGAAAAAGCCAGCAGCCACACCCACCCGCCCAGAACGGAAGCCTCGCAATACCGAGTCCACCCCCTTCCCTACAGGTGAAGGCGCTCCGAAGTCAAACACCCGCAATGCCCGCTCTGGCGAAGGAGATTCCCGCCCCGCCCGCGAGCCACGTGAACCCCGTGAGCCACGCGCACCCCGCGAAAAACGCCCAGAAGGCGAACGTGAAGAACGCAGCCGTGGTGGCAATCGCTCAGGTGACCGTCCTCGCGGAGGTGACCCAAAAAGCGTCGAGTCCACCCGCGTGTATGTGGGAAATCTCTCCTACGACGTGACAGAGCAAGACCTCCAAGAGCTCTTCAAAGGCATCGGCGGAGTTCGCAACATCGAGATCGTTTACAACCGTTCCACCCACCGCTCCAAGGGCTACGGCTTCGTGGAAATGCTCCGTCTCGACGATGCCGTGCGCTGTGTGGAAGTCCTTCACGATCAACCCTTCATGGGTCGCAAAATGACCGTTTCCGGTGCTAAATCCAAGGGTCAGGACGAGCGCGAAGATCTCGAAAGCCGCAACGAGCCAGAATCGGTTCGCATCGTGCTAGCCTCCACCCAGCCTGCGGCTACGCAGAACGCAGAAGCCCCAGCAGCAGCGGTCGAGGCAAGTGCCGAGAACGTGGTGGCAGAAGCTCCAGTGGCGGAAGTCGCAGTTGCGGAAGTCGCAGAAGCCGTCATCGAGACGATCGTCGAGCCAGCTCCAGAAGCTGTCGCCGCGACCGACCTCGAAACCGTTTATGCCTTCGAGCCAAAAGCAGAAGAAGCTAAGGAAAAGACCGAAGAGGCGTAATCCGCACTTCCATCTTAAATCCATCTCACAGACCCCCGTCCGCTTAGCGCGACGGGGGTTTTTTGATAAAAAACCACAAGGCGGGGATGGACCTCCGGGCCCTGCCTGCTTTGGGTATTTTGAGACCGTCGCATGAAGGATGGCCGCAGGTTTTTATCCGTTACTTTTGCTTGGTCTCCCGCAGCGCCGTGATAGGACAGTGGCCATGAACGACACTGCGAGCCGCATCCCCGAGGACATTAAAACCGCCATGAAAGCCAAGGACAGCTTGGCGCTCAACGCCCTACGCGCCCTGAAAAGCGCTCTCATGAACGCCGCGATCGAAAAGGGTAATCTCAGCGTCGTGCTGGAAGAGGCGGAGGTGCTGAGCGTCATCCGCAAGCAAATCAAGCAGCGAGTGGACTCCTGCGAGCAATTTGAAAGCGCCGGACGCCCGGAACTCGCGGAGACCGAGAGGGCAGAAATCGAGATTCTCTCCCGCTACCTCCCCGCCGCTCTCACGGAGGACGCATTGCTCGCCATCATCGAGCAGGCCGTGACCGACACCGCCGCGACGGGTAAGGGCGACATGGGAAAAGTCATGAAGCGCGCCCAAGAATTGGCAGAAGGCCGGGCCGATGGAAAACTGCTTTCCTCCGCCGTGATGAAACGTCTCGCGTGATTGTATTTTCACATTTCCCACTTCCAGCCAACACCCCACCCATGCTTCAAACCGCCTCAGCTCTCAAAAAGCTTCTGCTCGAGAAATCCGTCCGCACCGGCAGCTTCACCCTCGCCTCGGGGAAGCAGAGTGACCTCTACATCGACTGCCGCGTCACGGCGATGGACCCGTTTGGCGCACTCCTCATCGGCGATCTCGGCTGGCATGCGGTGCGCTCGAAGATCCACTCCGAGCAGCTCAAGATCGACGCCATCGGCGGGATGACGCTCGGCGCAGACCCCATTTCACTAGCTGTCGGGATCGCCTCCGCTAGTAAAAACCCGTCGGAGGCCTTGCAGGTGTTCACCGTCCGCAAAGAACCAAAAGGCCACGGCGCGGGGAAACAAATCGAAGGAAATTTCAAATCCGGAGACACCATCATCGTGGTGGACGACGTCATCACCACTGGCGGCTCCACGCTCAAGGCCATCGACGCGATCAAGCGTGAGGGCGGGAAGGTCGCCTTCGCCCTAGTGCTGGTGGACCGCGAAGAAGGTGGACGCCAAGCCATCGAGGCGCGCGGCGTCCACGTGATTTCCTTGTTCACACGCAGCTCATTGCTAGACGAGTGAACGCCTCTCTCAGCGAGCCGCCGCGTCTTTCTCGATCCAGGCCCACAGGGTGCTCAGACCCGTCTGGACCGCGGTCTTCGCCAGGGCTAGATCGGCATTCGCCGCGTGTTTGCCGAAGAGGTAGAACTTGATTTTCGGCTCAGTGCCGGACGGGCGGACGGCGAAGGAGCGCCCATCTTCGAGATCGACGAAGAGCATCTTCTCCTTCGGCAGCAAGTCACCTTCTTGATCGAAGAGTTCGTGCTTGGCGAAATCCCGGACCCTCACCACAGCTGCGCCATCGACCGTTTTCGGTGGATTCTCGGCGTAGGAATTGGCGAGGGCTTGGATCTTCGCGGCACCATCGGCACCTTCCATGACGAGAGATTTCCCAATTTCGAGGTGGTAGCCGAACTCGGTGTAAATGTCGTCCATCAGCTCGGGCAGGGTTTTGCCCACCGATTTTGCGTAAGCGGCGACTTCCGCAAACATCAGTGTCGCGCCGTTCGCATCCTTGTCGCGCACGGCGTCAGAGCCGAGGTAGCCATAGCTTTCCTCACCACCAAAGACGAAGAACCGCGAGTATTCGAGACGCAGCGCGCGGGTCTGTTCTTGGCTGAGCGCACGGTAGTCGCCCTTTTTATCCGCCGGGATCGCGTCCTCATACTTGCGGAGCTTGGAGGCGATGTACTTGAAACCCGTGAGCGTGTCCACGATTCCGACACCGAAGCCGTCGGCGATGGCGTGCTGGAGTTCAGTGGTCACGAAGGTTTTCACCAAGACCGCTCGGTTGCGGTTTGCGGGGGTGAGCAAGCCGAGTTCAAAGCAGGTTTTCAAGCGATACCACGCCATTAACGAGCCGATCTGGTTCCCGGTGAGGAGAATCATTTTCCCCGCTGCATCGCGCACCGCGACGCCCATGCGGTCGGCATCCGGATCGGTGCCGATGACGATCTCAGCCCCGGAGGCTTCCGCGAGGTCGATGGCCATTTTCAGGGCAGGAGCATTCTCAGGATTGGGCGATTCCACCGTGGGGAAACGGCCGTCTTGCACGTCTTGCTCGGGGACGGTGAGCACGTCGAAGCCGAAGTCACGGAGCATCGGCACATTGATGTGCCCGCCGGTGCCGTGGAGGTTGGTGAAGACAATTTTGGTGGAAGCACCTTCGAGCAGCGAGGGCTTGAGGAGCAGGGTTTTCAACAACGAGACGTAACGGGCGTCCATTTCCGCCCCGAGGTGGGTGATGCTACCGCGCTCCGACTCTGGCAGCACGTCGTAGCGCTCGCTGGCGATGGCATTCACCTCGGCGATGATGGCGGAAGCATGTGGCTCGACGATTTGTGCACCGTCGTTGAAATACGCTTTAAACCCGTTGTCATGCGGCGGGTTGTGGCTAGCCGTCAGCACGACGCCGGCATCTGCGCGAAGCTCGCGCACGGCGAATGAGAGTTCTGGCGTGGAGCGCGGCCCTTCGAACAGGTAAGCATAGCAGCCGAGATCGGCGGCGATCTTCGCGCAAAACTCGGCGAAATCTCGCGAGAAGTGGCGCGTATCGTGGGCGAAAACTAGGACTGGCTTACGGTCTGGCCCGGCGAAGGTCTTGGCGTAGGCGATGAGGCCACGCACGGCGCGACTCAGATTGTAGTAGTTCATCGTCGCCGTGCCCACGCAAGGATGCTCTGGGCGCCCATTCGGTCCGCCGACACCTTGCTCTACGGTGGTGATCACGCGTCCGATGGTCCGTCCACGGAGACCGCCGGTGCCGAAGGCGAGGGTTTTGAAAAAGCGATCGTTCAGCTCGTCCCACGCTCCGGCTTGAATCAATTCATCGATCACCAGAGGTGCGAGTGCACTGGTCGTGCCGCCTAGCAGGGCGATGATATTGGATTTTGCGGATTCAAGCAGTTGACCATTGGCTACTGCGACGTTGAGGGTTTCATGGGTGGCACTCATTTCGTTTAGGATACTTAACTAGAAATTGGACCATGGCAATCACCGTGGTGATCGAAAACACGCCACGCGGCGATTCACCAATTTGGCAACCCGAGCTGCTCAGGTAATGCCTCTCTAGGCCGCCAAGTGAGAATTTCCGGATCACCCGAAGTGATGAGAACGGTGTGCTCAAAATGGGCTGAGGGCTTTTTATCCTCGGTGATGACCGTCCAGCCATCGTCGAGGATGCGTACGGAAGCAACACCGGCATTGACCATCGGCTCGATCGCGAGGGTCATGCCTGGCATGAGCGTCGGGGACTTTCCTTGTGGGCGATAGTTCGGAACTTGTGGCTCTTCATGCAAGCGGCGGCCGACGCCGTGGCCGACGAACTCTCGCACGATCGTGAACCCATGCGGCTTGGCGAATGCTTCCACCGCGCCGCAGAGGTCCGCGAGTTTGCGGCCGGCCCGTGCATGGCTGATGGCTTGGAAGAGAGACTCCTCGGTAACGGCGAGGAGGCGTTTGGTTTCCAAGGGAATATCTCCAGCAGCGACAGTCGTGGCATTGTCGCCGATGAAACCGCTTTTCATGATGCCAACGTCGATTTTCACGATGTCACCCGGCATGATTTTCCGCGCTCCGCCGATGCCGTGCACGACTTCTTCATTCACCGAAATACAGGTGTAGCCGGGAAAGCCACGGTAGCCAAGGAAAGCGCTTTTGCAGTCGTGCTCGCGCATGAGTTCTGCGGCGAGTTTGTCGATTTCCCCAGTGGTGCAGCCTGGCACCACCTGCTTGGTGAGTGCCTGCAAGATGATGGAGGCGACTCCACCCGCTTTCCGCATAAGTTCGATTTCACGGGGTGACTTGATGGGGATGCGGGTTCGGCGGGACACGATGTTGTAACAGAAGTTAAGAAATGAAAGATTCAAGCTGAAGGGGCAGTCAGGGAGGACAGAAGTTGGGCGGCGACTTCATCTGGATGGGCGACGGCTTCACAAGCACAAAGCCGCCCGAGGGCTCGATAGTGCTCGATGACTGGCCCGGTGAGGGTCGTGAATTCCGTGTAGCGATTTTTGAAGTTTTCCTCGGTATCATCGAGACGCGCACCCGCCGGACCATGGCAAACCGGACACATGCCATCTGCATCCAACTGCACACGCTGACCCGTCCAACGGCACTGTTGGCATTCCACGCGATTTTTCATGCGGGCGACCAATTCAGTATACGGAACTTCCAACGAGATGGCGACATCCACGGTTAGAGAGTGTTGGGCTAGCCATTCGTCGAGGAAAAGCGCCTGCGGCAAACTCCGGGGAAATCCATCGAGAACCCAGCCTTGGGTCTGTTTGGTGAGCCAATCTCCTAGGATCGGGCACATTAACTCATCCGGAAGATACTCACCGCGAGCCAGCAGTGGCTCCGAGCGCTTTCCCAAAACCGTTCCTGCAGCGACTTCTGCACGTAACAAGGCCCCGGTACTGAGGTAACCGAGGCCGAGACTGGTCGCCAAGCGACGCCCTTGAGTCCCCTTACCAGAAGCCGGAGGCCCTAGCAGGACAACGCGGAGCGGCTTGGGGTGTGCGGCGGTCAAAGGCTATGGCTGCTGTTATAAGTGAAGATCGCAATCCCAACAATGATAAGAATCGCAATGATGGTCCACAGGTAGACAATCGCATTCTTAGGAGCTGCACCGCTGTTCTGATTAAGGCGGTCATAGCGGCCCTTGATTTTTCCCTTACGGAGAAATCCATCATAATGCTTTTGCAGGAGCTGAGTCTCGACTTGGCGCATCACGTCGAGGACGACACCGACCATGATCAGCAACGACGTGCCGCCGAAGAAATGCAGCACGAGTGAGGATGGTGGCAAGCCGACCATTTTACCGGTGATCATCGGCAGAACGAACAAGGCGACCATGAAAATGGCACCTGCGAAGGTGAGCCGAGTCATAGTGAAGTCGAGGAAGTCAGCAGTCGGTTTCCCAGGGCGCACGCCGGGGATGTAGCCGCCGTTCCGTTTGAGATCCTCCGCGATTTGCGAGGGCTGGAACATCATGGCCACCCAGAAGTAAGAGAACAGGAAGATACCCGCACCCCCGAGAATGTAATACCAAGTCCCACCGCCGACGAGTTCTCCGTAAAGGCGAGTGGACCAGCCTTGGTTGGGGAAAAACCACTGAAGCATCATGGGCGGCAAGGATAGCACCGCAGTGGCGAAAATGATGGGCATGACCCCTGC
This sequence comes from Verrucomicrobiaceae bacterium, assembly GCA_027484055.1. GTDB lineage: Bacteria > Verrucomicrobiota > Verrucomicrobiia > Verrucomicrobiales > Akkermansiaceae > Luteolibacter. The sequence continues at coordinate 65,917 of JAIXQH010000027.1, read as the reverse complement.
GTAATTGACCTTCAACGGCAAATACTGGGTCTGGCCGCCAAATTGTTTGCGACCAACCACGCGCTTGGCGTATTGCACCGCGATCCGGCGCTGGGCTTGGGTGATGGCAATGGTGCCTGCGATGACGACGAGCAAGAGGGCGATCATCACCACCATCATCATCGAGTTAAATGGACTCACATCCTTGCCCGTGACGAAGAAATTCCAGGCTTGGATCAAGGCACCAGGGAGTGCGGAAATGATGTTCACCGTGATGATGATCGAGGTGCCGTTACCGATTCCTTTTTCCGTGATTTGGTCGGCGATCCATAACAGAAGAACCGTGCCTGCCACGATGGTGATGACCGTGAACGTCATCCAGATCGGTGAAGCATCAGGGACCAACAAGCCGAACTGGCTGATTCCCTGCATGTAGGGAATGCTTTCTGGGCTAGTGAGTGATTTCGCGACAAAAAAGCCCTGGACTAGGGCGATGCCGATGGTGATGTAGCGTGTGTATTGAGTGATTTTCTGACGACCGCCATCTTCGCGAGCGAGCCGTGAAAGTTTCGGCACCACCGCTGTCATCAACTGCACCATGATGGATGCAGAGATATAAGGCATGATTCCGAGGGCAAAAATTCCCGCGTGCTGGAGACCACCACCGGAGAAAACGGTGAGTAGGGCGGTGATACCACCGCCATTTTTCGCATCACTCGTTTGATGATCCATCCACGCCTTGATCACTGAGCCATCGACTCCAGGAAGAGTGATGTGCACACCGAGACGGATGATGACGATCAGGGCGAGGGTGAAAAGAATCCGGTCGCGGAGTTCAGGAATTTTCCAAGTGTTACGGAACGCAGAAATCATGGCTAAGTGGTGGAGGAAATGACGTGAAGGTTGTAAACACGATGAGGAAGCGCGGGTGCGCTTCCTCATCGGAAATCAGAGATCAATCGGAAGTGATCAAGCGGTAGGCTTGGCTTCGACGACCTTCGCGGGTGGGGCGGTGACGGTGCCACCTGCTTTTTCGATCTTTTCGCGAGCGGAAGCACTGGCATTGTCCACCACGAGGTGGAACGCCTTGGTGACTTCGCCGATGCCGAGCACCTTGACCTTGTCGCAACGACCGTTCACGAGGCCTTGGCCACGAAGAGCGGCTTCGTCGATGGTGGCACCTGCGTCGAACAGATCGTCGAGTTCACCGACGTTGAAGACACAGAAGACATCGCGGAAGTCGAAGTTGTTGAATCCGCGCTTAGGCAGACGACGGTGAAGAGGCATCTGGCCACCTTCGAAGCCGACACGAGTGCCGGAGCCGGAGCGGGCTTTTTGACCTTTGTTGCCTTTACCGGCCGTTTTGCCGTGGCCGGAGCTTTCGCCGCAACCGAGACGCTTGTTCCGGTGCTTTGATCCCGGATTCGGGCTAAATGAGTGGAGTTCCATTGGTGTATGAAGAGTTATTTGTTACTTGTTATGAGTTAGAAGTGAAGAGCTTTTGATTCCAAATAACTTATAACTTCTAACGTTTAACTTAAATCGCCTTTTCCTTCTTCTTTTTACCACGGCCACCAAGAACTTGGTCACGGGTGCGGAGTTGAGAAAGAGCCTTGAGTGTGGCTTTGACCACGTTGGCATGGTTGGAAGAACCCATCGACTTGGCAAGCACGTCACGAATGCCGACTGCTTCGCAAACGGCGCGGACACCGCCACCGGCGATAATCCCGGTTCCGGGAGATGCTGGTTTGAGGAGAACCTTGCCGCCGCCGAATTCTGCATAGATTTCGTGGGGGATGGTGCCGTCCACGATGCTCATCGAGACGAGCACTTTACGGGCACCTTCGCTGGCTTTCTTGATGGCGTCTGCCACTTCGTTTGCCTTACCGTAGCCGAGTCCGACTTTACCGGTCTTGTTGCCAGTGACAACGAGAGCGGAGAAGCTGAAACGACGACCACCTTTGACGACCTTGGCGCAACGGTTGATAAAAACGACCTTTTCGGAAAGTTCATTGCCGTCCGCATCGGTAGGAGCAGCACGCTCTTCACGACGAGGGCCGCCACGACCGCGACCGCCTTGGCCGCCACCTTGACCGCCTTGGCCGCCGCCTTGATAGCCACCACCGCCGCCTTGGCCGCGATTACCTTGGTAGCCGCCGCCACCGTTTGAGGGAGCGGAGCCTGCGATAGGGCCGAGTTCTGGCTTGGCGGATGCCGGAGCTTCAGGGGATTGATTGTCTGGAATTGTTACCATGTGATGTGTCAGGTCAGAGCGTTAGAATTGGAGTCCGGCTTCACGCGCTGCATCGGCGAGGGCTTTGACTTTACCATGATAGAGGTGACCGCCCCGGTCGAAGACCACGGCGCTGATGTTGGAACCCTTGGCGCGCTCGGCGAGGAGAGCTCCGACTTTCTGGGCGCTCTCGATGTTGGCCGAGGCGTTTTCGAAAGACTTGTCGAGCGTGGAGGCGGAGACCAAGGTCTTGCCAGCCGAGTCGTCGATGACTTGGGCGTAGATGTGTTGGTTGGAGTAATGAACGGCCAAACGTGGACGTTCTGCAGTGCCGGAGACTTTCCGACGGATGCGATTGTGGATCCGGCGGCGGATCGACTTGCGATTGATAGTGCTCATAGTGCCGTAATTGTGTTGAGGTGTGGGACGACGGTAATGGATTATTTGCCGACGCTTTTGCCTTCTTTGCGGCGAACTTTTTCACCGACGTAGCGAACGCCTTTGCCTTTGTAAGGCTCTGGTGGATAGAAGCCGCGGACCTCGGCAGCGAACTGACCGACGAGCTGCTTGTCGATGCCTTCAACCTTGATCTTGGTGTTTTCAACGACAGTAACGCTGAGACCGGATGGGATGGGGTGAAGGAGTGGGTGTGAGCGACCGAGCGAGAGGTCAAGGTCTGAACCCTTGACGGCTGCGCGGAGACCGACGCCGATGATTTCAAGATCCTTCACGAAGCCAGTGGAGACGCCGAGAATCATGTTCTGGACGAGACTGCGGGCAGTGCCGTGGAGGGCTTTGTGTTGACGTTGCTCTGTAGCGCGGGACACCACAACGGTACCTTCTGACGTTGAGAGCGAGATGCCTTCTGGAAGTGGGAAGTCGAGTTTGCCTTTTGGGCCTTCGACGATCACCGTGCGGCCATCGAGTTTGATGGCGACTTTTTCAGGAAGCGAGATTGGTTTGAGTCCGACTCGTGACATGGTAGTAGTTTCCTTTGACGAGTTAAGGTTTACCAGACGTTGGCGAGGAGTTCGCCGCCGAGGTTTTGTTTCTTGGCGGAGCCGCCGGACATGACGCCTTTCGAAGTGGAAAGGATCGAGATACCGAGGCCGGACATGACGCGTGGCACTTCACCGGCGCCGATGTAGTGGCGGCGGCCAGGGGTGGATACGCGCTTGAGGTCGGTGAGGACTGAGCGGCCGTCGATGAACTTCGGCTTCGCTTTGAGGGTCGTACGGTCGCCGGTGACGACTTCGTAGTTCCAGAGGTAGCCTTCTTCCTGAAGAATGCGGGCGATGTCCGCCTTGATCTTGGAGTAAGGGGCGGTGAATTCCTCATTGCCAGCGCGGGCGGCGTTTTTGAAACGCGTGAGGAAGTCGGAAATTGGATCGGTGAGAACTGCCATATAATAGGATTCCTTGAAGTGTTTGGTTCCGGGTTTAGTTGGCAGCTACGGCCTCGGCCTCAAGTTCGTTTGCCTTTTTCATATCGCGGAACGGCATGCCAAGCTCGGTGAGGAGGGCGCGACCTTCTGCGTCGGTGGGAGCGGAGGTGACGAAAATCAGGTCAAAGCCGATGGTGCGCTTGATCTGGTCGATTTCGATTTCCGGGAAGATGGATTGGTCGTTCACGCCACAAGCATAGTTTCCACGGCCATCGAATGACTTGGAGGAAATCCCGCGGAAGTCGCGGATGTTTGGGGCGGTGACGTTGATGAAGCGGTGCATGAATTCCCACATACGAGCACCACGGAGGGTGACACGTGCGCCGAGGGCTTCACCTTCACGGAGCTTGAAGTTGGCGACGGCCTTCTTCGAGAATGTGATGGATGGACGTTGGCCGGTGATCTTTTGGATTTCGTTGACGGCGTCATCGACGGCGACTTTCCGATCCGGGGATTTACCCATGCAGGACGTGACCACAATCTTTTCAAGACGTGGGACTTGGTGGACATTGGCGTATCCCAAGCTCTTTTTGAGAGCAGGAACAACCTTGTCGTTGTAATGTTGTTGTAGTGCTGGTGTGCTCATTTTTTTGCGGGTCAGCGCTGATTGCTCAGGCGCTTAAGCGCGGGCGGAAGGTTTCCACTTCTTATGAAGCGGAAGGGCTTCAGCCCACTTTTTTGACGTTGGAGATATGTACTGGTCCGTCGATGGTCTTGAGACCGCCGGCGTCACCTTCAGTGGCTTTCGTGGCCTTGATGATGGGGCGGCCGCCTTCGACGACGACTTTGCCCTTGGCTGCGTTCACAAGGAGCACGGTGCCGCGCTTGCCTTTGTGGTTTCCTGCGATGATTTCGACTTGGTCACCTTTTTTGACGTGGGTCTTGATGCTGCTCATGAAATTAGAGGGTGGATGGAGTGGTAAGAGTGCTGCGGGGATCAGAGAACTTCCGGAGCGAGAGAGACGATTTTCATGAACGAGCGGTCACGCAGTTCACGGGCAACGGGTCCAAAGATCCGGGTGCCGCGTGGATTGTTGTCCTTGTCGATGATGACGACGGCGTTGGAGTCGAAGCGGAGGATGGAGCCATCTGCGCGGCGGATCGGGTAGGCGGTGCGGACGACGACAGCCTTAACGACACTGCCTTTTTTGACAGCAGCGGTCGGGATCGAGTCGCGAATGTGGCAGGTGATGACGTCACCGATGCATGCGGTGCGGCTGCGCTTGCCGAGCACGCCGATCATTTTTGCGCTCCGTGCGCCGGTGTTATCGGCGACGACGAGCATGGTTTCCATCTGGATCATGACTTAGGAGAAATTTGAGAGTTGAATATTGAGAGTTGAAATGGGCGAGGCCAGATCAATGGGAGATGACTTCAGCGAGTGACCAGCACTTCAGCTTAGAAAGTGGGCGAGTCTCGACGATGCGGACGCGGTCACCAATTTGGCCTTGGTTGGTCTCGTCGTGCACGTAGTATTTCTTGGAGCGCTTGACGATTTTGTTGAATTTAGGGTGGGGAACACGGGCAACGTGTTCGACGACGAGGGTCTTGTCCATTTTATTGGAAATGACCACGCCAACGCGGGTTTTACGGAGGTGGACTTGTGCGTCCGATGGAGTCTCGCTCATGGAAGGATTAGGTAAGATCTTGGAATTAAGCGAGTGACTTGGCGGTGACCGCGGTGAGCACTTGCGCAGTTTCGCGACGCACCTGGCGGATGCGGGCAGGATTTTCCAAGGTGCCAGTGGCGCGTTGGAGGCGGAGGTTGAGAGCTTCTTGTTTCAGCTCCTTGAGGCGAACTTGGAGTTCGGAATCGCTCATGGTGCTGGGTGAAGCGGCTTTAGATTTGGCCATAATGCAGACGGTAATAGGTGGAATTGATCAGACGGATCAAGCGTGTGGATTGCGGGCGACGAGGCGGGTGCGTATACCGAGTTTGTAGGAAGCGAGACGCATGGCCTCTTTCGCTGCTGACTCAGGAACACCGCCGATTTCGAAAAGCATGTTGCCTGGACGGATCACGGCTACCCAACCTTCGACGGCACCTTTGCCTTTACCCATCCGGGTTTCAGGAGGACGTGACGTGATAGACTTGTGTGGGAAAATCCGGATCCAGACTTTACCTTTCCGCTTGAGTGAGCGGTTGATCGCGATCCGGCAAGCTTCGATTTGGCGGTTGGTCATCCAGCCGCGGTCGAGGGTTTGCAGACCGAAGTCACCGAAGGCGACGGTGGTTCCGCGCTGGGCATTACCAGAGCGGCTTCCGCGGTGGCTCTTGCGGAACTTGGTTCTTTTGGGCATCAAAGGCATAACTCGGTCCTTCTAGGGAAAATGGTTAATGTGAGAGGTGAGAGGATTGGTGAATCAGTTACGATTGTTTGGACGGCGATCGCCACCACGATCACCACCGCCGCCACCACGGCGATCTCCGCCACGGTCACCACGGTCGTTGCGACCTTGGGGTTGTTTGCCTGTGCCGTCGTCTTCCTTTTTGTTCACCCAGCATTTGATACCGATGATTCCGTAAAGGGTGCGAGCTTCGGCAAAGCCGTAGTCAAGCGGGACGCGGAGAGTTTGAAGAGGGACTTTACCTTCGCGGTAGCCTTCAGCACGGGCGATGTCAGCACCACCGAGGCGGCCTGCGCAGCGGAGACGAATGCCTTCAGCACCGAATTCCATGGCAGTTTGCAAAGCGCGTTTCATGGCGCGGCGGAAGGAGATCCGGCGCTCAAGTTGCACGGCGATTTGCTCGGCGACGAGTTGGGCGTCAAGCTCGGGCTTGCGAATTTCGATGATGTCGATTTTGACTTGGGCACCCTTGCAAAGGCCTGCGATGTCCTTGGTCATGACCTCGATTTCCTTGCCTTGGCGACCGATGATGAGGCCAGGGCGTGAGGTGTGAAGGGTGACACGAACGCTGTTCCATGCACGCTCGATGACCACACGGGCCAGTCCAGCATTGACGAGTTTGTTCTTGAGGTAGCCACGGATCGCAAGATCTTCGTGGAGCTTATCGGTGTAGTCTTTGCCTTTGGCATACCACTTGGAGCGCCAGTCTTTGTTGACGGCGAGACGGAATGCGATCGGATTTACTTTTTGGCCCATGGTCGGTGAGGGATGAGATTGAGAGGGTAGTGATCAGGCGGTTTCGACAACCGCGGCGGGTGCTTCTTCGAGAGGCTTGGCGGCAGCCTTACGAGCGACCTTTTTCTTTTTCTCGGGGGCGGAGCCAACGAGAGTGATGGAGATGTGGCTGGTGCGCTTGAGGATCGGACCGGCGGAGCCTTTTGCCCGTGGCTTGAAGCGACGCAGGGTTGGCCCACCGCCGATGACGGCTTCCTTGATGACAAGTGTCGAGGCGTCGAGGGAGAAATTGTTCTCCGCGTCTGCGATGGCTGTTTTGAGAGTCTTACCAATGAGCTGAGCAGCTTTCTTGGGGGTGAAGGTCAAAATATCAAGGGCGCTCGATACGGGGAGACCTTGAATTTCGCGGGCGACGTCACGCGCCTTTTTGGGCGAGAGGCGAACGTATTTAGTGATGCTTTTGACTTCCATGGAACGTCTGACGTGAGTGGTTACTGCGCGGATGCTTGTGTTTCGATAACGGCGAGGTCGCCGGTGCGTGGTGTTTCGGTGACGTTGTCGAGGTTTTCGACAAAGGCACCACTGATGCCCTTGCGGACTTCAGCGAGAATGGCTTTCCCGTATGGCTGTGAGCCACGGGTGAGTCGAAAGGACATTCCGATTTTAGCGCCTTGGTTTTCACCAAGGTTCAAAACCATCATGCCGCTTTCAGGATCGAGGCTAACAATACGGGCCTGCTGGAGTGAGCCGGACCGGATATCGGGCTGAGGCTTTTGACGCAGACCGAGGACAGCGTCAAGCTCTCTTAATGAAGTTTCTACACGTAATCTGGCTGAGGGATCTGACACGACCGCCAAGCGGACGTATTCGTTCACAGCAGCAATGACTTCCGCAGTAGCGGCTTCAAATTTTGTCACGCGCTCGCTTGCAACTTGGAGGTCGGAAGCGGCTTGGACGATGCGATCATCCCCTCCGTCGAGCAGGTTTTTGCCGAGGGCTTCGAGGCGTTGGCGGACCTGAGCGAGTTGCTCAGTGGCCATTTTTTCGCCGCGATTCGCTTCGGTAAGGCTGCGCTGGAGGGTTTGATTCTGAGTTTGGAGTTCGGTGACGACCTCTTGAAGTTCCTCAGCGGTGGGCGCTCCAGCAACACACAACTCAGCAGTGACCAAGAACCCGAGGGCCGAGGCAATTGCTTTGAGATGGATGGAAGAACGCATGGTTACTGAGGACTTGAGAGAGGCGCTTACTTATTTCTTACCGATGCCGCCGTGAGTCTTGAACAGACGGGTCGGGGAAAATTCACCGAGTTTGTGGCCCACCATGTTTTCGGTCACGTAAACGGGAACGAAGGTTTTGCCATTGTGGACGGCGAAGTTGTGGCTGACGAAGTCAGGGGTGATCATCGACTTGCGGCTCCATGTTTTGATGGGCTTGCGTTCGGATCCGGCGTCGGCGACGGCGTCGATCTTAGCGAGGAGCTTTTGATCGACGTAGGGGCCTTTCTTGAGTGAGCGTGGCATGGAATCGTTAGGTAAAAGGTTCGATTAAGTTACTTCTTCTTTGCTTTGTGGCGGGACTCGACAATGAAGACGCTGGTGGACTTCTTCTTGTTACGAGTCTTCTGACCCTTCGCATGGCCCCATGGGCTGAGAAGGTGCTGACGACCACCACCGGACTTGGACTTGCCTTCGCCACCACCGTTGGGGTGGTCAACGGGGTTCATCGTCATACCGCGGACGGTTGGGCGAACGCCCTGCCAGCGAGTGCGGCCGGCTTTGCCAGAAGTTTCGTTCATGTGATCGCGGTTGCCGACTTGGCCGATGGTGCAGAAGCAACGATCGTTGAAGCGGCGAATTTCACCGGAAGGCATTTTCACAAGTGCCCAGCCGCCATCGCGGTTGGAGAGCACGGCGAGCTGACCGGCGGCACGAGCGACTTTGCCGCCATTGCCTGGGATGAGTTCGATGTTGTGAATGGGCGTGCCGAGTGGAACTGCGCTGAGTGGCATGGCGTTACCGGTCTTAGGAGCGACAGCGGCACCAGAGATGACGGTGGTTCCAACTTCGAGGCCGAGTGGGGCGAGGATGTAGGATTTTTGACCATCTTCATACTGGATGAGTGCGATGCGGCAGGTGCGGTTCGGATCGTATTCGATGCCGACGACGGTGGCTGCAACATCGTGCTTACCGCGTTTGAAGTCGATCAAACGGTAGTGACGCTTGTGACCTCCGCCGATGTGACGAGTGGTGATGCGGCCGGTGTTGTTACGGCCACCGCTGCGCTTGAGGGGCGTGAGAAGACTCTTCTCAGGCTTGCTTTTGGTAATCTCGTCGAAGGACGGGAGATTCTTGTAGCGAGCGGATGGTGTGATTGGCTTGAAAGTTTTCAGGGGCATGACAATCGGAACGTTAGAGTGTTACGTTTGGAGCTGCGTTGTTAAATCGCTTAGACGAGATCGAGCGATTCGCCTTCCTTGAGGCGGACGATAGCTTTTTTCCAGTGGTTAGTGCGTCCGGCATCGGCACGACGCTGGCGCTTGAGTTTACCGTCGTAGTTGGCAGTGCGAACGGCCAAGACGGTTTTTCCGAAGAGTTGTTCAACGGCTTGTTTGATTTCAAGCTTGTTGGCCTTACGGTCCACTTCGAGGGTGACCTCGTTGTTGGTCTCCTGAAGCATGGTGGCTTTTTCGGAGAGGCGGACGTTTTTGATGACCTGGTAGATGTCTTTCATAATCTCGGTGTGTGGTCCGGGGTTCAGGCAGTGCGAGCTGCGAGCGTTTGCACAGCATCACCCACGAGGATGACGGTGTTGGCGAGGAGGAGCTGCTCGACATTCACGTCGGTAGCGGTGACGAGCTGGGTCCATGCGACGTTGCGAGCAGCGAGGTAGGTCGAGTCGTCGAAACTATTGGAAACGACGAGGATTTTACCGGGTTGGACGAGTGCGTCGAGACTGGCGATGAAGGACTTGGTCTTGCCGTCTGCGATGGAGAAGGAATCAACGGTTTTGATTTTCTCAGCGGAGACGAGATCGCCAAGGGTGCGGCGAAGTGCGAGCTTGCGGACGGTCTTGGGAACCTTCTTGGAGTAGTCGCGAGGGCGTGGTCCGAAGACGACACCACCACCGACGAAGATGGGGGCGCGTTTGTCGCCGTGGCGAGCACCACCGGTGCCTTTTTGTTTGTAGATCTTGCGGTTGTTACCGGAGACCTCGCCCCGGGTCTTGGTGCAAGCGGAGCCAGTGCGGCGGTTGGCGCGGTAGGCGACCACGAGATCGTGGACGGCTTGGCGACCTTTCTCGGCACCTACCAACACGAGGTTGGCGGCTTGAGCGTCTTCTGCGGTGAAAGTCTTAGCGGACATGACAGTAAATCGTGAGAGGTTTCAAAGGGCCACCACTTAGGCGGACTTTTTCTTGGCTGGGCGGACGGTGACGAAATTCCCATTTGATCCTGGAACGGCACCGGAGACGAGGATGACACCGTCTTCTGGACGGATGGCGATGATCTTGAGATTCTGGACGGTGGAACGGGTGGTTCCCATGTGTCCGGGCATTTTTTGGTTTTTCCAAACGCGACCTGGGGTGGAGCGGCAACCGATGGCGCCAGTCCGGCGGTGCATCATGGAGCCGTGGGTCATTTTGAGACCACCGAAGCCGTGGCGTTTGACAGCGCCTTGGAAACCGCGGCCCTTCGAGTCACCGAAAACGTCAACCCATTGGCCAACGGTGAAGGTGTCGAGTCCGGGATGGACGGTTGGGAGTTTGACGCCATTTTCGACGCGGAATTCTTGGATGAAACGCTTGGGGGCGCAACCGGCTTTCTTGGCGATGCCGAGAGCAGGCTTGGTAGCGCGTTGTTCCTTCTGGTCACCATAGCCAACTTGGACTGCGGTGTAGCCGTCCGATTCTGGAGTCTTGGATTGAAGGATCGTATTTCCGGAAACGTCGATGACGGTTACAGGGATCATGATGCCAGCTTGTTGGTCGAACAGGCGGGTCATACCGATTTTTTTGCCGAGGAGGCCGAGTGACATAAGAAGAGAAGAGTTAAGAGTTGGAAGTTATCAGTGAAATAGCCCTGAACTTAGATGCGGATGGTGATATCGACACCGGCTGGGAGATTGAGCTTTTTGAGCTCGTCCACGGTGCGGGCGGTGGGATCGACGATATCGAGTAGGCGCTTGTGAGTGCGGACTTCGAATTGTTCCATCGACTTTTTGTTCACGTGAACCGAGCGGTTGACGGTGAATTTTTCGATACGGGTCGGGAGAGGAATCGGTCCGGCGACGCGGGCTCCGGTTCTTTTCGCGGTTTCCACGATTTCTTGAGCTGAGCGATCAATCGCACGGTGATCAAAGGCACGCAGGCGGATACGGATTTTCTGGTTTTCCATGGTGGAGAGGTAGTTGGCGGTTTGCGTGAGTTAGGAGAAGGGGCGAATTAGCCCATGCGGTCGCTGACGATTTCTTCGACAATGTTCTTCGGAACTTGCTCGAAATGCGATGGTGTCATGGCATAGGAAGCACGGCCCGAGGAGAGGGTACGAACGGCGGTCGAGTAGCCGAACATTTCTTTGAGAGGGACATTGGCATGCACGATGGAGAGCTTGCCTTTGGATTCGGTGTTTTGGATCTGACCGCGGCGGCGGCTGAGATCTCCCATGACATCACCTTGGTAATCGTCTGGGGTGGAAACTTCTACGGCCATGATTGGCTCGAGAAGGATGGAGTTGGCTTTTTTGAAGCCGTCTTTCATGGCGAATATGGCAGCCATGGTGAAAGCGTTTTCGTTAGAATCGACGTCGTGGTAGGATCCGTCGAGAATTTCGACGAGCACGTCGATGACGGGGTAGCCGGCGATGACGCCATTGCACATCGACTCGGTGATGCCTTTGTAAACGGCGTTGATGTATTCTTTCGGGATGGCACCACCGATGACTTTATTTTCAATGGTGAGACCCTTACCCTTTTCGTTAGGCTGGATGGAGAGGACAACGTGGCCGTATTGACCGCGACCACCGGACTGCTTGATGAGTTTACCTTCGCCGCCAGCAGCTTGGGTGATGGTCTCGCGGTAGGCGATTTGTGGAGCGCCGGTGTTGGCCTCGACTTTGAACTCACGACGGATGCGGTCGATGATGATTTCCAGGTGAAGCTCACCCATTCCGGAGATGATGACTTGGCCGGTTTCTTCGTCCGTCTTGACCATGAAGGTCGGGTCTTCTTCGGAAAGGCGACCGAGGGCGAGACCGAGTTTCTCTTGGTCGGCGACGGTTCTTGGCTCGACGGCCATGGAGATGACCGGTTCCGGGAAAGTAGGAGGCTCGAGCACGACATCGTATTTGTCGGCAGCGAGGGTGTCGCCAGTGGTAACATTTTTGATACCGACCATGGCGGCGATGTCGCCGGAGTAGCAGGCGTCGATGTCTTTGTGCTCGTTCGCTTGGATTTGAATCAAACGACCGACGCGCTCGGAGCGGCGGGTGCGTGGGTTATAGACGGTGTCGCCCTTACGGATGACGCCGGAATAGACGCGGAAGAAGACGAGTTTTCCAACGAATTTGTCAGCCCAGAGCTTGAAGGCGAGAGCGACGAACTTTTCGTTGTCTGAAGTGACGACCTCAATGGAGGTTTCCTCGTTGTCGGGGTCCATGCCGATGGCTGACGGGATGTCGAGCGGGCTTGGGAGGTAGTCGATGACGGCGTCCAGCAGGTATTGAACGCCTTTGTTTTTAAAGGCTGAGCCACCTGCAACTGGCACAAGTTGATTTGAAATGGTCGCGCGGCGAATGCCTTGCTTGAGTTCTTCGAGGGTGATTTTTTCCTCGTTGATGAATTTTTCACCGATGATGTCGTCGACATCGGCGACGGCGCTGAGGAGTTCGTCATGGGCGTCTTGACAGAGGGCGATGAGGTCGCCTTCGAGTTCCTTGACGGTGTAAACAGAGCCGAATTTGTCGTCGTCGGAGAAATAGACGGCCTTTTGGTTGACGACGTCGATTTGACCGATGAGTTGGTCTTCGTTACCGATTGGGATGAGGATGCGGACGGCGTTGGCTCCGAGCTTTTCTTTAACTTCACTGAAGACGTTGTCGAAGTCAGCACCAGTGCGGTCCATCTTGTTGACGAAGACGAGACGCGGGACGTTGTATTTGGTAGCTTGCCGCCAGACGGTTTCGGACTGCGGCTGGACACCGGCGACACCGCAGAAAACGACGATTGCACCATCGAGGACCCGGAGTGAGCGTTCAACTTCAGCGGTGAAGTCAACGTGACCCGGGGTGTCGATGATGTTGATGCGTTGCTTCTGGCCCGGGAAAAGCTTGGTCATTCCCTCTTCCTCGTGCTGCCACCACTCGGTGGTGACGGCGGCGGAGGTAATGGTGATACCACGCTCACGCTCTTGCTCCATCCAATCGGTCGTCGCACCACCATCGTGGACTTCGCCGATTTTATGAATCATTCCTGTATAGAATAGGATCCGCTCGGTGAGCGTTGTCTTACCCGCGTCAATGTGCGCAGCGATCCCGATATTTCGGGTGCGCTCGAGCACGTATTGGCGGTTTGGACTATTCGGATTCACAGGAAGGAAATGCTAGAGCGCTGGGACGTCTTAGAAACGGAAGTGAGCGAAGGCGCGGTTTGCCTGAGCCATCTTGTGGACGTCGTCGCGTTTGCGGACGGCGCTGCCTTGGTTGTTCGCGGCGTCTTTGATCTCGTTCGCAAGCGCAACGTGCATCGGAGTGCCTTTGCGATTACGAGCGTAGTTGACGAGCCAACGCATGGAGAGGGATTCGGAGCGATCTGCGGCCACTTCGAGGGGCACTTGATAAGTCGCACCACCGACGCGGCGGGATTTCACTTCCACGCGTGGTTTGGTGTTCTCAACGGCACGGGTGATGACTTCGAGCGGGTCGATGGTATCGACTCCTTCGTTGGCACGATCAATGGCAGCGTAAACGATGCGTTGGGCGAGTGAACGCTTGCCGTCTTCCATCACCTTGGTGATGAGGTGACCGACGAGAGGACTGTCATAGCGGGGATCGCGACGGTCTGGCTTGGTGAAAATGCGCTTGCGGCGTGGCATGGCGGTGGAAGTTAGTGTTTGGTTAAAACGGATGAATTACTTCTTCCCGCCTTTTTTGGCAGGAGCGGCGACGGCACCGGGTTTCGGACGCTTAGCACCGTATTTGGAGCGGGATTGACGGCGCTTATCGACACCGAGGGTATCGAGCGAACCACGGACGATGTGGTAACGCACACCAGGAAGGTCTTTCACCCGTCCACCGCGAACGAGGACGATGGAGTGTTCTTGGAGGTTGTGTCCTTCACCGCCGATGTAGGCGATGACTTCAAATCCGTTGGTAAGGCGAACCTTGGCCACTTTACGGAGAGCCGAGTTGGGCTTCTTGGGCGTGCGGGTCATCACCTGGAGGCAGACTCCGCGGCGCTGAGGGCAGTTGACAAGAGCGGGTGACTTCGACTTTTCGGCCGGAGTGAGGCGTCCCTTGCGAACGAGTTGATTGATGGTCGGCATGATTTCCTTGCGGTGATTCTGATTTTCCCATGAGGGCAAACCGGAGCGACGACAAGGCGACCTTGTAGTAGCTTTTTTCCGGAGCTGCACCCGATAAATTTTCCCTGTAATTTGAGCCGCTTCGAATGAGATTCGTCAGCGGCCCTCGCTGTGGGGGGGGCGACTCTAGGAGCCGAACCCAACCTGACAAGCCCTATTTTGAAATTTTCTTCTAAATTTTCGTCAGAAGCGGCGTTTGATTCAAAAACTTGGTGGCAGTGGGCAGTTTCGAACTGCCGACCAAGGGCTTATGAGTCCCCTACTCTACCACTGAGCTACACTGCCTAAGTTTTTGAGAGGCGTATGCCTCGTCAAGAGGCGTGTGTGCTATCGACGCGCTCAAAACTTGTCCACCGAAAATTTAAAAAATTGTCGATTTCCTGCATCAGTGGGTTCCGCTTTAGGATTCCGGCAGGGTGTAAATGAAGCGGTAAAATTGCTGACCCTCGCTGGTGGCGATGGTTCGTTCGATTTTCCCGGTGGCGTCGGCAGCGAGAGTGAGAATGTCGTCCCAAGTGATGAGGTCGCTGGAGCTTTGCAGTTGATACGAGAGGTTTGGCGCGGCCTGGCAAAGGATCGTCGCTGTGTTATTCGTATTTTTCACCACGGTCACGGCATCTGCGGGCAAAATGATCACTTGGAGTTGATGGGTCGCGTTGAAGGGATTCGCCCATTTCTCATCGGTATAAACGTTTACCCCACTGAGGGTACGCAAGAAGGCGGCGAGGTTGTCTTTTTGGGTTTGCGATAAATTGAGATTTTGCAAGCCTCCTGGCCCCCTTAAGCGATTGTCTAGGTTGGTATTATTGGCTGGGATCTGGTTGTAGTGATTGATGACTTGGGCGAGTGTCGCGAGGCTGCCGTCGTGCATGAAGGCCCCGTTCGACTGCCCACCTGGGCCGACCAAATCGCGGAGGCTGGGAGAACGGGTATTGGTTAAATCTGTTCCGCCAGCGATGTTTCCGGTTGCTCCGTTGTTGCGACTGTTTGGGTCAATGGCGAATTCCGGCGGCGCGTGACACGCGGCACAACCCGCACCGCCTTGGGGTGGCGGGTTGAGGAATAACAATTTCCCAGCATTTTCTTGCGCGGTGAAATTGGTAAACGGTTGGCCATCGTCCGCCACTGCACGGCCAGCGTCGTACTTAGAATCGAAGGATTGGATACTGCGGATAAATTGCGACAGCGCCTGCTGGATTCGCGTTTCCGTGATGGCCGTAGAGCCGAAAGTCATCGTGAACATCACCCGATACTCGGGGATGGCATTGAGCTTGGTCACCAAATCGGCGAATGCTGGGTCGCCGCTGGTTCCGCTGAAACCCATTTCTTTGTGATCTTGAATCGGCTGCGACGTTTGATTTTCCAAACTTGTGGCTCGTTCGTCCCAGAAGAATTTCGCCTCCGCGCTGAAGCGGGAGTTGATCAATCGCATCGAGTGGCGGCCTGTGGTGCCATTGACTCCCACACTTGCGGTCGCGGTATCGCTGAAAGCGCGCTCTTGGCGATGGCACGATGAGCAACTCACCGAATCTGTCCGCGAAAGTCGTCGGTCATGGAATAGCACCCGCCCGAGTGTCGCGCCCGCATTCGTGATGCGATTATTCGGCGGCGTGTTATCGCGGGTGATGTAAGTAGGTTTTGTCTGGTTGGCGTAGTTTTGCAGCGCACTCAGGTCGAGCACTCCATCTTGAGCCTGAGCCAACTGATGGCTTAAACTCATAAAAACAACGACGGCGTAAGGTAAGATTTGCATAAGCAATTGGGTTAAATGATCGGATCGGAATCACATTGCCCGAGTGCCCTCAGATGCAAAGACACTTTACCAAGCCTTAACAATTTTACTCAAAAGCAGCCCCACGCCGATGACATGCCGCCAATGCTTTGCCGGTGGCAGATCTCGCATTTTGCCGAATTTCCTGCGGCGTCCCCTGTTCCACCAGCATTCCCCCGTGGATTCCGCCTCCCGGTCCCAGTTCGATCACCCAGTCCGCTGCGGCGATGACCTCCAAGTGATGCTCCACCACCAGCACGCTATGCCCCGCCTCTCTCAGACGGAAAAATGCCTGCAAAAGCTTCTCCACATCCCCGAAATGCAGGCCCGTTGTCGGCTCGTCGAACAAATAGAACGTGTGCCCCGCCTGCGGTTTCGCCAACTCCACTGCCAGCTTCAAGCGCTGCGCCTCGCCCCCTGACAAGGTATTCGCCGCCTGACCGAGCTGCAAATACCCCAAGCCCAAATCCTCCAAGGTCTCTAAAATCCGGTGAATCTTCGGAATCGGCCGGAAAAACACCCGTGCCTCGCTCACCGAAAGTGCCAGCACATCCGCGATCGACTTCCCCTTATACATAACCTCCAGCGTCTCGCGATTGAAGCGCCTGCCACCGCATGCTTGGCAAATCACCCATGCATCCGGCAGGAAATGCATCTCGATTTTCAAACGCCCATTCCCCTGACAGCGCTCGCAACGCCCACCCGCCGCATTGAAACTGAACCTCCCGGGCCCATAACCACGCTGTTTCGAGAGATTCAGCTTGGTGAAAAGGTCACGCACCAGATCGAACACCCCGGTAAACGTCGCCGGATTCGAGCGCGGGCTGCGACCGATCGGTGACTGGTCCGCCACCACGCATTTTTCGATTCGCTCCAGCCCATCGATTCCGTCGTGCGCTCCCGGCACCTCCCCTGAGCCATTGAAATGCCGCATCAGCGCCCGGCGTAAAATCGCGTCCGCCAGGGTCGATTTCCCACTCCCGCTCGGTCCCGTCAGGCAGACGAAGCGCCCCAATGGGATCGCCACGTCCAGATTCTGTAAATTATGCTCCCGTGCCCCCCGGATCACCAGCTCCCCGCTATCCACCCTCTTGATTCTGGATTCTTGCCTCTGGCTCCCCCCCCGCAACCACTCACCCGTCGGCGAGGAAATCTCTAGCGGAGCGCCCGCCGCCAGCACCTCGCCACCCGCCGCACCGGCACCCGGCCCTAGATCGATCAACCAATCCGCTGCACGAATCATCTCCTCATCGTGCTCGACCACCACCACCGTATTTCCCAAATCCCTCAAGCGCAGCAAAGCCCCGATCAGCCGCCCCGTGTCTGCCGCGTGCAGCCCGATGCTCGGCTCATCCAGCACGTAAATCACCCCGGACAAGCCCGCCCCTAGCTGCGTCGCCAGCCGAATCCGCTGCGCCTCCCCGCCGGAAAGCGTACCGCTCGTGCGTTGCAGAGTTAAATAATCCAATCCCACCTCCACTAAAAACTCCAAGCGCCGCCGCACATCGCCCGCCAGCCGTTTGCAAACCTCCGCCTTCGCCGCATCCGGTTGAAATCCCTCCAACCATCGCAGCGCATCGCCCACACTCAGTTCGCAAAAATCCTGAATGCCAAGCCACGGCGAAGTGATCTGTGAGCAGTGAGCAGTGTTCAGAGAAGATGGAGATTCCAGCACCGCTCCCTTCTCTGAACACTGATCACTGATCACACGGCACTGATCACTCCCCCCCTGAATCTTCACCGCCAGCCACTCCGGCTTCAGACGCTTCCCCCCACACGCCCGGCACGGCCTGTGTGCCATCAACTTCGCCAACTTCCGCCGCGTGATCTCCGATTTCGCCTCGCGGTATCTGATCAACGTCAACTCCGCATCCTCCCCCTCGCCCAGCAGCGTCGGATCACAAAACAACTCCGTCCCCAGCCCCTCGCAGGCCTCACAGGCCCCGAGATGCGAGTTGAAGGAAAAATGCTTTGGTGAAATTTCCCCGACCACGAAGCCCGTCCGCGGATTCCGGTAAGCCGTCTGAAATGACAAATCCCGCCAGACATCGGCCCCTGGCTCCTGAACCGCCGCCCGCGTCTCCGCGCCGCACAGCCGCAGCGCCGTCTCCACCGAGTCCGCCAGCCGCGACTCCACTCCCGCTCGGATCACGAACCGATCCACCACGATCTCCACCGCCCCCGGCTGCTCCGGCCATTTCCCCGCCGCCTCCTCGATTTCTAAAACCTCCCCATCCACCCGCACCCGGATGTAGCCTTGGCGTTGTAAATCCGCCAGCAACCTCATCGGCTCACCCAGCTCCTCCTGCGGGATCGGTGCCAGCAACACCACCTTCGTCCCCTCCGCCATGCCCGCCAGCACCGCGCCGATGTCTGCCGCGCTCATCCGCTCCAGCCGCTCGCCCGTTTCTGGATCGTGCGGCACACCCGCCGCCGCCCATAGCACCCGCAAGTAATCGTAAATCTCCGTCGCCGTCGCCACCGTCGAGCGCGGGTTCAGCCCACCACCCCGTTGCTCGATCGCGATCGCCGGACTCAGCCCCTCGATCGAATCCACATCCGGCTTTTCCAACTGGTCGAGAAATTGCCGCGCATACATCGACAACGATTCCACATAACGCCGCTGCCCCTCGGCATACAGCGTGTGAAACGCCAACGACGATTTCCCCGAGCCACTCGGCCCCGTGATGACCACCAGCTTCCCCCTCGGAATATCCACGTCGATATTCTTCAAATGATGCTGCTTCGCCCCTCGAATCCGGATCACGTCCACCCCACCAACAAAGTCCCCCCCGCCCCACACCGCCAGATTTATCTCTGCTCGCCCACCCTCAAGATTTTCGGTAACGAATCCTGCTCTTTGCTTCTAAGAGAGGTATGGACACAATCCCACCCGCCACCGCCATGGAAAATCCACCCCAAACTCCCCTCGGCGGACTTGATCCAGCGGAACTTCTCAAACAAGGCGCTGCGCAGGACACCGTCATGGACAGCGCGGCAAGCAATTTTCAGTCACCTGCCATTGAAGATCTCGCCGCCATTTTCCCGCAGTTTGAAATTCTCGAGTTCATTGGAAAAGGCGGCATGGGCGCAGTTTACAAAGTCCGGCAAAAAGACCTCGACCGCATTGTCGCCTTAAAAATCCTGCCGCCCGCCATCGGCCAGTCGCCGGAGTTTTCCATGCGCTTCACTCGCGAGGCCAAGGCATTGGCAAAATTAAACCACCCCGGCATCGTCACCCTCCATGAATTCGGCCAAGCTGGCGGACTCTACTTTATACTGATGGAATTCGTGGACGGAGTGAATCTCGCCCAACTCATGAAGACGGGTCGGATTTCACCGCACGAAGCTCTCGCCATCGTCCCGCAGATTTGCGACGCGCTGCAATTCGCCCATGATCAAGGCATCGTCCACCGTGACATCAAACCGGAGAACATCCTGCTCGACCGCCTCGGCCGCGTGAAAGTCGCCGACTTCGGCATCGCGAAGGTTGTAGCGGCGGTCAGTGACCCGATAAGGAGCGGGGACACTCCTGTCCCCGAAAACCAAACGCTCGCCGGAAAAATCATCGGCACCCCACACTACATGGCCCCCGAGCAAATCGACCATCCCTCCGAAGTCGATCACCGCGCCGACATCTACGCCCTCGGCGTCGTCTTCTACCAAATGCTCACCGGCGAGTTGCCGGGCAATCGCCTCGAGGCCCCGTCAAAAAAAGTTCAGATCGACGTACGCCTTGACGAGATCGTGATGCGGGCGATGGAGAAGGATCCCGAGCTGAGATTCCAACATGCCAGCGTGATGAAGACGAGGCTCAAAACAATGGATTCTCCATCGGAGAAAACTCCACCCAACAGGAATCCGTTTGCAGTCCTTGGAGAAGTCCGTGATGGTCGTTTCGTTCTGGCATGGCCTAAAATCATTATCTGTTATTTCTTGATTGCGGGAATGACGTTGTTGGGTGCCACTGCGGTGATGGCTTTGAGAGGGCAACATGCCAGCATTCCTTCCAGGAATCTGATCACGAGTTGTGGCATCGCCTTGGAAATGATTGTTTGCATGGTTGTTTATGCGCGTTCTGCCGGACTGGGAAGACCACGGTGGAAATCATGGTTGACTGCTTTTCGATGGCTCATTCTTCCAGGAGTCGTCGTCCTAATCGCAATCGAATGGACTCGGGACAAGGTCGGGAGCACGCACGACGAGATGCGGGACGACAAGCCACCCGGCGCCATTGCGAAACCAAATCCAGCACAGATTAACCAAATTCAGGAGCAACAATTGTCACCAGGATTGGCTCCACCACATACCGAATCTCCCGTATCGATCATAATGCTACCTGACCGCGAACCGAGCCTGATGGGCGAGCAGGTTTCCGAGGAATATCTAAATAAAAAGCTGCGAAGCTTGAAACAACAGAACCCAGACCTCGCCGTGGTCATCAAGGCGGAAAAGCAGACCCCTAATGTCAAGATCACGGAAATGCTCGACAGTCTGGCCGGGCTCGGAATCACTAAAGTCTCATTAATCACACCGCCCGATCAAGGTCAGGCGGAGCCGGACGCCGGGGCAATATCGGAACGGGCGGCGATGACAGATGTGGAAACATGGCTCGCCGGGATGGATGCAGGGAACTACGCACAAAGCTGGAAAGATGCGGCGGAGGGTTTTCACCACGCGGTTGCGCAGGAGGGATGGGTTGCGATGTCGAAGGAAGTTCGCCAGCCGCTGGGCAAAGTGATTTCGCGGAAGGTGATCTCGACACAGCAGATGTCCGCATTGCCAGGAATTGCGGACGGCCCCTGTTGCGTGGTGAAGTTCGTCACGTCATTTGCGGAGATGCAGGCCGCAGTTGAAACCGCGTCGTTTGTCTTAGAAAAGGACGGCCAGTGGAAAGCCGCCGCATATCTCATCCTGCCGGCCGAGGCTGCGAAAAAAGAGCCAGCCCTCCCCTCGGAAAAAGCGGCGGTGGCAGCGGCGGAAACGTGGCTCACGGGGATTGACGCGGGCAACTACGCGCAGAGCTGGAAGGAAGCGGCGCAGTTTTTCCAATCCTCGATCACAGAAGCCGACTGGAGTGCCGCGCTAACATCTGTCCGCAAGCCACTGAGCGAACTAAAGTCGCGCAAGCTTCATAGTGCTAAAAGCGTCAAATCCCTGCCCGGCGCACCCGATGGGGACTACGTGGTGATGCAATTCGACACGTCGTTCGCGGCGAAGGAAAAATCTGTGGAAACCGTGACATTCATGAAGGATCCCAACGGCACGTGGAAAGCGGTCGGTTATTTCATCCTTTAAATTCATGAAAACCTATCAAGCCCCGTGGGGAAAACCCCTTGTGATTTGCTCAGTCATCCTCGTGGCTTTGTCGGTCGTATCCATCTTTGCCGGCGACGCGGTGCGATCGCACGCCACACCTGCCTTCCTCGCACCGTTCGCACAATGGCTGCTGCCGCTGATCGTGCTGGGCTGTATGCCGTTCATGATTCGCAGCTATGAAATCACGGATGACGCCATCTTGATCCATCGCTTGTTCGCGACGACGCGGCTGGACCGCTCGGGTTTGAAATCGGCGGTAGTGATTCCGCAGGCCATGAGGAAGAGCCTGCGCATCTGCGGTAATGGAGGGGTGTTTTCCTTCACCGGGTGGTATTGGAGCAAAACGCTGGGGTCTTATCGGGCGTTCGTGACGGATCAGAACCGGACGGTGGTGCTACGTTTTGAGAAGCGGACGGTAGTGGTTTCGCCGGATGAGCCGGAGGAATTCGTGAAAGAACTTTCCGCATGAGCGCTCCATCCGACGGGTTTTTCGCAACAACCCGCTGGACGGTGGTCCGTGCCGCCGGAGCCTCAGCGGCTGAAGCGTTGGAGTCCCTGTGCACCGCGTATTGGTTTCCGCTTTATGCCTATGTTCGGCGGCATGGATTTTCCAAAGAGGATGCGGAGGATCTGACGCAGGCGTTTTTGGCAAAGCTGCTGGAACGACAGGACTTCGCCGCGTTGAAGCAGGAAAACGGGCGCTTCCGGGCCTTTTTGTTGGCAGCGCTCAAGAACTTTATGTCCAACGAACGTGATCGCGCGGGACGACAGAAACGGGGAGGAAACATCACTCATTTTCCGCTCGATTGGCAGAGCGCCGACACCCAGTTCCAAATCGCAGATCGAAGACAGATCACGCCCGACGCGGCCTATGACCGCGAGTGGGCGGTCGCACTGTTGGAGCGGGTGATCTCCACCTTGCGTGATGAATTCGCGCTCTCGGGAAATGGAATGCATTTCGAGCAGATGAAGATTTTCCTCACCACGGAACGGGAAGGAATTCGTTATGCGGACAAGGCTTCAGAACTGGGAATGAATGAAGCCGCGCTGCGGGTGAGCGTCCATCGGCTGCGCAAACGCTATCGTGAATTGCTCAGACGTGAAGTCGCCCACACCCTTTCCGATCCCACCATGATCGAGGAGGAACTCGGCGTTTTACTAGGCGCATTCGAGCAAGGGCATTCGTCGCATTAGAATTGCGAGCCTTCCCCCCTCTTCCCTTTGCGGCTCTGCGTCTTTGCGCGAGAAAATCTTCAACTCCCCCCGCCCGACACCGCCAGATTTATCTCAGCCCCGCTGGCTCCACTGCATCCCCATATCGAAAAAAACACCATCCGAGGGTCAATCCGACTTTCCAGACGATGATCCTAAAATGAGTGCCTGTGTCAGAATCACTCCTTGCCGATAGCTTTTTCTAGTAGGCTGGCGGACGAGGAAATTAAGGGATTTGCGAGCATCTGTTTGCGTAGGGGCTCATGCTCCTCAGAACGTGAATAAGAGTCAAACCTACCAGTGCGGCTATCTTGCACTTTCTCAAGGGCCGCTTTAGATGCTGTTAGCGTGTAAAGAGGGACGGGGTCCAATGGTGGATGGGCTTTCTCCAAAGCGATCACTCTATCCCAGAGCGCGCGCAAATTGGAATAACGGTCGAAGATACTATTGCTGCGCGCTCCGCGTGGATCGAGATCGAGGATTTTCCCCAAAATGATGTCACGCTCCGTGGCAGCTAGCCCCGCAGCTTCCGCGGTTGTTGCCAGATGAATCCAGGCGTTCAAGTAGTCAGGATCAAGCTGGACGGCCTTTTGAAACAAGGCAGCAGCTTCCGCTGGTTTTTCCTGAGCCTCTTTCAGGTAACCATAAAGATAAAATACTTGCGCACGGTCGGGCAGTTTTTCGACGAGCCTCGCAAAGATTTTTTCAGCAACGGTTTGCGCTTTGGGGTCGGTGAATGTCCCTTCGCAACCAAAGCAGTGGCTTTCCACACGGCCAAAGCTATCCGGCATCAGCTCGAAGGCGCGCCGATAATGCTCGGCAGCTTTTTCAAACTCGCCGAGATCCGACTGATGCCGAGCCAAGCGGGATTGGATGCAATACGCATCGGAAAAATATCCTAGCGACTCCTCATACATAGCCACCGCCCTGGATAGAAGACCCACTTCCTGCCAGTCGTCCGCATCTTCCGAAAGCCGGATCGCCTTCAATGCCTTGCGCATGCCGGCGGCTTGATCCATGTCACCTTTTTTCTCTAGAATATCCGCCAGGACCGCATAAGCCCTCAGACGGTCGCCCTTTCCTTGTTCACCATCAGACGGATCCACTGCGATGGCGGCGCGCGCGGTCTTTTCCGCTTCATCCAGCTTTCCCTGATCGAGCAGTAGCTTTGCTTTCCAGATCAAGGGGCGTTCCTCAAAACGGTTTTGAGCATACGCCTGATCCAGAAGGTCACGAATGTCATCGCCGCCGAGCTTCAGCAGCAATCCGTAACCAGCGTCGTCGCCCGGGCTGTCCTGCACGACACGCCGGACAATCTTTTTTGCCTCATCCATACGACCTACCGCTGCAAGCGCACGTGACGCAATGAGGGGAAGTGGGGAGTTGAGCTGCGTGAGTTCCTCAGCCCCCCAGCCGGGTGCATTATCCAACAGGAAAAGCACGTCCGCATGGCGCCCTGTCTTGTCGTATAAACTGACCAACTGAGTGAGGATACTGAGGAGTTCATACGATCGATAATCCCCGCTGGGGCGTGACAACCTGAGGAGCTGGGTGGCAAGAACGCTCTCCGCTACGACTTCGCGATGAAGAGCCACGAGTTCATCTACTAATTCTCCAACAGAACTGTCGCTGGAGCTTTTCGCTACTTTTTCATCAGCGGCAGACAGAGCCTCTTCAACAAGATCCGGCCTGTTCATCAAGCGGCCGATCTTCATGAGGAGCACCACGTGTTCAAGCGGTTCGGAACCAGCCTCTTTGGTGGTTTGCGGTTTTTCCTGAATCAGTTTTCTTAAAATCGGGATGGCTTCTTCCATCTTGTCCATGGCTAACAAGCCCTTCAAATGGGCCGCCTGCATTTTGGTAAGCTGAAGCGGCTCAAGACCGGGCTTCGTCATCATTTGTTTAAGAAAGGCGAGAAACTCGGCGGATTGTCCTTCTGATAGGGACAGGGATGTAAGGATTTCCCACAGCGGAAGATTAGGATCTTGCGTGAGCTGCTCCTTAAAGAAGGGAATCAGCTTTTCGTTTAAATCTGCCTTTTTAATCAAATTATTGATACCATAATTGAAACCGCCCGAGTTAGAATTTCTATCCGTAAATATAACCTTGCTCAGCTCGGCTGCCTCTTTGGTCCGATCCTGCGAAATCAAACAGAAAAAATACACCTGATCGGCCGCACTACGAGCGTAGTCATTTGAAGTTCGGGGAAATTTTTTAACCAGTTCTTCATATAAAGCGCCATCATCAATACCTTGCACAAGCTGCCATTGAGGTTTCACAAGTTTGGAAAGATTCCGAACCGTAGCCGCTACACACGCCGTGTGCATTTCCTTGTCCTGCACGCTGAGCTCCACATCGAGAATGACGGCCCTGTCGAGAAGCCGCTCCACTTGAGCCGGTTCTACGCGCTTTAGAAGGCTTGGTATCTTAAGTGTATCTCGCGATCGCCGTTTGTTTTTCGAGGGAAATTCAAGTGCCTTGAGCCGTCTCTCAAAAAGGTCCACCGCCATCTTCGGATCTGCGGCGGTGGCCACAATGATATCCCACAACTGGTCTCCAAACATTTCCGCATAATAGCTGAAATTGCTGTCATCGGTGCGGGAGGCGCTGCTCTGCATGGAATCAATGGCTTGAAGCCGGGCAGTGTTGTCATTTCCCAAGATGGTCGCAAAAAGATGCATGGTGTTTTTCAGGATACCGGATTGTTCACCGGCTCTTGTTTCCATGCCCTTGATGATGTCATCCCACGCGTTAGAGGTGGGGAGAACCGCAATCAATGCATTCAAAGACAGGCTCTTTTCTCCATTGGCGTCATGCTGAAACTCTTGGACAAGTTCGGCAGGCACGGCCAAATAGGCGTCGAATAATACCAGCCACTGTGCCGCCGCATCCGCAGGTGTGAGTGCTGCGGCCTCATTTCCGAAGGCCTTGATTTTTGCCAGCAAATTGTCCGCTGCATTGGACCCGCCGCCGTCATCCGGCTTTTTTGTGTTGGCTTCTGCGATCTGTTGCAGAATGGCCTTGGCCCCTTGAAACTCTGCGGCACATACCGGCAGGCAGTTAATTCCAATGGCCAGCGACAGGTGCAGATGGAGTTTCATCCGTCAAGTCATGAACCTTTTCACGAAAAAGCGCAAGGACTCGATGCTGATAAGAAAATGACCCTATTCACTGATCAAAATCCATATCCCGGACCAAGACCACCTCATTATGAATGATTTATTGTATAGTCCGGCCAGGGAACGGTCCCGGCCTCGGAAACGATCTCACTCACCCACGCTGGCACTTGGGGCACCAATACGTCGCCCTCTGGCCGAGCACGGCGTGGGTGATCTCCGTGCCGCAAACGCGGCATGGCTCGCCCTTCCGGTCATAAACGAAGAGGCGTTGTTTGAAATATCCCGGCTTCCCGTCGGAATTCAGGAAATCCCGCAGGGTCGTGCCGCCTTCTTCGATGGCTGCCGCCAACACCTCCCGGATCGCCAGCACCAGTTTTCCCAATCGTGCCTTTGACAGCCCATTCGCCGGAGTGAGTGGAGAAATCCCCGCGCGGAACAGGGCTTCCGAGGCATAGATATTCCCCACTCCCACCACCACGCCCGCGTCCATGATGACGGATTTGATCGCCACCGAGCGCTTCCCACAGGCCGCGAGTAAGTGCGCCGTCGTGAAATCTGCCTCCAACGGCTCAGGGCCCAAGTTTTTCAAAAGCACGTGGCTCAGCGGATCTGCCTCCATCAACCTCAGCACCAAGCCGAAGCGCCGCGGATCATGAAAACGCAGCTGCATGCCATTTCCGAGAGTGATGCCCACATGATCGTGCTTTTTCCACTCCGCTTCGGGGTCGATCACCCGCAGACTTCCCGACATCCCTAGGTGGATCAATACGGTCGATCCGTCGTCGATTCCGAGCAGCAGGTATTTAGACCGCCGGCTCACATCGAGGATTTTACGCCCTTCCAAATCGGGGAGGTTCGCCGAAATCGGCTGGCGCAGATCCCAACGTCGCACGATCAGCTCCCGCATGGTCACCCCACACACATGGGGCAGGATGCCACGGCGCGTGGTCTCGACTTCGGGTAGCTCAGGCATAAATTTCGGTTATTCAAATACATAGCCGGCCACCGCCACCACATGGCAGGCGCTGCCACCGAGCACAAACAGGTGCCAGATCGCGTGATGAAACGGCAGCCGATGCCATGCGTAAAAAACGATCCCTAGGGAATAAAAAAGCCCGCCCGCCACCAGCCACAAGATCCCAGCCAAGGGCAGCCCACGGAATAGCGGCCCGATGGCGAAGACGATCAGCCACCCCATCGCCAAATACAAAGCCGTGGAAATCCAGTGATCCCGCCTCACCTTCCCCAGCGTCTTCATCAACACCCCCACCAGCGCCAAGGCCCAGACCACCCCAAACAAAAACCAACCCCGAGTCCCCCGCAGCGTGATCAGGGTGATGGGCGTGTAAGACGCGGCGATGAGCAGGTAAATGCACGCATGATCCAGCGCCTGGAAGTGGGCCTTCCACCGCGCCGAGGTGAAAAAATGATACAGCGAAGAAGAGGAGTAGAGTAAAATCAGCGCCAAGCCGAACACGAGGGCCGACACGCTTTCCAGTGGATCACCACCCGCGACCACCAGCATCAGCACCGTCGCCCCCACGCTCAATAGCGCCCCAGCCGCATGAGTCAGCAAACTGGCCACTTCCTCGCGGTGCGAATCGCACAAGTCGGAGCGCTGTGGGATTTCATGGGTCATGCTGGGTGCTGGAGAGTGTCTGCGCGTCGGGCGCTGGATTTTCGCTGTTTGCCATATCGCCGAAGAGCCGCTTGGCCTCGGCCGGAGAAATCCCGTGGCTGGTGCTGATCTTAAACCGGCGCAGCAAGTATTGCTCGAAAGAAATCCACTCGCCCTCATATTTCACGGTTCGCGACCAAGCGCAGATCATCACCATACTCTCGACACGGGCTTTGAGCTCCTTCGTTTGACGTGCCGTGCGGCTCACAAGGTATGCAATGAGTAATAACACCGCCATCCGGACCGGCGCATTCGCAAATTGGTAACCGATCTGTTGATTTTTACTATTCACCAGCAAGATCACAAATCGCCCCAAGGGCAGTAAAATCGCCAAGGCATATGACACCCGAGAACTGCAATACAAGGCCGCAGACGCCACCGGCAGAACGAATAAGATGGGGAACGACAAATACCGCCCCGTCAACGCATCCAGCACGAAAAATCCAATTCCCAACGCTAGATAGAACCAACTCGTGGACAGCACAAGGACTGCGTATTCTTTAAATACCAATTTCCACTTAGCATATCGCGAGTCGGGGGGAACGCTCATATCTGGTCGTCGTAGATAAGACTTGGGCACTCGTCAAGGTGGTAATAGACCGTTTGCAGGATCACCTCATTCTGAAAAAACCTACCGCGAATAAAGGCAAAGAGACACGACTGATCCGTGGCAAAACCAAAGGTTTGATCAAATGGTTTCGATACCGGTGCATCGGGCAGCTGAATTTGGTTTCATTCGCCTTTATCGGCGTCGATTCGTGGTTAAAATAACAAATTAAGGTAAGCCCTGAGACCGTTTGCCAAAGCTCCTTGCGTATTATCGTGGCTGGAGATTCCAACCCCAGACCGTTACGAGAAGTTTCATCATCCACATTCGCTTCCACATCTCGTCTCGGTCGGAGCATGCCCGAGCGAACTCAGAATTCGCTCACTGGCTCCCCTAGTGGCAGAATTCATCCACGCGTGAATGATCTCGTGCGCAACATCTGACAAAAAATCTTTGGGCAATATAATTGGCAGAGTTTGAGCGATGGCAGAATCGTGATTGAATTGAGTTAGCGCGGTGACTCAGGAGCTTCAGGCGCTTTGCCATCTGCGGGTTGTACTACCTTAGGGGATTCCATGATAGCGATAATCGACCCAAATGCGTTGCTTGCTTTATTCAGATCTGCCCCAGAACTCATCTGACTTATGACTCCGTCGAGAAAAAGAGCATCGTCACAGCCGAGCGTCCGAAAAAATTGGGCAAACTCATATAGATTCGGGAACTTCGGGGAATTGAAATCTGTCATTGCAAAAACCACCTCACCGTTCTTTGCCACACCGACTCCATTTCGATGCAGCCTAGACATCGAATTCGCATTGAATGCTGGGTGAACCTTGCCCTGTCTCAATAACAACGGTCCTGACTGGACAGCCTGCCGGATGGTGATGTCCTTCAGCGGGTATTCGTCCGCCCGAATTACGGCAGCACCTGCAGAGCCTATGAGAAAGATACCGTTTGGTTGCAGAAAGAAGTTGCCTACGCCTTTGTCCCTATTCACTGGATTCAATACTTTCCCATTCTGGATAAGCAGACCGCTTGGAATACCTCCAGGTTCAAAAATTCCCCCATTCATCAACGTATCCACCTGCAAACTTTCACCCTTTAGGTATTGCGAAACAGCCGGAAAAGTTCGAAGCGGAGTTCCATGGTTGTCCTTCCAGATGATTCTTACCGAGGTTACC
Source organism: Verrucomicrobiaceae bacterium (assembly GCA_027484055.1). GTDB lineage: Bacteria > Verrucomicrobiota > Verrucomicrobiia > Verrucomicrobiales > Akkermansiaceae > Luteolibacter. The sequence goes on along the minus strand of JAIXQH010000027.1, from coordinate 36,775 downwards.
GGGGCATGGAGGATATGGTAATCAACTCCATCAACGGTCTTCGTCTCAGGAGCGGCCACTGCTTTGCAGACAACGAAGAGTGCTAGCAGGGTTAATGTTGAGCTGGTGATCATTTTTTGAGGCGAATGTTTAACTTATCCGGCGGCCAGGCAGAAGTCAAAATTCAAACAATGCGGCTTATCACCGTCGGATGCACCGTCGCGTTGGGTAAATTCTTCATGTGCTCGGTCAGCATGTGATCTGATCTCGAAGCTCTTCACTAAAGCCGTTCAAATCCTCATCCGTGATCATCTGGTGATGAACCATAAGCCTGAGAGCATGGATCATCGTCGATCGTCTGTGATCATCAAGGCAGCTTCTAAGAATACTACCGACCTCTTTGATACGCTCACTCGCTGTCCAGAACTTCTCAGTCGGTGTCAACGATTCGCTCTGGAATATCGCAATCAGCTCGGCGTTCCGGCCGCTCAAATAGCGTCCGCGCAATTCTGGAACGATCGCTCTGAATCTCTTCCAGTCCGACTCTGCTGGTTGGTGATTCGTCATTTTCTATTTCTGTTTAATGATGAGCGCTGCCACCCGCTATCGGGAGCGCCAAACCGCAACAGGTTTGAGGGTTGTATTCAGGCGGGTCATTTCGACAAGGGGCGGGTAGCGGGTTGTCCAAGCGAGGCTTGTTCCGTCTCGGAAATTTCGACCTTGATTGTCATGCCTTGAACTTGGCCCATTAGATAGGCACCGGGTCCTCTTGACTGCAATGTGGTCGAAAATATTACAATTGGGGAAACGACACCATCCGCCCCTCTTGTGAACGCCTTCAGATCATCAATATCGATTCTTACGAATGAAAACTCGGAGTCACTCATGTCAGCCTCAACTCGCGCTCTCCAGTATCCGTTGTCGTCGAGAGCGAGAGAACCGGTGCAATCCACCTTCCTGTCAACGAAGTCGCTTCGATAAGCGATATAGCTCGCCACTTCTTTGCCCGCATTCTCGATGATCACTTTGATCGTAAAGTCCGCTCTCTTCGTCGCCCCTCTCTGGGCCTGGGCTATTGTTTCCTTGGGCGCGGAGGAGTCTGGAGTCGCCTCGCTCAAACCGGCAAGAATAGAGAAAGTGATTGCGAATAGTGTTAAGTGATATGGTCGCATTCAAATATTCGGAGAACGTCAAAGAGCACGCAACCGCTATCAGCGGGGGCGAGCGTCGATCACGGGATTGAGGTTAAAACTACGGAAGATCATATAAACAGGGCGGCTGATAGGGGTTGCTGTGTCTGGACTTGTTTTGCTTTTTTTGGCTTTACGGTTCGAACACTATAGGCACATCGCGAGGATGCTTCCGTGTTTGGTCCAGTTCATTTACTGGGACGGTTCCAGCTAAGCGAAACCCACCATTAAGTTCCTTTGAGATCCTAGCGAGTTGGTATCGGTTCTCTCCCCATCGTTGCTCATTATAGAGCCCCAAAAGAGGAAACCCATTCTTGTCCACAAAGATAAGAAGCTTTTCCCCCTTCTCCGCCAGTGCACTGACGCTTCCCTTGTGCCATTCGACTCCGTCTGCTAACGCGGCTTTCAACTTCCGTAACGACTCAGAATTGGATTGGGTAATCTGCGAATCGAGAACCATTCCAAATGTCTCGCTTTTGGGATTGAGGGTTGCAGTAAGATCCCGAGCTTCGAAGACCTTCTCAGCTTTGTCTATTATCGAGGCGCAAACAAAAGATCCTATCAGCTGCAACACGACGTCGTGCTCTTCTGGCGCGCCATGGGAGGTGGATAGTCCATAGAAGAGAAATAGCGCTAAGATAGGTGCGCGAAGACCAGTGAACATAGCATTCATTTATTCGTAGAACATTACAATTAGTTCCGCCATTTGATGGCGGGAAAAAGAGAGTTGGTCGATCATTTTTTGGAAGGGGCTGGCTTAATCATCTAAACGAGAGTGACTTACCCATGTCATTTTAAGTGGTTTATGACTTAGCGGCATGAAGCATCTTTTGCTTTTGTTTTGCCCGTCGGGAGCCGAGTTCGTTCCTCAAAGGATCTGTGATGGTCACAGATGGCTTTGAAGCGACAGGAGTGTCGCTTCTCCTTAGTTTCGCTCTCATCCGTGTTCATCCGCGTGCATCGGTGGTTCTCTTCATCTTTCGGGACGGCTTGGAGTTCAAAGCCCCCGGCGGAAGAGAGTTAAGTGCGACGGTCATCCGTCTTCGCGAAGCTATGCCGGGACAAGGAGACGCTACAGATTGGAGGGCAGCGGGGTAAGTTTGAGGTAGGGCCTCTTCCGTTTTTCAAAACAGCTGCGGATCGCATAAAACGCTAGAATTAACCGCATGGAGTCGAGATCCCACATGGCTTTTTTCTGAAAAAAGAAGAAGTCGGTGAAGACATAGAGCGTGAAGGTGATGATTAGAACCCGTGCTAGCACGTCGAGCTTGCGGAAACTGCACTCGGTGAACTGGGACTTGGCTTTGCATTGTGGGCACTGGAGGCGCGTCTGCATGGTGGCGGAGCGAATCAATGGGTATGGCAGCCACGCATCGGCCCGGCAGGTGGGGCATTTCAGAGGATGGCTCCTGAGGTGGTAGCGGTAGGCTGTGGAAAGACGCTCCCCCGGCGCGGGTGAATCACACCGTGGAGGGAGGCTGGGAGGACGCTTGGCGAGCGTTCTATTTAAACCGGGAGTCATCGGGATTTCCGCCGGAGAGGAGGTAGGCGTAGAGATCGAGCAATTCGTCGGGGTTGAGAGCATTTAGCAGGCCAGGTGGCATCATGGAGACGGGGTTGGGCTTGCGGTCGGTGATGTCGGCATCGGCGACGTTGGTGAGGGCGTTCGGGGCGAAGGCACTGGTCATGACGGAGAGCACGTTATTTTCCTCCACGACGACACGGCCAATGATGGATTGGCCGTTTTTGAGGGTGATGATTTCGCTGGGGTACTGGTCGCTGATGACCTTTGAGGGCTGGGTGATGTTCTCGGTGAGGTCGCGGATGGTGTAGCGATTTCCTGCACCGGTGAGGTCTGGACCGGTGTTGCCGCCTTGGCTGCCAAAGTGGTGGCAGTTGATGCAGAGGATGGAGGAGAACATGGCTTTGCCTTGCTCGAAGTTGCGCTTTTTAAGGCCGGCTTCGGCGAGGGCGACGATCTCGTCGGTGGTGTAGTTTTTCCCCGGGCCTTTGGGGGCGACGATGGGGACGGTGGCGCTCGGCGCGATGGTGGTGGAGAGGGTGTAGAGGGCCGTGCGCTCGGCGGGGTCGGTGACGCAGTTGGCCAGGGCGTTTTTGCGGATCACGTCGATGTATTTGCGGAAGCTATTTCCACCATTCCACTCGGCGGTGGTCGGGAACCAACTGAAGAAGGTTTTCTGGAGTTCGGGAGTCCAGCCGACGCGGGCTTCGCGGAGGGCATTGGCATAGAAGATGGCTTGGCGATTCGGGTGTGTGCCGTGCATCCCCGCGACGGCCCTGGAGTAGCGATCGTTTCTGGCGAGCACAGAGTCGCTGGTGAGGGTGATGTCTGAGTCTTGGACGGTGGCAAGCAGCGGGACGGCCTTGGCGACGATGGTTTTCGAGTCGAGGAAAACGAGAAGGGAGAGTAGCTCACGGCTGACGATGGCGTCTTTGTGGGGGAAATGGGGCTCGAAGCGCTGGGCGATTTTTTCACAAACATCAGGACTTGGCTTGCCCATGCGGATGAAGGTGAGCTGCCAGGCGCGGAGGTAAGGGAGGCGGAGGTCTTTGGGCAGCGTCGCGAAGTCGAGACGGCCGAGGGCGACGAAGAGGCGCGGCTGGAGGGCCTTGTCACCGAGGCGGGCTAGGGCGATTAGGGCGGTGATGGAGGCTTCTGGGTCCGTTTCGGCGAGTGCTTTTTCGGTCCATTTTGCCACGGGCTGGCGTTCAATGGCGGCGCGGGCGGCGAAGCGGATGAAGCGGTCTTTGTTGGAAAGGTTCGACCATGCTTGGGTGAGGGATTCCGGGGTGCCGGACTCAAGCAGGCGGCGGAGTTTGGTTTCTGGGGTAGGCTTGATGAGGGGGGCGGGTTCCGTGGACTCGCTGCCAGTGTAGGTGACGCGGTAAAGGGCGGCTTGGCTTCTGCGGCCACCGATGGTGAAATACATGGCTCCGTCTTCCTTGCGAATGATGGCGTCAGTAAAGGGCATGGGCTTACCGGCGACGAATTCTTCTTTCACGGACTTGAAGCTCGCGCCGTCTGGCACGTTATGAATGGCCCACATCGTGCCGTAGGTCCAGTCGAGGGCAAACATGGCGCGCTGGTATTTGGCCGGAAATTTAGCGCCGGTGCCGAAGATAGAACCGGTAGGAGATCCAGGCCCGATGTCCACGGTGGCGGGGAGCGAATCTTCATAGTAGGCGGGCCAGCGGCCGGAGCCAGAGCGCCAGCCGTAGTCGCCACCGCTGACGACATGGTTGATGCGGGTGGGCATATACCAGGGGGTGCCCATGTCCCACTCCATGTCGGAGTCGTAGGAAAAGAGCTCGCCGTTGGCGTCGAAGGAGATGTCGTATTGATTGCGAAATCCACCGGCGAAGAGTTCGATGTTTTTCCCATCTGGATCGCATTTACAGATGTAGCCACCGGGCGCGAGGATATCTTTTGCGTGGCCGTTCGGATCCCACATGCGAGGGATGAGATGATCCTCACCCATGGCGACGATGTGATTCACCGCGATTTCGTTCGGCAGCTTGCTGTGGTTACCATCGACGAAGAAAATGGATTTCCCGTCTGGGGATAGGGCGAGGCTATGAACACCGTGCTCGCTGCCTCCGTCGAGGGGGATGAGGTATTCAGCCTTGTCGTAGCGGTCGTCGCCGTTGGTGTCTTTCAAGCGCCAGAGGCCTTTCCCTTTGAACTCGTTGTTCATGAGGTAGAGTGAGTCGAAGGCGTAGAGCAAGCCGTGTGCGCCACCGATCGTTTCGCCGTTCGGGCCGAGGGGTAGGGTGAGGGGCTCGACTCGGGTCTCTTCCTCGGAGCCGATGGCGGGGACGGTGACCCGATAGATGCCGCCGTATTGATCGCAGGCGATGAGGCGGCCTTTCGGGTCTTCGGTCAGGCCGACCCATGAGCCTTCTTGGTTTTTTGGAACGCTGTAAATCCGTTCCGCTTTGAAGCCGGGCAGGACTTGGATCTGGGTGGTGTCTGGGAGTGATGAGTTGTCTTGCGACTTAGGAATGAGGGCCTTACCCCATGGATCGTCGCCATATTTGGCAACGATGACGGCGGGCTTGGACACGGTGCTACCGGTTTCGGAGGCGAGCCAATCTGCGCCGGTTTCGATGGTGACCTCTTCCCCGCCCGCTTCGAGCTTGTAGGTGAGGGTGGCGATGAAGCCGGCGAGGGAGTCGGCGTTTTGTGCATCGAAGCGCATGACGTTTTCGCCCGGCTTGAGGAGATCGGTGACTTTTTCTTTGGCAGGCTCGCTCCAGTCCTGGTTTTTCCCGACTTTGTGGCCATTGACGAAGGCGGTTGCACTGTTGTCGCAGGTGAAGGTGAGTCGGGCGCTTTTCACCTTACCGCTGACGGTGAAGGTTTTCGAGAAAGAGGCTTTTTCGTCATTTTTAGCCGTTTGACTCGTCCAGATCCATTGAGGTTCTGCGTGAAGGGGTAGAGAAAGGAAAGCTAGCGTGGTGAAGAGGAGTCGGCGCATGGTAAAAGACGAGGGTGGGACGTGGATCGCTCAAATACGTGCTCGCCTAAGGCTTCTTTCGCCCATCACATTTTTTTCCAAGTGAGATGGAGCTACTCCTGAATTTGCTCCAGCCCAGAGTAGTAGGCTCCGTAGAACCCGATGACCCGCCAAGCGACGAAGCCGAGAATCAGGAAATAGAGCACTTTCGGCAGCATTACCGCGAGGGTCTTGGCGCTCTTCTCGGCCTCGTCTTGGAAGCGCTTGGACCAGCGGGCGAGATCGGTATCGAGTGTACCCGCTTCTTCGCCGGTGGCGTAGGATCTGGCGAAGGCCTTGGGGAATTCCGTATCGGCAAGGAAGTGTGGACCGAGAGGATTTCCTGATTTCGCCGTCTGTAAGAGGAGCGCTCCTGACTCGCGGATGACGCCGCTTTGTGAGGCTTGGGCCGCGAGTTTCACCGTCTCGTCCATCGAGATCCCAGCGAGCACGCAGGAATGATAGACTTTGCAAAATCGAGCCATCGCCATGTTTTTCCGTGCCTGACCTAGCCATGGTAAGCGATTGATCCAGCGGTCGAGTGGAGGAGATGTCGGCGCGGCTTTCAGCAGTGCCCGCGCTCCCAAAAACAGCGATAGCAAAACCGCATAGAGTCCGAGCAGGCTCAAGAGCGCAGTGCTGAGGATTTGAGCACTCGTCTCGCCTTTCATCATGCCCGCAGGGACGGAGCCGATGAAGAGGCCCATGTGAAGAAGAACGAACGGGTAAATCATGCTCTTCACCGCCTCCGCACGGGTGGAGGCCACCATGGCGTAGTAGTCCGCGAGGTGTTGGAAGGCTGGCGCGAGCTTGCCGCCTCGCTCGCCCGCGCCGATGAGGTTGCGCTCGAGTTCTGAGATGATTTTCGGATCACTGCTGAAGGAATCGGTGATGGAATGCCCTGCGGCGAGCCCTTCGTTCAAGCCCTTCAACATCGCGGCTTGGGCCGCAGGGAGCTTGGTGTCCAGCAGGACTTGCGAGGCTTTTCGGATGTCGAAGCCTGCTTCGAGCAGCTTGGCCATCTCCGTATAAAATAGCTGCTTGTGGGTGGCTTGGGAGATCATGATTTTTTCGAATAAACCAGTCCGCTTCGGGATGGTGTGTAGATCTTCATGACCCCATCCGCCGCGACGGGGTAGTCAAATGCATGGTCCACGCGACCATGGCCGCCGATGGTGGGCAGGTCCGTATCAAGCACCAGTTCTCGCGTTTCTAGACCGGGGACATGGAAGGCATAGTCGAAGAGCGAGTTCGCGACGGAAAAATTGAACACAAAGATTAAATTCGCCCGCTCGGCGACGATGATATTCTGCCCTACGTCCAAGTGCAGAAGCTGTGCAGGCGGGGTGGTGAGTAGGGAAAAACGCGTGGCAAAGTGCATCAAGTCCCGGTCGAACTCCGCCAGCCAACCATACTTCAGCTCAGGGTTATCCACCAACGACCACTGGCGGCGGCAGTAATGATAGGACCAGCCATTTCCCTCACGCGGGAAATCGAGCCACTCGGGGTGGCCGAATTCATTGCCCATGAAGTTCAGCCAGCCCTCCCCGCCTAACACCAGAGTGACGAGGCGGATCAGCTTATGCAGGGCGATGCCACGCTCCACCACGGCGTTGGTGTCTGCCCGGTCCATGTGCCAGTACATTTCCTGATCCATCATCCGGAAGGCGAGCGTCTTATCCCCGACGAGCGCTTGGTCATGGCTCTCTGCGTAGGCGATGGTCGACTCACCGTGACGGCGGTTGGCGAGGACTCCCCATAGTTCGCCCATGTCCCAATCCTCGTCCCGGCTATGTTTGAGCAGTTTGATCCAGTAGTCCGGAATCCCCATGGCGAGTCGATAGGAAAACCCTAATCCACCTTCATCCAGCGGGCGACAAAGTCCCGGCATGCCAGACATATCTTCAGCGATGGCGATCGCCCCGGGCTTGAGGTCTTGGATCAGCTTGGAGGCCAGCTTGAGATAGAGAATCGCCGCATCATCCGAGTCGCTGCCAAAGTAGTCGTCGTAATTACCAAAGGCTTTGATACCTCGGGAATGATATAACATCGACGTCACGCCATCGAAGCGGAAACCGTCGAACCGAAATTCTTCTAACCAGTATCGGATATTAGAAAGGAGAAACTGCCGCACTTCTGGACGGGCGTAGTCGAAGCATTTCGAGTCCCATGCCGGGTGATCTCCGAGAGGGCCGCTGTGGAAGTACTGATGGCCGGAGCCGTCAAAATCATTCAGCCCTTCGGCGATGTTTTTCACGGCATGCGAGTGCACCACGTCGAGCAGAACCGCGATGCCCAAGCCGTGGGCGGTATCGATTAGATATTTCAAATCTTCCGGCGTGCCGAAGCGTGAGCAGGGGGCGAAAAACGAAGATACGTGATAGCCGAACGAGCCATAATACGGATGCTCCTGCACCGCCATGAGCTGGAGGGTATTATAGCCCGCATGAGCCACTCGGGGTAAAATCGCGTCGGCAAATTCACGATACGTGTGAACCCGCGGCTCCTCACCGGCCATGCCGACATGGGACTCATAAATCAGAGGTGCGGTGATCGATGCCGGATTGAAGCGGTGCTGCCAGACATACGGCTGTGGTGGATTCCAAATTTGCCCACAGTAATCATGCGTTGTCGGGTCTTGCACCGCGCGGCGGATGCACGCGGGGATGCGGTCGCGTCGCGAGCCGTCGGCCCCGATGATGTGGAGCTTCACTTTTTGCCCATGGGCCAACGCCTCAGCGGGCAGATCCAACTTCCAAACACCCTGCTCCGTGGCCGTGAGTGGATGAGCCGCGCGGTCCCAGTTGTTAAAATCGCCGATCAGCGACACCCCTTGTGCGGCGGGTGCCCACTCACGGATGCACCAGAGCTGCGAGACGCTATTGAAATGAATGCCTGCGATTTTATGGCCCGTGGCATAGGCGGCCAGCGTCTTCGAGCGTGCTTCGATGTCGGCGAGGGTTTCTGAAAACTGCTGCATCCGCCGCTCGATGACCGCTTGGTGAGGTTCCAGCCATGGATCGTCGAGAACAAGTTTCGGAGCCTTTGTCATTGCGGTAGAAGATGGAGCTTCATTCACCCAGCGGGAAGCGAAATCCACCAGTGGCTTTTTCCAATTTTAACGCTAAGTATGCTTCATGAAATTTGTTCTACTCCCCTTCATCGCGCTCTGCACCGCTCTCCCTTGCGCGGCTGATTTCGCGGAACTCATGAAATCTGGGGATGTCCATGACGCGAAGAACGAGTCGGCAGAAGCCCTGAAATACTACCTCCCGGCGGAGAAACTGGAGCCAAAAAATATCGATCTCCTCGTGAAGCTCTCCCGCCAGTATGCGCTCCGCATCAGCGACCTCCCTGACAAGGCGGACAAAGTGGCCTCCATCCGCACGGCACTGGCCTACGCGGAGCGCGCCGTGGCCATCGCTCCCGACCAATGCGATCCGCACCTCAGTGTGGCCATCTGCCTTGGCAAGCTCACCCCATTTTTGAGCAACAAGGAGCAAATCGAAGTCTCTCGCAAGATCAAGTCCGCTGCGGAAAAGGCCGTCGCGCTGGAACCGACCAACGACTACGCTTGGCACCTACTCGGGCGTTGGCACCAAGCCTTGGCCAACATCGGCGGGACCACCCGGATGCTGGCCAGCTTGGTCTATGGGGATCTCCCCGCCGCCTCGAATGACGAGGCCGTGAAGTGCTTCAAAAAAGCCATCGCCCTCAAGCCGACTCGCCTGCTCCACACCATCGAACTCGGCCGCACCTACGCCATGATGGGGAAAAAAGCCGAAGCCAAGCGATTCTTAGAAGCAGGTCTCGCCATGCCGAATCAAGAAAAGGACGACCCAGAAACCAAGCAGCGCGGGCGAATCTCGCTCAAGGAAGTCTCCTGATATCCAAGTGAAAGCACGAGCTTGATTGCCGAGGGCCTATGGCGCATAGTCCCGGTTCGACTTGCACAAGCCTCCACCCGCCACTTGCATGAATGAAACTAAAATGCCGCCCAGCCGCGATCAAATTGCTGAGATGGAAGTCTTCACGGGGCTCGAGATTGATCAAATCTTCGTGGTGAGAACGGCGCATCATGCCGCGTTGGCGGTGGCTGACTTGCTGAGCGTGGGCGAGGTGGGCTTCGATACCGAGTCCAAGCCGACGTTTCTGAAGGGACAGGTCTCGGAAGGGCCGCACGTGCTCCAATTTTCCACCACCGAGAAGGCTTACATTTTCCAAGCGCATGTGACCGAGAGTCACCCGGCGATCATCGAACTGCTCAACTCGGATCAGGTCACGAAAATCGGCTTCGGCCTCGGTGGGGATCTGCATCAGATTTCCAATCGCTTCGGCCTCCGCCCGCAAGCCATCGTGGACCTGGACCGCTCGTTTAAAAAAATCGGCTATCGGAACTCGATCGGCGCGAAGTCCGCTGTGGCGATGTTGTTCAACCGTAAGTTGCTGAAGTCCAAGTCGGTCACCACCTCGAACTGGGCGGAACCGCAGCTCACCGACCGCCAGCTCATTTACGCGGCGAACGACGCCTACGCCGCGCTGATGGTCCACCGGGCCTTGGCGGATGTGAGCTGAAATTTTCCAGCTTGGAACGGAACGGGCGGCCAGTAAGCTCCGCCGTATGGGAGCTATCGGGTTTGATCTCGTCATTGTTGGGATTTATTTTGCGATCATCATCGGCATCGGCGTGCATTTCAGCCGGGTGAAGAGCGATGTTTCGGACTTCGCGCTCGGTGGCCGCTCGATCCCATGGTGGGCGGTGCTGGCGTCGATTTTAGCGTCAGAAATCAGTGCGGGCACGTTTTTCGGCACGCCGGGGGAGGGATTTCGGCTGAGGAACTACACGTATGCCCAGCTGATGGTCGGCTATCTACTGGCCCGCGTGGTGGTGAGCGCGGTGTTTATCCCGGCCTTTTATAAACACGATGTCGTGAGCATTTACGAATTTCTAGAGCACCGCTTCGGCCCATGGACGCGGAGTGTGGCGAGTGTGATATTCTTGATCACACGTTCCCTCGCCAGCGGTGCACGGCTGTGGGTGCCGACCTTGTTGGTGGTGGTGATCTGGAATCAACTGCACCCGACGCGGCCGCTCGGCGACTGGGAACAATTCTGGGTGACCGGCGCGGCGCTCGTCGTGATCAGCATCCTGACAGCTGCCTACACGGCCATCGGCGGGATCAAGGCCGTCATCTGGACCGATGTCTTGCAAATCGTGGTGCTGTTCGGCGCCTTGGGATTTTCCGTGTGGTATTTGCTCGGTCACATCCCCGGTGGCTGGGCGGGGGCGAAGACGTTTTTGCAGGGGGAAAAGGATTTACGGCTCTGGGAATGGCAAGGAGACGTGCCGGCTGGTGCGGATTTCGAGCAGCGCTACGGCGTGCTGTGGGGGCAGGTGAAAAGTGTCTTGGAAAGTGAGTTCACCGTCTGGTCTGCCTTGTTTGGCTCGCTGTTTGTCACCCTCGCGACTCACGGCACCGACCAAGACATGGTCCAGCGCATGCTCACCGCGAAAAATAAACGCCAAAGCGCGGTAGCCACGATTTTATCCGGCCTCGCCGACATCCCCGTTACGTATGCCGTGCTGACCATCGGGATTCTACTCTCCGTTTACTACGGCCACGTCGTCCAAGATCCCTCCTTGCCGATGACGCCGAAAGGCCCGGACAACACGCGGATTTTCCCCTATTTCGTCATCGACGTCATGCCAAGCGGGCTGCGCGGCCTCGTCATCGCCGGGGTGCTCGCCACAACCATGGGATCGCTCGGCACGGCGATGAATGCGCTGGCGACGAGCTACTCGCGGGACTTTCATTTCCGCTGGTTCAAAACGCCAGAGGACGAGGAAAAGCGCGTGCGGGTCATCAAGCTGAGCACCGTGGCCTTCGCGCTGGTGCTAATTGGCGTGGGACTGGCGACGGCCTTCGTGAAGGCGCACAACCCGCAGTTGAGCATCATCGGCATCATTCTAGGCAGTTTCGGCTACACCTATGGCTCGCTGCTGGGGATTTTCATGGTGGCGCTGTTCACCCAATCTCGTGGCAGCGAGACGGGGAATCTAATCGCTATGGCCGCAGGCCTCATCAGCGTCGCCTACCTGAGTGACTTGCCAAACGACGCTTGGAAAATGTTCTCAAGCCAAGCTCTGTATAAAAACTTCGACTGGCTACCGATCCTAGAATTCCCGTGGCGGATCATGGCGGGTACGCTCGTCACCATCGCCGTTGCGGCTTCCTTCAAAAGTCCCCCCCGGCGCACCGGGCTATCTCATTGATGGTAGGCATCTAAGGTCCACAGTGAGGTCAGGGCAAATGAATCAAAGCCTAGGTTACAGAATCGTCACAGTGTAACTCACTTACCGTCAGAGCTATCCGCAGCTATCACTCTACCGAGTCACCGATTGTTTTAGCTTTCCTGACTAAATGAGGGTCAAGGTTTTTAAAAATTTGAATCGTGGAACGCTTGTGGAATAGGGGCTTACGCAGAGAACAGTTAGAGGGGAGTAAAAAGCGTTCCATGACCTGCAAAGGGTTGATCATAATTTTCGCCCTACCGACTGACGCGACTCAGTCGAGGAAGCCAATCTCACCGCCCCGCACTTTTTTAAAAAACCTTTCCATGGATCACGAAAACGCACCACCCCCACCACAAGACAAGGAATACGACCTTGAAGAAAACGCCACCGCTGCGGGTGGGTGGGATGAAGTGTGCGAGGTTCTGCGGCCCTTGGTGAGTCACGACGCCTTCCAGCGCTGGTTCCGTGCCGCTCAGTGGCTCGGGGTGGAGGACGATGTCGGCAGCATCGCTGTGCCGGGGGAGATCCACCAAGTTTGGATCGAGACCAACTACATGCCCGAGTTGATGACCGCCGTCAGCGGCGTCTTTGAAGATGCCCGGGAAGTGCGTGTCGTCGTCAGCGAGGAAGATCCCACCGCAGCAGTCAGCGGCTTAGCCGCGCCAAGTCGCCCGACCAAAGCCGCAGCGCTGGAGGGAGATGCCTTGGAAAAACGCATCAAGGCGGCGGGGCTAAACCCCGTTCACACCTTTTCCAGTTTCGTCGTCGGGGACAATAGCCAATTCGCCCATGCCGCTTGTGAAGCGGTCGCGAAGAAAACCGGCATCACCTACAATCCTCTCTTCATCTATGGCGGCCCAGGTCTCGGCAAGACTCACCTCATGCAGGCCATCGGCCATGAATTACTCCGCCGCCAACCCGGCTCGCGCGTCGTTTACCTCACCTGCGAGAAATTCACCAACGAGTTCATCGACGCCATCCGGCGGGGCGATGTAGAGAAATTCCGCCGACGCTACCGCAGCGTGGATGTACTCCTCATCGACGACGTGCAATTCCTCGCGGGAAAAGAACGTTCGCAGGAAGAATTTTTCCACACCTTCAACACCTTGCTCGACGGACGTAACCAAGTCGTGCTCACCAGCGACCGCCCCGCTTGTGAAATCAAAAGCCTTGAGCCACGGCTCGTCTCCCGCTTCGAGTGCGGCCTCACCGTCGAGATGCAGCCTCCGCAAATGGAGACTCGCATGGCTATTCTCAAGAAAAAATCCCTCGACTGGAAAGTCCGCGTGGACGAGTCCGTCTTGGTCTTCCTCGCCGAGAAAATCCGCACCAACGTCCGCCGCCTCGAAGGTGCACTCATGCGGGTGGCGACCTTCGCCTCACTGGCCGGTGAAAGCGTGAGCGTGGAAAAGGTCGAGCACCTGCTGCGTGACCTCATCCGCGAAGAGGCCAGCCGCCAAGTCACGATCGACTCCATCCAGCGCGCCGTCGCAGAGCATTACGACGTCCGCCTCGCGGACATGACCAGCCGTCGGCGGCCCGCAAGCATTGCATTTCCCCGCCAGATCGCGATGTATCTGAGCCGTTCCCTCACCAAGGGATCTCTGATGGAAATCGGCGAAGCCTTTGGCGGCCGCGACCATGGAACCGTGATCCACGCCTGTAAGAAGGTGATGGAACGCCTTGAAGATGAACCGGGACTCAAGGAAAACATCGCCCGTCTTGAGTCACAATTGCGTCGGTAACGGGAAACTTCACAGAAGTCTTGCCAAGGGGCATTGAAAGCGGAAACTTCCGCAACAACCTCCCTTCTCACCAGCACTTATGAAGTTTCGTATCTCCAAGGAAGCCTTTCTCGACGGCCTGCAAAAAGTCCAACATGTCGTGAGTTCACGCACCACCCTGCCAATTCTTTCGAACGTGCTGTTGGTCGCTAAAGATGGACGTATCCAGTTCACCACCACCGACTTAGATGTTGGCATCACCGGTTCTGTCGAGGCACAGATCGAGAAAGAAGGCGCTACCACCCTTCCCGCTAAGCGGCTCGTCAGCATCATCCGCGAGTTGCCATCCAGCGAAATCGAAGTCTCTGTGGATGCGAAAAATCACGCCTCCATCCGCAGCGGCCCTTCCTTTTTCAAAATCATTGGTCTCGGTGAAGCGGAATTCCCACCACTTCCCGACTTCGAAGGAGCTAAAATCTTTAAAATCCCCCAACAAGTCCTGCGCGACGGCTTGAAGAAAACCTCCTACGCCATCTCCACCGACGAGACCCGCTACGTGCTCAACGGCATCTTCACCTCCTTCCGGGACGGAAAAATGACGCTCGTCGCGACAGACGGACGCCGCTTGGCGATGGTGGATGCAGACCTCGAGTTCCCCGCCTCTCACGAGACGGACGTCATCATCCCCACCAAGGCCGTACAAGAATTGCAACGCCTACTCGGAGAGGCCGGCGAGGTGGTCGTGAAATTGAGCGATAGCCAAATTTCATTCACCGTCGGTGACAGCCTGCTCGCCAGCAAACTCATCGAGGGGAACTACCCGAACTACCGCCAAGTCATCCCCGGTGACAGCAACGAGCGAGTGGTCATTTCCCGCGAGGCTCTGCTTGAGACCGTCCGCCGCGTTTCCCTGCTTTCCTCGGATAAATCGAACTCGGTCAAACTGGTCTTCAGTGAAAACCACATCGAAGTCACCGCCAACTCACCCGACGTGGGAGAAGCGCAGGAGTCCATGGATGTCATCTACCAAGGCCCGCCGATGCAGATCGCTTTCAATCCTGAGTTCCTCCAAGCACCGCTGCGTGCCTTGGACAGTGACGACGTTTACCTCGACCTCATCGACGAGATGAGTCCCGGCGTCATTCGCATCGAAGGCTCTTTCCTCTATGTCATCATGCCGATGCGCGTCACCAACTAGGCCCTACGCCGCCAGACGGACACCAGCGAACGGGTCCATTGAAATTTACGGGCCGTTTCTCGAATGAGGAACGGCTCTTCTGCTTGCTGGACGAACTCGAAATCCGGCTCAAGCAGGCCCTTGAGCCAATCCAAGGTGCTCACGGTGGGCCAATTCTCCCGCGGGGTGAAAGCCTCCAACCAGGTGCAAGGCGTGGCAAGCACCAGCTCGCCCCCAGCCCTCACCAAGGAGGGCAAACGCGCGAGCAAGCGCTCTGGCTCCGGTAAGCGGCACAGCAAATTCGCCGCATGCACCCGCTCGAAGCTACCCAAGTCGGCAGGGAGATCCATTGCGTCTCCTTGCTGGAAAATGAGTCGGCTCGTCGGATTTGGCAGCACGGCCGCTGCGTGCAGGCGAGTGACCTGAGCCGCTTCCTCGCGGCGGTCATAGCCGACGCGTTCACCCTTCCGGATCGCTTCAGCCGCGTGGATGAATGCGTGTGAAAAGTCGATGCCGACGACCTCGCCGCAGGAGCGGGTCATTTCAACCGCAGAGCGCCCCACCGCGCAGCCAAGGTCGAGGCCACGCTCGACAGGCGTTGAAGAAAAATAACCCGGTGTCCGGACTGCGAAGTCCAGTGCATCCCTCATTCCCTGCGGCCATGACTCGGTGGATGGCAGAATTTCTTCGGCAGAACCGAAATGAAATAACAGGTACTCGGCGAGAAGTTGGTCAGTTTCGTAAATGGCGCTCACTGGCGGACTGTTTAATCACGCCTTACTGAAAAGCAACTGGACTCTTGATTTAATGCTTCCCCTCCACCTCGCCGACGCGGGCGTAGCCGGCTTGGGCTTCTCTCAGGGAAATACCGCCGCTATGGTTGGTGTCATAAAACGCAAGAATCGCCTCTACCGAGTGCCCGCTGATCTTCGCCGCTTCCTTGAGTTCTGGCGCCGTGAGCTGGCCATCCCCATTTTCATCCCAACGGTCGAACTTCTGCAAAAGACCGATCATCTGCCGCTCGACTTTCGTTTTCGGAATGACCGGGCCTGGAGCACTGGAGCAAGACGCAAGAGCGACGAGGAATGGGATCAACAGCAACTTCATAAGAAATTGACGTTGGCGAGGTCCAGCGGAACAGGCAAGCTCTGATGCCACTGGATGCAACTACGAATCATCGTCGCCGGGAAACCTGCCCTCGCCTACGCCAAAGCAGGCGTGGAGGAGTATCTGAAGCGGCTCTCAAGAAGCGGAAATCACGAACTGGTCGTCATCAAGGCCGGCAGCCGAGAGGATGTTTCGGAGCGACTCTTGGAGCGCTCCCAAGGCTGTTACCGCATCGCCATGGATGAGCGTGGCGACCGACTCACCACCCGCAAACTCTGCGAACGCATCGAAGCCCTGGAAATGCGGGGCGATGTGAAAACCGTGGCCTTCCTCATCGGCGCAGCGGACGGACATACAGAGGCGTTGAGGGCAAGTTGTGATCTCATCCTGACCCTTTCCTCCTTCACCCTTCAGCACGAGTTGGCCTTGCTCGTCTTACTGGAGCAGCTCTACCGCGTGGCCAGCTTGAAAAGTGGCTCACCCTATCACCGCGACTAGGTCCGCTCAGCGGCGGAATTGGTTCTGGGGCATCAAGCCAAACTGGCCCTGTCCTTGGCCGGCGACTGGTGTATTCCAAGGGATCTTGCTCGTCTCAGAAACGGGACCGACTGGCTTTTTGTCCGTGACATCTGCACAAGAGGTGAAGCCAAGGCCGGTGGTGAGTGCCAGAAGAAGTAGCAGTAATGAGGATTTCATAGGGTCACTATAAAAAAGCTCCGCATGCTTGCAAGCGTGCGGAGCTTTGATCAGAAAAAAATCTTAGTTCGTCGCTGGTTTGGCGAGGATCACACGGTCACCGGTTTGGAGGCGAGCACCAGGGCTGAGGCTGTCAAATTGAATCTCGGCGATCGTCTGAGTCGGCTCGATGGAGGAAGGATTCACTCGGCCGATTTTCACGCCATCGCGCTGCACCAAGAGTGTGGTTTGTGGAGTGAAGTTCGAGTTGGAACCCGCGCCGATGACGACAAAGCCCCACTCTTGATTCACAGCGGTGATCACGGCCTCAAGCGAGTTCCGGCTGATGCGCGTGCTGCGCTCCATCATGCGCTTGCCGAGGCGGTCGAGTTCCGCGCGGCCTACCTCAAGCGTTTTTTCAGCACCTGTGCCGAGAGTGACCAGCTCTTCGAGCTTCGCTTGTTTGGCTTTTTTGTCCGCTTCGATTTCTGCGATCTTGGCAGGGAGGGTGTCGATGGTCACACCACCACCGAGGTTGGCGAGGATCGCATTGACTTCGTCCAGAGCTTTCTGGAGTTGGGCGAACTCTTCTTCTTGCACTTTCAGATCCTTCTTGAGGTTGGCAAGATCTGAGGTGAGCGAGCTACCCGTGGACTTGAGGGCAGACACCGTCTGGGTGAGTAGGTCGCGGCTTTCCTTGCTGGCGGTAAGTTTGGCGGTCTCTTCTTTCACCCCTTTGTCGGCGATTGCCGTATCAGCAAGCACCTCTTTGTTGGTGGCGATGGTGTCGACCCGATCTTTCTCAAGAGCTGCGAATTTCTGCGAGTGGTCGTATGAGAAGTAGGCGGCTCCGCCGATTGCGAGGATGGCGATGACGTAAAGAATGGCTTTCATGAAATTTCCTTAAATGGGATTTTACCGAGGGATTACTGGATCAGTTGAGGGCGGGTTTAGCAGCCTTCAAGCCAGGCACGACCATATCACCCACCATGAGAGTGGAGTCTGCGGCCAAGGAGCCTGGAACGATAGTGGCGGAGGCAGAGCCAGCTTCGACGGCGGTTACAAGAAGCTGTGCAACGGTGGAACCGTCACGGATCACGTTGAGCGTAGAGTTCGCGACGACACCCGCATTGTTTCCAGCAGCGAGTGTGACGAAGCCCCAGTTCGGGTAGATCGTGCGGATGCTGGTCTTCAGTGTGGCAAGGGAATCCCCGGCGGTAAAAGTATCCAACTTGACCTTCACGGAGGATGCCTGTTTGTCAGTCGCGGCACTCTGGGCCGTTAAATTGGCCAGTTTTGCTTCGGCGGTGGTGATGGACTGGGAGAGTTCTTCAAGTTCGGCGCTGGTGGCGCGGAGTTTCGAGGCGAGCTCTTGGACATTTCCTGTTTCCTTGGTCTTTTCGCGGAACTCGTCGAGCTTTGCTTTATCCGCAGTGATCTTCGCGGTGAGCGACTCCACTTCTGTGGTGAGGGACGCGTTCATTTTGGTCTGCGCCGCTTCTTCCGTTTTGAACTTTTCAATTTCCTCTTGAACCCCGGCGTTTTCAATCGGCAGGGCGGCAAGGATTTCTTGCGTTGCTTTTAGTTTCGCTTGCCCTTTTGCAAGCTTGTCATGCTCGGCTTGGGTGTTGGTGATGGTGCTTTCGTAGGCCGCTTGATTTTTAAAAGCGACATATGCCGATATGGCGAGAAAGAGTGCTGTGAAGATTCCGAAGACTTTGGCCATGGGGTTTTGTTGTGAACTTTAAATTCCGTGTGTGGGAGAAGACTAGGAAGTCCCAATTGACCTCCGCAATCTCAAATTTCATCTAGTTTTCATCTTCACCCTCCTTACCTTTACAAAGTAGCGGCGCAAAGGCATCGCTTGCCGTGCAGCCATGAAGTCTATTTTACGCGTTTTTTCTTACTTGCGCCATTACCCTGGCCTAGCCGCAGCTCAGTTGGGTTGCGCGGTGGGCATGACCCTCGCGGTCTTCGTCTTCCCAAATGCGACGGGGTATGTGATCGATCAAATCATCCCGAATCCCTCAAGACACGGGGAATTTTCTTTTTGGATATTCGCCGCTTTGGCCGGTTTTTTCATAAAAGACGGTCTAAATGCCCTCCGGATTTACATAAATAACATCTTCGAGCAGAAGGTCATCTTCGACATCCGCTCGGATCTTTACGAAAAAATCCAGCGCCTGCCGCTCCAGTGGTTCGACACGCGCCGGACCGGGGACATCATGACGCGCGTCGTCGAGGACGTGACGAACATGGAGCGGGTCTTGATCGACGGCATCGAGCAGGGGCTCATCGCAGCGCTCCAAGTGCTCGGCGTCGGTGCCTTCTTGTTTTATTTGAACCCGACGGTCGCTGCATGGGCGACCTTGCCCGTGCCCCTCCTCGCATTGGGCGCGTGGATTTACTCCACCAAGGGGCGTGACCGGTACCGCAATCAGCGGGATGCGGCATCTGATTTGAATGCGATGCTGCATGATAACATCTCCGGCGTCCGCCAAATCAAGGCTTACGCGGCCGAGGCGGCAGAGCACCGCCGGTTCAATGAGTTTTCCAACGTCCTAAGAATCGCCTCCTTGAGGATGATGAAATGGTGGGCGATTTACTCACCCGGCATGTCATTTTTACGGATGACGGGTTACGTGCTAGTCCTCGCCTTCGGCGGCAGCGCGGTGATGAGCGGAGAATTAACGATGGGGAATTTCACCAAGTTCCTGCTCTTTCTTTCACTTTTCTACGAGCCAATCGATCGCTTGAACTCATTGAACCAGATGGTCTTATCCGGCCGCGCGGCAGCTGACCGGGTGTTCGACATCCTGGATGCCGAGGAAGAGACGAACGCAACCATAGGCGACTCCTTGCCAGCGACGACTCGCGGACATGTGCGTTTTGAAAATGTCTCCTTTTCCTACCAAAACCAGCCAACTTTACACAGCGTCACGCTGGATGCCCTGCCTGGCCAGACCATCGCTCTCGTCGGCTCGACCGGTGCAGGGAAAACGACCGTGCTCTCACTACTGGCTCGCTTCTACGAGACCACTTCCGGTCAAATCACCATCGACGAGAAGGACATTAGCACCCTTGCCAAGCCGTCTTTACGCGATCACCTCGCCTACGTGACCCAAGAGCCCTTCCTTTTCAACGGCACGGTCCGTGAAAATCTCCAACTCGCCAAGCGCGATGCGACAGACGCGCAGCTCTGGTCGGCACTGGAGGCCGCACGAGCCACCCGATTTGTCCAAGATCTCCCGAAACAACTCGAAACCAACGTCGGCGAGCGCGGGGTCAAGCTATCCGGCGGCGAAAAACAACGCCTCTCAATCGCTCGGGCCCTGCTCAAGAACGCGCCCATCCTACTTCTCGACGAAGCCACCGCCTCCGTGGATTCAGAAACCGAGCATCAAATCCAAGAAGCGCTCGACCAGCTCATGAAAAACCGCACCGCCTTTGTCATCGCGCACCGGCTTTCCACCATCCAAAATGCCGACCGCATTTACGTCTTGGAAAAAGGCCGAGTCATCGAGCAAGGCACCCACACCACCCTGCTAGCACAAGGTGGGAAATATTCGGAGCTCTGTGAAAAGTCCTTCCTCGCCGCCGAGCCATTACCCGCCAGCGCCTAAGAACTGACTGCTAATCATCGACTTATAAGTCGAATCCGTCTCCCGCAGCGACTCGTGAGTCCCGTCCGCCACGATCTCACCTGCTTGGAAAACGAGGATCCTATCGGCGATGGTGATGGTGCTGTAACGGTGGGCGATGATGAACGTCGTCCGCCCCTTCACAAGCGCGACAAGTGCCTGCTGCACCATCGCTTCGCTTTCAGAGTCAAGGGCGCTGGTCGCCTCGTCGAGAATCAAGATTGGAGCATCCTTTAAGAAAGCACGGGCGATTGCGATGCGTTGGCGCTGCCCCCCTGACAACAAATCCCCCCGCTCACCGACTTCGGTTTGGTAACCATTCGGCAACTGAGTGATGAAATCATGGGCATTCGCCTTCCGCGCCGCTTGTTCGACTTCCGCATCGGTTGCAGTTTCACGGCCGATTCGAATATTCTCCGTGATTGAGCCGAGAAACAGCGCCGGCATCTGGGGCACCACCGCGATGGCGTTGCGTAAATCCTTTTTCGCAAAGGCGCGAATATCCACCCCGTCGAAGGTGATTCCGCCGGACTGCGGATCATAAAACCGGGGAACCAAGTTCGCGAAGGTCGATTTCCCAGCGCCACTCGGCCCCACCAGCGCGATGACTTGGCCGATCGGGATGCGGAGCTTTAAATTCTTCAAGGTTGGCTCTTCCTTGTATGAGAACGAGAGATTTTCAAAAGCAATCGCTTCATGCGGTGGGGTAAACACCACTGGAACTTCTGGATCCAGCAGAGTGTCCGGCTGCAGCGCAATGTGATTGATCCGGTCAATCGACGCATCCCCCTGCTTCACTTGCGAATGAACCATTCCTAACTTCTTGATAGGCTCGTATGACATAAACAACGCCATTCCCAGCGTCATGAAATCCTTAAGCGTCATCCCTGCACGCACCCCCATAAAGAGCGCAAAGGCAAATCCTGCAGCAGCCACCACCTCGATCGATGGCGAGATCGCTTGCCGATATTTTACCACCTTCATGCTCACCCTCAGCATCTCGTTCGTCCGGCGACGAAAAACGGAAATTTGACGAGCTTCTAAATTATACGCCCGTATCTCTAGCGGTGCTTGCAAAGTTTCTGCAAGTGCCGCCGTCATTGTACCGCCTTGATTTTGAAGGACTTTTGCACGCATTGCGAGCTTCTTTCCCGCGCTGCGGATGATCAAGATGCATAACGGCATCGTCAACATCGCGATCATCGCTATGAAGAAACTATGATTCGTAACCGCCTTGTAGAGCAAGAATCCAACCGCTGTGATCAACGTCGCAGGCTGCTTAATCAGATCGCTCGATGTATTTGCCACGATCTGCTTCAGCACCGCCGTGTCATTCATCAGCCTAGCCAGTAAATCACCGGATTTATTATTCCGATAAAATGATAGTGGGAGAGATTGCAGCTTAATAAATAAATCAATCCGAATTTCCTCCAGCACCTTTTGCCCGACAAATTGAATGAGATAGGAATTCATATATCCTGCGATGGCCCGGAACAAGAAGACTGCAGGAATCCAGAGACAGGTGATAAACAGCAGACGGTCTTGAGATACCGCGCCCAGCTGGCTACTCAACCAGACCTTATACCAATCACTCGTCTTGCCCGGCTCGCGAAAGAGCACCGGGAAAACCACATCCACCATCAAAGGCATGCCAGCCCCGGTGGCGACGGCGTAGAGAAGCCCGGCTATAATGCCCAGAACGAACTGCCACCGCACCGCGCGAAGGTATTTATAATAAGGAAGATATTGAGTCACAACGAAGGAGAGAGTTTCTCTAGTGGCTCGATCTTGGGCAAGCGCCATTCTTCGACGCTATTTTCCCGGTAAATCCTACAAATCGGCCATTTCAGCCTTGTCCAGACGGCTTGCACTTGTTTGGTTACTGCTACCATGGCTGCACCACAGAATACCATCGCACTGGTTTACGACTACGATCAGACCCTCAGCCCGCGCTACATGCAGGACGACGTGGTGTTCCCAGAGTTCGGGATCGACCCCTCGCAGTTCTGGGCGAGGTGCAATACACTCGTCCACGACCACAAATGGGATGGCGAGCTGGCCTACATGAAATGCCTGCTCGACTACTTGGGCATGGACAACGTCTCAAACGCCAGGCTCACCGAGCTAGGCGCAGGTCTGCGCTTTTTCCCTGGCCTGCCCGAGCTATTTGAAGACCTGCCGAAAGCCGCGCTCCGCCCTGAGCACGAGGCCGCCGGGATCAAAGTCGAGCACTACATCATTTCTTCCGGCCTCAAGGCCCTGCTCGACGGCTCCCGCCTCAAGCCCTACGTCAAAGCCATGTTCGGCTGCGAATTTGGCGAAGACAGCGAGGGCCGCATCAGTTTCCCCAAGCGGGCAATTTCCCACACCACCAAGACTCAGTTCCTCTTCCGCATCAACAAAGGGATGCTTGGTTACGACCAAGATGTGAACGACCACATGCCGCCCGAGCAACGGCCCATTCCTTTTGAAAACATGGTTTATGTCGGTGATGGCCCGACCGACGTGCCTTGCTTCACCGTCATGGCGCGCAATGGTGGCCAAGGCATCGCCGTTTACAATCCAGAGGACGCGAGTGGGAAATCATTTAGGAAATGTTTCCAACTCTCGACTCATGCAGGACGGGTGAAACACATCGCCCCAGCCGACTACCGCCAAGGCTCGCACCTCTGGCTGCTGCTTTCCGAAATGGTCACTGAAACGGCAGACCGAATTCTCCGTCGCCGCAGCGAGGAGCGGGATAACGCCACCGTCGCCGCGCCCACCTTTTAGGTCCGGCTGGAGACAAGGCTGGGGCTTTCTCCAAGGTAGGGACGGACTTCAGGGCAGTCCGGTCGAATGTCCTACCCATACCTGGTCGGCCCGGCTTTATCACGGGCTTTCCCATTCGCCGGACCGCTCGGAGATCGGTCCCTGCCAGAAGCCGGGGTCTTATTCCAGCCCGCGTTCCGCGACTTCCTCCTCGTCCCAGCCGAGGTAGTGGCCGAGTTCGTGCAGGAACGTGGTGCCCACTTCATCGCGAAAATCATGCTCCTCCTCGCCGACCCATTCCCACAAGTTGGAGAGAAATAAACGGATCCGTGGCAGCGAATCCGCCTCGGTGACATCCACCGCGCAAGGCCCTTCAAACAGGCCCAACTCATCGCCCTCAAGCGAGCCATCCTCCAACCCTGCTCCAGGCTTCTCCTCAAATGAAATGGCTACCTGCTTCGCCGCCTCCTGAATGTCCGCCGGCAGCACTTTCACCAACGACTTCAATTCCTCATCGGCCCAAGCGCTCAGCGTTTCAAAGTTCATGCCCACTTGCTAGCGTCCTCGTCCTTGCGACACAAGTCAGATGATCCTCTAATCCGCAGTTGAGATTAAAGATGGGAGGCGCAAGCGCTCATCGTAGCTGCGTTTGAAGACGAAAACCAACGATTCATCGGTTCACCGAATGGGTGAAAGGGCGCTGGATTTCAAATTCTTGCCTGCGGGGCAGCGACGAGGCGCTGACTCCGAACGGCGGATTGGTGGTGTGGGATCATTTCCTCCAACTCTGCGGAGTGATCGCCAAAAACTAACCCTTGCCTCGCTCCAGCCCGAACGCCACCTGTGCCGTTAGCAGCAAATTCGCTAGCTTCCTAAAGCAAGCCTACCAGAAGCTTGAACAATGGTTGGGCCAAACTGCGCCGCAGTTGAATCTAACCACGGGGAGGATTCCACCATGGCTGCTGTTTGCCCCCACCCAAGCCACCCCGTCAGCTGTCACATGACCCAGTTGTAATCTCATTCCGCTTTCTAACTGCGGATTCCGTGTAGAATGCGGTGTCACTAATCCCCTCATCGCTCGGTGAATGGTCGGTAGATTGTCTTCTAGGCCGAAGAGGCTTGACATCGCTCCACCTCAAAAGGCAATCAAAGCCTGTGAGGCTAGGTAATGATTTCCCAAAAAATACTCAAAAGATAGCCCGTGACACATCGCCCCTCATCGAGATGGGCAATTTTTTCCGAACCATCCATGATCCACCTACCATTCTCACCCATTCTGGCTTCTGGCGCTCTCGGTGCCTCGCAAGCCACCGCGACCACCCCTCAGATCAATCTCCACGCGGTGGATTATGCGATTCTTGGAATTTACATCCTGGTCGTCGTCGGCATCGGATTCGTACTGAAAAAGTATGTGAAGTCCGCTTCCGACTTCCTAACTTCAGGGCGATCCATCCCCGTGTGGGTGACCGGTCTGGCTTTCCTCTCCGCCAATCTCGGCGCGCAGGAGGTGATCGGCATGGCTGCGTCTGGCGCGAAATACGGGATCATGACCGCTCACTTCTACTGGGTGGGTGCGATTCCGGCGATGATCTTCCTCGCGATTTTCATGATGCCTTTCTACTACGGTTCGCGGGCTCGCTCGGTGCCGGAATACCTGAAGCTGCGCTTCGATGAGAAGACCCGGGGCTTGAATGCGATTGCCTTCGCGGTGATGACGGTGGCGTCTTCCGGGGCCTCGTTGCACGCCTTGGCCGCGCTGCTCCATCTCCTGCTCAAGTGGGATTACAATGTTTCGCTGATCATTTCCTCGGTGGTTGTTCTGGCCTATGTGCTCAAGGGCGGACTCTCATCCGCGATCTACACGGAAGTGCTTCAGTTCTTCCTCATCGTGCTTGGTTTCGCGCCCTTGGTCATCATCGGTCTTTATGATCTCGGCGGCTGGAACGGATTGGTGACGTCGTTGACGGCGAGCAAGGGGCCAGAATTCGTTCACTCGTGGGAATACATGGGATCGACCGCAAACCCGATGGGCGTCGAGTGGTTCGGCATGGTCTTCGGTCTCGGGTTCGTGCTTTCCTTCGGTTACTGGTGCACGGACTTCCTGGTTGTCCAGCGCGCCATGGCCGCCAAGAGCATGGGTGATGCCCGCCGCACTCCGATCATCGGCGCCGTTCCAAAAATGCTGTTTCCGTTCATCGTCATCCTGCCCGGCATGATCGCCTTGGGCCTCATGGCCAAAGCGGGATCAAACTACACCATCCCGCTCGGCGTCACGGGTGCGACGGATTACAACCTCGTGATTCCATCACTCATCGCCTACTACTTGCCGACTGGCATGCTGGGTCTAGCGCTCACCGCGCTGATGGCTTCGTTCATGTCCGGCATGGCGGGCAACGTCACCGCCTTCAACACCGTCTGGACCTACGACATCTATCAATCCTACATCGCCAAGGGTAAATCCGACGCCCACTACATGTGGATGGCCAAGTTCGCCACCGTCGCAGGGATCGTTATTTCCGTGGGCTTTGCCTACGTCGCGAAGAACGTGAATAACATCATGGACTTCCTGCAGTTGGTCTTCGGCTTCGTCAACGCGCCGGTTTTCGCCACCTTCCTGCTAGGGATGTTCTGGAAACGGGCCACCGGTCATGGGGCCTTCTTCGGTCTTCTTGCTGGAACCATCTGCGCCATGATCTTCCACGGCATCAGCTCCCCGGTTCCATTGTCCGCAATCGGTGACGGTATCCCATGGGTCCAAGGTGGTTGGTTAGGTGCTAAATTCGGTTACTCCTCCAGCATGGCTCAGAATTTCTGGCTCGCCATCATCGCTTGGAGCTTCTGCTTCGTGATCACCATCGGGGTGTCGCTTGCCACCAAGCGTACCAAGACCGATGGCGAACTCGTCGGCTTGGTCTATTCACTCACCGACAAGATCAAGGAAGAGGGCGAACCGCTCTGGAAGCGTCCAGCCGTCGTCGGTTCTGTCGTCTTGGTTGTCGCCCTGATCCTGAACATCATCTTCCGTTAAGTCTCAACCCATTTTCATTCCATGAACTTTGATCTCCGCCTGCCAATTGGCATTCTTTTCAGCCTTTTCGGCATCATACTCGTCGCCTTCGGTGTTCTCACCAAAGGCAGTGAAATCTATGCGAAGTCGCTCGACCATAACATCAATATCTCTTGGGGTTCCCTCCTGCTGCTTTTCGGCGCAACGATGTTGACGTTAGCTTTGCGGGCTCGCTCGAAATAGAGGTGCAACAAGGACGCCTTTTGAATTCCACCATGACCACGACCGTGAATGACCTCACTGAATCTCGCGCCGCGCGGGAATTCTTCAAAACGTTTGATTCCGCCCCGACCTGGGTTGCCTCCGCGCCAGGACGCGTCAACCTGATCGGCGAGCACACCGATTACAACGATGGCTTTGTGCTGCCCATGGCCATCGAGCATCGCACAACCATCGCGGCCAGCCTGACCCATGATCAGATCGTCACCCTGCACAGTCTCACAACGGGCGATGTGGCCACTTTTGAAATCGATGATGAGTTAAAACCCGGTCAGCCTGAATGGTCAAACTACGTCCGCGGGGTGATCGCCGGCTTTCAGAAATTGAAACTGCCCGTCAAGGGATTCAACGCCGTCATTGACTCCAATGTCCCGCTGGGCAGTGGCCTGTCGAGCAGCGCCGCTCTGGAAGTCGCCACGGCATCACTGCTGGAAGCCATGACGGGGTCGAGTCTTGGCCCGGTGAATAAGGCGCTGCTCTGCCAGCGTGCGGAACACGAGTTTGCCGGCGTGCCTTGCGGCATCATGGACCAGTTCATCTCCACCATGGGTGAGAAGGATCATCTACTCCTCATCGACTGCCGCTCACGGCAGGGAGAACTCGTTCCCTTCAACGATTCCACGCTCGAGATGCTCATCATCAACACCAACGTCCGCCACTCGCTCGCCGACGGCGAATACGGCAAACGCCGCGCCCAATGCGAGGCCGCCGCCGCGACGCTCAACGTCACCGCTCTTCGCGATGCCACCCTCGCAGACCTCGAAGCAGCGAAGTCCAAACTCGATCCACTCATCTACCGCCGCGCACGCCACGTCATCGGTGAAAATGACCGCACTCTAGAAGCGGCCCACTGTCTTCGTGCCGGCCAATGGGAGCGCCTCGGCACACTCATGTATGAAAGCCACGCTTCCTTGCGGGACGATTACGAAGTGAGTTGCGAAGAACTCGATCTGGTGGTCGAACTCGCCAGCAACATCGGTCTGGGGGGTGGTGTGATTGGCTGCCGGATGACCGGTGGTGGTTTCGGTGGCTGCGCCGTGGCGCTGGTGCGGGCCAGCGAGGCTCAAGCCATTCGCAAGAAAATTGGCGAAGAGTATCTCGCCAAGACTGGGAAATCCGCCACGCTCTTCCTCTCCCGTCCAGGATCCGGCGCGGCGATCATTGAGAACTCCTAATTGGTCCATGACTGAATTTAATTTCGACGAACACCCGCACCGCAGGTTCAACCCACTGCGGGGTGAGTGGGTTCTGGTCTCGCCGCATCGCACGAAGCGTCCTTGGCTGGGTCAGGTGGAAAAACTCGCGCCGGACATCCGTCCGCCCTATGACCCGAAGTGCTACCTGTGCCCCGGCAATCAACGCATGGGCAGCGACATCAATCCCAAGTATGACGCAACGCTCGTGTTCACCAACGACTTCTCGGCGCTGCTGACGGACACGCCGGAAATGACCGGGTCGCCCGATGATCTGCTACGGGTGGAACCCACGCGTGGCGAGTGCCGCGTGATCTGTTTCTCACCGCGCCATGATCTCACGCTGGCCGAAATGGCCGTGCCAGACATCCGCAAGGTGGTGGACGTGTGGGCCACTCAGACGACGGAACTCGGCCAGAAGTATCGCTGGGTGCAGGTGTTCGAGAACAAGGGCGCGGCCATGGGCTGCTCCAATCCGCATCCGCACGGGCAGATCTGGGCGAGTAACTTTGTGCCGAACGAAATCGCCGCCGAAGAGCGCGAGCAGAAAAAGTATTGGGAGAAAAAAAGTTCCGTGCTGCTGCTCGACTACGCGCAGCGCGAACTGGCCGCACCGACCCGCGTCGTGGTGAGCAATGCGCATTGGGTGGCCATCGTCCCGTTTTGGGCCGTGTGGCCTTATGAAATTCTGTTGCTGCCCCTGCGCCACGTGCAACGCCTGCCCGACTTGTCGGACGCCGAACGCACCGCGCTGGCCGAGATCTTGCAGGCGCTGCTGATTCGCTACGACAATCTGTTCGAAACGTCGTTCCCCTATTCGATGGGCTGGCATGGCGCGCCCAACGAGGTGGAGGATCAGCCGCACTGGCAGTTGCATGCGCATTTTTATCCACCGCTGCTCCGCTCCGCCACGGTCAAAAAATTCATGGTCGGCTACGAGATGCTCGCGGAGGCCCAGCGCGACCTCACGGCTGAACAGGCCGCACGACGGTTGCAGGATTTGCCGGCCACACACTATTTGCAAAAATGAAAGCAACTCCGAAAGAATTCTCGGCATTCATGACGGACATACTGCCAATCGCCGGAGCCCTCGATCGTTTGCTGCGCGTTGAACGAACAACCCGTTAACATGCATCTCGACCGCATCCATCATGTAGCGATTATTGCTTCGGACTATACCCGCTCAAAAAAATTTTACACCGAAACACTCGGCTTGCGCGTCATTGCGGAAACGTATCGTGAGGCACGGCACTCGTACAAGCTGGACCTAGCCTTGCCCGATGATAGCCAGATCGAATTGTTTTCCTTTCCCAGCCCCCAACCGCGACCGACCCGGCCGGAGGCTTGCGGCCTGCGGCACCTAGCCTTTGCCGTATCGGACATTGACGAATGCGTTCATGAACTTGAAAGCAAAGGAGTCTCGGTTGAGCCCCTGCGTGTGGACGAACTGACCGGCCGGCGATACACCTTTTTCTGCGATCCTGACGGCTTGCCCTTGGAATTGTATGAAACGCATTAGCCTATGTTGCTCACGGATTTCGGGGCATAACTTGAACTTGTAAGGCCGAAAAATTATCAGTTTTCCTCAATTCTAGAGAAGAATGAGTGAAAACATGAAGCTCAAAAAGGTGATCCGCCACCCCTCCAAACATCCTCGTGGATGACATGGGCTATTCCGATAGAGAGGATGCTACGGAAGTGAGATCAGAACGCCTGACCATCGACTGGCTGGCGCAAAACGGGATGAAGTTTTCCCGGATGTAAAACACGGCCAAGGGTTATCCCACGTGTATTAGTTTGCTAACCGGCGCTTACTTTCAGCGGAGGTGCGGGAAATTATTTCAACCTCTAATCCGCAGTTGAGATTAAAGATGGGCGGAGATGACGCCCAGAGAACCCATCAAAAATGGCAGTAATCTAAGCATTTTCATGCCACTCGTTAGCTTCCTCGTCCCAACATGACAAGCCAGTTGCTCACAAGACGCCAGTTTGCTGGAGGATGCTTGAAATGTGTCTGCGCTCTGGAGCCTTCATCGACTCATACGGCCCATCGGTTACCTCCGACTCTAGCACCTTTTTCAACCCCGCGACCACCGCGCTTTTCACCCGGGCGGGAAGTCCTTGAAACGCGGCCGAGTAAACCATGGTGGAGCAGCGGAACTTGAACAGGCGCGTGTTCAACTGAAAGTCCGCCAGCGAATCCCCATCCGGCGTGCGGGGGAATTGGGCGGCAAATTGCTGCTGAAATGCAACACTACCCTCGACCCCATCATCCCCCAATGCGGCCTCACCTGTAAACAACAGCGCCTCCACCACTTGCGCGGCCACAGAGTCTGCTAGCTGCCCAGCCGAACCCTGATCCGGGTCCGAGTCCGGTGCCAGAGATTTCCCCAAGTAATACGCACGGCGGTAGTTTAACGCCGCCGCCGTCAGCAAATTGTGCACCTGGCATTGGTGCTCAAGCACCATCAAGGCGACGATGTCACTGGTCGCGCAGGCATACTTGGAGGTATCCAGCAGATCGACCAAGTCCGCGCGCTCCGTGACAAGCGGCTCGGCGGAAAAGCCTTCGCGAAAGGTCCGATTTCCCAAGTGCGGGAGGGAAATTTTACCCGTCACATAATAGCCGCCCCAACGCTCGGCGATGGGGGATTGATGATTGATCAGGGCCGTACCGAGCGCAAAAATCGGATTTCCCTGCTGATCTGGAAACACCGACCGCACCAAGACTCCCGGGACATTTTCGGTGCGCGCAGTCGCATGGCAGGTGAGGCAACCATTGGTATCACGCTCGGCCCGCAGCGGAGCGCCAGCTCCCACTAGGTCCAAGACATAATACACTGGTCCTAACTGCGGAGACTCAATCACGATTTCCATCATCCCTCCCGGCACATAGCCGCAGTAACAGTCAGGAGAAAAGTAAAGGGCTCGCGGATTTTCAGGATCGATCAGTGAGTTCTGGTGGCTGGTCTTGGAAAACACCAGAATCTGTGAAGCCTCTGGCACGTGCAGCGCCGCAAGCACGCTCCGCATCCGCTCGACGGGGGACTTGCCCTGCCATCCGGCAGGGTCAACTGACCACTTTTCCACAAGCACCGCGAACCGATCTCGCGACGGAGTGTCTGAATAGACCACCGGCGGCAAATCCCACGCGTCCACGGCCCCGCGCAGTGGCAAGAGCCCGAGCCCACAGAAAATCCCAATCCACTTCATTCTGTTTGTTACGGAAATCAGCCCGCCATTCATCAGCCGATCTTGCGAAAGTGTGTGCATTTCTGGTGGCGTGCCCCCCCGCCCCTATTTCGCCGGGATGCGAAACTTTGCGGCGGTGAAGCCTGGGGCCTCCGCCGTGAATTCCCAAGCCCCGCCGCGTTCTGCATTTCCGGGGGCTGGGGCTAAGGTGAGCTTGCTCGCGAGCTGCCCTTTGACCTCGCTGATGCCGTCTGCTAGGCCAAGAACGGCTCGGACTAAGGTTTCGGCATCGCCGTCTTTTAAAGCCACTTGCGGAGGCATCGGCACTTGGCCCCAGACGCCTGCGCCACCAGATTTGAGTTTGGCTTGGAGACGCGCGGGAGCATCGGCTTGGCCACGGTATTTGAGCGCCACATTGAGATAGGCGGGGCCGATGGAGGCGTGATCCACTTGGTGACAGGCGAGGCAGGAGCTGGCAGTGGCGAGGGCGTTGATTTCGCTGGAAAATTGGGGTCCACCTGCGTCGTGGCCGGCGGCGGGAATGTAGCGCGCACGCACACTGAGGTCTTTGGCCGGGGGTGAAGGGTTTGCGGTCACCGTGAAGCTGACAGTTTGGCCGAAGGTGTAGGAATTGGCGTTTCCTACCAGTTTCAGAGTGAGTTCGGGGAGGACTTGCTCCTTCACCAGCGAGTGGCGGGAGATGGCGTTGAGAAATCCTTCGGCGCTGGCGACGGCACGCAGCTCGGCACCTAGAGGAGTCACCGGAAGGGTGACACTTTTTCCGCTACCGAGCTTGAGCTCCGTCGCGCCGGTGGTGAGCCACCAGGTGATGGTGGCGGAGTCCTTTGACTCGACCGTGAAGGATCGCTCC
Source organism: Verrucomicrobiaceae bacterium (assembly GCA_027484055.1). Lineage (GTDB taxonomy): Bacteria > Verrucomicrobiota > Verrucomicrobiia > Verrucomicrobiales > Akkermansiaceae > Luteolibacter. The sequence continues at coordinate 5,177 of JAIXQH010000027.1, read as the reverse complement.
TGCCCAGGCACCGGCTGGATCGGCCCGAGGGTGAGCGGCTGGGCGGTGGAACCGGGAAGCAAGCGGTGGATTTTCCCCTTTTTATTAAAATACCAGTCGGCCCCGTATTCGAGCAGCCAGACGCTGCCGTCGGCGGCCATTTCCAGGTCCATCGGGTGGGTGAGTCCTTCTTGGAGCACTTCAAGATGGTCGAGTTTTTCACCCGCACCGAGCTTAGTCTTCCAGATTTTCCCGCGCACCCAGTCGTAGGTGAGCAGGGTGTGATCGTCCGCTTGGGTCAGCAGATTGAAGCGACGGGCGGCATCGTAGTAAAAAACAGGACCGGCCATGGCATTACGGCCACTTTTCCCCATGACGGGAAATTCTGGGCTGTCGGCATACGGATACCAAATGAACGCAGGCTGTGCAGGTGGTAAGTCGGTAAGACCGGTGTTGCGAATGCCGGTATTTTGCGGTGCGGCAGGATCGGTCATGCGGCCCGGCTTGTTGGTGGTGAAGTCCCAGATGGCGTAGGGCTTGTTGTCGCCCACAAGAAAGGGCCAGCCGAAATTCCCAGCGGCCTTGGCTTGGTTCACCTCGTCGTGGCCGGCGGGTCCGCGATCGCTGGCTTTGGCGGCGTCGGGTCCGACTTCGCCCCAGTAAAGCGTGCTGTTTTTAGGGTCGATCGAGATCCGAAACGGGTTGCGGCAGCCCATGGCGTAGATTTCCGAGCGCGTCTTGGCGGTGCCGACGGGGAAAAGATTTCCACTCGGAATCTCGTAGCCCGTCTCGGTGGGGCGGATGCGGAGAATTTTCCCACGTAAGTCGTTGGTGTTGCCGGCACTGCGTTGGGCGTCACAGAAATCTCGTTTTTCCCGGTTGTCGATGGGAGCGGAGCCGTCGCTCTCGAAGGGGTTGGTGTTGTCGCCGACGCTTAAATACAGCAACCCATCCGGCCCGAACTGGACAGATCCGCCGTGATGGCAAACCCGGTTGCGGCGCTCCGATGGCACGTCGATCAGCACCAACTCCGACTTGAGATCCAGCATGCCAGCTGGGCTTAACTCGAAGCGCGAGAGGCGGTCCAGCAGTTTTTCCGGATGGCTGTAATACAAATAAAGCCGCCGGTTTTTCGCAAATTCGGGATCAAGCGCGATCCCTTGCAGCCCGTCCTCCACGGCGGAGTCGCTCTTCGGATCGATGGCTCGCAGGGCGGAAACGGGCAGTTCGCCAATGCTGAAAACTCCGCCCGTATCAGGACGGATACGAAATAGTTTCCCCTCGCGCTCGACGAGAAACAGGTCCCCGTCAGGAGCGACAGTGAGGGACATCGCATCATGAAATCCCTCGGCCAGCGTGACTTGGCGCAACGGAGCGGCATACAGACCACTGGTGCAGAGGAGCAGGCAGAAGATCGATTTTCTCATAAAACTGCGATTACGTCGTGGCGGTTGCGGCTTATTCAATCGGCATCGTTGCTTCGGCAGGCTCAGTGGCAGGCTCTTCAGGTGGGGTCGCGAGCGCTGCGGGGATTTCTTCCACGACTTCGCTTTCGCGAGCGGCTTGCACCTGCTTGTTCAACTCGCTGAGGCGGATCACCTCGGCCTTCGCTGCGGCGATGCGACTGGATTCAACGACGGGACCGATTTTTTTAGGGGTCGAGACGGTGAAAAGGTCGCCAGTGGTGGCGATTTGGGTCTTGGCCTTTTCTAAGGCTTCGATGGCGGCGGCTTCACGCTTTCTCACCTCACCGGCATAGCGGGTGGAGACGGCGACGGATTCACGCAAGCGTTCGATTTCCGCATGCAACTCGGCGCTGTCGTCCGGGCGATTTTGTAAAATCGCCAGTTGCTCACGGGCCTTGGAGAGTTCGTTTTCGAGGGCGAAACTGCGGTCTTTCTGCGCCTTATCCACCTCGTTGGCACGGGCGTTGAGGCTTTTCAGGGTCTCTTGGGCTTTTTTGAAGTCCGCATCGAGCGTGGCGAGGCGCTTGCTCTCGGAGTCCAAGGCGGCGCGGGCGGCGCTGAGTTCGGCATTCGTCAGTTCGAGAGTCTCCTTGGGCACGCATGAAAGTTGCAGCGTTTCCAGCTCGGCTTTGAGGGCTTTGTGGGCGGCTTTGGACTTTTCAAGCTGCGCTTCGAGGTTTTTTGCGCGGTCTTGGTTGGCTTTTTCCGGGGCGGGCTTGGCGCTTTTCGCCGGGGCGGCGGGCTTAATGAAAAGGCCACGTAGATTCCAGCCGATGATGGTGAAAACAACGGCGATGACGGCGAGCTGTGGCAGGACGGCGGTGAGTTTATCGAGCATGTGAGAATTCAGTTAGGCGTGAAATGAGACTTAGATTTCGTATTCGAGGCCGGGCTGTGGGATGATGATTTCGGTGTTCGGCAGGCGGCGTTTGATTTCTTGGCGGAACCACTCGACCGCGCCGTCGTCGCCGTGGACGAGGAAGGCTTTTTTCGGGGCAACCTTGACGATGAAGTCCGCGATGGCGTCGCGGGTGGAATGCCCGGAAAAGTCGAAGATGCGCGTCTCGCAGTTCAGCTTCACGTCCGGAAATGCCGGATCGAGCGTGATCATGTCGCCAGGCTTAGCGGCGCGGATTTTTCCGCCGGGAGTCTCGGGATCGGCATAACCGACGAAGAACAGCCCGTGCTTTTCATTTTCCAGCACCCCTTGGCGGGCGAAGTTGTTGGAGACGGTTTTTTCCGACATCATGCCGCTGGAGAGCGCGTAAATGCAGCCGGGGTGAAAGGGGATCGGGCCTTTTCGTTTCTTACTTCCCGCTTCGAGTTCCATGTCCTTGAGAAAGCGGAAATTCGGTAAATGGCGGCGCGAGGTGGTGCAAAAACGATCGTAAACTTGCGTCATCTTGGTGCTCAAGCCGCCGATGTAAACCGGGGTGTGCTTGGGGATGAGCCCCTCTTTTTTGAAGCGATGAATCATGCCAAGCACCTCTTGAGTTTTCCCCATCGCGAAAACAGGGATGAGCACGGACCCCTTGCGCTCGATCACGGCTTTGATCGCCTCGGCGAGTTCGTTTTCTTCAGCCTTGCGGTTGTAGTTCGCCTTGCGGGCTTGTTCGCCACGCGTTGTTTCGACGATGAGTGCATCCACAGTGGTCTCGGGAAATGCAGCCCCTTTTTGCAAAGTGCTGTGCTCGAAATTGACGTCGCCGGTGTAGAAAATCTTTTTCCCCTCCGCTTCGATCGTCACGCCTACCGAGCCAAGGATGTGGCCTGCATCGTGGAAGGTGCCGCGGACGGTTCCCTTTGGGTCGAGGTCGAACGTGCGCTCGATGTTACGCGTTTCAAAGCCGTCCTCGATGTCGTCCAGCTCGCGGTGCTCGAACAAAGGATACTCGGCGATGCCATGCTCGATGCGCTTCGACTGCATCACGTTCACCGAGTTATGCAGCATCGCGGAAGCGAGTTCTGCCGTCTCAGGGGTGAGGAAAACCCGTGCTTGCGCCTGTCCTTGCAGGAAAACGGGCAAGGTGCCCACGTGGTCGAGGTGGGAGTGGGTGATGATGATGGAGTCCACCGTTCCCGCATCCACAAACTCGTAGTGCGGCACTGCCTCTAAGCCCTCGTGTTTCGGGTGCATCCCGGCGTCCAGCACCACCTTGGCGGACTTGGTTTTTAGTAAATAGGAATTCGCACCGATACCGGCGTGGCGACAGAGACTCTTGAATATCATGATAAAGGCAGAAAAAAACGGCTTGTCTGCGGACCATGGGTGCTGGGTCACACTCTGTCAACCCAGCCATTGACGCAGGTCCGCGCCCAGTTAGCCTCGCCACTTGCCCTTTCACTCACAACTCGCCATTATCGGCGGCGGCCCAGCGGGACTCCGCGCCGCCGAAGTCGCGGCGAGTGCGGGCCTGCAAGTCACCCTCTACGATGCGAAACCCTCCGTCGGCCGGAAATTTCTCGTCGCTGGGAAAGGCGGGCTGAATCTCACCCACGCCGAGCCGCTGGAATCCTTCGTCACCCGCTATTCCGGGCCAGATCAGCCAGTAGGCATCTGGGAAAATCTCATCCGCGAATTCGATCCCACCGCCCTGCGGAAATGGGCCGCCGAACTCGGCGTGGAGACCTTCCAAGCCAGCAGCGGCCGCATTTATCCCCGGGCCCTCAAGGCTGCGCCGCTGCTCCGCCGCTGGATCGAGCGCCTGCGTGGGCTGGGCGTGCGCTTTGAAATGAATCACCGCTGGACTTCGCTCCAGCCCGGCTCGCCTTACGAAATCGGTTTTGAAAATGGCATCCCCGCTACGGCCGACGCCGTCCTGCTCGCGCTCGGCGGTGGCTCGTGGGCTAAGACCGGCTCAGACGGCGCATGGACCTCGATTTTCGAGTCCCTCGGCATCGCCCACCACCCACTCGCCCCGGCGAATTGCGGCTGGGAGCACGAGTGGACACCGGAAATCCTCGCCCTCGCCGAAGGGAAACCCCTGAAAAACCTTCACGTCCACGCAGCTGAGCAGGTGGCCATCGGCGAACTGATGCTCACCCGCTACGGCCTCGAAGGCGGGGCGATTTATCAACTCGGTGCCACCCTACGTGCCATGGCCGAGCCAGCCATTTTCATCGATTTCAAGCCCACCTTCACGGAGGCCCAGCTCGTCACGAAACTTTCATCGGTCCGCCAGAATTTTCTCAACGAAGCTAGAACGCGCTGGAAATTAAGCGATCCCGCCTACGCCATACTCTCACGCGACACCTTCGATTCCGCCGCCGCGCTCGCCCGCGCCGCGAAACAGCACTGCGTCCGCCTCACCCGCCCCCGCCCGCTCGACGAAGCGATTTCCTCCGCCGGCGGCCTCTGCTGGCCCGAACTCGACGCCTCACTCATGCTCAAAAAACTCCCTGGCCTCTTTGTCGCCGGGGAAATGATCGACTGGGAAGCCCCCACCGGCGGTTACCTCATGCAAGGCTGCTTCGCCACCGCCACCCACGCCGCGAAGGCAGCGGTGGCGTGGCTGGATTCCTATCAAGAAGTGTGAACCGCCAAGGCGCCAAGAGCGCCAAGTGAAGAGAGAGAATTTAGGTTTTCCCTCTTATCACTTGGCGCTCTTGGCGCCTTGTATGTTCTCCCCGCCTTCCGTTTTCAGCAACCCGCCGCCCGTGTCTTCCGAGAATGGGTCCTTTAACTCGTCGGAGGAAGACACGGGCGGCGGGTTGCGTTCTGGCACTCACATT
>JAIXQH010000023.1 GCA_027484055.1 Verrucomicrobiaceae bacterium | reverse complement strand
CACCTCCAGTAAGATATGGAAATGATTCGACATCAGGCAATAAGACAAGACCCGACAGCCCGTGAATTTCTCACACATCCGCATCAGCATGCGGAAATGTTCCCGCTCCCTCTCCTCCAGCACAAACCGCCGATCCACCACCCGACTGATACAATGGAAGATCAAAGGCTTCGTGGACGAATCCTTCCAAGACGGAATCCATCTTCTGCGATTGTTCGTGCCCATGGAGTGGATATTTCCTGAAAAGCCGGAGATCGCAAGACTTTTCTTATAAAAAGCGTGGCTTTTTGATAGGCCCACCGCCCCGGTGCTTGCCAAGTCCTGGGTTCTGGGTTTCTGATGAGCCATGGACTACTTGGCTCGCGCCCGCTCTGTGATCGAAATCGAACTCGACGCCCTTCGACGGATGGCGGCGCGGCTAGACGGACGCTTGGCGGAGGCGGTGACGGTGCTCAAGAAAACGGTGGAAAATCGTGGAAAGATCGTGGTCATCGGCGTGGGGAAATCGGGAAATATTTGCCACAAAATCGCCGCCACCTTCAACTCCACGGGCGCGACGGCGGTGGTGCTGGATTCGCAAAATGCACTGCATGGCGACCTTGGCCTGCTCTCGGATGGCGATGCGGTGCTGGCTTTTTCCTACTCGGGAGAGACGCGCGAGCTGATGGGCTTGCTGCCATTTATTAAGCGCTTCGACGTGACACTCATCGCCCTGACGGGAAATCCTGACTCGTCGTTGGCCCGCTCCAGCACGCTCACGCTGGACACCTCGGTCGAGCGCGAAGCCTGCCCGCTGAATCTGGCGCCGACCTCGTCATCCACGGCGATGTTGGTGATGGGTGACGTCTTGGCGATGCTACTGCTTGAGGCGCGGGGCTTCACGGAGGAGGATTTCGCGCGCTACCACCCGGGCGGCTCGCTCGGGCGGGCCTTGCTGACTCGCGTGTCCGACATGATGCGCGCCGAAGCGCTGCTCCCCACCGTGGACGAACAGGCGAATGTCTTCGCCGCGCTGGATGCGATGAACCATGCCCGTGCCGGTGCCTGCTTGATCTTGCGGGAAGATGGTGGCCTAGCAGGGATTTTCACGCATGGAGACTTCGCCCGGTGTTTCAGAAATGACCCGCTGCTGGGCGAGAAAAACGTGGCGCTGCTGATGACTCGCCGGCCCATCACGGTGCAGGCCGATGCGCTTGCGGTGGAGGCACTGAAGACGATTGGGGAAAACCGGATCGATGACATCGTCGTGCTTGATGCCAGTGGGAAACCGGTGGGGCTCGTCGATACCCAAGACTTGGCGCGTTTAAAATTGGTCTGACTCGCTCACTACGCGGGCGACGATTTGCTCCATCGCGGGCATCTGATTTTCCAGCACACGGACGAAGGCAAACTGGTTGTGGCAGCGGTCGAGGTTGTGGGACGGGCGCTTGATTTTGAAATAGCTATCGCCCAGCAAATAGTCGGTGAGGAAGCGGATGCCGCATTCCAGTGTGAGGAGTTTCCCGCAGAAGGCGAGCTGGCGGATTTCCTCGGAATTTAGAAAGGTCGCGGTGGACAGGTAGCCGCGGACGAGTGCTTCGAAGCGGTCGAGACGGAGGGAGAGCTGGCTGGGGTCGGTCTCGTCCTCGCGAGTGCTGGGAGTCGCGGTGCGGACCATATCGCCGAAGTCATAGAGCGCAGAGCCGGGCATGGTGGTGTCGAGATCGATGACGCAGATGCCCTCGGCGGTGACTTCGTCGAGCAGAACGTTGTTAAGCTTGGTGTCGTTGTGGGTGACGCGTTCGGGGATTTTTCCGCTGGCGATGAGATCGGTGATCCGGGCGCAGTCGGCGGCGCGGGCGCGGGCGAAGGCGATTTCTGGCTGGACGGCGGCAGCTCGGCCAAGCGGGTCCTGAATGATGGCGGTTTCTAAGGCGGCGAGGCGGCGCGGGGTGTCGTGGAAATGTGGAATCGTCTCATGCAGTCGCCCACCGGCAAGGTCGGCCGTGAGGAGTTGGAAGGAGCCGAAGGCTTTGGCCGCTTGATAGGCCTGCTCGTTTGACTCGATTTCATCGTAGCCCTTCGCGCCCTCGATGAAGGGGTAAGTCCGCCAGAGACTGCCCTCGGCATCGATAGCGTACGGCTTACCATCCTGCGCCAAGATGCAGGTGAGCGTGCGGCGGTGTGCTTCGGGATGGCCGTCAGCGAGCAAGCGTGCAAGCGCGTGCTCGGTGACGCGGGCGACGTTTTCCATCACGAGGATGGGGTCATTGAAGACGTTGGGATTGATCCGTTGGTGAATGTAGCGGATGCGGCTGCCCGCTTGATCGTAAACCGCGCAATAGGTGTCGTTGATGTGGCCGGAGCCGAAGGACTGCGCCTCGACGAAGTCAGCTCGCATTTGAAACAAGGCGGCAATGGCGCGGAGATCGTGCATTAGATGCCAGCGGCCGGATACTCGCCGGCTTCGATCATGAAGTGGAGCGCGGTGACGACGTGCGCCTTGTCGTCGGGATAAGTCACGCCGAACCAGCGGCTATCCGTCGCGAGGACTTGGCAGTCCGCGTGGCCTGCGTGAATCAGGGTGTCAACGACGGAGGGGATGTAGTATTCGGATTTTTCCAAATGGCCCGATTGTTCGAGGAATTTGATAAAGTCCACCTCAAGCCGCTCGAAAAAACCCGCGCTGAAGGCCCAGAAATTCATCGAAACAAGGGTGTCCGCCGCGAGGGTTGCACGGGTACCATTGAGTGAATCACCCCAGATCTGGCCGTCCGCCGCGCGCTGGATTTTCACGTATTCTTCGACGCCGGTGAGCAACCCGTCCGCATTCAGGGTGCAAATACCGCGGTTCACATCGCCATGGGCGGAGAGGGTGTTGAGCAGTGGATAGCCGACCATCGCGTAGTGGGCTATTTCCGTTTCTGCGGCAGACTTGCTGAGAAACTGGGCGGCTTGGACGTAGGAGTCTCTCCCATAGAGATCGTCCGCATTGATGACGGCGAAGGGGCCGGAAATGAGATGCCGAGCGGCGCGGATGGCGTGACCGGTGCCCCATGGCTTGACCCGCGTGGGCGGCACGGTGAAGCCAGTCGGTAGATCGGATAGTTGCTGATAGGCGTAATCCACCTCGATCCGATCTGCAAAGCGCGAGCCGATCCCTTGCTGGAACGCTGCGGCGAAATCTTCGCGGATCACGAAGACGACGCGCCCGAATCCGGCGCGGATGGCGTCATAAACGGAGTAGTCCAGCACGGTCTCGCCGGCGGGACCCATCGGGTCGATTTGCTTGAGCCCGCCGTAGCGGCTGCCCATCCCAGCGGCGAGAACGAGGAGTGTCGGCTTCACTTGGCGGCAGATTTTAGTTTGGCGAAACTGGCACGCATCTCGACGAGGCGAGTCTTCTGCGCGGGGGCGGCGATGATGTCATTTTCCTCAAAAGGATCGTTCTTCAGATCGAATAGTTGCTCTTGGTTAAAGTCCGGCCAGAGCATGTATTTGAAATCCTTTCTCACGAGTGCCTCAGATGCAGGTATTTTACTCACTGTCCCGATGACCGCGTGCTCATAGAAATACTCCGTCCGCCATGCCGGCTTGGTAGCGGCGAGGTAGAGCGGTGAGAGATCTTCGCCCTGCATCTTAGCGGGCGCTTTCATACCAGCAGCCTGGAGGATGGTCGGCGCAAGATCCACATTGAGCGCGTAGTCGTCATTCGTTTGTCCCTTTTTGGCCGGGTTCAGGCGTGGGTCGCGGATGATGAGCGGCACACGGATGCTTTCTTCGTGGGGATACCATTTGTCGGCCAATTGGTGCTCGCCGTGGAAATAGCCGTTGTCGCCGGTGAAAATGACGAGGGTATTTTCGAGGAGTCCTTGTTTTTTCAACTCGGCGAGGACGCGGCCACAAGTGGTGTCCACCTCGGAGGCGAGGCGGTAGTAGTTTTTCATCATCGACTGGTATTTCTCCGGGGTGTTGAAGCGCCAATGCCAGCGGACGCGGCTTTCGTTTTTCTCGTTCGCGATGAAAGGCGGCAGTTTGTGATAAGCTTCTTCGGTCGCGGTCTTGGGCAGGGGAATGACGTCGTCCTTATAGAGCTTCATGCTCTGCGGTTGGGGTAAATACTGCAGTGGGTTTTCGTCCTCCGCGTGAGTCGCGAAGAAGGCGAGCGTCAGACAGAATGGTTTGTCGGCGGGTTTGGTGCGTAAGAATTCGAGGGCGTCATTTTCATTTTTCTGGGTGACGTGGATTTTGCTACCGTCGGGTTGGAAGATCCAATGGGTGCCGGAATAGGCGCGCCCGAAATCAAAGAACTCCTTGGGGAATTGCCCATTATGCCATTTCCCGATGTGTCCAACATAGTAGCCATTTGAACGGAGGATGCCCGGGTAGGTCTGTGACCAAGGTGTCTTGAAGGCCTGGAAACTGGTGTTCCCGTGGCGCGACATCCACTGCCCCGTGAAGAGCGAGGCGCGACTCACCCCACAAATGGCGGTGGTGACGCAGCCGTGGGTGAAGCGGGTGCCCTCCGTCGCGAGTTGGTCGAGATTGGGCGTTTTCACGATGGGATTTCCTGCGCAACCGAGTGTATTGTAGCGCCAATCGTCAACATAAAGCACGAGGATATTCATGGGCTTTTCCGCTGCGTGCGCGAAGCTGCCGATGAGCGCCACGAGTAGAAGAAGGGGTTTCATGAATGAAATCAGCATGCGGCGAAGGCTTGGGGATGAGCAACACGTAAGTTTCACGAATGTGCCACCGCCTTCATGGGGGTAAAAATGAATTCTGGCTCGCGGAAGGCCCAGCCTTCACGGGCGAGAAGCTGAGTCATGGCTTCGTCATGCAGCACAAGGATGGACTGCGGGAGAATCTGCGCGGGAAGGTGTAAATTCCCGACTTTCCACGCGACGAGTGCCGCGTGGGCGGCATCCATGAATGGCACTTCATACACGGACTCTGGGAGCTGCCGGACAATGTAGTCCGTTCCCGCTTGGTGAAAAATGAGACAGCCATCGGTGAGGCGAGCCTCAAGATCGAAGCCAAACTCCGTGCCATCTGTGGCGACGCCCCGCCAGCGACGCTTGAGAAATTGACGCCTTTCAGCTGCGAGCACCACCTGCTGCCGTTCAGGAAGCGCAGAAGACTCGGCGAGCATGCGGTGGATCAGTTTCATTCTTAGAGGTTGAGCAGACGACATGCCGGACCGCTCAACGAGCCTCCGTGGGAATGAGCGGGGCCACGTCTCGACTGGCCACCCAGCCATTGAGGTTCGCACCGGGGACTTCGACGTAGTAAAAATCTCTATTTCTCTCACCAAGCCTCACCATGCGGCCTGGACTCGGACTGGCGACCGATTCGGCTTTTTCAAAGGGCGAGAGACGAATGTGTGCCTCGGGGGCGACGATGACGCCTAACTGAGACTCACCTCGCCGCACCCATAGCAGACTGGCCGTGCCGAGAATGAAAAGGCTGGAGAGCAGCGAAACGGAAAGCAGCCACGTCTTGGGTAAGCGAACCAGGCCGTTTAAAAAGATCAGCAGGCCGAGCGTGCAGGCTGCCCCCACCAGCAGCCAAGAACACTCGCGACGGCTCAGATAGGTGAGCACGTTCTCCACCCACGCAGGACGGCCTGAGTCTTCGTAAATACCAGAATCCTTCCGTGCCAAAGCCAGATTCGCCCGCAGATCAGGGTCGCGTGGCTTGAGCAAGCGGGCACGCTCGTAGGCGAGGATCGCCGGGCCATATTGTTTGAGGCTTTGGTAAGCATTACCAAGGTTGTAGTAGGTCGCGGCATTGGGACCCGTTTCGGTGAGGACTTTTTCATAAGTGCTCGCTGCGCCGGTGAAATCTGCGGCTCTGAATTGCTCGTTCGCCTTCTCAAATGAAGCCGCCACGACGGAACCCACTCCGAGGATCAAACAACAGAAACGAGTGAAAAAATACCGGGGCATATCAGCGGACAGGTGAAGTGAGTGATGCGAGCGCGGCCTCTAGCAGAGCACGCCATTCTGGGAGGATCTCGCCATGGCTTGCACGGCTGTATTCATAGCGGTCCGCCTCCAAGAAAAAGCGAGTCACAGGTGAGTCGGCTGGCAAGCGCGAGCTGATTTCCGCCAGCGTGATGGCCTGCGCTGACTGCCCCCAGCGCGAGCCGAGTCGATGCTGAAGAGCAAGCCGCGCAGCCGCGAAGTAGCCGGCCGCATCACGAGCTGCCGCGCAGCGCTCAGCTGTGGCGAGCGCCTCGCGAGTGGCTGTTTCTAAGGCCGCTAGCGCCAGCCGTTGGGGATTCTCACGACGAGCGCGGAAAAATGAAAGGAGTCGTCCGAGCAGCCCAAGTAAACCAGCAGCCCCCAGCCAGATGGCGAAACTCGGCTGGGCCACAAGCGGCACTAGACTCGCCGTCGCACTCAGCGTTTCACGCTGCGCGACGAGGCTGGGTGGCTTTTTCTCCGGGGCTTTCACCGGCGGCTCCTCCACCGGCGCGACTGCCTCCACGAGGTCTTGGCCGCTGACTTGCAGTGCTTTCGAATCACTCGTCAGCGTCTTATAAGATTCCGCAGCGGGGTCGAAATAACTGAATTTGAGCGCCGCTTCTTGCGCCCCGCCCTTCCGTGGGACCGCGCTGAATTGGAAATTCTTACTACCCGAAAATGACGCTTGGTCGCCGGGGGTGAACTCATCTTTTCCAGGATAAGTCTTCCATGACTCTACGGGTGTTAGCTCTGGGGCTTTCATCAACGCGAAATTTCCGGAACCACTCAGGCGGGCGCTGATCTGTTGTGGCTCACCCGTGCGCCAGGTGGTGGGTATTTCAACTCGGTCAAACTTGAACTGCCCGACCGCGCCGGTGAATCCCGCAGGACGTCCCTCCGTGGGAAGTGGGCGCACCTCGATTTCTTGATCCACCGACTTCATCGTCACATCCTTCTGCACCATCGGCACACTCATGTCCTCGAAAACGTTATCGAAAAACGGATCTGCAAACGGCCCACTCCGCTGGCGCTTAGGAGGTTTCGGCGCGGTGGTATCCCGCACCGCTACGGTCGCATCGACCGAGAGTGAAGCGGGGAAATTTCCTGCCTTGGTGGCAGACATTCCGCCGAACCAGGTCAGAACGGTGTAGCGTTTCCCGTCTTTGATTTCTTGGGTTTGCTCGGGTTGTTCGCTGACGTGGTGGAGGGTGAAGGCCTTGCTTTCCGGCTGGATTCCACTGCGGAGTTGGGCTTGCGAATCCGCCGGCAACCAAGCCCGTATGCGGACCGGGGCGATTTCTCCGACATACACGTGCTTCCGCTCGCTGGCCGCGAGCTCGACGGTGAGAAACCCGAAGCGAGTCTCTTCTGACTCGGGTGGCGGCGGCGCGCTAGGCGGCGTAGTGCCCGCCGGTGGCGACGGGGCAGCAGGAGGCGTGAAGCCGGAATCCAACACGGTGAAAGTGAGGGGTTCTGTATGGTTTTTTTTCCCATCGATCAGCACCTCAATGCTAGGGATTTGATAGACCCCTGGAGAATTTGAACCGACCACGTAATTATAGGTCAGCGAAACAGAAGTCTGCCCATTCATCATCTGTATTTGGCGGCTTTGGCCACGGGGCTGAATGATGAAGTTAGGCACTTCTGGGATCACAGGCTCACCCGCACTCCCGCCTGTGATGCGAATGGACAGGATCCCACCGCTACCAGCCGGCGCGGATTCACGATCCAAGGTCGCCTCGACTGCGGCGGCGTGAGCAAAGTTGGCCATGCCCACAAGGGTGATCAGGAGCCTCATGAGCCGCCCGATTCGGAAAAGTCTATCACTAGGTTTTACCATGTTTTACCTTTGGTCGAGTTATCTGGTGTGAGGTAGCGGGTGCGTGGCGGCTGCGGGATGGGAATCACGGTGCTCTCATCTTGGCGTAAGGATTCAAGAAGCTGCTTGGCTTCTTCTGGAGTCATTTCTTGTTTGGCGCTGCGCTCATTGCTCATTGCTTCCTTTTCAGGAGCATCGGGAGACTTTTCACCGTCTTTGCCTTCGGCAGCTTCCTTCTCTTTAGCGTCTTTTTCCTCTTTTTGATCTTTGGCGTCCTTCGCATCTTTGGGTTCTCGCGGATCTTTAGGGTCTTTCCCATCCTTCTGATCTTTCCCGTCTTTTGGATCCTTGCCGTCTTTAGGTTCCTGTGAATCTTTTTGATCCTTCTGATCCTTCTGATCCTTCTGATCCTTCTGATCCTTCTGATCCTTCTGATCCTTCTGATCCTTCTGATCCTTTTGATCCTTTTGATCCTTTTGATCCTTTTGATCCTTTTGATCCTTCTGATCCTTTTGATCGTCCTTCTTGTCGTCTTGTTTCTGTTGTTTCTTTAGCTCCTCAAGTTTTTTCTCGACCAAGGTTTTATTAAAGATCGCGTCTTCGTCAGCCGGGTTGAGAGCTAGGGCATCTTGATAGGCTTTGATAGACGCCTCCCATGTTTTGATGGTGGCGTCGGGCTCTTTCTCCAAGCTACCCTGCCCCGTGCGGTAGAGCGTGTTTCCTAAGTTATAGTAGGACCGTTGTTGGAGTGATAGATCCTGCGTCCGCAAGGAACTTTTCAAAGCTTCAGAGGCTTTGGCATAGTCGCCTTTTGCATAGGCTTCGGTGCCTTGGTTATAGATCAGCCTGGGATCCTGAGTGGCCGTTGAGGCTTCTGCGGCTCGGCCTTCCGTGGGGCCGTACATCACTGGAAGGATTGCCATGATGGCACCGGCGATTTTTTGCCGCCGGGCTGCGGATGGCAATGCTCGCACCTTCTTGGCCCGCACCCGATCAAGAATCAAAAACTCGATCAGCAGCAAGGCGATCGCTAAGCCCAGAGGCCACTCGAAGCGCTCCAGCGGGATGCGTTCCATGCGCTGATTCAGCTCGCTCTTCGGGACGAGACGGAGCTTCTCTTGGTAGATTGTATTGAGTCCCTCCGCACCACGCCCGAGCGGCACATAGAGAGCGTTGGTCACCGAGGCGATTTTTTTCAAGGTGGCTTCATCGAGCGTTGTTTTCACCACGTTCCCTTGATCGTCGCGGACGAAATCAGTGCGACCATTTCTCAATGGAATCGGAATGGATGCGCCCTCTGGACTTCCCACGCCGATGGTATAAATGGCCATGCCTTTCTTGGCAGCAGCCTCGGCAGTATCGATGACATCGCCCTGAAGGTCTTCGCCGTCGGTGAGTAAAACGAGCACTCGATGATTGTTACCATTTTCATCAAACAGGCGCTCGGCTTCTTTGATCGCACTGGCGAGGTCGGTGCCTTGGCGCGGAATCAGATCGGTATCGAGCGCTTTTAGGGACTCGCGAAATGCCTCGTAGTCGAGGGTGAGCGGACACAGGGCGAATGCCGAACCTGCAAACGGAATCAAGCCCACACGATCGCCCTCTAACTTGGCGACAAAATCCATGATTCCGAGACGTGCGCGCTCGAGCCGATTCGGTGTGAGATCTTCTGCTAGCATGCTGCGCGAGGTGTCCACGGCGAAGAGGATGTCGATCCCTTTGCGTTTCACTTCATGCCATTCATAACCCATCTGGGGACGCGCAACGGCGGCGAATAACAGGAAAACCCCACCGACCCACATCGCCCGTTTAAGCAGCCTAAGTCGCGGTGAAAATCCCTCCGTCAGACGTGCGCGGAACCGCGGATGCACGAGCTTGGCGAGGTCCGCATTTCGCCGCCGATCAAAGCGAAAAAACAGCGCAATGATGCCAACACACACGAATAAGCCTAGAGCCATCCAGAGCGGCTGGGCGAAATGCAGTGAAGAATCATCCATGGTGCTGAGATTAGGGTAAGCGTCTGAATCGGGTTTGGCGGAGGACCAACTCCATCAATAGCAAGCAGAGGCCAGGGATGAGAAAGTAGAGATAGAGTTCATCATACTGTTGATACTTTTTGAGCTTACGAGTGGTTGTTTCAAGAGCGTTGATGGATTCATAAATTTTCTCCAAAGAGTCAGTATCCGTCGCGCGGTAGGATTGACCACCCGTGGCCGCCGCGACTTTCTGGAGCATTTCCTCGTCGATCTCGACCTTAACGGTTTGGAAGTGGGTCCGGCCAAAGGCGTCCTGCACTGGCACGGGAGCCTCCCCTCGGATTCCGGCGCCGATGGTATAGATCTTGATTCCCAAGGCTTTCGCCGCCTCCGCTGCGGTGAGCGGATTGACCGCGCCAGCATTGTTCACCCCGTCGGTGAGGAGAATAAGAATCCGAGATTTAGCATTTGAATCTCGGAGATGATCGACTGAGGACGCGATGGCAGAACCGATCGCGGTTCCGTCCTCGACTTGGCCCATTTTCACATCGCGGAGGCGTTTGGTGATGAATTCTTGGTCCATCGTCAACGGGCTAACAAGGTACGGCCGACCCGCGAAGGCGACCATGCCGATTTTATCGTTCGGGCGCTGTGCGACGAATTTTTCAACGACACTTTTCACCACGTCCAAGCGGTTCGTCGGCTGGCCAGCGAGTTGAAAGTCGAGCGCGGCCATGGAGCCGGAGACGTCGAGTGTTAGGATCATGTCGATGCCACTCGACTCGATGTCGGAAGAGCCCTTGCCATGACGCGGGCGGGCGAGTGCGAGGATGAGCAGGGCGAAGGATAGTAGGCCGAGAAATGCCAGGAAGCCACCGAACTTCGAGCGTGGCTTCGCGCCGACTTGGAGCGCATCCACCGTGGATGGCATCCGCACCGCCACCGGCTGGCCCCAGCGACCTTTCCAGATGGCCATGAGCGGCAGTAGCAGCAGCAGGAAGAGGAATCCTGGGTGAACGAATTGAAAGCTTTCCGTCATGATTGAGCGCTTTGAGAAGTGGCGACCACGAAGTCGCGGGCGGATTGAATCAACACACCGCGCTGTTGAACGGTGAGCGCTGAGCCGGCAAATTTTGCGAGATCACAGGAACTGAGAAATTGCTGCAATTGCGGGCTTTCACGAAGGAGTGGTGAACTCTCATCCTTTGCTAGGGCTTGGAGAAATTCCTCGGTCGTCCGCCGGGGTGCGGCGATGCCGAAACGCTCCATGATGAAGTGCCGGATCGTCTTCGCGGCTTGGTCAGCGAAGGCCTCGGCGGCGAGTGCATCCGGATTTTTTTCAAGCTCCACAAGTGCGGCTAGTGCCATTTCTGAAGGACTGGCTCGCTTCAGCTTACGGCGGCGTTTTTTCCAAAGATACAGGATGACGGCGACGAGCAATAGCCCCGCACCGATGGAACACCAAAGAATGACGGGCGACTTCTCGGGCTCCGGAATCACCACCAGTGGGCGGGGGCCACGGATATCTTCCTCTGGAGCTTGGGCAGCTGCATTCGCCACGAGAAATCCTAACATGAGGAGACTCTGACCAAGGAATCTGGGAACTGTGATCTTAGAAATCATGGCAGAGAAAAAATCAGCCGGAACGCTGCCGGCGGCTTTGGAAAAAACTCATGAGCGCAGGCATCCAGTACTCTCCATTGATGAACTCCAACAGATCAATTCCCAGCGAGCGGATGCGGATGGCCGTAGTCTCGCGGCGGTGACGGGATTGCTTCTCATAGGCGTCTCTGACCGTGGCGCTCCCCGTATCGATCTCGATGACTTCTCCGGTTTCTGCGTCTTCGATGCAGATGCGCCCGACATTCGGCAGGGATTCCTCACGCGGATCCGTCACCGACACCGCGATCACATCATGGCGCCGGTTCGTCACTTGGAGCTTGTTGCGGAGTTTTGCTAAATTCGCCTCGAAGGGTGCGCCTAGGCAGAAATCTGAGACAAGGAAGATGACCGATTTCCGGTGCGTGACTTGGTTGGCAAAATCGAGCGCGGCAGAGATATCCGTGCCGCGTTGCTCGGGTTGGAAATATAGGGTCTCGCGGATGAGGCGCATGATGTGAGTCCGCCCTTTTCCCGGCGAAATGTATAACTCCACGGTATCGCTAAAAAGGATGAGTCCCACCTTATCGCGATTACGAATCGCCGATGCCGCGAGCACACCTGCGGCTTCTGCGGCGAGTTCGCGTTTCGAGTCTGCGACGGACCCAAAATCGGAAGAGGCACTCACGTCGATGATGAGTAAAATGGTGAGTTCGCGTTCCTCGGTGAAGACCTTCACATGAGCGTCTCCGGTGCGGGCGGTGACATTCCAGTCGATGGTGCGGACATCGTCACCGGGGACGTAGTTTCGCACGCGGTCGAAGTCCATGCCGCGGCCTTTGAAGACACTGGCGTAGCGTCCTGCTAGGGAATCATCCACCAGCCGATTCGTCCGGACTTCCATGCGCCGGACGCGACCAAGGATTTCCGCAGCGCGCGCTTCGTCTTCGAGACTAACGGGGGTGCTTGCGAGTGGTTTGATCATGGCACGGCTAACTCGTCGAGAATGCGAGTGATGACTTGCTCGCTATTTAGGCCCTCGGCCTCGGCTTCGTAGGTCACCGTGACGCGGTGGCGAAGCACGTCCATGGCGATGCTTTTTACATCGTGCGGAGTGACGTAGGCGCGACCGTTGAGGAAGGCATGCGCGCGACTTGCTAGGGCTAGATTGATCGTCGCGCGGGGTGAGGCGCCGACTCGAATGAGTGGGGCGATGTGGACGCCGTATTCGTCAGGCCGGCGTGTCGCGTGGACGAGCCGGACGATGTAGCGTTTCACTTTTTCATCGAGGTAAAGACCGTTCACCACGGTGCGTGCCTGCTGGATTGCTTCGAGACTGACCATGGGCTTAGGGACCGGCATCTCTTCTGTGGTCCCGGCGAGGTCGAGCACGCGCATTTCCTCATCTTCCGTTGGATAGTCCATGACAACTTTCATCATGAAACGGTCAAGCTGGGCTTCTGGCAGTGGATAGGTGCCTTCTTGTTCGAGTGGGTTTTGTGTGGCTAGGACAAAAAATGGGGAGGGCAGCAGGAAGGTCTGCTCGCCGATGGTCACTTGCTTTTCCTGCATCGCTTCGAGCAGGGCGCTCTGCACTTTCGCGGGAGCGCGGTTGATCTCGTCTGCTAGGATGAAATTGGCGAAAACCGGACCGTGCTTAACGCGGAACTGAGCCTCGCGGGGATCGTAAATTTGCGTGCCCACGATGTCGGCGGGCAGCATGTCCGGGGTGAACTGGATGCGGTTAAATTTCGCATTCACCAGCGAGGCCAAGGTCTTGAGTGCCAGGGTTTTAGCCAGCCCCGGCACACCTTCGAGGAGAATATGGCCTTTTACCAAGAGGGAAATCAGGAGGCGGTCCACGAGGTCACTTTGACCGATCAAGTAGCGCCCGATTTCGCTGCGTAATGGCTGAATCCACAGCGATGCGCCACGGACGAGGACTTCCGCGTCTGCTGGGTTAAAGGGTGGGGTGGGGCGAGTTTCCGTATCAAAGGTCATGGTGGAATGTCGTAGGGTCTGAAGAGATGGTGGCTGATACTGCGATTCGACTTTCAAGCGACGGACTGTCCCCAGCTCGTCTAAAATCGTTCATTATCACCGGCAGGAGCGGCACTTTGCGCGGAGTGTCCGCCGCTTCCAAGCGCCAAGTGCAACCTCGATGTGAAGTCGTGATACCCTCGCAGACCCTTCCACGATCTTGGCCCGCCGCTTGCTTTAGTGGAAACCGACTCGACAGCGACGCCTTCCCATCCGAACGAAGTGGTCGTTCACTCGTTCTTTAACATGAATCGTCTCCGCGTCCTCAAACTAGGCTGGGAATTCCCCCCACTTATCAACGGCGGCCTTGGTGTGGCATGCCTCGGGTTGTCCCGTGCGCTTGCCAAGCTCGTGGACCTCACCGTCGTCGTCCCGAAATCCTCGCCAGATAGCGATTTCCCCTCCTTCAAGCTCCAGGGACTCAATCAGCTCAGTCTGGAGACCCTGAAAACCGTGGAGAGCCGCTACTCCTACGAGAGCATCGCCCAAGTCCGCCGCGTGCCGATATTCCTCGATCCCTACGCCGACGGCAGCCTCACCGAGCTCAGCGAATCCACCCTCGAAGTCACCCCCGGCGGCGAAATCCAGTTTTCCCACACCACTCGCCAACAGCTCGACTCGTTTAAAATCGGCGATCTTTACGGCCCAGACCTCGGCAACAAAGTCGTCGAATTCTCGAAAATTGCCGCCAAACTCGCCCTGCTCGAAGACTTCGACCTCATCCATGCGCACGATTGGATGACCTTCCTCGCCGGCGTGGAGGTGAAAAAAGCCACTGGTAAGCCACTCGTCGTCCACGTCCACGCCCTCCAATACGACCGCGCAGGGGCAGATGCCCGGGGTTGGATCTATGAACTCGAGCGCTACGGCATGGAGCAGGCCGACTGCGTCATCCCGGTGAGCCGCTACACGGGCGAGATCATCGCCAGCCATTACGGCATCGCTCCCGCAAAGATTCGCCCGGTTCACAATGGTGCGGACCCGGTCGCGGCCTTTGAAACCAAGAAAAAATTCCCCGAGAAACTCGTGCTTTTCCTCGGTCGTCTCACTTCACAGAAAGGCCCAGAATTTTTCCTGCAAACGGCCTCACGCGTCATCGCCCAGTATCCAGACGTGCGCTTCGTCGTCGCCGGCACCGGGGAAAAGCTCCGCCCACTCATCGAATCCGGTGCCTTTCAAGGACTCGGCGGCCACTTCCATTTCACCGGATTTCTCGATACCGAAAAGGTCCATGACCTGCTCTCCATGACGGATGTTTACTGCATGCCCTCCGTCTCCGAACCCTTCGGCCTCTCTGCGCTCGAAGCCGCCCAATTCGGCATCCCGGCTGTGATTTCCAAGCAATCCGGCGTCGCCGAAGTGCTCCAAGGTGCCCTCAAAGCCGACCACTGGGATGTCGAGCTCATGGCCCAGCATATCCTCGACCTACTCACTGACGAGCCACTCCGCCAGCAAGTCATCGCCCAAGCCAAGCTCGACATCGCCGCTGCCACATGGGACGCCGCCGCCGCGAAGGTGATGAAAATTTACACCGAACTCGTTTCCTAGTTTCCACTTTTAGCTCCCCCCACAAGCACATGCCCGACGTTTGCCTATACTTCCAAGTCCATCAGCCAAATCGACTGCTGCCCTACGATTTCTTTAAAATCGGCGAAAATGCCGCCTATGAAAACGAGGCCCTCAACGCAGGCATCCTGTCGAAAATCGCCGACAACTGCTACCTCCCCGCCAACCGCCTCTTCCAGCGCCTCATCGAGCAAAACGAAGGCCGCTTCCGCATCGCCCTCTCCATCAGTGGCACCGTCATCGAGCAAATGCAGCGCTACCGCCCCGACGTGCTCGCCTCCTTCCAAGAACTCGTCGCCTCCGGTGGCGTCGAGCTACTTGCGGAGACCTACTATCACTCGCTTGCCTTCGTTCATTCCAACAAAGAATTCGACCGCCAAGTGGACCTCCATTTGGAAAAACTCGAAGAAGTCTTCCACATCCGCCCCCGCGTCTTTCGGAATACCGAGCTCATTTACAACGACGCCATCGCCGCCAAGGCCGAGACCATGGGCTTCGACGGCATCATCGCCGAGGGTGTCCCCCGCGTGCTCGGTGCCGACTCCCCGAATTTCCTCTACCGCGCGCCCACCACCGCCCGCATCAAGACGCTACTGCGGAATGTCACCCTCTCCGATGACCTCGGCTTCCGCTACTCCGACCCGAACTGGTCCGAATACCCGCTCACGGCCGAGAAATTCGCCACTTGGCTCGCCGCCTGCGAGGGCGACATCGTCAACCTCTGCCTCGACTACGAAAACATCGGCGAGCATCAAAACAAACTCACCGGCATCTTCGACTTCTGGGAAGCCATCCCCGAAGCCCTCAGCGAGGCCGGCCTTCAGTGGGTCACCCCCACCGAAGCGGTCGATCTCTACCGCGCCTCCCGCGAGTATTCCTGCGACACCCTCACCTCTTGGGCCGACACCGAGCGCGATCTCTCCGCCTGGATGGGCAATGTCATGCAGCAAGAAGCGATTGAAAAAGTCCACCGCCTCGAAGCCGAAATCCTCGCCGTCAACGATCCCATCCTCACCGATTACTGGGCGAAGATGCAGACCTCAGACCACTTCTACTGGATGTCCACCAAAGGCGGCACCGACGGCAGCGTGCATTCTTATTTCACGCCCTACCCCAGTCCCTACGACGCCTACATCTATTTCATGAACGTGCTCGCTGATTTACAAATCCGCCTCCGCCGCGCCCAAGAATCCCTGTAGGCGTGTCTGCGACCGTCGCAAACTCGCCGCGAGGCATGAGGTGAACTTGGCAAAGCGAATGAAGAGCTCCGCGCAGCCCAGCAGCACCGACGCTGACAGAGCGACGCTACAAACATCTCCGCTTTCACTTACCAGCCTCCGGCACGACCTCGGCGGGCTCGGGTAGATTCCGCTCCTGAGTGCCAGCCAGCTTCTTCACCAGCGTCACAAACTCCGCACGATCTTCTTTGGGGTCATCGCCGAGGCCAGGCTTGGCGAGTTCTAGCACTTTCTCCCAGCCGATGTCTTTTAGCTCATCCATCCCGCGGAGCTTCATGCCGAAGAGAGCGGCAGCGGTGGCGAATTGGAAATCGGCTTCGGTCTTATCCAGAGCCAGTGGCTCGCCGGTGAGCGGGAACTCAATGAGGCGGCTTTCATTTCCATCTGGATGTTTGTGGCGGAGCTTCACCGTGAGCCATTCCCCAGACGCGGTGGTCTGCGGTGGCGCGACTTTGTATTTTAAATCATCGGCATGAGTGACTTCACTAGGCGGTGTGAGTTCATAAAACGCGGTGACCGTATGACCTGCTCCGATGTCGCCCGCATCGACCTTGTCGTTGCTAAAGTCTTCATTACGAAGCACCCGGTTGGCGTAGCCGATGAGGCGGTAACTGCCCACTCTAACGGGGTTGAACTCGACTTGGATTTTCACGTCTTTGGCGATCGTGACTAGCGTGCCACTGAGCTTTTCAAGGAACACCTTTCGCCCCTCTCGCTCAGAGTCGATGTAGAAGTAGTTCCCATTTCCGTCGCGGGTGATGGCGTCCATCATGGAGTCATTCAGATTCCCAGTGCCGAAACCGAGGACCGTTAGGTAAACTCCACCTTGAGCGCGTTCCTTCACCAACTCGACGAGTGCATCCTGACCGGTGACACCGACATTGAAATCTCCGTCGGTGGCTAGGATCACCCGGTTTACGCCGCCGGTGACTTTTTCCTTCATGGCAAGTTCGTAAGCACGGTTGATGCCGGCTCCTCCGTTCGTCGAGCCGCCCGCTTCAAGATTCGCAAGGGCCTTGAGCACGGTGGCGCGGCCTTCCGAATCGAGACGCGTGGGGGGCAGCGCTACACCTTCTGAGCCCGCGTAAACAACGATCGCCACCCGGTCGCGCTCGTCGAGTTGTGAGACCAGCGTCGCCATCGACTGCTTCAGCAAGGGCAGCTTGTCTGAACTCTGCATCGAGCCAGAGACATCAATGAGGAATGTAAGATTCGAGGCTGGGCGCTTGCTCGCTTCAATCTCACGGCCCTTGATCGCCACCCGGACTAACTGGTGTGCAGGTGCCCAGGGGCAGACTGCCAAAGAAGCGCTCACGGCAAACGGCGCATCGCCCTTTGGCTGCTGATAGTGATAGCTGAAGGCGTTGATACACTCCTCAATGCGCACGGCATCGCGTGGGATTTCACGGCCCTCTTGGATCATGCGGCGGACATTGCTGTAGGACGCCGTATCGACATCGATGGAAAAGGTAGAAAGCGGATCGCTTGCGGGTGATTTCCAAGGCTGGTCGATGAAACGGCCGTAGTGGTCGCCGGAGACGGCATCGGCAGGGGGCTGTTTCTCCTTAGGAATTGTTGCCAGCAAGCCATTCGTAAGTTTGCCGCCACTCGCGCCCATGCCCGTAGCCATCCCCGCGCCCATGACCGCACTCTCGCCTTTTCCGCCCAAGGCGGGAGAACCGCTTCGGAGTGAGTCGACATCATTGGCGGCTAGATCGGTGAATTTATCAACGGATTCGGGTAGAACGGCTGATGGAGAAGCGCCCGCAGCTGCAACGCGGAGTTCGCCCTGCTTGCGCTTCATTGCCATCAAGAGTTGCTGATCGGCTTCAAAATCTTTCTTTGCATCCCCATAATCTTGGGCGTCAAGGCCGCGTTTGATGGCTTCTTCGCGGTGGGCTTCGGCCATAGCCACACTGTCTTTTAGCTGACTCTCCATCTCCATTTTTTCCCGCTCAATCTGAGTATATTCCCCAAGAGCATTCCTCGCTCCTTGATCCTCATCCACTCCAGATTGGCCATAAAACGAGTCTGTACCCTTGTAAATGATGCCTTTGGTTCTAGCAATCGTGGTCAGCACCTTCCGCCGCTCTTCGACTTTATCTTCTTGTTCGCGAATGGCCTTATTAAGTTGGTATTCCATTGAAGCGTCTTTCGCTAATTGGGCGGCGAGTGCCTCTTTAGGATTCATACCACTCTGGGCGAGCGCCAACTGAGGATGCCGAATTAGCAAGTAGGACGAAGCGGAGATGCCTGCGACAAGGCCGATACTTGCCGCGATGGCGAGGCGACCATAGCGACGTGGAGCTAGGTCTTTCCCAGCAGGGTTCGGTCTAGCATGGATGGCGGCTTCGATCTGCTTGATGAATGCTTCGTCCGGGCCTTTGGCCTGCACGTGGAGTAGTTCATCGAGCAGGCGATCTTCTGGAGAATTGGAATTCATGGTCGGGAATTTTTTTTGAGGTTCAGTTGGATTCAAGGCAGAGGCGCAGGGCGGAGCGGGCGCGTTCGAGGCGTTTACGAAAAGTGGCGGGCGGGATGCCGAGGGCGCTTGCGGCTTCATCCCCATCTCGGTCTTCATCGTAGTAAGCGTGGACGGCGAGTGAGAGCGCCTCAGGCAATTTCGAGCGACAATCCGCGAGCCGCTCAAGCAGGCCCTGCTCACCCGCGCTGGCGCTCCATGCGCGCACTGCTTCTTCGAGCCTTACCATTTCAGGATCACCCAAGACGACTTCCCGCCGGTGCTTGCGGCAGTCTTCCCGCCATTTGTTGCGAACAATGCCGCGCAGCCATGAGCCGAAATCACGGGTGACGTCGAAGCGCCCGATGGCTTGCCATGCGGCGACGAATGCCTCTTGCACCAACTCACGTGCCCGCTCGGGGTGACCTGCTAGGACGCGGGCGTAGGCGAGTAATGGCTGGTGGTGATCGCGGATTAAGTCGGAGAAGCTGGAGCGGTCCATGTCAGGTGGTGAGTAGGCGATGGCGAGTGGTTTCATGATCGTCACCCCTTATTGATCCGAGCATGCCAATTTGTGACATCGGGATAAAACTATTTTTGGGAGAGGCGAAACTCAATGCAGTCCCGAAGTCCGCAGTTCCCGCAGCCGATAGGCGATCAACGCCGCAGTGGAGGTCGCAAGTCCCAGCAACTGATATCCGGATAGCCCGAAAAACGGCTTCGGTGTGATTCTCATGAATTCGTGGGCAAATCGGAACAATCCGTAGGCGATGAGATACAGGTGAAAATGCTGCCCCATCTGCCACTGTTTCCGCCGCATCAGCCACAAACCTATCAAAGCCACGACCTGAAATCCCATTTCCACCTCCACCGCCGGCCAGCGCCCGAATGAGCATTCAATGCCACCACAGCACCCGGCGGATTGACAACCGATCCGCCCGAGGAGCAGCGGCAGTGGAAGCAGCATCGCAAAGCGGTCGCCCGTCGTCTCGTTGTAGCCGAGCACCTTTTTCGCGATTTCTACGCCGATCCACCCACCGGGCAGCGCGCCCATGATCGACTTTCCGGACAGCCAGACCATCCAGCGCAGCGGATCGTGAAAATGCAGCCAGCCTTCTGACAACAAGAACGCGAGCTTCGCCCCGGCAAAAGCACCGGCCAAGCCCGCCCCATAAATCAACAGCACCCGACCGTCCTTCTTTGATTCTCGAAACCAATACACCGCTCCCCACGCGATGCCGCAGAGGAGCATCACCGCGTAAATCGGCGAGCCAGTGAGAGTGACCGGAAAGCTCACGATCTCATTTAAAGTTGCCCATACCCGAAAGACTGCAAAAGCCCCAGACAATGGCGCTCCAGAACAGAGGAATCCAAATAACCTGAACGAGCACATACAACGCAACCTTCCCCCAACTGGGGACAGCCTCAGAATCTGAGCCTGAGAGGCAGGTGCGGCCGATCCATACCAGAAAGCCAAGCACTAAGACGAGACTAAGCGGCCATGCCATATAGCAGAATGCTACGATCAATGGAACAACCACCAATGGCACACCCCATGCGCAGCCTATCAAAAGGCACGAATCCTTAGGAGTGGGTTCGCTGATTTCGGCGGGGACCTCTTCGACATCGGACCATTTCCGGCCGGGTTTGATGGGTCCTTCACTCATCTCCCACCTCCCGTCGCATAGTAACGGCAAAACGAATCCAGCATCCCGTCCGGCCGGATGACATGGGTGCAGCAGCGGTCGATGCGATCCTGATCCCAAGTCCACGCATCCATGAACGGCTTGATAAATAAGCGGAACGCATCCTTCTCCTTCATCTCGAAGCGATGGAGAATTTCTCCCAGCTCGGTGTTCTCACAACCGCACTGAATGAGGTCGGCGAGTTCGTAGCGGACCTTATCACGCAGGAATCCCTGCAAGCTGGCGAAGTCGATGAACTCGGAAATGCTACGCACGCCGATGGGGGTGCGGAGCAGGTAGCCAATCGTCGCACAGTTCGGATCGCCACAGGGCAACGGCGTGAAGTCCTCGAAACGAAGTTGACTAGCAGCCTGCTCGACTAGGCCGAGGATGATGTCGGCGGTATTGAGGCGCTCGCCGCCGCTGGTGAGTGTCCGTCCGCTGAGGAACATCGGCTGAAAGGACACACCGCGACAGGTGGAATAACCGAGACCGACTAAAACGGTGTCCCAGAGATGTGGCAGATTTTCTGGCATCACCGTCATCGCCAAAGTGAACGGAATTTCCTCACGCTCACAGCGGTCCATCACGGCGCGTTTCATCTCGCGTAAATCACTGCCGCGCAACTCGTGCTGGCCCGCCTCCTGTGGGCCGTCGTATTGCAGATAGAGCTGGAAATGGCCACGGCGGGCACGTTTTCCCAACTCCGCTAGAAAATCATCATCCTTGGCGATTTTCACGCCGTTCGTATTCACGAGGCAGTAGTCGATGCCTGGCTCGGCGTGAATCCAGTCCAGCAGCTCAAAAAACTGCGGATGCAGCGTCGGCTCACCCCCGGAGAGTTGGAGCAGCTCGATTTTCCCCTTTCGCTCAACAACTCCCCGGATGCGGCTTTGCAGAGATTCCAGCGAATGGGATTTCAAACGATCCCCTGCCGCGCCGACTGGCGAATCCGCGAAGCAAGTCGGGCAGGCAAGGTTGCACGAATCGACGATTTCGATCAACGCGAGACAAGTGGATAAAACTTCCACCTCCGGAATCGTGGCCCCGGCATTGCGGCCGAGGGTGCCGTTGATTCCACCCGGATCGGCGGAGCATGCACAACTGGCACCGCAGGCATTGGCAGGATCTCCCTTCGCCAACCAGTAAAACCGCGCATCACTCGCGATGCAGGCCGTGGCCTCGCCATGCTCGGCGCAAGTCCGCGTCAGATAAACTTTCGCCGGGCTACCCGTAGTCTTCCAAACTTCTGCAGGTACGTCAGCATGACACGTCGGGCAGCGTGAGGTGGTTTGCTTCAGCGTTTCCTTGAGTGCCGGGAAGATCATGAGCGTTCTACTATCAGGTTTTGCATTTCAATCGAATGGAAGCACATCCAAGCCTATCCCCTGTCGATTCACAATCCCGGATTGCAGCTTCGTTAGCGGCTACCTCATTTTGTTTTTTAACCGCAAATAGACGCCAATGAACGCGAATGAAACCAAATTCACCTGCCCGATGCATCGGTATGGAGACCATTGGATTAAACCTCCGGTTTTACCTCTGATCATTCGCGTCTCTTTGCGTTCATTCGCGGTTGGTGTTTTCAGAATGAAGTGGCCTTGGCATCTTCGTTAGCGGTTTATCGATTGATATGAGCTGCCGATCTTTCGTGGACGGGCCACTGCGATCAAGTTAGGGAGAATCGCCAACAAATGAGATGGCATTGAACCGCAGATGAAATGGATGGACGCAGATCAAGAAGATGAAGCGGCGGAATCCGCGAGTGAAACCTCAGAAATGCATTTCTTAACCCATCTTCCATCTGCGTTTATCTCGTTGATCTGTGCTTGATATCAAGGATTTCCCTAACTTAACCGCCGTGGACGGGCCGGGGCTTTTGGTGAATTTCTAGGTCGGATTACGAGGTTCCATGCAGGCGGCCAATCACAAGAATCGGTGCCGCAAAAAATAGAAATTCTGGCTTATAAATATTCACCTTAATTCTTGCCCAACGACCCTAGCCAGCCACGACGGGCCAGTGAAGGTGAACCGCTCAGCGGAGATGAAACCGCTCCCCGGCATTCGCTGCAGCGCATGGTTAGGCCGATGTTTCAGTGTCACGGTCTGGCCTTGCCTTTGATCAAATGCGCTGACACGAACCTCGTCAGAACCCCACTGGATCAAGGGAGTCTTGAAGTCCCTGTCCTCAACTAGAATTCTCTGCTGTGAAGCAATCACGCGGCGTGTAGTCACCTCACGCAACTCTGCGTTGACGACAACGGACGGATCAACCCACTCGTTGGCTGGAAAAGCCACCCTCTTCGTGACGATCAGTTCAAGGCGGCCGTCAGGTGATGTCTCTGAACTGACCTGCTGTCGTCGGAAGCCACCCTCGAATCCGATGGCAAGTGTCGGAACCAGCAAGAGCAATGCAATTGCCGCGAGGCCAAGACAACCAGCTATGACAATGGCACACTTCATCGGCCTAACGTCTACCTCATCCACGGCGGCAATGGAAGCCCGAAATCAAACTGGAGTGATGCCCGCCGTTGAATGAAGCATCTTATTCGCCATATTTCAGTCGGTCGTCTCGTTTTCGACGAATGAGCACGATTAATAATAATGTAGTTAGTAAACATATACTTGGTTCAGGAATAACATATAAGTCGATTTGATTTACTACTGAACCTGTTGATTCAATCATCAGGCGCGCACTACGCGGATTCACAAAGTAGTCATGCTGTGCAGGGGTCAATGTGATTTGGTCCTGATAGATGAAAAGTGTTGAGCTCTCGGGCACGCTAATACCGCTTATGGCGAAAGGAGGAGCAGGCAAACTTGGTAGGCGAACATCCAAAAAGAATATTGTCGAAAAATAATCAAATTCGATAAAGACGTCAACGAAGTTGGGCCGAGGTTCCATGACAACAGTGGCCGTGGCCGTGGATTCCTCGACATCGACGCGTGCGAGCAAGAAGTAACTCTCAAACGGAAAAGCAATTTGGTAGACCACGGCACCGTGGCTAGAGCTTGCAATCAGAGCGATCAACGTGAAAATCTTGGTGAACGTACTGAACATTTTATTGCCGACGAAAAAAGCTGAGCCACCGCCGACTCGCGACGTGAACCGCGATAGCGGAACTGACCGCGCCAACGGCGGTTGGCTCCGGCGACTGGTTAGGCATACGGTTATAATCTAAATGCTTCATGTCTGCCTCCGACACCAGCTATAAATGCAAAATGAATAAATCAGACCCAACGGGATGCTCGCAATCAGAAATAAATACAGCCCGCCATAAAGATAAAACCCAACCGCATGACCAACCGACGAATCAAAAAACGAATCTCGTAACCTTTGGCCTGACGGGATGAAATCAAAAATAAGACAGAGAAAACAAATCGCAAACCATAAAGCCATGAACACGGCGCACAAAATCCCGCCAGCCTTCAAGCCAACTACGAGAAGATGTAAAAATCGGCGCATGAAGTAGTATGCCTAACGTTGAAGGCCTGCCACCCGCTACCGGGGGCGAACCTCCGACTCTGGTTTGGGGTTCTCTTTACCCTCCGACTTTAACTGCGGAGCGGTAGCGGGTTGGTCAGTGCCGACTTGTTGGGCTTCTTTTTGTCGTTTGGAGACGTCATCTGGGCTAATCGCCTCGCGAAGGTCGAACATCGAAACTTCCGTGAGTGATCCCATGAAGAGACCCATGTGTCCCCTGTCGCCAGCACGAAACGTCGCCTTGATAACGCAATAGAGTCCGTTCGCCCACTTTCGGTCCTTCGCAAGCTTGGGATCGAGATCAAGCCAGACACCAAACGACGAAATCGAATGCTTCCAATGTTCTTTGCTGAGGTAAATCGCGTTACCTTCAAAATCGATATTTGTTACACCCTCGACGACTACCGTCTTACCGTCGAACTTCTCTGGATTGGCAATTAGTTGCAAGAGCGATGCCGTGGTGACTTGACCATGAGAAACTGCCGTCAAGAGGGCGATTATTGTTAGTATTGTCTTCATGTTCTTGCCTAACAGTGTTATTAACCGAACGGTCGGGTTTGGGGGGTGATACACGACCGGTCGGTGATCAGGGTAAAACCCGACCCGCGAGTACAGAGTTTGGCGACCTTGTTCATGCAGTACTTGATAGGGTGTCCATGCTGGCGGGCCAAGCCATAAATCTGGATCTGGGAAAATTTAGCGGTTGGGAGATGATCCAAGGGGCTTGGGGCACCCGCGCCCGGACGCTTCACCACATGGAGATCAATTCTGGTGGTAGAGACAGCAGCATGGCCGAGGAGGCTCTGGCTCGTGCGGAATCGGTTCTGGATTCCAAAAGATGGGTGGTAAAGCGGTGTCGGAGGGTAGCTGAGGTGATGCGCTTGGGGATTCCCGCGTTCCCCTCTCTTTCCAAGGCTTTCCCGAAGCAAGGGGATTCAATCCCCTTCTCCCTATTGGATCTCCCCGGGGCGGCGAAGTATTTATAGAAAGTCTGGCTTTTAGAACATAAAATAAGCTAGACTTCAAGTGGGCGAATCAGGCCCCGCAGTAAAAGTTATAATGGCCTTTTTACAACAAGGCCGACGCGGTGCCCGCTGCCCATTACAGCCATCGGTTTGCGGGATAATGAAAGAAACGCCGCGTTTTTTCGTTTGAATATCCGTAAATGAGGAATCCATTTAGCCGCCATTCTTTAACAGCATGATAAAAAGCCTAGCTTTTTAACAGAACGATCCGGAATTGACACTGCCGCATGACATTTAGGAGGGTCTGACTGTTGAAACTTAAACTTTTCCTCGCTCCACTCGTCGCGCTTGCCATTGCTGGTGCCTGGCTTGGAAACCAGCGGCACACCATATCCTCACTGGTAGAGCAAAGCCGCATCCTCCAGCAAGCCATCGCGTCACGAAAAACTGGTGAATTGGCTGAGGTTTCGCCATCTTCGGCCACCAAGCCGGAAAAAGACAAGGAGCCGTTGGATTGGAAAAAAATCGCAGCAACGTTTGGGGAAATGCGCCGTGGCAGCGGCATGGGAGACATGCGGAGTCAGATCAAGTTCCAGCAACGCGTGATGGCCATGAGCAAGGAAGAACTCATCAGCGCCTTGGATGAAATCGCTGCGCTCGACCTGCCCAAGGAATCCCGCGAGCAGTTGGAGCAAATGCTCATCATGCCACTCGGAAAAAAAGATCCTGAGTATGTGCTGACCCATTACACTGCCCGCTTGGAGGATGATCAAAGTTTCTTGAGCTGGTCGCTAACCAATGCCCTGCATGAGTGGGCTGAAAAAGACCCGGCCAGCGCGAGTGCCTGGTTCGACCGACAAATCGCCGCTGGGAAATTTGACAGCAAATCACTTGATGGAAAAAGTCGGACACGCCTTCGATTTGAAGGGAATCTGATCAACACGCTAATCAGCTCTGATGCAGAAGCCGCCGGACGTCGCTTGGCAGCGCTGCCAGAGGATCAGCGAAGGGAGGCTCTCCAACAATCTCCCCAAGCACTGAAGGAAGAAGATCAAGCAGCCTTCGCCAAGCTGGTCCGCGGCCAATTGTCTGAAAAGGAGCAAACACGAGCACTTGCTGAGAAGGCATCCTCCATGGTGGATGATGCCGGCTTTGTAAAAGTCACCGAGTTCTTAGACCGTATCAAAGCAACACCCGCCGAGCGCACTGCCTGCGTCGAGGGGGCTGCGGAATCACAACTCGGAAGATTTTCATATCAGAAAAAAGTCACCCGCAGCGATATCGACACCATGCGGGAATGGGTCAGCGCCCAAGCCCCGGCATCCATTAGCACCGTCACTGGCAAGGCACTGGCCAACGCCACCGGAAATGGTAACAAAATGGAGTTTTCTGAAGCTGCGGAGCTTGCTGTCGAATACAACACAGCGACTGGAAATGATGACGTGCTCGCCACCTTTCTCGACGGCTACTCTGCGCGCCAAAACCAAGAACAGGCTCGGGTCCTCGCTGAGAAAATCACCGATTCAAAACGCCGCGCAGAAATTCTCAAAAAACTTGAGTAGCCCCCATAGATGAAATTTTCCATCGCCCTCGCCATTCTCATCCTGCTCGTCGCCGGACTGTTCGGCATTTCCAATCAGCAACAGCTCACCACTGTCCGCGAGAGGCATGCAAAACTCGCCGCCGCTGCCGCGCAGCTTGGTATTTCTATCGATCCCTCCAACCCCAACGACCCGATTCGCAGCACCAAGCGCGAGCGGGAAAACAAACAGGCCAGCGCCCAGTTAGTCGCCAATGAGTTCATTGCCTTCGCCAAAGAAATGGAGGCTTTTGAGAAAAAGGGCAAACAACCCGATGAGGCCCAGCAAAAGCGCATGATGGACTTGATGGATCGCATGATGTCACTCGACACCTCGCAATTGAAATTCCTCATCACCGCAGTCCAAGCGGCCAAGGATCTCAAGGACGAGACCCGCCAGAATCTTGTCGCCTTCTCCATCTTGACGCTCGCCAACGATCACCCACTGGCAGCGCTAACCCTTTTCACGGAATCGCCGGACCTCCACAAAGACAACCGCATGGGTTCTTACATCGTCTCCTCTTCACTTTCACAATGGGCGAAGCAAGACCCGACTTCCGCTCTCGAATGGGTAAAAAACAACAGCGCAAAGTTTCCTGACCTTATCACCGACGACGTCAAAACAGGTCTTATTTCTGGAACGGCAACACAGGATCCCAAGCTGGCTTTCAAGCTCATCGGCGAGTTGGGATTGAAGGACGCGAATTCATCCATCTCTGAAATCATCGAAGCTGCGACAACCCCCGATGAGAGGACGGCCACCCTCACCGCACTGCGGGAACACTTAGCAGGTATAACCGATGAAAAAACCCGCGCCGAATTGTCGGATAGGGCCATAAGTGATTTCAACAACGATTTGATCAAATCTGGATTCGCAGCCAGCACCCAATGGATCGCGAAGTCGAATTTCACCCCTGCGGAGCTCGATAGCTTTGCCGGCGGATTATATAATTTGAAGGGCGACGAAAACGGTCAGTGGATCCAGTGGGTGGGTGAAAAATTATCGCCGGAAAAAGCAGATGATAAAGTCAGGGATCTCGTTCGCACGTGGACCCAGAACGACTACCAAGCTGCGGGAAAATGGCTCAGCAATGCCGCCGACGGGCCTACCAAAAACTCTGCTATCAGTAGTTACGCCGAAACCGTTTCCAAATACGAACCCGCCACCGCCGCTCAATGGGCGCTGACCCTGCCCCCGGGCAAGGATCGCGACAAAACGCTTCGAAGAATTTCCCAAAACTGGCCCAAAGAGGATGCCGCTGGGAAAGCAGCGTTTAAGCAGCAGCATGGGATCAAGTGACGTGGAGAAGCATCACAGCTTATCGCCAAGTATGTCGCGCAATTCCTTCCACATTTGAGTGGCGACTTTCGACTCGTAAACACTCCAGCCTGGATTTTCGACATCGAACTTCAACATCCAGTCCTGTTTGAACCAATAGCGTTCCGAAGCGTGAAACGCGAAGCTGGCCAGTGCGAGTAAAAGCAGGCACCCGGGATAAACTCGGGGAAGAACGATGGAGGAAGCTGCCCAGTAAAGTCGGCGGTCACGTCGGCCCCAGAGAGTAATTACGGGAACGATCATCACCCAACCAATCGAGGAGGCCAGAAGAAATATTGCAGCCCAATCCAGAACCTCTCCATCCTTACCCAGCAGCACTGCCCAGCCGATCAGGGGGCAAAATGCCACTGCCCCGGCGACCACCGCCCAACCGATCCGTGACACCTTTTGAAAGCCAAAGCCACCGGCGATTTTAGCCAAACGCCACCGCACGATTTGCGGCGGCACGATCAGCCACAAGAGCACTAGCCCGATGAAGTGGCAGAGCGGCAAGAGTTCGGCATCACCGACCGCGCCATACGCCTGCCCGCCGAGTGGCGTCAGCTGATTAATCACCATCACGAAAAAGAACGGCAACAGCACTCCTGCCCCAGCAATCCAGAGCCAATCAGTTTGCCCTAACAAATCGACCATCCGTCTCCCTAAGCAGCGTGGCATGGCTCCGACATAATACCGATAGCTCGCGACAAGCCCGAGAAAGATGGCCATCAAGATCCAAGTCCTATAACTGAAGATCCGCGATAACCATTCATTTTCAACCATACGCATCGGTTTTAAATCCACGTCACGCAAGGGCGGCGGGTTTTCCGCTTGGCGAACCATCATAGCGATGGAGCTGGTTAAAAATCCTCGTGAGAGCGCGACAGATTCCACGGCTTTGCCGTCCACCATAACTTTGCGGGAATCTGCCCCGGCTTTTCGATCGGTCAGTCGTTTAGCAATCTCTTTCCACTGGGTAGCATCATGCGTGAGTCCAAACTTCTCAGCGGTGAATCCAAACCCCTCCGAAATATTATTGGCGGTGACAGCCATCACCAGTCCATCGACAAGACAGCCCGGTCCGGCATTGGAAAACCTTTTTAAAAACAGTTCTCCATCGCGGCAAATTTCTTGAAACCCTTCACGATCACCCGATTCGCCAAGACTCCACGCTTTTGCATAAAATACATCACCGAGCGTTCTTAACCCGATATTGGATAAGACGGTTGTAGAACTAAGAATGCTAAGTGAATCTCTTTTTTCATTGAGAGTATCCTGCGGCAGCAAAGTCTGGCGCTTCTTTAACAGATCCATCTCATAATCTTCATATTTCGGCTGATCCCGAGCTTGGCGAATTAAGTCCAGACAACGATCCAGACGCTTTTGATCCAAGACTTCCCACTCCTTGGCACTTAGATAAACCATTTTTCGGCCGATTTTTTCCCGCTTGCGGTTGCGTGTGTTTGCTTTCACTGCGCCCTGCGCTTCAGTGGCGGCGGCCAGATAGGTGAACCATGAATTTGTGGGATCAATCCGCCGGGTGATCTCAAAATAATCGGGCGGTAGTTTTCTGTGGTCGCGGATGTATGCACCAGCATAGTCGGCATAATAGGCCGGATTTTCGGGTTCGCTTTTCCAAAGCGCTTGCTTGCGCTCACTCCGGCGCTCCTTGGTCATATCTCCGAACAGCAATAATCTATCCGCGTCGTTGAGTTTGCTTGCAGCTTGCTCAGAGGGTTCGGGAAGTGGTTCAAAAAGTGAGTCTGTTGAAACCCCTTTTCCCCAAGGTAGCAGCCAGCGCACATCGTCGATGCTTGAGAGCACCATGCCTGCCGACGCCACAATTACTAGCAACCACAGTCCAATGTTCCACCACGATTTACCCTTTCGGGAATCCACTTCATCCCAACGCCGGAGCATGGCAGTGGCTTCTGCATTCGTCGGCGTTTGTTGACCCAAGAAATCGGCAGCTGATTGCTTGAGTTCCTCTTGATCCAAAAGCGGGCGCACCGCCGCTTCGATCAAGCGAATGTGGATATCTGACATATTGGAAGAATCCAATTCCAGCAGTGCGATGGAAAGGGTAAAAAAGGCGTTGGCGAAAAATCCGTGCCGGAGAGGCGACCGCTTGTTATGACGCTAGTGCATTATGATGCTTTCTCTACCAATCAGCGACTTACGGATATATCGATAGAAAGTCTGACTGTTAACTGGGATCTTACGATTTCTAGGGTTTCCAAATCTTGACCATTTTTGATCTCCGGATTTTGCGATCCATGGTGGCGAGCGGAAGCTTGAGGGCGTGAACGGTAGCGAAGATCAACCGATCTGCCGGGTTAGGTGGAATGTGGCGGGCAGTCGGTTCATTTCAGCGACGATTCCCAGAGTAATCGCTTGAATCTTTAAGGTTGAGGGTGACGCTGCGACCCGGAGCCAATTTTCGATTGGACCTTCGATTTCCACCCGGCCTAGATCCACCAGCGTTGCGAATTCCCATAGGCTGATCTCGCAGAAGATCGGCCGGGGTTCCGCAGGTAGGGCATCCAGCGCGTCCCGCTCGGTGTGGCTCAGGCTCGGATCGCCGAGCATCCACCAGATCCAGATGTGCGTGTCCAAAACGGGAGGAGTGTTCACTTCAGCGTGTCGATTTCCGTTTCCCCAAGTACTGGCTCGAAGGGTTCGCTGAGATAGCTGCCCTTGCTACGGAGGGGCAGCCACGGTTTCGATTCCCGCTCAGCCACCACTCGTGCGACGGGCTTACCGCGCTTGGAGATGACGAGGTTCTGGCCGGACCTCTGAACTTCATCCAACAATTGTAGACACTTCGACTTAAACTCGGTTGCGGTGATTGTTTTCATTATGACCAGTCATTTGAAACAAGACGGATTTTAAGATCCCTGAAACCATCAATGTTTTCTGGCATGATGGCGCTTTGGTATGCATCACGGCAGGCAGACTAGATACCGAAGTCCCAGGCTTGCACTTGGGAGACGTCGAGGCCCGCGCAAAGCCTGCGTAACGCATTCTCGCCGCAAAGCCCACCTTGGTGCATGCCGGTGATTTTGGCCACGGCTCGTCATCTTGAGAATGTCGGCCACGGGCGTGGCGTTCGGGCTGGTGCGAGGCTATGGGTAGTTTTAGGCAAGCTCGGCGATCACTCCGCAGTGTTGGAGACAGTGATCCCACGCCACCAATCCGCCGTTCGGAGTCAGCGCCCCGGAGTAGCGGTGGCAAACGCAGCCGCCCCCGCGCGCGCTCCATCGCCGAAAGTTGGGGTGGGCCGAGCAAGCATAAGCCGCTTATCGACAACATTTCACAATGACCTAGGGCAACTTCGCCGAAGTCGCCACCTGAGTCACCCGGAGGCCGGGTCACAGACAGAGCATCATCGGCCAAAACATGCGCCTCGTAGCCGAACATGATCCAACTTCGGATATCGGGTTAATCTCATCGGAAAACCTATAGACCATAGGGGTTTCAGCGATTTTCCAAGAAATGCCCCCGTCGTGAATCGAACACGAATTTACAGTTTAGGAAACCGTCGTTCTATCCATTGAACTACGGAGGCGTGAGTGCTTGCACTGCTGTGATGGGAAATAAACCCACTCTCCAGTCCAAGCAAGCCACTTGTCATTTCTCAAAAATTCTAAGCCGAGCGCTGGGTCCGGTAGATCCCTCTCTGACCGCTGCAATGATAAGCCACCAGACACGCCGCCGCTAGATAGATGCCATTCTGCGCGCCAAATAGCTCAAGCCCCAGCAGAGTCGAGGCGATCGGCGTTTTACTCGCACCCGCGAAAATCGCGACAAACCCAAGCGCCGCAAACAAATCAACCGGTGCCCCGAGGACCGCCGCCAAACTATGCCCCAGCGCAGCGCCGATAAAAAACAACGGCGTCACCTCACCCCCTTTGAACCCAGAACTCAGCGTCACCACCGTGAAAACCAACTTCCACAGCCATGCCAAACTGGAAATCGGCGTGACCGTGAAAAGTGACGGCAGAGTCACCGCACCTGGATGGCTTCCCAGCACCCCCAAGCCCAAATAATCCGAGCTCCCACATAGGAAAAGCAGACCTAGCACCAAGAACCCACCCACCACCGGGCGCAACTCCGGTCGGGTAATCCGCGCCTTAAACTGCTCACTCAGCCTATGCGACACCGCCGCAAACAGCCTCGCCGCTAGACCGAAGGCCAGCCCGCCTAGCAGCACTTTACCCAGCAGCCAAACATCACTCGGAGCCGCCACCACCGGATACACCGTGTGCGAGCCGCCCCACGCACGACAGGTCCAATCCGCCACCAGCGCTGCCACGAAGCACGGCATCAGCGCCGCTGTCCGGATCCCACCGACGACTAATACCTCCACCGCAAACACTGCCCCTGCGATCGGCGTGCCAAAGACCGAACCAAATCCCGCCGCCACCCCCGCCATCAAGAGGAGCCGAACCCCCGCTACATCCAACTTGAACCACCGCGCGAAAACCGCCGCGATTCCCCCACCCATCTGCAGCGCCGTGCCCTCACGCCCCGCCGAACCGCCGAACAAATGCGTTAGCAGCGTGCCAAACAGGATCAACGGTGCCATCCGCCGCGGCACCCCAGCGCCCGGCTCGTGGATTTCATCGATCAGTAAATTCGTCCCCGCCTCCGCAGATTTTCCATAGCGCTGGTAAATCACCCCCATCACCAATCCCACCACCGGCAGCAGAAAAATCAGCCCAGGAGCTGAAAATCTCACCCGTGTCACCGCATCCAAGGCCCACAGAAAAAACGCCGACGCCGAGCCGATCACCCCCGCCATAAGCCCAACAATCAGCCACCACTTCGCCCGAATGAATGCAGATCGATCAACCACCGCGCGACCCTAACCTCCCCGAAGAAGCAGGTAAATCCGTAAACGCTGAGCCCGCTCATTCAATCGGAACTCTTCAAAAAAGCCGCCCCTAGAAAATCGATATTGAGCAGCTTGCCTCAATCCGACTGCACACTGCAGCGCGGCGAAGACCTTGCTCGCAGTGGCGAGGCAGTATTCGGAGGCGAGTCGGTATGTAGTGACCTTCGCGGAGTGATAGTCGATGAGAAGTGGGTTAAATCAGCAAACTTCCCAAACCTCATAGCTTCGCCTACTCCGATGATGGAAGCCGTTCATCAATCACGCTATCCACTTTATCGGGCGGTCCAATTAGCGGAGAGCGGAGTGGTACCGGAATGCTGGATTCCCTCAAGTAATTCATCAACCGTTGACTGATTTCAGCGAATCCATTTGTTGAAACCCGAGATGCTCGGCGCTCTGAAGTATAGGGTATTCGGATCGCCGTTAGACCATTTCTCATAAGTTAGTTCGTCTATTGCGTATGGGTTTTGCAGACCGAGCGCAGGACATCGGGTGTTTTGAGCAGCGCGCGGATTGAATCGAAGAGCTTGTCGGAAAGTT
>JAIXQH010000050.1 GCA_027484055.1 Verrucomicrobiaceae bacterium | reverse complement strand
CCTACTATAACACTCAACGGAAACACTCCGCGCTCGCCTACCAAACCCCGGCCCAATTTGAGGCCAAAATCCACTCTCTTAAATAAACAAAAAACGGTCCAGAAATCGGTTGCATCTCATCATCGTGAGGGCGCATGAGAGAAAAATGGCACAGCGTCTCGTCGCACAACCCCAGCCAGAACTCTGCGGTTCCGCGCGGGCAGGTCTCAAAACATTCATCTCCCCTCAACTTTCCCTAACGGCTTCTTCCGCAAACCGTCACACATCCCCAGCCCATCGTGAGAGCATTCCAGAGCACAAAGTCTACTGGAGAACGTCAAAGGTGTGGCACGGCGGAGAAAGGATGTCCAGAGCGAAGCGAACGAGGGACGTTACCCGCCGTTGCCACTACCGTCTTGTTCGCCGTTTATTGCGGCAGGAAAGTTGCTCATGGGAATGGATTCTTAGTAACTTTGATCTGGTATGGTGCCTTCAACCTAATGCCCATTGGATCTGAGTCACGGACGAGTCCGTCAGGCAAGATGTCCCGCCATATCATCTCTATGGTGGTGGTCGCTGAAAATGTTGCCTTGGGTGCCTTCTCAGCTGGAGGGGCTGTGAACGGGAGATCAATCCGAGTAATAAACTTGTCGCTGGCCCATCCCGGATTGACAAGTTCGACTCTGACAAACCCAGTAGACTCTGCTACTCTCTTTGTTACTGGATCAATGCCACTGTGAATAGTGAGTGACACTGTGCCTTTGTCTTCCTTCTGTCGTCCGGTATCTGTGGTGTGCTTAATTGTGGCTGTGCCACCCACAATCAGAATCTGATAATTCTTCGATAGCATCATACCATCCTTATACTCAGTTGCGGTCAGACTAAACTCTCCCTCGAACTTCGTCTGTTGCTGTGCTATCGCAACGGAAAGGCTAAGAATGCCGCTGGCAAGCGCTAGGACTAAAAACGTGATGTGCTTCATGGCAAATGGTGAGATTAGTTTGGCGAACGTTTGATGTGCGCCCACCTGCGCGGTTGAAGGGATGTTGAGATGAAATTGAAAAGCTTATGGCCGGTTGGTGCGTCACGGCTTGTTCGGTGTCTTTGCTAGAGTCCTTGAAGAATCGCAAGGATGAACAGAAACGGAGTGATCAGGAGGCATCTTCGGACAGTCATCTTGGGTGCCGCCTTCCCCCGGAAATACCCGATTCTTGATACTCCCCAGAGCAGGATGACTGCGGGTATCCCAGCGGAAAGGATCAGCAAGCCAACCATCGCAAGATTCTCGACGAGTCCTTCCGAAGTATCGGGATGGGAGAACCAAACCAAGAACTTCCAGAGGAATAGGTATAACGCCTCGAAAAAGACAAACACTCCCAGCACTCGAACTGGGTCGAGTCGTCCTCGCGCAACTATGACGACCACTGCCAACCGGAGTGCTACGAAAAGATACCATGTCGGCATTACGCGGTCGTAAGTGCAGATAGGGCATGCCAGTAGTGAAGGGAGCGTCATCTGGATTGGGAATTCTTCACCGAACGTCAAAGAGCACGCAACCCTATCAGCGGGAGCGAGCGTCGATCACTGGGTTGAGGTTAAAGCTAAAATAGGGCATGTAAACAGGGCGGCTGATAGGGGTTGCGTGTCTCGACTTGTTGTGCTTCTTCCTTTTGTAGTGGTGGCTCACTTCTCTGTAAACCACTCTGTGTCGTGTAAGTAATCTGAAAAGGTCTGATGTAGAATGTCAACTTCTGGATCATCGTGGGCAACGTAGAATACTGGTGATGCAGAACCTGCTGCTTTCGAGAGGCAAAGAAAATCGCCGTTACCGATGGCATAGAATGGAATAAAATCTGCGGTAAAATTGGGATTGTTGGCGATCTCCCACTCATAGGCAGCAATCATCTCGTCTGCAGGAAGGTGGTCACCTGTAATGTTGTAAAGTGGTAGTAATCCCCTCAAGGCGATGAACTCAGATGGAAGGTCGCTCCCAAAATACTCGAGAATATGCGCGGTGTCCTGATCGCTGAAACGAGGGTCGGGCACCGTGGATCTTCGGTGTCTCGCCGCCGTCAGATGCTCGACTTCAGATTCAGTCATTTCTTGCACAACGTCTAGCTCATCCACGGCGGGGAGGAAAGCCCGAATTCAAAGAAGGACGTTGCCCGCCGTTGGATGGAGCGCCATGATAGCCGTCTTCATTCTGTTGCGACGTAAAGTTCGAGTTTGAAGCCGCACTCCGAAGCCAGTCTCGTTAGGAATGAATCCAGAATGATAGGTTCGCCGGCAGGCAAATCGAACGTGAGATGGAGTGTGTAATCGATACTTCCTTCGTGGAGCTTCTGAAGTCGGACGGAGTTAGCCTGCAACTGTCGGCATATCCCGGCAAGTTGGTCGGCTTGTTGGTCATCTGGAGTGATATCAAGCTCAAGAACCCAGAGGCCCAGGTCTGGTCGTGTCAATTCGAACAGACCGGCCGCTTCGCTGTCCTTGCGTGTGCATCTTACGAGAGCGTTGGTGATGGAGCCGCTCGGCATGGTCTTCAAATTCTCCGGCTATCGTCTAGCTCATCCACGGCGGGGAAGGGAGCCCGAATTCAAACAGGGGCCTTATCCGCCGTTGGATGGAGCGTCTTGTTGGGCTTCTGGATTCTCTGAGTGGATTACCGGCGTTCCATGGCAAAATAGGTGTATGCCCCCTCAAGTTCATGATCACGGACAAATTGTAATGCTTCATTCTCTGTCATGCCACTCTCGATTCTGGATAGCATCCCGGTCGAATCCTCCGCCCATACATCCCAGATCGGAGTGTAATACTCTGTCGAAAACCCTTCCTCCCAGTGATCTCGTCCTAGCTCAAACTCGCCGATCTCAAAATGCTCAGGAAAGTCACAAAATCCAGGTTGCTTTGACAATCTTTCGATAGCGTCTTCAGCATCGCCCTTAGTCGCGTAAACTCCAATGACTTTGATTTGCTCTTCGGTGTCCGGAGTCCGCTCGTAGGCGTGCTGGAGTAGGAATACGGTCTTCATGTTTCTTGCCCAACGCAGAGCGATGGCACCACCACTAGCGGGGGCTAACGCTGAACGTGGGGTTGAGGTTGTAGCTATGGGAAAACATGGAAAACAGAGGGGCTAGTGGTGGTTGCCATGCGCGTCTTGT
>JAIXQH010000038.1 GCA_027484055.1 Verrucomicrobiaceae bacterium | reverse complement strand
GCCCATGTGTTGTCGCCGCTGATGTTTGCAAGCATCGCTCCGGTCGTTTGATGAAACGTTGCATTCCCTGTAACGCCGCGCCCGCCCGTATCGATGTTCGTTCCGCTAACGGTGATTCCTCCCTGAAGTTGGATCTGTGCGGTCGCGGCGTTAGTGATGTTAGTATTATTGATGAGTGTGATACCGGACAGCGCTGAGCCGTTGGTGAGAAGGATATTACCATGGTTGTTGCCAGCCGTGCCGAAGACCATCGTTGTGCTAGCGTTGAAAGTATTTGCCGCACCGAGGACGAGCGTTCCGCTACCTGTTTTGCTGAATCCGGCCGTAGCCGCGCTCGTGATTGCTGAATTGATGGTCGCTGTGCCCGTCACGTTCAGAACAGGAAGCGTTCCGTTCAGAGTCAATCCTGCTCCTTGGATGGTGTAACCCGTCACGCCGAACGTGATGTCGTTCGCCGTCACGCCGCCAGTGGCGATGGTAACCGTTCCGCCAGTTCCCCCGAAGTTTGCATCGTTATCCGTGCCAGATGTTGGCCACGCTGTGGCGGTTCCAGCGGTAGCGACGCTGTCCCAGTTCGTTGTCGTTGTGTCCCAGGTGCCAGAGCCACCGTTGGCATTAGCGTTTGTGTCAGTGCCGTCCCAAAAAAGGACGCCAGCGGTGAGAGAATTGGTGGCTGCAAGACCTGCGAAGGCAGATAATACGATGAGGCGATTCAACGGGGACGGTTTCATAATGTGGAGGATTTAGGTGAGATGGAGAACCTGGATTTAGTGGATTTTGTAAAAACGGGATGGGTTCAATCGTGCATTGCGGCAGATCGAGAGTGCAAAGTGCCTTAAATTGTATCATAAAGCTATCACGCATTTACGGGAATTTCATTTTTTTAAAAAAATCTTGGATTGAGTGTTCAAAAAAGAGGGTTTTAGAACCGTCAAGCCGCCAAGATCGCTAAGTTTTTGTGGTGGCTTGGGGATTGGAGATCAAAAACACTCGGCGACCTCCGCGCCTTCACGTTCCCTTTCCACCCTCTTCATCTGATTAGCGTTCAAGAACACAGCGGGCGGATTCCGCTGCTCCATAAGGGGCTTCGCTTGGTGTTTTTTAAACTTTTTATTAAGACGTCTTGATGATTATGAACCGTCTGGAATCTCGCTTCTCTTTGTCCAAGGCCACGAAAAACCCCCGCTGGCGGAAAATCTGCCAGTGGGGCGAAGCTAAGTCCTAAATGCTAGATCAACTCAAGCACGGCGGCGGCGGAGGAGGCCAGCACCGAGGAGCAGACCTGCAAGGGCGCTGGTCGGCTCTGGGACTGGAGTCCAGTTCAAGGTGTTACTTGATGAGTTTAAGCTGAAGCTACCCACACCTGCCACAAGTCCGGCGGAGTTTAGGCCACCTGTTGGATCGAAGGAGGTGAAGATGGAGGCCAAGTTCGTTGCCGAGCCAGATCCACCGGTGAAGATGTTGTTCCAGCTTTTGCTGGTGCTCCAGAAGGCATCTGTGAAGGCAGCGGTTCCAGTGAGAACGACCTTGAAGATGGCTGC
Organism: Verrucomicrobiaceae bacterium; assembly: GCA_027484055.1. Classification (GTDB taxonomy): domain Bacteria; phylum Verrucomicrobiota; class Verrucomicrobiia; order Verrucomicrobiales; family Akkermansiaceae; genus Luteolibacter. The sequence continues at coordinate 19,296 of JAIXQH010000038.1, read as the reverse complement.
TGCGCCTCCGTCGGCTCCCGTGAGGGCACCGCTGGCGGTAACTTGGTCATACGTGCCACCATTGGCTAACGCAGCTGCTCCCGTCGTAGGGGAACTCAAACTCCACTCGAAAATGGAACCGGTATTATATTTCAGAGTGCTGGAGAAGGCCTGAGTGCCCACTCCGCTGGCCGTTCCAGTAATCCCAGGGGCATGGGTTCCAGAAACGATTACGGCACCCGTGACATTGCCACCACCCGCAAGAGTTTGAGTAGCACCCACGGTGTAACCCGTGACGGCGGAGACGTTATACATGGCACCTGTGGCCACTGTGATGCTGGGCGAACTGCTGATTGAACCGGCCGCACCGAGCGCCAGGGTGCCAGCACTGATGATCGTTGGTCCACTGTAGAGACTTGCGGCAGTGAGATTCAGCGTGTTGGCACCGAGCTTGTTCAGCCCGCGTGTGGTGCTTGGCACTGCTGAGGTGTAAGAGAAATTCCCACCCGTGGTATCGATACCGACGTTAGAATTTGCATGGTTCGTATAACCGGTGAGAGTTCCCGCGAAGAGCGAGTCCACGTTGGCTGAGGTGAAGGGGTTGGAAGCTGCGCTGACGCCGAGGCCCAGAGTTGCACCTGAGGCTACCGTGAAGGCACTATTGGCCGATTTGGCGGTGGTATTCAACAACGAGAGCGTTCCACCATTTACCGCTGTAGCACCGGCGTAGGTATTAGCACCGGACAACGAGAAGATGCCCGTGCCTGTCTTGGTGAGGGCGAAGTTATTGTTATTCGTGCCAGTTCCACCAAGGACACCGGCCATGGTTTGGTTGGCTGTGCTGTTGATCGTCAGGGTGGCTGCGGCTACCACGGAGTTCACAACGCGCGGGACACCCGTAGCACTGGCAGCGGTGAGGCCGGCGAGTGTTTGGTTAAACCCGTTTAGATTCAAGCTGGGGGCGGAATTGGCGTTGCTGCTGCCAATCAGAGTGAGGATGGTGGTGGTTGGCAAGGCGTTGGCAACTCCCAGCCTGATGACGCCCTGCTGAGACACCGAAGAGAGCGTTGTGTTACCCGTGTAATCTGCTGCGACGTTGATGTTGTAGGTGTGTGCTTGGTTTGCAGAATTTCCTCCTTCAGATCTGAAGACCAGCCCAGTGGCGGTGGCGTCACCGGTGATTTTGTTATCGTTAAAGTTGTAACTGTTAATCAGTCCGAAGGTCCGGAAAATCGCACCACCCACAAGCGTGACGCCGCCCGTAAAGTTGTTAGTCTGAGTGTTATTACTGGGGATGTTCACGGTCAGTGCGGAACCATTTCCAGCAAGCGTCAGCGCTGCAGCGAGGGTGTTGGTAGCGGAGCCAGGTAATACAAGCTCGAAAGTGGCCCCTGAAGCGACGCTAATAGAAGAAGTTGAGGCCGCCGATCCCGCTGCCGTGCTGGTGAGTCTCAGAGTGCCGGCGGAAATAGTCGTGGCACCTGTGTAGGTTGAGTTGCTTGCAATAATCAGGGTACCGGAACCCGTTTTAGTGAGGCCACCCGCACCGCTGATGCCGCCGTCGAATGTACCGCCGGTTGTTTGGTTGATTGTGAGAAGTTGGCCGCCATTATCGATTTTGGAGGTGTTTGTGCCGCTCGATGGTGTGGAGTTTGTGCCGCTGAGGGAGCCGACCGATGTGGGAGCCGAACTCGAAAGGTTCAAGGCTATAGCCGTGCCGGCACCTTTATTTGGATTGTTAACTATTAGCGCTGAGGACGAGTCCGAAGGAGTCAAAGAACCCGTGAAACTGACGTTTCCGCCGTTTACAGAAGTTGGACCCGTGTAGGAGCCTGAGCCCGAGAGAATGAGATTACCCGAGCCGTTCTTGACGAGGCCGCCGGTGCCGCTGATGCCAGCGGAGATCGTGCCTGTGAAGGTGGGCAAGACGGTGACTTGTGCGGCGGCGGAGCCGAAAGCAAGCACTCCGGTCGTGCCGGAGGGGGCGATCGAATTTGTCGAGGAGAACATGAGTGCACCGCTGGAGTTGGTGAGGGTGGTGCCGTCAGCGATGGTGACACCAGCAGAGTCGAGGATCATGGAGTTGATCGCAACGTTACTGGATACGGCGGTGGCACCTGTGACGCGGACGTTATTTCCAGAAACCAAGGTGGTGCTGGTGTCGAACTCGTCCGTGAGGTTAAGCGGGCGCAGGCCAGAGCCGGCAACATAGGTCACAAAAGTGTTGGCACTGCCAGTCGCTGTGCCGGTCCCACCGGTGGTGGAAGTCGCTTCCCCGAGCAGGAATGGCACGATTTGGGTATTCTTTACTGCACTGTTAATGCCCGTGGTGAGTGCTGCAGTGGTGCCGACGAGTGTCGGGGCTGTAGTGAAGGTGAAAAGCGTGTTTCCAGTTGTTGGCGTGCTGGTTCTTCCAAGGTTGATTCCATTGACGAGGGTGGCTCCTGTTCCAGCAGTGTAATTGAAAGATGCGGAGGCAATCTGGGTCCGGAAGCTTGCTGAGCCTCGGGTGAGCGTGATGCTGGAAGGGCCTGCCAAGTTGATGGTTCCCATTACTTCTTGAGTATCGGCGAGGGTGTTGCCTCTAAATTCAAAATTACCACCATTGAGCGTGGTCTGAGCAAGATCCGAAATCCGCGCGTTGTTATTGTTCGAGCTGTTGTCAATCGTGAGGGTGCCGTTTGGATTGACCACGATCCCAGCAGCAGTTGCGTTTCCTGTGCGTCCGTTCGCTCCGTTTATGAGAAGTGTGCCGCCGTTCACGGTGGTCACACCCACTGCGGCGCTGGTCAGAGCACCGGTGATATTGAGGGTTCCACCGTTTACCGTGTTCGCTCCAGTGTGGGCACTTGCGCCGCTAATAATTAGGGTTCCAGCACTTACCGTGGTAACTCCCGTGTAAGTATTTGCATTGCTCAAAGTTAAGGTGCCTGTTCCAGCTTTCGTGATACCACCAGCAGTGCCGCTGATTATACCGCCGAGGGTGACATCGCCCGTGGAGGTAGTGACCGTGCGGACCGCTGTGGCAGAGATATTGAGGCCAATTGTCTGAGCGGCCGTCGAGTTGTTGGTGATGTTACCGGTGAGCGTGATCGCGTTTCCGGTAATCGCGAAGGCCGAAGCACCGCTATTGAAGGTGAAGCCAGCAACGCTGAATCCCGCTGTAAGACCATTCGTTAACGACGCGCCCTGTGATCCGGCAGCACCGAAAATGAAGTTGTCACCTGATGTGGGCGTTAAATTGGTTGTCCAGTTGGCGGCAGTGCCGAGCGCAGCGCTCGTATTACCCGCCCAAGTCAAAGTTGCACCTTGTGCTTGAGGGCCGCTGAGTAAGCCCGCGATCGCGGCGGCGAAGAGGAAGGCGGATTGGCGAGAGGCGAAGCGCGAAGCTAGGGCCGTGACTGATGGGATGGGTTTAAGTTTCATGGGGCAGAGTACTTTGGGTTTTTATTGGATTTGTAAAAATGCGATGGATGTAGACCTTACTTATAAAGTAGCAGCTATCAAAATGCCTATAAAATCCTTATAAAGCTATCCCGTATATACGGGGGTTCGCAGTTTTTCAAAATCCTGGATCAGGGATTGGAGATTGGAGATTTTTTTAACCGCCAAGAGCGCCAAGATTTGGGTTGAAGCGACAAAGGGGTGTCGCTTCTTCTTATTTTTGCTCTCCGTAAGATCGCCTTAAAACATGCTTGAGTCGGGGAAGAATTCGAATAGAGTAGGAACGCTTTAAACCCAAATCTATCCTCATGAAATTCAGCCCACTCGTCGCATTCTTGATACTCGTCAGCCCGATTCATGCTCAAACGCCCGCTCCGACGGCAGAAGCTTATTACCAACAGGGCCAAGCTGCCGAAAAAGCGGGTGACCCTGCTGCGGCTAAGGACTTTTACCAAAAAGCCCTGAAGCTGGACCCGAAAAACGCGAATGCGATCTATAGCATCGGCCAATTGAAGCTGACCGCAGGATCCATCGCGACGAAGGGCCGCGAGGCTAAGTTCGGCACGGTGATGATTCCGGCCTTCCAACTGGATGCAGCGACCCTGCGCGATGCGCTGGACGCGCTGAGCTCGATCATGGAGAAGCAGTCCAAGGAAGAAGTGACACCAAACTTCGTGATCGTCGATCCTAAGGGCTTACTGGAAAGTAAGAAAATCACGCTGAATGTAAAAGGAGTCACCTCACAAGCGGCACTTAAGTATGTGATGGATCAGACAGGTGCGAAGGCACGCTATGACGAGCACGCGGTGGTGATTTCTCCGTTGTGACGCAGGGGAGATCGGGGATCGGGGATCGGGGATCGGGGATGGCAGATCAAAGCCCCTCCGCGTTTCTCTCTGCGACCTCTGCCCCTCCGCGTTTTGATTTACTCTTCCTCGTTTCATTGGCACAGCGGACGGATTCCGCTGCTCTATACTACTGCTTTTCGCTTAGAATTTCCCGCGGGCGGCAGCGAGGATGGCTTCGTGGAGGTCTTCGGCGGAGTGGACGGGGAATGAGGAGCCCAGTAGCACGGGGCACTCTGCGTCTGGGACTTGGTCACGGCCATGCGAGCCTTTGACGAGGGTGGCATCTAGGGGGATGACGTCGAGCAGGGCGCGGAGGCCGAGCTTTTTCTTGAGGAGAAATTTGGCGATGCGGAGCTTGGGCAGGCGGAGGGCGGGATCGAGGAAAAGCTCGCAGGGGTCGTAACCGGGCTTGCGGTGGATGTCGATGGTGCGGGCGTAGTCTGGAGCGAGGGCGTCATCTTCCCAGAAATAGTAAGTGAACCAGGCATCCGGCGCGGAAATGGCGATGAAGTCCCCTGCCCGCTCGGTGGCGACACCATTTTCCCAGAGATCTGCGGTGAGGCGGACTTCATCGACGCCGGGGGTGCTTTCGAGCAGGCTGCGGACTTGCGCGTGGAGGGAGCGATCGTTGAGGTAAATGTGGGCGACTTGGTGATCGGCGATGGCGAAGACGCGTGATGCGCCGCAGTCGAGAGTTTCTAGGCCGAGTTCGTCCTTGAGCTGGAGCCAGCCCTGCTGGCGGAAGAGGCGGTTGAGGTGGATGGCGCGGGTGACGGGTGAAATGCCGTATTCGGAAAGCACAAGGACGCGGACGCCGCGCTGTTCGTAAAAGTGGATGAGTTCGGTGGCGAGGTGGTCGATTTTTTCGAGCTCGGCTGGGATGGTCGGCGCGAGCGGGCCGTCTTTCTGGAGCGGGTAGTCAAGATGAGGGAGGTAAACGAGGCTGAGCGTGGGTGAGTGCTTTTCCTCGATCCATTTCGCGGAGGCGGCGATCCACTGGGAGGAGGCGATGCCGGCGGCAGGGCCCCAGAAAGCGGGAAAGGGAAAGGGGCCAAGGTCATTTTTCACCTGCTCGCGGAGGTCCATGGGCTGGGTGTGAATGTCGAAGACTTTTCGGCCATCCGCCGGGTAGAGCGGGCGCGGGGTGATGGCGAAGTCGGCGGTGGAGTGCATGTTATACCACCAGAAGAGCTTGGCGCAGGTGAAGCCGGGGATCTCGCGGCGGAGCGTATCCCAGAGTTTTTGGCCGTGGACGAGGTGGTTGCTTTGTTTCCAGAAGCGGACTTCGGCATTTTCGCGATCATACCAGCCGTTAGCAACGATGCCGTGATGGCTGGGCGAGGTGCCGGTGAGGATGGAGGATTGGGCGGTGCAGGTGACGGCGGGGAAGGCCGGGGGTAAGGATTGCAGGCCGTTTTTCTCCGCAAAAGCGCTGAGGCCGGGCATGCGGGGGAGGAGGGACTTGGAGAGTCCGACGAGGTTGATGACGGCGAGGCGCATGGGATTGAAAGAATAAGAGAACCACGGATGGACGCGGATGAACGCTGATAAGAATAGGGTGAATTTAGCTCGGTGTTCAGGTTTAGATTTTGAATCACTTCAGACGGGTTGTGGTATACGAAAAATCTCAATCCGTGTTCATCTGTGTGCATCCGTGGTTCCTCTTTTAGCAGGGTTGGTGTTTCCCTGAAAATGGTTGATGACGCGTTTCCACTCCAAACGCCCTCGTTTAAAATTGAGAATCAGACCTATCGGATGCCAAGTGATTTTTAGATAATTGATCATCTGGCCGAGTTCGTGGTCCGTAATTCGATCAATGACTTTCGCATCAACAACCACTACGTCGAACACGATTAAATCTGGCACGTATTCGCCGACCTTGATGGTTTTGTAAATAACATCATAGCGAGGCTGTTGGCTCCATGGAATTCCGCGTAAGCCGAATTCGACACACAGGGCATTTTCATAGGGCTTCTCCAACTGACCGTGCCCAAGCGTATTAAGAACCTCGAACGCACAACTGACAATCGCACCAGTCTGCGTCTCATAACTCAATCCGTGTCCATCCGTGTCCATTTGACGAAGTTTTATGAGTGGGTCAGTTCGCCCATGTCCGCTGCGCTCCCATTGTGGTTCCTCTTTTATCTTCTAAGCCCCGATCTGCCTCGCGGCTTGGAGGGTGTTTTTCATGAGCATGGCGATGGTCATGGGGCCGACGCCGCCGGGGACGGGAGTGATGGCGGCGCAGAGGGGGGCGACTTCTGGATAGGCGACGTCTCCGGTGAGGCGGAAGCCGGATTTCTTGGTGGCGTCTGGGACGCGGTTGATGCCTACGTCGATGACGACGGCACCAGGCTTGACCCAATCTGCCTTGACCATTTCCGGGCGACCTACAGCGGCGATGAGGATGTCGGCACGGCGGCAAATGGCGGGGAGGTCCTTGGAGCGGGAGTGGGCGATGGTGACGGTGGCGTTCGAGACTTTCGAGACGAGCAGGAGGGCCATGGGCTTGCCGACGATCATGCTGCGACCGATGACGACAGCCTCGGCGCCGTTGGTGTTGATGCCGGAAACTTCGAGTAATTTCATGCAGCCGGCGGGGGTGCAGGGGACGAAGCCGGTGGGGTCTTCGAGCACGAGCTTGGCGACGTTTTCGGGGTGAAAGCCATCGACGTCCTTGCGTGGGTCGATTTGGCGGATGACGGCTTCTTCGTCGATGTGCTTGGGTGGTGGGGATTGCACGAGGATGCCGTGGATGGCCGGGTCGTCATTGAGATCCCGGACGACTTGGAGGAGTTGTTCTTGAGTGGTCTCGGCGGGGAGTTCGATTTTCAGCGAGTGGAATCCGAGCTCGGCGCAGGTGCGGGCCTTGGAGCCGACATAGACTTGGGAGGCGGGATCGCTGCCGACAAGGACGACGGCGAGGCCGGGGGTGATGCCTCGGGCGAGGAGGGCAGCGGTTTCGGCACGGCACTCGTCAAGGACGGCGGCGGCTACGGATTTTCCATCGAGGATTTGCGCTGAGTTCATGGGAAAGGTGGGTTAGAGGGTATCGCTATGGGCCGTGAGGTAGGCGTGGGCGCGCTGGACTTCGTCGGCGAACGCATCTTCGCCAAGCTTGGGCGGCACGACAAGCATCTCGTCGAAGATGACGGTGACGCGGCTAAATGGCTTGGGAATGATGAGGCGATCCCAGGTTTTCAAACACCAGGCAGAGGAGTAATGGGCGTGGATGGGGACGATGGGTGCGCCGGAGGACTCGGCCAATTTCACGACCCCGGGGTGAAAGCTGTAACGCGGGCCGCGCGGGCCATCTGGGGTGATGCAAATGTCGAGGCCATCTTTCAACGCGCGCTTCATGCCGATGAGTGCGGCGACGGCGCGGCGGGACGATGAGCCACGAATCGCGCCGAGTCCGAAGACGGCCATGGCGCTGGAAAGGATCGCGCCGTCCTTGCTGGCGCTGGTGAGGACGACCGATTTCCGGCCATTTCCCCCGCTGCGCCACCAGATGGGCGGGAGGGTGAAAATGCGATTGTGCCAGAGCATGAAGATCACGGGGCGGTGTTCGCCGTTTCCGGAGGTGATGCCGCAGCGATCGTCGATTTCGTAGCGGAGTGTCTTGGCCCAGCCGCGCATGAGCCAGCCGACGAGGGTGCCGAGGCGTTCTGAGGCGCGATTTCCGCGAATTTCCGTGCTCTTGGCGGTGCTCATCGGGGGAAATGGCCTCAGAGAAATCCAGCGGGATGAAGCGTGTCCACCAGGTATTGCTGGCGGGACATGAGGTCCTGATACAGCTCGTGTGCCTGAGGATTCGGTTCACAGCGGAGGTCTTTGTCGCCGACGACCCAGTAGGTGGAAATTTCCTCAAAGCCAAGTGATTCGCCGCTTTCATGGAAAAAGGCGACGGCCGCCTGCATTGCCGCGCCGACGGCCGAGCCTTGGCGGCTGGAAACGGGGACGACTGGCGCACCGAAGACATCGGCGTAAAGCTGCCGCATCGCTGGGCTCAGCGCACCGGCCCCGAGCAGACGAATCTCCGGCGGGTCAAAGCCCAATTCCCGCAGGCGGCTCATGGCATAGCCAAGTCCGAGCGCGACACCTTCCGCCGCCGCGCGGGCCATGTGGGCTGGGGTGAAATTCCCCGGCGTGATCCCATGCAGGACCCCCGTGGCCTCTGGCAGGCGCGGGATCGATTCACCATTGAAATAGGGCAAGAGCAGCAGCCCGTCCGCACCGGGCGAGACGCTGGCCACCATTTTTTCAAACTCCTCCGCAGCCCAGCCGTAGTGCCGCCGCAGGACCTCGGGTGCGACCGCAGCATTGGTCGTCGTGGCGAGGGCCAGCCAGGTGCCTGTCGCATTACAAAGCGGGAAAATTTCTCCCCGGTAGTCGATCACCGGTGAGTCACTCACGCCCATGACGACGCCCGATGCGCCGAGCTCCACCGCCACGGTGCCACTCTGGACGCAGCCCGCCGCGAGCGCGGAAAGCATCGGAGCCGCACTGCCAGCGCCGATTTGCACCAGCTCCGAGAGCCCCCATTCCCGGGCTAGAACGGGCCGCAACAAGCCGCGCGGCTTGTCCGATGTGCCGAGCGGCGGCAACAACGAGGCGAGTTTCGGGTCGATGAAATCCAGCAGCTCGGCCGACCATTTCCGCGTCCGGATGTCGAGCAGGCCGGTGGCCGAGGCGCTGCCCGCTTCCGTTTCTCGCTCGCCGGTGAGCCAGTAGGCGATGAAATCCTGCACTGTGAGCAAGCTGGCCGCGCGTTGGAAATGATACGGCTCATGCTGTTTCAGCCAGAGACACTCCGCCGCCGCGGACTCCACGCCGGGTGCCTGGCCGGCGACTTCGATCAAGCCGGGTGCGCCGCCGAAGGCGCGGGCGATTTCATCCGCCTGTCGTTTCACCGAAACATCGCCGGTGAGCTTTGTCGGACGGATGATCCGATTTGCCTCATCCAAAATCACCAGACCCCGCTGTGGCCCGGAAATCCCGATGGCCGCCACGCTCTGTTTTTCGCCATCGAGGGCGGCGAGGCATTGGCGGATCACGCGGTCCACGGCGTCGATCCACTGGGCGGGATTTTGCTCGCGGTAGCCTGCGGGTAGACCCTCGATCCAATCATGCGCGGCCCAAGCCTCCGTGCGAATCACCGAGGATTCCAAGTCCAAGACGACCGCGCGCGTGCCGCTGTGACCGATTTCAATCCCCAGAAAATGCATGATGATCCTTTTTTCTCGACGACCCACTGCGGTGATTTCCGCACGTTTTGAGAAGTCTCACCATCGCAGCCGCTTTGACAAGTCTGGCCGTGGAGAAATTGACAAGTCTTAGGTATCTTCCTAAATCCTACTTCCTCCACCATGCTCCAGTATTCTAAACAAACCGACGAACGCCGCGAAGCCGGCCCACTCGACTGCTGGTGCCTCCACGGCGCGGTGGGCATGGCCGCTGACTGGCGGGCATTTGCCAAAATCATGGCTAGCAGCGGCATCAGCACCCGCGCGGTGGACTTGTGGCGCTTTCTCGACTGCGCCCCCATGCCGCTTGCCGACTTCGGCCCTGCGCTCAATGCCGAGGCGAGCGGTGAGGTTTATCGCGGGATGGGTCGCGCACTGCTCGGCTATTCCATGGGCGGGCGCATGGCTTTGCACGCGTTGTTGGAAAAAAACCACCCGTGGCAGGCCGCCGTCATCGTCTCTGCGCACCCTGGACTTGAAGGGGATCAAGCCACCCGTCGAGCCGCCGATGCCGCGTGGGCGACTCAAGCACTCGCCGGTGATTTCGAGAAATTCCTCAGCGCTTGGGACGCCCAATCCATCCTCACCCACGCACCGATCCGCCCACCCCAAGCGGCCAGCAGCCTCATCATGCGCCGCCGCGAGATCGCCCGCAGCTTCGTGGATTGGTCACTCGGTGCCCAAGAACCGCTGTGGGACCGCCTGCCGGAAATCACCATCCCGGTCCTCTGGATCGCCGGGGAAAATGACCCGAAATTCCTCGCCCTCGCCCAGCGTGCCGTCTCGTTGATGCCGCAGGCCCATCTCGCCACCGCCCCAGCCAGCGGCCACCGCGTCCCATGGGAGGCAGAGGCGTGGTTTGCCGAGCGGGTCGCCCATTTTCTCAAATTAGGCGCACTTTAAGTCGGTATCGAGGTTGCCCGGTCGCCTCGCCGCATTCACAATGCCCCACCTATGTGGACCACCGTGCGCGAATTTGAGGACATCCGTTACGAAACGACGGATGAAGGAAGCATTGCTAAAATCACCATCAACCGCCCGGAAGTCCGCAACGCCTTCCGCCCGCTCACGGTAAAGGAAATGCTCATCGCCTTCGACCTCGCTCACGAGGACCCCAAGGTCGGGGCCATCATCCTCACCGGCGCTGGCGACCTCGCCTTCTGCTCCGGTGGCGATCAAAAAGTCCGCGGCCACGCCGGCTACATCGGCGAGGACGGCATCCCGCGCCTAAACGTGCTCGATTTACAGAAAAAAATCCGCTCCCTGCCCAAGCCCGTCGTCGCCATGGTCGCCGGCTACGCCATCGGTGGCGGTCATGTTTTACACATCGTCTGCGACCTCACCATCGCCGCCGAAAACGCCCGCTTCGGCCAAACCGGCCCCAAAGTCGGCTCCTTCGACGGCGGACTCGGCTCCAGCTACCTCGCCCGCATCGTCGGTCAGAAAAAAGCCCGGGAAATCTGGTATCTCTGCCGCCAATACGACGCCCAACAAGCCCTCGACATGGGCCTCGTCAACACCGTCGTCCCCCTCGCCGATCTCGAAAAGGAAACCCTCCAGTGGTGCCGCGAAATGCTCGCCCACTCCCCCCTCGCCCTCCGTTGCCTCAAATCCGCCCTCAACGCCGACTGCGACGGCCAAATGGGCCTGCTCGACCTCGCCGGAAACGCCACCTTGCTCTACTACATGAGCGAAGAAGGCCGCGAAGGGAAACAAGCCTTCCTCGAAAAACGCATGCCGGATTTCTCGAAATTCCCGAGAGTGCCTTGATTTCCTGACTCCAAGCCGAGCTGCTGGAGAAAGCCGACCCATCGGTAGCAGTCGCTTGGCACGACCGAATCCCTTAGTTTAGGTAACGTGACTGCTTGAAAACAGATCGTTTTTCTTGATTCGACCCATAAATATGGGAGCCTCCTTTTCGTGAAAACGACCCTTGAGATTCCAGATGAGACGTTCCGGCAGGCAAAGGCGCGGGCGGCGCTTCGAAACATCCCGCTTCGGCATTTCGTAACCGAAGCGGTGGAGGAAAAACTCGCGAGGTTGGCCGAAAGCTCGGCGACACCTGCATGGATGGCGGGGTTCGGGGGACTGGCGGATCTGGCCGATGAATCGCGTCGCCTAATGGCACTTGTCGAAGAGGAGTTTGAATCCGTCGATCTGGAGGACGAGGAATGATTCTCGACACGAACGCACTTTCCGCGTGGGCAGATGGAGATCCGGCCTGTCACGAGGCTTTTTTAAACGCGACGCGTCTGGTCGTGCCGGTCATCGTTCTTGGCGAGTATCTTTTCGGAATCCGCCAATCCAAATACCGCAGCCGCTACGAAGAGTGGCTCGCCAGTAACCTGCCGATGGCTGAAGTCGCCCCCATCACGGCAGGAGCCACCGGCATCTACGCCGACGCGCGTTTTTGGTTGAAATCGAAGGGAACCCCAGTCCCTGCCAACGACTTGTGGATCGCCGCCATGACTCTCGAACTCCAGCTCCCCTTGCTCAGCAACGACAGCCATTTCGATCTCGTTCCAGGAATCCAGCGTATCCCGTTTTGACCCGCATCCACCAAATCGACTCAGAACTCCACGCGCTGCAAGCGCGGCGGGAGGAGCTGATTCGCGAGCGGGAAACCTTGCTGGCGGAGGAACAGAGCAACGTCGCTCCGCTTTCGCCCGAGGGGAAAATCGCCCTTTTTCTCTCGCTCTTCCGCTGCCGGGAAGATGTCTATCCACGGCTTTGGGAGAACCCGAAAACTGGCGTCAAGGGATACTCCCCCGTCTGCCGCAACGAGTGGTTCCGTGGAGTCTGCGAGAAGCCTCGGGTGAAATGCTCCGAGTGCATGCACCAGGCATTTCCCCCGCTGGATGAAGCGGCGGCGCGGGACCACTTGACCGGAAAAAGCGTCATCGGCACCTACGCGATCCGCGCTGACAACTCTTGTGTGTTTCTCGCTGCGGATTTCGATAAAGCCGGCTGGCAGGATGACATCCGCGCCTACCGCGATGCGGCGCGGGGCTTCGGTGTGGAGGTGGCGGTCGAGCGCTCGCGTTCCGGTGCGGGCGGGCATGCGTGGATTTTTTTCAGCGAAGCGGTGCCGGCCCTGTTGGCGCGGCGGCTCGGGACGCTCATTCTGGCCAAGGCTTCGTCGCGGCATCCGGCGATGTCGCTGGCCAGCTATGATCGGTTCTTTCCGAATCAAGACACCCTCGCCATCGGCGGGTTTGGTAGCCTCATCGCCCTGCCACTCCAAGCAAAAGCCCGCGAGGCGGGGAACTCGTTGTTTCTCGATGCCCACTTCGAGCCCCATCCCGACCAGTGGGCTTTTCTTGCGGCGGTGCAGAGGATCGGCTACGAGCGATTGGAGGATTTGCTCGATGAAGTGCTTCCTCCGGACCTCGCTGAGATTTTACCGCGCTTCGAAGACCGGGTGCTCGATACGATCCCCGCCGCAGTGAAAAAGGGAGACTTCACTGCTACGGCGCAGGCCGTACGTCGCGCCCAGTTGGACATTTCAATCACCGGCCTGCCCGCCAGTTTGCTCGCCGCGCTGAAACGCTTGGCCACCTTGGCAAATCCCGTATTTTACGAAAAACAACGACTCCGCTTCGGCACTTGGGACACGCCGCGTTTCATCTTCTGCGGGGAAATGCATCCCGGTCGCCTCGTCCTCCCACGCGGGGTGGCGGGTGCTGCGGAGGACCTATTTCGCAAAGCGGGAGGACGCTTAGAAATCGAAGATCAACGCCCGTCGCGGCCCGCATGCGAAGTCACTTTCAACGGCACGCTCACGGCCACCCAACGACTGGCGGTGGATGCCATGCTTGCCCATCCTGACGGCGTTCTCATCGCGCCGCCCGGTGCCGGGAAAACCGTGATGGGCTGCGCGATCATCGCCGCGCGCAAGACGCCGACACTCATTCTCGTCCACCGCAGGCCCTTGCTCGAGCAATGGCGGTCGCGGCTGGAAACTTTCCTTGGATTGGACAAAAAGGAAATCGGCGTGCTGGCTGCGGAGGGCATTTCCGGCACGCCAGTCGTCGCCATTGGCATGATTCAGACCTTCGCCAATTCGAGCAATCCAGGTGCGTTCTTCGAGCCGTTCGGACAAGTGATCATCGACGAATGCCACCACGTCCCCGCTGCTTCGTTCGAGGCGGTGATGAAAACCTGCACGGCCCGTCATTTCCTCGGCCTGACCGCCACGCCTCAGCGCAAAGACGGCTTGCAGAAAATTCTTTTCCTGCAATGTGGGCCGATCCGCCACCGCATGGAGTTGGAAGCCGACCCTGACATTGAGCGCGTTCTTTACGTGCGCGACATCCAGCTCGACTTGCAGCCGCATGATTTGCACATGCCGATTCACCAAGTGTGGGAACTGCTCACGCATCACGAGGAGCGCAACCGTATCGTCGCCACCGACATCGCGGCAGCGCTTCAGGAAGGCCGGTGCTGCGCGGTGCTCAGCGACCGGAAAGAGCACCTCGCCATTCTGGAACGGCTCGTTTCCGAAATGTCACCCGACCACCGCACACGCGTCCACCGCATCGACGGCGGTATGGTCAAAAAAGCGCGTGCCGCCGCCATGGCAAACATCGTCGAGCAAGCCGCTTCCGGTGGTGGTTTCGCCCTTCTCGCGACGGCCTCCTTGGTCGGCGAAGGCTTCGATTTACCCCAACTCGACACCTTGTTCCTGACCCTGCCCGTATCGTTCAAAGGCCGCATCGTACAATATGCCGGTCGGCTTGACCGCAAATGCGACGGCAAATCCGAGATCCGCATCTACGACTACACCGAGCCCGAACTCCCGCTCACCGCCCACATGTTCCGCAAGCGACTGGCTGTTTATCGAAACATGAACTATCGGTTCGCGCAGGAAACGGATCACTGGCCTTTGCCACCCCTTTAGTCCTCAAGCACCGCAGCTGGCGGACTTCAGTCAAAATCTCGAAATTCACAAATCGGCTTCCGGTCCCGTATAAGCGGTCCAGTATTGATCGATATTCTGCCGGATTTGCTGAATCGTGAGTTTTGATGGAGCACATCGCACGGCCCAACTTCGACCAGGATGGAGTGTATCCCAGTTCGGCCTTGCTCCTTGGTGGCGTCCTGAACCTGGATCATGGTTGCCAAATCCATCAATCAGCGAGTTCCAAATGGGTCGATGACGCTGAATGAGAAGTGATTCACCGAGAGGGATCCAGATGTCGTCAACGACCAGATAGCGACACCAGAAGTCTTCAATTTCAAGATTCGTGGCTTGTTCGATGGATTTCCGATGTTCATCAAGGCGGCTAAATAAAGTGCTGCCTTTTGCTGAAACCTCAGAATCCACATTTCCTTTTCTACCGCCTGTCGGGACCGCTTTGCCAACATAGATTGGCACTTTTAAGTCATCGCCACTGGTATTCCAGTCGCCAAGTTTAGCATAACTGTCGAAAGACCCTGTGTAGTAAATCGCATAGACTCCAGCTCCTGAGAAGCGTTCTACAAATCCAAGTGGCACAGGCGTTTGCTTGATGAGAGCGTCGGCGACGCTTTTGCCGAGGTTGCCTTTCTCAAGGGGATTGTAGGGCTTCATCTGCTGAGGATTTTGACTTTTCGGGAATTTGTCCAGCAAGGGCTTTAGCGACAGACGCACCTACAATCTCGGCGAGTTTTACCGGAACAGCGTTGCCAAGCTGGCGCATCGCTTCAGTCCAACTACCGAGGAAGACATAATCATCCGGGAATGTCTGCACTCTGGCACTTTCCCTTACCGAGAGATATCGCACCGACCCATCAGGATAAAGGATCATATTTTCTCCTCCGGGCACTCCATGTGCTCCTGCTTTGAGAGCCTTGGCGGGTCGATCTAAGGCGCTTCCGGTATGACCTGGATAGGATTTGGCTCCCGGCTGCAAAACATGATTATGCCATTTTTTTGATTCGCGAGAAGACGGCACCGGCAGATCACTAATGGCTTCGGAAAGCTTCATCCATGAACTTGAATGACTGTGAGTGGTTTTGGGAAACGACCACTCCGTCGTTAGGTCAGAACGAAATCCGACAAAGAATACCCGATGCCGATGCTGTGGAACTCCGAAATCTGCCGCATCCGCCTGGTGCAAATGCACACGATACCTCAGCCCACCCGCATTCCCGCCCATTCTTTCCATGTGTCGCTCAAGCCGCGCCAAGTTCTGATCCCAGCTTGCATTCTCAGAAATCGGGAACTCAGGAAACTCCATTTGAAGACGGATGTATTCGACATAATTTGAAAAAGCGGGCCTGAGTAAACCCCGCACATTTTCAAAAATAAAAGCACGTGGCTGCGCCTCAGCTAAGGCCCGAATCGCCTGCGGAAACATATCGCGCACATCATTCATTCCGGCAGCCTTGCCTCCCATGGAGAACGGTTGGCAAGGCGGTCCTCCAGCAACCAAGTCAATGCCCCGGTGTTTTGTGAAATCAACTTGCCGCACGTCGGCTCGGACAATCGCGCATCCTTGAAGAGAATGATGCCCCATCCGTTGATTGTATTGCAGAGTCTCTACGGCTGAAGCGTTCCATTCGTAGAGTGCTTGGTGTCGGAACCCAGCAGCATGAAGGCCAAGAGCCAAGCCTCCCGCGCCCGAGAATAATTCAATCGATGTAAGCTCTTTCATGGGTTCCTTTGAACAGTTTTAACGGAGTCTGTCAATCATTCGTAACGGAGAGCTCACCGACCGTGGAAAGTGCTATTGGATTTTATCCTCAAACGATAAAGTTTAGAAACTTGGTCAGGCTGGCGGAATTTTAACCCACAAACCACTGTCACTTGGCAGGTTCGCTACCGGACTACGCTACAACAGGTTCGTGAACGTGCCGCGACGAAGACAGCCATCTCAGGTCTTGGCAAGCACGTAAAGGGCATGCACTCACACTCGGTCCTACACCGCTGAAGCTTTTCACTTGTCCATGGGCATTCCGCGCTGCTCATTTCAGTCTGGGAAGTCTGAGTGAGAACAGGGTCGCCGAACCCGACACCTCGCTAAAAATCGCGAAACCAGAAAACAAGCAGGGACCACCATCATCAGCCAGGTGAACACGACGATCCGAAGCAGGAAATCAGCCCCCCGCAGCTTGTTGATGGAAAGGCTACCGCAAAGAGTTCTCAGCTTACACCCTAGCACCCGACGACGCTATCGCCCAAACCTATCTCGGGAGCTGCTTGCTCGCGGTCTCAAACCACTCCAATCTGGAATCTAAGTCTTCATCGCGTGCATACTCAAAGTGAATCACCCGGCGTCGGGCAGGCAATTCAGAGCGGCGTGACGAGTGCAATATCAGTGGCGACATCAAAAGGGCGTCGCCGAAACTGCATTCGCAGGTAACAGCTCTCTCCTTGTCGAAACTGCGCAATGCATCCGTGTCGATTCTACCATCACGATGGCTCCCGGGGATCACCCGTAAGGCTCCGTTGCTTGCCGGGGTGTCATCAAGGTGCAGCCGGATGGTAACCATGTTTTCAAGAAGCGAAACGGGTGGTTGCACGTGCGGAGAGCCGTCCTTGTGAGACCACGGTCCGTAACCGGGAACCTGCTTCTCTCGCACGACGGCGATGGTCAAATCTTGATGCCACAGCACCGGCCAATTTTCTGACTCCGTCTTATCGAATAGAATACTCCTAACGGGACGCAACCCGGCCGGGATGAGTGAGAGAAGAGCGTCGGATCCACTAAGTGCATCGAAACACTCCGAGCGCCTTCGCAAGTGTCTCACGCACGCACACCCAGCAGCACCAGCGACACGGTCCGCCTCTCGGCGCAGATCAGCAATCTCGGCATCGCTGAGAATTCTACGATGAATCTCGTATCCGTCGTTTGCTAAAGTGGGGCTCATTGTCTTCAGCAAAATTCTAGAGTTGAAGCTCAACCCGAACAAATCTTTTAAAAGAATCATTTTCGTTGGTTTGAGAAATTAACGAATGATTTACCAACGAGCCTCGGTATCAGAAGTTTCGTCGATCATGAAGCTTCTCTATGTCATAACCGCAGTCGCTCTCGGCTGCGGCTTCCAAGTAACCGCAAATGCGGAAAGCAAAATCCTTCGAGCCGATATCGTCGTCTATGGTGATGCGGCAGGTGGCGTGACGGCGGCGGTGCAGGCCGCGCGCATGGGTAAAAAGGTCATCCTCGTTTCACAATTCGGACACCTCGGTGGCATGAGCAGCAGTGGTCTTGGTTTCTCGGATATCGGAAATCCGGCAATCTTAGGTGGACTCTCTCGGGAATTCTATCACCGAATCTATCAGCAATACCGGAATGACGCGGCATGGGAAAGAGAGCCTCGTGCGAAATTCAAGAATGCCGGTCAAGGCACGCTCGCATTTGATCCAAAGACGGAGCTCGCCTCCACCTTTGAACCGAAGGTGGCCGAAGCGGTATTCGACGCAATGGCCAAAGAGGCGGGAGTCGAAGTGATGAAGGGTCGCATCGATCTCGCTCACGGGATGGAGAAGCCGGCAGCTCGCATCAACGCCCTCCATCTTGAAGGCGGGGTGAGCATCGAAGGCAAGATGTTCATCGACGCCTCCTACGAGGGTGATCTGCTGGCCGCCGCAGGTGTGTCCTTCACCTTGGGGCGTGAATCAAACGCCAAATACGGCGAGCAAGAAAACGGCATCACCGGACCGAAAATGGGCAATCAACTTCCTAACGGTATCGATCCCTACGTGACTAAGGGCGTTGCATCCAGCGGTCTGCTTGCAGGAGTCAATCCCGACATGGGCGGCCATGTCGGTGATGGCGACGACAAGTTGCAGGCCTACTGCTACCGGATGGTCCTGACAAATGATCCAGCCAACCGGATCACCGTGCCGAAGCCCCAAGTCTATGATCCGGCCGATTTCGAGATCCTCTTCCGCGCCATCGAGGCAGGGCAAAAGAGCGGATTTTTCAAGACCTCCACGATCCCTAACCGTAAGACCGATTCCAACAACACCGGCGGCATTTCCTGTGACTGGATCGGAGGCAACTATGGCAAGGATTGGAATTGGGCGACGCTCAATCACAAGGAGCGCGAGGCGCTGGCCGCCAAGCATCGCGACTGGCAGTTAGGCTTGATCTGGACCTTGCAAAACCACCCGCGCGTCCCGGAGGCAATCCGCAAAAACACCGCCCCCTGGGGATTGGCGAAGGATGAATTCAAGGACAACGACAACTGGCCCTACAACATCTACGTCCGCGAGGCTCGCCGCATGGTGTCGGATTTCGTGATGACCGAAGGCCACTGCAAGCGAACGATTCCCGTCGAGGACCCGGTCGGCATGGGAGCTTACACGCTGGATTCCCACAACACCCAGCGGTTCGTCCATCATGGCATGGTGAAGAACGAAGGCGACATTCAAGCCAAGCTCTTCGGCAAGCCCTACGGAATTTCCTATCGTTCCATCGTACCCAAGGCCGGCGAGTGCGAAAACCTACTCGTTCCGTGGGCTCTCTCCGCGAGCCACATCGCATTCGGATCGATCCGTATGGAGCCGGTCTTTATGGTCCTCGGTCAAAGCGCGGGCACTGCGGCCTGCCTCGCGATTGACGCAAACACCGGCGTGCAGGTCGTCCCATACGGGATCCTCCGCGCGAGGCTACTCAAGGATGATCAAAAACTAAAGTGAAGGCGACGAGTTTCATAGAGGCGCTTGAGGATTAGACCATTTCTCATAAGTTAGTTCGTCTATTGCGTATGGGTTTTGCAGACCGAGCGCAGGACATCGGGTGTTTTGAGTAGTGCGCGGATTGAATCGAAGAGCTTGTCGGAAAGTTCGG
>JAIXQH010000052.1 GCA_027484055.1 Verrucomicrobiaceae bacterium | reverse complement strand
CCGGTGCTAATAAGTGCGACGGCTTGGGCTTTGAACTCGGCGGTATAGCGTTGGCGTGGTTTGGGATTCATCCGGGATTATTGTGGAGGTAAGTGGTCCAGGATGCTAGCTCACCTCAAAATTGATTTACGGGCCACTTGATGTTCACATAAGTGAGTGGATTTTTGATAAGGAAGGCAGGAATACAGGAAGGAAGAAGTGGACAGGAGGCTCTTTTTCCTGCCTTCCTGCTTTCCTTGTTATTAAAGTTTGTCCGATTCGCGGTTTCCTCATTTCTTGGCGATTCATTCACAAAGAGGACAGAGGCCGCTTTTCCGTATTTGCTCACCTGCGCATCAGAGTTCTTGACCGCCAAGCAATGGTGTCAAGGCGGGCAATATTACAAGTTCGCTTCACTCTGTGAGTCCTCTTTCCGCCTTAACAAACCTTTGACGTTGCAAAAAAGGATTTGTTGAAACGTATTTCATACGTGATACATTTTTTCATGTCCCAGACCGCAGTGATTCACGCTCGAATTGATCCCGCCACGAAGGCCGCCACTGAGAGGATACTTGAAACCATCGGATTGACGCCGACGGAGGCCATACGCTTGCTCTATAGGCAGATTGCGATGCGCGGTGAGTTTCCCATCGAATTGAGAACCCCCAACGCCGCCACGGCGAAGGTGCTTACCAAGGTTGACCGTGGAGAAGACGTGGAGACGTTTGAAAGCGTCGAAGACCTTTATGCATCCTGGGAGTGAAGAGAGTCGTTCAGCCCAGTTCGTTCAGGAAGGACGTTAAGAAGCAAATCAAGCGCGGTAAGGACTTGGGTAAGCTCAAGGCTATCGTTGATATCCTCATTGCTGGCGAGACTCTACCTGAGCGTTGTGCCGATCATTCATTATCAGGGAGCTGGGTCGGGTGGCGTGATTGTCACATAGAACCCGATTGGATATTGATCTACAAGATAGCACCGGACACCTTGACGCTCGGTCGAACTGGCAGTCATTCAGACTTATTTTAACCGAACAAGCAGCCCAATCGGGTCGAGGTTTCCTCATTTCTTGGCGATTCATTCACAAAGCGGGCAGAGGCCGGTTCACCGTGTATTAACTCCGCGTCTCTTTACGTCCTTTTGCGGCAAGGATTCTTCGCTGTTTTTCAGACGCGATGGAGCACATTGAACACAAGGGATAGGGAGGGTGAATGTGTGAGGACTGGGAGGGGAGCGCTGGGTTCGGTTCGAACCATCCACGGCAGTGCCGGCAGATGCAGAGGATTTGACCTCCAGGCAACAATGCACCGAGTAAAATCCCGTAAACACGTGATTACCGGGGCGAAAGAGTTTGCTTGCTCTATCTGAGAGTCAACTCAGGGTCGTTATCTGTCTTGATCAACAGCTGTCAGTCGTTACTGGCTCGGTTTCATCAATTCAAACCCAAAAAACCCCATGAAATCTAAATCTGTGGCCTATCTGTGCCGTTTTGTCTCGTCGCGTCCCTATGCCGTCGCCATCGCCCTGCTCATTTCTTCCCAAGCTGCCCAAGCGCAGACTTTTACCTGGGATGGAGGTGGGGTAGACAATAAATACAACACGCCTGCGAATTGGAGCACGGATCTCGTGCCATCTACCATTGCTGGCACCTTCATTTTCGGCGCGGTAGCGCCGGGTGGGCAGACGACGTGTGATATGAATGTAGGTGGGAACGTAGGGACGTGGATTTTCGCCGCAGAAGCCCCCGGCATGACGATCACGAATAGTAACAATAGCATGCAGTATGCGTCGGCAAGCTTGACGCCCATCACCAACAACAGTCCGAATTTACAAACTTTCCAAGCGGCGTTGAGGCAGTTCTGGATCGGCGGAGCCACCACCGGGACGCACCCGAATTTGATTAAAAACCGCACTTGGACCGCAGGAGGCGGCAATTTGAGCTACACGGATATCACCCTGCGAAACGATTCGATCAACGTCTCGACGACGGCGGTCGTCTCGTCTGCCAATTTAACCTTCGCAGGAGCCTTTGATCACACGGTGAATGGAAACATCACCCTAGGACAGGCTTGGCCGGGTAGAGCGGCGAACATCGTCAAAACAGGTGCGGGAGTGCTGACACTCAAAGGGTCGAATAGCAACTACAACGGCACCACTACCGTCAGCGCGGGTACCCTTAGAATCCAGAACGCCGGGGCTCTCGGCACTTCGGTCGTTACGGAGATCGAACGCACCGATATCCAAGCCGGAGCTGTCTTGGAAACGGCGGGAACTTTCACTTCGACGGAGTTCATCCGGGTGGCAGGCACAGGGATCGATCTAGCGGGCGGCATCCGGGCCATTTCCGGGGTTGCCACCTTGAGTTCACAAATCGCCATGGAAGGCACGGCGGGTGCGGTGGTCTCGCTCGGAGCAGATGCGGGGGCGACCCTCAAGGTGAGTCGGCTTTACAGTGATCCCGGGCGTGACACGAATTTTGAAAAAGTCGGCTTGGGCACGCTCGTCCTGAGGAGTGATAACTCAGACGACTATCTTGGAACGACTACCATCAGCGCAGGAGTCCTCCAAGTGGGCGATGCAGGGCTGACCGGTGAATTGAAGACCGAGGGTGTGATCAATAACGCGAGCTTGGTTTTCAACCGTGCAAATGCTTACAACTACTCGGGA
The DNA here is from genome assembly GCA_027484055.1 of Verrucomicrobiaceae bacterium. Classification (GTDB taxonomy): domain Bacteria; phylum Verrucomicrobiota; class Verrucomicrobiia; order Verrucomicrobiales; family Akkermansiaceae; genus Luteolibacter. The sequence goes on along the minus strand of JAIXQH010000052.1, from coordinate 45,784 downwards.
GCCATCACGGGCACGGGATCACTGACGCAAGCAGGGATCGGCAGCACCACTCTCAGCGGGGTGAATCTCTATACGGGAGCGACCAACGTTAGTGCTGGGGTGCTTGCCATTTCAGGAAGTACGGATCCAGCGTCCACGGTGACAGTGACCAGTGGCGGAACTCTCAGTGGGGAGGGGACAGTGGGTGGAAATGTCAACATCACGGGAAATTTCTTGGGCGATGATGCAACGCCAGAAGCGCTCACCATCGGAGGCACTCTCACTGCGACGGGGCCAGTGACCGTGAATTTACCTTCCCCCTCGCCGGTGCCAGGGACTTATCTAATCGCCAATTTTGGCAGCATCACCAACTCCGGGAATTTTAGCACCAGCTACCGTGGTGGCAGTCTGAGCTTCACGCCCACAACCATGAGTCTCACGGTCGGCTCTGCTGAGGCCCTTGCACTGACATGGTCTGGCACAGCGAGTGCGGTGTGGGATACCGGCATCGCACTCAACTGGACGAATCCTGCCGCACAGGCCTTCTTCACAGGAGACTCCGTGACATTTCCTGAATCGGGAACGAATACCACAATCCAAGTGACGGGAGACATCCGGCCATCTGCGATGGTGGTAAATGCGGCCTCCACCGCCTATTCCTTCGCCGGCACAGGTTCGATCAATGGTGCTTCGACGCTGAATAAATCCGGTGCAGGCACGCTCAGCATCGCTACGTCGAATGGCTACTCGGGTGGCACGACGCTCAGCGAAGGTCTGGTCAGAGTGGGAAATAATCTGGCGCTAGGCACGGGAAGCGTGACGATCACAGGTGGCAGCCTTTCAAGTGATAGCGTGACGGCACGCACTCTCGTTAATCCGCTCTCATTGGGTGGCAGCATCACTTTCGGCAATGCCACGGAATCGGGCTTGTTGACCTTTTCTGCAGCCACGGTGACATCCACGGCTGCACTCGAACTCACCGTCGCCTCAGAGACCACGTTCTCTGGAGTCATTGATGATGCCGGCTCTGGCTACGGATTGACGAAACTCGGCAGTGGCACGCTCAATTTGGGTGCGACGAATCTTCTGACTGGCTCGATTTTTCTGAATGCGGGAAAAGTCCGGGTCGGTGCGAATAATGCCCTAGGCAGCAGCAGTGTTCCACTCACGTTAAATGGCAGCTCGCTTTCCACCATTGGGACGACAGCGCGGACCCTGGCAAACAGTCCAGTCACCCTACCAGCCAGTGTCACTCTTGGAGACACCGTGGATAATGGCGCATTGACTCTCTCTGGGATTTTGGATCTCAGCGCAGACACGAGCATTAGCGCCTTAAGCCAAGTGACCTTCTCGGGCGCGCTCAGCGGCGGTGCCAACCTTACCAAGACCGGCGCTGCTCTGTTGATTTTCACCGGTGCTAGCTCGTTCAACGGAAATGTAGCCATCAACGGGGGAGCACTTCGATTTCAGAATGCAACCGACGCCAACACCACTCTTGGTTCAGGGACTTCGATTTCCGTCGCTAGCGGCGCTACTGTGCAGTTGATGACCATGTCGAACCGCACAGTCGCGATTCCGACCAATTTTACCCTCGACGGAAATGGTGTCGTAAGCACCATGGACTTCCCTGCTAACAACACTCAGGTCTATAACCTAGCTGGACAGATCATCGTGAGTAACGCACCGATCATTCGCAGCTTCGGCTTGATCAATGCTTATAACTTCAATGGTGTCATCTCCGGCAGCACCAATGCCAGTGGCCTCCAGTTCCGAGCCGAAGGCGGTAATTCAGCGAACCAAGCCCACACCTACAGCATCAATGCTGCTGCCACCTACACCGGAAACACCTCACTCAGCGCGGTCTCTCAGCAAGGCGTCATTCGTCTCGGCGTCGCCGATGCCTTGCCGACAACTACGAGCTTAAATTTACTGGGTGGCACCGTTGCGAATAGCGTCGCGAGCTTGAACCTGAACGGTTTTAACCAAACGCTTAGAGGCATCACCGCAACTGTGCAGCCTACCCGGACGAACGTTACCAACAGCAGCGCCACCGCTGCGGTCTTGACGATCGATAATGCCACCGACGTCACCATGGCGGGCTTCCTCGGCCGGACGATCAGTTTGGCCGCTGGAGGAAATAACTTTGGACTCACTAAAACCGGAGCCGGGGTCTTTACCATCTCAGGCGTCAACACCTACACCGGAGACACCAAAGTTCTCGGCGGAACCCTCGCCATCAACGGCAGTTCTATCGCAGACACTGGCAAGCTCATCATCGACGGTGGTCTGGTCAATGTGACAGGAAATGAAACGATTTCAGCTCTAAGCTTCGGGTCCGAAGCGCAAGCCTACGGCACATGGGGTAGCAGCACCTCCACCGCGACCTATAAAGATGACACCCGTTTTTCCGGCACCGGCACCATCACGGTCCTCAGCCCCTTCGAGATCTGGGCGAATACCTTCACCGGCCCTGTCCTCTCTGATAAGACCTCCACCGGAGATCCCGACGGCGACGGTCTCTCAAATGCGGTCGAGTATGTCACCGGCACCGATCCACGCACCTCCTCTCAGGCGGGACGTCCCACTAGCACAGATGACGGCAACAGTTTGATCTTTAAATTCAAGCGCGTGGATAGCTCAGAAAACTCAGACGTCACCGTCATCGTCCAAGCCAGTCCGGATCTCGTCACTTGGGAAGACACCTATCCCATCGGCGCGACTTCCAGCACAGGCGTGGACGTGCAAGAGCTCGACACCGCAGCAGATGAAATCACCGTGACGGTGCCACATCTCACCTTTGAGAAGCGATTCGCCCGGCTTAAAGTCGTCGCTCCTTGATGCTCTCCAGTCGCGAGTTCTCGCACACACAGCCACTCCATCGATTGGTGATGGAGTGGCCGTAAGTGATTCGTCGAGAATGTCCTATGTTTTTTGAAAAAATCCTTGTCCTAGCTTTACGGGATAGAGTTTCTTTGACAAAATTCCCCAGTAACCCATTCTAGTCGATAGCTCCAAACCCATGAAAAGGATCATCTCATACACCGCACTCGCCGCCTTGTCCGCACTCGGCCACTTGCACGCTCAAGCTTCTCAAGCTTTCAAGCCCAGCGAGGATCCCAAGTTTCTCAAGAATGCAGCCTTGCAGGTGGACCAGTACATCGCGGCATTCTACCGCAGCAAAAAGCTCCCCGTGCCTCAAGTCACGGACGACGCGACCTTTCTCCGGCGGGCATTTTTAGTCTCAATCGGGCGCATTCCGACCGCAGAAGAGGCGACCTCATTTCTAGAAATCGAAGATCCAACCAAGCGTGAGGGCCTCGTCGCATACCTGCTGAAGTCCCAAGGATTCTCCAGCCACATGACCAACTGGGCCTTTGACCTACTCCGCATCGCTGACAAACGTACCGGCCGGAATGCTACCAACGAGCCCTACCGTCATTGGGTCCGAATGGCCATCAATGACAACATGCCATGGGATCAGCTGACCAATAGCCTACTGGCATCCTCGGGAGATGGCTGGGACATGAAAAGCGCAGGAGTGGGTTACTACACACGTGATTTAGGCATGCCTTTGGATAACCTTGCCAACACCATGCGCGTATTCCTAGGGACTCGCATGGAGTGCGCGCAGTGCCACGACGACCCATTCGGGAAAACCGAGCGCCACGACTTCTACCAACTCGCAGCCTTCACTCATGGTCAGTCACCTATCCAACAAGGATTCGCGGACAAAACTCTCAAAGAGTTCGCCCAAAAGCAGCTCCAAACACCCGAGTACTACACCACCAAGCTACTCGAGGATAAAGTCTATGAACTTTCACTCGGCGGCGGCGGGGTCGGTCAAATCCCTCTCCCTAATGACTATCAATACAAAGACGGCAAGCCCGGCGAAGTCGTCGCCGGCCACACCCCCTTCGGCCAAACCGTCCGCATGTCGGACCGCCAGATGGCCGATGATGGGCGGAAAAAATTCGCCCAGTGGGTCACCACCAAAACTGGCGACCAATTCTCCTCCGTGATCGCCAATCGCATGTGGAAGCGCGTCATGGGCAAGGGCATCTACGACCCTGTCGATACCTACCTCCCACCGGAAAAAACCAATACGCCGGACCTTGTGACCTACCTCGCCAAGCTCATGGTCTCGGTGAACTATGATCTCCGCGCTTTCCAGCACGTGCTTCTGCTCACCAAGACCTTCCAGTTCGCCACCAATCCGAATCCCTCGGTTGTCGAAGGTGGAGATGATTTCAACGGCCGTAAAATCGAACGCCTCGCCGCCGAGCAGCTCTGGGACTCTCTCATTACCCTTGCCGCTGGTGACCCTGACAAAAAGCCCATCCGCCCACTTGACGACACGATTTACTTCCTCAACAAGCCCGTTCTAGTCGGACGTAAAACCATGACGCAACTCTCCAAGGAAGTCCTCGCCATCAAGTCCGAGCAAGAACTCACCTCCTACATGAGCAAGCTGCTCGCAGAAATGTCTGACAATTCCACGCGCTCTTCCAGCGACTCCATGATGATGTCCAGCACCGCCTCGGTGAAGGGCACTTACAATCGAGACGCAAAAATCCGCGCCTCCGAGCTGCCTTCACCCGCGCCGCGAGATCACTTCCTTTACCTCTTCGGCTCATCGGATCGCGAGGTCATCGACTCCGCCAACCGGGAACCCAACGTGGGCCAAGTCCTCTCGCTCATGAATGGATTCGTACAGCGTGAGCTGGTCAACAATCCGAACGCCCACCTCTACAAATCACTCGTCGGAGCAGAGACTCCTCAAGAAAAAATCCGCCGCCTCTACATCGCGATCCTCAACCGCATCCCGAATGACAAAGAAATGGCATGGATGCTCGAAGAGGTAAAAGCCCAAGGTGAAGACGGTTACAAAAACATCGTCTCAGCCCTCGTGATGTCTTCCGAATTCATCTTCCTTCAATAACCCACCCTCGCCGTAAAACCTATGAATCCATTTCCCAAAGCAGACGAGCTCACCCGCCGCCAATTTGTCTCAAACGCCGCCCGCACCTACCTCGGCGTCCACTTGTTCCCCATGCTCGGCGGCACCCTCGCCAGCGCTGCACCGGCCACCGTCGCTGCTGCGACCGGCGGCACAGCCAAAAGCGTTATCTACCTCTACATGTCCGGCGGCATGAGCCACGTCGACACCTTCGACCCCAAACCGAAAAATAAGGACGTCATGGGGATGACCGAAGCCATCCCTACCAAGGTGGACGGCCTCATGGTCGGGAACTATCTACCAAAAACGGCACAAGTCATGGAGCACGTCTGTGTGATTAATTCCATGAACTCAACGCAAGGCGCTCATGAACAAGGTGCCTACGCCATGCATACCAGCTATGACCTGCGCGGTACCATCAAGCACCCATCACTCGGTGCATGGGTGATGAAACTCGGTGGTCGCATCCACCCCGAGCTACCCGGCTTCGTTGCCATCGACGCCAGCGCCAAACTCGCCGACGGTGGCTTCCTCGGTGCTAAGTATTCCGCTGCCATCGTTGGTAGCCCGCAAGACGGCCTCCAAGACTCACAGCGAGCCGATTCGGTCAGCCAAGAAGACTTCGACCGCCGCCTCACCTTGGCCGATAAAATGAATGCTGAGTTTCACGGTCGCTATGCGAATCTCGACGTCAAAGCCTACGAGGAACTCTACCGCGAGGCCATCACATTGATGAAGTCGAAAGACCTCAACGCCTTCGACCTCTCCCAAGAATCTGCTGCCACACGCAGCCTCTATGGCGAGACTCGCTTCGCCCAAGGCTGTCTGCTGGCTCGCCGACTCGTCGATCACGGCGTCCGCTTTGTGGAGGTGCAGCTCGGGGGCTGGGACACCCACGTGGACAACTTCACGGGTGTCGCTGGCCGCTGCGCCCAGCTTGACCAAGCCTACGCCGCGCTCATTACGGATCTCGCGAAATCCGGCCGTCTCAAGGACACGCTCGTCGTGCTCGCCACCGAGTTCGGCCGCTCCCCTGAGATCCAAGCAGAACATAAAATGGGTCGTGACCACCACCCGCAAGCCTTCTCCTGCCTGCTCGCCGGTGGAGGAATCAAGGGCGGTGTCAAACATGGCCTCACCGATCCTTCTGGCGGAAAAGTCAAAGAAGGCCTCGTTTCGGTGCAGGATTTCAATGCCACCATCGCTTACGCCTTGTCGCTTCCATACCAGACTGTCGTCATGTCACCCTCTATGCGACCGTTCAAGATCGCCGACAAGGGAGTGCCCGTGACCAGCCTGTTTGGCTAAAGCCAGCACCTCACTCGCCGAGTAGCCCGCAGCGCGGAGCTCGGTGATCGAGGCGGCGTCGTTCCGCTTCGCCAGCCGCTTGCCGGCTTGGTCGAGCACCAGCCGGTGATGATGGTATTGGGGTTCTGGAAGTCCCAGCAGCTGCTGGAGCGTCCGGTGGACATGGGTCGCTTCGAGTAAATCCTCGCCCCGCGTGACGTGGGTGACGGCTTGAAATGCATCATCTACCACCACGGCCAAGTGATAGGCAGTGCCGATGTCTTTGCGAGCGAGCACCACATCACCCAACAGGTCGGGCCGCACCTCGATTTCGCCGAAGCGTGCGTCATGGAAGCTCAAGCGCCCGGTATGGCAGGCCGCTTTCTGAGAGTCGAGCCGCCACGCGTGAGCGGCACCGGACTCCAGCATTGGTTTCTGTTCTGCTGCGGAAAGCACCCGACAGATCCCAGGATAAATCGGCCCCTGCTCGCCTTGCGGTGCCGCACCCATCCGCGCCCACTCATCTTGGATCACTCGGCGCGTGCAGAAGCAGGGATAGACCAAGCCCCGCTCGCGCAAGGACGCCAGTGCTTCCGTATAGGCCGCCACTCGCCCGCTTTGGCGCAGCACCGGCCCGTCCCAGTGCAAATCGAGCCATTCCAAATCCTGCTCGATTTCTGCGTAAAACTCCTCCCGCACCCGTGGGCTGTCGATGTCTTCTTGCCGGAGTAAAAACTTCCCACCTGCTGAGCCACGAGCCAGTTCCCATGCCACTTGTGCCGCTAGCACGTGCCCCAGATGAAGCCGCCCGGTCGGGCTGGGAGCGAAGCGGGTGATCACAGGCATGCCCCACCATGGCAGTTCTGCAGCTCGGGCACCAGTCCTGAGATGTCTGCATTGTGCGGATGCGAAAAGGGTGATTCCCTCGGCTCATGGAAATACGCAAACGCGCCGAGCAGGTGCCATTCACGACCAAGGACGGCTCGACGATCCGGAGCCTGCTGGATTTGTCAAATGCACCCGTGCAGCATCAAAGTCTGGCCGAAGCGAGTTTACCCAGCGGCGCGGAGATTCAGCGGCACCATCACAAGCGGAGTGAGGAGTTCTATTACATCACGGCGGGCCGGGGGATGATGGAGATCGAGGGAGTGGTGCGGGAAATTTCCGTAGGCGACGCGATCCTCATTCCTCCGGGCGCGTGGCATCACCTCTTGGCGCTGGAGAAACTTGAGTTTCTGTGCTGCTGTTCGCCGCCTTATGCCCATGAAGACACCTATTTCGAGTGAAGCGGCGGAATAACAGGTAAGCGAAAAAGCCGGCCAGCCCACAGCCCGAGATTTTCAGCCAACGGGGCAGGGGAAGCGGCATGGTGAAGTGCAGGGTTACGGGTTTTTTCAAGGCATCCACCAGTGGAATTTCCCAAGTGAGAACCCGGCCGCCAGCTTCGCAGCGTGAGGCATTCGTTTCGGTAACGGATTCTGGGAGGTGGAGAATGTAGGTGAGCTTACGGTTTTGAAACTGGGCGGCAGGAAACAGAGCGGCCCCTGGCAGAGCGGCGCTCAAGGTGAGAGTCCGCTTGAAATCGAGCGCGAGCCAGCGCGTTGCAAGTTTCACCGTGCCCGCCAGCCCCGTGGCGGCAGCCGGGAGTGGGCGTCCTTGCGGATGGCGGATCATTTCCTGAAGGTCCAATGCGGAATCAAACGCGGCTCTTACGCGAATTCCCAAACGATCGCCCACTGCCGTAACCTCAGCGCTGGACGAGGAAAGTGCGGTGGCTGTGGCAAGGAAATCCTGGAGCCGCTGTCGAACTCCAGCTTCCCCGCCATGCAGCAAAGCGGCGGAAGCCGGGATGCTGTAGCTCAGATCGAGGCGGCCACTTCCATCGCGCTCGATCCAGATTTCCTCACGCCCGTCGATGCATGCCACCAGCGACACCGCCGCGCAGACCACCGCGAGCCAGCGCCAGCTCATGCGGATACCGGTTCATGAATTGGCGCGACGCTGAGATCCCGAAACAGTTCGGGTAAATTGGGTAAATCGGAGGCCGAGTGCGCTCGCTGAGTGGAAATGATTTCACCCTCCCGAAAGAGGAAAGCTCCGGGCATTTGCAAGCCATCGCCCGCTAAATGGCCCACGCCACAGCCTTGGAAAATCGCCAATGCCCCACGCCACCACACGTGAGGACCGAACAATTCGAGAAACCCACCCTTGCCGAGACCGAAGGCCCGATACAACTCGCAGCGGGGATCGGCGATCCGGGTGACGCCGCTGCCTTCGCCTAGATACTCAGTTTCCTTACCGCCTTGAAGCATGTGGACGAGCACCAACTCCGCGCCATGCATCCGCGCTTCCTCCTGAATCCCTTCGAGTCCACGCAAAATCTGCCGCGTAAAGGTACACCCGAAGTGCCGCAAAAATACTAGGGTGAGTAGTCGTGATTGTGAGGCTTCGGCGAGTGTTTCTCCGGTGGAGAGTTTGTAGTGTGCAGCCGCTTCAGCGATCGTGAGCGGCACTGCGCGTGAGGGCGGCACTCCGGCGTGGGCGTGGATGCAGGCCCAGAGGAGGCTCATAAACGGGAAAATCCAAATCCCATCATCCACCGCGAGAATCCACAGCACCTTGGCCGGCAGCGTTCCATCATACACGGCTGAGCTGATGGTGTAGGTGACGACCGTGAACTTGAGAAAGCCCAATAGCACGATCGACCAGCGAGCGATCGGGTCCTTCGCGGCGATGCAAAGTCCGACTCCCAGCACCCCGGAGACGACCCCTACAGAGCGCCATAGTCCTGGGTGATTCGGCTGTTCGAGTCCGACCCAGTCGAAGAAGTGGCTGGGCCAGCAGTTGGTCCACACGGCGAAAAGTAGGTGATACCCACCGGCGGCCCACAGCAGGAGACTCATCCAGCGAATCGTCTCTCGGCACCGGCCATCTTGGCATTGAAAAGGCATCCGTGATCCTAGTTCTACTTTTAAAGCCCGCAAGGTTAGGATTTACGCCCGTGATATGCTGGCGACGAATTTGCTGAAAAACTCAGTTCCCTGCTTCAGTGCGGAAATTTCGAGGAACTCGTCCACTGTGTGCGCTTGGTCGATGCTGCCGGGACCGATGCAAATGCTGGGGATTCCGGCATGGGCCAGGTGCGCGGCATCGGAAAACCAAGGCGCACATGCCCTCGCGGTGGCCGCATCCGTGGCGAGCAGCGCTAGGATCATCGGGTGATCTGGCGGCGTCTCCATCGGTGGATTTTCATGCGCTCGCACGATTTCCAGCGGTAGATCGAGACTGGTGAGGGTCTCTTTCAACAAGGCCAAGGCGCCCCCCGCCGCGGTGAGTGCCGGGGTGATGCGGATGTCGAGTTCCACCTCCGCGAGATCCGGCACGATATTCGGTCGCGAGCCGCCCCGGATCATCCCCACATTCAACGTGGAATGGCCGAGTTGTGGGTGAGTGAAGCTGGCGAGTTCTGATACAAGCGCTTGGTCCAGAAGGACTAGAGCGCGGGTGAGCTTGAGAATTGCATTATCTCCCCGCTCCGGCTGCGAGCTATGTGCGGCCTTCCCGGTGGCGCGGAGCGTGGCCCACAGCGAGCCTTTGGTGACGTGGACCACCTGCATCGCCGTCGGCTCGCCGACGATGGCGAACTGGTAATGCGCTCCGTGGCGTTTGCCGAAATCTTTAGATCCCCACTGTCCGGATTCTTCACCCATGAAAGCGACGAAATCCACCGCCACAGGTGAATCGGCTAGGAGTTCTCTGTTTTCACGAAGCGCCCATAGCATCGCCGCCATGGGCCCCTTTGTATCGGAAGCTCCACGGCCCCAAATTTTCCCGTCACGGATCACTCCACCGAAGGGCTCAACCGTCATCCCCCCGACGCCGACCGTATCGAGGTGTGGACCGAGCAGAATCCGTGGCCGTCCATCAAGCGGGGCGAAGCGGGCGATGAAATTCGGCCTGCCGGGTTGGATTTCCTCTAGCGTGCAGACGGCACCCAGCGGCTCCAGCCATGCGACCAAAAACTCCGCCAATGCCTGCTCTCCTACCAAGTCCGTGCCCGGTGCATTGTCAGGATTCACCGAAGGGATGCGGATGAGTTCTTGAAGCAGGGAAACGACGTCGTAGCTCATGATGCGAGAGTTGATGAAGAGCGCTGGGGACGCAAGAATTGTCTCCAGGTAGGGTTAGTAATCGTGGCGGTACTGAGAATGCTTAGCCCGTGAGAAAACAGAAAAGCCTGGGTATGAGCATTTCATTCGCGCGGACTGCCCGGAGGTCCGTCCCTGCCTTGGAAGAAGCGGTGTTTACGATCGCTCGGGGAAATCGCGTTTCCACCGCACGAGGGCTTCCCGGATTTCTGCGGCGTTGCGGGTGTAGCTGAGCTCCCAGATCAAGGGGCAATCTGCTGGGAAAAAGTCCAATAAGGGTTTGTAGTCCAAGGTTCCGCTGAACGGCGTTTGGTGGTCGCGAGCGGGCCATTTCACGTCGTGGACATGGCCGCCGATGAGATGTGGGGAAATTTTTTCCAACCATTCGGTGTGATCCAGCAAGCCTAGATTGTGCTTTAACTGCACGTGGCCGAAGTCGTGCCAGTAGCCGACCCATGGATTGTCCGCGAAATGGGCGTGTAGGGCGAGCATTTCACGTTCAGTGGGCATGTCCTCGAAATGGGAGCGCGATTCGATTGCGAGTTTCACCTCCAATTCCGCTGCTCGATCGGCAATTTTCGTCAAGGATTGGATGGCTCGTTCGTAATAGAGCGGGCCGATTTTTTCGCGTTTCCTCAAGAACGCGTGCTTCGCTTTGATGTAGTCTGGGCTGTGCTGGCCGCCTGCGGCCACCATGGACGTTAGTGACTTGGACCACTTCCGCGCGGGCAGCGGGACCGAACCCATGTGGAGCACGAGGTAGTTCGCCTCGAAGCGCGCGGCCACGTCGAGTGTCTTGAGCGTCATCTCCATCGCCCGCTGGCGCTCATAGGGCCGGTGTGAGGTGTATTCGAAGGCGTCTGGGGCATCGATCATCACTTCGACGGGGGCAGGGAAAAAATTATGCACGCCAGAGCATTTGAAAATCCCGCGCTCATAGGCTTTAAGGATGCCTGGCAGCTTGGCGACGGTCATGCCATGGGAAAGCTCGATGTTCGTGAACCCGAGATCGACGATTTCCTCAATCATCGATTCACCGTCCGTGTGGCGGCTGTTATTCCAGCATGATGAAAAAGCGAGCATGAAGGGGGAAGGTGTTTTCGCAACGGTGGCGTTCTAGGCCTGAACTGCCAACTTAAAATCTCCGTCTTCATGCGATAAGAAGCACGAAATAAAAAAATGGCGGAGGGGGTGGGATTCGAACCCACGGAACCTTGCGGCTCTCCAGTTTTCAAGACTGGCGCAATCGACCACTCTACCACCCCTCCGGTGCATTGGTTTGCGGGAGGGGTATGGGCTGGCTTGGGCGGAGATTCAAGAAAAACTCACCGCCAAGGAGAGATGATTTTTAGCGAGGCCACCACTCCGCAGGTGGGGGATGCGAAAAAGCCTTCCACGACAGGCGTGAAAGACTTTTTAAGAGGTCCACTACTTGTTGAAATCAGTTCCTGCGGCGGCGGAGTAGGCTAAGGCCTGAGACGGTGCAGAGCAAAAGTGAGGTAGGCTCGGGGATGGCGACGATCGCCGGTGTCCAAGTCACGATGTCTTGGCGAGTTGGATTCGCGAGACGAACGATGCTCGTCGGTGCGAAGCTGTAGATGTTCGCCAAATACTGGTCTGCAAGCACTTGAGTGCCGGCATAGCCAGGTAGGGTGATTCGGTTATTCCCGTTTGCGAGTGATGGGGGGAGTGTCATCTCATTGGTGACTTCCCAGATCGCCCACTGAGCGGCGGCAGCCTCAGCATTGGATTGGGAAGAGGCTAGGAAGGCGGTCACGATGCGGCCGACTTGATCATAGTTGGTGAGCGAGAATGGACTCTGCACTTGATACACGAGTGTCTCACCAAAGCCGATGCTCGAGAGCGGCTCGGCACAGAAACCCTGAAAGGGGCCTCCGGTGGAGGTGAAGTTGACAACTCCAGAAGCATAGGTGTGGAAGTTCGAGTTATCGAAAGTGCCTCGGACATTCGCACCTGGAGCGACGGTGTTGAATGTCGCAGTGATGTTCTGCGCATGAGCATTCACTGCCAAAATAACGGCTGCTAGCGTGGTGACAAGTTTGTTCATCTTCATGTTGGGGGTGTCGTGGGGGTGTGAGCTTAGTGGACATCAACGGGGGTGTTGAAATCCAGTCGTGACACTGAATCGAGGACCACGGGGGAGAGGTCTAAGACACAGATTAGAAGAATCTCTGAAGATGATTCCGGGGGAGGCTTCGCTTCAGAAAATTATCCATCCTATCAACAAGCTGGGTGCTGTTGGGAGAACCACGTTGCGTGGCGATGCAATCATCAAATGTTGATGGCGTCAAAATAATTCATATTTTTTTGAACAATTTTGGCAACTGGATGTTAGGACACGTGATTGACCTATCAATACAAAGAGGGGGTAATATCCTTAGAAACTTTCTATTTAGATAAGATAACAATTAATATATCTTAAATATTTCAGGACGGCTCGGTTCGAGACCATGCGATATCCGTGCTTATAAGGCAGACGTCATCGTCGAAATTTCCATCCTCCGAAAAGGCCAAGACGCTGGTCAAGATGCCATCGAGCACGGATTCCAAGGGTTCCGTGGCTCTGGACGAGATGTTCTCGATGAGGCGGCTTTCAAAAAGGGTTTGCCCAATTGATTTTCCGCCTCCAGCACGCCGTCTCAAACAGGTGGAGCGGGCCCGTTCTAAGACGCGTAGAAGCCTTCATTGAGCCCTTGGAGAAAGAGGCCGCGTTCGAGGGATTGGGCGCGTTATTTCTCGATCAAGCCGCTCTGGAGAAAGAAATGAGTCTTCATTCATCCGGTCGTCAAATCGCGAAGCATCTCAGTCCGCAGCAATTGGATTTCTCTTCATTGGCCGGAAGGAGGTTAATTTTTCAAAGTGTGTGAAGCAGGTTGACTAAATTTCCCAGGCGCGTTTGTTAAGTTTAGTGAAACAGAAAAAGGACGATGTGGAGGTGCTCAAGGGAGTTTCACGGTCATTTTTTCTGAGCTTACGGGTGCTGCCCGCCCCCATGAGAAGGGGCGCGAGTCTGGGCTACCTGCTGGCACGCACCAGTGACACCTTGGCCGATAGCGTGGGGCTACCGGTGGCGGTTCGCTCGGAGTGGTTGATGCGATTTAAGAAGGCCGTGGCGGAGAAGTCTGCCGCACCACGCTGGCCGATTTGCCTGATCAACGCGGCGAGTGATCCGAAGGAACGCCGCCTGTTGGAATGCTCGGGGGAGATTTTCGAGAGGCTCAGGGACTTACCCGTTGAGGAAGCGTGTTTGGTGCAGGAAGTGTTGGAAATCATCACGGATGGGCAGCTGTTGGACTTGCAGATTTTTGCAGAGGCGAGTCAGCAGCACCCAATCGCGCTGCCAGATGCGGCGACTTTAGAAGACTACACTTGGAAAGTGGCCGGAAGTGTGGGGGCGTTTTGGACGAAGCTTGGATTTCTGACCTTGGGGCCACAATTTTCCACGGCTGCGGAATCCGAGCTGATCGAGCGCGGAGTGGCGTATGGGAAAGGTCTCCAGTTGGTCAATATCTTGCGAGATATGCCCGCAGACCTCGCGGCGGGGCGTTGTTACTTACCGGTCAAAGATCCGCAGCGGGTTCCAGAGTTGCTGGAGGCCCACGCGCATTGGCTGACCTTGGCCCGGCGGTGGATTTCTGAGGGGGAGAGCTACGCCAAAGAACTCAGTTCATGGAGGCTCCGTCTGGGCACAGTGCTCCCGGCATTGATCGCGGTAGATACCCTGAAATTACTCCAAGACGTGAGCTGGGAGGCGCTTCAAAAGCGGCCGAAGATCCCACGCTGGCGGGTGTATCTGCTACTGCTGCGCGCGATTTTCTGAAACTGAAATCAATGCGCCATGGGACTCTCACCGGAGGCTTCTCCGAGGTGGGATAGGTGGGCGGGGAGGAATTTCTTGAAGCGCGTTTTATCAATCGCCTTCATGTACGCTTCCTCAGGGGAGATCATGCCTTCGCGGAGTTTCGACCAGATCGACTCATCCATGAACTGCATGCCTTCGCTTTTTCCGCCGGTGATGACGTCGTAGAGTTTCTGCGTCGCCCCTTCCCGAATGATGGCGGAAACGGCTGGGGTGGCGAACATGATTTCATGCACGGCGGTCCGGCCGGGTTTATCGATACGCTTACAGAGAAGCTGGGCGACCACGCCGCGGAGGGAGGCCGCTAACATGGTGCGAACTTGGGATTGCTGGTTGGCGGGGAACACGTCGATGATCCGGTCCACGGTCTTACGGGCATTGTTCGTATGAAGGGTGCCGAAGACGAGCAGGCCAGTTTCGGCAGCGGTGAGAGCGAGTGAAATGGTCTCGAGGTCGCGCATTTCTCCGACTAGGACGATGTCCGCATCTTGGCGTAGGGCGGCCCGCAGTCCGTCGGCAAATGACGGGGTCTGGATGGGGACTTCGCGCTGGGTGATGATGGATTGTTTATTCCGGTGAACGAATTCGATGGGTTCTTCGACCGTGATGATGTGGCGGTTGAAATTGATATTGATGTAGTCGAGTAGAGCGGCGAGGGTGGTCGATTTCCCGGAACCGGTAGGACCAGTGACGAGCACGAGACCGGCGCGCATGTGGCCGAACTGCTTAACGACTTCTGGCACGCCGAGGGCTTCGAGGGAGGCGAGTTCGGTGGGGATGATCCGGAAGACGGCACCGAGGCCTTGCTGTTGTTTGAGGTAGTTGCAGCGGAAGCGCGAGTGCTCGTCCATCTCGTAGGCGAAGTCGAGGTCGCCACCTTCGAGGTATTTCTGGAAAGCACTGGGGGTGCAGATTTCTGCGAGCAGGTCCTTGAAGCTTTCGCCCTGGAGGACTTCCCGGTCTGGGATGGTGACGACTGCGCCGTGGACGCGGATTTTAGGCACCTGCCCCTCGGATAAATGGAGGTCAGAACCTTTTTGGTCGATGAGGTAGCGAAAGAGTTCGTCGATCTTGGCCATGTGAAATGAGTTTTGAAAAATGTTGCGAGTGTGGACTCTAGGAAACTTGGAGAGGGTTCTCTGGGAGAGATCAAGATTTGAAGAATGCCTTCATTTGGCTTTTATCATCCGAGCGGAAAAGGGCTTCATCCTTGGAGATAAGGCCTTTGGCGTAGAGTTGGCGGAGTGATTCGTCCATGGTGACCATGCCGACATTTTTACCGGTCTGCATGACACCGGGAAGCATGAAGGTCTTCCCTTCCCGAATGCAGTTTGAGACAGCGGGGGAGTTCACCAGAAGTTCGAGGGCGATGACACGGCCATTTCCATCGGCACGGGGCACAAGTTGTTGGGAAAGGATGCCGCGCAGGGATTCCGAGACCATGATGCGGATTTGTTCGCGCTGGTCGGTGGGGAAGACGTCGAGCACCCGGTCGAGTGTCCGTGGTGCGTTGCCCGTGTGGAGGGTGCCGAGGACCAAGTGACCTGTCTCAGCAGCCGTGAGTGCGAGCTGGATGGTTTCTAGGTCGCGCATTTCTCCGACCATGATCACGTCTGGATCTTCACGCAAGGCACCCCGGAGAGCACGAGCGAAGGACTCGGTGTGCTTGTGGACCTCGCGCTGGTTGACGTGGCAGCCCTTGGAGGGGAAAATGTATTCGATGGGGTCTTCCAAGGTGAGGATGTGGTCCTCACGATCGCGGTTGATGAAGTCGATCAGAGCGGCGAGAGTGGTGGACTTACCCGAGCCGACGGAACCGGTGATGAGCACGAGTCCGTTTTGATAGCGGGTGAGGGGAAGGATGTGGTCGAGTGGCAGGCCAAGTTCTTCGAGCGTGCGGATCTGTTCGTTGATGATCCGAAAGGTCATGTCGATTCCGAGGCGCTGCTTGACTACGGAGGCTCGGTAGCGGCCATTGGGTGAGGAGTAGGCGAAGTCGATGTCGCCTTTTTCTTCGAGGCGGGCCCATTCTTTTTCACTGAGGAAGGATCTGGCGAGGCGCTCGGTTTCTTCAGGGGCGAGCGGTGGGTGGTCTGGCCAAATCATGGACAACTGGCCAAAGCGCCGCCATGCAGGCGGGTAGGCAGTGGCGAGATGGAGATCAGAGCAATCAAACTCGCGGCCGAGCTGGAGGTATTGGTCAACGTGATCGAGAACTTGGTGAACAGACATGAATGGATTGGGTTAGCGTGTGCGCTGAGAAGCAGGAGTGGTCGGGCCCAAGCGATTTGAGAGGTAGTTCTTCGCTTGATCGGCAAGCCATATTTTTGCGAGTGGACGAGCAGCGGTCAAGGTGAGACCTAGCAGAGTGATGGGTAAACTGCGTTTTTTCTTCTCTTGGGGAGGGGCTTGACGGCGAAACATTAGACTTAGGCCGAAGCCTGAAGCCAATGAGCCCATCAGCCACCCGGTGGGGCTCGACTTTAATGAGGCCCGCAGCCGCGCGGGAACGTCGAGCTTTTGCCGGAGGAGTATCGCCTCGGACTGCAAGGTATGACGCGCGGAGTCGCTGGCACGGATCAGTCGCTGGATTTCTTGCTGGTTTGAAAGTTTTCGATCCATTTGCGGTCTTTTAAAAATTCATTACGAGTGGCCATGAAGGCGGCGGTGACAGGGCGGGTGGCCTTGCGGGTGAGGATCACGGCAGCGAGAAGATGGATGAGCGCTGCGGCCAGGGCGACACGGCTCCAGTGGCAGTGTGTCGCCTGCGCGATCCAAGTTATGCCGCCTGCGAGAGAGAGCGCCCAAGTGGCAAAGATGCAACCGGCAGCGGCTGCGAGTAGGATCGCACGGCAAGTGAAGTCGGAAGCGGCCTCTTTGGATTCGAGCTGGATGATGGAAATCCTAGAGGCGATGAGCTCCATGAACGCGACACGCCAATTCACCGAGGATGATTGATGAATTTCACTCACATCGGGCTCTGCCGACCCGCGATCTGGGGAAGAATTCATGGTCCTGCTGGAGGATTCAGCGACGGACGATGAGGCCGATGAGGAAGCCGACGCCCAGTGCGCCTAAGACGCATTTGGTCGGGTTATGGCGGATGTAGTCCTCAGCGGTCTCATGGAGTTCCTGAGCTTTCACACGAGTGTCTTGCCACTGCTCGGTGGCGGATTCCTTGAAATGAAGGGCCTTGTCGGTTGCAGCGCTTTTCAGTGCAGCGGCTTTTTCGGTGGCCGTCTCGCGGAAGTGTTGGGCAGACTCGATGGCGCGCTCTTTCAGGGCTGCTGCCTTTTCCTCGGCGCTGTGGACCAGTTCGCGAGCTTTTTCTCCAGAGGCGATCCGGAGATCATTGGCTGCTTGAGCGACGGATGGAGTGTGGAGGACGCCAGCATCGGCATCGAGTGAGCTGGGGGAGGAAAATGAATTGGACATGGTTCGAAAAGTTTGAATTTAGGGTGCCGATCTTGAATCATCGGTGTGAGGGGATTTGTGACATCATACGGGAGGTGGCGCAAGGAGTGACTTTCAAAATGTCTCTCACTCGCCATCCTGAATCAGCTTCGCTTTGGGCGGTGAAAGCAGAAGGTCATCTTGGCTTTCTGGGGCGGGCGTGTATTTCATGCTCTGCCACTGAGTGTCATGGAGCGGTCCGGTGCCGTGGAATTGGAACAGGCCAGAAAAGGGACGAAGGGGGAGGGTGAGAATGCCCAGTAGCCCCCGTGCATTCATTCTCATGGTCATATCGAGCGTGCGTTCTTTCATATTCACGGAGCCATCACCCGTGAAGTTGAGTGAATTGGTGGAAGTGCTAAAATCTTGGCTACTCAGGACGCCGTTTTCGATATTGAAGGTGAAAAAGGCATTCTTCGCGCGTTGGAAGCCAGCTCGGTCATTGTTTAAAACTTCACCGATCAATGGGGTCAGCGGGCCAAACATCGGCACGGCGAAGAGTTCGGCGTGTTCCATGGCCAGCAAACCCTCGCCATTCATGGTCTCGACTTTTCCGTCGTTCAGGGAAAACGCCAAGCGCCCCGTGGCCGTGCCACCGCCCTTCATTTGGAAACCGTAAGTGGAGGTTACCGTCGGCAGGGCGAGATCCGTCCAGTTCAAATCTCCCGTGAGTTTACCCGCTCCGAGGTAGTCGATTTTACCGGAGACCTCGCCTTCAAATGCCTTGGTTTTTAAGTCAATAATGCTCACTTTTTCCCCGCGAATGCTCACCAGGGCGCTGGGCTGATTGAGGGTAACGTTCTGCCCGAGAAAAACATAGTCGGCAGCGGTCTCAGTTCGGAAGGCAACGTCTAACTCGGTGCGCCCGCGCGGTGTGACGTCCACCGCCCCGGAAGCCTTGAGCTCTGGCGGGCGGTGAAACCGATACTGCTCGAGTGAGTCTGCGATTTTTGGCGCAAAAAACCGGACCATCGGTGCGGCCCAGATGGCGCCGCGGACGTCCTCGACTTCCACCATTTTTTTGGCGGCATCGTAACGAATGCGACCCACCTTGGCGCTCGCTTGATCTGGTCCGTCGAAGGATTTTCGAAGGGGGTATTTAGTGTAATCGAACTCGACCGCTCCCTCGTAAAAATCCAATTCCCCGTGATTGAGCGTAAATTTGCATCCGGCCTCATTCACTGGGACCCCTTTGTAGTTGAGATTTTTCACCTGCCCTTTGCCGGTGTAGCCCCAAGCTGTGCGATTCTTGACATCGAAGCTTCCCGCCAAGTCCACCTCCACAGATGCCCCCTCACGCTCGGTGAAATCATTGAGCACGATTTCTAGCGGCTGCTTCACGAAAAAGGGGCGATAAACCGGCACCGGAAGCGTGGTGTGTAACTCCAGGCGGACTAGGGGGAGCTCGATCATCGCCTTCCCCGTCGCCTCACCATCCGGGCGGGTAAGTTTGAAGTCTCGAACGTAGATCTGCTGGTTCTGCCACGAAAAGGTGCCTTCTAAGGTGTCGAAATCCATCCCACGGATTTTCACCGACTCACAGCTCAAGAAGCCCGTCATACGGAACGTGGGAACGAATGTTTCATCCAGGCTGAAGTCGCCCCCCGCCTCCAACACTTGTTTGCCGCCTACCGACACGGCGCTCAAGGAGGGCAGACCTAGCCATGCCTTTAACAGCTGCGGGACTTCGAGTGAGGAATTCACATCGAAACGGCCTTCTCGGTGGTCGATGTCATAATCCAAGTGCGCCATCAAACCGCCCATCGAATCCATGGCGGTGAGCGAGGTCACGGTGATGAGGTCGCCATCGATTTCCGCTGCGGCACTGAGTTCGTCCAGCTGATGACCGTTTTTCAGGATATTCTTCAACTCCAGGCTGACCTTGGCGCGAATGGTTGAGCGGTCATTGATATCACCCTCGACTGAAATTCGTAGATTCGGCGCACGATGAGGGTCGAACTTCCATTGTTCCAGCTCCTTGACGATTTTTGCCACCAGTTCACGTCGTTGCCCGGTTTGCTGCTCAGTGGCAGGCTTTTGTCCGTCTGGCTGGTAGCCGATGATGCGGGCGTCCAGCGTCAAGCTGATGCCAGCGATTTTACCGGAAGCATCCCGCACTTCGAGGCGGCGGTTTCCTGGCATAAAGACCGTCCCAGTTGCATCCGTGACGGAGAGAATCTCTGCATTCGGATTCAGCGGGTCGAGCGGCAGTGCCAATCTGGCATCCGTAAATTGGATCTTGTTCAGCAGGAAAATCCCGCGCGACAGTTTGGTTTTATCGAAATCTAAAGTGATCCTCTCCAGCCGGGAAATTTCCCTCAACTGCGCTGCCTCAGAAAAGACCCGCACATCCGTCGCCACGACTCCTTGAAATGGGATGTAGCGCAAGCTGCCAATCCGAAGGTAAACACCCTGCTTGGCCACCGCTTGCTCAATCGCCAAGCGCCAAGGGGCCGGTAAACCCGTATAATTCGCCCAGAGCACCAGCCCGATTCCTCCCAAGATCGCAGCCACCACGAGAAGGAAGCCTAGACTTCTGAGGTTCCTAGTGAGGTGAAGATGATACATTCCAAAAAGCGCGCTCTCAAAGACTAAGCCCACCTGATCTTGAATTGCAACTCACTCAATCATTCCTCCCTCGCGAAATGAATAATAGGGAGCTCTCCCCTCAGACATCCGTCCGATGATGACATGGTCCAAGAAGGTCACCTGCATCAACTTCGCCGCATCGATGAGATTCCGCGTGACCAGCTCATCCGCCCGGCTTGGACTCGGATCCCCTGAGGGGTGGTTGTGAATCAGGATAAATCCGTAAGCGCCGCGAGTGATCACTGCGCGTAAAATCTCCCGTGGGTGTGCGCTGGACTCACTCACCGTCCCTACTGAGATCTGGGTCGTGCCGATGTGTCTCAGCCGTGAGTCCAGCGTCGCGCAGAGCACTTGTTCCTGAGTTAGATGGCGGAGTTGAGGCCCGAAAAATTCGTAAATCAACTCCGGCGTATCCAGCGGGATCGCTCGTAGCTGCTCGCGCGCCACTCGTGTGCCCAGCTCGAAGGCTGCGGCGAGCTTCGACGCTTTTGCCAGGCCTAGTCCTTTTTCCTTAGCGAGTTCCGCGACCGGTATCCCACCCAAGGCACCCATCGAGCCATATTTCGAGATCAAATCCCGCCCGATATCGATCGCGCTCCGCCCCTTCATCCCCGTGGAAATAAACAGCGCCATCAGCTCTGCATTATCCAAAGCCATGGGCCCATTCGCCACCAGCTTCTCACGCGGACGGCGGTCTGAGGGCATATCTTGAATTCTCGAACTCCAGGAAGTTTGATCTAGCGAACTCATATGAACAGCATAGAGATCACTAGCGCAATGGCAAGAAGTTGCGCAGATTTCTTCATGGAATGTCCCCCCACGTCCGCTAAAGTTTCCCCATGGCATGGATTTTGTTCTTCGATGGTGACTGCGCGTTTTGCTCCAGCTCCGTGCAGCAAGTCGCCCGTTTCGACCGCCACGCCCAGATTTCCTTCTCCCCGCTCCAGGGGAAACTCGCTCTAGAAAAAGGCTTCACCCACTACGCCGACGCAGCTGGCGGCACCATGGTTCTTTTTCGCGAGTCCGATGGCGTCATCCTCACCCACAGTGATGCCCTCATCGCCCTAGCCCGCATTTTCGGGGGATTCTGGCGCATTTTCACCCTCGCCCGCTTCATTCCAAGGCCGCTTCGTGATCGGGCCTACTCTTGGATCGCTCGCAATCGCTACCGCCTCATGGGAAAATCTGCCACTTGCATGCTGCCATCCCCCGAGTTGCTCAAACGCCTGCGAGACTAACCCGGAATAGAACCTTGAAATGCTGAAACTGCCGTGCATCCTCGCCGCCCGCTCATGGCAGGCCCTATTTTCCAAGCACTTCCCGGCTTCCGCGACTTCACCCCCCGTGAATGCGCCGTCCGCAATTACCTGTTTCAGACCTGGCGCTCCGTCGCCCGGCGTTGCGGCTATGTGGAATATGAAACTCCCATCCTCGAAGACACCGGCCTCTATTTAAAAAAATCCGGCGGCGAGCTTTCCTCACAACTCTTCCGCTTCGAGGACCAAGGCGGACGCGACGTCACCCTCCGCCCAGAAGTCACCGCCTCCCTTGCGCGCCTCGTCGCCCAGCACCAACGGGATTTCCCCAAGCCGCTCAAGTGGTTCGAAATCGGCCAGTGCTTCCGCTACGAAAAACCTCAAAAGGGCAGGGGACGCGAGTTCCACCAGTTCAACGTGGACATCCTCGGCGAGGTTGGCCCATCCGCCGATGCCGAACTCATCGCTCTCGCCATCGAGACCATGCACGCGTTCGGCTTCGTCGCCGGAGATTTCGTCGTCCGCATCTCTGACCGCGCCGCCTGGATCGACTTCGCCGCCGCGCATGGCATCCCAGAAGAGGCCATCCCCGAATTCCTCGGCATCATCGATAAAATCGAGCGTGAAAAACCCGAGATCCTCGCCGAAAAACTCGCGAAATTTTCCCTCACCCTAGTAAGCGTCCGTGCCTTCATCGCCGATCCCGCGAACGCCTCCGCCGCTTACCTCGCCATTTACGAAGACCTCAGCGCCCGTGGCTTCGGGGACTGCGTCGAGCTGGACCTCTCAATCGTCCGTGGCCTTGCCTATTACACCGGAGTCGTCTTCGAAGTCTTCGATGCGAAAAAATCCATGCGCGCCGTCGCCGGTGGGGGCCGCTACGACACCTTAATTTCCACGCTCTCCGAAGGTGCCTGTGACATGCCAGCCACCGGATTTGCCATGGGCGACTACGTCATTCGCAACCTCATCGAGGAAACCGCGCACACTGCCAAGCAGCTGGAAGTCTGGCTCCAGCGCAACGCCGCCGCTTGCGACGTCTACCTCGTGCTCGCAGACGAAGCCCAGCGCCCCGCCGCGCTCCAGCTCGTCACCCAGCTCCGCCGCTCTGGTATTTCCGCCGATCTTCCACTCGGCACGCCCAAGGTCGCCAAGCAATTTCAAAATGCCGAAAAACTCGGCGCCCGCTTCGCCCTCGTCATCGGCTCCGAGTATCCCGAACTGAAGCTGAAAAATCTCTCCAGCCGCCTCGAAGAATCCGGCCAAGCCGCCACCGCCGCCACCTGGCTCCGCAACCGTCTCCTCGAACCCGATGGGCCGCTGCTGGCGTAGGAAGTTAGATGTTATTGGTTAACTGTTATTTGGAAGAATACACCAGACCAACGACCGACATCTTCCACCCATAACTTTTAACGAATAATCTCTAACCTCATTCACCCCATGCGCACTCATCATTGCAACGAACTCCGCGATTCCCACATCGGCCTAACTGTCACGCTCATCGGTTGGGTCAATTCCGCTCGCGACCACGGCGGCGTGATCTTCATCGACCTTCGCGACCGTGAGGGCCTCACCCAGTGCGTGTTCCATCCTGAGGAAAATCCCGAAGTCTCAGCCCTTTCCCACACCCTCCGGGAGGAAGACGTCGTGCAAGTCATCGGCCGCGTCTCCAAGCGTCTCGAAGGCTCAGAGAACGAAAAAATCGGAACCGGCAGCGTCGAAGTCGTCGCGCAGTCACTCACCATCGTCAACAAAGCAGACGTGCTCCCATTCCAGCTCGACAAGGAGCTCTCCAACGAAGACCTGCGGATGAAATACCGCTACCTCGACCTCCGCCGCCCACGGATGAATAAAAACATCCGCCAGCGCAGCGCCATCACCTCCGCCGCGCGCCGCTACTTGGATGACTCCGGCTTCTTTGAAATCGAGACACCCATTCTCTCCAATCCCACCCCAGAAGGTGCCCGGGATTTCCTCGTGCCCTCACGCCTCAACCCCGGTCGCTTTTACGCCCTGCCCCAAGCTCCCCAGCAATATAAACAGCTCCTGATGGTCGCCGGCATGGAAAAATACTTCCAAATCGCCCGCTGCTTCCGCGACGAAGACCTCCGCGCCGATCGCCAACCGGAATTCACCCAGATCGACATCGAGGCCAGCTTCGTCAACCAAGAAGACATCATCTCCCTTGTCGAAGGTCTGCTCGCCTCCATGTTCAAGGCCGGTCTCGGCATTGACACCCCGGCCAGCTTCCCTCGCATGACCTACCGGGACGCTATCGACCTCTACGGCTCGGACAAACCAGACACTCGGTATGATCTGAAAATCACTGATCTCGGCGATGTCTTCGCTGCCACCGAGTTCAAGATTTTCCGCAGCATTCTCGACAGTAACGGCGTCGTCCGTGCCATCAACGCCAAGGGTTTCGCCACCATCACCACCGGCCAGATGAACCGGCTCAACGAAATCGCCGTGCAGGCCGGACTGCCCGTGAAAAACCTCGCCTTCATCAAGCTGGAAAACGGCGAGTATAAAAGCCCACTCTGGAAAATTTTCACCGAGTCAGAAAAAGCCGCCGTCACCGCCAAGATGGACCTCGCAGAAGGCGACATCGTCTTCTTCGCCGCTGGCACCCGCGACAGCGTCAGCACCATCCTCGGCCGCGTCCGCACCGAGTGCGCCGTGATGATGGAACTCAACAAGGACTCCACCGCCTTCAATTTCCTCTGGGTGGTGGATTTCCCACTGCTCGCGCTCGACGAAGAAACTGGCCACTGGGCCGCCGTCCACCACCCCTTCACCCGTCCCCATCCCGAGGACATGGAACTACTAGCCGCCGGAGATTATGAAAACGTCCGCGCCGTGGCCTATGACGTCGTGCTCAACGGCTACGAACTCGGTGGCGGCTCCATCCGGATTCACGAAAAAGACCTGCAAGCCCAGATGTTCAGCGTGCTCGGCGTCGGTCCAGAAGAACAACAGCTCAAGTTCGGCCACCTACTCGACGCCTTCCGCTTCGGAGCCCCCCCACACGGTGGCCTCGCCCTCGGGTTGGACCGCATCGCCATGCTCGTGGCCGGTGAGGACAGCATCCGCGAAGTCATCGCCTTCCCGAAAAACAACAAAGGCGCCGATCTCATGGCCCACAGCCCCTGCCAGATCGAGCACAAGCTGCTGCGTGAAGTTTACGTCCAGTCCACCTACAAGGACCCCAAGCTCAATCCAGAAAAGGCCAGCAGCGCCCACTCATAAATCTCGATTTTTCTCCTAGCTCGCAGCGGAAACGTCTTTATCCTCTGGCCAGACACGATTCAAAACGACCATCCATCTAACCTTTCCTCATTCCCCATGAATCTCACCCTCAAAGTATGGCGGCAAACTGGCCCGAAGGCCAAAGGCAGAATCGAAACCTACGATGCCAAGGGTATCCCGACCGAAGCCTCATTCCTTGAGATGCTCGACATCGTCAACGAGCGCCTCATCACCAACGGCGAAGAGCCGATTCACTTCGACCACGACTGCCGCGAGGGGATTTGCGGCTCCTGCTCACTCACCATCAACGGCATCCCTCACAGCAAGGAGCGCGGCACCACCACCTGCCAAGTTCACATGCGGAAATTCCGGGACAACGACACCATCTGGATCGAGCCCTTCCGCGCCAATCCATTTCCCATCGTCCGCGACTTGATCGTGGACCGCTCCGCCTTCGACCGCATCATCGCCGCTGGCGGCTACGTCAACATCCGGACTGGCTCCGCCGTCGAGGCCAACTCGATCCCGATTCCCAAGAAAGATGCCGATAGTGCCTTCGATGCCGCCGCCTGCATCGGCTGCGGTGCCTGCGTCGCATCGTGTAAAAATGCGTCTGCCATGTTGTTCGTTTCGGCGAAAATTTCCCACCTTGGTCACCTGCCACAAGGCCAGCCAGAGCGTCAGAAACGCGTGCTCGCCATGGTCCGCCAAATGGATGCAGAAGGCTTCGGCAACTGCACCAACCAGTATGAGTGCGAAGCCGCTTGTCCCAAGGAAATCAGCGTGGATCACATCGCTCGCATGAACCGGGACTACAACAAAGCCGTGCTTCAAGAGCAGTTCGCCTAACCGCGACACAGCCTCATGGAATAAGTCGCGGCATTGTGCCTCTAGCAAGCAGCACCATGAACCGATTTCCCATCCTCGCTGCCCTGTTCATTTCACTTTCGTTCGTGGCCTGCTCAAGCAAGGACTCAAGCACACACTCCATGGAAACTCTCCCTGACACCCCCGCCGCACCCACTGGAAAAGTCGTGAAGACGGATGCCGAGTGGAAACAGGAACTCACTCCTGAGCAATACCGCATCCTCCGCCAATCCGGCACCGAGCGGCCAAATGGTGAGGTTTACTCAGAATTTAAACACCAGGGAAAAGGCAGCTATCACTGCGCGGGCTGCAAGGCTCTGCTGTTTTCCTCAGACCATAAATTCGACTCCGGCTGCGGCTGGCCATCGTTCTACGATCCGGCAAAAGCCGAAAACGTCACCCTCAAGCGAGACGTCAGCATGGGCATGACCCGCATCGAAGTGAACTGCGCCATCTGCGGCGGCCATCTCGGCCACGTCTTCGAGGGGGAAGGCTACGCGACGCCCACCGACCAACGCTACTGCATCAACGGCGGCGGCCTGATCTTCGTGCCAGCGAAAACGCCGTAAGATAAAACGCCGGGCAAAAGGCAGGGACGGACCTCTGGGCAGTCCGCGCGATTGAAGTGGCCATCAAACAGCCTGCGTGAATTCCACGCCAGTCTCGGCGGGGAAGCCAAAGACGACTCGCGAGGGCGCGTGTGCTCCCCATCAGAGGATCCGCGCTCACCCTCATCCTATCCTTCCCGCCAACTAATGCTGGCAATATCTCATAAAAATCGCCATATTTCCTTCATGAAAGCCATCAAACCACAGCCGGAAAAATGCCAAACAAAGCCCGCGCCCCAAGCTCCGCTCTTCGGCCATCTCAAGCCTCTGCCGCCGAGCTTGTCGCTGGAGGATGCCAGATTGCAATTCCAGCAAAACAACCGCTTGGCGAGCTCACGCAAGCCCCGGTAGCCGAATACGCTCTCAGAGCCGGTCCCGCCCAAATCGACTCCGAAGAATGCCGTCTTCTGGAATGGGCGGCGAAAAACCATCGCATCTTCCCACCGGAAGAAATCGCCGGGTTTGAACAACAAGCTGGCCCTCAAGGCGGAGGATCCGAACACGACGCTTGGGTCGTGACAGGAAACGAGGGGAAAGTCGTCATCCGCCGCACCATCAACGACTCATACGGCTTCCGCTTTTCCTCCCCGTTTCAATATCTCCGCCGCATGGCTGAATTCTCAGACCAGATTCCAGTCGCCGTCGTGAGATTTCTGGGCGTCTCACTGAACACGCGTGGCAACGGCGTCATTTGGACCGTCCAGCACTACATCGAAGGCACGCACCCCACACAAGTGGAACTCGTCGCCGATCTCGCCTCACAGGGCTGGCGTCCTGCCGGTTCCCTCCATAACCACCTCGTTTTCGAACACGCACCGTCAGGCATCCGCATGCACGACGTCCATGCCGGAAACTTCATCCGTCAGAAAGACGGTATTCTGATTCCTATTGATGTCTTCTTCGAAGGCCTGCCTGCTCTCCCAAGTTGACGATTTCCTGCTCAACCGTAATCAAGGAGTGTGGGAGTCTCGCCCACATATTCATCTTAAAGTTCAGCATTTCAGTTTTCAGAACCAGCACTGAGATGTAATGAAGTGTCGAAAATAGAGCACTGATTGGGCAATCCTTCAAAACCCTATCCAGCACGTGGAGGTGGTCTTTGGCGGGTTGACTAACTCTTCCAATATCATCCAAACTCCGCGATGATTCTTTCAGCTCTATGCGAATACTACCTGCGCTGCTTGAGTGTCGCGTATCAGGACGGCGTCGTTGTCGCTCAGAATTCAAATACCGCCTATGTCGAGCTGCCGACGCACCCTTCCTGCGATTCTGGACGAGTTAATCTTCTCGATTATCTAGGAGTGTCAGCACTGGTAAATCTGGTCCAGACAGGACATCCGAAGAAGGAGCTGATGCTCGGCTACCCGATCTGCCGGACGCGCGAGCCGTCTGACAGAGGGTGGAGGGATGTCTTAAAACCAATCTTTATTGCTGAACTCCGTTTCGCGCCGGACGACGTTGGGAAGGTGCTATTTGCAGAAGGTAATCTGTCACTCAATCCGGGCGTGCTTGGCTCGTTAGATGCGGTTTGTAATGGAGACGTCATGGGTGCGGTTGTAGCGCTGACAGAAGAGCTTGGGCTGAATCAAGCAACCTCGCCCCAATTGCAAGATCTCTGCGCCCGTTTGCTTGAGCTTCGTCCAGCTTGGCCATGGATGGAGAGTATCGTTCCCTCGGCTCTCTCGCACAACGACGCGCTGGCGTCTATCAATCAAAACGGGATTTATAATCGCGCTATGATTCTTGCTGCCGATCCTTCCAATTTCACGAAGGGACTCGAGGTCGAGCTAGCGGAGATGGAAAAACTTTCCGATCAAGCAGTTGCGGGAACCGCGCTCGATTCATGGTTGAGAGGTGATTTCTCAAATTTCCAGACGCCCCCTGGCGCTGGGATGAGCCTCTTGGAGCCGCTGCCGCTGAACTCTGAACAGCGCGAGGCGGTTGAGAAAGCGTTGTCGCAGCCGCTGACTGTGGTCACCGGGCCTCCTGGCACCGGCAAATCGCAGGTGGTCTCAACGTTGTTGATCAATGCCGCAGTGCGTGGAATGAGAGTGATTTTTTCCAGCAAGAACAACAAGGCTGTGGATGTGGTTGAGCAGCGGGTGAATGATCTCGGTTCTCTACCGATTCTCCTCCGGATGGGTTCGCAAGCCGCGTTTCAGCAAAATCTGCAATCTCACCTTGCCCGACTTCTCGGAGCACAAGTTTCGTCACAGGAACGGCAGGATTTCGCGGAGGCTCAATCGGATTACCTGAAATTGGAGGTGAGCGGTGCTGAAATCCAACAAATGGCGGTGGCGTTGATTGATCTCCGAAATCAAGTGGACCACGCCGAACAAGCCGCGGAATCCGTTCGGAAAATGATCGACGATGAGCTTTTCCAAAGGTTTCGTGGGGAAGACGCTGGTGAAATTGAGCGGGTGGCCAAGCAGATCATGACTTCTGCACAAAGGGCGGATCAATCACGGCAACCATGGCTCGTCCGCTTGCTTTGGTGGTTTCTCAAAACGCGGCGCATCGCGCTGCTGAACGAGTTCGCTGCTGGCTGGCGTGAGATCCTTGCTCGGCTGCATGTGAATTTCCCAATCTGCAATCAAGAGGACGAGCGAGTAAATGCTTGGACGAAGGTAGGCGAGGAACTGGCCCGGCGTGCCGACCAGACTCGTGCGATTGTGGAATATTCGCGGCTCCTGATGTTGTTGGCCCACGGAGACAGGCTTGAGGATTTCATGGCTGCTTTGGACGTGAATCAGAAGGAGAAGGCGATCATTTCTAAACGAGTCTGGGACGGCTGGCTGCGGGTAATGCCTGATCGACTGACCTCCGATACTCGTGCTGAGTTGGGCAACTTTGCTTCAGTCTTGAAGACTATTCTTCAAATTAAAGCAAGTGGCGGCAATATTCCAAATCCCGTATGGGCGAACTTCTTCCAACTGCTTCGACAAGTTTCTTCGCTCCTTCCGTGTTGGGCTGTGACGGCGCTTTCGGTGCATAAGCGGTTTCCTTTCACGCCTGGAAGCTTCGACCTGCTTATTATCGATGAAGCTAGCCAATGCGACATTGCTGCAATTCTACCGCTTCTGTATCGCGCCAAAGCGGTCGTGATCATCGGCGATCCTAAACAGCTCAATTTCATCTGTGCCTTGCCTGCTGCGGTTGATGCTGGTCTTCTCCATACCCACGGTCTGTCCGAGCATCCCATCTGGGGCTATTCGGTCAATTCGGTTTATGATCTCGCCGTCACGATGGCGGATTCTGTGAATGTCGTTCAACTGCTGGATCATCACAGATCTCATTCCGATATCGTCGGCTTCTCCGTTCAGCAGTTCTACAACGCAAAGCTGAGAATTGCGACCGACTACAGAAAACTCATGATGATCGATCCGGGTTTGCCGGCGATTCAGTGGATTGATCTTATAGGTATAGTCACGCGCAACAACCGAGATGGCATTGTCAATACAGCCGAGGCGCAGAAGGTGGTGAAAGTTTTGGAGCGCTTGGTTCTCGTTCGGGACTATCAAGGCAGCATGGGCGTGGTCACACCTTTCCGGGGACAGGCGAATCGGATACGCCAGCTTGTCAGGCAAAACCCAGCGTTGGACGCGGCATTGAATCACAGGAATTTTATGGTGGAGACAGCCCACGGGTTCCAAGGCGATGAACGGGATGTAATGATTTTCTCGCCAGTGGTGTCTGCAAATACTCCGCAGGGAGCACTAACCTTCCTAAAGCGGACCGGCAATGTGTTTAACGTCGCGGTTACCCGCGCAAGAGCAGGACTGATCGTGGTGGGCGACAAGCAAGCGGCGAGAAATTCCGGTGTCAGTCACCTCGCGAGTTTCGCCGGGTATGTCGAACGCCTCTCCGT
Source organism: Verrucomicrobiaceae bacterium (assembly GCA_027484055.1). GTDB lineage: Bacteria > Verrucomicrobiota > Verrucomicrobiia > Verrucomicrobiales > Akkermansiaceae > Luteolibacter. The sequence goes on along the minus strand of JAIXQH010000052.1, from coordinate 15,643 downwards.
CCCAAGAACGCCAGGAACCTACCCGACCGTTGCCAAGCCAAACTTGGTTTCCGGATGGGAAGAGTATTTTTATTTGGCGCTACAGGAGAAGGGTATCCTTTCAACGCCCCAATACAACGTGGACAAATACATCCTAGATTTTGCGTTATTCGACAATAATCGCAGACTGAACATTGAGATCGACGGTGAGCATTACCACCGGGACTGGAACGGCGATCTTCTCCAACGCGATCAGCTTCGCAACATGCGTCTCCGGGAGCTGGGTTGGGATGTGATGCGTTTCTGGGTATACGAGGTGAGGGATGAAATGGAGCTTTGCATCCAGCGCGTCCAACAATGGCTTGACTCCGAAGAGTCACGATAAAGCGTAAGCTGGCGGCGCTGTGGGGTTTTGCCGCCTTTGATCGGGCGGCTGGCATAGATGCTGAAAGTCATTCAAAGAAGTCACGCTCCTTGATGAAAAACGACCTCGCCGCCGTGCAAGGTCGCAAAGGCTCCACCGCACACGCCCCTGCGATTCCCGATGTCCAGGGTATCTATTTGAAAATCAGCCACTTACAGGAGGCGGAAACGGATTTCGACCCGAAACATAGGCATCTTGAGGTCAAACATAGGCGTCTTCACCTCAAACATAACGCTCTTCACCTCAAACATAGAGGTCTACATGTCAAAAATAGGCGTCTTCATGCCAAACATAGGCGTCTCAATGTGGAACTTTGACCCCTTGCGGCCAAACATGGGCATTTTTATGCCGAACTTTGATCAGTTGAGGTCAAGCATAGGCGTCTTCAAGTGAAACATAGGAATTTGCAGGCGAAGCATGGAGGGCTGGCGCTGAAACATGAGAGCCGCAGTTTGCGGTTTTTGCCGGATGAACGGGAATTCTTTGTGGAGAGAGGTGTCAGCGCTTGGTAGTTGGACACCGTTGGAAGAAGGCTTCCGTGTCTTTACGAAATCTCCTCACCCATGCTTCGACTGTGGGCCGAAATTCCCGGGCATTTTCGGAGCGTGCACGGATTGGAAAAAGAGTTGCCGCTCCAGCACTTCGGCCACTAGCAGGATCGGCACGGCGAGCCATGGTTGGAACGGTCCGAGCACAAGGGCGGCGAGGCTGAGGGCGAGACGGCAGCGGAGTATCGTGCGGAGTGGACCGAGCTGGAGGCGGGCACCGTGGATATCGGCGGTCCACGGGACGTCTTTGGCCTTGGCGAGTTTTAGCAGGCGGAGCTCTGGGCTGAGCTTGAGCAGGATGGCGGCGGCGTAGAAACCTTGGAGAAGACCGCTCGACGGGCTGGCCATGAGTTGCGCAAGCGCGGCGAAGCTGGCGACCGTGCCGAAGAAACGGCAAGCCCCAAGCGGAAAGCGCCAGAGGGCGCGATGGGTGTCGTGGTAGATCATCACGCTGGTGAAGACGGCGATGATGCCAAGGGGTAAGACTGACAGGGCCGCGAGCTGTGAAGTCAGTGCTTTAAAAGGAAAATCCGGCAGCAAGGGCAGACTGCTGAGGACGAAGGGCAGGGGGGCAAAGAGCGAGAAGGCGAGAATTTCCCGGGATAACCAGGACGTGCGCAAGCCGATGAAAAAGCGCCAGGCTTTCAGCGGTTGACCGAGATGGAAGACGGAGGCGAGCATGCCGGCGTAGAAGATCAAAGCCCCGGTGAGGGTTGCGGTGGTGGATTCACTGCCGAGCAGCAGACCGATGCCTGCTTGGGTGAAAACGAGCATGAAAACAAGCGGCCAATGCGCGTGCTGGGGGATGAGGGCGAGTTGATCGGCAGGGCCGGCTCCCACTGGCACCTCACGGCCGACATACCGAGTGGTCGGGCGCGTGATTTCGGAGGAGGGCAAGGCGGATTGCGGATGCTCGATGTCAGCTTCAAAAAGCCGCGGCATGAGCTGCCCTTGAGTCACTTTGACAATGCGGATGGCCTCAGTCGGACAGGCTTGCACGCAGGCGGGGGCTTCCCCTTCGGCGAGGCGCTGGTGGCACATGTCACACTTGCGGACGATGCCGCGTTTTTTCGAGTATTTTGGGACGTCGTAGGGGCACTTGAGGATGCAGTAGGAGCAGCCGATGCATTGGTCATCGAGGTGGCGGACGATGCCGGTGTCTGCGTCTTTTTCGTAGGCACCGACGGGGCAACCATTGAGGCAGCCAGGATCTTCGCAATGGTGGCAGGCACTGGTGATGGTCTGCTGCCAGCCGGGGGCGGATTTTCCACCGAGCAGGGTGCCGACGTCGCGCCAGACCTCGTCATCGTCGAGTCCGTTGAGCGAGTGGCAGGCGGAGACGCAGGCCTTGCAACCGGTGCAGCGGTCGAGGGAAACCTCAAAGGCGTATTGCTCACCGAAGCCGGGCTTGGTGAGAGGAATGAGGGTGCGGTAGTGATCGGCCAGGTCCGGTGCGCGGCGGTGGTGGACTTCTGAAAACTGGGCGACGGGGGTCTGGAGTTTTTTTTGCTCGGCGAGGAGTTGGTCGATGAGATTGCCCGGCTCGGCGGAGGACTGGCTTTTCAGGGCTGGTAAACGATTGAGAGTCGCAGGCACGTTGTGGGTGAGCGGGGTGAAAATCTCTTAGGCGCTGAGGGCGAGTTCCAGCTCCTTGGTGAACTTGGCAAATGGCGCGTCGTAATCGACATCTGACTCGATGAGTGGGAGCAAAGGCTTGGCTCCGAGGGCGCTGAGTCGGGTGTGGAAATCACGGCCGCATTTGCAGAACTCGGCGTAGTTTGAATCCCCGAGGGCTAGCACGGCGAAGTTGAGCTGCGGAAGGGCGGGGGCGTCTGCCGCATGGAGGGCGGCGTAGAGGGCGGCGGCGTTGTCGGGTGGTTCGCCGTCGCCATAGGTGGAGGTGATGATGAGTAGATTCCCAATGCTGTTGAGATCTGCCGGGGAAATGTCGGCCATGTCGCGGAGGGTGGGGCGGTGGCCTTTTGCTGCGAGGGCTTTACTGAGCTTTTTACCCAGCGCTTCGGAATTTCCGGTTTGAGATCCCCAGAGAATGGTGACGGGCTGACCGGCGGGCGGGGCGACCACTGCGGTGGTGGTGGCGCCGGAGCTGGGATTGAGCGCGCAGTTTAGCGCGTCGAGATAGCCCTTGAGCCACTGTTTTTGGGCACCTGTGAAGGGGGCGGTGTTGGGGATGTGGAGCGGCATGATCAGGCGGCGGCTTGGTCGAAATTGCAGAGGGATTTGAGTTCCTCAGGGCTGTGGCGATTGGCGAACTGGATGAAGCTCTCGCCCTCGCGGCGGTCGCGGAGATAGGCGACGAGGATCTGCTCGATGAGGGCTGGCATCTCGTCGGCGCGGACGGATTTCCAGATTTCTCGGGCAAGGGCTTGGGTGTCATCGACCCCGCCGCCGAGCACGATGTTGTAGCCGTCTACGGTGGAGCCGTCTTCGATTTTCACGCGAGTGCCCATCATGCCGATGTCGCCGATGTAGTGCTGGGCGCAGGAATTCTGGCAGCCGGTGAGGTGGATGTTGACTGCTTGGTCGAGGATCATCTTGGACGAAAGGTGGGAGCCGAGGAGGATTGCTTGGGCCTTGGTATCGGCAGCGGCGAATTTGCAACCTTGGCTGCCGGTGCAGGCGATGAGGCCGCCGGTGAGGCTGTTATTTCGGTGATCCAGCCCGGCGGCTTGGATCGCGGTGATGGCGGCTTGCAAATTGCCTTCGGTGATGCCGGGGATGATGAGATTTTGCCAAACGGTGAGGCGGATTTCACCGCGTCCGAACTCGTCGGCGATGTCGGCCAAGGCATGCATTTGTGAAACAGACATGCGCCCGACCGGGGTGAGCACGCCGATGTAGTGCTTGCCGTCGTATTGTTGATGGATGCCGAGGTGGCCATGCTTGGACTTGGGGCGTGAGGGTTCGCAGGCGGTGAGAGGAAAGTGGCGGAGAGGGAAGGCGAGTTTTTTGGCCGTTTCCCCCAGCATTTTCGGGATGCCCCAGTCATCGACCAAGTATTTAAGACGAGCCTTTTTCCGGTTGGTGCGGTCGCCGTGTTCGATGAACACGCGCATCAGGGCTGCGGCGACGGGGATGGTCTCGGCGGGGGTAAGCAGGAGTCCGCAGTCGGTGGCGAACTGCTTGTGGCCGGTGATGCCGCAGAGTTGCATGCGGAAGTAGATGCCGGGGGTGACGCCATGCTCGTTTTCCAGAACTTTCACGGCGTAGAATCCGATGTCGTTGGTGTCGGTGCAGGTGGAAATGGCACCGCCGGAATCGTAGGAAATGTTGAACTTTCGCGGGAGGCCGAAGAGGTCGCGGTTTTTTAAAATCGCGTAGTGCATGGCGCGGGCGTAGGGCAGCACATCGAGCAGTTCCGTCGGATCAAATCCGGTGGTGGGAGTGGCGGTGATGTTGCGGACGTTGTCAGCCCCTGCACCTTGGGAGGTGAGGCCGAGATCGGCGAGTTTCATGAGGATGCTAGCGGCATCCTTGGGCATGATTTCACGGATCTGGAGATTGGCACGGGTGGTGAGGTCGGCGTGGCCGGGTCCCCAATCGGCGGCGATTTCTGCAAGCCCGCGGAATTGGTGGGTGGAGAGTGCGCCACCGGCCACGCGGCAGCGGAGCATCAGACTTTCCTGGGCGGGGGTGACGAAGAAGAGACCGTGGAACTTGTAACGGAAGATGTCGCCATCGACCGGGAAGGTGTTGGTTTCTGCGTTGGCGCAGATGGTGTCATAGCAGTCGAGGCCGTGCTTTTCGTGTTTGATCTGCTCCTCGCGGCAGAGGTCCTCGATTGGGGTGCCGTGGACGGTCTCGACCGCTTGAGATGGCTCATGCGTGAAGCGAGCTTGTGCATCTTGTCCGAGGAAAGGCAGCTCGTTGGCCTGGAGAATGCCGGAGACGAAGCCGGAGAGGTAGGAGGTTTGCTCTGCGCTGAATCCTGAATTGTTGAAATCGACCATGGCTTTCGTTGCTGACTCAAGTTCAGCACCCATTGTGCCACGGCGGACACGGGGCCATGAAGGGGGAGTAATTTTAGCCACTTAAAACATGAGGGTCATTCATGAGTGACTAAGTCCCTGGCGTTTCTAGAAAAAAGCAGGCTCCTGCAGCAATTGTTCAGCAGCGTGATAGAGATCTTCGCGGAAAATTCTCGAAAGCGCACCGCAGGTGCCTTCGGGAATGACACCAGCGTTGCGGAGTTCTGAAAGGATCCGGGAGGCTTTTTCCATGCTGGGACGGTTGGTGGAGTCACCGTGAAAGATGTGAAACCCGTTGGCATTGACGCTCTCGACCCCGGTGTTGAAAACCGGTCCGAGGCTGTTGCGTAGCACTTCCTCGGAAGCGGCGGTGTAGGCTTTTTGGGCGAGGATTGAGATCAATTCTTCGCGGAAATCGAGAGACTCACAGAGTTGGCAAGCTTCGAGAAGAGAGGCCACCAGTGCGATGCTTTCTTCCCTGCGGTCTGCGAGAAAGGTCCCGCTGAGGATCAGCACCTTCTCTGGATGGCCCCGAGAAATTTCGGAGGAAGTGACTGGGCACCAACCGGCCCCAGAGATGATGGACTCGGAGTTCCAAGGCTCGCCGACGCAGTAGCCGTCGATGTGGCCCGCAGCCAGCGAGCGCGGCATGAGCGGTGGCGGTAAGAAAATAATTTCGACCTGCTCAGGCGCGAGGACCCCGTGGCGAGCGAGCCAGCTTTTGAGCAGGGTGTGGTGCGAGGAATAGCGGTGGGTGACGGCGAGGGTGAAGGGGCGCTCCTTTTTCCACTTGTGGGCGAGGAAAGATTTCAGCCCCTCACCCCGGCCGATTTCCTTGTGGCTGACCTCGCTGGAGAGAGTAATGGCGTTGCCGTGGAGGTTGAGAATCATGGGCACAGCGACTTCGCAGCGCATTTCATTGATCCCCAAACCAAGGGCAAGGGCGATGCCAGCGATGGATTGCGCGGCGTCGAGATGGCCGTATGTCAGCTTATCGCGCACGCTGGCCCAGCCGAGTTCGCGAGAGAGCTCGACGTCCAGTCCACGGCGTTTGAAAATACCCATTTCTTGGGCCACCGCGATGGGCGCGCAGTCGGTCAGTGGGACAAATCCCAGCCGAATTTGATTTTTACTGCTAGGATGGCGTGAGGAAAGGGACATCAGCAGCGCTCCTAGCGGAACTAGTGCCAATTGTTCCTGAAAACTAGTAAAGGCAGTTCTTTCCTGTGCGGCTTGAAATGAGGCGCACTCATGACCCAAGTGCAGGACGTTCTGGTTCGGGGATGTTTTTCTGGATGGCTTCTACCTTTTCCCCGTTGATCGCCCAAGTCTGGTAGAGAGTGGGGATTGAGAAATTCAGAGTCAGCTTGCCATCCCGCTCGAGTCGGCGGAGCAGCACCTGGAGGATAGCGAAGGACATCTGCCCGAGTTCTTGGTCCGCACGGTTGCGATGGATGCGTCGGACGAGGTCGGTCTGCGCGATTTGGTGGATTTTCCCGGCTTGGGCGAGATCGATGAGGTGGGCAATTTCGACCCCATAGCCGACCGGGTAGGGGAGTGCGGCCAAGGTGCTGCGTCGGGCTGCATACTCCCCGGAGAGCGGCTGAAGAATGCCGACGAGCTCTGGGTAGAAGAGGGAAATCAACGGTCGGATTAAAATTTCTGAGACCCGCCCGCCGCCGGTGGAGTGGGTTTCGTCACCATAGGCGAGCGGGCGCTCGTAGTAGGCTTTGACGTAGTGAATCGAGTCGTCTTGCAGCAAGGGGCCGAGCAGTCCAGTGATGAAGCCGGAGTGAAAATCGGAGATGTCGCCATCGACATAACAGATGAGATCCCCGGTGGCGATGTGGAGGGCTTTCCAGAGATTTTCCCCTTTTCCGCGATGGGTGCCAGTGCTTGGGGCAATGTCCGCTGAGCGATGGACGCTAGCCCCTGCGGCAGCGGCGAGTTCCCTAGTGCCATCGGTGGAGTCGGAATCAATCACAAGGATTTCATCGACCAATCCATGGTTCACCACCAACTCGGCGTGGATGGTGGCGACGATCTGGCCGATGGTTTCAGCCTCGTTGAAGGTGGGGATGCAGACCGAAATGCGCTGCCCATTTTTCAAGGCCACAAGCGCCGCCACATCGGTGAATAACCGGTGGTGGAAACGGCGTGGACTTGGCATGGGGGAGTCGTAAGCGCCGAGTGGGCGCGGCGCAACAACGATGCGCAGAGCTTCAAGCCTCGAACTCCACCCGCTCATACAAGTCTGCGAGTGTGAGGCTGACCTCAATCTCTGGCAGCGCGATGACGGCATCTAGGCCGGAGTATTGCTCGGCACCAAAGCCGCCGTCGGGTTTGCGGCGGTAAGCGATCACCAAGGGGCTAGCCGTTTCCACAAATAGCAAAACCTTGAGTGAAGGAATGGTGAGGAAGGCATCTCGTTTCTTAAGAAGATCCGTCCGGCGGTTTGACAGCGGTCATGGCCCGTTAGTAGCAGACACGCGGAAACGTTGCAACCCGCTTCAAATCATATCCCGCGTGACCTCATACTTCGCCGCGCAGCGTGGGCACTGGATAGTAATGGCGTCCGCCCCTTCAAATAAGGCGTCCGGGCGCTCTTTCCAGCCGCCGAGGATGGGCAGGATTTTCTCAAGCGAGCAGCCGCAGAAAAAGCGGAAGCGCCGTGTCTCCAGCACCGTCGTTTCCTCCACCTCGATGATTTTTTCCACCGCAGCGGCGTCCAGCGCTTCGAGCCACTCCAGATCGCAGTCAGGCTGCGCGGCGATCAGCACGAAGTTTTCATCCTCCAAGCGGAAGGCACGGGCCGGGCGCTGCTCGGACTGGTCGTAGTATTGAGAAATCCAAGTGATGGGATCCTTGCCGTCAATCTCCAGCGTCGAGGTCCGGGGTGCGGGGTTGTCCACGCTGGTCGTCTGGGCATAGAAAAAATTCCGATCCGGCTCGCGGACATCTTCGGTGAAAATGCGGCCTGTGATGTTCTCGTCGAAGGAGCCGCCGGTGACAAAAAGGTTGATCCGTGGCGCCCGCAGATTGGCCGTCCAAGCGATCGTTTCCGCCCATGGCCGTGCCACCAAGTGCAGGGTGAGCATGGCGAGTCCGTCCTTGAGCATTTGATCCAAATCCGAAGGCGGTCGGATGCCGTGCTGCATCAGGTGGAGGTAATAGTCGGTGTAAATCGAGGTGAATTGGCCACGAATGAGCAGTGCATTTCGGTGGCGGACGAAAATCGACTCGATGGTGGTGAATTCTTCAGCGGGATCCATGATATGGCGGAAGCTGATTGCAAGGCTTCCGCCTGTCAAGGGTAGCTAGGCACCGCCGTCAGGTGTAGAAAAGCGCACGGTGCAGCGGCGTTGATCGGCCTCGGGTACGGGGCCATCGAGTTGATGGCGGGAGCGTTCATACTGGGCGAACCATTCGATTTTTGGCTTAATGAAATCTTTGAGGCCGATCACGCTGCGGAGGCGTCGGCGGGCTACCTCCAAAGGGTCCGGGTGGCCGGCTTCGATATCGATTGAGCCACCGCTGAACCGAGGGCTTGCCATGACGCGAAGGTTGGGCGGGAGGGTGGGTTGGCGCAGCGCTTCATCCGGGCTGAGGAGCCGATCAAAGCCTTCCGCAGGTTCGAGCCAGGCGTCGAGCTCCAGTGGGAAAAGAAAGCCGTTAGGTGGGCCAAGTCGTAGGTGGTAGCGGTCGCACTTGTATTCGGTGACCACCGCCGTTTCTTCGTTGCGGAAGTCGAAGTCGGTGAGTTCCAGAATGGTTTCGCGTAGGCGTCCGTGGGGGCTGGAGCTTGCCACTTCGGCATGCCACGCGGGGTTGGCGTGGATGGAAACTCCGGCGAGTTCACGCCAATCGGAGACTTGCGTGGGCAGACTGAGGCGCAGGTTGATATCCCGGGCGACGGGGTGCGCGTCGTCACTTTCGGGTTTCGGATTTGGCACCATCAGGCTCACATCAAGGTACCAATCCTGGCGGGCCACAGTGGTGTCTGGTGCCTGGAGGATGGCACTAATGTTTTCAAATCCGTCTGTGAAGCAGGGAATCACTTCCCCTTGCCATTCGAGCCAAGGCATGGTGTGCGCGTGTTGAGGTGGAGTGGGTGAAAAGTCAGTCCTCGTAATAGCCGCCAACGTGGATTTCGGCGTGGAGGTCATGGCGGAGGTTTTCGTAACTTGAGTTCTTGTGATCGTGGATCTGAATGTACTCTACTGGAGGAATCTTGAGGTGCCGGCGTGCGAGCGCTTCCGCGTGACGGTACGGATCGGGTGCATTGCGGGGCACGGCGGTGTGGATCGTGCCGAAGGGAACGGTCTCCTCCAGATAGAGTTCACGATCATAGTTCGCGGAAGCGAATGCGCTCCCGCCCGCCAGATAGCTCGGCGCGCGGGCGGCCTCGCCTGTATCCGGTGGGCGTGCACTTCCGCTTAGCTCGATGTCGAAATGGGTCCCCTTGGCGCGGGCCACCCGCCACTGGAAATACCGCAGGTCCAGTTCTCCGTCCCGCTCGTCTGGCGCGGTGGGATCGGACAACCACGTCTCGCAGTATCCGCCGCGGCTCTCCACCGAGCTGCCGAACTCGTCGGCATTCCAGAAATCGAGACTGCCGAAGTGACGCCAATCACCGGGCCGGGGCGCAAAGGAACACAGCACGATCTTGAGGCTCTGGCGGCGGCACGCTGGCAGCCGCTGCCACTCTGGCTCGTTGCGCACGTAGAGCAGAGTGACCTGCCACTGCAAGTCCTGTTTCCCCCGGCCCGCCGGGCGGAGTTGAACGCTGATCACAGTGGAACCATGGATGACGAGCCAGTCTTGATTGCGGTAACGGAGCATGGAAACAGAGGCCGTTGGGGTGTGCGGGATCATTCTCCAGCCCCGCCGTTTTCGACAATCTATTTTACCGGCGGGCTGGGTTTTCCGCTTTCCCGCATTCCCTGCTTGTCCCCATCCAGCGGCCCCGCTAGAAAATGGTTTCAGAAAATCCAATTCCCATCAAAACGCAAGGTCTCCCTCCAACCATGACTCCACCAAAGGTTCCCTACCCATGAGCGACTCACCCAAATCCGGCGACGAGCTCTTCATCGTTGATAATAGCGACGAAGTGGAAACCCCGCAGGTCGTGAAAATGGAGTCCTCATCCCTTCGTGAAATTCGGCTCAAGGTCGAGAAGCACATCAAGAACACCTGCCTCAAACAAGTCCAGGCACCCGTCGGCGTGAAGCCGGTTCTCAAATGCTGGATGGAACTCAACTGACCCGTGAACATTCAGGAAGTCATCAAAACGATCAACCAAATGCAGGCGGACGGAGTCATCGACTCCTATGCCATCGGCGGTGCCGTGGGAGCCACGTTTCATTTAGAGCCGGTTTCCACGCTTGATGTGGATGTTTTCATATCCTTCCGCCCCGAACCTGGCTCCGTCATCATCAGTCCCCGTCCCATCTACGATTACCTAACGGCGCGAGGATGTTCTGCCGAGGGCGAGTACATCATCATCGCTGGCTGGCCCGTGCAGTTCCTTCCCCCCACCGGGCCACTCGCGGACGAAGCTTTGAGTAAAGCCATCACTTCCGATGTGGATGGCGTCCCCGCGCGGGTCTTCTCCGCCGAGTATCTCGCGGCCATCGCCCTCCAAACCGGACGTGCCAAGGACAAGGCCCGTCTGCTCCAATTCGTGGAGTCCGGCATCCTCGATGCCACCACATTTGAAGACATCCTCACCCGCCACGCCCTTGCCGAGCCGTGGGCGAGGTTCCAGCAACAATTCCTCTCCGACCCCCCATGACTCCTGACCTTTCCGCCATTCTCGAAAGCAAGCGCCTCTACCGCCAGCGCCTTGCCGCCCGCCCGGTGGCGGAAAAGCTCCGGATGCTTGACGCCCTGCGCGAGCGTGCCCTGCTCCTCCGCCCCGCCTCATCGTCCCTCGTCCGCGAGCCCCCCGCCCCTTATCTCCCGGGAAAAACCCGCTAAATATCCAATGGCCCAGCCCAATCTCGAAAGCCTCAACTCCGGCTTCATCCGCCAAGGGCTGCCGCAGCCCGAGTGCCTGCTCAAGCTGAACGAAATCGCCATCACCCAAATGCGAACACTGCTCTCCGCCAACAACGTCAAACGCCTGAAGTGATGATCGACAACGCCACCATGCGCCGCACCATGGAGACCTTCGTCTCGCACATCGCCTGGGAATTCGAAGTCTGGATCGCCGAAGACCCCGACCACATGATCCACTTCAACGGAAAACGGGTTCTCGGGCCGTATTCAGACGTGACGCCAAGTAAACCATGACCGCGCAATTCGAATACGACGTCTTCCTGAGCCACAATCACGCGGACAAGCCCCGCGTGCGGCGGCTGGCGGAGCGACTAAAGGCGGCGGGGGTGCGGGTGTGGTTGGATGAGTGGGTCATCCAGGCGGGGGACATCATCGCGCTGAAAGTGGATGAGGGGCTGGAACAGTCGCGGGTGCTGCTGCTGTGCCTCTCGCCGGCGGCGCTGGCCTCGGGCTGGGTGGCGCTGGAGCGGAGCACGGCAGTCCACCGAGACCCGGCCAATGAGGGCCGCCGGTTCATCCCGCTCCTGCTGGGCAACTGTGCTCTCCCGGATACCCTCCGGCGCTACAAGTATGTGGACTTCCGTGAGGAATCCGAAGCGGCGTTGACGAAACGTTCAGCTGCTAGCCGTTCAAGACTTGGCTACTTGACTTCCTTTCCTGCAAAGTGGCCATGAAAGCACTTATCGACCATATTCCACGGGAGCTGCTGGATGACATATCCACGGGTGAATGTGTCCCTATCGTTGGCGCGGGGTTTTCAATGAACGCAATCTTGCCGCCGACTTGCAAGATGCCTCTGTGGAGCGATTTGGGAACGGAGGTTGCGCATCGGATGAAACGAGCGTTCTCCGGGGATCCAAAGGCCGAACTTTCTGCGTATTGTGCGGAGTGTTCCAAGTTTGAACTGATTCGGCTTCTAAAGAAGTGCCTCCACATTGGAACAGCGAAGCCAGGACCCGCGCACGATGAGTTTGCCCGATTGCCATTTACTCAGGTGCTTACCACGAACTTCGATTTCTTGCTTGAACGCGCCTATAACAATGTTGGAAAACCTTACCTCCCCGTAGTCGATGAGGACCTAATGCCGTTCGGAAGGACTGACGGTGAAACCCGGATTCTAAAGATGCATGGCGATCTGCACCACCCCAGTTTGATGGTCATAACCGAGGAGGACTACGACAAGTTTAGCAAGCTGCGAGAAAGCATGTTTCAAGAGGTTACATATATACTTAGCCATCATTCGGTGATGTTTGTTGGATATAGCATCGACGATCCCGACATCCGCCAAATATGGAGTTTGGTAAAAACGTATTTTGGGGAGTTTCGCAGACCAGCATACGCGCTACTGGTCGAACCGACTGAGACGCAGGTCCAGACATACATAAGGCGTGGTGTGACGAGGGTAGTGTCACTTCCACGAGGGTGCATGACGTATGGGGATGTTTTGGCGGACACCTTTCAACAGATTGGTCGCGCGATCACCACTTCAGCAATCAAACGGCCATGAATGACTTTAAGTTCGACGTATTTCTCTCGCACAATAGCCGCGACAAAGGGTCGGCTCGAACACTCGCAGAGAAACTTAAACAGGAAGGTTTGCGAGTGTGGTTTGACGAGTGGCAGATTACGCCTGGGGACATAATCGCTTTAAAGATAGACGAGGGGCTCGAGCAGTCTCGAACGCTGGTCCTATGCGTTTCTCCGTCAGCGCTTGCATCAGGCTGGGTGGCGCTGGAGCGTAGCACCGCCGTCCACCGCAACCCGGACAATGCGGGCCGCCGATTCATCCCGCTCCTTCTGGCGGACTGCGATCTTCCTGATACTCTCCGTCGCTACAGGTATATCGACTACAGGCAGCAAAACGAGTCGGCCTTCATCGATTTACTGACAGTCTGCAGGCCCGACATTATTGAGCCCCCCCCAAGGAGCGTCGTAGGACCAGCGGAAGGTATTGCTTTTGCTGCTCATAAAGAGGTGCGTCGTTATGCAGCAGCTAAGGTCGTCTTACTAGGCGAGGCTGGAGTAGGCAAAACTTCGCTTGCTCATCGTCTTGTCGGCGACCGATTCGTCCCGACGTATTCGACACATGGCATGAATGTCTGGCGGCTGGAGTTGCCACTGCAGCCTGGGTCCTCGCTAGAACGTGAGGTGTTCCTTTGGGACTTGGCTGGGCAGGAGGATTATCGCCTCATCCACCAACTTTTCCTCGATGACACCGCGCTCGTCCTACTGCTCATTAATCCGCAGAAAGACGACCCTTTTGCCGAGGCAGGTGAATGGATCGAGGCGTTGAAGACCGTGGTCAACCACTCCGGGTCGGTTTCGAAAGCGGCGAGTCTACTGATTTTCTCACAGATCGACGTTGGTGGTATAAAGGTCAGCAACGCCAAGATTGATCGCTTTTGCCAGCAATACGGTTTCGGCAATTGGCTTCCGATTAGTGCCAAGACGGGAGTGAATTGCTCAGACGAGGAGAACGGAGGGCTACCCTCGAAGCTGAAACGGCTCATTGCCGAAAGCATCCCTTGGGACAAGCTGCCGTGGACGTGCACGCCACGCCTGCTGGCCGAGTTGAAAAATGCCGTGATGGCGATGCGCGACGAGTCGGACATCCGGCTGCTGCGTTTCTCCGAGCTGGCGCAGCGGCTGGAGCAGACCCTGCCGGGCGAGCGGTTCGGTGAGTCCGACGTGCGCACGGCGGTGTCGTTGCTGGCCAATCACGGCCTAGCCCGGTCGCTGAAGTTTGGCGATCTGGTGCTGCTGGAGCACGAATTGCTGAACGGCTACGCCGGGGCGATCATCCGCGCAGCCCGCGCCCACAAGGACGAGATCGGCTGCGTGCGGGAGGCGGACATCTACGATCCGAAGTTCGACTTCACCGGTGTCGAGCGGCTGAAACATCGTCCGGATGAGGAACTGCTGCTGCGGGCGATGGTGCAGACCTTTCTCGATCACTCGCTCTGCATCGCCGAGGACACGCCGCTGGGTCGGCATCTGGTCTTCCCTTCGCAATACCGCCGCGAGAAGGAACTCCCGCGCGACCCGGTCATTTTCGTTTCCTACACCTTCAGCGGCGAGTGGCAGACGGTCTGGACGACGCTGGTGGTGCGGCTCTGGTATAGCCAGGAATTCGCGCACCGGGAATTGTGGCGAAATGCGGCCGAATTCGCCTCACCGAAGGGATACACGTTGGGCCTGAAGATCGAGAACCGGCAGGGTGAAGGCACGGCAAAGATCAGCCTCTACTTCGACCACGAGGTGCCGGAAGAGCTGAAGGTTATCTTCATCGAGTATGTCCACCGCCACCTGGCGAAGTATGCCTACGAGGTCACGCGCGACCGGCGCTACGTTTGTCCGGAGTGCGGAACCCCGGTAAAGGATTTTGAAGCGGTGCGTCGGCGACTCGAAGCGAAAAAGGACTTCATCACCTGCCAGGAATGCGACGCGAGGGTGCCGTTCATTGATTTCATCGAGCAGCGGAGGAAGAGCGATCCCGTCGCCCGCAAGATTCTGGCGATGGACGAAACGGCGACGCGCCAACTCGACACGCAGGCGCTGGAGCAAATCCTCATCGGTCACATGATGGCCATCGCGGGCGAGGCGAACCAAATCTTCCGCCCGGTGACGATGTTCGACCACGGCATTGATGGTGAAGTGGAGTTCAAGGACAACGACGGCAAGGCCAGCGGGAAACGCATCTACATCCAGCTCAAGAGCGGTAACCCCTACCTGCGCACCCGCAAAGGCGACGGCAGCGAGGTCTTCGACGTGAAAGATGACCGCCACCTCGAATACTGGATCAACCAGCCGGTGGACGTGTATCTCGTCATCCGCCAGACAGACGAACTGACCGGCCAGCAGGTCATCCGCTGGATGAACGTGACGCGTTATCTCAAAACCCGGAAGGACACGGAGAACCGACAGATCATCTTCACTGGGGAGAAGCTGGATATGGAAGCCGTGTGGAAGGTGCGGGACGGTTTTTTCCCGGCGATCAGGGCGCGGAAATGAGAGCTTACGGATTGCGTCAAATACCCAAGCTCGCACAGAAACCGGGCGTTACGCTGACGAATCCGTTGTCTATCGTGGTGATTTTTTTCTGTAACTACTCGCAAGGGCTTCGCCAAAAAAAATCACCACCTACAACCTCGCCCGCATGAACATGCTGCTGCACGGAGTTCGACATCTTCCACGGTGATACCTTGCTCAACGAGTGGGACATGAGGAGATTGATCTCGCCGCGACCCACGCACAATTGCAGGAAATCGGCAACGCCATCCAGACGGCAACCGAGTAGCACAATCAATTTCTCAAAGAGCTTGGTCTGCCCCAACTGCCATCGGTCTAATCACAAGCTGCTGGAAATCAGCAAGTGCAGGAGATCGCTTTTCACCTATCTCCAGTTTTCAAAATTATTTCGCGCAGAGCGTCAGCTGCGGAACAACTTACTGCTTGAGGAATACGGGTTTTCTGATAGGCCACGATGTGTTTTCAAGCTCATGAGGAGCTTGATCATTCCAACTATTAGACCGTTTCTCAAAAATCAGTGCGTAAAAAGTGCGATTTAGCACTTGTACTTTTCTTCTGTTAGGTAAACACTCCCGGATCGGCCGTATCCGTCAGCTTCCCAATCCAGAAACCTG
>JAIXQH010000024.1 GCA_027484055.1 Verrucomicrobiaceae bacterium | reverse complement strand
GGCTGAGAGCTGAGGGTGGCATCGCTTTCGGTGACGGTGGCGACGGGGGTGAAGGTGGTCTCGCCGGGTTTTTTCTGCCACACGCGGTAGCGGTCGGTGCGGCGGGTGTCTGGCCAGTCTAGGAAGAGCAGGCCACTGCCGGGGATGCCGGGTGTGAGGACGGCGGCGGCGGGGATGCCGGGTGTTTCAGGATCGCCGGGGGCGCTGAGGCCGAAGCTATACCAACGGGCATCATCGGCGGCGAGCAGGGTGGTGAGTTCTGAAATGAGGCCGCGCATCCGGGTTATTCATGCTATGGCGAGATGTCGAATCCACACCGAAGTCCGGCAGGGAAATAGATTTTTGATCAAACGTCTGACTTACTGTTTAGGAAGTCCGTCCATGCAGTCGGACCTTCCTGAACGCTTCGCGGCGACCATCGGCGCAGAGGGAAGGACCGCGCGCGGCATCAGCGGCCAGAGGCTTGGGCCTGCTCTATCTGCTGGCGGGTGAGTCCCCATTGTTGGAGCTGGGCGTCGGGAATCTTCGCGACTCGCAAGAGGCTATTCTTTCCCAGTTGTCGAAAAGTTTCCATCCGAACGGCTGGGGTGGACATCTGGGAAAGGACGTAGATGAACTCGATCGCGATTTCTCCCCTGGTCCCCCTCATAATCGTCATCACATCACTGAGGAAGCTGTCACGGCTGGCGGCATCCGGCATGGCCTGCGCGATGAAGTTGATATCGGTGAGCCCGCGAGACGATCTGGGATGCATGAGCGATTGAATCATGGCATCCCGCGCGGGGCCGGGTTCGTTGAGCTTGTCCGCCGCCCAAGCGTAGGAAGCACCGGGCACACCCAGTTTCTCGATGCCTTCGAGCAAACTGCAGAAGTTTTCATAGAAAAAAGGATCCGGATTCTTGGCAAACCACGCGTAGGCTGCGTCCACATCCCGCGAGGCCCAAGAGGCGAGGAAGTTGGTCGCAAACGCGGAAGGGTATCCCCGGTCATGGCGCTTCTTGAGGTCGGTGAGGCCATCCGCCGCCTGCTGGAAGTCGAAATCCGCCGCGAAGTCCATCGCCCTGCCGCGGACGCCCTTGCCAAAAGGCAGTTTGCCAAGGAGATCGAGGTAGGAGGCAGCATCCTTGGAAGCGGCCTTTTGGAGGATGTCGAGTGGAGCACTGGAGCTGAAGTCGGGATCCTCGGCGGCCATTTCCAGATGTAGGGCGAGTGCGCGGTCCGGATCCTTGCCACCGCAAACATCAAGGATCTGCGAGGCGACGAACTTGCGGTCGCCATCGCTCTCAACCTGCCGGGCCCAAGCCCATGCCCCGTCAAAATCCTCGCTGGCCCAGGTCATGAGGATTTGTACGATCATCGAATGGGTTACCACGGGTATGCCATCCGGGCCAGCTTGGTCGAGCATCGCCTCAATGGCGGCGGCGCGGTCTCCAGGAGT
Organism: Verrucomicrobiaceae bacterium; assembly: GCA_027484055.1. Classification (GTDB taxonomy): domain Bacteria; phylum Verrucomicrobiota; class Verrucomicrobiia; order Verrucomicrobiales; family Akkermansiaceae; genus Luteolibacter. The sequence goes on along the minus strand of JAIXQH010000024.1, from coordinate 17,144 downwards.
GAGGGATTTAGTGAAAGCCTCCCGCTCGTCCTCGCTAAGCTTGGGGAGCTCCTTGGCGAAGGTGTGGAACTTGGATTCGTGCGGAGACGTCACAGTCGGGGCCTCGGATTTGCGGACGACGGGTGCGGCGGATTTGTTTTTGGCCGCCTCCGCACTCTCCCGCGTGCCCCCGCCGAAAATGAGCCAACCGGCTCCAAGTCCTGCCGCGAAGATTAGGGGTGTCCAGCGGGCTTTCATTTCTAGCACTGAAACTGGCTGGCCGCCTGAGCGGAGTCAATGACGCAGGTGGGAGGCTGAACAACCTTCCGGGAGATGACGGCCACTAGATTGCGGAGATGACCAAGGTGATACATGCCAATAAATGTAGTATCTCAGGAATCATGCTATTTCTTGCAGAACGACTCGGATCAGGCGACGGCGAGCGCAAGACGTTGCTGACACGACAGATAGCCTTCGAGCCGTTGCCTGATCCGTTTTGTTCGCCCCGTTGTGGATATGTGCGTCTCATGTGGTCAAGAAATCCAATGCATCTGGTCTCGCTCTACGACCCACTTCCCGTCCTTCTTCTTCAAGAAGTAGGTGTTCCCTGAAGAACTCAAGCCAGCTTCATAATACCCTCCTGAAACCTCAACCTCAGTGTCCGAAATCCACTTGATGGCTCCGACGCGGAAAATAAGCCCCCGCTGGCCTGTAACTTTATCAACGACCCCTTTTTCGGCAGAACTGTCGCAGTCCTTGCCGCTCTTTACTGGTGGTGTGACATCTGCGAATCGCTTCAAAAATGACGCATCTGGATAGTCACTCTTGTCACCGTCATTAAAGGTCAAAAAATACGCTGAGGCCTTCTGCTGCTGTCCTGATGCGTTCTTTTGAAACTGATAGCGGAATGTAGCCTCTCGAATGCTCAACGTCTCAGCACGCTCAGCCTCCGTTACGGGCGCAGTCGTCGTTGGCTGGGGAGGATCGTCCAGAGGATCGACTGGCTTGGTGGGCTGCTCCTTCGAGCATGCCACAACCAAACAAGCCAGAATGATCGTTGCTGTGGTCTTCATGGCAATTGACTTCGTTGGTTTGGCGAACATTACAATTAGTTCCGCCATTTGATGGCGGGAAAAAGAGAGTTGGTCGATCATTTTTTGGAAGGGGTAGGCTTAATCATCTAAACAAGAGCGACTGCCCCATGTCATTTTAAGTGGTTTATGACTTAGCGGCGTGAAGCATCTTTGGCTTTTGTCTTACCCCTCGGAAGCCGAGTTCGTTCCTCAAAGGATCTGTGATGGTCACCGATGGCTTTGAAGCGACAGGAGTGTCGCTTCTCCTTAGCTTCGCTTTGATCCGTGTTCATCCGCGTGCATCGGTGGTTCTCTTCATCTTGATGGACGGCTTGAAGATCTAAGCCCCCAACGGAAGAGGGTGAAGTGCGACGGTCATAGACGCGACGCTACACACGAGGGATGGATTTCCCTCTGCGGTGAACTCTTTTTAATCAAGAATTTTGAACCGCCAAGCGCGCCAAGTTTTGGGAGATGGATTAGAGATAGGGGATCGGGGATCCGGGATAGGATTTTTTCCTTCGCTTTGTGCTGTTTGTGGTAAAATCGCCGTTCATTGATTGAAGCGACAGGAGTGTCGCTTCTCCTTAGCTTCGCTCTGATCCGTGTTCATCTGCGGTTAAATTTCTGTTTTCGGGTTAAATGCTATTTCCCGTCGTTCCAGAGGATATGCGTGCCACTTTTCCCGGCGCAGACGAGGTCTTTCCAGCCGTTACCATCGAGATCCACGGCGCGGATTTGCAGGCCGATGCCGGGGCCGTTTTCGGCGATGGGAAATCTCTGGAACTTTTGCCGCTCTTGGTTCCATTTGAAATAGTAGATGACGCCCGGCTCGGCATCCCCGGGATCTTTGCCGCTGTGAGCCAGGACGCGGCGACCGGTGATGAGTTCAGGCTGGCCATCCTTGTCGAGGTCTTCCCACGCGAGGGCGTGCGGTTGGGAAAAACGGTCGTCGATGAGGTGATGCCGCCAGTTGGTGCTGCCGTCTTTGTTATCGTCGCGGCGCTCTTCCCAGTAGAGGCCGAAGTTGTGGCCGTGGCCCCAGAGTAGGTCGTTGTGGCCGTCACCATTGAGATCGACCACGAGCATCGGGCAGCTTGCGCTGGGAAAATTCCAGTCCTTATGCAAAATCCAAGATTGCGCTGAGGCTTTCTGTTTGGGCCGCTCATACCAGCCGTTGCCGAAGATGATGTCTTCGAGACCATCACCGTTGATGTCGCCGAAGCCGACGCCATGGCCATTCACACCCGGCCCGCCTTCATGGATCACCCATGGTTTGAGCGTAGGCTCGCCGTTGTCGCGCTTGGTGAGTTGATAGACCATCGCGGGAATGCTCTCGTTCCAGGAATTGACGACTAAGTCCGGCACTTTATCACCATCGAGATCGCGAAACTCCGTCCACTCATTTTGACTGAGCTTGGTGTCGATGAGCACATGCTTCTTCCACAGCTCGCCCTTCGATAGGCCTTCGGCTTTCGGGTTTTCATACCAGCAGATTTCTGTTTCGAGGAACGAGCCACTAATTATATCTGGCCAACTATCGCCATTGACGTCCCAAGCGTGCTCACCGTTGTTCGTGAGGTAATCGGGTGCTTGGACCTTCAGTTGCCGCAAGGGTTTCTGCGTCTTGAAATCGGGCCCCGGGTACCAGAACTCGCCCGCGCTGATGTCGAGCTTGCCGTCTTGGTTAAAATCGGCGACGGCGCATCCTTCGTTGTGATCCAGATGCAGTTGTTGCACGTGGAAGCTCAAGCCAGCGCTCGGCTTCTTGGCCGGGGCTTCAGCCGCGTGAACTGCGGTGACAGGCGCAACGAGTAGAATGGAAAGTTGAATTAGGGTTTGTTTCATGGGTTGGAGTTAGTTTTTTGTCTGTGCCGTCGAGTCGATGCCCTCCTGCACCACTTCGTGATACACCATGCGGCTAGCGCGGCCAGCCACATCCCAGTTCTATACGCCGGAGCATGAAATTTTTATCCATTACTTCATTTGGGTTGAAGCGTTGGGGGTGTCGCTTCTCTCTGCGCCTCTGCGGTGAATTCTGATCCAAGGAGTGGGATTTTGAACCGCCAAGGGGGGAAGAGCGCCAAGATTAGTGGGTGGATAGGAGATGGTGGCGGCCACTGGTTATGACGATGGACTGATGGCCGAGGCTCACGAGGTGAGCTGCCACTTCGAGTGTGCCGCGCTCGACTCCGCCTGCATCGAGCGCGGGTCATAGTTGGACGATTTTCATCAGAGAGAAATCAGGGGGATGAACTCGCGCTTGGCGGCCTTTGCCAAGACTTGAGGAGCAGCGTGGGTGAGGATGTAGTCGAGCGGTAAAGGGGAGGATTGATCGATGGTGGCGATGGATCTCTGAAGCTCATCCCGGTCCATGCTGGGTGAGCGGCGATGGATGATTTCCTGGCCGCTGAGGATGGCGGGGGCGGCCTGCTCGGGAGCGAGGACGATTTCATAAATCACGTCTGGGTGAGTCCAAGACGGGGGCAGTTCCCAATTGTCCGCCACGCCGACTAGCCAAAGGAGAGCGCGGTGTGGCTTTCCTGTGCCCAAGGAATCGGTGCCTAACCAGTCGCTGATGGTGTGGTGTGGGGAGATATAGACCTTCCAGCGCTCCTGCATCCAGAAGACGTCAAGTGGGCTGGCGCGCATGGCGATTTCCAGTGAATCCATGCATTCCTGGGTCTTAAAGGGGGCTTTGACCGGGTGGTAACTCACGCGCCATTTGCCGGGAGCGGCGGTCTTGAGGGAAATCGTTAGCACCTGACTACGGCTGCGCCTGACCATCAGGCTGGGTAAGGGGCTGGCCCGGGTGAGTCTACCGAAGAACCTGACCAGCTCGCCTTGGCGGCCTACGCGCTGGTCGGCCAAAATCCCGATCAAGCCGCCAGCGCGTAGAAATCCATTCACTTGGTGGAGGCTATCGCGTTTGGAAAACAGCCGCGTGCCATCGGTCTCTCGCTGCTGGACCACGCGTGCGTCTAGCAGTGGATTATTCAAAGGACGGTAAAATGCCCCGATGGAAAACCCTTGTGGAAATAGGCGATTCATCCGGCTGAGGATTTCCCAATTTCCCATGTGGGACGGCAGCAGCACAAGGCCTTTACCGTCGCGCATTGCTTCCTCGACCAGTCCTTGATTCTCCACTGTGAGCGCGGCGCTGATCCGGGCGCTGGCTAGCCTCGCGGTGTGGGCGGTGGAGAACAAATTCGCGCCCGTGCGGCGGAATGACTCACGGGCCATGCCTTGCAAGGTCGGTAGATCATACTCGCCATAGAAGGCGATTCGTAGATTTCGTAGTACCATTTGCCGCCGCATCGGCATGAAGTGCCAGGCTAGCCCGCCCAAGCACTCGCCAAGCCGGAAGACGCATGGGCCAGGCAAGCAGCCGATGAGTCTTTCCAAGCACGTATGCGCCAGCCACTCGAGCCGCCATTGCAGGGACTTGTTGGATTTTTTAACGCTGCGACTTGCCACTCGTCATGGCTGTATGCGTTTGGAAATCGAGATGCAAGTTTTACGGATTTAGCAAGGCCCGCACCGTCTCTGCGTCGAGTCGGGTGGATATGTCCGCATCTGCCAAGATGCCTGCGGCGAGCTTGCCCTTTTCCTGTTGTAGCTTGTGGATGCGCTCCTCGACGGTGTCTTGGCAGAGTAGTTTGTGAACGAAGACGGGGTTGTTCTGGCCGATGCGGTAGGCACGATCCGTCGCCTGCGCTTCCGCTGCGGGGTTCCACCACGGGTCGTAGTGAATGACCGTGTCCGCTGCGGTGAGATTCAGACCGGTGCCGCCCGCTTTGAGGGAAATGAGGAACACGGGGGCTTTGCCATTTTGGAAATCCTCTACCAGTTGCCCCCGATCCTTCGAGGCACCGGTGAGCTTGAGATAGGAGATTTTCTCTTTCACCAGGTGCGCTTCGATCAGCGAGAGCATGGTCGTAAACTGGGAAAATAGCAGAATCCGCCGACCTTCCTCGATCAGTAGCGCGAGGAGGTTCACCAAGAAATCCAACTTCGCCGACTCGAGCACCTCGTTGGCATAATCCTCCGGGAGGAGCCGGGGGTCGCAGCAAATTTGCCTTAATTTCAATAACGCATGGAGAAAAACGATCTGTGACTGCTGCATCCCCCGCGCGGCGATGGCCTCGCGGACGCGCTTGTTCATCGTCGCCCGCACCGTTTCGTAGAGGTCTTTTTGGCCGGTGCTAAGCTCGATAAGGTGGACCAGTTCGGTCTTCGGTGGCAGCTCCTTGGCGACTTGGTCCTTGGTGCGGCGGAGGATCAGGGGAGCGACGCGCTGCTTGAGTAGGACGTTCCGCTCGAGATCGCCGTCTTTTTCGATCGGGGTGCGGAAGCGTTTCGTAAATGCGTCCTCTGTGCCGAGGAAGCCAGGCACAAGGAAATTCATGAGGCTCCACAACTCGCCAAGGTGGTTTTCTATCGGCGTGCCGGAAAGGCACAGGCGGTGGCGAGCGTCGAGTTTGCAAGCGGCCTGCGCCATTTTTGAACGCGGATTTTTGATGTTCTGCGCCTCATCGAGCACTACTAGATGGAAGGGCACGGCGGCGAGCTTATCGATGTCGCGCTGCAGCAAGGCAAAGGACGTGAGCACGATGTCCGCGTGGGGAATCGAGCGGTAGTATTTTTTCCGCTCCGGCCCGTGCAGCACTAACACCCGCAAGGCTGGGGTGAATTTCAGTGCTTCCGCCCGCCAATTCGGCACCACAGAGGTGGGGGCGATGACGAGCACAGGCAGCCCGCGGGAGTGGCCGGATTCTTTCTCCGTCAAGATGTGGGCCAGCGTTTGCAGTGTTTTCCCGAGGCCCATGTCGTCGGCGAGAATGCCATGCAAGCCGTGGCGTGCGAGAAACTGCATCCAGTGAAATCCCGCGAGCTGATAATCCCGCAAAGTCGCCTGCAAGCCCGTGGCCGTAGGCACTGGATCGATCCCAGAAAAATCTTTCAACTTCGCCGCCAGCGTCACCAAGTCCGCAGGGGTGTCGATCCCAAGCCCGCCCAGCCCTGCCAATGCCGCCGCATCCAGCGCGTGGAGCCGTGCTTTATCGGGAAATCGTGGGTCGATGAGCGCTGAGAGATGATTGAGAATTTTTCGAACCCGACCGATCGGTAGCTTAAGAGCATCCCCGTCAGGCAAGGGTGCGTAAATGTACCCACTATCCGGCCGATCCAGCGTCTCCTCTAGGAAATCATTTTCCAACAGCCCTGCAAGGATGGGCAGCAAATCGTAACGTTGCCCTGCCACGTCGAAGCCCACCGAGAGGCTGAACCAGCCGCCGTCGCCCGGATTTAGCGAGCTATCCCAGAGCGCTGGGTCGGCATCATGGACGCGGTGGCCGACCTTATCCGAGACGCTCACCGCCCAGCCGAGCGCTTCGAGACGGCTGACCATTTCTCCACGGAACTGATGCCAAAACGCCTCCGTCGGCACACGACTCGGATCGGGAAACCAGCGGTCCGGTGCTTTCGTGTGGCTGGTGTCACGGGATTTCAGATTGAGGAGAAATTTCCACGCCGAGTTCGATTGCAGTGAAGAGAGTCCGGTGTCGCGGAGTTGCTGGGCGGCAGCATTTTCTGCGGCTGCGTCATGTTGTAAAATCGCGGCTTGGCCCTCATGCGTGATGGAGCTCACCCAATCTGGGGCACTCGCTCGCAGCGAACTCAGAAATGGCCCATAGGCGACCGTGGCCTCAGCAGAAATCCAAAACTCCACACTTGGCTGGCCCAGTGATTGCAACAGCAGCCGGGTCGCCTTATCCACCGGTTCACGGGTCACTCGTAACTCGAAGCGAGCCTCCAGCCGCAAGCGTGGTAAATCCGGTGGTGGGTCTTGCATCAATTCCCGCGCACTCGGCAGCGCCGCCGCCACGGCCCCGACGATGCCGCGTCCTTGCAATCTCGACGGATCGCGCTCCTTCCCGGCCTTCATCAATAACGCCGCCGCATGATGGCAGAACGTCCCGATTTCACAGGAGCAGAACGTCTCATATTCCCAGCCTGTGCCGGATCGCCAGAGATTCACCTCCGCCTCGTCCTTTCCCACCGTGCCGACGAGACTCAGCGAGCCAGGTGCCGTTTCCTCGACCGTTAAATCCCGCACCTTGCTCACCTGTGAGTTCGCCGCCGCAAGGATCTCGTCGTCGAAACGATCTCTCCACCGATGATCCCCGAGAAAGGATGAAATGTCTGCGCCTTCTAGCAATGTGCCGCGAGCTTGCTCCATCCTCCAAGTTCGATCAAGTCCCCAGCCTCAATGGTCCTTTTCCACGCGCAACTTAAGCTGCCGTTGGTGGCGTGGTTGATCGCGGTCCCAGGCCCGCAGGAAGTCGTTGATTTCTTGCAAGAGCGTCTCACAGATCTTGTTCCACTTCGCCGCACCCCGGAGGATCATCGCGCTATCCCGCACTCCGCTGAAATGGATTTCCTCTACGCCTGCCGACCTAAGAAGGGCGAGCTCCATGCGTAGGGTTTCGAAAAATGCTAGTTCAAAGCCATTTCCCGCTGCCATCGCCGTCCGCACTAAGGAGACCGTCACCGGCGGCGAAAGGACTTCGAGATTCTCTGCAATGTGCTCACAGCCAATGGTTTTCAACATCTGCCTGACCCGCTCGAACAGATCCTCAAGCGGCAATAATTTCAAGGGGCACCGCGCCTCTAAATACTGCAAGACCCCATTCCGAATGTCCTCCACAAACGGGAAATCCTCCAAGTCCGCCGCCTTGGCAGCCCGCTCCAAGGCAAGATCCAGCCAAGCCATGTCGTAGTCTATCACTTGATAGGGTCCGATTTGGAGTGCAGGTCGATTGCCGATGAATGAAATCACTGGATTAAAAAATCAGAATGAGAAAATCAGTGGGGTGTGGGGTTGGGTGCGTTGGGTGGGTGAAAAAATTTAGTCCTTAAACAGACGCCGCTGGAATGGATCGCGTGCCGCACGGCGCGAGAGTGCTTGGATTTCTGCGATGAACTCGTTCACATCCTCGAACTGTCGGTAAACTGAAACGTAGCGCACGTAGGCCACCGGATCGATCTGGTGCAGCTTGTCCATCACCTTTCCGCCGATGATGGCAGACGGCACTTCGCTCAAGTGGTCCTTGTGCAAGTCGGTGAGTATCTCCTCCACCGCACGATCCAGCCGGTCCATCGGCACGGGGCGTTTCTCGCAGGCCTTGATCAGGCCGCTCATGAGCTTCTCTCGATTGAGCGATTCCCGCGTGCCATCGCGTTTTACCACCCGCAGCTCGGTCCGCTCGATCTGTTCGTACGTCGTGTAGCGATACGTGCAATTCAAGCACTCGCGACGACGACGAATCGTCGTCCCGTCCTTGGAGGAACGAGAATCGAGAACTTTGTCTTTGAGAGACCCGCATTGGACGCAACGCATGGAGAGGAGTGGGAAGCAACGTCGCACAGGCTAGCTCTAGGGCTGGTGTCGTCAATCTGAAAACACTACCAGATTTAGTCCGGCGCTGAAATGTGTCTCTGTGTCGATGCGGCATTCCGAGACTTGAAACAGTCCGCCATCCACCTAACCTGCACCATGCGCACTGCGGATCAGGAAATCTCGAATATAGACCCCGGCTGGAAGTGGGATCACAGCTACCTTCAACTGCCTGCGCTATTTTTCACCCGAGTCCGCCCGACTCCTGTCGAGCGACCCCACACGGTCATTTTGAATCGCCCACTCGCTCAATCGCTCGGTCTGGATCCCGCTGCCCTCGAAACCGGTGCAACTTTATTCGCAGGAAATGAACTCCCCCACGGTGCAGCCCCCATCGCCCAAGCCTATGCAGGTCATCAATTCGGTCACTTCACCAGCCTCGGGGACGGACGTGCGATCTTGTTAGGCGAGCATCTCAGCCCCGGTGGCCAGCGTTTCGACATTCAGCTAAAAGGCTCTGGACGGACCCCCTACTCACGGGGTGGCGATGGCCGCGCCGCGCTTGGTCCGATGCTCCGTGAATACATCATCAGTGAGGCCATGCATGCGCTCGGCATCCCTACCACCCGCAGCCTCGCCGTAGTCGCCACGGGTGAAGAGGTCATCCGTCAGGAAATGCTTCCCGGCGCAATTCTCACCCGCGTCGCGGCCAGTCACATCCGCGTCGGCACCTTCCAGCATGCTGCGGCTCTCGATGATAGCGCCGCCCTGCGCGCCCTAGCGGATTACACCCGCCAGCGACATTTCCCTGAGCTGGGTCACTCAGAGACGCCGCACTACGATTTCTTCCAAGCCGTGATGGAACGCCAAGCCGCGCTCATCGCCCAGTGGCTGCACGTCGGATTCATCCACGGCGTCATGAACACCGACAACATGGCACTATCTGGAGAAACCATCGACTACGGCCCCTGTGCGTTCATGGATGATTACGAGCCAGAAACCGTTTTCAGTTCGATAGATCGACAAGGGCGCTACGCCTACAGCAGTCAGCCACAAATCGCCCGGTGGAATCTTGCACGCCTCGCAGAGACCCTGCTGCCCCTATTCCATGAGGATCGGAAAATCGCTGTGGATCTAGCAAACGAAGCGCTCGGCACCTTTGAAAGTCGTTTCCAAGGGCATTGGCTCCGAGGCATGCGTAGCAAGCTCGGCCTCTGCACCGCAGAGAGCGAGGACGCCGCACTCATCCAAGAACTGCTCGACTGGATGCACCGCAGTCACCTCGATTTCACAAACACCTTCCGCACCCTGAGCGATGCAGCGGCCATGGCAGAGCCCACGTTCGTCGATATGGATTTCCTAACATGGCACGGGAAATGGACCGACCGCCTGACACGCCAACCTCAGTCACTGGTTGAGGCGGCACAGACCATGGCCGCTCACAACCCCGTCGTCATCCCGCGCAACCATAAGGTCGAAGAAGCCCTGTCCGCCGCTGTGACCGGAGATCTCAGCGTAATGCACCGCCTGCTAGAAGTGCTCGCCACTCCCTACGCCGCCACGGCACCCGCTGAATACACCGCCCCGCCCCCAGCCGGCTCAGCTAGGTATCAAACCTTTTGCGGAACCTGAAGACTCTCAGCCCTTGTGAGCCACAAGGCCCAAGCAAGATTTGTAGTATGCCCAGAGCATGGCTGAATGGATGCTGTAGTGATATAGAATCGGAGAAATTCACCAAATCAAACAGCACAAACTTATATCTCTTAGTGCCTATTATATTTTGTTATTATCATTAGCACGCCTGGTGGATCAGGCGACCGCGATCTTTAGGCATTGTTTCCCGTAAACTCGGGATGGTCAGCTACCGCCATTTCTGCCAAGCCATAGAAGCGTAATTTGTATTTGCTTAAACCCAAGCCGATCCAAATCGCGTTAAAAAAACCAAAAAATCCATGAAAAACTCGATCCTGTTCGGTCTCGGTATTCTAGCCGCGATCGTCAACCCCGCAAACGGCGCTCAACTTGAGCTGAACAACAACACGCTGAAAATCCGGACTGACAACACCTATGGTGGTGCCATCGTTTGGATTTCCACGGCGAACAGCACACTCAATCTGGTCAACAATTTCGACAGAGGCCGGCAAATCCAGCAGTCCTATTATGCCGCACAGAATTTGACGCGTGCAGGTCAGCATGCAAACTATTCGCCTTGGTCATGGAATCCAGTCCAAGCCGGTAGCTGGACGAGTGTTCCCTCGATTGTCGATACGTTCACGAATGACGGCACAACCCTCTACTCGTGGACTCGTCCCAAGCTATGGGACGTGCCCGACGAGACGGCTGCTTGTGTCATCAAACAGTGGACCCGGTTTGAGCCTAACATGGCGCAGGTCATTCGGGTACAGAATCAACTTGCCTGCCTGCGTAGCAGCACGGACATCTGGGGGGCACCTACAGCCCGCCACCAAGAACTCCCGGCCTGCTACTTCATCCGCGGCCTCAATCGCGCGAAGATATACAACGGCGGTGGTTCATGGACCGACTACAACTACCCGCAACTTGTTGGCGGTGGCTGGGGTCGGCCAAATCCATCTTCGAAAGCGATGGCCTTTTTCCTCCAGAACGACTTTGGAATCGGCATTTATGCCCCGGCCGCAAACACTGCGTGGAACTGCGGTGCGGTCGGGTCCTCGGCGACCACGGATTCATTCAGCAATGAAACCATGCATGTGGCTCCTTTGAGGACCGTGTCACTCGACCGGACTACTCAATTCAATCACACCTACTGGATTGTTCTGGGGAATCAAGCGACCATCGCGACTCGCTTGGATCAGCTCAAAGCCCTGTATCCTTGAGTAAAACACGGGCCAGCACGCCGAAAAACGGGTGATGGCTCAGATTCGTCAAAGTGCTGCGGGATCTAACTCGGTCCTGCGGCCATGAGCGGCCTGTTTGATATTGAAAATAGACTCATCAAAAAAGCCTTCGCCCGCTAACAGGCGGACGAAGGCTTTTCGCGTGGCAGGTGTTGTTTAGAAATGGATGGCGTGACCTTCTGCAGCCAAGGTTGCCTCGTGGATGACTTCCGACATGGTGGGATGCGCGTGGATGGTCGCGTGGATCTCGGTAGCGGTGAGTTCTTGGTCGAGGGCGAGGCCCATTTCGGCGATGAGTTCGGTGGCATTTTCCCCGATGATGTGGGCGCCGAGTAGCTCGCCGTGTTTTTTGCCGTAGAGGAGTTTGGCAAATCCGTCGGGTTCACCGGAGGCGATGGCCTTGCCGATGGCGACGAAGGGGATTTTACCGACGGTGTATTCGATGCCTTCTGCCTTGAGCGCGCGTTCGGTTTTCCCAACGGAGGCGACCTGTGGGTGGCAGTAGGTGCAGCCGGGGAAATTGGTCACTTTGCGTGGTTTGTGGCCGGGAACGTAGAGTCCTTCCACCGCTTGCACGGCCTCGAAGGAGGCGACGTGGGCGAGCCAAGGTGGACCGGTGATGTCGCCAGCGGCATAGACGCCGGGGATCGAGGTTTCGTAGCGGTCGCCGATGGTGATGTAGCCGCGCTCGTCGAGTGCGGGCGCTTGGCCGCCGGGGAGGACGGGCTGGATGCCGATGGCGACGATGCAGACTTCGGCGCTGAGGGTGCCGTTTTCCTTAGGCCCTTCGACGGTGAGTTCGACGTGGGTGCCCTTGTCCACCATGGCGGTGATCTTGGTGTTGGTGAGGCAGCGGATGCCTTGTTTGATGAGAGATTTCTCGAGCGCGTCGCCCACTTCGTCGTCCTCGACGGGGAGGATGCGTGGGGCCATCTCGATGAGGGTGACCTTGGTGCCGAAGGCGTTGTAGATGTAGGCGAACTCGACGCCGATGGCCCCTGCGCCGATGATGAGGAGCTCTTTCGGCTGCTGCGGCAGGACCATGGCTTCCTTCGAGCCGATGACGGATTTCCCGTTGAATGGAAGTGGAGGGAGGCCACGGGATTTGCAACCGGTGGCGATGAGAATGTCTTTGGTTTCAAGGACTTGGGAGGAGCCGTCGCTGGCTTTCACGCTGACTTTTCCAGTACCTTCGATGGAGCCGAAGCCGCGCACGTAGTCGATGCCATTTTTTTTCAGCAGGTACTCGATCCCCCCGGCGAGGCGGTCGGACACTTTACGCGAGCGGCCGATGACGGCGGACCAATCGTAGGAGAGGCCCTCGATTTTCAGGCCAAACTCGGCGGCCTTGTGGGTGAGCATATGATAGACCTCGGCATTTTTCAGGAGTGCCTTGGTGGGGATGCAGCCCCAGTTGAGGCAGGTGCCGCCAGCTCGGTCAGCCTCGACACAGGCGACTTTTTTTCCAAGTTGAGCAGCGCGGATGGCGGCGACGTAGCCGGCAGGGCCGCCACCAATGACAATGAGATCGTAGGCCATAATAATGTTTTTTGGAGGTTCGGCGGAAGGCTGTCGCGAGTCTGGCGGATTGTCAAAGATGGAAAGGCAGAAACGTGGGTCTTGAATACTTCTCGCGCATTTTTCAGAATGAGCACGTGGCAAAGTGGTTTTTCAAACAAACAAGTGGCCTGGTGATCTTGCTGGGGACGCTGGGCTTGTTGATTTGGCTGACTCAGCCGAGGGAAATCGATTCGGACAGCCCCTTGCCGCTGCCGCGTGCAGGTGAACCGGACATTCGATTTCGCCTGCTCTCTGCTTGGGATCATGCACAAGTCCCTCAGGCTGAGCGATTCGACGCACCCATGGGATCGGATCACGGTGGCTTGGTGTATAATGCCCAGAAATTTTGGGAAATGAATGAGAAGCGGGGCGGCCATCACACCGGTGACGATTTGAACGGCATCGGCGGGATGAACACGGACTTGGGAGATCCGGTTTTTTCCGCAGCGGATGGCTTGGTGGTTTACACGGGAGAGCCTTCTCCGGGGTGGGGTAAAATTCTCGTGATCGCCCACACGGCACGGGATGGGAGGCGGCTACACTCGATGTTCGCGCACTTGAACCGAATCGACGTGTCGCAAGGCAAGCTTGTCGCTCGTTCGCAGCAAATCGGTAGCGTGGGAACGGCGAATGGTTACTATCCCGCTCATTTGCATTTTGAAATTCGGGAGAGTGATGGCGTGGACATCGGTGCCGGGTACACTGAATGGCCGCTTACGAGACTCGATCCTCTGCGCACGATCGCCGAGCTCCACAACGTAGCTCCGGATGATTTATCGGTATCTCCACTCGGTGTGGTTTTAGGGCACTAGGTGAGCTGGAGTTTACAAAACATTTACACTCTCTCGGTTATTTCCACACACCCGGCTCACAATCATCGGTTTTAGTGATCTTAGTTCCAGTGAATGGACACATCCACCAAACCAAACCATGATGAAAACGCCAACCATTCCGATGTTGCTTGCCCTACTCGCCGCCGCCGCAACCACAGCCACTGCGAGTCCCGCAAAAGGACGTGGTGACCAAGAACCGCCACCACCACCGCCTCTTTTGTTCAAAGCGATTGATAAGGATCGCGACAAGGTCATTTCCGCCGAGGAGCTTCAAGCGGCCAGCGAGTCCCTTGCCAAACTTGATACCAACGAGGATGGTGAAATCACCTTGAAAGAAGCCATGACCCCTCCACCTCGCGAAGAAGGAGACGAAACGGAGCCTGCTGAAGGAAAAAACCACTCCATGCCAGCACGTCCCGCACCTCCGCTGATCAAGGCTCTGGATACCAATGGCGATGGCTCACTTTCTCCAGAAGAGATGGAGCAAGCGCCCGAGACCCTAAAAATTCTCGATAAAAACGAAGACGGCACCCTTTCCCCTGAAGAAATGAAACCCGAAGGTCCACCACCGGCTCCACCCGGAGGCGAATGATGTGACCTATGGGGCCGCTGTCTGGATGAAAATGGATTCGGGCAGCGGTTTTTTGTGCATCGCATGCCGGATCACCGACTCGGCCGTTCTGATCATGTCGTTTGCCACTGGGTGCACACCACCACTCAGACTGACTCTGAGGAGAAAAAAACCTCGTCTTTTCCCATCGTATTCGCAGACATTCCGGCAGTGATCCACCCATCTGCTATTGTTTCACCGCTTGCCACGTTGGGACGTAATGTCCGCATCGGCCCTTTTTGCATCGTCGGAGCGAATGTTGAGCTCGGTGACGACTGCGTGCTGCACTCTCATGTCGTCCTAGAAGGGCATGCCAAGTTTGGCCGCGCCAATGAGTTTTTTCCCTTCGCCGCCGTCGGTGGAAAGACCCAAGATTTAAAATACCAGGGAGATCCCACTTACCTCGAAGTCGGAGACTCAAATGTTTTCCGCGAGAATGTCACCGTCCATCGTGGCACTCATGCGAGCTTACCGACGCGGATCGGCTCTCACAATTTATTGCTCTGCTACTCTCACGTCGCGCATGACTGCCAGCTCGGGGACCATATCATTCTTTCCAATTCCGTTGGGGTAGCCGGTCATGTAATCGTAGAAGACCACGCGATTATTTCCGGCATGGCTGCGGTTCACCAGTTCTGTCGGATTGGACGACACTCGATCATTGGCGGCTGCTCCAAGGTGGTCCAAGATGTTCCCCCTTTTATGATCGTGGACGGAAATCCCGCAACCACACGTAGTATCAATCTCATAGGGCTCCAGCGCCGCGGCTTTTCTGAGGAAGATGTCAAAGCTATCAAGATCGCCTATAAAAAACTTTTTCTTAAAAAGGACGCGAATCTTGCGACATCTCTCAGCTCACTGAAAGCCACGCACGCGGGAGATCATGTGCAAGTCCGCCACTTGATCCGTTTTATCGAAGAATCCTCACGCGGTGTCACACGCTGACTCCTAGCTGCCCGCTCGTTGACATCCTTACGGATTCATTTTTCAATGCGGGTCCAAAAATGCATCCGACGTCCCTTTCAAAATACCGCCCCTTTCCGGCGGTCTCTCTGCCTGACCGCACCTGGCCGGACCAGATGCTGACTCATAGCCCTATATGGTGCTCGGTTGATCTGAGAGATGGCAACCAAGCCTTGCCGCAGCCGATGTCCATCGAGGAGAAGATCGAATTTTTCGATTTGCTGGTCCGTGTCGGCTTCAAACAAATTGAGGTAGGCTTCCCATCTGCTGCGGACACCGAATTCAATTTCTTGCGGCGCTTGATCGATGAAAATCGCATTCCAGACGATGTTACGATCCAAGTTCTTGTCCAGACACGTGAGCCGCTAATCCGCCGGACTTTCCAAGCCATCGACGGAGCAAAACGTGCCATCGTCCACATTTATAACTCCACATCACCGCTCCAGCGGCGAGTCACCTTTGGCGATGCAACCCGTGAATCGATCAAGCAGATCGCCATCGATGGTGCTGAATTGGTGAAAAAACTGGTTCCTAGCGTCCCGCACACGGAGGTCATCCTACAATACTCACCTGAATCCTTTTCAGACACCGAGCTGGACTTCGCGCTGGAGTGCTGCAACGGCGTCATCAAGGTCTGGCAACCCACTCCAGAGCGGAAAATGATCATCAATTTGCCCGATACCGTTCAGTGGACCACTCCCAACGTTCACGCGGATATGATCGAGTGGATGTGTCGTCACTTGGAAAAACGCGACTCACTCATCGTTTCCCTACACACACATAATGACCGCGGCACAGGTGTCGCAGCCACTGAACTTGGCCTCATGGCTGGAGCGGACCGCGTGGAAGGTACCCTTTTTGGCAACGGTGAACGCACCGGGAATCTCGACATCATCACAGTGGCACTGAATCTAAACAGTCACGGCATACCAACCGGTCTCGACTTTTCCGACTTACAGTCGATTCGTATGGTTTACGAACGTGTGACACGGCTCAATGTGCCGGAAAGGCAGCCTTATGCGGGGGAACTGGTGTTCACCGCTTTTTCTGGTTCACATCAAGACGCGATTAAAAAAGGCCTAGATCGCCGGGCCAAGGAGGCCGATCTAGATTCCGCAACCCCTTGGGGAGTTCCTTATCTGACGATTGACCCTCAAGATATTGGTCGCTCGTATGAAGCCATCATTCGCATCAACTCTCAGTCCGGTAAAGGTGGCGTCGCCTATGTCTTGGACCGTGAGCATGGCTTTGATTTGCCGAAGACCATGCACCCACAAGTCGGCAAACGGATCTATGATCTAGCGGACAAATACGGTCGTGAACTCTCAACCGATGAGATCCGTGAGGCTTTTTTCAAGGAGTTCGTCAACGTAGCGACTCCACTAGATGTGGTGGATTACCAACTCATTCACCAGACTGGCGAGCGTGGCCAAGTCCAGTGCAAGGCCACGATCCGCATTGACCAAGAGGTTAAGGCCATCCTCGGATTTGGTAACGGGCCCATCAATGCCTTTGTGAACGCGCTTGAAAGCATCGGTCTTAAAGATTTTAAAGTCACCGACTACCGTTCACACGCGGTCCGTGGTGGTTCAGACGCGAGCGCGGCTTCTTATGTGCAGGTTCAGCACGAGGACGGGCGTTTGCTCTGGGGCGCTGGGGTAGATCCTTCGATTGAAATGGCCGGGCTTAAAGCCTTGGTGACGGCTTGGAATTTACTCCGATCATAGCTGACCACTGCGGAGCAAATAGGCGCCAAGAGTTGGCCCCATACCCTCGGCAAGCGGATTCATTGGCTGACGTCCTCTTTTCATTCGCATGGACCGCCCGCAGCTTGAGTTCCTGCCTGACGAT
>JAIXQH010000055.1 GCA_027484055.1 Verrucomicrobiaceae bacterium | reverse complement strand
TACGGCACACAATTACGGCACACAATTACGGCACACAATTACGGCACACAATTACGGCACACAATTACGGCACACAATTACGGCAGACAAAAACTATCAAAAAACCACTTGCCTCTTGTCGGAAGCCTTGATAACTTAAATTATTGCAGACAAAAATAATCAAATATTTACTTACCATCATGCAGTTTCAACCTTTTCAGCCCGGAATTGCCAACCAGGTCTCTCGTAAACTCCTTCCGGCTATCGTCAATCGCACCATTGAGATTGGATTTTTAGCCCGGCACATTCGCTCATTGACATCTCCCCAAACACACGCCCCCGACCCGCTGGAACGCCAGCGGGCGCGGGTGATGGTGTGACTGTAAAGTTTTTTAACCGCGGATTTCACGGAATTCACGGATTGAAGAGGAGAGGTTGATTCTTCTCCGCGTATCTCTCTGTGGCCTCTGCGTCTCCGCGTTTCGATTGATCTCACAATTTTTCACCTGGACCTCCTTTGGCCAGCTTCTCTCGCTAGACTACCTCGCGGCACCCGCGTTGCAGAATTTTGCAGGTGGGCAGATCTATGCCGCCAGCCGGGTGCAAACGGACTTTTCCTTCGATGCCGGAGGAAATCGCGCCCGCCAGCTGAAGCAACGGCTTAATTCCGACACCTCCAGCCTCGTCGAGGAAACCACCTACCTCGGCTCCTACGAACGGGAAGTTCACAGCAGCAAGAGTGCCCCCGCTGCGCCGATGGTTCTCACCCGCACGGTCCACCGCCACAGCATCGGCGGCTTCGCGGTTTACACCCGCACCGACAAGCCGGGCTTACCTTCTGAGACTAAGCTCACCACGATCTTAAAAGACCACCTCGGCTCGACGGACCTGCTCTACACCGGCACTTGGACTGGCAGCAACTTTTCGACACCCACACCTGCCAGCATTGAGCGCCAATCCTTCGATCCTTGGGGCGAGCGCCGCGCGCCCGACACCCTCGTTGCCTACCGCACCTCGGACACCGACACTTTCCGCAGCAGCGCCCAAGACTACGACCGTGGCTACACCGGCCACGAGCAGCTCGACGATTCCGGCCTCATCCACATGAACGGCCGGATCTACGATCCCGAGCTAGGCCGCATGCTCAGCCCCGACCCCTTCGTGCAGGTGCCGGAGTATTCCCAGAATTTCAATCGCTACAGCTATGTGATGAACAATCCGCTCAATTTGACGGATCCGAGTGGCTTTAACTGGTTGAGTAATATCTTCAAAAAAGTCGGGAACTGGATTAAAGAAAACTGGAGAACGCTGGTGGTGATCGTGGTGATGGCATTGGTGACATACTTAACTTTTGGAACTCTTTCAGGTGCCGCCGCCGCATGGGGAACTACGATTTTGGGAGCTACGACGGCATCTGCTGTAGGAGCAACAGCGACGGCAGCTGTTGGCGGAGCGTTTTTGGGAGGCATAGCCGGAGGTTTAAGTGCTGCTCTGGCCGGAGGGGATTTAGGAGATGTTCTTCGAGGAGCATTGATTGGCGGGATTTCGGGGGCGCTGGCAGCGGGACTATCAGCAAGCACGGGGGTTGTGGGTTCTCCTATCAAAGTTGCCGGGCAAGGGGTCATTGGGGGTGCCAGAAATGTAGCGATGGGAGGCAAGTTCCAAGACGGTTTCTTGTCTGCAGCAGCTTCGTCAGCCGCCCAATTTGGGAAATATGCTGACGATGGAGTGTTTGGTTTGATCAAATCGAGTGTCGTAGGGGGCACCGCCAGTGCATTAGGCGGAGGGAAATTTTCTAATGGCGCCTCGACAGCCGCATTCCAGTACCTGGTCACTTCTGGAGCACGATCACTGGAAAAAAATAATATCGATCAAGATAATAAAATAAAATTGAAATATGAAAATAACAATGAACTATATAAATCAAAAATAACTATTTATAGTTCCAGCGGTTTTGGAAGTAGATTGATACATCATTTATATGCAGAGAATGGCGGAAATGGAGAAGTAAGAGGTAGAGCCGGTTTGAGTGGTATTCAGATAGACAGAAGTGGAAATAATCCAAGAAGTGTTGGAGATCTTCAAGTGGGAGTCATTGAGCTTCCGAAAGGGGTTTCAGAGGTAGATTTTATGAATCATTTAGACCAAAATGCAGAAAATAGTCTGTATTGGCCTTGGGTCAATGATTGTCACGACTCTATCGATCGATCAGCTAGAGCTCTTGGGGGGCAATTCGCGAGAAATGAAAATTATCAAGGTAGAATGGGTAATTCGTAGTAAATAGATTTATATTATATATGAATAAAACAAAAAAAATCAATATTTTCGCGATATATTTAGGTTGTGTTTTTTTGTCTGGGTGTTGGGTGAGGACGCCAAGTATCGATTCAAATTACACTAATGAAATTGGTGGTTCATTCGTTCTTGTGAGAAACATTGTTATACATGAAAGTCCTTTTTCAAATGTGTCTATTGACCCTACCGAACGTAGGCGAGCTCCGTCGTCATGGCCTTTATTATGCAAGATAAAAAAAGGTGAAAATCTCCAGATTCATGGACTAATCAAAAGGCTCGAAACCGATGGATTTAAAATATATTATGTCTGCGGTGTAAAAAAGTATAACATCCGTTTTGATATGGATCTATCGATGAGAGATTGTATTGGGCTCCAAGTATTTAAATATTCGGATTGAAAAATCATCAAAATTATTGAAGACAGGAAGACAGAAATAATCAAATAGTTACTTACCTTCACGCAGTTTCAACCTTTTCAACCCGGAATTACCACCTAGCAGCCTGTTGAAAAACAGGCCCAGATTCTGCTATCCATAAACCCGAGCATGTTCAAGCCCCGCGACACCGCCACAGACGCCCAGTCCCAGTTTTGGGTTGAGACCAAACGCCTGCCCAAAGCGACAGCCAGCACCTTTTACCGCAAGCTCGACGAGACCCTCGGTCGTAATTACGGCAGACTAATTACGGCAGACAAAAACTATCAAAAAACCACTTACCTCTTGTCGGAAGCCTTAATAACTCATTGCCCATGGCAGCGCGGTGGCTAGTTCCTTGGGCAGATTCGGAGATGAAGCCAGCGATTTATCATACGATCGCTCGTGTGGTGGACCGGCGCTTTGCCTTCGGGGCGGATGATAAGGAGAAGTTCCGGATCTACATGCGGATGATGGAGAATTTCTCAGGCTGCCGGGTGCTGGCTTACTGCGTGATGTGCAATCATTTCCATCTGCTGCTAGAGGTGCCGCCGAAGCGGAAGGAGCCGCTGACGGATGAGCAACTCTTGAAACGGCTAAGTGGGCTTTACTCGCAGGCATTTGTGGCGACGGTGGCGGTAGAACTTGCAGCAGCTCGTGAGGTGGTGAAGCAAGGGCTGGCCCCCGACGGCGAGGCTTATGTGCAGCGGATTCATGAGCGTTTTACGTATCGGATGGAAAATCTATCTGAGTTCATGAAAACGTTGCTGCAACGGTTCACGCGCTGGCACAATCGAGAGAAGAAACGGCGTGGAAATCTGTGGGAAGAAACCTTTAAAAGCGTGGTCGTCGAAGATGGTTTGGCAGCGCGGACCTTGGCGGCCTACATCGACCTCAATCCGGTGCGGGCAGGGATGGTTTCGGACCCGGCGGAGTATCGCTGGAGCAGCTATGGCGAGGCGATGGGAGCGACGGGAAAAGGCGGCGGAGCGAAGGCGAAAGCTGGCTTAGTCCGCGCCATCATGGCCGACAAGGGCTGGGAAGCGGACGCTCGGCGCTGGGCGGGACAAGTCTCGAAGCGGTATCGGCTGATCTTGCTAGAAGAAGGCGAGGAAAAGATACGGGAGACGACCGATGCACAACAGGGAGCGCGTGTGACCGAAGTGCTGAAAAAAGGGATGGCGAAGGAGAAGGTGGCGGCAGAAATGGCGAGTTTAGAGAGCCGTCAAGATGTGGCGTTACGGCAAGTGCTGCGCTGGCGGGTGAGATACTTTACGGACGGGGCCGTGTTGGGGAGTCGCGCCTTTGTAGATGCATTCTTCCACCAATGCCGGGAACGGTTTGGGTCTAACCGTAAAACGGGAGCTCGGAAAATGCGGGGAAGCGCGAGTGGCACGGCCGGGCTGCTATGGACGGCGAGGGATCTTCGACGTGATGTGGGTTGAGAGACCACCAACCATCTTTGTGCAGAAGAAGGATGGGTCAGCACAAAGTGTGCTATAGACTTGTAGTTTGAATCGAGACCAAGCACTTCCAGTGAATGCCACATCCGCAGCTACTTCTCGGCGACTGTCTTAGCACTTTAGCCACATTGCCGACGCTGGGGTATGACCTAGTGGTCACTTCGCCGCCGTATAATCTGGGCATCGCCTACAAGAGCTTTAAGGACACGGCCCCGCGTGAGGATTTCCTCAAGTGGTGTGTCGCTTGGGCCGCTGAAGTGAAACGGGTGATGGCGGACGATGCTTCGTTTTTCCTGAATGTGGGGGCTGCTCCGGCGAATCCACTGCTGCCGCATCAGTTGATCTTGGCGCTTACGGATGGGGAAAATCCCTTATTTGTTCTGCAAAACACGTTCCACTGGGTGAAATCCATCACCATCGAGACCACCGGGCGGGAGCAAATCAGTGCCGGACATTTTAAGCCGATCAATTCCAAGCGCTATGTCAACGACTGCCATGAGTATATCTTTCACCTCACGAAATCCGGCCAGGTCTCTCTTGATCGGCGTGCCGCTGGGGTGCCGTATGTCCATAAATCCAACATCGCCCGCTGGGGGCACACGGGTGGCGAAGATCTCCGCTGCCGGGGAAATACGTGGTTCATCCCCTATGAGACGATCCAGTCCCGCGACAAGGAGCGCCCTCATCCGGCGACGTTCCCGGTGGCTTTGGTGGAGCAATGCATCCGCCTTCACGGGAAAGGGGTGGAAACTCGCTTGCTGGACCCATTTTTAGGAATTGGCAGTTCGGCGATCGCGGCGCTGCGGCAGGGAGTGATCGGTCAGTTCACCGGCATCGAGATCGACCCACACTATTTGGAAGCTGCACGTGAGCGCTTACAGTTGGAGATGGATCGCCGGGCGGGCGAGTTGCAGCTCTGAGTTGAACTCAGGATGACGCGAGGCAACCCGGGCAATTCTGGACGAAATGGCCTGGGTGGATTTCGGTGAGGATGGGTGAGCGGTCAGTGAGGCAGAGATCTTGATTTCCGATCGTATTGCGCGGGGCGAAGGCGCAGCCGGGAGCTGGGCGCGACAGATCGGGTGGGAGGCCGGGGATGGTATAAAGCGCTTGGCCTTTACGCTGGCTGGCCGGGATGGCCTTGAGCAGGGAGCGCGAGTAGGCGTGCAGTGGACGGTGGAAAAACTCAGTCTTCTCGGCGCTTTCGACGATCCGCCCCGCATACATGACTTGGATGTGGTCGCAGACTTCGGAGACCACGGCGAGGTCGTGGGTGATGAAAATGATGGCGGTACCAAGCTGGCGTTGGCGCTCGCGGATGAGGTCGAGCACTTGTTTCTGCACCGTGACGTCGAGCGCGGTGGTGGGCTCGTCACAGATCAGCAGCTCGGGGCGGGTGATGAGGGCCATGGCGATCATGACGCGCTGTCTCATGCCACCGGAGAATTCGTGGGGGTAGGAGTGGATGCGTTTTTCGGGATCGGAGATGCCGACTTCGGCAAGCGCGTCGATGGCACGGTGGAGGGCGGGCTTACCGTGGAGATTTTCGTGAAGGGCGAGCGGCTCAGTGAGCTGGGCGCTGACTTTCATGAAGGGATTCAGCGAAGTCATGGGGTCCTGGAAGATCATCGAGATGCGCTTGCCTCGGATTTTGCGGAGCTGGTTCTCGGGGATTTGCAGAAGGTCGTGGCCGCCGAAGAGCGCTTGCCCGCCGTGGATGCGTCCGGGTGGCTGGGGGATGAGGCCGAGCAGGGAGTAGCAGGTTACAGATTTGCCAGAGCCAGACTCGCCGACGATGCCGAGGGTCTGACCGGGATCGACGGTGAAGGAGACGTCCTCGACGGCATGGACGATGCCATTCCGAGTGTGGAAACGGGTGGTGAGATGGCGGACGTCGAGCAGGGGCATACGCAGAAAGTTTACGCGGGGGTGATGAAATGCTGGGCGATCCAGTCGGCGACTTGGGAAAATGGGCCATCGCTGACGACGCGACCGAGGCAGAGCACAGGGACTTGCTCGCGGGTGTGATCGGTGCCGGCGTGGTAGGGGTCGTTGCCATGATCGGCGGTGATGAGGAGCAGGTCACCGGGGTGAACTTTCGGTAGGAATGTGCCCAGCCAGTGATCGAACTCGCGGAGGCACTGCGCGTAGCCCGCAGGGTCGCGGCGGTGGCCATAAAGCGAGTCGAAATCCACGAGATTGGCAAAAATGAGGTGAGGTGCTTCCCGGGGAGTTTCCCAGAGCCTCTCGATTTCCGCCATGCCATGGGCATTTGACGAGGTGGGGTAGGATTCGGTGATGCCGGAGTCGGCGAAGATGTCTGAAATTTTTCCCACGCCGATGGTGGTGACGCCAGCAGCTTGTAGGCGGTTCAGGACGGTCTCGCCGGGCATCAGTGAGTAGTCGTGTCGATTTCCGGTGCGTTTGAAATCCGCGGGGCTGCGACCGAGAAAAGGCCGGGCGATGACGCGACCGACGCGGATGCCGCGCTCGTCGAGCAGGGTGCGGGCTGTTTTACACAGCGCCCAAAGTCGTTCGAGGCCGAAGATTTCTTCATGGGCGGCGATTTGCAGCACGCTGTCGGCACTGGTGTAGAGGATCGGTTTACCCGTGAGCAGGTGCTCGGTGCCGAGTTGCGTGAGGATGTCGGTGCCGGAGGCTGCGTAGTTGCCAAGGAATTTCACGCCACCGCGGTTTTCTAGCTCGGTCAGGAAATCGGCAGGAAATGTCTCAAAGTAGGCAAATGGCTCGTCGAGCGCGCAACCCATCAGCTCCCAATGCCCGGTGGTGGTGTCCTTCCCAGCGGATTCCTCCGTGAGGCGCGCCCATGTGGCGGCTGGGTGAGGCGTGCCGCCGTCGGGCAGGCCAAGCACTTGGTAAAGCCCGAGTTGGGCGAGGGAAGGGAGAGCCAATCCTGGGATGCGAGAGAACAAATGCCCCAACGTGTCCGCCCCCGCGTCTCCGTAGTTCGCTGCGTCTGGCGCATTTCCACAACCGACTGAATCAAGGACGAGACATAATACGCGCGGCATGGCTGGGTTTTACGCACGGATGAGGCGCGCATCCAGCCGATTTCACGTAAGTTCTTCTCTTTACCCGCAGGAAAAACGGGGCTACTTCGTCCGCGCAATGCACGGTTTTTCCTATAAAAATGGTTCGCTCTACTGCGAAGATGTCGATCTCGCGCCACTCGCAGCTGAACACGGCACCCCGCTTTACGTTTATTCCGCAGGGACGATTCTCGATCACTACACTCGCCTCGACGCCGCACTTGGCAGCATCGACCATGAAGTGGCGTATGCGGTGAAGGCGAACTCGAATCTCTCGGTGCTGCGCCTCTTGGCAAATCACGGCGCGGGCTTCGACATCGTTTCCGGCGGTGAGCTCTTCCGCGTGATCAAGGCCGGTGGCGATCCCGCGCACTGCACATTTGCTGGTGTGGGGAAGACTCGGGAGGAAATCGTCTACGCGCTGGAGCAGGGGATTTACTCGTTCAATGTCGAGAGTGAAGAAGAACTCCACTACCTCAACGAAGTGGCTGGCGAGCTCGGAATGATCGCCCCAGCCGCCGTCCGGGTGAACCCAAATGTGGACGCGAAAACGCACAAATACATTTCCACCGGCAAGTCGGAGAACAAATTTGGTGTCGATTTCGGAGCCATCGCGGATCTTTACGAGCGTGCGTCCAAAGACTTGAAACACATCAAACTCCGCGGCCTGCAAATGCACATCGGCTCGCAGCTGACCTCCATCGCCCCGTTCATCGAAGCGGTGGAAAAAGTCATCCCGCTCGTCACCGAGTTGAAAGCCCGCCACGGAATCGAGTTCTGGTCCATCGGCGGCGGCATCGGCATCATTTACCCCACCGCACTGGCCTCGGGTACGGCGGATTGGTGGGAGAATCAGCCCGAAGACGAGCGCCCGCTGACCATCGAGCGCTACGGTAAGGAGCTGGTTCCACGCTTGAAAGACTTGGGGCTGAAAATCCTCCTCGAACCCGGGCGCTACATCGTGGGGAATGCCGGCGTCCTCATCACCAAGTGCCTCTACGAGAAAAAGGGCTCTGCTAAGACCTTCAAAATCGTCGATGCCGGGATGAACGACCTCATTCGCCCCGCACTTTATGAAGGCCACCACGAAATCGTCCCACTCGTGCAGCCTGCCAGCGACGAACTCATCAAGGTGGACGTCGTCGGTCCAATTTGTGAAAGCGGGGACTTTTTCTGCCAAGACCGCCCGCTTCCCGAGTTCCAGCCGGGTGACTATATCGCCCTGATGTCCGCCGGAGCCTACGGATTTGCCATGGCCTCGAACTACAACTCACGCCCGCTGCCCGAGGAAATCCTCGTCGAGGGAGCCACTGCGACCATCGTCCGCAAGCGTCAGACGCTCGAGGATTTGATCGAAGGCGAGCTCTGATCTAATCAAGTTGCCCAGCGGTCCTGTTCCGGAAAGACTCGCCCGAACATGACCGTCTGGACTCCCTGAAATGAGCGTGCCAGCCTAGTATAAATGATTAAATTACCCCTTATTGGGCACGGGCGATGCTTGTCAGCCAACCACTCAAACCGAATCTCTAGCCATCAAAGAAACTGTAAAACGATGAAATCAAACCACCAGCAGAGCTTGAAAGCCAAACCCGCCGTTTTTCACAAAGGAATTGCGGACTATCTCGCTGGCGCAGCCGGATTCACCGCCGTGCTCGCCGTTCCGCAGGCGGATGCTGCGGTCACAGCCTTTACCTTCGCCTTCGGGCCGGAGTTAACATCCACCGATGGTAGTGGTTTTTCTCCGATCGGCCCTGGGTTTGGGGAACTTTATAGCTACGCAAGTATTGACCGTATAATGCTGGGGAATGGTAACCCTGCTCTCGGTGGCGTTTATCATAATGCTTCAGGCACTCCAACCTTTGGTGATGCCGAATTTTTCGCTTATGGCACGACCATAGGCGCAGGCGGGAACGGACACCGAGGCAGCGGATTTTTTCAGTTTACCGGCATTGGCGTCGGTTTCACTAGCGATCAGCTCAATAAAAACATCGCCTTTCGGACCGATACCAACAACTGGGGCTGGGCGAATGTGAGCTGGACGGCGGCCACCAATTCCCTAACCATCAATTCCGCCTTCGTGGAATCTGTGCCAAACAGACCGATCTCCGTGGGTGCTGTCCCTGAGCCTAGTGTGGTGGGTCTGCTGGTGCTGGGTGCATTCGGTGTCGTCCACCGCAGACGCCGACAACAGTCGGCATGATATTTGCGCAAAATCCTTACAAACTGCCACCGGCGGGTCCATCCTGCTGGTGGCTTTTTCGTAGTCCTCTAGCAGCACCATCATGTCTAAAAAACGTCTCTTACTCATCGGCTGGGATTCCGCAGATTGGAAAATCATCCGCCCGCTGGCTGCGGAGGGAAAGCTACCCGTTTGCTCGCGCCTGGTGGCAGAGGGCGTCTCGGGAAATCTGACCACCCTAGAGCCGCAGCTCTCGCCGATGCTGTGGACGGCCATCGCCACCGGAAAGCACGCCTACCACCACGGCGTGCCTGGATTCACGGAAGTGAATGAGGCCGGTCAAGTGGTGCCGGTCTCCGCAGCCACCCGCCAGTGCAAGGCGCTGTGGGAAATGCTCGGCGAGCGTGGACTGAAGAGCCACGTCGTGAGTTGGTTCGCCACCCAGGGTGAACAGATGCTAGCGGGTGGCTGCTTGGTGTCTAATCACTACAATTCCTTTCAGCATGAGGAAAATGATGCCACGGAAGACTGGCCTGCGCCCATGGCGGGCACGTATTTCCCCGCAGATCTCGCGGAGCGGCTGAATCACCTGCGGGTGAGCCCGTGGGACATGGATGGGAATGAGGTGCTGCGCCTCTTCGTCCCGCATGCCGATCAGATCGACCAACAGAAAGACCCGCGCCTCTGGCACCTAGCCCAGCGGCTTGCGGAGGCCTTCAGCGTTCATGCGGCCTCGTGCTGGCTATTGGAGCATCGGCCGGATTGGGATTTTATGGGAATCTACTATCGAGCGATCGATGAGATATGCCATGAATTCATGCTCTACCATCCGCCACAGATCGAGGGGACGAAGGACGAGGACTACGCCATGTATCAGGAGGTGGTGGCCGGGGCCTACCGGATTCATGACCACATGCTGGCGCGTTTACTACAGCTCGCCGGCCCGGAGACGGCGGTGGTGCTGGTGAGTGATCATGGCTTCCACAGTGACCACCTACGGCCCAAGTTCACGCCCCGGGTGCCAGCAGGCATCACCGTGTGGCACCGGCCGCAGGGGATCATCGCGGCGATGGGGCCGGGGTTCAAACGCGGTGAGGCGATTTACGGCGCGCGCTTGCTGGACGTGGCACCCACGGTTTTGACGTATTTCGGCCTGCCAGTGGGAGCGGACATGGAAGGTCGCGTCTTGGTGGAAGCTTTCATGGAAAAGCCTACAGTGCAGACCATTCCATCGTGGGAGGACACCGGGCGGACGCACACGGCCCCGGTGGTGCCGCTGTCCGACGCGGATAATAAAGCCTTACTTGATCAATTTGTGGCGCTCGGTTACATCAACGATGTTTCCACAGACCCCACCCAAGCAGCTGCCGAGACCACTCGTGAGAATGCGTGGAATATGGCACGCGCCTGCATGGACACTGGCCGCTACGAACAAGCGCTGCCGCTGCTGGAGGAAATCTATCACGGGACGCCTGAGCGAACTGATTGGGCGCAGACGCTCGCCCGCTGCCAGATGCGGCTCGGCCTGCTGGATGAAGCGCAGCTTACGGCGGCGGCCACGCTCGCGACCTTCAACGAGGCGCAAGCCGCTGCTGCCCACATGATCCAGGCGAACATCGCCATCGAGCGTAAGCAGGCCGCTCTAGCGCTGGAGCATCTCGCAATCGCCGGGGAGATGCAGCCACGCGATCTGCAATTTCTGAGCCTGAGCATCGAGGCGCTGCTCAAGCTCCACCGTTGGGAAGAATGCCAAGCAGTGTGCCGCACCACGCTGGATGTGGACCCGCAGAACGCGCTCGCACACATCGGCTTGGCCCGCTGCGCCTTGCACCAGGGAGAACCGGACAGGGCCGTGAATCACGCGCTGGAGGCGATAGGCTACCAATACGGCAACCCACGCGGCCATTTCCTGCTGGGTGTGGCCCTGCACGAACTCGCCCAGTACGATGCCGCAGTGCAGGCACTGCAAATCGCCACCGAGTTGTCACCACGCTTCTACGTGCCTTGGCGCTACATGATCTCCGCGCTTCATCTAAAGGGGGCCAAGGACGCTGCCGACGGAGCAAGACTCTCCCTCCAGCTCTTGCGTCATCAGCACCGCACTTTGGACCGTGCCGCCACCGAGCGAGTCCGTGCCGCGTCCGGTGCCCGCGTGCCAGGAATCATAGCGGACCGCGAAAAACGTCGTGCCCAAGCGGCGGCCCTAGTCGCCGCGCGCGAGGCTTCCGCCCTGCCTGCCGATCAGGAATTCGTCATCGTTTCCGGCTTACCCCGCTCTGGCACCAGCCTGATGATGCAGATTCTTCGCGCCGGTGGCATGGACCTGATGCACGATGAACTTCGCCAAGCGGACGAGGACAACCTAGAAGGCTACTGGGAGTGGGAGGAAATTAAAAAAATGCCGCAGCAACCGCTCATTATCGAGCAGGCGCACGGTAAAGTCACCAAAGTCGTCAGCCTGCTGCTAGGAAGTCTGCCGCCAAAGCACCGTTACAAGATTCTTTTTATGCGCCGCCCAGTTATTGAGGTGGTCGCCTCCCAATGGAAAATGCTCGATCACTCCGGTAAAGCCGCCAAGTCCGAGCGAGATCACTTGGAGGCGACCCAGCAAGCCCATGTTGAGAAATTGCTCGCCACCCTGCGCGGTAGCGGGCGCGTCGAACTGTTGGAAGTGAACTACCCCGGGCTTGTGACTGACCCTCTCGCCCAGCTCCCCAGCATTCAGGATTTTCTTAGCACCACACTGGTCGGAAGTCTAGAAACCCTCGCCGCCGTGGTGAAGCCAGAGCTCTATCGGAACCGGAGCCATGCGCTTGGCTCCGTCGCCATCGAAGGCGAGCTCTGATCTAATCAAGTTGCCCAGCGGTCCTGTTCCGGAAAGACTCGCCCGAACATGACCGTCTGGACCGAAGCTACCATCCGCACTGCCGCCTCGTGGCAGTCATTTAAAGAAGGGAAATCCCTCTTCGACAGTGGAGCCGTGACTGAGTCCAAGGTTGGGCAAATGGGCTGGCAGGGTGCCGTCCGCCTTGGAAAACGCGTGTTTCGCTGCACGGTCATCGTGAAATCCCCTACGAACCTGGACACTCACTGCCCTTGCCAAGAAAATCAACGCACCGGCGCGCTTTGCGGCCACGCCGTTGCTGCGGGTCTCGCCGCCTTGCAGCGCGGTAAGGCTGACTCATCCCTTCAAACTGTTGTTTCAAAGCCCGCCGCCGTCGCCCCGCCAGTCGCCTTGCCATGGCAAGTCCTCTTACCACTGAACTGGCGCGACGCCCTCGCCCGCGGCAAGCTCTCCGCCACCCTTGCGACTGCCTCGAAGGAGGAGCTTTCCGCTGCCGACGAGCGGCTGAACACCTGGCTGGCCAAGGAGGGGGTGGCTAAAAAAGACCTGCTCAGCCTCGTTCTCGACGGAACCCGCGTTTCCTCCTTTCTCGAATGCCTTGCCGAGCACCCCAGACTTAGCGCTGGGAAAGACCGGCTCTCCATCCAGATCCGCGCCGGTGAACGCCTTCGCCTCAGTGCTGCGGATCATGAAAATGAGCAGATTCACCTCATCCCAGACCCCGCATCGGGCCCCTGGGCGGACATTGGTGGCTCGTTTTGGCAAGTCACTGAGGACTCGGTCGTCAGAGTCGGGGAGGGGGCTATCCCCGGCGATCTGACCGCGCCGCTGAAAAGTCTTTCTCAAGGGAAATCCGTCACCGTCGCGACTTCACAATTTTTCAATCACCTCGCCTCCTGGCAAGAGTGGCTCCATTTCCCGGTCGGCTCGTGGCTGGACTCGCTCCACTTTGTCCAAGCACCTGCCACCTTCGAACTCACCCTCGAAGGCTCGCTCCAGCACCTCGAGGCACAGCTCAGCGTCCGTTACGGGGCGAGCCCACCTGTCCCGCCCGGTCTCGGAAAAGTCGATGGCCTCCCTCGTCTTGCTGCGGATCACTGCGAAGTCCGCGACCTCGCGAAGGAGGAGCAGGCGGCGGCTCGGCTGACTCGTGCGGGCTTCGTGGTCGAAAATTTCTCAAACGGGCGTTGGGTTATGAAGGGGGAGTCTGCCATCCTCGACTTCTTCACCCAGTCCCTCCCGCTGCTCCGCAAGGACTGGACCGTCATCGACGGTGAACGATTCAGCCACGTCCAAAAACAAATCGCTGTGGTCTCCCCGCAAATCCAAATCATCGGCTCGGGAGAGGATTGGTTGAGCTTCGATCTTAAGTTTCAAACGAGTGATGGAGTCGATGTTCCTGCTGCTGAGGTGCGTCGCTTGCTTCGTGCTGGCAAGGGTAGCGCTGCCACCTCAGCCGGACGGCGCCTGATCATCTCGGATGACATCGCCAACCTCATCGACCCGCTCTTCGCCGATCTCGATCTCCGTCAAGAAAACGGTCGTTACATGGCCTCAGCGCGATCTGGTGAGCTGATTCGTGAAATCCGTAATAAAATCGACAAGTCACATAAAGCTAACGAGTTACCGGATCTGCTACCATTCGCTTCACCGGCCACGTTGGTGGCTTCCCTACGACCGTATCAAACGCAGGGCGCGGGCTGGATGCATGATCGGGTCCAGCGCTTTGGCGGAGCCTTGCTGGCTGACGATATGGGGCTGGGAAAGACCATTCAAACAATCGCTCTAATCGAACGATTGTTTGAGTCTGATTCGACGGACTCCGGCGTGGTCATGGTCGTGGCGACAGCCTCGCTGTTGGGCAACTGGCAGGCGGAATTCGGTCGCTTTGCGCCGCAGCGCACGGTCCGTATTCTGCACGGGGCGAGTCGGGATAAAGAGCGGGAAAAGGTGGAGTCAGGCGACGTAGTGCTCACCAGTTACGGCACCCTCGCGCGGGATTTAGCCTCTCATTTAAAACGCGACTACCGCGCCGTCGTCGTGGATGAGGCCAGCTTGATGCGGAATCCCGATACCGATCATGCGAAGGCTGTGTCGAAGCTCCGTGCCCAGTGCCGCATCGCGCTGACCGGTACGCCGATTGAAAATGGCGTGAAGGATCTCTGGTCCATTTTCCGCTTCATCCAGCCCGGCTGGCTTGGGAATCGCGAAGAATTTCGGGATCGCTACGAACTCCCGCTGGCGACCGGGGAATCCGCCGGCGCGGTCATCGAGCGGCTGCGCTTGAAAATTTCACCCTTCCTGCTGCGGCGGACCAAAGAGCAAGTCGCTCCCGAGCTGCCCTCCAAGCTCTTCATCGACGAATTTTGCGACCTCAGCGCCGACCAGCAAGCGGTTTACAAAGAGCTCCTCATCCAAGGCCGCAAGCGCGTGGATGCCATCGCCGACTCAGGGAATAAAGGTGCTGCCCGGATGCAGATGCTCACCGCTCTGCTGCGGCTGCGGCAGACCTGTTGCGACTTGGCGCTGCTTGGCAACGAACGATTCAATCAACTGTTGGTCCCTAAGCGCTCTGCCAAACTCCAACGCCTGTTGGAATTGATCGAAGAGGCTGTCGCGGGAAATCACCGGATGCTGATTTTCAGTCAGTTCCAGACGCAGTTGCAAGAAATCGAAAAATGCATCACCGAGCGCGGCTGGGACAGTCTGCGCCTTGATGGGAAATCGAGGAATCGCCAGCAGCTGGTCGATCGTTTCCAACAAGCCGACGGACCGCCAGTCTTCCTCATCAGCCTAAAAGCGGGTGGCTACGGTTTGAACCTCACGGCGGCCGACACGGTGGTCCACTTCGATCCTTGGTGGAATCCGGCGGCAGAGGCGCAAGCAACCGACCGTGCACACCGGATCGGGCAGACCCGCCCGGTCACCGTTTACCGACTTCTCACGCGCGGCACGGTGGAGGAGAAAGTCGTACGGCTCCAAGCGAAGAAGCGCGAGCTGGCTTCCGCCATCGACGAGGAAGGCGTGGGCGACGCCGCTGGCTGGAGCATGGAGGAGTTGGAGTCGATGCTCTCCTGAGCCTGACCCAGCCCAGTCGCTTAGCCGCCGAGGTAGCTCATCTCTGCCTTAGGGCGGGTGACTTGGCCACGCTCTTCGGAGTATCGGTCGCTGCGCGCCTGCCAGATCGAGCGCACGGTGGCGGCGAGTGCGGTGGCGGGTAATTCACCGCGAAGGAGCCCACGGAGGTCGTGCCCCTCTGCGGCGAAGAGGCAGGTAAAAATTTTCCCATCCGCCGAGAGTCGCAGTCGCTGGCAATCTTGGCAAAACGGCCGGGTTACCGAGCGGATCAGCCCGATTTCTCCCTCGCCCGCGACGTGACGCCAATGCGCTGCGACCTCGCCCCGGTAGGCTGGACGACGGGGGACAAGTGGGAATTCTCCGGCGAGAATGGCTAAAATTTCGTCCCCAGAGACCACTTGGTCGAGCTTCCAGCCGTTGCTTTCACCCACGTCCATGTACTCGATATAGCGTAAATCCACACCTGTTGCCTTGGCCCAGTGGGCGAGTGGTAGGACTTCTTTTTCGTTCACCCCACGCTGGATTACCGCGTTCACCTTGACGGGTAGACCGAAGGTTTGGGCGGAGCTGATCCCTGCGAGCACGCGCTCGACCTTGGCTCCGACACCGTTCATCTGGGCGAAAATTGTAGGATCGAGCGCATCCAGGCTTACCGTCACGCGGTTCAAGCCGGCGAGTGCGAGTGCCTCGGCATGGTGGGCGAGCAGCACGCCGTTGGTGGTGATGGCGATGTCTTTGATGCCATCGATCGACGCTAGCATCGCGACCAAGTCTTCCAGCCCCCGACGGAGCAGCGGCTCACCGCCGGTGAGGCGGATTTTTTCCACGCCCATGGGCACCAATTCGCGGGTGAGGGTGACGATTTCTTCAAAGCTCAGCAAATCCTCACGCGGCATGAAGGCATATCCCGCGCCGAAAACCTCCACCGGCATGCAGTAGCGGCAGCGGAAATTGCAGCGGTCCGTCACGGAGATCCGCAGATCCCGCAGCCCTCGTCCGAGTAAGTCATTCACCATCTGCTTGATGCTGAGCAGGTCACATACCGACTGAGGCTCAATCGGTCACCAGCTCGTCTAGCGCGTGCCTTCATAAATCGTGACCACGCCGAAGGTGATGGGGGTCACTTGGGTGTCGTGAAATCCGCAGGATTCCAGTAGATCCGTCATGCCTTTTCCCGATGGGAACGCCTCGATCGAGCCGCCGAGGTATTCGTAAGCGTCCTTTTCCCCGGTCAGCCAGCCCGCGAAGTGGGGCAGGATGTGGTGGAGATACCAGCGGTAAGGGCCGCGCATGATGCCGTTGGGCAGGGAGAAATCGAGAATCAGCAAGCGGCCACCCGGCTTAAGGACCCGGTTCATTTCCCGCAGGCCACCGGGGTAGTCGGCCATGTTGCGTAGGCCGAAGGCGACGGTCACCACGTCGAATTCTCCGTCCTTAAACGGCAGGTTTAATGCATCCGCCACGACCGTCTGCGCGATGCCGCGGTTGGAGGCGTGGACCAGCATTTCTGCACAGAAATCCGAGGCGATGACTTCCGTCTGCGGGCACTGGTCTTGGATTTCTAGAGCGAGATCACCCGTGCCACTGGCTACGTCGAGCAGGCGGGCGGGCTGCCATTTCTTGATCCGGGCGGTGACAATTTTCCGCCACAAGATGTCCATGCCGCCACTGAGCACGTGGTTGGTGAGGACATAGCGGTCCGCGATTCTGGCGAAGGCATCATGGACGTAAACGGCATCTGGCATGCGGGATGGGTAGCCCTTTTAGAGCTTCCGACAAGGGTGAATTAAGCCCCGATTGGGTGCCAGGTGGTTTTGGATTCCAAGTGGTCGCGGATTTCGTAGAGGCCTTGGGCACTGTCGGCATACCAATCGTAGGCGGTTTCGGCGGGGATGGATTTGAGGCGTTTCACGCTATCGGCAGCACCGATCTGGAGGGTTTTACGTTCTTCCAAGGTGGCGAAAGCGGATAGGCCACGGAGGTGGGCGTGGGTGGCGAAAGTGGGGATCAGCTCGTCTCGTTGGCCGGTGAGTAGATTCACCACGCCGCCGGGAAGGTCGCTGGTGGCGAGCATTTCTCCGAGTAAAATGGCGGGGTAGGGCTGGGTGGTGGAGACGAGGGTGACGACGGTGTTGCCGCTGGTGATGGCGGGAAGGACGAGAGAAATCAGGCCGAGCAGGGGTGAGGCATCCGGGCAGATGACACCGATGATGCCCATCGGCTCGGTCACGGTGAAATTGAAATGCGGCGAGGAAACGGGGTTCACGCTGCCGAGCAGGGCTTGGAATTTATCGGTCCAGCCGGCGTAGTGGACGATGCGTTCGACGCTGGCGGCCACTTCACGCTCGGCTTGTGCTGGGGAGCTGCCGCCGAGCTGGATGGCCTCGCTCATTTCAGCGGCGCGAGCTTCTAGCATTTCTGCGAGGCGGTAGAGGATTTGGCCACGGTTGTAGGCGTTCCGGGCAGCCCAGCCGGGACCAGCCTTGGCGGCGGCTTCCACGGCATTTCTAAGATCCTTGCGGGAGCAAACGGGAATATTCGCATAAAACTCACCCGCAGCGTCGAGCAGTGGGCTGACGCGGGCGCTCTCGGAACGGATGAAACTGCCGCCGACGTAGCATTTTGGAGTCTTGGTGATTTTCAGGCGCATGATGGTTTTTGCTTACCGTGTCTAAGCAAATCGCGAGCCAGTCCGGCAATCCTTAATTTGTCAGGGCTTTGGGTGATTTGGACTATTCTACCTCTAAAGCCTGATCATCGCAGCCCATCTTTATTGAATTTACAAAGGCAAAAACTCTACTCGATTTTCGAGATCTTCGGGAACACCAACTTTTGCAAGAATCTCAAGATCATGGACACATGACCGACTGTAATTGCAAGTTGATGGGCATAAATGACTCCCGCGAAATAGTGATTTTCACGCTGGCGGCGCTCAGCTTCGATCAAGAGGTCGTCGTCCTGACTGAAAAGAACTCTTTTCAATGCCCCGGCGCGATCAAGGAGTTGGTCGTCAGGCCAACGGGCGGTGCCATCTTCTTGGGCCGTAAGGACATCGACCCCGCGCAAACGTAGGCCACTGGTGACAGCCCTTCTTACATGGACATCCATGTAGAGGGCTAGACTCATATTGAGGCTGAAACCTTTGATAATCGCGATCGTAGCGGCGATTCAGCGGCAGCTTTTCCGCGGTAGGAGATCAAGCTGGCGCTCAATTCCGCTTCGAATGTCTCGCGATGATCGTAGTAATACGACAAGGCGGAGTGGATAGAGGACGGCGTGAGATGGGGGAATTGAAGAGCCATTTCCTCGACCGACGACCCGTGAGCAAGAAAGTCTGCAACAACCTCAATCACTTTAACGTTTGCGTCATCGACCCAAACCCGCCCAGACGTATCCATATGGAGATGGGGGTATGAGGTTGGCGAAGCAAGCACGGCACTATCGAACCATCCAAAATTAACGATGTCAAACCACCGGTAAAAATTGAGGCTTCACGTCAGATTACTCGGTAATCCATTCATTGAGTAAGTTACAGACTTCTTCATGGGGGACGACATCACCTCGCCGCACTTCATCCCGAGATTTTTCAATCGCAGAGAGGAATAGAATGCGTTCTTGGATATCCTGCCAGGAGGCATTTTCGGGAAGGCCCTTGATGGTTTCCATGGCGAGTTCCTTGGTGGACATTTGTGAAATGCAGGGGATTCCGTTTTGGTTTCTAGACTGCTTTATCAGGGAAGATCGAGCACCCGCAATTTCTCCGCGATGACTTGGGCGGCTTCGGTGACAGAGATGAGGCGTCCGGCTTCGGATTCTAGGCTGGTCATGCTCACTCCATCGAGCCCGCAGGGGGTGATCGCGAAAAAGGGTGGCAAGGATTCCTGGGTGATGTTGATGGCGAAGCCGTGCATGGAAATCCATTTCCTAACACCCACGCCGATGGAGGCGAGTTTGCGGTTTTCCACCCACACGCCGGTGAGGCCGGGGCGGCGGTTGGCGGCGACGCCGAAGTGGTGACAGGCTTGGATGAGGGCGTCTTCCAGTTTTCTCAAATGCTCGTGGAGGTCTTTGCCACGCGGGGTGAGGTCGAGAATGGGATAGCCGACGAGTTGGCCGGGGCCGTGGTAGGTGGCTTGGCCGCCGCGATTGGTCTCGTGGAGCGGATGGGGGAGCGAGGCGGGATCGCGCAGGGAGGATTGGTCACGCAAGCGGCCGATGGTGTAAACGGGCTGATGTTCCAGTAGGAAAATCGTATCTTCGGCGGCGCCGGCGAGGATGGCGGCGCAGTGGTCTTCCTGCAATTTGAGGCCAGCGGCGTAGTCGATGAGGCCGGGGAGGTGGACGAAGTGGAGCATGGTTAGACAAGTCTGCGTTCCAGGAGCTTGGCCCGGATGGGATCGGACGCTTGGAGGTGGGCCATGCCGATGGCGAGGGCGTCTGCGGCGTCTGCGGGGGGCGTTTCAGCAAGGCTGAGCAGGGCGCGGACCATGAAGGCGACTTGTGCCTTGTCGGCGGTGCCTTTGCCGACGACGGCCATTTTCACCTTTTTCGGGGAGTATTCGTAAACCTTCAGCCCATGTTCCGCAGCGGCGATGAGGGCGGCGGCGCGGGCGGCACCCATGGTGATGGCGGTCTTGTGCGACTGAACGTAGATGATGCCTTCTACGGCGACTTCGTCTGGTTGGAACTTCTGGATGACGTGGACGAGGTGGCGATGGATGGCGGAGAGGGCGGCGGACTGAGGGATGGCCTTGGGGATGGCGATGACGTCGTAGGTGAGGACTGTGGGCTTGCGGGGATCGCCGTCGAGGATGGCGTAGCCAGTGTTGCGGATGGCCGGATCGATGGAGAGGACACGCATGAAGGAGGATTTAAGCGGATTTCCCGTCAGCCTCGGGCTTGCGGAATTTCGGCGGGATGGGGGCACTGCGGGGAACGATGGGCTCGATCGACTCGACGAGGATCCAGCCACGCGTCTTGGTGGCGAAGGCGACGTAGGCCCAGCGGCCGGAGACAACGATGACTTCACAGAGCGATCCGGGTGGGGCGGCGGTGACTTTAGGCGCGGTGCGGGCAGCGTCGGTATGGAGGGTGACGTCTTGGCCGATGATAACGGCCTGTTTTTCGATGGCGGCGAACTGGGCGTCGTCTGGGAAGTAATACCAGCCGAGTAAGCTGATTGAGGCGAGCAGTGGCGCGAGGATGAGAGTGGCGACAGCGACTGGGCGGAGCCGCGAGTGGAGTGGGGTGGCCGGGAAAATGAGCAGCGCTAAGAGGATAAGCCAGATGCTGGCCCAAGTGACGCTGCGCCAGACGGAGAGGGGTAATTTGGCAATTTGGTCTTGGAAGGGTGCGTGGCTGACGGTGATGGAGCCGTATTTCCGCTCGATGAAGCGGAGGTTCTGGCGGGACTCGGGGTGCTCGGGTGATTTGATGAGGGCACGGCGATAATAAAGCGCGGCGTCCCCGGGGGAGCCGGAGCGGTAGCAGGCATTGCCGATGTTGTAGAGGGTATCTGCGCTGAGGGAGTCGTAGGGGCCGGCGCTGAGCCAAAGTGAGAGCGCTTCGTCGAAATTCGCCGAATCGTAAGCCTGCTGCGCTTGCTGGGCGAGGTCGGCGGCGTGGACGGGGCGGGCACCGAGTGCGAGCAGGAAAATGAGGGTGATGGCGGATTTCCGCAGAATGTTGAGGATCTCGCTGCGGCGCTGGGGGGCGAGCACGTTCGGGATTTTCTCGGCGCGGAAGCGTAGGGCATCGCGCTCGGCGATGATGGCTTGGAGCGCGGGGTCTTGCTGGGTGGAGAGCCAGCGCTCGATAAAGCGGCCGGTGGAGCCGAGGAATTCGAGGTCATCGGCAGGGCTGTTTTCGATTTCGCGAAGCTCGAGTGCGCGCTGGCGGTCGAGTGGGTTTTTGGCAAAGCGTGGGCCGTATTGCCTCCAGAGTGCTTTGGCGAAGAGTAGCAATGCGAGCGCTGCGGCGAGGGTGTGCCAGAGCCACTCGGGTGGGGCGAAGGAGCGTGGAACGGTTAGCTGGGCGGGATGGAGTGGGGCGAGGATGTCGCTCATGGCCTCGAAGGGGACGGGTGCTGCGGGTGGGGGGCCTACGGCGCTAAAGGCGGACTTGGTGGGTATCATTTTCAACGCAATCGGCTGACTGGTGAGGGTTTTATAGAGCATTTCCTTGGGGTCGAAATAGACGAAGCGAAACGGCGGGATGGCGGTCTTGAGGGAAAGTGGGCGGATCGATTGATGGAAGACGACGGTGCCGGAGAGTTGGCGGCGTTCGTCTCCGCGTTGCTCGGTGTTGGTGCCATAGACTTTCCAGCCGTCGGTATCGGCGAGTTCGGGTGGGCGGAGGGTGTCGAGATTCCCGCTGCCGCTGACGACGAGATCCATGGCGATGGGGTCACCTTCTTGGATTTCAGAATTGGCGGTGCTGGCGCTGAGCGTGAAGCTACCAACGGCATTGGCAAAGCCCTCTGGAGCATCGGGCGGGAGTGGCTTGGACTCCACGGTGAGCTTCGGAACTTCCAAGTAGAGCTCTTTATTCACTTGGCGTGGGTAGGGGGTGAGAACGGATTCGCGAGTGATAAGGCGCACCTTGGCCGGACCGATGCTGACCGGGCCTGGGCGGGTCGGGGTAATGGTGCTTGGGTAGGACACTCCGACGTAGCGCATGCCGAGCAGGTTCACCGTGCTGCGCATGAGGGTCGGCTGGAAGCGCCAAGCCGTGAGTCCGTCGCGCTGGAAATCTGGGATGCCCCAGTCGTCCACGACGAGTTCCTCTGGGACGTAAACCTTGATTTCGGTAGGTGTGGTTTGGTTTTCAAAAGGCTCAGTCTCGGAGGCTCGGAAGAGGGCGGCGTAGCGGATGAGCCGGTCGCCAGCGGTGATTTCGGTCCATTCGAGATCGTCTGGATTGAAGATTTCTAGGTCGATGGGTTGGGTGATCTGCTTGACGCCGCTGACGGTGATCTCGATGGGTGGGATGGTGAATTTACCGACTTCGTAACTGGTGACGAGGTATTGGAAAAGATACTCTAAGCGCCTGCCGCCGCTAACGCGGGTTCGTGGGCCGGAGCCGACTGGGCTGATAGTGAGATTCTTGACTTGGGGGATTTGAGGAACCTCGTTTGGCTCACCGCCGATGACGGAAATGTCCAAGCAGCTCTGCTCGCCACGTGCAAGAAAGGCGGTGGATAGACGGCTGGTGGTCTGGCCGAAGGCGACGGAGCAGAGTAGCAAGCCTAGCGCGAAGGAGGTGAGGAAACGGCGGTGTGGGTGGTGAGAGTCCATAAGTTTACCAGTCTTTTTCAGCATCGCCGAAGTCTCGGCGTCCGGGCGATAGTGGGCCTTTTTCAGAATCGGCATTTTCTTTGAGGATGCGGCTTGCGCGATCTTGCGGTGACTCGTTGGGGTTGTCTCCTGGTGCTTTGCCGAGGGGGTCTGGAGCTTTTTTGTCCCCGCCGGGACCGTCTTTGTCGGGGGGATTCTTCTCGGAGTTTTTTCCCCGAGGATTCTTGGATTTGCCGCCCTTGCCGTCGCTTTTGCCCTTACCTTGGCCCTGGCCATCGCCTTCTTCATCGCCGTCGCCATCCCCTTCGCCCTCTTGGGGTGAGCCGGGTCCGGTTTGCGGCATGGATTGCTCGGTTTCATTTTTTTCCTCTTCGAGCAGTTCTGCGAGGCGTTGAAGGTAGGTCAGTGTGAGCCTGCGGTTATTGGCCGGTGCGGGGTCGGGGGAGAGGTGCTGAGAGGACGACTCGAAGTGGCGGACGGCGTCGGTCCAGTTGCTGATGAGCGACTCGATCTGGAGGTAGCCGCCAGTGTCGCCGGTGTCCGAGGCATCGCTGTCGCGGAGCTTGGCGAGGGCTTCCTTCACAAGGGTGCTGAAACGGTCGAGATCTGGGACTTGGGAGGGATCATTGGGGTAGGCGTCGGCGGCGAGTCCTTTCCAGCCCAGTTGAAAGAGCGTATTGCCCAAGCCGAGATGGGCGTTACCGAGTGCTTGGGAGTCGGAACTTTCCAAGGCGTGGCTGAAGGCGCTGCGTGCCTCGCGGAAGTCACCAGCGCGGTAGGCGGCAGTTCCCTCGCCGAGATGGTAGCGGGCCTTTTTCTCGGAGGCGCGGGTCGTCTCGGCGAGTTGACGGTAGCTTTTTTGGGCTTCTGGGTAGCGTTTGGCGTTGAGCAGATCTTTGGCGCTTGAGGCTTCACTGGCTGTGGCCCGAGCACCGATGAACAAGAACCCGAAGGCCAGTAACGCGGGTTGCACGCCCTTCCAACGAGTGGCGGCGACGATAGAGAGAATGAGAAAAAGGACGGCTGGAAGCATTAACCATTGATAGAACTCGATGGAGATGCGGCGTTCGCGACCTTCCATTTCAAAGGCGTCCATGCCGAGGACTAGAGATTTCACCAGTGCGGAAATGTCCAGTCCTGAGCCAGCGACGGCGAAGCGGCCCTTGGTGCTCTCGGCGAGTTTGCGGAGCACTTCCGTCTGGAGGCGGCTGATGACGGGGCGTCCTGAGCGGTCCACCATGTGGCCATTTGGGAAATCTTTGTTAGGCACGAAACTGCCGTCTTCGGTGCCGACCCCGATCGCGACGATGTAAACCCCGCTGCGTTCTGCCTCGCTGGCCATGGTTGCGAGTTCGCTGCGCGCGGTGTCGTCGCGGACTTCCTCACCGTCGCTGAGGATGATGAGGGCGTTGTTCTTCTGGCCGGTTTTTTTCAAAGTCTCGGTCGCGAGTTTCACGGCTGCGGCGAGGTCGGAGCCGCCGAGGGGTGCCCAGGTCTCGTCGATTTGGTCGAGAGTGTCTTTGAGCGCGCTGTGGTCGATGGTGAGCGGGGCGAAAGTGTTGGGCGTGCCGGCGAAGCCGATGAGGCCGATGCGTTCGTTGGGCATGGCTTCGAGGAGCTCATCGATGAGGACTTTCGCTTGAGTGAGGCGGTCGGGTTTCACGTCATCGACCCGCATGCTTTTCGAGATGTCGAGGGCGATCATGACATTGCGACCGAGCGTTTTTTCGGTTTTCGTCCCGGCGTCTGCATGGGGCCGGGCGAGCGCGGTGATGGCGGCGGCGCAGGCGGCGAGCAGGAATAAAAAGGCGAGCCAACGGGGCAGTGCGCTGACCCGACGCAGGAGGCTGGGTCGCAAGCGGGGGGCGACGAATGCGGCCCACTGCTTCCGCTTCAGACGCGCGGTCAGCAGGGCGGCGACTCCCAAGATGGGGAGTAGGAGCAGCAGTGCAAGCCAGCCGGGTTGGGCGAAGTTCATGAGATCAGGCGGGGGTCGGTGGATTGAGTGCGAGGTAAGCAGCAGCGGCGAGTGCGGAGAGGAGGGCGAGTCCTACGAACCATGGAAACAGCTCGGTATCATTGATGGAAACGAGGCTCTTGGCATCTGTTTTTTCCAAGTTGTCGATGGTGGTGAAGGTTTGTTTGAGGGTGGCTAAGTCTTGTGCCCAGTAGTGTTCGGCACCCGTCATGGAGGCGATTTTCTGGAGCGTTGGGAGGTCGAATTCTTGGTAAGGGAAGAGCTGGATGCTGCGGTCCACTCGACCTTCCGTGGTGCCGATGGCGACGGTGTAAATCTTGATGCCGAGCGTCTTCGCCTGTTCTGCGGCATCGAGCGGGGAGATTTTTCCAGAGTTACTCGCGCCGTCGGTGATGAGCACGATGACCTTACTTTTTGCGTCACGTGCTTGCAGCCGAATGGCGGCGGCGGCGAGCGCGGAGCCGATGGCGGTGCCTTGTTCCTTGACGGTTCCTTGGTCCTCTCGGTCGTTGAGACGGAGTTGGTCGAGGGAGTTGCGTAGCCATTGGTGATCGAGCGTGATGGGGCTG
Organism: Verrucomicrobiaceae bacterium; assembly: GCA_027484055.1. Lineage (GTDB taxonomy): Bacteria > Verrucomicrobiota > Verrucomicrobiia > Verrucomicrobiales > Akkermansiaceae > Luteolibacter. Next base: position 56,554 of record JAIXQH010000055.1, on the reverse strand, counting down.
GCATCGCGTGGGCGACCGGCGAAGGCGACGAGGCCCATGCGGTCTTCTGGACGACGACTGATGAAGTCGTCCACGACCTTTTTCGCGACGTCGATGCGTCTGGCTCGCAGGCCTTGGTCCACGAAGTCGTCGATGTCCATGGAGAGTGAGACGTCGAAGGCGATCATGATGTCGATACCGCTCGCAGAGCGGCTTTGGTATTCATTCCTCCACACCGGGCGTGCTAAGGCGAGGATGCTGAAGATGAGAGCGAGAAAAGCGAGTGGTAGTCCCCAATGCCAAGCGACTTGACGGACTTTCGCCCCGAGGCTGACGAGGATGCCTAAATTCGGGAAAATCACAGCGGCGTCTGCACCCTTGCCGCGCCGGAGGATGAGCAGGAGTAGGACCACGCCGAGGAGCAGTAACCAGATGGGCTGGGCGAAACGGAAGTGTTCAAAAAATTCGCTCATGCGGTGAATCCATGGTGCAAGGTTTCAAGCAGGGCGGAGGCCTCGGAGACGAGTTCTGTCGCTGTGGTGGCAGACTCGGTTTTTGAGTATTTGATGGAGGCTAGGCGGGCGAAGCCGTCGATGGTGGCCGCTCGCGTCTCGGGAGCAAACGCGTCAAGCGCGTCATGGCGGGCGATCGTTTCTTCATGTGTCTCGAAAAGGGCTGGGTCACTCGCGGCGGTGGACAGGTATTTTCGCAGGATCAGTGAGGCGGGGATGGCGGCTTCGCGAGCGGAGAGGTGGCGTGGGATCGACTGGAGGGCAGAGCTGGCCTCAGCATAGGCGGCTTGGCGGCGGTGGATGGAGTCGAAGGGCTTGCGGCGGGATTTGCGGAGCTTTAAAAACAGGATCACGGCAAGTAGCGCCACGATGGCCGTCGCCGTCATCCATGGCTCCAGTGGCGAGTCCGGCACGAGGGACTCGGGTCGGCTGGGTTCTAGAAGCTGGAAATTGGCGGTTTTTTCATCCATCAGCTTTTTAGCGGGAGCGTTTCCGGCTGTGTTTTTTCAATAATTGATGGAGCGCAGTGAGTGGGTCGCCTTGGGTGGTGAGATCGGCGGAATCGATCCCATATTTTTTGAAAATCCCTTTTACGCCCTCAGTCTGGCGGCTCATGAGCTTGGAATAGGCCATGCGGAGATTGGTGTTTCCGGTGTTCACCCGGGTTTGGAAGCCGGTTTCTGGGTCGATCATCACGACGCGTCCTGCCTTGGGGAGCTTGGATTCCACGGGGTCGAGCACGCGGAGGGCGAGGGTCTCGTGCTTTTTCGCGAGTTTACCGAGTGGCTTGTCGAGAGAGTCGGAGAAAAAGTCCGAGATGAGGAAGACGAGGGACTTGCGGCGCAGCGTTCGCACGAGGAAGTCGCAGGCTTCTGCGACAGAGGTGCCGGGGCGCTGAGGCTTGACCACTAAGATTTCACGAATCATCCGCAGCAGGTGGCGACTGCCTTTTTCCGGCGGGATGTAGAGGAGCGGGACGTCGGCAAAGATCAGCAGACCGACCTTGTCGCCATTATGCAGGGCGCTGAATCCCAGGACCGCGGCGGCTTCTGCGGCGATTTCCCGCTTGCTCAGGAAGACGCTGCCGTAGTCTGCCGAACCGGAAACATCCACGGCGATGACCACTGACATTTCCCGCTCTTCGCGGAATTTCCGGACGAAGGGCGCATTCATTCTCGCGGTCACGTTCCAGTCGATGAAGCGCACTTCATCCCCGTGTTGATACTCCCGGAAGTCATCGAAATCCAAGCCTTGGCCTCGAAATGAGGAGAGGTATTCCCCTGAAAATGACTCCTTTACGAGACGACGTGCCTTGAGCTCGAGCTTACGCACCCGGCCCATCATTTCCTCGATCTGTGCGTCGGTCAGCATGCTGAGAAGTTCAGGGCACGGCGACCTTACTCATGATTCGCTCGATCACGGAGTCGGTGGTCATTTCCTCGGCCTCCGCCTCATAGGTGAGTAAAATCCGATGGCGAAGCACGTCGAGCGCCATGTCTTTCACGTCCTGAGGCGTGACAAAGGCGCGGCCTTGCATGAAGGCGCGGGCGCGGGCGCTGAGGGCTAGGTTGATGGTGCCACGCGGCGAGGCACCGGAGCGGACGAGGTTTTTCAAAGGCGCATCCACCAAGCTTGGGAAGCGGGTCGTGTGGATGATTTGGACGATGTATTTCCGGATCGCAGGGTCGATGTAAACCTGGTTCACCAGCTCGCGCGAGGCGGCGACTTGCTCGGGAGTCGCCACGGTTTTCGTCTGGTAGGGCGGGGTGGAAGTGGCCATGCGGTCGAGGATTTCCAGCTCCTCATCCTTCGTTGGGTAGCCAACAGTCACCTTGAGTAGGAAGCGGTCGAGCTGGGCTTCTGGGAGTTGGTAAGTGCCTTCTTGGTCGATCGGGTTCTGGGTCGCGAGCACCAAGAACGGCTGGGGCAGGGGATAGGTGCGGTCGCCGAGTGTGACTTGGCGTTCTTGCATGGCTTCCAGCAAGGCGGACTGAACCTTGGCCGGGGCGCGGTTGATTTCGTCGGCGAGGATGAGGTTGTTAAAAATCGGCCCGAGTTTCGGCTCAAATTTCGTTTCCTGCGGGTGATAAACCATGGTGCCGACTAGGTCGGCGGGGAGCAGGTCCGGGGTGAATTGAAAGCGTGCGAAAGAGGCGTCCAGCGAGCCGGATAGTGCTTTGATCGCGAGAGTCTTCGCCAAGCCTGGGACCCCTTCGAGCAAGATGTGGCCGTTGCACAGCAGCCCGATGAGTAAGCGATCCACCAGCCGTTCTTGGCCTACGAGGACTTGGCCCATTTCATCCTTCACCGCCTGAATCCAGCCACTCGTTTCTGCGATCTGTTCTTGCAAGGTTTGTGTAGTCATCAGTTTCGTGATGCGAGTTTGGCACGCCATGGGATCTGTGCAATCGGCAATCCGGCGAATTCACAATTACGGCTTTGATTTCGGTTTCGGCTTGGGAGCGGTGAAAATCGGATTGGTCGTGGCTCCGGGAGCGGCGCTGGCGAGGTTCGGAGTCAGGTCGGCATCGACATCGCGAGTAACCCAGCGGATGGCTCCGACGAGGATGTTTTGGTAAGTGGCATTGCTCCAGATGTCATCCCGGTGGCCCATCGCAGTGTAGAAGACTCGGCCCTTTTTCTCCATCCGCGCCCAGGTCGTGGGGTAGGCCGGGCGGTGATACATGTCACCCGTCATAGTGGGGGAGTCGATGACGGTCAGGCAGTGCATGTCCGGCTTGAAGTCCTTCAACGAGTACCATTCTTCATTGAATGAGAAGCTATCGCCGGCGGCCTCGAAGCCCGGAAATTTCTTATCGATCACCTGGTTCGTGGCGACTTGTTGGGCACCATGGGTGATGAATTCGCCACCGAGCATGCAGATGTAAGGGTCTGATTGGTCGCCTTGGTTTTGGTAGCGCTCTGAACCGTTTTGATTCGAGGTGTGGGTGTGAAAGGTGTCCGAAGCGGAATGCAGGCCGATGAAGCCTTTCCCGGCTTGAATCGCGTCAAGTAACGCTTGTTTTCCAGCAGCAGTCATGGCGGGCTGCTTGTCATTACCGACCGTGGTGAGATCCCCGGTGGTGTAGAAAATGATGGCGTCGAAGCCAGCGAGATACTCGGGTGAAAACTTGGAACCGTCTTTTGAAAACTCGAACTCCCAAGTGTTCTTGGAGCCTAGATCGAGAAACACTTTTTCTGCGAGGCTCGGTTGGCCAGCTTTCCATGAAATCACCGAGTGCTCGAAGGTGCTGGATTTCGTGAAAAACAGGATTTTCTTAGCGGGTGCGGCTTGAGCGGTGAGGCAAATGCCCAGCCCGAGAGCGAGAAATGTGATGGTTTTTTGAAGCATGGCGAAAGGCTAAGCCTGTCCCGCCCAGGAAGAAATCAGAAAATGATGAAGGGATAAACCATTGGGTAGATCGGAAACTTCAATAGATGGGAACCCAGACCCTGCAATAAATCAGGTTTGAGGCCGCAATTCATTGAAATGCAGGCAGTCAAGCTGGAGCCGGCTATCAGAGTCGAACTGATGACCTACTGATTACAAATCAGTTGCTCTACCACTGAGCTAAGCCGGCTGGAGTCCTTGCAGACGGGCGGAGTATTCCTATTCCGCTCCTGACGAAAAGCGTTAATTCACCTGAAATCAGGATTTCTTTTAGCAGCAGCCAGCCTTGGCGCAACTGGGGCTGGCGGGGCGGGAGAGGTCGGCTTCTGGGGCTTCGAGCGAGGGGTTCGGCTCAAGGGTGATGAGGCCGAGTTTTTTCAAAAGCTCGCGGTCTTTCCCGGCTTCGGGATTGTCGGCGGTGAGGAGCTTGTCGCCGTAAAAAATCGAATTTGCACCGGCGTAGAAGCAGAGGGCTTGGGTCTCGTCTGAGAGGCGGGTGCGGCCAGCAGATAGGCGGACCTTCGCGGCGGGCACGGCGATGCGGGCGCAGGCGATCATGCGGATGAGGTCGAACGGGTCCACCTGCGGGTTGTTCGCGAGTGGGGTGCCGGGCATGGGCATGAGGGAGTTGATCGGCACGCTCTCGGGCTGGGGATTGAAGCTGGAAATGACTTCGAGCAGGCGGAGGCGGTCGGTGATGGTTTCGCTGATGCCTAAAATCCCTCCACAGCAGACGGACATGCCGGCGTCTTGCACGTTCCGAATGGTGCGGAGGCGGTCTTCGTAGGTGTGGGAGGTGACGATGTTCGGGTAGTGCTCGGGCGAGGTGTCGAGGTTGTGATTGTAGGCGGTGACGCCGGCTTCCTTGAGGGTGATGGCTTCGGCAGGGCCGAGTTCACCGAGGGTGACGCAGACTTCCATGCCGAGTGAGGAGACGTCTTTAATGATGTCGCAGACTTGGTTAAAGCGCTCGGTGCCACCTCTGACGCCGCGCCAGGCGGCACCCATGCAGAAGCGGGTGGAGCCATTTTCACGGGCGGCGCGGGCGCTTTCCATGACGGTCTCCTTGGAGAGAAGGCGCTCGTTTTTCAAATCCGTCTCGTAGCGGGCGGATTGGGTGCAGTAGGCGCAGTCTTCCGAGCAGCCACCGGTCTTGATGGAGAGGAGCGTGCAGAGCTGGATTTTTCCGTCCGGGAAGCTGGCCTCATGGACCTCATGGGCGCGCTTGAGGAGGTCGAAAAACGGTAAATCGTGCAGGGCTTGGAGTTCGGAGAGAGTCATGTGAGTGGGAAAATTCTAGCGCGCCCATGAGCCGTGGACGACGGGCATGGTGCCTTGGCCGACATCGACATAACTGGTCGGCCCGCGTGCGCCTTCGAGCGGGATTCCGACGGAGCTTTTCCAGACGGCGCTCATGCTTTCCCCGGTGTGGCAGCCCCAGCTTTTGCAGTAGGCGTTTTTGTCGAAAATGGAGGAGTTGATGCGGGAGAGGTCGCGTTGGTGGAGCAGGGAGGTGGAGGCGGCCATGATCTCATTCCCGTAGTCGAACATGAACGCGTAGCGGTTCGAATGGCCGAAGTAGTCGAGGGTGATGATCGATTTACGGGGGCGGGCGTTGAGGGACTTAATGAAATTGCCGGAGTCGCTGAACCAGACGAGGGTGATGTGGCGCGAGGCAGCGAGCTGTGCAATCCATGAGGTGTAAGGCTTGCCGTCTTCGCGGCCACGGGCTTGGTAGCTCGGTTGGTGGACCAGCCAGGTGATTTTGGCTTCAGGGCCGTAGGCTTTGCGGATCTCTGCTATCCGCAGGGTGGAGGCGCGGATGAAGTTGGCCCACCAGCGGTCGTGTTGGTCGTCTGGGACTCGCAAGTTTTCCCATTTCCGGAGGGTGGGGCCGCCGGTGATGATGACGTGATCTTGCTGTGCTCCCGCGCTGAGCAGGAGGGCGAAGAGCAGAGCAAGAATACGAGCGGCGTGGAACATGGATGCAGGAAAACGGGTAGGCTACTGGGCGCGTCTGCTAGCTCACTCGGCGGTGGCGGAGCCGTTGCGAATGATTTCCAAGAAGCTCTGGGGCTCGAGCGCCGCGCCGCCGATGAGTGCGCCGTCGATGTCTGGGCAGGCCATGAGCTCTGCGGCATTTCCGGGTTTGACGCTGCCGCCGTATTGGATGCGGATGCGCGCGGCGGCCTCAGCACCGTAGAGTTCGGCGATGACGGAGCGGACGAAGGCGTGGGCGTCTTGGGCTTGTTGGGAGGTGGCGGTGACGCCAGTGCCGATGGCCCAGACGGGTTCGTAGGCGATGACCGTTTCTGCCAAGTCCTTTTCGCTAACGCCGTCGAGTCCGCCGGTGATCTGAGTGCGGAGGACGGTTTCAAGCTGTCCGGCTTCGCGCTCGGCGAGGGTTTCGCCGATGCAGAAGATGGGCTTAAGATTCCCTTCGCGGGCTTTTTTTAGCTTCGCGTTGATGGTGGCGGCGGTCTCGCCGAAGATGGCGCGGCGCTCGCTGTGGCCGAGGATGACGTAGTGGACGAAAAATTCACGCAGCATCAGCACGCTGATCTCGCCAGTGTAGGCGCCGGAATCGAACTGCGAGCAATTCTGTGCGGCGATCTGGATGGCATGGGCGTTCTGACCGGTGGCGGCGTTGTGCAGCAGGTCTGCGAGCTTGGGGAGTGAAATGAACGGCGGGGCGATGACGATGTCACAAGGGAGATTTTCCCCTTGGATTTTTGAAAGGAAGCTCTTGATGAAGTCTTCCGTGGCGGAAGCGCCATTGTTCATTTTCCAGTTAGCGGCGAAGATCGGTTTGCGAATCATAGGGGTGCTTGGTGTGTGTGTTGTGAAAAAAATTTAGGCGTCGGTGAGCGCGGCGACTCCGGGGAGGACTTTGCCTTCGAGGAGTTCGAGTGAAGCGCCGCCGCCGGTGGAGATGAAGGTCATTTGGTCGTCGAGGCCGAATTGATTCACGGCGGTGACGGAATCACCACCGCCGACGATGGTGATGGCGTCGCTTTTGGCCATGGCCTCTGCGATGGCGCGGGTGCCTTTGGAGAAGTTCGCGATCTCGAAGACTCCCATGGGGCCGTTCCAGATGATGGTCTTGGCCTTGGCGATTTCTGCGGAAAATTCCTCAATTGCGACGTCGCCGATGTCGATGCCCTCCCAGCCATCTGGAGTCTCGCCACCTTGTTCGTAGGGGGCTGTGACCTGAGTGGTGGCGCCCTCCTTAAATTCTTGGGTGATGCGGGTGTCCGCAGGGAGGAGGAAGCGCACGCCCTTGGACTCCGCCTTGGCGAGGATGTCGAGGGCGAGGTCTAACTTATCGGCCTCCACGCGGCTGTTACCCACTTGATAGCCTTGTGCCTTGCGGAAGGTGTTCGCCATGGCCCCGCCGACGAGGAAGGCGTCTGCCTTCTCCATGAGGGCGGTGATGACTTGGATTTTATCCGACACTTTCGCGCCACCCATGATGACGAGGAAGGGTTTAGCGGGGTTTTGGAGCTTGCCGTCGAGGTATTCGAGCTCGCGTTCCATGAGCAGGCCCATGGCGCTTTTTTTGACGAAGTGGGTGACGCCTTCGGTGGAGGCGTGGGCGCGGTGGGCGGTGCCGAAAGCGTCGTTGACGTAGCAGTCGGCGGAGCCAGCGAGGGCTTGGGCGAAGCTGGCTTCGTTCGCTTCTTCAGCGGGGTAAAAGCGGGTATTTTCGAGCAGAAGCACCTGTCCAGGAAGAAGGGCGGCACGGAGGGCGGCGACTTCGGAGCCGATGCAGTCTGGTGCGAGGAGGACGGGCTGGCCGAGGATTTCGGCAAGGCGGGTGGCGGTAGGTGCGAGTGAAAACTTCGCCTCAGGTCCGGAAACGGGACGACCGAGATGAGAGCAGAGCACGAGTTTCGCGCCGCCAGCGAGCAACAGGCGGATCGAGGGCACTGCACCCTGGATGCGGGTGTCGTCAGTGATGACGCCGTCTTTAAGGGGACAATTGAAGTCCACTCGCATGAGGACTTCTTGAGCGGAAACGTCTAGATCGCGGATCGAAAGCTTAGCCATGGCGGACGCATCCCGCCTTACAGGGGGCTTGCTGTCAAGAGATGCGTGCTTCTTGCGCGAGGAATCAACGCCGCCGTGGAGGGGGGAGGGGAGAGGATTTAAATCGCTCATACTGGCGGCTAATTTGTGGGTCTTTGGGCAGGAAATTGAGGGATTGGCGGGACCACTCGATGGCTTTGGAGCGATTTCCCATGGCAAAATGGGTTTCCGCCATGGTGTCGAGGTAGGAGGATTGCTCGGGATTGAGGGCGAGGGCTTTTTCGAGAAGTTTTTCGGCCTCTGGGAGATTCCGCTGCGCCCGTGAGGCGAGCCAAGCGGCGGTGTTGAGGAGGTTATCCGCCTCTGGATATTGCTCAATGGCGACCTTCATGGCCTGCCATGAGCGGTCGTAGCACGGTTCTAACTCCCGCATAAGTCCGGTCTGGAGTAGGGCAGGGAAAAACGCATCTGCGAGTGAACCGTCGGTGGGGAAAAGTTCGAAAGAGGCTTTCAACCGTGAGAGAGAACTGGCGCGGTCTTGCTTGAGAGTGGCTAGGGCGCGAGTGAAATCTGCGGCTAGGCGAAGTCTGAGCTGCCTGAGTGCCGGGCCCACGGGGGTGTTGATGACGGCGGCCATTTGCGCTTGGATCTCGGCGACGGCGGCGGCCGTTTGCCAATCTTGGCGCTCGATGAGATGGGTTAGATGCTGTTCGAGTGCCGCTTCAAATTCGTCGGATTCTGGCTCTGCTTGGATGACCTCCCGCTGCCACCAGATCGCGGCGCGGGTGTAGTCGGCACCGTATTGGTAGCCCATGGCGATTTGCCCCGCCTCTTTGCCAAGGGCAAGTTTCTCGGTGAGTCGGTCTTGGACGAGGGCCTCTTTTTCCCGACCGGCTTTTCGCAAGGCTGAGGCAGCGTAGGCGTGGAGCGCGGGCTGCAAGTCGGGATTGGATTTCGTGGGTTGCGAGATTTCCTTCAGAAAGAAGGTCGCTGCCTCGTCCCAGCGCTCTGCGGCAGCGAGGTCTTCGATGTGAAACTGCCACGGCAACTCGTTGCGTTGGCTTTCGGAGAGTTGTTTCCAGACCTTGAGACTGCTGGCGACGTCGGGTTTGATCCGCAGGAGAAACTGCATCCGCACAAGAAGGCGGGCGCGTTTATCGACTGGGGTCTTGGCGATGTCTTTCCAGAACAAGTCCATCCAGCGCTCGTGGATGAGTTGCGGGTCGCGATGGAAATCAAAAAGTGTCAGTATGCCCTCGAACCGTGCGGACTGAGTCGCGGCAGGGTCTAACTCGGCCATCCAGGCCCAGATCTCTTGGATTTGATCTTGCTCGCCCATCGTTTCATTCAGAATTTGATCCCAGCGTTCATCGTTTGCACCCGCCCAATCTGTCGCAGCGTGCAAGGCAAGGAGCGGGGCTCCACCTTCTGCCGAGAAGCCTGTGCAGAGCATGCGGAGTAGATTGGTAAATTTTCTGGAATCGCTAGCGGCGAGCTCGGCGAGGGGTTTGCGGAAAAGCTGATCGCACAGGGCTTGTTTACCCCGGAGCTCTAAGAAGCTGGCCATGGCGACAAGCTCTAAAAGCACGTTGGAATCTCTGCCGGGTTCGGCGGCCTTGTCTCCGATCAGCCGGGAGAATCTCTGGGTGACCCAGCCAGTGTAGTCGGGATTCTCAGGGTTCAGGCCGAGGCAGCGCAGGGCTTCTGGGATGCGTTGCAAGGACTCGAAATAGGAAAATGCCAAAAGGGGAGAATCCTTCGCGTATGGCCCCTCGGCCAGCGCGGGCTGGCCAAGAAGAAACAAGGTCGCCATTCCATTTTGCCGCTCGGTTGAGTTCTTCGATTCTAGGGCGAGAACTAAGGGCTTCAAATCCGTTTCGCGCAGCGCTTGCCCCGACCAACGGCGAATCGCCAGTTCGGTGTAATAAGGATAACTCTTCCCATTTTCATGAGTCGGGCTCATCCGCAGCCATGGCAGAGGATCCCCCAGAAGTGCGGAAAGTTTGGCGGCGATTTTCACCTCGCCGAGTGCCAACGCGAGGTCCCGCGCTTCCGCCAAGTTCCCTGCGGCGCGGTGGAGTGCCAGTTGCCAGGTTTGAGATTGGCGTCCAGGGAGGAGTTTTGCGCGTTTCAATTCGGTATCTAGCGTGCCTTGGGAGCGATGAAAGTCCGCCAAAGCGAGCAATCCAGCGTTGTCGGCGGGGGCCATTTCCAAGTAATCACGAGCTCCCTTGGAATCCCCTTTTTCGAGGCACTCTCGGGCGGCGATGATCGCCACTTGACCGACCCACTCTTGGTATCTGGTTTGCACGTCCCCGTTTTTTTCCCGGGCGAAGAGCTTGAGAATTTGCCGCCAAGCACGCTTTTGCCGCATCACGTTCAGCAAAGTCATCTTCTCCTCTGGCGTGGCCAGTAAATAGCGTTCGACGAGTGAGACCAGCGCAGGATCGGTATCCGCATTGATGGATAAATCGATTTTCTGGATCAGTTCGCGTGCGCGAAACGCCTGCTCTGGATCATTCCCGAATTCCACACGCCCGAGTTTCTGGAGGGCGGGTTCACCAATGGCCAAAATCCTTTTCGTCGCCTCTTCCCGCGTTGCAAAGACCGGGGAGGAAAGGTCCAGAATCCATTGATCCACCTCTTGCACCTTGTCCAAAGGCTGTGGACTCGCCAGCGCCAATCCCGCCACACTGGTGACAAGAGCGAAGGCAATCTGAACTTTCATGCGTTTCAAAATCGGTCGATCCACCAGCGTTTACCTACAGCCTCATGCCGCAAAACTTTCACCACAAGAACACGTCACGATCGCGTTCGGATTGCTCACTTTAAAGCCACCTTGCTGAAGATCATCCGAAAAATCCAGCTCACTACCACTCACGAAAAGCGCGCTCTTCGGGTCGATCACGACATTCACCCCGTTGCTCGGCACCAAGATATCCCGGTCCCGTGGGCCATCCACCAGATCCATCTTATACTGCAAGCCCGAGCAGCCGCCACCAATCACCGCGATCCTTAGAGCGCCGTCTGGTCGTCCTTGCCGATCCAGCAACCCTCGGAGATGCGTCGAGGCTCCTTCCATGACCTTCACCAACTTTTCATTCCCAATCTTGAAATTCACCGCCGCTTGCATGAGCGCAACCTGTCCCGGCTCGGTCACTGCGTCAATCCCGTGTATCATTCTCAGATCCACCATACCGCTTGGCTAAAAATGATCTACTTTTGCCTTGCCAAGGTCGGGGTGATCCCTAGTTTGCCCGTCCCATGCCAAGAGTCGGAGGAAAAGCAAAAACACGGAAAGCCGTTGCCAAGCGTTTCAAAGTCACTGGAACTGGGAAAATTCTTCGTCGGAAACAAGGGGCTCGCCACTTGTTGCAAGGCAAGAACAGCAAGCGCAAGCGTCGTCTTGGGCAAGCTGCTCTCGTCTCCGATGCTGACCTTAGAAACGTCAGAGAGAATCTTCCTTTTTCCCGTTAAACTGGAAATCGCAGCAACGAATAATAGTCCCGTCCGCTTATCGGACGGCCTTTACACAGCCTGATCCCGCGAGGGAGACACGAACAGTCGAGACTGTGGAAGGAAATGAAATCAACGGTCTGTTCAAACTGAAAACATAGAAAATGCCACGTGCCACTAACTCACCGGCCAGCCGTGCCCGCCGCAAGCGGACATTGCTTCGTGCCAAGGGTTTCCGCGGTTTCCGCTCGAAACTCTTCCGTTACGCTAAGGACGCTGTCCGTAAAGCGCTGACGTATGAATACCGAGATCGGAAAAAGCGCAAAGGTCAATTCCGCCGTTTGTGGACTCAGCGTATCAATGCTGCCTGCCGCAACGAGGACATGACCTACTCGCGCTTCATCGAAGGATTGAAAGCTGCCGGAATCGAAGCTGACCGTAAGATCCTCTCGGATCTCGCGATCACCGACGCCGCTGCCTTCTCCGCCATCGTTGCCCAGTCGAAGAAAGCTCTCGCTGCGAAACACGCATCGGTCGCTGCCTGAGATTGAACCGAGAAATCTGAAAAATATCACACGTCGCCCGGCTCAAAAGCTGGGCGGCGTTTTTTTGGGTCCATAAGAAGGGTGCGCAGGCTTCCTGCCGCAGATGGTTACGAAAAACACCGAACGAGTTCTCCACCGTCAGAAAAGAGATGGTTTAACCGCCAAGCCGCCTAGGGAAAAAAGGAAGAAGTCAGATTTTTTTGCGATTCAAGAGAAGAAAATGAGCGTCGGAACCGCAAGCGTTTCTTTCCTTGGCGATAGAAGTTAATCATTTTCACAGCTCGCAAACGCTTGTGTTTGGCCTGCTCTCACCACCCGCGAAATCGACTTTGCCAATGGATGAGTCTTAAAAAACCTAATCGTGGGCGGGTCGTCGAAACACCGATTTTCCAGCAAATGCTGGTTAGTCGGGACTGGCCCCGGCGAAGCGTTTCAAATATGCGGTGGCCTTTTGGGGCCAATTTGATTCTTGCAAATGTTGAGGAACTTCCCTGTAATTCTAGGGTGAATATTAAGTCCGTGGTTTTGCTTGCATTGATGTTGTGCGCTCGATGCTTAGCGGACACGACCGACGCGAGTCCGGCCCCGCGAGCGGCCTATCAGGCTCCGCTGAGCGATGTCGCCTATGCGAAGGCTGTCGCCTCCCTGCCACAGAACCGAATCGACCCATCAGTCGTTGCTGAGGGGAAATTCCCCACTTGGGGATCATTGGTCGTAGCGGTGGAACCCGGCTCCCGGGCCGAGCAGGCCGGGCTCACTGTCGGATCGCTCATGGACCGTCTGAATGGCAAGGAATTCTATAACCGCGCGATGCCGCTAGACCCCGGCGCGAACGGAATGCGACTGATATCATGGGTAACGCCGGATGGCGTGCGGCACCAATCCGAGTTTGGTCCCGGCTTGATCGGGTTTACATGGTCGAATGGCCACCGGCCGGAAAACTATCTCTATCAAAACTCACGGCACGGAAAATGGGATCGCGACTTGTTGATCGCCTCGGTCGCCTGGCAATCGGGGGACCACGTGTTGGCGGAAACCGCGTTGCTCCGTGCCAGATTAGCAGGTTTGTCGACCTCGATCTTTACCACCTATTTCGAAGCCCTGCTGGAATTCGACCACGGCAATGTGAAAAAATCACGAGACTTATATGATAAGTTGCTAGGCGAGCTGCCCGCTGCAAAAGATAAAATTCCAAGGTTTTTCCATCTGGGACTCTCCACTCTAGCCACCGCATTTCAGGATTTCAGAATTCTGGAATCGGTTACCGCCGAAGACAGAGGGCTGGATAAACAACTTGAATCGACCACTCTTGGCAGTTGGAAGAAATGGGTGAAAAAAGGGCCGCACGAGTCACTGATGCGGAATGCTTTAGATGCAGCTGGTGACGACGTGATGAAGAGCGTGGTGATGATGGAAAATAAACGCAACGGTATGAAAAAAAGGAAGCTCGGCCCACTGAAAAGGGGCTGGGTACAGGAGAAGATACCGATCGCACATTACTCATATTATACTTTCGCTCCAGCGGACCCGTTTTGCGATGTGATCTGGCAGGTTCGCTTGGCCTTGGGGGATGCCGAACCGCTAGGACTTGGAGAGGACGAGGGGATTCGGACGATGACTCTCTCAATTGAGGACCGCTCCGAGACTTCCGATCTGGCCAGAGGCGACCAGCAAAGTCAAATGGCCCGAACTCTGGCATCCATCTGCTTCCAACAATTTTATAATGGTGATCGGTTGGTTATCTTTGCGGGTGGTCCATCTTCCGGTATCGTACAGACCCAGCATTACTTTCCTTTACTGAATCTAGACCAGATCTCAAAATTCGACAAAAGCCGCTCTCCCCTAGATCCGAATGATCCGTGCTATGTCCTCATCACTCTGATCCGTCTTGGAGATCAGGCCGAAATCCTAATAGACGGTCGATCCGTATTCCATATTCCATTGGATTCCACCGCTAAAGATGTGGGTTTTAAAGTAGAATCCGTCGGTACGTCATTCTCCATCGGCTCCATGACCCTTCGACCGATCCGACAGACAGAATAAACTCATTAAGAATCCATACGGATATATGAGTGAACAACATCTCAAATCATTGCAGACATAAACAAACAAATAACCGCTTGTTTATCGTTGGAAACCTTGGTCAACGGGAGCGACATCAAGGAGCTAAATGTTACACTTCGATAAGTCAGTTCAGGACTTATCCCAGGATCATCACTCCGCGTCACCAATCATCTCACTGGCGGTCTGATGGGTCCATTTCTCCTCTCCATCCGTGGCGGAACTTTCCAACCGCCATGCCCAAAAATGTAAAAACGATGAAATAGGGAAGTCGCGCCTCTCCGGCATCATGGGCGTGGCGGATGAAATCCACCGCCACGGTTCGCTTGCGTTTGCCAGTCCAAGGCACTCAATTTTCCAAACTCACACGCCAAAAGCGGACCACTTGCACGTCGCGAGAATTCGGCCCGACCATGGCTTCGAACTCCCCGTCTTCAATCCGTGGCTGCAAGTCTCGCCCCGGGAAACTCAGATCCGCGTCTTGGATCTTGAAGGAAATTACCCGGCGCTCTTGGGCTTGGAGCGTCACGCGCTGGTAACCCCGCAGCTCCTTCACCGGGCGGCTGACCGTGGCGACTAGATCCCTGAGATACCACTGCACCGTCTCCGTGATCGGGATTTCCTGCTCGTTCTCCAGCTCGGCGAAGAGGGTGAGTGACTCGCCTGCCGCCATCCGTGGGCGATCCAGCCAGACCGTGCCGTGCTGTAAAGTGCCGTAAGTCAGGCCGTAGCCGAAAGGGAAGAGTGCGTCATTTTCCACGTCCAAGTACTTCGAGGTGTATTTCTGGGTGGCATCAAAGGGGCGGCCACCGGGTTTCTCTCGGTAAGTCATCGGCACTTGGCCGACATTTCGTGGAAATCCCATCGTCAGCTTGCCGACCGGTGCGGCGATGCCGAAAATGACGTCCGCCAGCGCCCGCCCGCCTTCCGAGCCGAGTGCCCAGGCGTGGAGCATGGCGGGGAACTTCTGCACCTCCCAAGAAAGGTCGAGTGGCCGCCCACTCAGCGTCACTAAGACGATCGGTTTCCCTGTTTCTAGTAGTTCACGCGCGAGTTTCCGCTGCTCCTTCGGCAAGCGAATGCTCGTTCGGCTGGCGGCCTCCCCGTGCATTTCCCAATCCTCACCCAGCACCAAGATCAGGACCTCTGCAGCTTGCCAATCCTCAGTCACCTCAGCCACTTCCCGGATGCCCTCCAGCGCGGAAATGCCTCCGACCCCAGCGGCGATCCAGCAGCCAAGCATGTCCCGTCCACTCGCGGCCAAGGGGCCGAGCACTGCGACTTTGGTACTTTGAGAAAGCGGCAGTAGCCCGTCGTTTTTCAAAAGCACCACCGCCTCGCGCCCCGCTTCACGGGCCAAGTCGCGGTGCGCCTCGCAGCCATTCACCGCCCGCGCCCGCGCCTCGTCACAGCGGGCGAAGGGGGCTTGAAATAGCCCCAAGTCCCACTTCGTCGCCAGCACTCTGAGCACGGCGGCGTCGAGTAATGCCTCGGCAATCACTCCGGATTTCACCAGGCTCGGCAGCGCGGCGATGAAGCACTCGGAGACCATGTCCATGTCCACGCCCGCCTCCAGCGCCTGCTGGGCCGCCTCGGCATCGCTGCCTGCGGTGCCATGATTTTTCATTTCTGAGACAGCGGTGTAGTCCGTCACGATCCAGCCCCGGAAGCCCCACTGCTCGCGGAGTAGCTCCGTCAGCAGCCAGCGATTTCCCGATGCGGGAATGCCGTCGATTTCGTTAAACGAGGTCATCACCGTGCGCGCTCCGGCTTCGATCGCTGCCTGGTACGGCGGGAAATACGTCTCCACCATCGCCCGGCGGCTCATGTCCACGGTGTGGTAATCCCGTCCACCCTGCGGCGCACCGTAGAGGGCAAAATGCTTCACACAGGCCAGCACGGCGTCCGGCGCGGCGAGATTTTCCCCTTGATAGCCGTGCACCATCGCCCGGGCGATTTCCGCTCCCAGCCACGGGTCTTCGCCAGAGCCCTCGGCCACTCGACCCCAACGTGGATCTTGGGAAATGTCCACCATCGGCGAGTAAACCCAGTGCAGCCCATCCGCCGCCGCCTCGGCGGCTGCCGCCTGGGCGCAGCGTTGGATCAGGGCGAGATTCCAAGAACAAGAAAGCCCAAGCGGAATCGGGAAAATCGTCCGGTGCCCGTGGATGACATCGTAGCCGAAGATCAATGGCACGGCCAAGCGGCTCGCCATGGCGACTTCTTGCAAGGCCCGCGTCGCAGCGGGTGTGAAGACATTGAAAACCGCACCACAGTGGCCGGTGCGGATTTTCTCCTCTAAATCCGCCGAGTCCTTCATGCCGGTGGCATCCATCGTCCCGGTGAGGAGATTGAGCTGCCCGGCCTTTTCCTCCAGAGTCATGCGACTCAGTAAGTCTTTGAGAAATGCGTCTCGTTCCATGATGCTTCATCACGCCTCCAGTTGCCCTGGGCTTCAAGGATGAAGTGGCAGCCGGACGCGGAGGTGGCGATTGGGGCTAGCTCCTCATGTGCCCATTTCCCGAGCTGTCTCGCGGATTGACCCAGCCAGCACTTGGGGCTCTATTGCTCTTGTTTTGCCAGACACCGACTCAGCACCCACGCCCAAGCGCCGCAGGAAATTCCGCCGCTGGATTATCATGGCCGTCTTCATCGGCGGCCTACTTTGGCTCAACGGCCCGGGCTTGCGGTTACTCGCTCCGCCCTTTGCGAGCTACTTTTTGGAAAAATCCGGTCTCCGCGGCTCCTTCACCGTCCAAGGCAGCCTCTCACATGGCATCCGCATCGCAGATCTCCAGCTAGAAGGGGATCGAGACCTCGCCAGTCTCAGGATTGGGGAAATCAAACCCCACTACCGCTGGCGAAATCTCATCTTCGGCCAGCTCGATGGTCTAAGCGTCCACCATCTCCATGCCGACATCCGCCTCGGACTACCACCAAAGGCAAGCACACCTCCTTCGGAGAAATCGCCGCTAGATCTTCAAAAAATCAGCGAAACTCTCCGCACGGTTCAGCAAAAAATCTTACCCCTAGCCCTTGATTTTCAAGACCTCAGCCTGAATGCCACACGCGCCGGGAAGCCCGTCCTCACCCTAGCCTCCTCCAGCTTGAGCCACCTGTCCGGGCAATCCGCATTCTCACTCCAGCTCGGCACCTTCACCGATGCCACCGGACGCGCGTGGCCCGCCCAGCAGTCCACCATCACCTGGGATTCTAGCGCCCTTCTCATCGACCGTATCGATCCACTTCCGGGCCTCACCATCAGCGCACTCGCACTCCAGCTCCCTCAACACGCCCCACCGTCCCTCGCCGCTCAAATCCAGCTCGACACCGCCCATTTCACCCTTAGTAGCAGCCCCGGCCTCAGCGCCGTAGAAATCACCCTCCGCCAAGGCGAGCTTCCGCTTGCTCCAGTCGCTCAGCGTTTTGGGACGACCCTTCCCGTCAACGGCACTCTCAGCGCCTTGGCCATCAAGCTCGACCAGCTCCTCCCAAACCCCAGCTCCGCCACCGGCACCGTCCAGATGCTGGTGAAAAATCTCTCCTACCAAGCGGATCAGATCCCCGAGCTGAGCCTCTCTGCTGCGCTCACCGCCTCAGACACGACCCTCTCCGCCAGTGGCCAAATCTTGAACAGCGATTTCCGAATCGAAGCGACAGCTCCCGTCACCCGCACCGCTTCTTCGTTCACCCTCGGCGACGCCAGCGGCCGTTTCACCCTTGCCGATGTTCCCGCCGTGCTCCGTGCCTTAGCGCCCCGAGTCCCCGCCATCGATACCGCTGCCGTCATCCCCGCTGCCAGTTTCACCACCGATGTCCAACTCCAGCTCTTGGGAAATCGCCTCAAATCCGCCCGCGCCCAGCTCCTCCTCAAGCCTCAAGATCCAGCGCTCGCCACTCCCATTTCCCTCGCCGCCACTTGGGCGCCGGACGCCGCCGCCACTGGACTTCTCACGCTCGACGGGCTCAAGGCTAGCGCCACCTACGACCTCGCCCAGTCCTCCTATCAGGCCAGTCTCGATCTCGAAGAGTTCACCAGCGCCCGCCTTGCCCCTTGGCTCGCCATCGCCAAGATCATCCCACCCGGCACCGCCAACCTCACCGGAAAATGGGCCGGCCGCGGTGCCCTGAAATCCGCCTCCCACCAAGGCAGTCTCACCCTCAGTCAAGCCGCATGGAGCCGCCCTGAAGCCTCACCCATCGATGGCAGCGGCAGCATCACCTACGATTGGCCCACGGGCGTGAATGCATCTGCCCTCCAGCTGCGAATGGCGGATCAATCCGTCACCCTCGCTGCGACCTTGGCCGATGAGCACCTCACGCTCAGTCAGCTCCTCTGGACCGCAGGCGGCGAAGAATTACTCGGCGGCACCGCCCGTTTCCCGGTGCCCAAGGATTTTTCAAAATGGCGGGAAATGATCGCCCGTGACCTCCGCCCCATCGAGCTATCCATCCGCTCCCAAGTCCTGCCACTCAGCCGTTTGAGTGGCTGGATTCCTTCGTTCCGCCAGCTAGACGCCACCGCCACCGGCCAGCTCGACCTCCAAGCCTCAGGCACCTACGCCGCGCCCGTTCTAGACGCCAAACTCCTTGCCAAAGATCTCCACTCCGCCACCCAGCCCAAGCTCCCACCAGCCGCTGTCCAAGTGCTCATGACCGCGCGTGATGGCCGCTTGAAGTTAGATGCTACTGCCACCGCTCCCGATTTCTTGCCCGCCACCCTCACCAGCACCCTCCCATTTCGCCCAGCGGCCTGGGCCGACCAGCCAGAACTCATCAAGTCTGAAACCATCGCCGCTAGAATCGATCTCCCGAAGCTCGACCTCTCGCGCTTCGCCTCCCTCATTCCCGCTGCCGAAACGATCAGCGGCAGCCTCACTGGAAATGTCCTCATCACGGGTCAACTCGGCAAACCCGTCGTCAAAGGCTCACTCGCCTTAAATCAGGCAAACGTGAAACTAAAATCCCCACAAATCCCCGCCATCCAAGCCATCAACGCCGCCGTCGAATTTGGACTCGACCGGATTGCCCTGAAATCCCTCAAAGCCACCGTCGCTGGGGGCAGCATCACTGGCGAGGGCGCACTCACCCTCACCGGAGCCGTCCCAACCCTAGTCGACGTCCGCCTCCGTGCGGATCACCTACCGCTCCTTCGAAACGACTTTCTCATCCTCCGTGCCAATGCCGACCTCCGCCTCCAAGGGCCCTTCCAGCGCGCCACCCTCTCCGGCACCGTCGGCACCGTGGATGGGATTTTCTACCGCGACATCGAGCTTCTCCCCATCGGCACCCCATTCACCGGCCCCAGCGCAGCAGCCCTACCGAAAATTGACGCCCCCAGCAACCAAGCCGCCGGCCTTCCCGAACCCTTCCGCAGCTGGCTGCTCAACGTGCAAGTCCGCACCGAGCAGCCCTTCCTGGTTCGTGGCAACCTCGCGAACGGGCAAATCACCGGTAAGCTCCGCATCGGCGGCACCCTCGCCGCTCCCGCCCCAGACGGAGCCTTCACCATCAAGGATTTCACCGCCGCTCTTCCCTTCACCACCCTTAGGGTCAAAACGGGCACCATCAGCTTCACCCCTGCCGCTGGCTTTGATCCCATCCTAGAAATCCGTGGTCTCGCCGAGCCTCGCCCCTACCGCATCACCGTTTACGCCTACGGCCGCGCTTCAAATCCGCAGCTGGTTCTCACCTCCAATCCACCGCTCCCGGAAAATGAAATCATGACCCTCCTCGCCACCGGCACCACCACCTCCGGCCTCGAAGATCCACAAGCCGCATCCTCCCGCGCCATGCAGCTCCTCGCCGAAGAACTCCGCCGCGGCCGCTTCCGCTACGGTAAACAACTCCGCCCCCTTCTCCAGAGCCTTGATCGCATCGATTTCAGCATCGCCGAGGCGGATCCCTATTCCACCGATTCCTACTCCACCGCCACCCTCGCCATTACCGACCGCTGGTTCCTCTCAGCCGGAGTCTCCAGCACCGGTGACTCCCGCGGCATGGCCATCTGGCGCTTTTCCTTTCGTTAACCCAACGAGGGTAGGGGAAAACGAAACGCAAAGGCGTGGAGGGGACTTGATCCCCAATCCCCGATCCTCAAACCCTTGGCGCTCTTCCCCCCTTGGCGGTCCAATATTCTACTCCATAGCCAAGAGTTCACCGCAGAGGCGCAGAGGCCGCAAAGGGACGCGGAGGCAAATCCATCCATCAAGCGTAGCGTCGCGTCTATGACCGTCGCACTTCACCCTCTTCCGCCGGGGGCTTAGGTCTCCAAGCGCCCAGCAATATGAAGAGAACCACCGATGCACGCGGATCAACACAGATAAGAGCGAAGCTAAGGAGAAGCGACACTCCTGTCGCTTCAATCAATGAGGAGCAATTTTACCACAGAGAACTCAAAGAGCACAAAGCGAAGAAACAATCTCTGTTCTTCGACCTCCCAGACCCTTGGCGGGTCAAATCCCCTATGGAGCAGCGGAATCCGTCCGCCGAGCGACAGGAATGCCAATTGATGAATGAATTATAATAAGGAAATCAGGAAGACAGGAAAAAGAGCCTCCGGTCCACTTCTTCCTTCCTGCATTCCTGACTTCCTCATGAATTGATCCGCTGGGGCAATTTTTTTCCGTAGTTCATCATCCTAAATGATTAAGCATCTGTGACCATCACAGATCCTTTGAGGAACGAACTCGGCTCCCGACGGGCAAAACAAAAACCAAAGATGCTTCACGCCGCTAAATCATAAACCACTTAAAATCACATGGGTAAGTCACTCTCGTTTAGATGATTAAGCCTACTCCTTCCAAAAAATGATCGACCCACTCTCTTTTTCGGGCCATCAAATGGCGGAACTAATTGTAATGTTCGGCAGAAAATAGAACCAAATCAAAACAGCAAACGCTACGGCACTTCCCACCACATAACCCACTAATGCGCTAACCACACTATGGACGCTTCCCTCGCTGCTGTTATCGGTGCCGCTGTCGGATCGGGCGTTACTGGGCTTTTTGGTTTCATCGCCATTTTGCTCCAAAGACGATCTGACGAGCGCAGGCAAGTTCGTGAGCTTTCCGTTCAGATCGCAATCAAGGAGTGGGAGGCCCACGTCGCCGGAGCAACCAATAGAGGCGGAGAGGTGTTCCCCCTTTCGGTATATCTCATGCATTCCATGAAGTTGATTAGCGTCATCGACGGGAGCATATCCAGCCCGCAAGACGTAACCAGCAAGCTTAGAGACGTTATGTCTATCACTGAGGCCGCAACCGTCGAGATTAACAGGCAAGAAGCAAAAAGGAAGAATGCCGAACAAGGCGCGGCACAACGACCGGGATAAGCCCCTCTGTTTCATTTCAACCTCCGTTCATGCGCTCTAACGTTCGGAAAAAAATTCTTATGACTACTCTCCGGCTGATATTCATGATCTTGGCGTTGTCCGTCCTGACGGCAGCAAGCGCTGATCCCGGTCACGGTATAGCGCCTGCAAATGAAATCAGCGCCGAGCAAGCCAAGCCCTACCTCGATTACTTCAAGAAGTATCTTGCGGACTGCCCCGAAGCAGAGATTCGCTGCCTCTGGTTCTTGCGTGATAGCATCGGTATCGGGATGATCATGACAATTGATCTCCGCGAGGCGACGGTTTACACCGAGCGCGACGTTTTTAACCATGCGCATCAGAACTCGCGGAACCGTGAGATGAGTCACGAACAGACTGTCATCGCGCAGGAGTTGTTGCTTAACCTACCGGCCACCGCAGCAGATGTTGCATTTGCCGAAGGAATCCACATTTCGTTCTGGCGCGACAAGAAACTTCAAACGCTCACTTACAGCAAGAAAGCAACACCACTCAACGTCCGGCGCCTTTACGATGTTGGAGGTGGAAGCACCGAATTCACCTACGTAAAGTAGTTGGGCAGCTTTCGTCGTGTGCTAGGGGCCCGGGTGAGCCTCGTGGTGCGTTTTGATTTGGTGATTTTCAACAACGCAAGACACAGCAGCCCTTATTAGCAGCCCTGTTATCATCACCCGCTTCCGCCGGTGGGATGAAAAGCTCTTTGACGCTGCTATGTGAGATCAGGCTTCTGCCATGCCGGGGCCGTAGGGTTTGGGCGTGGGGCGTTCCTTTTTGAGCAGTGCCTTGCGCATTTTCGCAAGGGCGGAGTTTTGAAGCTGGCGGATGCGCTCGCGGGAGACCCCGAATTCGCGGCCGACGTCTTCGAGCAGCATTGGCTTGAGTCCACTGAGGCCGAAGCGTTCGTCGATGATGCGGCGTTCACGCTCGTTGAGGATGGAAAGCAGCCCGCTGATTTCAGCCTGCATGTTCTTGTCGCTGAGCATTTCCAAGGGATCGGAGGCGGATTCGTCGCTGACGATTTCGCCATACTCGGTGGCCTCGCCTTCGTTGATGGGAGCATCGAGTGAAGCGGGGCGCTGCGCGGCTTGCTTAAGCATGGCGATCTTTTGGCGAGGAAGGCCCAGCTCAGTGGCGAGTTCGTCATCCGTCGGCTCGCGGCCAAGGTCTTCAGCCAAGCTGGAGGCGATGCGGCGCATCCGGGCGATTTTGTCTACCATGTGGATGGGCAGGCGGATGGTCTTCGATTGATTGGCGAGGGCGCGCTTGATCGATTGCTTGATCCACCAGGCACCGTAGGTTGAAAGCTTGCCGCCCTTTTCGGGATCGAAGCGCTCGACGGCATTCATCAGGCCGATGTTTCCTTCTGAGATTAAGTCGCTGAGAGAGAGTCCGTAGCCTGAGTAGTCGTGGGCGATTTTCACGACCAAGCGAAGATTCGCTTTGATCATCTGAGTGCGGGCTTTGTCGTCACCGGCTCTGATCCGCTCGGCCAAGTCATTTTCCTCGGCGACGGTGAGGAGTGGCGTTTTAGCAATTTCCCGCATGTACAGCTTCAGGCTGCTATCAGATTCGTATGACATAAGGAGGAGTGTTGTCAGAATCGACCCTCACAGGCCAGTTCCGCTTGTTTGAAAAAGGTGTGGATTGAAGACCAATCTTCAAGACACAACTTGTTGACAGACTGTATGACGGATTTGAGGAAAACCAGCAAGAAACTGTGAATGTCGTAGAAAAGTTTCGATTTTTAAAAGCCACTTCGCCCGAATCGGCAACAAACCGCAAATTTTGCAGTTTTTTTATGTCCCTAAAAACTCGACTATCGGCCAAGAAAGCCAATTTTTGCGTTCTGCAAGGGGCCTTTTTTTATGGAGCAGCGATTGGCGTTCTTTTTGCGGATATTTAGCTAGCGAGTTTTAAACTTAGAGCTATTGCTGTCGTCACGTGAGAGGGGGGCGTATTTCAGCCATTAAATTATTATTATGTTGTTTAAATTCAAAGAGTTAGCATTTCTAGTGAGTCTTTGGATTTTCGGAGGGCAGGCATTGGTCGCGCAGACAGCGCCGGTCAGCATCAGCTTCAGTCGGTCCTCTTCGTGGGCGTCTGGCTACTCGGCAGACATTACGATCACCAACAACAGCACTTCCATCATCAGTGGTTGGAGTGTGGCGTTCGATCTTCCTGTTTCAGGATTTTCAAAAATATGGAACGCCGTGGAAGGTGCCTCTACGGCGACTCGGAAGGAGTTTAGCAATCTCACAACCAATGCGAACATCAACCCGGGCGCATCGCGGTCCTTTGGGTTTAATGCGATCGGCGCATTCACGGTAGCCGCGACGAATTTCACGTTTAAGGGCTTGGTGCCTGCGGGAAATTTACCTTCGTTTTCAATCGCAGATGTGACGCTGGATGAGGGAAATGCGGAGACGATCCGTGAATTTGTGGTCACTTTGGCCAATACGGCGAGCACGGTGGTGACGGTCGATTGGATGACCGTCAACGATACGGCGCTGGGCGGTGAGGATTATGTAACGTCAGCAGGCGTGTTGAGCTTCGCGCCGGGTGAGCTGAGCAAGTCGATACTCGTGCCGGTCAAAGGGGACTTGCTCGAAGAGCCAGACGAGTCTTTCACCATCAGCCTTTCCAATCCCGTGGGTGCGCCGATTCTTCGCAGCGCGGCCAGGATTTTGTTGGTGAATGACGATTTCACGCCAGGATTCGGGATTTCCAATTCCTCAGTCGTCGAGGGGAATGAGGGATCACTGGTAAACATGGTTTTCACCGTGACGCTCACGCCTGCGGCCAGCACGACGACTCGTATCAACTACCAGACCCTTGCAGGCTCAGCCGTCATTGGCACCGATTTCACTGCGGTGAGCGGAAGCTTGGAGTTCAGCCCTGGGCAGACGCTTCAGCAGCTGTCGATTCCGGTGACGGGGGATAGCATTCAGGAGTCGCCGGAAGTGTTTTCCCTGCAACTGAGTCAGCCGGAGGGCGCGATTCTGCGGACTCCTTTGGCGCTCGGGACCATTTATGACAATGACGGCGGCGGCTCGGGTGGTCGCCCACAAACCGGAACCTATAATTTCGCCGAGGTTCTTCAAAAATCATTGTGGTTCTACGATGTGCAGCGTTCCGGAAAATTGCCCGACGATTTCCGCGTCCGGTGGCGGGCCGATTCTGCGCTTCAAGACGGCAGCGACGTAGGCCGCGATCTCAGTGGTGGATTTTATGATGCAGGGGATCACGTGAAATTTGGGCTGCCCCTTGCCTACAGTCTCACGGTGCTCGCCTGGGGCGGCGTGGAGTATGGAGACGCTTATGAAGAGGCCCAGCAACTTGCCCCACTGCGCGACACGCTCAAGTGGGGGGCGGACTACTTGATGAAATGCCATGAGCGAAATCCTGATGGTTCGACGGCCGCCTTTTATGGGCAAGTCGGTGAAGGCGATGTCGATCACGCCTACTGGGGCAGAGCGGAGTCGATGGTGATGAACCGCCCTTCGTATAAAATCGATGCGCTGCGCCCAGGCAGTGATCTAGCGGCGGAGACTGCAGCATCGATGGCCGCGACATCCATGCTTTTTAAAGTCACAGATCCTGCCTATGCGGCGACTCTGCTGGAGCATGCAAGAGCGCTCTTCACTTTTGCAGATACGTATCGAGGAAAATACAGTGATTCGATCCCGGACGCAGCGAAGTTCTATCGCTCATGGAGTGGTTTCCAAGATGAGCTCACTTGGGGTGCGATTTGGCTCTATCGAGCGACTGGTGAAGCGGCCTATTTGGCGAAGGCTAAAGTCCTCTACAATGGTCTCTCGGGAGGTGGTGCGGGAAATCATCCGTATCAGTTCACTCTGTCTTGGGATGATACGAGTTACGGTTGTTACATTTTGATGGCGATGCTGGATGGCGGCGCGGTCTATCGGGCGGATGCCGAGCGGTGGCTCGACTACTGGACCGTGGGTGTGAACAACCAGCGCGTGCCGATGACTCCTGGAGGCCTCGCGTGGCGTGACCCATGGGGCTCACTGCGCTATGCGGCGAACACGGCCTTCTGTGCCTTTGTCTATGGCGACCGGGTCGCTAACCCGGCTGGGCGATACACGGCATTTGCGCGCCGCCAGATCGAGTATGCGCTGGGTTCAAATCCTACTGGAAATAGCTACGTGTGTGGCTTTGGCACGCATCCGCCGCAGAACCCGCATCACCGGAATGCACATGCTTCTACTTCGAATGACATCAACTCGCCCTTGTCGAACCGGCATGTGTTATTCGGCGCTCTCGTCGGAGGGCCAGACATCACGGATGGCTACACCGACAGTCGGACGGACTATCAAAAAAATGAAGTGGCCATGGATTACAATGCAGGCTTCACCGGAGCGGTGGCGCGTCTTTACCGCGAATACGGCGGTTATACCTTAGATGAGACGGTCGATCCACCGACTCCTCAGACCCTGTTGCACTCCACGCTGGATGATTTTCCGGTAGGCCCCAAAACGGACCGGCAGTGGCTCGCCTTGTGGCCAGGGACCATCTGGGCCAATGGTCCGGACGATGGCCGCCTCGCGGTGAATGACGAAGTCGCGTACGGTGGATCTGGTAGGTCGGTGCGCGTGCTCTATCCGAAGGGCGGGAAACAATCCGCAAACAGCGGTGCGCAGTGGTTTATGGATCTCAATGGCAGTTCAGAAGAACTTTATTTGAGCTATTGGTTACGCTTCGATGAGGACTTCGACTTTGTGCTCGGCGGCAAGCTACCGGGCTTGGGTGGGGCCGTCTCGTTTCAAGATCGCACCCACGAATGGTCGGGGCGTCTGATGTGGCGGGAAAATGGCAAGGCGGAGTTCTATATTCACACGCCGGCGAATAATTTATACAATCCGGGAACTCGCTTCTGGTGGAATACGGAGGGCTTCCAGGCGGTATTCATCCCGGGGCGGTGGCACCACATTGAGACGCACATTCGTTTGAACACACCTGGTCAGTTCGATGGACTCATGGAGGGGTGGTTCGACGGGGTCAAGGCGGCGCATTACCCCGCGTTTTACTTTCGCGATGCACCGACTGCATCTGCCAAGATCGCATGGGTCTTTTTCAGCACCTTCTTCGGCGGGAGCAGCAGTGATATCTGGCAGGCCTCGAAAAATGATTATGCGACTTTTGATGAATTCACCGTGGCCAATCGCCGAATCGGCTACCCAGGAATCCCGAGAGATGTGGACGCCGACCGTTTACCCAACGAATGGGAAACAACTTTCTACGGAACTGACAGCGCGGCAAATCCTAGCATGGATACCGATTTGGATGGCGAGGTGAACCTCATGGAATACATCGCTGGCACAGATCCCAAGAACGCGAGTGACCGATTCAAATCGAGTGGCATTCTTGCCCCTGGCGGCATGATCCAAGTCGAAACGGAAGGTAAACAAGGTCGACGTTATCACCTGCAAGGGAGCCGTGACTTGAAGAGCTGGGCTGATATCGCAGAAAGTGAAGTCCTAACGAGTGATCGTAAGGTCAGCTTTCCTCAGCCAGGTGAGCCTTTAGGTGGGTTTTACCGGATTGGGGTTTCCAATCCAGCGGCACCCTGAGTTTACGCGTAGCTGCGGATTGAGACGTGCGTTTCTTCGTAAACCAGCGGCTCCTTGTGGAGAATCGGTGGCGTGCCGGGACCCTTGTATTCCCAAGCGGCGACGTAGGCGAAGTTCTCGTCGTCGCGCTTGGCCTCACCAGCTTGGGTGCTGCCAGCGATGACTTCCGGGCTGGTTTCGAAAAACTGGTGCTCGGTGCGGAAATGGCCGCCGCAGGATTCTTCGCGGGTGAGCGCGTCGTAGCACATGACCTCGCCGAACTCGATGAAATCGGCGACGCGGCCGGCTTTTTCCAACTCCATATTCGCATTTTCCCCAGAGCCGGGGATGCGGACATTCGACCAGAACTCTTCGCGGAGAGCCGGGATTTTCTCGAGCGCTAGAGTCAGACCTTCTTTGGACCGGGCCATGCCGCATTGATCCCAGATGATGTTGCCAAGTTCGCGGTGGAACGAGTCCACCGTGCGCTTGCCTTGGATGGCAAGCATCGTGTTGATGCGCTCACGCGTTTCAAGTTCAGTCTGTTTGAACTCAGGCATCTCGGTGCTGATGCTACCGGGCTTCTGGGTGACGAGGTAGTTGGCGATGGTCGTGGGAATCACGAAATACCCATCTGCAAGTCCTTGCATAAGGGCGGAAGCACCCAAGCGATTCGCGCCGTGGTCGGAAAAATTCGCTTCGCCTAGCACGTGGAGGCCGGGCACGTTCGACATCAAGTTATAATCCACCCAGAGTCCGCCCATGGTGTAGTGGACGGCTGGATAAATCATCATCGGTAACTTGTAAGGATCTTCACCGGCTATTTTCTCATACATCGAGAAAAGGTTTCCATAGCGGGCGCGGATGACATCTTCGCCGAGGCGCTTGGTGGCGTCGCGGAAGTCCAGATAGACGCCGAGGCCCGTCGGCGCGATGCCGCGACCCTCGTCGCAGACTTCTTTGGCAGCTCGGGACGAGATGTCGCGCGGGGCGAGGTTCCCGAATGAAGGGTATTTCCGCTCGAGGAAATAGTCGCGCTGGTCCTCGGGAACATCGGCGGCGGAAATCGTTTTTGCCCGGAGTTTCTGAGCCAGTTCCGGGGTGGTAGGCGCCCAGATCCGACCGTCGTTGCGGAGCGACTCAGACATCAGCGTGAGCTTGGATTGATACTCACCACTGACTGGAATGCAGGTCGGGTGGATCTGCGTGTAGCAAGGATTGGCGAACAAGGCTCCCCGGCGCGCCGCGCGCCATGCGGCGGTCACGTTGCAGCCCATGGCATTGGTTGAGAGGAAAAAGACATTTCCGTAGCCACCCGTCGCGAGAATGACGGCGTCGGCGGCGTGGGTGGAGATTTTGCCTGTATTCAGGTCGCGAACGACGATGCCCTTGGCGTGGCCGTCCACTAGCACGAGGTCGAGCATCTCGGTGCGTGGATACATTTTGACGCCGCCCTTGTGGATTTCTTTTTCTAGCGCCTGGTAGCAGCCGATGAGCAACTGCTGACCGGTCTGGCCGCGAGCGTAAAAGGTGCGGGACACCTGCGAGCCGCCGAACGAGCGGTTGTCGAGCAAACCGCCGTATTCGCGGGCGAAGGGGACTCCTTGAGCGACGCATTGGTCGATGATCGAGCCGGAAACCTCAGCGAGCCGATAGACATTTGCCTCCCGCGAGCGGAAATCGCCGCCTTTGATCGTGTCGTAGAAGAGGCGGCGAATGGAGTCACCGTCGTTCTGGTAGTTTTTTGAAGCGTTGATGCCACCCTGCGCGGCGATCGAGTGGGCGCGGCGTGGGCTGTCCTGGTAGCAAAAGGATTTCACCTGGTAGCCAAGCTCGGCCAAGGAGGCGGCTGCAGCTCCACCGGCGAGTCCGGTGCCGACAACGATGACGGAGAATTTCCGTTTGTTAGCCGGGTTGATGAGCTTGGAGTCCATCTTGTGCTTGGACCATTTTTGGGCAAGCGGACCGGTGGGGATTTTGCTATCGAGGACGATGGACATGGTAGAAAGGGGTTAGAACTTAAGGAGACCGGCGAGCACAGAGATCGGGATGGAGATGAAGCCTGCCCAGATGGCGAAGCTGTAAGCTTGCGAGAATAGCTTGATACTACTTTGGGCTTTCTTAGAGCGCACACCCAGAGTTTGGAAAATCGAGGCGACGCCGTGCGTGAGATGCGAGCAAAGCAGGCTCATCGAAATGATGTAGAACATTACAACCAACGGACTCTTGAACCCGACAATCACCATGCCGTAGGGATCGGTAGCACCGAGTTTCGCGAGGTCTGCATCGACCCGGACTGTGTAATGAAGGATGTGAAAGACCACGAAGGCGAGAATTGTCAGCCCGGAGACTATCATGATCCGGGAGGACTTGGACGCTTGCAGCGTGTTCTTGAACTCGTAGGGCTGGCGTGCTGCGCGGTTCTGGCGAGTCAGGGAAATCGTCGCCGCCACATGGAGCACGAGCATCGCCAATAAGACCACTCGTGCGATCCAGACCCCTGCGCCGTGGAGCATGGTGTGGAGGAAATGGGCGTATTCATTGAACGCTTCACGCCCGACATACATCAGTAAATTTCCTGAAAGGTGCCCAGCGAGGAATCCGACGAGAACGAGGCCGGTCAATGCGACGATGAGTTTTTTCCCGATGGAGGAAGACCAGTAAGTAGCGAGACAACGGGTGATAGCGTTCATGACTTAAAAATTCGGGAGGAAGTGCCTCCCGCGCGAGGCATAAACAGGGATGGGTGGCTTTTCAAGGGGAGAGTCGCACAGAATTGCAATCCGCCCATGATTCGCGCGATGGCCGTCATTCATTCACCGCATCCAGTAGCCTCAGCCGCGCGATGTCGTGAATCTGGACCAACGCCTCAGCGATCTCCGCCGTGACCGAATTTCCCAGACGTGCGTCAAATGCGGCCATCACCCCCTGTTTTGTCGTCATCCGCGCACAAATGATGAAGGGAAATCCGAAGATTTCCCGGTAGCGTTCATTGCGTGCGGAAAATTGCTGGTATTCCTCCTCGTTCAAGCGATCCAGCCCAAGTCCGGCTTGCTCGCGGGTCGATTCTTCGGTCAATTTACCCGCTCTGGCCAATTTCCCTGCGAGGTCCGGGTGCGCGCGGATCAAAACCAGTTTTGCCTCCAAGCTCGACCTTTCCACCTCATCGTGAAGCGCACGTTGTAAATCCTGCAGACTTAAAAATGGCCGCTGCCCAAGAATTGCTCGTGCGACCCACTCAGAATGCTCGTATAGGCCACCAAGTTGACTTACGAATGCCTCATCGGAAGCGGCATTGAGCTGAGCGAGTGAAATCATGACGCCGGAGTTACCCCTAAACCCTCACTAAATTCAAGGATGCTAATCGACCCATGGGAACAAATCGTCTCGCTCCGCCGTCAGGGCCTCGACCTCGTCGTTGTCACCCTCACCGCAGCGCGCGGCAGCGTCCCTGGCCAAGTCGGCGCCAAGGCCGTCATCACCCAACAAGGCAGAGCCTCCGGCAACCTCGGCGGCGGAAAAGTCGAAGCGAAAGCCCTCGCGCTCGCCCACGATTTCCTCCACGGCGACTCACCTTGCCTCACCGTCACCTGGAATCTCCAACGCGACGTCGGCATGACCTGCGGCGGGGAAATGAGCTTTTTGTTTGAAAAAATCACCGCTGAAGCACCTTGGCACATCGCCCTATTCGGCGCGGGCCACGTCGCCCAAGCCTTGGTGCCCGTTCTTACCACGCTTTCATGCCGCATCGATGTCGTGGACACCCGCGCCGACTGGCTAGAACGATTTTCACCCTCGCCCAAGCTCACCTGTCACCAAGTGGAATCGATTGCCGACGGGGTCAAGCTCCTCACCCCCAGCACCTACGTCCTCTGCATCACCCAAGGACATTCCAGCGATTTACCCGTCCTAGAAAAAGCCCTCCGCCACCACTCGTCACTGCCGTTTCTGGGTGTGATCGGCAGCCCCGCCAAGCGAGCAACTCTCCTCCGCGAACTCCGAGAAAAGGGCTTCGAGCCCCACGAACTCGAAAAAATCATCTGCCCCCTCGGCCTCCCCATCGGCGGCAACGATCCCGCAGAGATCGCCGTCAGCATCGCCGCGCAGTTGCTCGGCTGTCATGATGCAACCAATCGCTAAATTTTGCCAAAATTGGGTTTTGCGTGATGGCGTTCCCTGACCATACTCCGGCACACGATTCCGCATGATCACTTACACCAAGCAGCCACACGCCCGGGAACATCGGCTTATTTTTAAAAACGTGGACCGCGAAGGCTGGGACCCATCCATCGAGTGTTACCTCCGCGACGGCGGCTATGACGCCCTGAAAAAAGCCTTCGGCATGCAGCCCAAGGACATCACCGAGGAAGTGAAAAAATCCGGCCTCCGTGGTCGTGGTGGCGCGGGTTTCCCGACCGGCATGAAATGGACTTTCATCCCGCCGAATAACACCAAGCCCGTTTACCTCATTTGCAATGGCGACGAGTCCGAGCCAGGCACTTTCAAGGACCGCTACATCCTCCACCAAGACCCGCATCAGCTCGTGGAAGGCATGGTCATCTCGGCCTACGCCGTCGGTGCGAAGACCGCCTACATCTACATCCGCGAGGAATTTCCAGAAGCGGCCCTCATCGTCGAGCGCGCCATCGAAGAAGCCCGGGCCAAAAATTTCCTCGGTAAAAACGTGCTAGGCTCCGGCTTCGATGTGGAAATCTACGTCCACCGCGGCGCAGGTGCCTACATCTGCGGTGAAGAAACCGGCCTCATCGAGTCGCTCGAAGGCAAGCGCCCTTACCCACGCATCAAGCCGCCGTATTTCCCCGCAGCCCTCGGCCTCTACATGTGCCCGACCATCGTGAACAACGTGGAATCGCTCTGCCATGTGAAACACATCGTCAACATGGGTGGCGACGAATACGCCAAGCTCGGCGTGGCACGGAACACTGGCACCCGTATCCTCTGCGTCTCTGGCGATGTGAAAAACCCCGGTTATTTCGAAGTGGAAGTCGGGAAAATTACCATGCGCGAGCTGCTCTACGACATGTGCGGCGGACCGAAAGAGGGCCGCGAGTTCAAAGCCGTCATCCCCGGCGGCTCGTCCTCCAAGATCCTCAAATGCGATGAAGTCTTCAAACTGAAAAATCCAGATGGTAGCGCGAAAGACCTCGCCTTCTGGGACATTCAAATGGACTTCGACACCCTCGCCGCCTGCGGCTCCATGGCTGGCTCCGGCGGCGTGATCGTGCTCGATGACACTCGCAAAATGTCCTGGGTGCTCAACAACCTCAACGCCTTCTACGCCCACGAATCCTGCGGCCAATGCACCCCATGCCGCGAAGGCTCGACGTGGATGAAAAAAATCTCCGACCGTCTCGTCGAAGGCACCGCCAGCCCCTCCGACATCGAAACCTTGGAAAGCGTGGCCTACCAAATCGACGGCCGCACCATCTGCGCCTTTGGCGAAGCATCCTCATGGCCGGTCGAAGCCATCATCGGGAAATTCCGCGACGAGCTGCTCGCAGACACCAAGTCCTCGAATGAAAGCCTGCCGCACCATCCCGAGGCCGAGGCGCAACGGCGTTTCCTCCAGCCGGTTTAGTCGCTCTCAAGACGGAGCGTCGATATCCTATCGACTTTCTCCTGCCGACATCCTGTCGGCCGGAAGCTTCCACAACACCCGCAATGGAACCCGTCCGCTGTCCTTCTCGAAAGCCAATGGAAATGAGGGAGATAAAAACGAAACGCTGAGACGGGGAGTCCGCAGAGAAAAGCGCGGAGTTTTGGATGATACCCAACCTCCAATTCTTTCCTTAGCTCATGATCCTAAATGATCAAGGGTCTGTGACTACCACAGATCCTTGGAGGAACGAACTCGGCACCCAAGGCGTGCGGCAAAAACCAAAGATGCTGCACAACGTCGCGTGATCAAATACATGAATCTAAACGGCTAAGTTGCTCTCGTTTAGATGCCTGTGTTTAAACTCATCAGAATATTCTCGACCAGATGTCCGATTTTCTCCATTGATTGCTGGAATAAATTACGCTGTTCGACAAGACAACAAGATGAGATTCCTCGTTCCAACGATTCTGTTACTAGTCGGCGTTATTGCCGCATCAGCTGACGAGAACTCGTTTGCAAAGGCAGTCAAGGCATCGCTGGTTTTTCAGGACTCGCCTGACCCTCAAAACAAATTTCCACATGTTCTTAAAGTATATTTACGATTGGAGAACATTCATGATTCCAATGTCACATGGTCTGGAGATCGAGTTACTGGAATCGTTGCCGAACTGCTAGATTCCGAAGGCAAGCCCGTACCGCAGCCGTCCGGAGGCTCGGCGGCCAGCATCATGTTCAGCACCCAATTTTATATGCTGCCATATGGATCGCGTCTTGATTGGCTCATTTCCCATGGGGGAATTTCGATGAGGCAGAACGCGCAAGACTCGTATATTCTTGTAGTGGGTGGTCGCGGGTGGGTCGTCCCAATTGCAGACGCCAAATCATACTTCCTACGCATTCGTTTGCATGGTCGTCCATGGGTGGGTCAGGGAGCCAGAATTCCTCTAGACATGAAGGCGAAGGAGTCTCCCATACTTCTCGATATGCCACCAACGAGCATCAACATCACGCAGAATGTCGAGCAAGTCGTGCCTCCTAACGGGCCATAAGCACCTCAATCTCATACCATTTTCCTTCCATTATCTCCCGTAGGAGCACTCAAACCTTAGGCGAAAAATAGCAATCCGACACACTTCATATTCCCATTCAGCCAATGGACCTATCTGCTTACCTCGAAGCGGTAATGACTATTTTTGAATGATTCAGGCTTTCATCTCTCCTGCACCTGAGCTAACTCATCACCATGAACCCCGCTGCCCTCATTGCCCGTGTCCTTATTGGCACTTGGTTCGTTTACAGTGGTGGCCTGAAAATCTTTGGCACCGGCCTGGACCGCTTCACGCGGGATGTGGCGAATTACCAACTGGTCAAAGCTCCCTGGGATGCCGTAGCGGCTTACTCGGTGCCGTGGCTCGAACTGATCGCCGGGCTCTGCCTCATGCTCGGCATCCTACGGCGCGGGGCGATCATGACGGTGGCGGGCTTGGTCGGCGTCTTTTCCATCTCTGTCGGCTGGGCGTGGTTCAAGGGACTGGACATTTCCTGCGGCTGCCACGGCGGCGAGGCACCGATTCAGTATTGGGCTAAGGCGGCAGAATTCACTGGCTATTTCCTACTGCTCGGCTGGCTTTGGGCACGGGAAAATGTGCTCACAGGGCCGAAATCGCGCCCATGATCCGCGCGGTGATTTCCTCGTAGTCTTCCTTGCCCCGAGCGGCTTTCTGCTCGGTCGCGGTGAGGAAAATCGGCTTACCCACCACCACGGTGATGCGGGCGAAATGGATTCTGGCAGAGCCACGTGGCAGGGCTTCACGTGCCCCGTAAATCCGCACCGGCTGGATGACTGCGCCTGATTTCGCAGCGATTAGGCCGATGCCGGGCGCGGCCTCGCCGATTTCTCCGTCGAGCGTGCGCTGGCCTTCGGGAAAGACCAACACGCGGTGGCCATCCTTGAGCTTGCGGATGATCGTTTTCAAACTGCTCATGTCCGGGCGGTCTTGGTCCACCGGGATGGCATTCCACTGCGGGTAGAGCCATTTGAAAAAACCGACAAATAAGGTCTTTCGCGCGAGGAAGACCATCTCAGTCTGGTACAGGTTCCCGATGAGCGGGGGATCAAGGAAGCTCTGATGATTCGATGCAACGAGCACTGGTCCCTCCGTGATGAGGTGCTCCTCACCCACGATTTTCAGCCCGAAAAGCGTGCGAAATGCGGCTCCGAAGAGCATCCAACCAAACCAATAGACCCAGCGCATAGGAGTTTCTGATTTCACGAGAGATAGATGTCTGGCAGACCTTGTTGTTTGAGAATGGCGATGGCGGCCTCCACGGCGCTTTCCACGGTGTGGTGAGAGTTATCAAGCACCACTGCCCCGTCGGCGATGACGAGCGGGGCGTTCTTGCGGGTGCTGTCTGCGGTGTCGCGTTCGTGGACGGAGTCTGCCTCACCGGCGTCGGAGCGACGGGCGTTGCGGACAGCTTGGTCCGCATCGACGTAAATTTTGAACGGTGTATCTGGAAAAACCACGGAGCCGATGTCGCGGCCTTCCATGATGATACTTGTGCGGTCGAGGTAGTTCCGTTGGAGAGTGGTCAGGAGGGCGCGGACCTCAGGGATGGCGGAAATGGCGGAGACGTTCGAGTTCACCGCCTCACTGCGGAGCTCGTCGCTAGGGTTCTCGCCATCGATGGTGCAGGTGGAACTCATGCCGATTTCCCCGCATTGGATGTCGATGCGTCCGAGCATGGCGACGACGGCGGCGCTGTCACTGGAGTCGATGTTTTCCTGTAGCGCTTTCCACGTCACTGCGCGGTACATTTCCCCTGAATTGACCATTACGAGACCAAGGCGTTTCGCAATTTCCTTGGCAACCGTGCTTTTCCCAGAGGCGGCCGGGCCGTCGATGGCGATGGCAAATCGTCGAATGGCGGCGGGGTCAGAACTCATGCGTGGGCAGTGGTAGGGAGGGTGAAGTCGGCGGGACTGGACCGCTCGTGGCGGATGGCGTTTAAGTGATGAGAAAAGCCGGGGTAGGAGGTGTTCACGCACTCGGTGTTTTTGATCACGGTTTCACCCTTGGCAAAAAGCCCGGCGATGGCGAAGGCCATGGCGATGCGGTGGTCGCCACAACTGTCAATGGTGGCACCGTGGAGCGGCTGGCCGCCTTCGATTTCCATGCCGTCTTCGAACTCATCGACGTGAGCACCCATGGCGCGGAGGCCTTCGACCACGGTGGTGATGCGGTCGGTTTCTTTGACGCGGAGTTCCTTGGCATTCCGAATGATGGTGCGACCTTGGGCGAGCGCTGCGGCCACGGCGATGACGGGGATTTCATCGATTAAATTCGGCACCTCTTCGATGAGGATGGTCGTGCCCTTGAGCGCAGCGCCGTGGATCTCGATGTTGCCAATCGGCTCGCCCGCAGAGTGGTGGACGATTTCGCTCATGTGGGCACCCATGCGGCTGAGGACTTTGAGAATGGCGGTGCGGGTCGGATTCAGGCCCACGTCCTTGATGAGCAAGCGCGAGCCGGGAAGCGCGGCGGCAGCGACGAGCCAGAAGGCGGCACTGGAGATGTCTCCCGGCACGGTGAAGTCGCAGGATTGCGGGATTTGGCCGCCGTAGATGGAGATGGCATTGCCTTCGTGACGAGTGCTGACGTGGAAGGAGGCGAGCATGCGTTCTGTGTGGTCCCGCGTTTCGGCGGGCTGGATCACGGTGGTTTTTCCCTCGGCGAACATTCCTGCAAGCAGCACGGCGCTTTTCACCTGGGCGCTGGCCATCGGCATTTCGTAGGTGATGGCTTGGAGTTTAGCGGCGTGGATGAAGAGGGGAGCGCAGCCGGGTTTTTCACCGCGGGTCTCGATGGTGGCACCCATTTGGCCGAGCGGGATGGTCACGCGACCCATCGGCCGTGAGGAGAGCGAGGCGTCGCCGAAGAGTTCGGTGGAAAACGTTTGGCCGGCGAGCAGTCCAGCGAGCAGGCGCATGCCAGTGCCGGCATTTCCACAGTCGATGGGGGCGGCGGCTTGGCTGAGCCTCATCGACTGGCCATGAATCCGTAGATTGACGGGGCCGTAGCCTTCGAGCGAGTCGAGGATTTCATACGTGGCACCGAGTGCCCGCATGGCATTTAGAGTGTTGATGCAGTCCTCGCTGGGTAGGAAATTGCGAATAGTGCAGGTGCCGTTGGAAAGTCCGCCGAGGATGGCGGCGCGGTGCGACATGCTTTTGTCTCCGGGGACGCTGAATTCGGCATGGAGATTTGAAATGGCTTTGACTCGAAATTCCGACATCTGAAGTGGCAAAAAAGGGCTGTTAAAGTGAGTTGAGTGGGTCGCGTCGCTGCTTGGCTGTGCTTAACCAATCTCGCGCTTGTTCTTGGTCGCCACGCTCAAGGATGGCAAGAATTTCGCGAAGGTCAGCGATAGTTTCCTGAAGCGGGCCGATGAGAGCTGCGCGGTTTTCGGTGACGATTTCCGCCCACATCGGCGGATTTCCTGCGGCGACGCGGGTGGTGTCCCGAAGTCCGCCGCCGCCGAAGCGGGCATCGGCAGGTTCTTTCAAGCAGACACGAGCGGCGCTGGCGGCGATGACGTGTGGCAGGTGGCTGATGCGGGCGACCAGTTCGTCATGGTCTGCGGCACTCATCCATGAAGTGCGGCAGCCTAGGGATTTCCAGAAATCTTCCAGAGCCGAGGTGAGAGCGGGCGCGACCTGTTCATCATTGGTCAGCAAGCAGGCGGCATTTTGGAAGAGGGTGGGGGAGATGGCGGCTAGGCCATTCCGCTCAGAACCCGCCATGGGGTGGCTGCCGATGAAGGACTGCGTGCGACCATGGAGAATCTTTGAAATCTGCTGGTGAGGCACGCGCTTCACACTGCCCACGTCGGTGACGAGGCAGTGCTCGGGGAGGCCTGCTGCGAGAGCGGCTTCGAGTAGAGCGGCCATCGAGCCGACTGGGACGGATAAGATGAGGAGATCGGCCTCTGCGACGGCAGCCTTGAGATCCGCCGTCACCCCTGCGATGCCGAGTCCGAGCGCGGCGTCCACGGTTTCTTGTTTTCTAGCCCAA
Organism: Verrucomicrobiaceae bacterium; assembly: GCA_027484055.1. GTDB lineage: Bacteria > Verrucomicrobiota > Verrucomicrobiia > Verrucomicrobiales > Akkermansiaceae > Luteolibacter. Next base: position 18,965 of record JAIXQH010000055.1, on the reverse strand, counting down.
AGGCGGATCTTGGGGGGCCGCGCGAGTGACGCGAGAGCAAGCGCCATGGAGCCACCAAGCAGGCCGGCTCCGAGGATGGTAATGTGTTGAAAATCGTTCTTCATAAACAGCAAACGACCGGGTCCATTTCGCCGGACCCGGTCGGTTTTCCTGAGCAAGGTGTTACCGGGAGGGATGAAGGTTATGGAACGCGGAAATAGCCTTTTCCATCACCGGTGTAAGTGGGATCTTGCACGAGGGTGCCACTGGCCATGCCGCGGACGTCGATCATTTTGTTGTTATAAGGACTGAACACAAAGCCCTCTTTACCAGGGATTTTGGTGGCATATTTGTATTCTGGCTTCTTCTCGACGACCGGCGGTGCGGGTGGCTGTGGCGTGGGGGTGGTCGGCAGGGTTGGAGCCGTGGGCGTCGGGGCTTGGGCCGCGATTTTAGCGGCTTCTTGGCGTGCAAGATCCTCTTTGGCCTTCATCGCATCTCTCTGGGCTTGAAGGGCTTGTTGCTCCGGTGCGGCGACCGAAGTGGGAGCTGGGCGGCGGTGCGGTTTCCGACCGCGGCTCTCATCATAGGGGTAGCATGACGCCAGTAAAATGCAGCCTAGCGCGGCGAAACCAGTAGTGAGGCGAGAATTCATGATTGAGGTCTAAATGGATGATTGGGAGTGTAAATCCTGCCAAGGGCGAAGCACCGGGCACGCGGAATGTTGAGTTTCTCAAGCGTCTCGTCAAGCAAGCTCCGCTGCTGAATCTTGAAAATCACCGACTCGTGATTGCTAAGAGAGAGGGGCTTGTCGGATGCTGCGTTTTCCGCTGTGGTCGATGAACACCATGCCAGATGTCACCATCCACGCCGTCGCAAGAATCTTGGAAACTCTCAATCCGATCCTGTTTCGAGTCGAGTTGCCCAACGGGAAAATCATCTTCGCTCATCTTTCCAAGTCCCTGACTGAAGCACATGCGACGTTCGCGCCAGACACGCAGGTCATCTTGGAGCTTACGCCCTACGACTTTGACCAAGCACGCATCCTCGGCGAGGCGGAATGATCCGTCACTTGCCGATGCAGAAGGTGCTGAAAATCACGCCGAGAAGATCCTCGGTATCGACTTTCCCAGGGATTTCCCCAAGCGCGTCTAAGGCTTCGCGGAGATCAATCGCAGCGAGTTCTTGATCGACTCCTAAGTCCTCAAGAAGCGTCAAGGCAGCGAGCAACGAGGTGCGTGCGAGCTGGAGGCTGGCTTGGTGACGTGCGTTAATCGCGATCGCGTGTTCGCCCCAATCCACTTGGCCGAAGTGCAGTGAATCCCGGATGGACGCTGAGAGCTCTTCCAAGCCGGATCCTGTGACACAGGAAAGTCGGACGGCACTTATGCCGTGCCAGGACGGATGCTCATCAAGATCGGACTTATTTAAAATGAGCAGCCGCTTGGCATGCGTGGCGGGGAGGATGGCTTCGTAGGGTCTGGGGGCACTCGCGTCGGCGATTTCTAAAAGCAAATCTGCGGCTTCGATCTGCCTTACGGTGCGCTGAATGCCTTCTGCCTCGATCCGGTCCGATGCCTCGCGGACACCGGCGGTGTCCACCAAGCGCAGGGGGATGCCGTGGAGATTGATGATTTCCTCGATGGTGTCTCTCGTGGTTCCCGCCACATCGCTAACGATGGCCCGCTCGAAGCCCAAGAGGCGGTTCAGCAAGCTGGATTTTCCGACATTTGGCTCGCCGAAAATGACCGTGCGAACTCCTTCTCGCAAGACCCGCCCTTGGTCGGCGGTGGCGAGCAACGACTCGACGACTTCCAGCACCTCTGAGACTCGACCCCGTAAAATGCCCCCAGTCTGTGGGTCGATGTCTTCTTCTGGGAAATCAATGCAAGCCTCAAGATGCGCCAGGGTGTGAAGGAGTTGATCGCGAGCTTCGGTGGTTCTGCGGCCCAAGGTGCCTTCCAGTTGGCTTCTCGCCGCGCGCAGTGAGAGCCGGGTCTGGGCGGAAATGAGGTCCATGACCCCCTCTGCTTGGGTCAGGTCGAGTTTTCCATTGAGAAATGCCCGCTGGGTGAACTCGCCCGGGCCTGCGGCGACGGCACCACAGGCCAGGAAACGAGCGTAAATTTCTCGGGTCACGAGGATGCCACCGTGACCGGAGAACTCGACACTGTCCTCACCGGTGTAGCTATTCGGGCCGTGGAAAATGGTTAGCAGACCGTCGTCGAGAATTTGCCCGTCCTCATCGAAGACGTGGCAGTAGCGAACCGTGCGCGGCAGGAGCGTGGAGGCTTTTCCTGAGGTCGCGAGATCGGCGATGCGGATGGCATCCGGGCCAGAGAGCCGGAGTAGAGATACCGCACCCATACCCGATGGCGAGGCGATGGCGGCGATGGTGGTGCGCGAACTCACTTCGGAGCTGGCGGCGTGGGTGATTCTTGACCGCCGAGCCCCATGAATTCCCAACAAACGAGACGGGTGAGATTTAAGGTCGGGGTGGTGGCGGTGCCAGACCAGCTGAGTTCGACCGTCGCGGATTGGGTGACAGGTTGATTTTCTTTAGTCCCGCGCCAGTTGATCGGGGCAAGGGCGCGACCCGTGTCCGAATCCACCTGCACATTGACTCGCGCCCCATCCGACGTGTTCGCAGGATCCACGACGCGGTAAGCGCGGGTCCCTGGGACAGCGCGGCCTTGTTCTGGAACATCCTCGGAGATAAGGACGCGGAAGATTTTCGTATTTCCCACTTCTGGGAGTTCCGCGAAATTGCGCAGGGTGCGGTATTTGGTTTGGGTGAAAATTTCCCAGTCGAGTTTCAGTCCTTCAGGGGTCCGTTTGAAAAAGGCGAGAACCCGGAGTGGCTCGGTTGAAAAGTTGCCGACATTCGCCACGGTGCTGAGTAAAAGGTCTGCCTCTTGCAAGCCATACTGGACCTCTAGGCTGGCCAAGGGGCGGAAGAATTCTTTCATTTCCAAGCGTGCGGGCTGGTCATAGATCATGACAAACAATCCCCGCTTGGTGTCGGATTCACTTAATTCATAAACGGTGAAAGCTTCCGCAGGAGTGTCTGAGTCTGAGATGTAACTGCCGCCGTAGGCTTCTTCGATTTTCGGAGCGAGATTACTGGCGTTGAGGATGAAGGGGAGCTTGTCCTTGACCGTGGTGGCGGCGATGAATCCTTTCAAGGCGCGGTAAGCGTCGGTTTGCCAACCGATGCGTAGGTAGTGGGCCTCGTTGACAGGGAGTGCCGTGTTTGATGGATTTGGCGGCGCTATTTTGGCTTTCTTTTTTGACTCGTTGACGGCGAACCAAATGACTCCGGTGAGCACTGCTGCTAGAGCGATCAGAATCACCACGGCGGGCAGGATGCTACGTCGCGGCCCGTCATCAAGAATCGCAGAGCGCTGGGTGCGTGTTCTGTTCGTCTCTATGTCATCCGCCGCAGTGGGCTGCTGGATGTTAGCAGGAGACGCTTCGGGATAGATTGGGAAGGCGGGTGCCGGCGAAGGGTGCGGCGCTGGGAGATCCTCTGCGGGTGAGGTAATCACGGCTGCGCACAGGGGGCAAGGCCCGGTGGTCGGCGGAAGATCTCGCGGAATCATGATCTTCCCGTTGCAAGCTGGGCAAAAGAAAACTCGTTGAGAATGAGGGGGTGAAGTTTCGGCCATGATATCCCTAGGGCGTAGGATTAAGAAACGCAGGCGAGTTTGTCAAACTCAGGACTGCAAACTTTAGATGGCCGCTGGAACGAGCAATACCGCGTCCAGCACTTCGAGGCAGCGGTGGTTCTGTGCTTCCGTCCCGATCGAAATGCGGACCCAGTCTGGCAGTTGGTAGCTGCTCATCGCGCGGACGATCACTCCTTGTTTCAGCATTTCCTTGAAGACGTGATCCCCGGCGCCCGTTTTGATGAGCAGGAAATTGGCAAAGCTCGGGACGTATTCGATCCCGCGCGCGGCGAGTTCTTTTTCGTAAAAGGCCATCCCTGCACGATTGACCGACCGTGTCTGCTCGATGTGTGCAGTGTCTGCTAGGGCTGCAAGTGCGCCTGCTTGGGCGATTGCGTTGACGTTGAAGGGCTGTCTGGCTTTTTGAAGTAAAGCGGCGACCGGTTTCGAGGCCAAGCCATAGCCGACGCGCAGTGCGGCTAGGCCGTGAATTTTCGAAAATGTCCGCAGCACACAGACGTTACGCCCCTCGCGAACGTATTTCAAAACATCGGGTGGGGAGTCGGGAAATTCGTAATAGGCCTCGTCGAAAACGACGATAACATGCTCCGGCACCTTGGCCATGAATCGGTCGATTGCCTCCTGCGCGACCATCGTGCCGGTGGGGTTGTTCGGGTTGGCGATGAAGACCAAGCGGGTTTTCTCCGTGATCGCAGCGGCCATGGCGTCCAAGTCATGAATGAATCCTGGATCCGGCACCTTGATATATTTCGCGCCGAAGAGAGTCGCCATCAGCTTGTAAACGACGAAGGCATGCTCGGCGGCGATGAGTTCTGAGTCGCGGTTCAGGAAGGTGTGGCAAAGTAGCTCGATGATCTCATTGGAGCCATTTCCCAAGATCACGTTGGCGATGTCCATGTCGAAGGATTTAGCGACAGCGCTGCGAAGCCGGAAACCACCACCATCTGGATAGATGTGCGATTCTTCTAGGGCTTCGCGCATGGCAATTTTCGCGAGTGGTGACGGCCCGAGCGGGTTTTCGTTGGAGGCGACCTTGACAATTTGCGAAGGGTCTAGGCCCAGTTCGCGCGCCGTTTCATCGATGGGTTTTCCTGGCTCATAGGCTACAAGATCGCAGACAAACTGGTTCGCGTATTGGTCAATCGTCATCACGGGCGATAGGTAAAGCGGAGCTAGGACTTGGTCAATGTTTCGGGAAAAATACTTCTCAGAGCTTGGCGCGGAGCAGTGTTTCAAAGCGGTCAAGGGCATCCGCATAGACACTTGCTAGAGCGGGGTCGGGTAAAATCACCGATCCTGCGGCAGCTTGGCAGAAGCGGTCCTGAAGAGCGGTCCACTCTAAGCCACTCGCTGCCGCCGCGATGATGGCAGCTCCTAGCGCGGCGGAGTTGGAAACGTCCAAGCGCTCGACGGGTGCTTGGAAAATGTTGGCCACCAGTTGGGCGATTCCATCATTTTTAGAAGCACCACCCGTCAGACGGAGGCGTTCGGTTTTCACACCCATCCAGCGGGAGTGGAGTCTCATGTTGAGAAACTGTCCTTCGAGTAAGGCCCGGACTTGCAATTCTGGCTGCTCTCCAGATTCAAATGCCGCAGAGCCCTGTAGGATGGGGCCGGTGCAATCGTGGCGGGGAGTGATTTCTGAGCCATAAAAGGGCAGCATGAGGTTTTCTCCAGCGGCGCTTGCTGAGGTCGCTAGTGCTGCGAGGTCGAAGTCGGACCAATCGAGTCCAAGCGCATTCCGCAAGGCCTCACGGGCCAGTGAGCCGTTGCGGAAGCAGATGAGCGACATAAAGCCGCCAGCAGGATTTCCAAAAACATGGCCGAAGCCATTCGGGTCCGTTCGCGGTCCAGACATGGCAGCGAAGAAGGTATCGCTGGTCCCGAGTGAAATGACGACATTCCCCGGCGCGGTCGCCCCCATGCCGACCAAGGAGGCCGGATTGTCCCCGGTGAAAAGGGCGATTGAGCAGTCGGCCGCAAAACCGTATTTCTCAGAAAAATACGGTGAAATCCCCCCCTGATACGTCGTCGCTGCGGCGGGCGGGAGGAGCTTGCTCGCAAGATCTGGCGCAGTCGCTGCCATGAGGGCCGGGTCCCATGTGAGTTCGGCAAGGTTGAGTAAATTCATCCCCGCACCATCGCCGAAGTCGATCGGCACTGATTTCCCTGCCAACACCGAGGCAATGAACGAACTCACCAAGTGAATTCGGCTCGTCTCCGTGTAGCGGTCTGGCTGTGTTTTGTAAAAACGGCGAATCTGTGGCCCTGTGAAGCGCTCAATTGCATTTGATCCGCTCAATCGGCAGACCTCGCTCGCAGATCCGACAGCGGTCGTGATTTCGAGGCACTCAGGCCCGGTTGAGGTGTCCATCCAGATCGGTGATGTCGAGCGAGTGAGCGCCGGTGTCAATTGGGCAGCGAGATCCTCTGAAATTGAAAGACTCGCGAGCCGGGTCTCGAAAGTGGCATCTAAATACACCGAGCCATGCTGCTGACCTGAGCCTGCGATCCATTTCACTTTTGAAAGATCTGTCATGCCGGAAAGCCGCGCGAGCAGCAAGTCTAGCGCCTCTAGCCACATCGCTGGATGTGCGTGGACCTCCCCCTCGACTCCATTTGGAATGAAACCGCTCGGCGAGTGGTAAGCTGGGAACTCGGTGCCGAAATTCACAGAAAGCTGACATGGGATGGTCCCCGAAACGGGATCAATAAGCACAGCCGTGAGCGATTGAGTAGAAGAGTCGAGTCCGAGGAACATTGTCGTAGCCTTTGTGGCACTCGACCAATTTCCAAGTCTGAAGATACAAAAAAGCGACCACTTTCGTGGCCGCTTTTCGTGAATGAGAGTCGGAGATGGACTCTGGGCTTGCTTAGAAGCTTACACTGAGCATGGAACCGGCAAGGAGTTCGTTGTCTGTGCTGTTCCATGATCCGCCAGTGCTTTCGCCAAGGGCGATCGAACCTGCGACGAATGGGGAAACCTTCGCATGTTCTGCAAAGCCGTAATCGAGTGAGACTCTGGTGGTCCAAGCGGTGAAATCACCACCTTCGACGAGGTAGCCCAGATTGCTGCCAATATTGAGGGTGAGGCATGGGCTAAGTTCGAAGCCACGGCTCAAAGCAAGCTCGGTGTAGCCTTCGTTGCTTGGGCCAGTGACTCCCCAGAAGTAGGTCAACGAGGCAGTGGCGAATCCAAGATCCTTCGAGAGGCCGAATGTCACTTCCGAAAAGTTTTCGAAATGGAAGCCCTGTTGTGCATTCGTTGCCGATTGTGGATACTCATAGTAAATGTAGCCAAGTGATGCGGTCGCAAATCCAAGGTCTTTGGAAGCGGACGCGTAGAGATCGAGCTCGGTGCTATCCAGTCCACCTGCAATTGCAGAGCTGTTGAAACTACCATACCAAGCGCCAGCACTCAGGTCTAAGCCGTTGTATTGGGTCTTGGCGTCGAGACCTGTCTCGATCAGATGATCGCCAAGGTCAAGACCACGGAAAAGATACTCGCTGGAGTAGCCCGTGTGCAGGTTGTACTTAATCTCAGCCATTGCGTTTCCAGCCACTAGGGCGGAGACAGCGGTCATGACACCTAGGGTTTTGTAGTAGTTTTGCATCGTGTTGTTGGTTTTTGGTTAATGCTTACTTGGTAAACGATTTTTGGGTTAAAAATTCGTCAGAAGTGCTTGATGATTAGTTCTTCGGCCCTATTTTGGCAAGGTTAAAGTTTAAGCGGCATGATTATCCACTTTTCCGAAATGGTTCGCGCCACCTTGGCCTGCGTTGCTCGCTATCCGAGCGAGCAAATCATGAATTTATGCGGCAATTGCGTGAGCGGAGCCGTGGATTTAGAGCGGTTTTTAAATTTAGATCGTGTTCTATATCAATGCTTTACCTCGGTTTGCTACTTTGGCACGGTCCTTGCTTAGCGTAACCAGAAGCCCAAGGTTTTTTCAAGCCTTGGGCGACCGTAACCTCATATCCGATCAACTCTGACCAACATGACCAGTCGACATCTAAACAAATTGCGGGCCATCACCGCTGCTGCCATCGCATTGATTGCCCTACCCATGTGCTTGCCTGCATCTGCACAAGATGCTCCAGCAGCGCCACCAGCTGCCGAAACGGTAGCCGCCCCACCAGACGCCACCGTTGAGCAACGTTTAGCCGACTTGGAGAGCTACTTTGGTAACGTAGGTGTCGGTGGTTCTGGAGACAGTGCCTGGTCTTCCAAGGTCGCTGGTGTCCCCGGTCCAGGTCATAATGGCTGGATGATGACATGTGCGGCTCTCGTGCTTTTCATGACACTTCCAGGCCTCGCCCTTTTCTACGGTGGTCTAGTGAGAAAGAAGAATGTCCTTAGCGTCTTGGCGCAGTGCCTCGGCTGCGCAGGCATGGTTACCGTTATCTGGTGGGCCGTGGGCTACAGCTTGGTTTTCGGAAAGAGCTTCACTGGCACAGCACTTGAGCCGTTTCTTGGCGGCACCGAGTTCTTCTTCCTCAAAGGTGTCACCAGCGCACCAAACACAGACTACTGCTACTGGATTTCACAAAACGTGTTCTCCATGTATCAGTTGATGTTCGCCATCATCACCCCAGCCCTCATCATCGGGGCGATCGCTGAACGCATGAAATTCTCTGCGATCATGCTCTTCATTTTCATCTGGATGTTCGTCATCTACATGCCAATGGCTCACATGATCTGGGGTGTGACCGGCCTCATGAACGGTGTCTGGAACGGTGCTGCTAAAATCACCGCCATCGACTTCGCAGGTGGCACTGTCGTTCACATGACCTCTGGTTGGAGCGCTTTGATCCTTTGCATCATCCTCGGCAAGCGCCTTGGTTTCGGAAAAGAAAAAATGTCCCCACACAGCATGGTGCTTTGCATGGTTGGCACCGGCATGCTCTGGGTCGGCTGGTATGGTTTCAACGCCGGTTCTGCACTTGCTGCTGACGGTGTCTCCGCAAATGCTTTCATGACCACCACGCTCGCCGCAGCGACCGCTGGCTTCGTCTGGGCCATCATTGAAAAACTCCTCAAGGGCCAAGCATCCATCCTCGGAATGTGCTCCGGCATCGTGGCCGGCCTCGTCGTCATCACCCCAGCTTGCGGATTTGTGAATGCCGATGGCGCGATGATCATTGGTGTGGCCGCCGCCATCGTCCCCTACATCTTCGTGATGTATGTGAAGAAAGCAGTCGGCTACGACGATGCGCTCGACACCTTCGGTGTTCACGCGGTTGGTGGAACACTTGGTGCGATTCTTACCGGCGTCCTTGCTACCAGCGAGGTTAACGGAAACCTCACCGACGTTAACACCTACGCCGCCACCAATGGTCTTGCCAAGATCATCGCAGCAGGCAGCGGACTTCTCGGTCAACAGCTCATTGCCGTAGGAATCACTCTTGTGATCTCCATCGTAGGCACCGTGATCATCGCCATGATCGTCAAGGTGACCATCGGACTTCGCCCAACGGCTGAAGTCGAGACCGCCGGTCTCGACATCAGCGAGCATGGCGAAGAAGGCTACGAACATTGATCCTTCGGAATCAATCAGTATCATCTTGCAGGCGGGCCAGCAATGGCCCGCCTGTTTTGGTTTGCAGCCCGGCTCAATGCAGGTTCAGCTAGCGAGGTGAAGCGGCAACTCTCGCGATACTTTTTTGGCTTAGCTCTTTTACTCGCGACTGGCTTCGCGCTTTGGAGCTGGTTCCGTCCCTACGATTGGCATCCTGACCCGACTGCACGCTGCCAAGTGGTGCAGGCGCTGGTTTCTAAAGATCGCTCATTTTACTGGTTAGAAGTCCGTTTGAAAATGAACCCGATGATGATCCATGACTTGGAAAAGAAGGTGATTCTTAAGACATCCAGTCGTGCGAAGATCGAAGCAGCAGACTCGACTTTTACCGGGGCCGATCCCCAGGTGGTTAGCGATTTATGGTTCAAATTTTGGCTAGAGCCGGCCGATTTTTCCGGTCCCATGACCTTGCATCTCAATGACGGGGTTCTTCTCATCAAAGCCCAAACTGGAATGCCCAAGCTGGGCTTCTCTGGAAGCCGCACCTTCTCTAGCAACCAGTGGTAACCATGTCTTGGCTCCTCATCGATAACTCGAACACCAGGACGAAGTTTGCACTCGGCTCGGCTGAGCACCTGCTCACTTGGCGTGGGGTTTTAGCGACTCGGGATCTCTCAAGTGACACATTGAAGCAACTGCTCGAAGGCGTTTCATTCAAAGCCGTGGTGATTGGCTCCGTGGTCCCCGCTAAAGCCGTCATTCTTCAGGAGTTTTTCCAAGATCAGGTGCCAGTCCATTTTCTCGATTTCAATAGCCCCATCGGTATGGGCATCGACTACCCAGAGCCGTCACAAATCGGTGCAGATCGCCTGGCCAATGCCGCAGGTGTGCTCTCCCGCCACGGAGTACCGGCCATCATCATTGATTTCGGCACGGCCGTCACCTTCGACGTCATTTCCTCGGCACCTGCCTATTGTGGGGGAGTCATCGCACCCGGATTGGGTGCAATGTCTGACTACCTCGCCCGAAAAACTGCGCTGCTGCCGAAAATCGAGCTCGAAGAACCGCCGTCCGCCATCGGGAAATCCACCATTCATGCGATGCTGGTCGGGGCGGTGATCGGCTACCGCGGCCTCGTGAAGGAAATCCTTTTGCAACTCGGCAAGGAGCTGGATGGAAGCCCTCAAATCATCGCCACCGGTGGAGACGCGGCGCTGATCGCCCAAGGAGTTCCCGAGATTCATGCGGTGGATCCAGACATCACGCTCGACGGCCTCAGGCAAGTGGCGGCTCGTGTTTTTGGAATGTGAAATCTACCGAGATTTTGCGTGTCATTTAGCGGCCATTCAGTTCCTCTAGGCCGGACATGAACGACCACTCTCCATTAACGATTGGCATCGATTTCGGCGGCACTAGCGTGAAAATCGCAGTGGTCCAGCAGAGCCAGATCATCGACCACTCACCGCCCATCGCGACTCAGGATTTCGCCGGGCACGGGGAGCTGATCGCAGAGATGGTTCGTGCCATTCAGGATCTACGGGTACGTCATCCAGAAGTGGCGGCGATCGGGGTGGGGATGCCTGGGTTTGTAAATTTTGAAGAGGGACTCGTTTACCAGCTCACCAACGTCAGAGACTGGACGGGTATTCCGCTAAAGAAACTCCTCCAAGCACAAACCGGCCTCCCCGTCGCCGTGGATAATGACGCGAACTGCATGGCCGTGGCTGAGTGGAAATGTGGTGTAGGTCGCGGCTTCGAGCATGTGGTTTTTATGACCATCGGCACCGGTGTCGGTGGGGCGATCATTGCCAATGGGGAAATGATCCGCGGTGCCTTTCATGGCGCCGGGGAGATTGGTCAAACCTCCATCGACTACCAAGGACGCCGTGGCCATTACGGGAATTTTGGAGCATTGGAAGACTACATCGGAAATCGTGAAATCTCCGCCAAAGCCCATGCAGCCTACACTGCGGCGGGGGTGCCGATTTCTCATCAAGACTGCTCTCCTGCGGCTTTGGCGGATGCTGCACATCGGGGTGACTCTATCGCTCTAGCCCAGTGGGAGGACATCGGCAGGATGCTCGCCACGGCGGCGATGAATTGCTGCTGGTTGTTGAACCCGCAAGCCATCGTCATCGGTGGTGGCGTGGCAAGGGCAGGGGATCTCTTGCTCGATCCGCTCAAAGAGCACCTATTTAGCCAGCTTTCCGGCCCATTTAAGGACCATTTGCAAATTCTGCCCGCCACTTTCGGCCACGAAGCAGGGACCATCGGTGCAGCGGCGCTGGCGAGAGATCTGCTATGAAGGCAATCGTAGGTTTCCTTTTGAGCCTTCCGGTTCGCATGAGGACTGACGTCGCGTCTGCTGTGTCAACCCGAGGAGGGTCCAGCGTGCAGTGCGCAGGATCACGGTTGGGAAGAATTTCTTCGGGTGGGTGAACTTGAGATCTCAAGCGTTCTCGATGAGGTTTTTTTGCGCAAGTGAAACAAATTTTCATTGTCACATGGGCACATTTTACCTACTAGAATCAACTATCGCAAAATACCAACCCATGATTTCGCAATTTTTGACGTCACTCCTGTATTGTATTCTTGGGTTTTTCATCGTTACTTCGTATGCAGATGCTCAATCCGAGGTTTCAGTTACTCTTGGTAACTTGCTTCAGACTTACAACGGAACGGCAAGACGTGCTTCTGCCGTCACGGATCCTGCCGGATTTGCCACGCAGATCACATATCAGAACCTAAATCCCAATGCTCCTGCGCCAACCACTGACGTCGTTTTCGATGATACGCCACCGACATTGGCATTATCCTATTTTAGCTATGGCTTTTCAGCAGCGCAGATTTCTGCAGTAGGAAATAACGTTCAACTGGGTGGTACCTCTCGGAAGTTGGAATCTTGTGATGTCATCTTAGTCAATCACGCAAAAGCCGCTAACTGGCCGACTCTTAGTGCCGCTAATCCCTTGGGATACATTCATCCCATCGGTATTGCGATCTATGAACTGAGTCCAACCAACCACTTTATCCTACGCTCCGAGGCAACTCAAAATATCCTCATTCCTTGGCGACCACTTACCCAATCGAATGGTGAGCCATACCCGTTCGAAGGATTTGCGTTTCGCGCAAATATCCCTTTTGTTAACGGTATCACCCTACCAGAAAAAGTATTGGTTGTGCTAAAGTTTAATACTCAATTTTACGGAGAAAAACCGATTGGAGTTGATGGGCCTTACAATTCTCTCAATGTCGGTTATGTTAATTCGCTAAACACTCCGCTTATCGGGACCGACGTAAATTCAGATGTGGTGTACGCATTTCGAAGAGGAGCTTGGAGTATTATTTCGGGATCCCGTACCTCGAGTGTGCCGATGGTCCGGTTGTATGCATCATCAACCCAGACCATAACTCCGCCGATCAATGCCGGTAATTGGCAAGCCACGGCGGCGATCAGCGACGCCGACTACGATGTAACCGATTCTCAGATCCTGACGGTAAGACCCGCAGCGGCCGTAGTCCAACTAGCGGGTCTTTCTAAGACCTACGATAGAAATCCCATCAACCCAAGTGTGACCACGACCCCTCCCGGACTCCCGGTCAGCCTGACCTATAATGGTTCGGAAATCGCACCCACTCAAGCAGGCCGTTATGACGTATCGGCAACCATCACAAACCCTAACTACTCAGGTAATACCAATAGCACCCTCGAAATAGCCAAAGCGACCGCAAGTGTTACTCTTTCAAATCTTGTGCAAATCGCGGATGGTCAGCCAAAGTCTGTGGCAGTCACGACCCATCCACCGGAACTCGCCACGGCCACGACTTACTCTGAACTCTCTGCTCTGCCCACCGCTCTTGGAAGATATGCGGTCTCTTCGGTGATCACGGATTCAAATTATATCGGTTCAAAAAGTGGTGAACTTTGGTTAGGCCAGAATTTGGAGTCTTGGATCAGTCCATGGCTGAAGGCAGGTTCAATTCCCGAAAACTTGGTCGGAGATCATGATGATCCAGATCAAGATGGCATCCCGAATCTTTTGGAATATGCATTTGGTCTCAATCCTGCAGCTCCCGATCCATTTGGAAGCAACGCAGGTAGCCCCCAAGCTCAGTTCTCGGCAGGTGAATTATCGCTGTTCTATTCGAGAAACCTGGCAGCCACTGATCTCGATTTCAAAGTGGAATCAACCTCCACACTCGATGGCTCTGGAACTTGGTCCACCGCAGTGACTCGCGACTCGATCATCTCCACCGAAGGTGCGGTGCAATCGATCCGCGCGACTTTACCAATGCCCGCTGAAGCAACTCGCGGCTTTGCGAGAGTGAAGGTCAGTCGTGTGAGTCCATGACGCATGCCCGGGACTAGACCTCGCCAGGATTCGTTCTTGAAAAATGATCCTCTGTGCGATCAGTGATCCATTCATGAGACGGATCTTCAGCACCTGCTTCAGCCTAGGAGCATGCGGCACCCTCTCTGCCGCTCCGCAGTCCACTATGGAGCTTCCGCCGCTCACCGTATTGGCAGACCGCCAGCTTGGGGGTAAATGGTCCGTCCCGCTCGCCGAGTGGGGCCGCGATGAGATCCGCCGCGAGGCTCCCAGAACGCTCGACGAGCTGCTGGCACGCGAGCCCTCGTTTTCTCTCTACCGCCGCCAACCCTCCCTACTTGCCAATCCGACCTCCGCCGGCGTCAGCCTCCGCAACACCGGAGCCACTGCGGCTTCTAGGACCCTTGTGCTTTTAAACGGAATCCCCCAGAACGATCCCTTTGGCGGCTGGGTCTATTGGGCACGCTACGACCCGGCCACGCTTGATTCCGTGAAAATTGTGCCCGCAGCCAAGTCCGCGCTCTGGGGAAATCAAAGCCCTGCTGGGGTCGTGCAAATGAATGGTCACCCGGCCTTTGAAGAGCAGGGTCTCCTCCGCATCGGGGGCGGCAGCCAAGGCACTCTCAGCGGCTCGGCTCTCTATCAAGCGAGCAATGCTGCTCAATCCTTGAGCGTCTTGTTTTCCACCTTCGGCCTGCAATCCGAAGGATTCTACGCAGTGGACCCCGCGCAGCGTGGCAGCATCGACCGCAAGCTCGACACCAACCTTGCCGGGGCGGATCTGAAGTTCGCTTGGAAGCCCGCCCCCGGGATCACCGTGGAGCCCGCGTTCTCTTATTACACCGAAGAGCGCGGAAACGGCACCCCCCTCACCGAGAATTCTACCGATGCCATCGATCTCTCCATACGGGTCTCTGCCGTGACCGGGGACTACTCATGGCAAGCCCTTGCCTGGCAGCAGCAGCGTGAATTCCAGTCCACCTTCAGCTCGGTGAATGCCACTCGCACCTCAGAAACACTCGCTCTCGATCAATACGACGTGCCAGCCACCGGCAACGGCGCAGCCTTCACCACGCTCTGGGATCAGGGTGGGAAATGGACCTTTAGCGCAGGCACCGACGCCCGGTTCGTCACCGGAGAAACCCGTGAAATCGTCGGCACCTTCCGCCGTCGGGAAGCCGGTGGCGACCAAGCCATTTACGGGATATTCAGCGCCGCATCCTTCCAAGCGACCGAGAAAACCCGGATCGATGCTTCCGCGCGCCTTGATGGTTGGCAATTCACCCACAGCCACCGGCAAGAAAGCTCGCTCAGCACCGGGGCACTCCTCCGTGACGATCAAAGCCCCGACCGCGACGGGGTCGAGCCCTCCGCCTCACTTGAGCTCAGCCATCAACTGCACGATGATCTTCTCGCCACCCTCTCCACCGGCACCGCCTTCCGCTTGGCCACCTTGAATGAACTTCACCGACCATTTCGCGTGCGGAATGACATCGTCGAGGCGAACCCGGATCTCGATGCCGAGCGCTTCTACAGCATCGCCAGCGGTCTCAACTGGGATCTGCGGAAAAATCTGATCCTCAAGGTGGATCTTTATCACCACTGGATTTCCGACGCCATCGCCAACGTCCCCGTCACCGATCCCGCGCAGATCCAGCAAATCTTTGGCAGCCTCCCACCGGGTGGCACAGGAGCGCAGCGCCAGAATGTCGAGCAAGCGCAAGTCACTGGGCTAGAAGCTCAGGTCAACTGGCTCCCGAGCGATGCCGTCAGTCTAGAGCTCAGCGGACTCTGGTCGCACACCGAGTTCACCGATTCACCCCGGCAGCCACTGCTCGCCGGCAAGCCCTTCCCCCAAGCCCCAGACTTGCGCCTCATCGCGCAGGCTCATTGGCAGGCGACGGATCAGTTCAGCCTCTTCGTTGGTGGGGAGTATGGCGCATCCCAGTTCGACGACGCGCTCGCCACCCGCACGCTCGCCCACTTTAGCACCGTTCGCCTAGGAGCCTCGTGGCAGACGGCTTCCGCGCGTTATCAAGTTCGCCTAGAAAATCTTTTCGACGAATCGGTCCAGACCGGCCTCAGCAGCGACGGCATCCGCACCCTTGGCTTGCCACGCTCGCTCTGGCTCAGCGGCGAGTGGGATTTTTGAGCCGATCAATTCGCAAGTTGCCTTTTAGAATTCCATAAAGACACTCCTGCTTATGCGAAAAATCTCACTCCTATTCCTCAGCCTCACGGGCCTCGTTTCAGCCCAGAAGGTCAAGGTCGAGGCACTCTACGGGCAGAATTGTGCAGGCTGCCACGGTGCCAAGTTCGAAGGTGGCGTCGGTGGCTCTTTGGTCGATGGTCAGTGGAAACATGGATCGACCGATGCGGACATCTACCGCTCCATCGCCAAGGGAAATGTCCAGCTCGGCATGAATCCGTGGGAGGGCGTCTTGAGCGATGAGCAAATCCGCTCACTCGTGATCTTCCTCCGGGAAAATGAGAAAAAGACCCTCACTCAAGGCGTCAACTTCCCCACGCCATCGCCCGACACCGTCACTAAAACCGAGCTGGAAAACTACAAGATCGAGGCCCTCGTCACAGACGGACTCAAGAACCCATGGGCCATCGCTTTCCTTCCGGACGGTCGCAAACTCGTCACTGAGAAATCCGGCCAACTCCGCTTCATGACGGCGGCTAACACCCTCGATCCCACTGTCATCAGCGGCACACCTGCCGTGATTGAGCACGGCCAAGGCGGCCTCATGGAAGTGGCGCTGCATCCAGACTACGCTAAAAATGGCTGGGTTTATCTGGGGCTGTCCGATGGCACCCGGGAGAAAAATGACAAAGGCAAAGATGACGTCCGCTGCATCACCGCCGTGGTTCGTGGCCGCATCAAGGATCATCAATGGACCGACCAAGAGTGGATTTACCGCCCGGACCCCAAGTTCCGCTCGGGAGCAGGTGTCCATTTCGGCACCCGCTTCGTATTTGATCAGGGCTACCTCTATTTCCCCATCGGCGAGCGTGGTGGAAATATCGAGGCGCAGAATCTCTCCCTGCCCAACGGGAAAATCCACCGGGTTTACGACGACGGACGCATCCCAGCGGACAACCCATTCGTCAAAACCAAGGACGCGCTCCCCAGTATCTGGACTTACGGCCACCGGAATCCCCAAGGCTTGGCGATGGATCGTCGAGACGGTGCCCTCTACAACACCGAGCACGGCCCCCGTGGTGGCGATGAACTGAACCTCGACCAGCCCGGTAAAAACTACGGCTGGCCTGTCGTCACCCTCGGCATGAACTACGACGGAACGCCGATGAGTTTCAATTCAGCGGACGGTAAAAAGATGGAATCCGTCACCGAAATGAAAGGCGTGGAGCAGCCCATCACCTACTGGCTGCCCTCCATCGCCACCTGCGGCTTGGACTTCTACACCGGTGACAAATTTCCAAAATGGAAGGACGACCTGCTCGTCGGCGCACTTGCCCAACAAGAAATCCGCCGCCTCCGGATCGTGGATCACAAGGTCGTTTCCCAAGAAATCATTCTTAAAAATATTGGTCGTGTCCGCGACGTCGCCACCGGCCCGGACGGCTTGATTTATATCCTTCTCAACGGCCCAGACCGCTTGGTGCGGATGGTCCCTGCGAGCAAGTGAGCGCCCGATTTAATGGAGCGGCAGGAGCGCGTTCATTCTGAACGCTGTTTCTGGCGGACATCCTGTCCGCCGTCTCGTTCTCGGCCGACAGGATGTCGGCCGGAGACAGTCGATAGAATATCGACGCTCCTTGGAGCTTCGCGTTTCGGTAATGATTTTTTGCAAATTGACTTAGCCTACCCCTTCCAAAAAATGATCGACCAACTCTCTTTTTCTCGCCATCAGATGGTGGAGCTAATTGTAATGTTCGGCCAAATTATGAGCAGGAGACGCAAAGTGTTTTTCGGCCTACTAGCGTTGCCTATCACGACGTTCTTGATGATGGCCACCTTCTTCAACGAAGCGTTCCTCATCAAACGTGCCTTTCCCAAAGCGAATGTAACCGCCGGTGATCGCTTCACACAGGTCTTATCCCTTTGGGACCTGTTTGGTTTCCTTGTACCAGGCGATTACGTCTCCCCGATTGACCATGCCGAGGTAGCGATCAATGGATCAGGGATGCCCGTCGATATGGCCAAGCTTCTTAGTTTCCGGGTTGTCTACGTCCAGATAGTCGATTCTGAGATCATGAATTACGATGAGCTCCTCACTGATCACGAGCCCAACATTCCAATCACGCTCGTCAATCCGACTTTTCTGGGTGCATCACCCGAAGACTTGCAACGCCTCAATAAGCACAAGGATTTCGACGAAGCTTCTGGTAAGAATATCTATCAATTTGGCAGCGTCTAAGACTATGGATCAACAAGCCGAACAAGCCACGCCGTAACAACCCCTACCAGTAGCCCTGTTTCGATGATTCTCCACAATTACAACACCAACCCCGTGATCGACGTGCGCCCTCGCTGGTAGTGGTGCATGCGCTCATCGTTCGCCCTAATTAATGACTCAATAGCTATGCGCGGTAAGATCATAATACTACTTATTCTAGCGGTGCTTGGCGCAAGCTGGTTCGTGAATCATCGCGTAATTCACCAACGTGAGCTAGACGTGGAGCTTATTAAGGCTGCTTACGAGGTTGATGTCGACAAGGTGAAGAGTCTGATCGAACGCGGGGCTGATCCTAGAGCACGTTTTGAAAGTGTGGATGAGGAGCACTTCCGAGGTTTTATGGCCGCTGATCAGTTCACAGCGATGCTTGCGCTTGCCCATTCCGAATCACAGAAGGACCGCATCCCCGTTGCCGAAGCACTGCTTAAGGCAGGTGCAGACATTGACGCGGATGATGGGTATGGCACTACTTCTCTCGGTGAGTGCTGCTACATGAGCAGGGAGCATCTTGCTCTCTATCTTATCGACAAGGGTGCGAATCCGAATACAAAAGAGGGGTTGTATATTGATGGCACCTACGACATTAGTCCGGCACATCGTGCTACCAATAACTACAAGGTGCTTGAAGAGTTGATTGCGCACGGGGCAGACCTTTCAGTTATCGACAGCGCAGGCTATTCGGTCCTTGATTGGGCGAAACGATCAGGGGATCCGCGTGTCGTCGACCTCGTTCAAGGAGCCTTAAATCGATGAAGGCGAACCTATCGGTTGTTGGGCAGGCCCGTCGTGTGCTAGGGGCGCGGGTGAGCTGCGGTTTGTGCTTTGATTTGGTGATTCACCTTCATTGACTTGCGTGGGCGGTGAGACGCAGCTCTCGCTTTCGTCGATCAGTCAGAGTGTGTGAAAATCCGGTAAACCGTGCCGGCCAAGAAATACGCTGCGAGCTTGGCACACCAACCCTCAACCCGGCGGCAGAACGCTAACGTGTCGCGACTGTCAGCCGCTGCCGACTGCCCCCCT
>JAIXQH010000047.1 GCA_027484055.1 Verrucomicrobiaceae bacterium | reverse complement strand
CGAACTTTCCGACAAGCTCTTCGATTCAATCCGCGCGCTGCTCAAAACACCCGATGTCCTGCGCTCGGTCTGCAAAACCCATACGCAATAGACGAACTAACTTATGAGAAATGGTCTAACTCAAGCCTCTTATGGGAACTGGGGTAAGGCGGCACTTTTTCCGTGTCTCTGCTAGTTCCGCATGGCGTTGCTGAATTTATTCAAACTCTGTCTACCTCGGCTTTTTTTAATGAGGAAGGCAGGAATGTAGGAAGGAAGAGCTGTTTCATGGGTTTTTCATCGGTGGTGAGTTTTTGCCGTCCCTTGTTCCAGCGGACGGGTTGAGCCGATGCCAAGCCGCCATGGAACGGGCAAGGTTGTCCTTCGCAGGCAATTTCACGCCATACCCCTGCAAACCGATTGGCCCGGTGTAATTCAAGTCGTGCAACGTTCGCAACAATCTGCCTGTGTCATAGGTGCCTTCATCGAGTGGTTGAATCAATTGGTCCCAGTCGCTGTTGGGTTTACCACTGTCGGCACCATTGAGGGTGACGAGAAAGAGATACGGTTTCGCCTCGGCCAGCAGCTCGGGAATCCTCGGCTCATCGCCGACCATCAGACAGTGGCAGAGATTGAAAGTGACGCCGAAGTTTTTCCGATTCACTAACTTGGCGACACGGACGGCATCTTGAACTCGCTCGGTCCAGCAACCTTGGTGCGGATAGATCGCCACCCGCAAGCCATGTGCGGCCGCCTTGTCGGCAAGCTGTTGCAAAGACGGCACCGCGATGACATCTGCGTCCGCCGAGCTGGCTTTGAAAACCTCGCTGTTGATCGGCAACCATATCACGGCGTCAGTGCCTTCGAGTGCTTTCAATGCAGGTTCAAGCCGGGCTTCCATCACAAGGCCGGTCGCCGTGAGTACCGCAGCTTGATAACAGTAAACCGCAAACAATTTCATTCCGCACTGCCGCACTTGCGCGACGGCGGCGGTCACTTCCTCGGGTGGGCCGATTTTCCAGCCGATGCCGTCGTAGCCAAGAGACTTGATGGTGGGGAGTTCGTTCAAATTCCGTACCGCCGTATCCATCGCGAAAAACGGATTCGCTAGGATGGGTTCGACCGCAAGTGTCAGCGCGCTCACTAATATTTTCCAATTCATGCATTCATTCCGATTAGATACATTTTCAATTTCCTTTTTTTCCTAAGTCATTCTTGGATTGTGACAGGCATAAATGACCGTGAACATTGTTAACTACAACATTCTACGGGAAGCGGGGTCAAGGTAGCACCTCTTCTTTGTCTTTACGTGATCCATCCGGCGAGCTTGCTGGATTTATTCAAACTCTGTCTTCTTCTGCTTTTTTAAATGAGGAAGTGAGGTGATCGTGAGTGGCTTGCCGACGGCTTGGCCTGAGGCGCAACCAAGTTTCTGATTATTTCTGTTTCTCATGATTTTCGCCGAGGACAGCGCCATTTTCAACACCCTCCCGGCAACACCCCAGACGCGCTGGATCTCAGCGGAACTTACGACGCCACCACGCAAACGGCCGTGCTGCACTGGACCAGCCCCAGCGACCCAGCCGTCACCACCCTCCAGCTCCGCGCCAGCGTCGGCCCAAACTACGATGCAGAAGACGAGAATCTTCTCGCCGATTTCCCCGTCTCCGGCACCCACACCTGGTCTGGCACCTTCGGCCCGAACACCCCCGGCACCGCCACCGCCTTCAAAATCTTCGCCATCACCGCCGAGGGGAATGAAAAAGGCAGCAACCTGATCACCGTCACCCACCCCGTCGCGTGATCTAATGAGTAGCCGCAGGAGAAGCGCATTCGCTCATGGTCCTAAATGATTAAGCATCGGTGATCATCACCGATGCTTTGAAGACCTAACTCGGCTCCTGAGGGCCTTGGCAAAGGTCTATGTTGTTTCACGTCGCTAAGTCATAAACCTTCTGAAACTACATGCTAACTCACTATTGTTTAGATACTTAAGCGCATCTCTGCTAAAATATTCTCGACCAACTCGATCCTTTCGGCCATCAAATGGCAGAACTAATTGTAATGTTAGGCCAATGAAAAAAATCTTTTTAGCCGCAATTCCTCTTTATGCGTTGGCAGATTTCGCCTTGATTCTGTCAGATCGCATAAGTGGCTGGAATAACGGTCCGAACCATCTCGCGGACTATTCGTTTATTCCATCTTTAATCGCTTTTCTAATTCAACCGTGGGTTCTCTTTATCGGATGGCTCTCAAATCAATTGGGAATAGGTATTTTTAGTGTCACATCTCCCGCTTTTGCGGGTGTTTCACTATGGCCAGTTCTCTTTCTGGCATTATCCTCTTCGACTATACTAGTTGCCATTTTAAAGAGTGCATCATTGCTCATCCCCACTCTGTTTCATCCACCGCGTTGGGTATGGATAGGCTATTGCAGCATGCTACTTCTTTTTGCAGTAGTTTCAGCTTATATGGTTCATGGCGTATTAGTATTTGTTCCACCCCCTTCTGCGGGATGATGCGGCCTAACAAGACGCTGCAGCGAACCCCTAGCCGCGGCGCGTTACTTTTTCTCCAACGTTCTTATGCTTCACCAACCTTCATATCCAACCCCAATGCCTGATCGGGGTCACTGAGCTTGGCGTTCGGTAAATGAAAAAGAGATATTGGCTATTAGTCTGCGTCGCGCCGTTTCTAATGCTTTTTTCGGCGATCCTTGTCGGCTATTTTTCCGCGCCGACAGACGCCGATATTAGCGCGCTAGTCGTCCAAAACTCCCCAACCAAGACTCAGTTTGTCTCTTATCTTGAATCAGAGAGGCAGGTGGACTTTTTTTCAGAGCATCCATTGATCGACGCTGACAAGGATCGACAGAGGGACGTGTCGGAGACTCTTTTCAGGGCTGGTTTCAAGTCCGAAGACATCGGAACAGGAACATCACTGATCGACGTGACATTTCGCATCCGCAACATCCGTTGGCTTGCTTCCCGAAAGTTGCGATATTACCTACTGTATGACGACAAAGGGCGCTTCGTGAATTCTAGATCGGAGATTTTCTACCTTGGTGGAATATGAAGAAACCGAACCCCAAAGATAGGTTCGGGCCATAGCCCCGAACCTATTGGTTGTTGGACAGGCCCGCCGGGTGCTCGGGGCGGGGGACTCCGATTCGCCGAAGTCCATGAGGTGTCGATGAGGAGAGATAAACCGCCATTCATCGGCGATCCATGGACCACGGCGATTCGGAGATCGCCGCTCCATGTTTCAGCGCTATTCCGGTCAAATATCGATTTCACCCTCAAACACGAAATCCGCAGGGCCAGTGAGGGTGACGTTGGCGAAGGTTTGGTCGCCCGTTTTCTCGAAGCCGATTTCCAGAGTATCGCCACCTTCCACGTCCACTTTGATGGGGCTTGGAGCACCGGTGAGCAAGTGATGGACGAGGGCAGAGGCGACCATGCCAGTGCCGCAGGCGAGGGTTTCATCTTCCACGCCACGCTCGAAGGTGCGGATGGAAATGTGATCCGGTGCGAGGATGGCGGCGAAATTGGCATTCGTTCCCGCTGGGGCGAAGGCTTCGTGATGACGGATCGCGCCGCCGTGGTTGAAGACGTCGAATTCATCCAGCGCTTCGGCACTTTCGAGGAAGGTCACGACGTGAGGCACGCCGGTGTTGACGAAATGGAGGGCGGAATCGACGCCTGGGATTTTAGCGTCGGTATTGAGTTGCAGGCCTTGCGGCTCGGACATGGCGATGCGGACGTCGTCGCCGATCATTTCTGCGGCCAAGGTGCCGACGATGGTTTCGAAGGTGACTTTTTTCAGCACGATCTCACCGAGATGCGCGGTGAAACGACCAAAACAGCGGGCACCATTTCCGCACATTTCGGCTTCGCCGCCGTCGGCATTGTAGTAACGGAAGCGAAAGTCGGCGCCTTTTTTGGCGGGTTCGACGGCGAGAAGGCCATCTGCACCGATGCCGCGGTTGCGGTCGCAGAGGGCGGCGATGGTGTCGGCGTCGAGGTCGATGGAGAGGTCGCGGTTATCAATGATGATGAAATCATTCCCGGCGCCGTTCATTTTGAAGAAGTGGAGTAACATAGTCGGAGGTCTGCCGCTAGGGTGCTTGCTCAGCATGGGATGCTCAACCTCATTTTTTACGGTCGAGCGTTCGTGAGTCCTTTTTGGCGGCGGAGATGGGAGAAGACTTGTCAAGCGAGGGAGCGGCGGGACAGGGTCGGACGATGATGAAACGAGTGATTATTCATACGGACGGCGGCTGCAAGGGGAACCCTGGCCCGGGGGGCTACGGCGTCGTGATGGTGTTCGGAAAGCACCGCCGCGAGTTGTCTGCTGGGTTCCGGATGACGACGAATAACCGCATGGAATTGCGGGGCGCGATCGCTGCCTTGCAAACTCTCACAGAGCCATGCGAGGTGGAGCTGCATTCGGACTCGAAGTACTTGATCGATGCGATTTCAAAACGCTGGATCGAGGGTTGGCAGAAAAAAGGTTGGCAAACAGCGGCAAAAAAACCCGTGAAAAATCAAGATCTCTGGCAGTTGTTACTGGCCGCGATGGCTCCTCATCAGATCGACTGGTGCTGGGTGAAGGGTCACGCAGGCCATGCGGAGAATGAACGCTGCGACGTATTGGCAAATCTCGCGGTGAAGGAGAAAAATTTACCCGAGGACGTCGGCTTCGACGCACAGGACTGAGCGGCCCACCCGAAGGAGGAGCCGCGCCAGAAACGTTTTTTCAAACTGTTCGCTTTCGGAAAAAGGAAAATCAGACTAAGGATTCGCATGGATTTGAGAATGTTACGCTGCGGGCTGTGGGTGATAGCAGGGTGCCTCGTGATGTCGGTGCAGGGCGCTACGCCCGTTCCGCCGCAGACGGCACCAAGGCTGCCGCTGAAGACGGTTTTCCAAGGCGAGTCCAAACTTCAAGCGGTCGTCGCGAAGGCAGAACGCGAGAACTGGAGAAATTTACCCATCGGTGAGCGGACCGCACGCGTGGCGCGAGAGTTCGTCGGCACCCCGTATCTGAATTACACACTCGAGGTGGATGACCGCATCGAGTCCCCGGTCGCCAATTTAAAGGCGATGGACTGCTGGACCTTTTACGAGAACTCCCTCGCACTCGCGCGACTTCTCCGCTACAAGCCAGGTCCGTATCGCCCGGAGGATTTACTCCAAATGGTGGAAATCGAGCGGTATCGCAACGGTATCTGCACGGGTAGCTACCTCAGCCGGATGCATCATTTAGAAGAAGTCTTCGCCGACAATCAGCGCCGCGGGTATGCGACGAATATCACTTCACGAATCCCGGGAGCGGAACGCATGAAACGCGAAATTCATGAAATGACTGTGCAATGGCGAGCCTACCGCTACCTGCGGGCGAATCCGGCATTGATCGAGCCGATGGGTAAAATCGAAGCTCAAGTCTCCAATTTACCCGTTTACCAAGTCCCAAAGTCGAAAGTCCGGGCCGCAGAGAAATACCTTCAGAGTGGCGACATCTGCGCCATCACCACGAATGATAAAAATGGTTACACCTCGCATGTCGGCTTAATCATCAAACTGAAAGACCGAGCCTACTTCACCCACGCGACTTCGGATTACGACAAGGGACGCATGGCCGTCATCGACCGCCCCATTTCAGATTACGTCAATAGCATGTCCAAGCACGAGGGCATCATCGTGTGCCGCCCGAACGACATCCCACCCTCCTCACTCTGGCAGAAACAAGCGACGCGCTAGGACTTCATGACCTCGGTGAGGCTCTCGGCGATGGCCTTGATCGCCTCGCCTGATTCCTTTTCCACCAGCGGCCGGGCCAGCATTTCCTCATAGATGTTGATATAGCGCCGGGCCACTTCTTGATGACTGAACTCCAACTTACTCTCGATCATTATCCGGCGGATTTCCCGCTCCTTGATCGGCTCTGGCAGCGAGTGGAACAGCATCGCCTGATCGACGGCCCAACGGAATCCTTCAGGGTTGTAATTTTCAAAACGAAAGCCGTTTCCGACTGAGCGTTCGATGTCGAGCGGGCGGATCGTATCGTAAAGCCCACCGGTGGAATGCACGACCGGAAGCGAGCCATAAAGCGGGGCTGTCATCTGCGGCAGACCACAAGGCTCGAATAACGAGGGCATCAGCATGAAATCGGAGGCGGCGTAGGCGAGCCGCGAGAGTCGCTCTTCAAAGTCCACGATGGCGACCCTTTCTCTGAGATCGAAAGTGCTGACGATCTGGTCAATCCAGTGTTGGTGCGGGCCATTGGCGACGATGACCACCTGCAAGTCTCGTTCCCAATAGTCGGAAACGAGCTTGTGCAGGATATCCGCCAAGAGCTGAGGACCTTTTTGAACAGGGTCTAAGCGGGAGGGCCAGAAAAAGATAGGAGCATTCGGATCTTCCTTCAGCTGGAGTTCGCGCTGGAGCGCTCGCTTGTTCGCCGCTTTTCCTGAGACGAAATCCGCAACTCCATACTTCTGCACCAGCGCTTCATCCGTCGCCGGATTATAAGAAGCATCCGGCGCATTGAGGATCCCAGCAGAGCAGCCCGCGCCATACTTGGCCCGCAGCTCAGCACGCACAGAATCCGGCACCACGGAATGCCAGCCCTCTACGATTTCCCAAAGAAATCGTGGACTCACCGTATTGATAAAGTGGGCCGCAAAAATCCCAGACGTCAGTAAATCCACCGGCACATGCGAGCGGGCGTGGTCATAGGAAACGGGGTTCCCAGAAAAATAAAGATTCATCCAGAATTCCGCCGCATCGATCCCCGCCTCTTCGATTTGCGCCAGCGAAACTTGCCTCGTGTGGATGTTATGCACCGTGAATAAACACTTAATGCCCCGGCGACGCGCCATCCCAGGAATCAGCGCGGTCATCCAGTCATTGCAATGGATCAAGTCCGGCATCACCCGCGGGACGATGTGATTGATCAACTCGCGCTGGAAAACGAGGGCGATCCTCATCGCCTCATCGTTGCTATTGCTGTAAACCTGCTCCCGGTAATAAAAAATGCGGTCTTCCGCCAAGTGGATGTGAGCCTCCGGCAGCACTTCGTGGTATTTCCTCAGCTCCTTTTCATGCAGGCTGAAAATGTCACCTTGAAACATCCGCCGGTAGTTCGGCATCGCCACGTGGACATCCGCGCCCAGCTCGAAAAGTGCAGAGACTAGCGACGCAGAAACGTCCGCTAAGCCGCCCGCCTTCGCAGCCGTGCGCTGCATTAAATTTCCCATGCCCGTCGGTAGATACGTGATCTCGGGCGTAACGATCAGAATTCGAGGTTTATCTGGCTTAGTCGGCATCAGATATCATGGGTGAGTGATGACTTCCATACGGGGGGAGAGTGGCGGCAAACAGAGGAATCCGCTACCTCAATCTTGCTTCATGGTGATTTATTTAGCGGTTCGGATGAGGCCACCTTGGTCGCCGCGCGCCTTAGATTCCCGACTCGACGAGGTAACGCACACAGAATTGGCTCCATGTTTCCAGTCGATCAAAAAGCACCCCATTCAAGTCCTCCAGCGGGGTGAAACAGAGATCCAGCAGGGCGTCCTCACGCGAGCTCACTTGGTCCGATTTTAGCTCAATTAAATGCACCACCCCGAGATGGACTTGGCCGACCGTGTTGGACTCGTCGTTCAACAAAGCGATGATCCGGTGTTCATGCACTTCCGCCATGCTCAGCTCCTCCTCGATTTCCCGAGTCACCGCTGCGTGGTAAGCCGCAGCACCGGTCCTCCCCTCCCCCATATCCACCGGATTCACATGCCCACCCACACCGACCGAGATCTTCGCGTGAAGGCGACTTTCCCCCCCCGCTTTGCCGCGCGTGTAGTGTAAAATCCGATTTCCGCAGCGAAAAATGCAGTAGGGAATGAGCTGCTTGAATTGGGGATCTTCTTCCGCCAATGCACGATCCATAAAAAAGTGATTCCCAGGATCCAGCAAGCCATCCACCGCCTCTGTCAGGCCCGCCGTCTTCACCCCTTCAAAGCTGCCCAACTCCTCCAACAGGGCTCGTTTGACCACCAACACCTCTTCACCTGCGTATTTCGACATGCCGGGCAGCATACGTCAGCGCACCGTTTCGCCAAGTCTGGATCACGCGGATTCCACCGCTTGCCATCGATCCTCGTATTTTTGAAAAAATCCTCTTGCCCGGACTCACCGCCGCCGATACACCTCCGCCCCACCCGAAAGGGGCGTTAGCTCAGTTGGTAGAGCACTTGCATGGCATGCAAGGGGTCAGCGGTTCGAATCCGCTACGCTCCACTTTTCATCGGATTGAGGACTCACTTGTCCCAACCACCTCGGCCGCCTCAAAATCAAGACGCCGATTCCAAGGTCTCCCAGATTCACTCTTGACCTACAAATGAGGAAAAGTGACATTTCGCGTTCGTCAATACAGGGATTCTCCCGATCGCTAAGTTCACGAAAGGCTTGAGGCAAGAAATTCTGTTTCTTGCACATCTTTTGCCTGCGCCAATTTTCTCTCTTACTCTTTCATTTTCAACACCATCCATGTTCAAAAAGCTTTTTGGAAATTTTTTTTCGAATGACATCGGAATTGACCTAGGCACCGCAAATACCCTGATCAACGTCAAAGACCACGGCATCGTTCTACGCGAGCCATCCGTGGTCGCGGTCCGAGCGGGCACCAACGAAGTCCTCGCCGTGGGCGACGATGCGAAGCGGATGCTCGGCCGGACTCCTGGAAATATCGTTGCGATCCGTCCCCTGAAGGACGGTGTCATCGCCGATTTCCAAGTCACCGAGGCCATGCTACGCCACTTCATTCGTAAGGTGAATAAAGGCCGCCGGAACAATCCACGCGTGCTCATCGCCATTCCATCCGGGATCACAGAAGTCGAACGCCGGGCCGTGCGTGAATCCGCCGAGCAAGCAGGTGCCCGCGAAGTTTACCTGATTGAAGAGCCGATGGCCGCCGCGATCGGTGTCGGGCTCCCCGTTCAGGAGGCCGCTGGCAACATGATCGTGGACATCGGCGGGGGCACGACTGAGGTCGCGCTGATCTCGCTTTCTGGGATTGTGTATGCCCGGAGTGTCCGCACCGCAGGGGATGAATTGGATGAAGCGATCATCCAATACATGAAGCGCGCCTACAACCTCATGATCGGGGAGCGCACCTCAGAGGACATTAAGATACGCATCGGCTCCGCCGCTCCCCTGCCCAAAGAAATGACCATGGAAGTCAAGGGACGTGACCTCGTCGCAGGCCTTCCAAAGACCATCACCATCACCTCGCAGGAAATTCGCGAGGCCATGGCTGACCCACTCAGCACCATCGTAGATGCCGTCCGCACCACTCTCGAGCGCTGCCCACCCGAACTCGCCGCCGATCTTGTTGATCGCGGAATCGTCCTCGCTGGCGGTGGAGCCCTCCTTAAAGGGCTGGACCGTCTCTTGCGTGAAGAAACCGGCTTACCCGTTCACATCGCCGAGGATCCCCTCAGTGCTGTGGCCGAGGGCACTGGTAAAGCACTTCAGGAACTCGCTCTCCTGAAACGCGTCACTAACACCGAGCAGCGCTAAGCCTCCACTCTTGTTGGACACCTTACGGCCATGAAGCCGCTCAATCTCATCGCTTTACTGTTCTTCCTCGGAAGTGCTGTATGGGCGTTCACGCTCAGTGATCGCGGCGTGCGTGAGATGCAGGATCTCTATTTTTCGGCAATGTCCCCATTTCTAAAATCGGGTTCCAAGCTGGAGACCCAAGCCCGTGCCTTCATGAATGAGACTCGCCACTCGAAGTCACTGGAAAAAGAGCTGGCCGCATTCCAAGGGGAAATGGGACGTCTCCGCGTCATCGAGTCTCGCTTCCGGGATCTCGAACGCGAAAACCTCCAACTCCGCCACGCCCTAGACTTTAAAAAAGCCACCCACTTCGACGTCGTCGCTGCCCAAGTCATTCGCCGCCAGCCGACCACTTGGTGGCAAACTATCGACATCGACGCCGGCCAAGAACGCGGCGTCGGCACCCAGTTGGCCGTGCTTTCAAACGAAGGCCTCGTCGGAAAAATCGACCGGATTTACACCGGCCAGAATCGCTCCTCGGTCCTCCTACTCACCGACGAAAAATGCCAGGTTTCAGCACGTGTCGAAGGCTCGCCCGAAGTCGGCATCTTGTGCGGCCAACGTGCTTTCGACGAAAACCCTCTCCTGAAATTGAAATTTTTATCCACCGAAGCCGCTCTCCGTAAAGGGCAGCGAGTCTTCACCACCGGCCGGGGAGGCACCTTCCAGGCAAACATCTTACTAGGAACCGTCGAGTCCGTCGAAAAAGGCGTGCTGGATTCCGAAGCTCTCGTCCGTCCATCGGTGAACTTCGCGAATCTTGGCACCGTTTTCGTCGTCCTCTCCGCGGACCCGTGACGCCCCGTGATCCGCTACTCACTCATCACGATCTTACTCCTGCTTGCATCCTTCGTCTTGCAGCAGTTCCTCCCTGCATTCACGGCGGTTCACCACTCGCGTATCCTTTTTGTCCAACTGGTCTTTCTCTGTGCTGCAGTCACCGTCGAGTTACCGACCATGTTGTTACTCGCTTTCATCGGTGGGTTTTTCTGGGATGCACACTGTGCACTTGGCCCCCACACGGGCGATCCCGACATTTACACGCAGCCGGTTGAGTCACTCCGCTTCGGGTATTCCATCCTGCTCTTTGGTGCCATGGGCTTTCTCATGCAAGGCATCCAACCCCTTTTCAAACAAGGCAAATGGCAGTTTTCAGCCCTCCTTTCCGGCATCTCCATTTTCCTCTACCTCATGGCAGAATACGCCATCATCACCTTCGTTCGTGGTGAATTTTCCATCTCCCGCAGCACCCTGCGCCAGATGGCCTTCACTTCACTTTTGACCATGCTCTTCTCGCCGTTGATCTTCTGGCTGCTCTTCAGCATCGCCAAGATTTGCAACCACTCCATCCACCCGGAAGCGGGTAAAAAACGCCATCGCCCCCACTGATCACCTTGGAACCTAGCTACCGCATCCGGCTCTATCTTCTCACCGCACTCGTGCTGGTGGGATTTGGAGCCCTTTTGTCTCGGCTCCACGAATTCCAAATCGAAAGGCGTGACGACTTCCTCCAACTCGTTCCAGGAAATCGCAACGTCACCGTCCGCGAGCCCGGCATCCGCGGCGAAATCACCGACCGCAACGGCATCACCCTCGCTCGCAATCTCCGTAACTACGAAGCTTCCTTCAACCTCGACGAAATCCGTCAAGCCTACCTCAACCAACACACCGAAGACCCCACTCTCCTGCGCCTCACTCGCGAAAATGGACTGCTCCGCAAACGCAGCGAAAAAGACATCGCCGCCATCGTCGCCGAGGGGCCACTCTCCATCCTCCAAAACCCAAGGCTCAACCTCGCCAAGCCCATTAAAGGCGACCTCCGCTCCCATTTCCTCACCCACGGCGGACTAATCCCCTTCAGCTACCGCGCCGATCTCAGCTACGACGAATTTGCCAAATTCGCCGAACACAACCTCGAACTCCCCGGCGTTTACCTCAACATACGCCCCCAGCGCAACTACCCCTACGGAGCCCTCGCCAGCCACGTTCTCGGCTACCTCAAGCAATGGGAAAAGGGCGACGTTCCCGACAGCGCGACCCGCAAATTTGACCACTACATCGGCGACGAAAAAGGCATCGCAGGCATCGAAGCCTCCATGGACGACGTGCTTCGCGGACCTGAAGGTCAAAAAACCATCGTCAAAGACGAAAAAGGCCGCGCGATCCGCATGTCAGACTACATCAAGCCCGGCATCGGCGCAGCAGTCCGACTCACCATCGACGCCCAAGCTCAATACCTCCTCGAAAATACCCTCCGCCTCGCAGGCCGCGCCGCCGGCGTCATCATGGACGTCAACACCGGCGAGGTTCTCGCCATGGCCTCCGTCCCGGACTACAACCCGAACGACTTCATCCCCAGCATCTCACAAGCGAACTGGAACGCCTACCGGACGAACAAACAGCTCGCCCCCCTCACCAACCGCGCCATCTCCGGCTTTGCCCCCGGCTCCACCATGAAAGTCGCCACCGCCATCGCTGGTGCAGTCCATGGCATGGGTGACCGCACCTTTTCCTGTGACGGCTTCGTCATGTATGGGAACCGCCCCATCGGCTGCTGGATCTGGAACATGCACCGCGGCATGCACGGTTCGCAGACCATGTCTCTCGCCATTAAAAACTCCTGCAACCCCTACTTCAACAAACTCGCTAACGCCATCGGCCCGCGCGCCATGGTCGAGGGCTGCCAACTCGTCAGCATCGGTAAAAAAACCGGCATCGAACTCCCCAAGGAAGACCCCGGCATCCTCCCAGGCAGCCCCGCTTGGAAACGCGCTAATCCTAACGCTTTCATGACGCCCGCCCTCAGCGCCATGTTCTCCATCGGCCAAGGTGACACCATGGCCACGCCGATCCAAGTCTGTTCCATGGCTGCCTGCGTCGCCAACGGTGGCAAATACTACAAACCCCGTATCGTCAAACAAGCCGTCGCCGAAAACGGGAAAATCATCATCGAAGACACCCCCAAGCTCGAAGTCGACCTCATCCAGTCCGGCGTGAAAACCTCCGACCTCGAACTCATCCGCCGCGGCATGTGGATGTCCGTTAACGAAGGCGGCACCTCCGCCAAGGTCAAACTCCCCACCATCCAAGCCGCCGCCAAAAGCGGCACCGCCCAGACCTCAGACGACGGCAAGCCCTCCCATAACTCATGGATCATGAGCTTCGCCCCATACGAGCAGCCAAAATACGCCGTCTGCGTCCTCGTCCAAGGCGGCTACTCCGGCGGTGGAGTCTGCGGCCCGCTCGTCAATCTCATCTACCGCGGCCTCTTCGCCCGCGACGCCGGTGCCCGTCTCCCTGTCAAGCCACTCACCCGCTTCACCGGAAATACCAACCGCATCGAGAAACCCATCGACATCACCCCAGAAATGATCGCCGCCGTCGAAGCGGGAGACACTGATCCCCAGCCCCAAGCCATCGCCGCGGCCGCCGCCGCTGTGCCTGCCCCCACCGAAATCGCCGGAGAAACCGGTGACGAAGTCGGCGATGCCGATCCCTCCCAACTCATCCCAGTCCCTCCCACCTCGACCAACGTCATCCCCACTCCCACCATCACTCCCGAACTTGACTCAAACGGCTCTGTCATCCCAAAGGCAGTGCCCATCACCGAACCCTGATTTTCCCAACTCACTCACCACAACCCAAACCTCTCAACTTTTATTAACATGATCCAACACATCAAACGACTCCTCGGCATCGGCAAACCCGACCCCTCGCGAGGCAACACCATCATCGTCAACGTCGAAAAACTCGAACGCCGCGTCGCCCTGCTCGAAAACGGTAGCCTCGAAGAATACACCGTTGAGCGCGAAGGCGACCAAAACATCGTCGGCGGCATTTTCAAAGGTCGCGTCAAAAACATCGAAGGCGGCCTCAAAGCCATGTTCGTGGACATCGGCCTCGATAAAAACGCCTTCCTCCACTTCTGGGACGCCATCCCCGCCGCGCTCGACGCCGGCCTTGAAGAAATCCAACGCGAAGGGAAAAAGAAAACTCAGAAAAAAATCACCTCCCGCGACATCCCAGACATTTACCCCATCGGCTCAGAAATCGTCATCCAAGTTTCCAAAGGTCCCATCGGCACCAAGGGCCCCCGCGTCACCACCAACATTTCCCTCGCCGGGCGCTACCTCGTCCTCATGCCCTTCACCGAGCAATTCGGTATTTCTCGGAAAATCGAAGATCCCAAAGAACGCGCACGACTCCGTAAAATCGTCCAAAAACTCGCCATCCCAGAAGGCATGGGCATCATCATGCGCACCGTTGCCCAAGGCACCCGCGCCCGCCACTTCGTCCGGGATCTCCACATGCTGCTCGAACAGTGGGATGAAATCGAAGCCCGCCGTGCGAACAACCCCGCCCCCGCCTGCATCTTCCAAGAGCCCGGCCTCATCGAGCGCACCGCCCGCGATTTCCTCACTGACGAGATCGACCAAGTCATCTGTGACGACGCCGAGACCACCGAAATGATTCGCACCATCGCCGGGAAAATCTCCCGCCGTGCCAAACGCCGCATTCACCACATGCCCTCCGTCGGCATCCCCATCTTCGAGCGCGTCAACATTCAGAAACAAATCGACGAATCCTTCTCCCGCCAAGTCTGGCTCCCCTGCGGCGGCTACATCGTCATCGACGAGACCGAGGCCCTCATCGCCATCGACGTCAACACCGGCCGCAACCGCGGCTCCAAGGACGTCGATAAAATGATCCTCGAAACCAACGTCGAAGCTGCCGTCGAAGTTGCCCGCCAACTCCGCCTCCGCAATATCGGTGGACTCGTCGTCATCGACCTCATCGACATGCGTCACCGCAAGGACCAGCAGACGGTTTATAAAGCCATCAAAGACCGCCTCAAGCGCGACAAGGCCAAGACCCAAGTCCTCCAAATTTCCCCGGTCGGCCTCATGGAAATGACTCGCCAGCGCCTGAGCGAGTCGCTCCGTGACTCCATGTACGAGCCCTGCCCGTATTGCCAAGGCCGCGCCCGTGTCAAAACCCCCATGACCATGTCCGTCGAGATCCAACGTCGCCTCAACTCCGTGATCCAGAAGCACCGCGACACCCTCGGCGACGTCATCATCATCGTGAACAGCGACGTGCTCAACCGCTTCAAAAGCGAAGATGCCAAGCTCCTCGTCGAGCTAGAGCGCTCTCACTCCGGACGCCTCATTTTCCGCTCGGACCCGACCCTCAACCGGGAAAAATTCGTCATCATCGACGCCGCTACCGAGAAAACCATCGACCAAGCCTAAGACCCCTCCCCATCCTTCAAGCATCGCGCAAAAGCTCACTGCCGGACCTTCTTTCTCACCCTCTTGATCGCCACGGCAGCTGCGCTTTCTGCGGCTGAGCCTACCCCGCCGAACGGGCAGCAAGAGCAGTGGATCGACCACACGAATGATCCCAGAATCCGCACTTGGAAAGCGGGTGGGGAGTGCACGTGGGTCATGTGACGGCTGACGGGCTGGCTGGGGTGTCCGGGTTTTTGTGGGTTGTAGCCGAGATGGCGGACTCCTCATGCCTGCCGTAGCGAGGGATCACGGTGAAGTCCCAGTCGGCCACTGCATTCGGTGATTTTGGCCACCGCCTCATCATCCAGAAGACGGCGGCCACGGGCGAAACGGGTGCCGCCGATCAGGCAGTTGAGAGACGCGAAGTTGAAAGAGCTCTAAGGTTGATCGAAATTTTTGCCCATCCTCCACGCATCTCTCCGCGACCTCCCCGGCTCCGCGTTTCGATTCTTACGCCAGCATCCTTGATTTACATCGCAGACCTCGCCTAGCGGAAGTTCAATAGGTTCACCCGTCCTAACCCAGCCCCCTCAGGTTTGCTTGATGGCATGCTCCGGATTCGCGAACTGGGCGTGTAGTTCTGCGACGAGGCGCGGCATCTTTTCCTCTGCCACATTTATGCGGGAGTGGTCTCAGGGTAAATGGGCACACCTTCACGGGCGATCTTCTCCATCAGCCGGGGATTGTGCGCGCGTTCGATGCGGACCACATCGAATTCATAGATGATGGGCGC
The DNA here is from genome assembly GCA_027484055.1 of Verrucomicrobiaceae bacterium. Classification (GTDB taxonomy): domain Bacteria; phylum Verrucomicrobiota; class Verrucomicrobiia; order Verrucomicrobiales; family Akkermansiaceae; genus Luteolibacter. The sequence continues at coordinate 53,367 of JAIXQH010000047.1, read as the reverse complement.
TTCGTCGAGCGCGTCGGTGAGTTCCAACCATTCGTCGGTGGTGGCGTCCGGAGCGGAAATGGCGAGATCAATGTCCGAGGCACGGCGGGCGTGGCCGGTGACGCGGGAGCCGAAGAGACGCACTTCACGAACCCAGGGGAAGCGGCGGAAGGTGCGGCGAAGCACGGCGAGATCTTGGTCGCGGAGGGCAAAGGTCTTCATGCATTCAGTCCCATTGCAAGGTTTGGATCTTTTCCGCCATGCCGCTGAGCAAGGGGGCGTAGTCCCACACGATGTGCTGGTAGATCTGTCTGGCGAGCGCCTCGTCGTAGGCATGGGTAGTGAGATTGCGCTGCTCAAGCATCTGGAGCCAGTGGTCGGCTTCCTCAGCGGTTGGGATGAGATTCTCGGCAAAGGCCTTTTTAAGGGTCGGACGGGGTCCGCCGCATTCGTGCCCCTGGCGTTCGAGGTAGAGTTTAAGGGTCTTCCAGACGACTTCAAAGGTGAACTCGAAGCGCTGGATGGTGGCATCGCGGATGAGTTCGCTTTCCGGCTGAGCAACGGCTTCGGCGAGGCGAGAGGCGCTCGCGCGCACGTCGGCCTGTCGCTCGGTGAATCGTTCTTTGCTCATGGGTTGAAGTTTAGCGATTTCAAGCCGCCACGTATAGCAGTTTCCTGTTTCGCGGAATCGGCGAACTGACCTTAATGCTCAGCGCCGAGGCGGCCGTGGCCGTTGGCGGCGATTTGGGCGGTGGTGCTGGACGACGAGTGATCTGTTTCGCTTGGGTTTCTTGCTTCAATCCACGCCGCTTTTCCGGGCGTCGGCTTCTGTTTGCTCATGGGCTTTACCTCTTTTCGATGTGGGTCGTTTCTTCCACGCTATCGGCGGCGAGCCTGAGCTCGGCCTCAGAGCCGATGGTGGCGGATGATTGGAGCTTAGCAGGCATGAATGAGGATCGTGAGCTGGTATGACACCATGTGGGGCTACTCCAACCGCATCATGAACCTCCTCACGGACATCGTGAAAAAGGAAATCTGATTCCTGAGTTTCTAGAAATCTAATCAAAAACGGCTTTCCATGAGGGCCGTCGTTTTTTTGTGAAGCGGCGGGTCTATGACCGCCAGTGACTATTTGCGGGGAATAGGGCTTCCGAATTGGACTCAGAGCATGGCTTTGAGCAACTCCTGCAAACTCATCACCCGCGGATCGGGAGAGCGCCGGTCATTGAGGTTCACCTGACGATATGTTCTCCGTGCTGCGAATGCCTTGATTTGTTCCCAAATCTTCGCGCCGTCCCATTTCCGGCCCTCATAGTCTGGATCGGGTTCCACTTCGAAGACTGCATAAATTTCACCTGCTGCGGTTCCTGGGTAGCCTGTCTCCATCAGATCGTTGGCAGTGAAAACCTTGTATCCCGGATTTCTGAGACGAAATAAACCATCCGCCACCACACCATTATATGTGCGGAGAAGAAGGTGACGGGCTGACGCCATTTCCGGCGGTATATGCCATGATCCCGGACGATCACCCAGCCTCACGTTGGCGATGCCCGTTGCACGGGTCCATGCAAGCTGGGCCGGCGTGTTATACCATGCGACCACCACATGATGCTCGGCGGGTGGTAGCGCGCGCGAGGTATCGCTCATTTCGTCGCGCTCCGGCAGAACCTGCGATCCATATAGAATCGCAGCAGTCTTGCCCCGATAGGTCTCGGCCAGATGATAGCTCATTCGCTCCATCGCCGTCGTCTGATTGCTGAGATGTTCCAGCACCTGATCCAGAAAAATCTCCAAAGACTTGAAGCCCTGTGCCTCTCCCTCGTCGTCCGGCGCGACTGCGAACGCGCCCAAACCCGGTAAAATCTCATGAAAACCGGTTAGCGTTACCGGCGCGTTCATTCGGCCCGGATAGATGACATACGCCCCTTGCGAGCGTTTGATGGCATCCCGATACGCATGCATCTTCAGCAAATCCTGCCGCTTGTAGTTGCCTTCCACCTCCTGATCCACGTCATCGGCATCTGGATCACCGAAGAGTTCCTTTATCGCCTCCACGCGATACTTCGCATCGAGATGCACATGCACCAGCAGTTCATCGCGCTCCGCAGCCGCCTCGCTCAGTCCAGCGGGCCAGAACGTCAGCGTATAATCCGGATGAAGCCTTCGTGTCCAACTTCCTCCCAGTTCCCGTTCGTCCGTCACTTGGAAACTTTTGTTATAGGAAAAACGCGCCTGAAGCTGCCGGCTCGTCCTGCCGAACGTTCCGGTGAACGGGCCTAACTCCGTCCGCATCTTCAACCGCAGATTCGGAGAACCTTCTTCCAGCCCGTCGATGAGCTCCTCCACCGCCGGACGTTCTCCGCCCCGGCATTTCTTGCAAAACCAATTCAGAAGTTCGAAGAACAACCAATACTCGTAAAGACTCGCCACATCCCGTTGCCCCGCGCGGAACAACTCCTCACCACCTTCCCAGGAAAGTTCCGCCGCCGTGCGAAAACGCAGCCACCAGCGCAGCACCTCCCGGTAGCCAGCCTTCCGTTGCAGGACCGGACTGCCCAGCGGTGCGAAGCTCATCTGCCCTACCTCGCGGAACATCCCGCGCCCAAGCCAATCCTCCACCGTCGCCGCCAACCGCCGCGACAGTGCCAAAGAAGCACCCCAGCCTTTGGACGATTCGAAAACTCCCTGCGCATGCGTGAGAAACGCCCGGAAATCTTCCAGCGCGAACTTCACGAACCGATTCTCCAGAGTGTCCAGATCCCGCGATCTGCGCTGGACCATCACCCGGCCGGCGACCGATTCCAGCCCCAGTTCCGTTCTCAGCGGATGCGAAGCGGGAACCTCGCGACGCGGACTGCCCGTCACCAGTTGGCGCACCGCTGATGGAGTCCAGCGGATCGGTCTATCGGTGGAAACGGAATCACTCACCGTGGACAGCCGCTCATGCGGAAAGCTCAGGATGCGCTGGAGCGCTGCGGAAAAGTCGGCGCTATCCAGCGTCTCGCGCAGCAGCTCCAGTTGGATTTGCAACCAGCCAGCATCCTTCCGTTCCTCAAAAGTTGAACGGTAGCCCGCTTTGGTCGATTGCCTCGCATCCGCCACCAGTCCGGCCATCTCGTTGGACAGTCGCCGCAGCATTCCCCGGTATTCCGTCCGGTAGTCCAGCTTCAGGGAGCGCACATCCACCAAGGCCGACGCCACGGCGGATTTCGCACCGTCCACCTCGCCCTCCACCAGCTCCAGCAGCAGCGTTCCGCAAAACGACCGGGTCTCGATCAATCCGGCATCCGCCTTTCCTCCTCCACTGCCAAGGCTCCGGCGGCGGCTGGATAGACTGCACCGCAGCCGCAGATCGGCACCTACCGGCTGCTTGGTCACCTCATATTCATAACGCTCGGACTCGCGTAGTTGGAAAGTGGTCTCTCCATGCTCACGGGCGTCCTCCTCATCCGTCTCCACCAGCGGGGCGGTGGCCGCGTTTTGCCCGTCCTTCGCGGGAACCAGCGCCATTTCCGCAAGCAACCGGCCGGACGGCGTGCGAAACGGAAGAACGATGTGGGGGCGGACTTTCATGGTCTCAGGCCTCCGCGAATGAGGCGAATCCGTTCTCCAACAAAAGTTTCCACATCCGGCCGATCTTCTCTGCGCTCAGCGGATAGGGGGCACCTCTTGGGACCGTTGTGAACGGCTCGCCTTGAAGCGCATCACCGGAACGGGCGTCCACATCATTCACGCAGAGGAACCAAAGCTTTTTCAACACCGGACCCAGCTTGGCCCGCGACCCATGCAGCTTGGGCAGCAGTTTTTGGAAAATCACGGAGTCCATGGCATCATCCAGCCAGTCACGGCCTTCGTTATCCAGATCGGTCCAAGCGCCTCGGCTTTCATTCGCGCTGGAATTCCACACCTTGCCGTCGCCCAGCAACTTGTAGAAATGCACGAATCGGGATGCTTCGTAAGCGGTGCGGTAGCCGAATTCCGCACCGTGGTCCTGAAGGGTTTTGAAGAGCAGGAGCAACTCGGTATCGTAGCGCTTCTTGATCTCTTCGGGAATCACTGCCGGTTTCCTCGCTGCTTCCACGAATGCTTTGCTAAACGACACTCCCTTCTCGTCGAGGTTCTCAAGATTGGGTTTGGCCGGATGCTCAAGAAATGCCATCAGATCGCTCTCATCCATGCGAAACTCGATCACATTCGCCCGATCCAGGACCTTTGGGGAGAACATGTAAGTCGTCTCGTCCACATTCACTGTTCCGATGATGAAGAGGTTTTTAGGAAGGGTGATCTTTCTGGGGATGACAATGTCGCCCGCTTTGCGTTCCGCGTCCTGATGGAGGTGGATGGGCTCGTCCGATTCGATGGCGGAGAGCAGGTCAGCGAAATAACGCTCCACATGGGAAAGATTCATCTCATCGAGTATCAGGAAGTGGGGAACATCCGAGTTTTCTTGAGCACTTGCGTGAAGAATCAGATCCAGCGCCGGCTTCGTGACGTAGGCTGACGCCTCCAATCCGCTGGGATAGCCGAGAATGTTTTCGTTCCCGTTCCAGTCTGCCCCGACAGAAACGAGTTCATAACAGGGATTGGGATTTTTTCCTTTGGTGTGGTCGGTTGAATCAATCCAGCCCGGATCTTCCGTAATCCACCGTGCGAGAGCCTGTGCAACTTTTGTTTTTCCCGAACCCGCTAGGCCGGTAAGAATAAGAAATCTTTTGGATAGCAGGGAAGATATGAATCTCAATCCGCCGTCCAAGTTTACACGAAAGTCACACTGTTCAGCATTGTCGCAGAATATCTTATGGCACTTTTTCAAGGACTCTTTGAGAATTGCCGTAGGATGTGAAATCTCTACGCTAGCCGCTGCCCTCTCAGGTATTAAGTTGGTGGAATTTTTCGGGATTATTGAGACCTGCAAATCCGGCCACCATTCTTCATACGGGATTGGCAGTGGCTGGTCGGATCTTTTGATTAGGCGGACCGGCTCTGGAGGATGATTTGGAGCTGCTACAATAATAAGACAAGATTCGAAGTTTGAATGCTCATCCTTCAGTGACTTCTCGATTTCCTCTAAGTAATGATCAGGATTGGCCTGATAGCCGTCAATTGTTTCTCCGCCAATCACAAATACGGAGTGATTTGCCACTTCCCTAGTGCTATGTCCTGAGTGTGTCTTTGACGTGGCGAGCTGTCTAATACGGGTGGTTCGATCGGCACCGCCTGAATTATTCAAAGCCCCGTTCCCTCGTAGGCCTTTCTCGGAAAACCACGTTTCCAGACTATTCCATTTAGATCCATTCTTAGGATCTGCTGAAATAGCGGCGGTCACAGCATTCAAAAAATTACTTTCTTCCATTTGCGTGTTTTTGTTTAATTTTTAGTTGGCTGCTGAGATAGTAAAAAATATTATGTGGCATGCGTAAAAAGCATGTTTATCAAGATATAAATTATAGTGTTTTTGCGTATTTCTCTAAGGCTTGAATGAATCCTAGCGGGTATTGCAGGTTGCCCTTCAAGGCTCGTCCAATAAAACCTGTTACAGCGCGGTGGGAAAGTGGCTTTGTTGGGTATTGTAAAAACGAAGACAACGAGGTGCGATTAAAAGGCCCGTAAACACCGTCCACGCGCCAGATTTTTCCTTTTGCCCCAAATGCTGCACCAGGCCAGCGTTTTGCGGTATGCGGATGGAAATTCGTTGGGCCTGTTTTCGGGGGATGCAAAAGCCCCTCCGCTATCCACTTGCACACATTCACCGTGACTGCGTTTCCAACGAGCTTCCAACGAAATGAGGGCTTAACTACCGCCTCTGCGGCACGTGTCCATCCTTCATCAAAACCTTGCATCCTTTCGGCGTCTCGCAAGTCGGGAGTGCCAACTATTCCCGAGGGAAATAAAATAGCAGGAGCCGAAGGAATTCCGATAGTGGAGCCGCCTTTCAATGGCGGCAAGGCATTATCTGCGAGGCCGGTAGCGAAAGTTCCCTCTGTCCAATAAAAACCTACAGGAGCAGAAATATCGACAGGACGAGATATGGTTGCAGGTTCATGAACACAATCTCTGAATAATACATTTTCAGGATTCATTGTTCGTGACGCGAGGATATAGACGCGTTCCCGTCTTTGCGGGACACCAAAATTTTGAGAATTCATTACACGATATGCCCATCGGTAGCCCAATTCTTCCAATGCTTGGGTAATGTTCGCCATTGCCTCCCCACCGTTCAAGTGCAGCATGAATTTCACATTCTCTAGCAATACCCAATCACATTTTTTCTTTGCAAGAAGGCGAAACACATCGCCAACAAGACTGGATCTTAATCCAGCAATGCCGTGTTTATGACCTGATGAACTCAGATCCTGGCATGGGAAACCGGCGCAAAGAATTGATGTATTCTTTGGTATGGATCGCAGTTTCTTTACATCAGTATGAAGATCTACGCCTGGGAAACGCTCTTTTAATACAGCCTGTGCTTCAGGTAAGATTTCGCAAAGCAGCCCGGGCTCGAATCCTGCGGAATGCAGGCCAAGCTCCATTCCACCTATTCCAGCAAAAAGCCCAACACATTTCATGATGATGCGATTTTCAAGGTTGGAATAAGAGATCGGGCGACTGCATAGGCACCTTTGGGAGGGACCGCGTTTCCGATTATCTCGGCAAGCTTGGTTCTCGATTGAGCTGGAGAAAAATCAAAAAAATCGGGGAAGAACTGGAGCCTTGCCGCTTCATGAGCGGTTAACGTGCGTCGTTGTTCAGGATGAACATATCGTCCCATGCACATGCAGTAAAAACCACTGGTGATGGTTTGGGCGAGTCTATCCCAATGAAGTCGGCCATAAACGGTATCGTAGCTGTGCGATTTATCCCTGTGGCATGGCGGCCTCTCCTCATTTGGGAGTTCGTAAAGAGCGTTATCAAATAGATAATCTATGCGCTTCTGTGTCTGTGCTTGCGGAACTGCAACGCGGTCAACTAAGAGGTCGCGCGGTTGGTCTGCAATATCTTTGATAGCCCATCCAATTGTTCTCTCTTTGAGAGAAAATTTGGTCTGCAACTCATCGATACGCAGCTCCTCGCCTTTTGTAGCCAGCATGATCATGCGCTTTCTGCGCTGTGGCACACCAAGTGCCGCAAAGTCTAGAATTCCAACGTTTACATTATATCCAAGTTCTCGGAAAATTGCTTCGACTGAGTGGACAATACCATTGCTGTCCTTGAGCGAACCGACGACGTTTTCAATCATGATGGATTCGGGTCTGAACACGACAGCTGCTCGGGCCATAACTTGCATGAGCTGATTTTTGGGGTCACGCCTGCGAGTAAAATTATTAAGATCCGAGTGGCCTTGGCAAGGAGGACCTCCCACAAGCATATCAACTTTTCCCGCGTTCCTTCTCATTTCTGTTTCTCCCTTGGTGAGCTTCGCTTGCCAATCGCTTTCGAATAGGGTCGTCACGTCAGCACACTGAGTCGTCGCCTTTGGGAAATTTTGTTTATAGCAGGCAAGTGCAGCAGCGTCACAATCGACCGCTAATGGAATATCGACCTCACTGCCTAGGTCGTGAGCTGCGAGAACACACCCAAGAGTGATGCCTCCGCAGCCACAAAAGAGATCCACCAAACGCAGCGGAGGTTTGCTGTTTTTTGAGGCGGGAAATTTTCGAAGACGTAGAAATTCTTTGTCGTTTCCGAAAATTTGAAGATCGCGAGTTGATTTGGGCATGTAAAGTTTGGTGTCGAGGTGAGGGGTCTCATCTGGGGCAATTGGAATGAGACAGATCATGGAATCACGCTTTGATCTTCGGGATGTAGCGAACCTGCGGCAGTCCTTCAAAATGTTGGTCCTGAGTCCAGAGGGTGGCCTTGTGGGAGAGGGCGACGGCGTAGATCAGGGAATCGGCGAGGGGGAGCTTGTGGCGGATGAAGAGATCGGCGGCGGAGATGGCGATTTCCTCGTCGATGGGGACGACGATGCCGGAGCGCATGGCTTGGGTGACTTCATCGGCCTTTTCCAAGGTCCGTTGTTTGAGAGCCACCTTGCGGACTTCCGTGATGACGATGCTCGGGATGAGCAGGGTGGGGAGCTTGAGCAGAATGGGGCTGAAATGGACCGTGTTGGGTCCGGCGTCGAGACATTCAAGCCAGCCGCTGGAATCGAGGAGATCGAGCTTCATGGTGCGGGGAAAACCAGGGTTGCTCAGAACTCGCGATCCGGCTCGCGCTCGAATTCAAGCGGAGTTTCACCTTTCAGAAACCCGACGAGCTGCTCCGGAGTGAGGATGGGGCGCAGCTCGATGTGGCCATCCTTCTCGATGACGCTGAGCTTCTGCCCCGGTTTCAGTTCCAGAGCCTTCCGAATCTCCTTTGGGATAACGACTTGGTATTTGGGTGACAAAAGCGAGGTTGTCATACGGAAGTGAATTTGGGGTTCCGATTATAAAATGCAATTCAATTTTCTAGAATTGGGAGAATGAAAAAGAAACCCCGACGCGGGATGAGCCGCGCCGGGGTAGGGTTGTATTTATGCGGCGGGAGCGGCTTTGTCCTCGGGGGCGGAGCCGCCCAGATCGCGGACGATGCGGGAGGCGGACCAGGCGTTGGCGAAGGCGGCGCCGGGTTCGGTGCGACCCAGGCGGATGACGAGACGGTCCATTTTGGCGAGGAGATCACTCACGACTCGGAACTTGGGCCGGAGGGTGACGGTGAGCGAGCGGCGGACGGAAATCGCAGCGGATGGATCTGCGGTGATTTTCTCGAAGTCGGCGAGTTCCTTGGCGAGCAGGGTGGCGTCTGCGGCGGTGAGGTCATATTCAGCGAGGTCTGCAGCATGAGTGGCGAGAGCCTCGGTGAGTTTCCCGTGGAGCAGACGGGCCTTGGCGATGAGCTCGGTGTCGCGCAGGCGTTGCCAAGTGCTGAGCGAAAGCTCGATCTGGGCGGAGTCCCCTTCGCGGCCATTTTCCTCATACCAATCGGCGAGGGTCTGGCCGATCTCATAGGCGAGGTCTTCGAGCTCTTGCTCCTCGCGCTCCTTCGCTGCGGCATAACCGGTGGTGGCGGTCTGTTGGGCGGCGATGAGGTCGGTGAGTTCATTGACGAGGGGACCAAGCTGAGCGGCGCGGGTGGTGAACGCAGTCGGCTTCTGATTTTTCCAAGCTCCTTGATACTGAGGGTTTTCCAGGAGCTGGAGGACGGTGAGATGCATGTTTTGGCGATTGGCGAACTCGTTTTGCATGATGTATTTTGTGTTATTTTCTAGGGGAGAGGGGCGAAACGGCAGGTGAAATGACCGAAGCGGTGAGTGCGGAGGCCTAAATGGCGGTTACGGTGACTTAAATGCTCGTTACGAAGGCTTAAGTGCCGGTTACGAGGGCCTAAGGGGTCGTTGCGAAAGCTTAAGGGGAGGAAACGCCGACCGAAGGGGTCGTTGCAGCGACCGAAATGGCCTCTACGAGGGGCGAAGTGCCGATTGACGAAATAAGTCATAGGGAATGACGGGCGGGGAGAACGAGTCAGGTCACAAGCCTGATTCAGCCAATTCGATGAGATGTTAGGCTGGGAGTCGTCGAGACCACTCCCTAGAAAAATGCGGCTCGCTGTGTACCGGTAGCTGTTGCGAATGTGGGCAAATAAAGAGGCGGCGGGCGTTTTCAAACCGTGACAATTTGTCATGGTTTCGTTTCCCTCATCCTTGAGACTTTTTCCCCCACCGGCGTTGGATATTTCAACTGGAGGACAAGTGGTCGCCCAGAAGTGCGGGGTGCAGCGGACTCGTTTTTCGGTGGTGTGGGAGATCGTGGACACGGCGGGTGATGCAGCAGCGAGGAGGTAGATAAGGATGAGAAACCGGGGCGGGCACGCTGGTCACGGGTGAGGGGCAGGGGCCCACCCCGGTTTCCCAAAGAGGTCAATTCCGGTATTTGTGGTCTTCCTCGCAGACGAGGTCTTGCAGCGGGCGAGCGGCTTCTTGGACTTGTTCGGGGGTGGCGTTTCCTGACTTGAGATCGCGGCTGGATTGAATTTTCCGCGAAAAGCTGGCCATGGCGGCGCGCTGACCTGCATCGTCGGCATGGAATTGGGAGGCATTGGCCGCGTGGATGTTCATCTTCGCGGCGGTGGCGATGGCGTCTTCGCTGGCTCCGAGGAAGAGGAATTCCCAGGAGTATTTCTCGGTCTGGTGCTTGATGCGTTTGGCGACGTCTGCCCAGGTGTAGCGGGTGGAGCTATTTTCTTCCCCATCGGTGAGGATGGCGAAGGAGACGTGATCCGGTCGGGAGGCGGCTGGTAGCGCGGCAAAGCGGGTGCCGAGGCGGTCGATGGTGTCGCCGATGGCATCGAGCAAAGCGGTGGAGCCACGCGGGACGTAGGTGTCCATGTCGAGAGGGAGCGCTTCCGCGACGGGGATGGAGTCGAGGTGGGTTTCGATGCTGGAATCGAAAAAGACAAGGCTGAGGCGGTTCTCACCTTGGGCGGCCTGTTGGTCGCGGAGGTAGGAGTTGAAGCCGGTGATGGCAGCGGCACGGATGGATTCCATGGAGCTGGAGCGGTCGAGGATGAAGGCAATTTCTGTTTTCATAATGGCGTGTGACGGTTGACCCACTCATTCGGACCGTGTTTTAAAAATAGTCAATCGTTTTTAACGATTGTATATGAAATTTGATGACAAACTGGCTTCAAATTGATTAGGAAGAGTTTACGAAATTGCAAATGACCTGAGGGTCGGGCAGATTAGGGGAGGCCATGGCGAATCAAACCAACGAGGAGAACTGGGCGGCACGCGAGCGATTGCGGGCGGTGGAAGTGCTGCTGTGGTGGCGTGGCTGGGCGGGGCGCACCGACTTGCTGGAGCGCTTCCGCTTGTCTCCGGCGCAGGCATCGAGTGATTTCCAGAAGTATCTGGAGCTCAATGGCTCGCAGATCATTTACCAGACCAGTCGCAAGCGCTATGAGGCGACCGCAGCCTTCAAATGCCTGCTGCATGTGCCACGGCTGGAAGAGGCGCTGAGCCTGCTTGGGGGCACTGGCGCGACGGGGCTACGGACCGACTGGGCTGACCAAGTGGGAGAGAAAAACGAGCGTCTTGAGCGACTCCAGCTCCCACTACGCCTTGCCAACCGGGAGGTGGAGCGGCTCGTTTTCATGGCTCTCCTCTCAGGTCAAGGTGTGCGGGTGAATTACCATTCGCTCTCTTCAGACACTTCAGAATGGCGGGTGCTGCGTCCGGCGGCGCTGGCGTGGGATGGGCGGCGCTGGCATGTGCGGGCCTGGTGTGAGACGCGTCAAGGCTGGCGGGATTTCGTCATCGGGCGGATTTCCGAGGCCGAGTGGCCACAGCCGGTGACGGGCGAGGTGCCGGTGGATACGGATTGGCAGACGTGGGAAACGGTGCGCTTGCAGGTCAATCCCGCGCTGGGGGAGTCGTCGCGAGAGGCTTTGAAAATGGATTACAGCCTGGAAAATGACACCATCGAGATCCCCGTGCGCCGCTCGATGAAGCACTACTTGATGGCTGAGCTATTCATCGCCACCCGCGAGTCGCCCACCTTGCCTGCTCACTTCGTGCTGCAAGACCCGCCGGCTTGAAAAACTTTTTCCTCGTCCTGCCGCCCGCCTCTCCCCCACCCTCCCGCCGCAATGCTCAAGGCCGGAATCGTAGGACTACCCAATGTCGGAAAATCGACACTCTTCAATGCTGTCACCCGCACTCGTAAGGCGGAGGCGGCGAATTATCCATTCTGCACGATCGACCCGAATGTGGGAATCGTCAGCGTGCCGGACCCGCGACTGGCGGTGCTTTCGAAAATCTCCGGCTCGCACAAGCTGGTGCCCACGGCTATTGAGTTTGTGGACATCGCCGGGCTGGTGAAAGGTGCTTCCGAAGGTGCCGGACTCGGCAACCAATTCCTCGCGAACATCCGCGAGACGGACGCCATCGTGCAGGTGGTGCGTTGTTTTGAAAATGACGACATCATTCACGAACTCGGCTCGGTGGACCCGATCCGCGACATCGACATCATCAATTCCGAGCTGATCCTCGCGGACATGGCCTCGCTGGAAAAACGCCGCCACTCGCGTGAGAAAAAGGCCAAAGGCGGTGATAAAGAGGCAAAAAAAGAGGTCGAGCTCATCGACATCATCATGCCGCATCTCGATCAAGGGAACCCGGCGCTGACGATCGACTTCACCGACGATGACAAGGCGATCGTGAAGGAGTTTTTCCTACTTTCCTCCAAGAAGACCATCTACGCCTGCAACGTGGCGGAAGACGAACTCGCCGGGGCCATCGCCGATCCCGACTCGCACGCCCAGGTCGCGCGGGTGCGGAAATATGCCGCTGAGCATACCGGTTCGGAAGCGGTGGTGATTTCCGCACGCATTGAGGAAGAGCTCAGTGAAATGCCGGTCGAGGAAGCGAACGAATTTCTCGCAGAAATGGGCGTGACGGATTCCGGCGTGTCCGCGTTGATCCGTGGGGTTTACCATTTGCTGGGGCTGCGGACGTATCTAACGACTGGCGTGCAGGAGACTCGCGCTTGGACGATCATCGCTGGCGACAAGGCCCCGGCGGCAGCGGGCGTGATCCACACCGATTTCGAGCGCGGATTCATCGCTGCGGAAATTGTGCATTATGACGATCTCGTGGCCGCTGGCAGCATGTCCGCCGCCAAGGTCGCCGGGAAGGTCCGGATCGAAGGCAAGCAATACGTCATGAAAGACGGCGACGTCGTCGAGTTCAGGTTCAACGTGTGAGGCGCCTTTCTGAACGAGCCTCCCAGTTCTCAACAGCCTCAGGCAGACGAAAAGAGAACCACGGATGGACGCTGATGAACGCGGATAAAGAAATTTCCTGAGTCTTCTAACTCTTATAATCCGCGTCTATCCGCGTTAATTTGACGAAGGTTTTATAATCAGTCAGTTCGTCCATGTCCGCTGCGCTCCCGTTGTGGTTCGAATTTCTTCTTATCCACTTAACTCAAATCCCCAGGAAATTCTGGATCAGGCGGAGGCCGGCTTGCTGGCTTTTTTCCGGATGGAACTGCGCGGCAAACAGATTTCCCTGCTCGACAGCGCCGGCGAATCGCTGTGAGCCGTGAGTGGTTTCGGCGACAACAGAAGACCGATCAACCGGCTCGGGGAAATACGAATGAATGTAATAGAAATAGGGGTCCACGCCGAGACCTTGCCAGACGCGGGTGTCGCCCCGGGTGGCCGTGGCGGAATTCCAGCCCATGTGGGGAATTTTCAAACCGGGTTCATCCTGAAAGCGTTTCACTTGGCCGGGTATAATGCCGAGACCGGGTGTTTCCGGGGCTTCCTCGCTGCCGTCAAAGAGGATTTGGTAGCCGACGCAAATCCCGAAATACGGGCGATCCGCAGCGATCCATTCCTTGAGAAATCCGGTGAGTCCCCGCGCGTCGAGGCGGTCCATGGTGTCGCCGAAGGAGCCTTGCCCCGGCAGTAGCAAGTGCGTGCAATCTGCCACTTCATCCGGGCTGGCGAGGATGCGCGGCTCCTCGCCGAGTGAGCGCAGCGCATTGGCCACGCTGCGGAGATTTCCCCCGCCGTAGTCGATGATGCCTACTTTCACAGTGCGTCCTTGGTGCTGGGGATACCGATGACTCGTGAGTCACGCTCACAGGCCTCACGCAGGGCACGCGCGAGCCCCTTGAAAATCGCCTCCGCGATGTGGTGACCATCCCGTCCGTAGAGCAGCTCGACGTGGATGTTTGCCCGGAGATTGGACGCCACCGCGCGGCAGAACTCTTCCACCAGAGTGAACGGCATGTTCGGTGCAGAAGGAGTGCCAGCCGGTGCGCGGAACTCCAAATGCGGGCGATTGCTCAGATCCACCACCACGCGGGCAAGCGTTTCATCCATCGGTAAATAGGCGCAGCCGTAGCGGCGGATGCCCTCCTTGGTGCCCAGCGCTTGCCGGATGCAGTCGCCGATGACGATGCCGGTGTCTTCAATGGTGTGATGGAAGTCCACCTCGATGTCACCGACGGTTTTCACGGTGAGATCGAAAAGGCCGTGCTTGGAAAAAAGCGTGAGCATGTGATCGAAAAACGGGATTCCCGTATCGATGGAGGAGACGCCAGAGCCGTCGAGGTTGATCGATAGCTCGATGGATGTTTCCGCCGTCTTACGGCTGCGGCTGGTGCTGCGTGAAGTGGACATTGAGGTGCTCAGGTTGCGCGCTTACGGGGTGACTGGCAAGACTGCTCGTTGCAGACTTTGGAGATCGCTGACGAAGGTCGGCTCGCTATTTCCTAAAATCACCTTCACCGCGCCGCTCGGTACCGCATCGGATTTTTTACCGGCGCGGCGCTGAATCATGCGCAGTGGCATGCGCTCGATGGCGAGCTTCATCTCCGCAGGAAGGTCTGCGCCGGTGATCAAAACGACCTCAAAATGACGAGCGATGCTGGCTTGAATCAGGTCCGTGTAGAGCATCGGCCGCTCGACCGAGTAGGCGGGAAGCTGGGTGACCAAGTCGCGGAGAGACTGCACGACTGGGTGGCCCGCTTGAGCGAGACGATGCGCAGCCAGAGAGAAGAGACCGGTCGAAGAATCGTCGAACAACATCACGAGATCCGTCACCGGCAGGGCCATGAGGTTGGCATTTTCTGGGCACTCCCGAAGCATGGTCTCGTCATGAAATAACTCAGCCGCCGTCGTGCTCAGCTCATCGGACCAAGCGGACCAACGCCCGTCTGTCGTGATCGCGGAGACATCCAACGCCGCTTGAATCGCCAACCCGTATAAAAACGCCCGCCCTGCACCGATCGACGCTGGGGCATCTTGGGTAAACATGCGCAGCTTGGGACCGGAGGTGAAGGACGCTTGGCAGCGCTCCAGTAGGCTAACCGCCTTCTCGCGGAACGCCGCATCCCCAGTCGCCGCATAGGCCGCCGCGTAAAGGGACACCATGCGGAAGCTCGATCCTGCGTGGGAGCAGTCGTCCTTCTTGGAGCTCCCGAGGCGTGAGTTCCTCAAACTAAGCAGCTTATCCCGTGCGGCCTGGAACCGTGGCAGGAAGACCTCCACCGTCTGGCCAAGTTCTGCGGCGATTTCTGCCACCGATTTTTTCAGACCTAAGGTATTACTCCGGAAATATTCTTTGAAGGGATCCACCTCGGGTGGGAGATTCCCAAGTCCTTGCATCCCTGTCGCTCGGATCCACCAAGCGGCGTCTTCCGCGGATAGGACTTTCCTGATGTCTTCCACCGTCCACAGCCATGCCGCTGAATTCGCCTCGGTCACTAACCCAGCCGCAAACAATCCCTCAGGTGTGGCGTAGGATTTTTCAGCGAAGGAAATCAAACCCTGCACCTTGTCCAAGGCGCGGGGATCTCCAGTCGCTCGGTAGGCGGAAAGCAGCGCGACTCCCGCCCGCGCCTGTGAGCCACAATCCCGGTGAAATAGGGGTAGTGCCCATGATTTCCCCACGCGTGACGAAAAGGCACCACCATCCAGCGGATCAAACATCGGGCTCGGCAGCAGGTCATTGAGCAGATAGCGCGTCGTCGCCAAGCATTTCGCCTGCAAATCCGCAGGCAAGCTTGGCTGGATGGCTGAAGTCGCCAGCAATTCCAGCGCACTCGCCGGAAAAAGGCCGCCCGTCTCGTCGAAGGTGCCGGACAGCGTATCGTAGAGAGACGCCAGCTGCCGCAGGCCTGACACAGCATCCTCCTTCGGGTTTTCACTATTGAGCTGAGCCGCTTTCCGCTCAAGCATCCGGTTGCGACGGCCTTCTTGGTCTAGGCCACCGTTCTTCATCACATAACCCGCATCTTCCGACCACAGCCGCGAGACCGTGGAGTGCATTTGATTGAAAACTTCCGACACACTCTTCGAGGAGAGAGAACTCACCGGCGTCCATGCCACCGGCGCACCCTCACTCGTCATCCACACGAATAGGGGCAACTGCACTGGACGCTTGACTTCTGCGCAGAGCACCGACGTCAGCAGGCCCATTTCACGGGATGTGTCCCCGTCGATGAGCATCGGCACGTAGTTCTCATGGATCGCCGTCACGAGTTTCGAATCGGTCGACAAGGCCCGCAAAACACTCTGATAGCCTGGCTGCTGGGGGACGACGATCACGCCGAAGATCAGCCGCTGTGCCGCCTTCGCCCGTGCCAGCGTCTCCGGCGTCCACGGCTGCCAATGGATCGGCGAATCCGCCTGAGCTTGGAAGAGCGCCCCTGGGAACTGCCCGAGTCCGTTGGACAATAGCTCAGTGGCCATCGTGGGCTCGGGACCACTTGCCCTCGAGGATTGATCGGCCTTTTTTTGACAGGAAATCTGCCCACCCAAGAGCGTCAAGCCGAGTAAAAGCCGAGAAAACGGGACGATGAATGACTGAAATTTCATAAATACTGAGAAACTTGCGTGCCGCAGTTATTTCCGCGTCAATCACCCCTTCACCCTAAAGAAAAGACTTCCGATGTGGCAAGCGGAAGCTAACGTCGCGTCAGAATTACCTCACTCCGCGTGATCAGCATTGCCATTTCCAGCCAAAAAGGAGGGGTCGGTAAAACCACCCTCTCAATCAACCTCGCCCACTCCTTCGCCCGAGCTGGGGTCAAAACCCTGCTAGTTGACGCAGACCCTCAGGGCTCCGTCGGACTCTCACTCACCCGTCAGTCGCGGCTTTTGACCGGATTCTACGACTACCTTGCCGATCCAGGCATCCCGATGGAGCGCTTGATCGTGCCGACCCGCTTGGAGACCTTTTCACTCGTCGCCAGCGGCCAAGCGAGTGATTACGAAGCCAGCGGTGGGACGATGGGCGCGCATCTAGCCCGCGTCCGCGCCTTCCTCCGCAGTGCGGCGACGAGTGGCTTCGAACTGTGCCTCATCGATACCGCCGCCGGGCTATTTGGAGTGACCGGAGACGTCATCACCTCCAGCGACGCCATCCTCATCCCCCAACAAGCCGAGCCACTTGGCATCCGCTCGGTGCCTAAGCTCCTCGAAGGTCTCAACCGGCTTCGCGTCATGAATCCACGCCTCAGCGTGCTCGGCGTGTGTCTCACCATGGTCCAAAATGATCTCGCCGAGAGTCGCGAAGCAGCCGTGGCCCTCAGACAGCTGCTGCCAGCGGAAATGGTCTTACAAACCCAAATCCCACGCGACGGGTTATTCGTCCGGGCCAGTGCACGCGGGCTGCCCATCGGCGTGCTCGAAGATGGCGCGGGTGCCCAAGTCGTCTTCGACTCGCTGCGCATGGAAATCGAAGCTAAACTTGAGCCAAATGGCGGCCAACTCACCGCACGCGGATAATGGACCCCATCAATCCATGGCTTGACCCCATCGAGGTGCGCCGCATGGCGGAGCGGCTGATGCAGCCAGCTCGCGAGCAGGCGGTCCCGCTGGTAGATCCGGGCTTCGACGAGGCATTCATCGGCTTCGGTCCCGAGGCAACTCAGCCTTCCATCCCTGCATCTATCCCAGGGCTTACACCGGTAAAGGAAGTCTGGGAAATGTCAAACCATGCCCCCCCTCGCCCCCCTTCCGCAAACCCATTTCCTAACGCTGCTCCCATCGCCATCGCCCCGCGATATACGCCAGGATCTGCCTCTCGTGTGACGCCGACGCTCACTCCACGAGTGATGCACGTCATTCCCGAGGCACAAGTCGCAATCCCAGTTTACCCGCTCTATCAAAGCGCACCTAGCGCCGTGGAGACCCCGGTCGCGGCTCGCGGGCCATTTCTCGAACGCATCACCCGCTTCCGCGACTGGATGCGTCATAATTTCGCAGCCACCGGCATCTTCATTCTCGATCGCGAAGGGGCCGTCATCTACGACGAGAGCAACCACGGTCGCCTGCATTTCCTAGCCCGCAGTCTCGCCCTCGCCTCACGGCGGCCAGGCGCGACCGGGCGGAATGTGCATGTAAAAATCAGCGCCGGAGCCACACTCGAAGTCATCCCCGTCGAGACGCCATACGGCTGCCTAGTGCTCGGCGCGGTGGTGCCAGAATCCCTTAACCCTCCATCAGTGAGTGCGGTGATGAATGCGCTTTTGCTCGTCGCCTCACCGCCGAGTGAAGGCTGATCCGTGAAAGTCCCCAGCGGCCCTTGGCTAGCTCGTCTGACGATTTTGGCGGGTGATGATGACCGTGGTGACCAGGCCGCAGCCGAGTATGACTGTGAAGAGGATGATTCCGCAAAATTTCTGGGTTTCGATTTCATCATCTCGTTCCACATAGTCGATCGACTCGCTGTAAACTTTATCACCAGCAAATGGGATCGGCTTTTTCAGGCCGTAAAAGATCACCCGCCGCTCCTTGTCACGATAGTCATTCCGGAATGTTTCTGCTTCGCGGATTAACAAGTCGATCCGCTCATTCACAAAGAACTCAGACGCGGGCCTGAGATCCTTGGATTCTTTCGGCCAGACTTTCATCGTTTCCACTTCCACTCGCGTGCCAGAAATAGCGAGCCGCCCGATGCGCTCGATGAGTTCACGAGCTTCTGTCGGCGAACTTGCACCGGATGCGAGTAGCCCTCTCAGACCTTCTTTTACCAAGTCAAACCGCTCGGCAAGGGACGCATTCATCGCCCCACCCGAGGAGCGAGCGCGATCAATCCGGCGTTGTAAGCGGAGGCGTTCTGACTCGAAGGGATTGCGCGTGGCCTGTGCCACGATCATCGCCTCATAGGCATAGCGGAGTGGCATGATCGACGCTGGAATCGGCACTCCTCCCCGCTCTCTAACGCTAACAGCATTACTAAATAAGCCATGATTCATTTCCCGGTATGGCACAAGCGCACCCGCGAGTAACATCTGAGGAACCAGCAAAAGTGGCACAGCCGTTAGTGCCGCACGCTCACTCTTCACCACTGAAGAAACCACCAGCGCCATTCCGGTGCCTGTCCACGCCGTTAGGGTCATCCAAAGCCATAGATAGACTAGCGTCCCTTCGATGCCTAAGAAATAATTTCCCACAATGAGATAGACTAAACACTGGACCGAAGCCACCAGTCCCAGCGCCGTAAACTTCGCCAACACATACGAACCCGCCCCCGGTTGACAATTTCGCTCGCGCCGTAAAATTGGCCGGTCGCGCAGGACTTCTGTCGCTGAGTTGGTTAGCCCTAAAAACATCGCTACCGTCGCACTCAAAAACAAATAGGCCGGAATGTGCAAGGCGGTGGCAAACTGGTAAGCCCCTTGTGGCGAAGAGCGCAGGGTGATCGAGATCAAAGCCGCTAACAGCGGAGCCTCCAAGCAGGTGCTATAAACCGTCCCGCGATTGCGCAATTTCGACAACAACGAGCGCATGAAATGAGTGGCAAACACCGTCACCACCGCGCGAGTCCGCCGCACCGGTTTCGGCGGCACAGGCAGTCGCTCGCCCTCTTTGATTTCCACCAGTTGTGAGACCGCGCTGCTGCCCAGACGCAGCGACTGCATCAGATCCACACTCTCGAACCGCTCTTGCCAAAACGACGGCGGAAATCTGCGCGCGGCCCCCGTATTCGAACCTCCGCCGATGAGGCTCAACGGCGTTTCTAGTACATCGAACACAAAGTCCGCCCCTAACGGCGATTGCGCGGTCACCGATGGATGGGAAATGGCCAACTCTTCACACGCGTCCCGGAAATACCCAACCATCGCCGTCGGCGCGCCGAAATAGGCCAAGCGCCCACCACTATCGAGTAACAAAACCTTGTCAAAAAGCCGCAACACGGAGGCTCCCGGACGGTGCAGCGAGGCGATGACGATTTTCTCCCGCGCTAGTGAACGCAGCGTCTCTGCGACATGCTCGGAATCCTTGGAGGAAAGCCCGGAAATCGGCTCGTCGAAGAGAAACACTTCCGCCCGACTTCCTAGGTCCACCCCGAGATTGAGTCGGCTGCGCTCACCTCCCGAGATGGTTTTATCGCCTGGCGCCCCGACCCTGCGTTGGGCGATCGACTGCAAGCCCAGCTCGGCCAGCATGCCATCGACCCGCCGTTCATGCTCCGCCTGTGACAGGGCAGGCCGCCGGATCGAGACCGCATGTCGCAGATGCTCCCGCACCGTGAGTTGGGGATTCAGCGCCTCTTCCTGCGGCATGTGGGCGATGAATGGCACTAGCTGCTCGCGGCGGTCATAAAGATGAATCCCATTCAGCTTCACCTTGCCACGTGTCGGTTCACGCTGCCCGGAAAGCACCGCCAGCAGGGTGCTTTTCCCACTGCCGCTGGGGCCGATGATGCACATCATTTCCCCTCGTTTGACCTCGAAGTTCAAATGATCCAAAGCCCGCGATTCTGGAGCGAAATCGTGAATCAAGTCTTCAACCTGAAGCGCCTCGATCAAGGTGCGCTCTTCATCCAGAAATCCTTCCTTGAAGCGGCAGCGCACCGCCTGACTGCCGGACAAGCGAATCAGTGACCCATCGCGTAACGCCGCATTCATCCTCACTTGCACCCCGTCCACTAGGATCGGCCCATGGCTTTCGCGGACATCCAGCTCACCCAGCGCACGCTCCGCGTCGTAGCGAATGAAGAGCACGGTCTTGGGCGATAATTTCGGCCCTAGTAGCAAATCCCCTGCTGAAAGTGCGCCCGCGTCGTTGGAAACCAGATACTCTTGCCGATCTCCCGCGAGGCGGAAACGACGCGCAGACTGGGTCGCCTTTCGGCGTAACTCATTGATCGATAGGCTAAATCCAGATGCATCACCCAGCCGCTCGTGATTCAGGCAGGTCAGCATGGCACCCTTTTTTAAAGCCCCGTTACTCCCCGCATGCAGCTCGGTATCTCGCAGCGCCTCCACTTCGGCGACGAGACCGAACTTCACTCGCAACTCGCTGAGTCGTCCGCGCGTTCGCTCGGCCGTCATGCCTTGATCTCCCGAGGCGAGGTAAATGGCCGGTGCGTTTCCCGTGCGTTTGACGTCGAGGAAGAACATCAGATCCTCGTGACTGAGCGTCCAACCCGGCACCACTAAGGGCTGCCGCTCACGCATTCTCAGGAATGAGCCCGTCTCGACCGAGCGCCCGCGAATCCACAGAGGAGCCATCCCGGTATTTCTCACCAGGATCAAATCCCCCGCTCGGTAAACCCGGAATTCATGATCATCTGCCGCTGGAGGTAAGGTCACATCCGCCTCCTGCGTCCCGAAAATCAGCCGCTCAAATGGCAAGTCCTCATCCGCCGCCTCACCCGCGTCTCCCCGCATCTCGCGTAAAATCGCCACCCCATAGTCCGGCCGACCCAGCCGCCTCATGAAAATTTCAAAACTCGAGCGATTCCGCTCCGAGCGCCCCGCCGCATCCACCAAGGTGAACAATTGCAAGCCGAGCGCCAGTTTCCCCACGTCGTCAAAGCTGTCTTTCAACTCCAGCGCCAAGCCCTGAATCGGTTGTGGACTCCTCACCGCTCGCTGCAAGCGCCGCCCCAGCCAGCCATGATCCACCTCGGGAAAAGCACTCCGCAGCATGTCTAAAATCAAGTCTGCCTCCAGCGTGCTCAATTCATCATCCAAAGTCGCAAACGCGGCGAACGCATCGACCAACACCCCCACCTGCGCATCGGTCCCCGGCCGCAGCGCCCGCAATCGCCCGACCCACGGGATCGCTTGCAGCCAGCGCAGCACCCACAACCGTCTTTTGGGCAGCCGCAGCGGGTCTTTCGTCGGCAAGGGTGATTCCACGCGCACGTTCTAGGCAGACGCATCACGCACCCGCAAGACCTGTGCAAAAAAAGGGGTTTGCTTTTCAGACCCACAAGCTATCATTTCCCACTCGTGCGGATCAAATGTCAGATCATTCCCGGACGTCTGCCCATTCGAATCTGCTCCTCTCCTCTTCATCATGTCCGAATCCCCGAACTCAACCCCACCTTCATCCAGCCCGCAGCGCCCGTCCGGCGAGCCAAATGGATTTAACTGGCGTCTCGTTGGCCTTCTGAGTGCCACCGCCGCCGTCCTGAGTCTGGCCTACTTCGGAAATTTCCAGAATAAGCAGTTAAAAACCCTCACCTACGCCCAATTCCGCGAGGCTTGGGACCAAGAGCGCATCATCCTCGATCAAGCGAAACAACCGCTCAAAGTCATCACCACCGATTCGCCCTTCAACGCGACCATCTCCGGATGGATCACCCCAGAGCCTGCTGAACCACCGGCAACTGCGCCGAAACAAGATTTCCAAGTCCCGGTCAACCTCGCGGTCCAACAATACGAAATCAACGACCTGCTCGGTAAAAACATCCGCTTTGAGCCTGCCAACTCCGGCACCGAGAAACCCCTCGCTGGCGTCGTCGAGACCCTCTCGCTCGCCGACCTCAGAAAGTCCCTCGCTTCAAAATGGATCGACGTTAACGACCCGGGGAATCCCCTCCGCATCCTAACCACCCCCGGCTCCAGCGACGCCGTCATCGTCGGCAGCCGCCGCGTCGTCGCCACCACCCCGCCGAAAGCCGATGACAAAGGGCTCATCTCCCCAAGTTCGCAGTTTACAGTCCCCGTTCAGACCAGCATCCAAGGCGACGATCTCGCCCGCCTCGTCAAGGGTAAGGCCACTTATGAAGTGAACAAAGACTACCTCGGCAGCATCATTTTCACCTTCCTGCCCTTCCTGCTCATCATCGGCATCCTGTTTTTCCTCTTCCGCCAACAAATGAAGTCCGCCGGTCGCGGCGCGATGTCCTTCGGCAAAAGCAAGGCCCGCTTGCTCACGATGGACCGGAATAAAGTCACGTTCAAAGACGTAGCCGGTATCCAAGAGGCCAAAGAAGAACTCTTCGAAATCGTCGATTTTCTCCGCGATCCGAAAAAATTCCAAAAACTCGGCGGCTCCATCCCGAAAGGCGTGCTCATGGTCGGCTCCCCCGGCACTGGTAAGACCCTCCTTGCCCGCGCCATCGCCGGCGAGGCAGATGTGCCGTTCTTCTCGATTTCCGGCTCGGACTTCGTCGAAATGTTCGTCGGGGTCGGCGCTTCCCGCGTTCGTGACATGTTCGAACAAGGCCGCAAACACGCACCTTGCCTCATTTTCATCGACGAAATCGACGCCGTCGGACGCCATCGCGGCCACGGCATGGGCGGCGGTCACGACGAACGCGAGCAAACGCTCAACCAACTCCTCGTCGAGATGGACGGCTTCGACACCCAAGAAGGCGTCATCATCATCGCCGCGACGAACCGCCCAGACGTGCTTGACCCCGCGCTGCTCCGTCCCGGTCGCTTCGACCGCCAAGTCACCATTTCCCTGCCCGACGTGAATGGCCGTGAGGAAATCCTCCGCGTCCACGTCAAAAAAATCAAACTCGCCGCTGGGGTCGATCTCTCAAAAATCGCCCGTGGCACGCCCGGCTTCTCCGGTGCCGAACTCGCCAACCTCATCAATGAGTCCGCCCTGCTCGCCGCCCGCCGTGGACTGACCGCCGTCACGCTCGACGAAATGGAAGAGGCTCGCGACAAGGTCCGCTGGGGCCGTGAGCGCCGCAGCCTCGCCATGTCCGACAAGGAAAAAACCGGCACCGCCTGGCACGAAGCTGGCCATGCTTATCTGAACATGGTGCTGCCTGACACCAATCCACTCCACAAAGTCACCATCATCCCGCGCGGGCCTTACCTCGGTGCCACGATGTATCTTCCAGACGGCGATAAATACTCCACCCAGAAAAAGGAGGCTCTCGCCAACCTCATCGTCACCATGGGTGGCCGCATCGCCGAAGGCTTCCACAGCGACGACGTCTCCAATGGCGCTTCCGGTGACATCCGCCAAGCCACCTCACTCGCCCGCCACATGGTCTGCGAATGGGGCATGAGCGACAAACTCGGCATGGTCGAATACGGCGAAGGTGACGGCCCCGTCTTCCTCGGTCGCGGCGACATGGGCGGCCGCCGGGCGAACTACAGCGAAGAAACCTCCAAGACCATCGACAGCGAAATCAAGCGCTTCATCGACGAGGCCTACGCCACCGCCACCCGCATCCTCAATGAAGGCCGCGACAAAGTCGAACTCATCGCCCTCGCCCTGCTCGAATATGAGACACTCGACGCCAGCCACCTCCGCGACCTCATCGACACCGGGAAAATGAACAACCCACCTAGCGCCCCCAATCCACCGCCGATCCCGGACGAGCATAAGAAAAAGCCCGTGACCAAAGCGGCCGAAGAAGAGCGCCCGGATGGTTCTGGCCCGCTTCCCGGAGCCATCGGCGCGCCCGCCTGATCATTTCGGCCCTTTCGCCGCTCATTCGACGCCACCCTGAGTTTTTCCGGGTGGCGTTGCTTTTTAAAATCCTCATTATCCTCCCATGTTCAGCGCCAGCAAACTCACACCGGAACAAAAAAACGCCCTCAGCGAATGGGCCGCCGCCGGAGCCACCATGTCGGACCTCCAGCGTCATTTGAAAGACGACTTCGGCCACACCCTGACCTACATGGACACCCGTTTCCTCATTCTAGACCTCGGCATCGAGCTGGTAGAAGCGCCCAAAGCAGAGCCGAAAAAAGAAGAGGACAAGCCCGCCCCCATCCCCACCGGCATTGTCACCGTCACCATGGATGCGCTCACCCGCCCTGGCGCTCTCGTCAGCGGGAAAGTCACTTTCAGCGATGGCGAAGCTGGGATCTGGATGCTCGATCAGACCGGCCGCCCGAGCTTGGATCCTGACACTGTGGGCTACCGACCAAACCCGGAGGATATCCAAGAATTCCAAATTCAGCTGCGCGAGTTAATCCGCCAGAGTGGTCTCTAAGCAGAGACAACAGACACAGAAGCCGTCCTGCGGCGTTGAAACCGGTAGTCATGCCACTTCCCCTCTCGCGCCGCGCCTCCATCCGGGTGGTGCTTGGGCTTTTTTTCGCCTCGTGGGGCGCTTGTAAACCGCAGGAAACCCCGAAATCCTCCGACCCTCCCCCGCGCAATGTCGCACTCGCCGAAGCTTGGATCGACTCCGCGAAGGCCGCCCCTGCCGACCATGCACTTGCGCTTCTCGTTTCCGCCTTAAAGGCCGATGAGACGTCCACCGAAGCTCGCGAACTCGCCCTGAACCTCCTGCGTGAAACGCGTTGGAGTGTTCCACTGGTATCGATCGCTCATTCCTCGCCGATCGATCAAATCGCCTTTTCCAAGCCCAATTCCGCGTGGGTCAGCCTCCATGGGCCGCAAAACACTACGGTCCGGTGGGATCTTGAGTCACTCCAGATCAAGAGCGTGCTCTTTCCCGTTCCAGCCTCCCAGACGCGCTGCCTAGTCTTCGATTCCGCCCACCGCTCCGTCGTTATCCAGCGCGGTGCCATCACCTTGCTGTGCGATGCGCTGACCCTGAAGCCGATCCGTGACCTTGGCACGCTCCCAGAAATCTTCACCCCGGCCTCCGTCATCGTTTTCTCCCCAGACGGCCTACTCATGGCCCACCCCACCGTCGCTTCCCCGGATGAC
Organism: Verrucomicrobiaceae bacterium; assembly: GCA_027484055.1. Lineage (GTDB taxonomy): Bacteria > Verrucomicrobiota > Verrucomicrobiia > Verrucomicrobiales > Akkermansiaceae > Luteolibacter. The sequence continues at coordinate 28,002 of JAIXQH010000047.1, read as the reverse complement.
CCGTCGATCCTCTGGCAGCTCCGAGACGTCGCCACCGGAGAAATCCTGCGCTCCTCCGAACCGCTCCATCCCACCGCGCCTCAAGCCCTCAGTGCCACGCTTGATCGAACCAGCCTCCGCGTGATTCATGCCGATGGCAGCCTCATGGAAATGCCCATCTCACCCGTGGAACCGATCCACACCGAGGCCGCAGCCAGTCCCATCACCCTGCTTCATGCCCAGTTCTCGACCGATCAAAAAACCGTGCTCGCGCTCCAAGATCAAGGTCCGCACCGGGCAGCCACTCGCACGCTCCTCCCAGCCGCTGGCACGACGGACAGCTCCCTGGAGAGCATCGGCCTCGCCCAGCGTTTCCCATGGAGCCGCCAACCCACACTCTGGACCGGGCTCATGAAGGACTCGGAGCTACGCGTGACCGGAGTGACTCTAGAGCAGCCCGGCGATGCTCCGATCCGCACCGACTCACCCATCACCGCCATCGCCTTTCAAAGCAGCACTCTCATCACCGGGGAGGAAAATGGCCGTCTCACCCTGCACCAGTTTTTGCCACATCCCAGCATGCTGCCGGCGGGAACGCACGCCGTCGTCTCAACGAACACCGTCATGGCGTTGGAAAAACTCAGCGCTGCGCTCAGCGGCACGCTTTACGAGAAACGCACCTTCCACCGCCTCAGCCCTGAGCAGCGCTTCGCGGCGTTGAAAGACTGCGATTTCAGCGCCCTCCGCAGTGGCTTCCCGGAGCTGGATTTCAGCGCGCTCAGTGCTGCCTTCAGCACGACTCCACCCCGGCAGGCAAGCCCTCAAGCATTACTTCCACTGACCGAGCGCCTCGCGGCTGCCGCCCCCTCCCCAGCCGCCCAGGACCTCATCGAGACCTTCCGCAGCCAAGACCCGATTGCGATCAACGCTGCGATCCAAGCCGCAGGTGGCTCAGGCCCAGCCGCTGCCCACGCACTCGCCATTTCCCTCGCCTCTGAGCACCCGGAATGGATCGATGCCTGTCTCACCTCCGCCACTCAACTGCCCCCCCTACTACGGAAAGTGGCTCGCTCGCGCTTGGCGCTGCTCCACGGCCAGCGCGCCGAAGCACTCGCCGATTGGCCCGAGCAGTTCCCAGAACTCAGCGCCGCCCGGCTACGAGAGGATTGGCTCGGCTGGGAGCAAGCCGATTTCGAACCCGCCCTCGCCCAAGTCCGGCAAGTGGTGCAAGACGAGCTCACCGCACTCCAGATCCCGGAAAATTCCAGCCCGGAGCAACGCAAATCCGTCATCGCCCACCTCAGTGATCCCCAAACCGTGGACCGGGTCGGCAAGCGCCGCTTCGTGGATGCCTGCCTCAAGGCCGCACTCGTGCTTGCCGATCTCAAGGAAGACACCGCGACTGCCTTCCAACTCGCGAATTTCGCCCGAACTCAAGGCGCAACTCCCGAGCCCTGCCTCCGCGTCGAAGCCATCGCCCTGACGAATTTGGGCGATTTTAAAAATGCCCACACGCGCTGGATCGAGCTCATCACCGAGCACCCCGTCGCGGCCCAGCAACCCGGCGACTACGCAGAAGCGGCCTACACCTCCTTCGAAAATTCGGATCCCCGCCAAGCGATGGAAATCCTCACCACCGGCCTCCACCGCTTCCCGCAAGACGGAAATTTCGCCCTGCGCGCAGGTTGGGTCGCCCTGCTCACCGGGAATTCGGAAAAGGCCTACCGCTTCCTCCGTGAGGGCCAGCGCATCGGCTTCCCGCCCGCCAAGCAGGAAAATGCCACCGCGCTGCTCACCATCGCCGCCTCACAAAGCGGCTCAGAAGATGACGCGACGGTCTATTTCAACGATCTACTGAGAATTGACCCCGCTTGGAACGATCCCGCCACCCTCGACAGCCTAAGCTGGCCGGATGAGCTGAAATCGACCCTCCGCCAGTTCATGCGCTGAGCGCTTACGCCAAATCGCGCACCTGCACTTGGGACCACCAATCTTTAAAGGCATGGATGAAGACCTCATGCTGCGGGTCCACCTGATACGCATCCTGATCCTCCACCGAGGCAAATTGCATGCTCGTCGCGTAATCCCATGACTGGTCGATCACCGGGCGCGGCATCACCTTGGCCGGCACCGCCCAGCGGCCACCGACGACGGTCTCGATTTCAAACAAGGCGGACAGGCCCTTTTCAAACTCGGCACGGTCCGCTGCGTTTTGTCGCTCTTCCTTCAACCAGAAATACACATGATGATCCATGCCACTTGAAATAAGGAGCTCGCAGAAACCCCGCAAGCCCAAACGCCCAAAGAAGCGCTTTGGGCCATACTCAGATCAATGCCTGAAGTGGCGGTGGCCGGTGAAGACCATGGCCATGCCAGCGGCGTCTGCGGCGGCGATGACTTCTTCATCACGCACGGAGCCGCCAGGCTGGATGCAGGCAGTGGCACCGGCGTCGATGGCGGATTGCAAGCCGTCGGCGAAGGGGAACATGGCGTCGGAGGCGACGATGCTGCCCTTGAGATCGAGGCCCGCTTCCTTGGCTTTCCAAATGGCGATACGGGAAGAATCCACCCGACTCATTTGCCCCGCGCCGATGCCGAGGGTGCGGTCGGCACTGGAATAGACGATGGCGTTGGATTTCACATGCTTCACGATGCGCCAGCCGAAGCGCATGGCGCGCATTTCCGCCTCGGTCGGTGGGCGCTTGGTGACGACCTTGGACTCTAGATTTTCCAGTCCGAGCGCGGTGTGGTCGCGGTCCATGACCATGATGCCGCCTGGGCAGGAACGGATGACGGAGGATTTTTTCTCGATGCGGTAGGCGTCGTTCATTTTCATGAGCCGCAGGTTTTTCTTCTTCTGAAGCAAGGCGCGGGCGTCGCTTTCGAAGTCGGGGGCGATGATGACGTCGGTGAAAATTTCTGAAATCACCCGTGCCAGTTCGAGGGTGAGCGGGCGGTTGCAGACGATGACGCCGCCGAAGGGCGCTTGGCGGTCGGTCTCGAAGGCTTTTTGCCATGCGACGCGCAGATCCTCGTCGTCCTGGCCGATGCCGCAGGGGTTGGTGTGCTTGAGGATGGCAACCGTGGGGCGGACGAAGTCGAGGATGAGGTCAGCGGCGGCCTCGATGTCGAGCACGTTGGTGTAGCTGAGTTCCTTGCCTTGGACTTGGGTGAAAAAGTCGCCGAAATTGCCGTAGAGCGAGCATTTCTGGTGCGGGTTGTCCCCGTAACGGAGTTCTTGTTCGAGCGGCAGGCTGAGAGTGAAGTTGCAGCCGGTGCCGGTGCGGCATTGGCCGAGGTAGTTGGTGATGGCGGCGTCGTATTGTGAGGTGCGGAGGAAGACTTTGACCGCGAGCTGCTCGCGGAAGCCTTTGGTGGTGTTTCCGGCGTTTTCCTTCATCTCTGCGATAACTCGTGAGTAGTCTGCAGGATCGACGATGACGGTGACGCTGGCATGATTTTTCGCCGCGCTCCGCAGCATCGAGGGGCCGCCGATGTCGATTTTCTCGATGGCTTCTTCGAGGGTGACATCCGGCTTGGCGACCGTTTCCTCGAAGGGATAAAGGTTCACGACCACGAGGTCGATGGGTGGGATGTCGTTCGCTTTGGCTTGGGCGATGTGTTCGGCGTCGTCCCGGCGCTGGAGCAGGCCGCCGTGGACTTTCGGGTGGAGCGTCTTGAGCCGACCGTCAAAAAGCTCGGGCGCACCGGTGAACTCCGAGACGTCGATCACGGGCAGGCCAGCCTCGCGCAATACGGCGGAAGTGCCGCCGGTCGAGAGCAGCTCCACGCCCATGTCGTGGAGTTCTTTGGCAAATTCAGCGAGGCCAGTTTTATCGGAAACAGAGAGAAGGGCGCGGGTAATGGGCATAAAATGAGTCGTTCGCGGTGAAGATCGAGAACCGCCCGGTCACGGGCGGCGCGGTTGGCGTAACCAACCCACCGCCGCCGGGCAAGCGGAATAGCTGGGGCAGCCAAACGCCGCAACTCCGCAAGCCGGGCAGCGGGCAGTAGGTCCGCTGTAAATAGCGTGCGGAATGACCGCGCTCTGTGAGGTTCCGTGTCTGGGTCGTTCATCTCGAACGGCGATGACGCTCGGGTGCCCTCGGTCGGAGGCGCATTATGGGGGCTCTGCGAGCAACGCTAGGTCTTGTCGCTGGCCGCTTTTGTTCTGGCCGAGATATCCTCATTTGTCGCAATGCGCGGACTGAACCCAGAAAGCAGCAGTTTTTCGTACAGATGTCTGTCAATTTAGAGACTAAATAAATGTAATTTCCCGTCAGATTTCAGAGGATTTGCTAACCATGGTAGCTCGTCCCGAGGTGAATTATTTAGAAAGACTAAGAGCGAACGGTTAAATTTTACGCTTATGATTATGTCTTCGCCATTCTTAGATTCAAAAACATCTATGTCTATATTGATATATTCATTTATCTTGCCAAGTCTTTCCTCTATATCTGGTGGGAGGGTTATTGAGAGACCATTATATGTTATATTGCCAACAGTGAATTGAAAATCATTTCTTTTAGCAAAAACACCATTGCTATGCCGTTCTTGTGAGTTTTTCATAATAAAGCAATTTTGAAAAACTGACACATCAACACTCAATTTGCTATCTGTCCAATTACCAATCATTTTGTCTTGTGATAATTTATGGATTGTATCACCCCATATTTTAAATTGTGAACGAAGATTATTATCTTCGAATATAACGCTCGCCACATTCAATTTAACCGAAGGATTTCGGCATTGAGCTCCTATAAACAATATCAAAACTACCGAGAATCTCAAAAAGTATTTTTTCATTTTGTAATATTAGTTATATCCCCTTCCTTGGGGGCAGTCCGCTCATTGCAACGGTTTCTCCCGTTCATTGACTCTCTTTTCCAGTTTTTGGTCACGCTTCACGCCGCACTCGAAACGGCTCACCGAGCCAGGATGCCACATTTGCAGCCGTGTGGCAATCCATTCGTATCCCACGGTCGTCCGCATGCGCAGCAATGCCGCCAGCATCGCCTTGCGCTTGTCTCTTCAAGCCGCTTCAGGACACCCAAGCGGTCATCGTCGGTTTAACAAACTATCTTTCCGCCATCGCCACGGGCCATGACATGATCCACCGCCCCCGGATACTGGAATCTCAACGGTCTCGCCATGCCTGCTCCTCTACGATACCCGTTACCGCGTCAAACCGCTTTTTGTCACGATGCGCGGACTAACCCCAGACTCAAGAAATTTGGACACCGATGCTCTTGCATTCTATGTATCAAGCTCGTGTATCCCAGCGCTTTCAATAACCCTTTCGCGCTGATTTAGGAGTCGAATATTTATAGAAATTAACATAAGAGCGTTACCGACATCTGACAGGATTTCCGCTGTAACGCTTCCCAGATATAGAGCAGCCAAGAGGTATGCTATAATTCCCAATACAAATACTATTTTATTTATTAGTTTCATCTGATCATTTGATTTTCCAATAATCTATATATGAAACATCTATGGGGCAGACCTAGCGCTCAAGTTCTTCGGGGCGGATCACTTTCCCTTCCCAGGTCGCGACATGGGTGACGGGGTCGTAGCTTAGGGTCCGATTTTTACTGCCGGGAGCCATGGGCACGTCGATTTTCGGCAGCCACTTGGCGAGGTCTGCCTTGGTGGCGGCGTATTCGGGGAGGCTGGCGAGGTTTTTCCATTCGTGGGGATCGGCGCTCTCGTCGTAGAGTTCTTCACTGCCATCGGCGTAGTGGATGTAGCGCCAGCGGTCGTTACGAATGGAGTGATTCCCTTGATTGTGAGTGGTGATGGCTGGCCACTCGCGGGTGGCGGCAGCGTCCTGGAGCAGGGGCATGAGGCTATGGCCTTCTAGCCCGGAGTGGGTGGGCTGGGCGGTGAGTTCGAGGAGAGTGGGATAGATGTCGAGCAGCTCGACGGCGCGCTTGCACTTGGCATTTTCCGCGATGCCGGGGCCGGCGAAGAGCAGCGGGACGTGGGTGGAGGGCTCCCAGAGGGTGTTTTTCCCGGTGATGAGTTTTTCACCGAGGTGATAGCCGTGGTCGCTCCAGATGACGACGATGGTGTCATCTGCACGGCCGTTTTTCTTGAGCGCATCGAGCACGCGGCCGATCTGCGCATCCATGAAGGAGGTTCCCGCGAGGTAAGCCCGGACGAGGGATTTCCACTCACCGGCTTTCCGGACGACAGAGAGGCGTGGCTCGGGCAGCTTCCAGTGGAGGTTCCATGAGAAAGCTGGGGTGTCGTCGCGATCGTCTTCGAGCACGGGTGGGAGCTGGACTTGATCGAGCGGATAGAGGTCGAACCAACGTTGCGGGACGAAAATCGGGACGTGCGGGAGACGGAAGCCACAGGCGATGAAAAAGGGCTTATCCGTAGGAGCGGTGGTGAGTGCCTCGATGGCATTGCTGGCGATCTTGTAGTCGCCGACGTCTTCATCCCGTGCGGGAAATGCGCCCCAGTCCATGGCCTTGATGAAGGTGCTGGGTAGCTGGGCGAGACGCTGGGGTGGCAACGCGGTGTGAGATTCGACCCCCCATTTCTGGAATTCGGCCGCGCGATCCGCCGGTGACATGGAGCCGTCATGGTAGACTTTCCCACAGGTGAAGGTGGTCCAGCCCGCACGAGTGAAGGTCTGGGGCAGGGTGATGACATTTTTCGTCGCCGCGACGGCCCGGATGCCGGGAGTGAGTCCGTGGATGCCGGTGGTGGAGGGACGCAAGCCGGTGAGCACGCTGGAGCGCGAGGGGTTGCAGAGCGGTGCTTGGCAGTGCGCGTTGGTGAACAGGGTACCGCGCTGGGCGAGGGCGTCGAGATTGGGGGTCTTTGCTTGGGGGTGGCCGCCTAGGCAGGTGACCCAGTCGTTTTGGTCATCGATGGCGATGAACAAGACATTTGGCGAGGCGGCGTGGACCGGAACGCTCGCGAGAAGAGAGAGGAGTGCGAGGCGCGGGAAATGGAGCATGGCGGGTGGGTTAAAATGGCCTCTAAAGACGTGAACCATTGTTTGGTTCTTTCCGGTTATCACAAGTGCCTAATGCACTTCATCCAGTGGGATGGGTGGCATGACCCAATCTTCGGCATAAACCCGAGAAATCTCGAATTGGTAGGGTTGTGAATACTCGACTCGGCGCAGCTGCAAGATGACGCGACAATCACTGTCACCTCTCCCGAAAAGCCCCACTAGGGTCCGCTCGGCTGGGGAACCTTTTTTGCAGTATCCGTGCATGAGATGGGTGCGATCTGGGGATTCCATTCGGTAGCACATCCATTCCTGATCATTCCGGAACGCGCCTTGGTAAAAAATCCCCGGGGATAGCGACACTCGCACCGTGGCGACGTCTGCCTCTTGGTTGATAAATTCTCCCCATGAGGGATTCGCGGCTCTGGTGAATGCGTCGAAGTCGATTTTCCAGACTCCGTGGGCATCCGGAGTGAGGAGGGCGAGCCGTTTTTTCACGCTGTCGGTGGCTTTAAAACTGATGGATACCACCTCGATTTGAAGCTGCGAGGTGTTCCGGGTGCCGAGCCATTCGAGTTCGCCGAGTTGACCATCGCTCTGCTCCAAGTTGCTGAGAAACTCAACAACGTTCTCGGGAGTGGATTTCCCGAGCGCGAAACATGCCGAAATCTCACTGGTGGATTCTCCTGCGGCCAATGCCCGTTTGATGAGAGCGAGCGCCTCGTCCTTGGTGGGAGCTTTGAACTGCGATAGGGCGGTTTTGGCTGGAGGGCTGGGCGTTTTAGAAAAGTCCATGATCGACGCCATGTCCCCTTTGAATAAGAAAAACCACCATCCTCCTAATAGACCCAGACTGAGGAGCAGCAGGCTGATCAAGACGAAGGCCCACCGCATGACCGGGCTGCGGTTGTGTTTTGCGACTGCATCCCGCTCTCCTCGTTGGCGCGTGAGTTGCGCTGAGATTTCCTGCGTATGCATGCGGGAAACGCGCCCAATGCCAGGCCCGGCTCCGGCTCCTCGGGTTTTCTGACTCTCAGAAAGGGAGATTTTTCTCATGGTCGGATTTCATGATTTGAATGGGTTAATCATACTGCGGGGCAGAAATAACCTAACGCGGCATCATCGTGATGCGGACTGAATCGTAGCGGTCGTCCGGGCGGAAGAGCCAACCTGGTTTGGGGTTGATCAGCTCGTAGCGGCTGAGCATGAACTCTGGGAGAAATTGATTACTATTCGGGTCATACGCCTGCTGGCCGGTGTAGGCTCCATAGAGGCGATATTCCTGATTGGAGTCGTGGCCGTAGCGCTGTCCAGGAGGCCCGTTTTCAGGCAGGCGATCTGGACTGTGTTTACGATCCTCCCGCATCATGACGAGTTTTGCCTTGTTCCACGACTGACGGGGTTGGCGGACGTAGCCCCAGAAGCGGGTTTTTTCGACAAAGTAGCGGCGGCCGTAGAAAAAATCGCCGGTCGGTTCATTGGCGATTTGGGCGTTCCGCTCCTCAAGCGTCGGGCCACCTAAATTTCCGTTTTGCATCGAAGAAGTGGCGCACTGTGTCAGAAGAGCACACGAGCCTAGAAGTAACAGCAAACGAAAGGAAATCGACATCGGCGTCAGAGTAAGAAGCAGATTCACGCATCGCAAGCTCTGACTTTTTTGAGCGGCGGCGGGCGTTTTCTTTCTGCTTGGCAGGCACGCTGGCATTGGCGACTGTGGATCAGTTTAAGACATTTTTATGATTATCACTGGCTGCATCGTAGGTTTCGTCGTCTGGTTTTTGATCAACTACCTCGTCGCAGGGATCTACACGGTGGATCAAAATGAACGGGCCGTAAAAACGAGCTTCGGCCGAGCCACTAGGATTGACCATCTCACCACCGGCCAAGACCCGATTTCTGACATGCTCACCGCGGACCAAAAACTCCGCTACAACTACCCCCAAGTCCGAGTCATCATGCCCGGCGGCCCGTTTTTCAAATGGCCATGGGAAAAAATTTACAAAGTCTCCATCGCCACCGAGACCGTGAATATGGCGTGGGACCCCGAAGATGGCGTCGCGAACTACAACGGGACGATGCTCGAAGCCGTCACCAAAGACCAACTTAACACCGGCCTGACCGGCCAAATCCGCTATCGTGTCGCCGAGCGGAATCTTTATGCCTTCCTCTTCGGCATCAAAAACCCCTACGCCCACATCATGGGCTATTTCGTCTCGGTCCTCCGCGAGCGCATCGCCAATTTCGAAGCCCCTCGCGAGCCGCAGCAGGACGGCGGTCCGGATACCGCAGCCGTTATCGGCATCTCCATCAATGACCTCCGGAAAAATCTCCGCGACCTGAATGAACACATGGACCGCGAGTGCACCTCTTCCGCCGCCCGTTACGGCATGGTACTCGATGCGACACTCATCACCAGCATCGATCCCCCACCCGAAGTGGAGTCGGCGCTTGCTGCGATTAATACCGCCTACAACCAAGTTTCCTCAGACATCAGCCTTGCCCAAGCCTCAGCGGACCAGAAAATCGTCCAGTCGCGCCGGGCCGTAGAAATCGAGACGCTCCGAGCACTGGCCGAAGTCGAGCCACTCACACGGCTTGCCACGCAGCTGCTTGCGTTAAGAAGCAGCGGCAGCGAAGCCCTCCGCGCCTATGTGCGGAATGTGCGCCTCGCCCTTTTTGAAAAAGCTCAACAAGTCTTCGTAGAATCCAATAAATGAACTTTATCATCTCCGCCGTCATCACCTTCGTCGCCTGCTCAGTCGGGCTACCCATTTTCCTGGCCCTAACCAGGACTCTCGGGCTCTACGCCATCGTCCAAGAGCGCCGCTGCCATGTTTATGTGCTCTTCGGCAAGGTGCTCGCCACCATCGACGAGCCAGGCTTCTACCTCCTCCCCTTGAAGCTCGGCCCCGCCGCCTTGATCGTCAATTGGCTGGGAAACTGCCACATTCTCGACATGCGGCTCGACCAAGAATACCTCCGCAGCCAACCCGTCAACTCCGAGGAAGGTGCCCCCATGGGCATCGGCATCTGGCATGAAATGTTCATCAGTGATCCCGTCGCCTACCTGTTTAAAAACAGCGACCCACGTGGCTCACTTTCCGCGAATGTCAGCAACTCCACCGTCCGCTGCCTCAGCAACATGCCACTCGCCACCATGATGGTGAACCGCCATACCATGAGCGATAATGTGCGAAATGAAGTGTCACCGAAATCCCACGAATGGGGCTACAAGCTCGGCTCCATCTACATCCGCAAGGTCCACTTCCGCGACATCGGCATGATCTCCCAGATCGAGAGTAAAGTCGTCAACCGCCTCCGCCAAGTCACCTCCGCCATCAAGCAAGACGGGGCGAACCAAGTCAGCATCATCGCCAGCACGGCAGAGCGCGAGGCCGCCATCGAGTTTGCCAAAGCCGCCGCCATCCGCCCGGAAATCGTCGGCCAAGCGTTGCAGAACATTTCCCAAGATCACGAGGTCTCGGAAGCGATGTTCGAGATTCTAGAAACTCAGAAAATCATCGGCAGTGGCGCACGCCTCACTGTGCTCCCCCGGAATAGTGAACTCCTCGCCCAGCTCATGGCCGGCCAGCCGGAGCAGGCTACTCCAGCTCAGAGAACAACGCAGCCACCATCTCTAGGCACTTCACGCCCGGCATGACGCTCAGGTCCATCTGATTCATCACATAGGCGAAGGAAATCCCCGTCTCGGGATCTCCCAAGCCATGACTCCCCCCCGCACCAGGGTGGCCGAAGGAGGTCATCGAGGGGCCATAAATCTGCCGAGTCTTCACCCCCAGCTCGTCCACCGGATCTTGCTGCGCCCCATTCGTGAAAACAGTCTGCCGCAGTAGCACCTTGTCCTCACCGCGTGACTGCGGCGTCACCAATGCCAGCTTCACCGCCGCACTCAGCGGGCTTTCGATCGCGCCGATCGCCGCTTGGTAAAATTTCGCCAACGCCGAGGCCGTCCCCACCCCGCCCAAGGCCGGGAGGCCTGCGGACCATACCTTCGGGTCATTCATCTCATGGATCGAGTGCAGCCCACGCGGCGAGGTGAATGCCTTGCGCGTCACTGTCCCCGAAGTCGTCAATTGTTGGTAAAATCCCTCCGCCATGTCCTCCTTGCTCGCCTTCCCGGGGTAGAGCCGCGCCACTCGTGGCCACTCATGCTCCGGCAGGCCGATCCAGAAATCCAAGTCCAGCGGCCCCGCCACCGTCTCGCGCCAATACGCCCCCAAGGACATCCCCGTCAGCCGCCGCACGGACTCTTCTGTCAGAGCGCCGAAAGTCCGCGGGTGGTAGCCGTGCCCCTCCCCCAGCGCCCATGCCGGCATCTGCGCCTCTAGCGCGGCCACGACGTTTTCGTGATCAAACACATCCGCCGCCTGGTCCAGTCCAGCCAAGCCGCACTGATGGGAGAGAAGATGCGAGAACCGCGCCCCCGCCACCGGGAATGAGGGCCAGACCTCTGCCACCGGCGTCCCCACGGACAGCCCACGGCTTTCTAAAGCCATCAATAAAGTCACTGCCGACGGCACTTTCGTCCCCGAATAGACCGGCACCAACGTCTTCTCCGTCCAAGCTCGCTGCTGCTCCCGCTCGCACCAACCATGGCCTTTTGAAAATAGCTCCGTCCCATTCCACCAAATGCTCACCGAGGCTCCCAACTCACCCCGCTCCCGGAAATTCCGCTCAAACACCTCCAGAACCCGCCCTAATACCGAAGCATGCACCGCCATAACTCTATCCGACCGATCCCCCCTCATTCACCGATGCTGCGCCCGCCTCGCCCTCCTGCTCCAAGCGCTGCGCCGACCATTCTTCAATCAACCGAAACCCCACCGCCAGCAAGGTCGGCCCGAGGAAAATCCCCACCAGCCCGAAGGTAATCGCCCCACCGATGACCCCGCAGAAGATCAGCACAAACGGCATCTTATTCCCCTGGCTGATCAGATACGGCCTCAGGAAATTATCCACACTGCTGATCCCCAACAAGCCCCACAAGGCCATGAAAATCCCCATCCCCACTTGATTCTGCGCGAACAGCCACAGCGTAGCCGGCACCCAAATCATCGGCGGGCCGAAGGGGATCACCGCTAAAAAAAACGTCAGCACCGACAGCAGCACCGCCCCCGGCACCCCTGCGATCCAGAAGCCCAGCCCTGCCACCAAGGCTTGCGCGATGGCGGTCCCTAAAACTCCATAAATCACCCCGCGCACCGTATCTCCCGCCACCTTGATCAGTCGTTTCCCCCGCGAGCCTGCCAAGCGCTCCACCCCGATCGCCAGCCGCTCGGCCAGCGTCGGCGCATCTCGCAGTAGGAAAAAAGCCAGGAACCCACTCAGCACCACCTGCGTCACCCCCTGCGTCACCGCCAGGCCCGCCGAGATCAACCAAGTCCGCGCCCACACCAGAAACTGCCCCAAGATCACCACCAACTGCGGCGAGGCCGCCGCCTGTGGTGCATTCTCCAAAACGGGCTCACCGTCCTCAATCGGTGGCGGCGCGTCTTTTAGAATCAAGCCCTGCTCACTCTCGATCACGATCTTCGGTCTGGGCGGCGGTGTCTTCACCTGCTTGTCCAGCTCCGCCATCCAGCGATTCCGATCTTCCGAAAATTTCGCCCAATACACCTTTAAATCATTTCCCACCAAGGGCACCTGCTCCACCCACTGCGGCGCTTGCTGGGGGGCTGAGGTAAACCATTTCCGCGTCGCCTCGACCAAATTTTTACCATCCTCCGCCACGCTGAAGCTCACCAAGATGATCGGCCCCGCCAGCACGGCTGTCAGCGTCAGCGTCACCAAACACGCCGCCAGAGTCCGCGAGCCACGGAACCACCGCGTGAAACTCCGCTGCAAGGGATGCAGGGCATACGCCAAAATCGTCGCCCACATCAAGGCCGTCATGAACGGCTGCAACACGGAAAAACAGCCCACAAACAGCAGCAGCAGGGCAAGGCCACCTAGCAAGGGCTCGATTTTAAAGCGTTGAGTCGGTTCGTAGTCAGCCATGAATTCCGCACAGCATAATCAGGTCTCCCAGAAATCACCAACGAGTTTCACAAGGAATTTCCTCATGGCGATCAAGCTTGGGAGAAACCACGGGGATTCCATGTGAGTTAAACCGCGAATGAACGCGAATGGACGCGAATTTTTAGAACTTCGTTCTCAGAATCAGGATTTCTGTACCAAAAATTACTTCATTCGCGTTCATTCGTGTTCATTCGCGGTTAAAAAATCCCTAGCTTGATCGCCCTGTCTTGGAAGGCATTCGCAATCTCTTTTCATCTTCTCTTCCTTAGCGCTTTCGCGGCTTCGCGTGAGGCTGCGTTCGATGATCTTCTGACAAGGCCCCAAATCCGCTCAACAAAGCCCCGATTCCAGCTCCCAAACACCCCACCCCAGTCGAAAAACACCCGTTTTTGCCCCAAACAACCGAAAATTCCCTCCATTCCCCAAATTGCCGAGTTTCCAGCCAAAATCTCAGACAGCAGGGCGGCTGAACGAGGGAGAACTTCAGGGAAATCACGGATGTGGAGGAATTTGATCCGCCAAGAAAAATCCAGCAGCGAACGCGTCACCCGCGATGCCCTCGTCAAACGCATCAACGCCCTGCGCAGCGCCCTACAAGACGCCGCAGACCGCACCTTCATCGGCGAGGAAAAACCCTCCTTCTCCCATCAGCCCGCCCCAGTATCATCTGGAGCGGGCTTTTTTTGGTGAGTGCAATGTCTGTTATTTAGGAATGATACCGATGCACTTTCCATGGGATTCCTGCTCGCAAGCCAAGTGCCCGGTCACTTGGACGCTCCAAACTTCCCAAGGATCCCCCGATAGCTATTGTTAGCGGGACTGAGTGGCGGGAGAGGGCTTTCGCTCGATTTTGGTGGCGAGCTTGGGCAGGGTGGCGAGGTATTGTCCGCTCGTGCCATCTGTGAAGTAAATCATCATTGCCAGACGCTTACCGACAAGGGGCCGGGAGCTGGTCTCGAATGCACTGACGCTTTTTCCTGAGATACTTAAACGAGTATCTGCGACAAAGTATAATAAATCGGTGACAGCGTCATAGACGTAAAGCGCTTCATAGCCCGTGCCATAGGCGCGGAAAATCACCTTTCCTTCATCCAAGCCCACCCATTTATTGAAGCCGGTGAAACAGCTTCCATCATTGAGGATTGGATTGAGCGTGTTGGTATCCACGGGATTGCGCCATACCCCATCCGGCGTCCGCATGCAGATCGCCTGCCATTGGGGCACCGCGCCGTAACTGCCTCCCAATTCGCTGCCAACCGCCACTGCCATCCAGCCGCCATCGGTCGTCACGTTCCAGCCATACGTTAGAGGACGGCCACCGCTTTCGGGGATTTCCATGCCGAGGGGGGCCAGCACCTTGAGTTGATCCAGTGCGAATATCTTCTCCGGATCTCCGCCAGGTTTCACCTGCCAACCGAATATCCCTATTTTCTTTGGCTTTGTCGGATCTCCATCGGCGAGATCTTCCGCAGAGAAGACCAGCCAATCCTTGTCGAGACGCGGTTGATGGGAAAATCCAGTTAGGATTGCGCCACCAACCGCTGGAATCGCTTGGTTCGAGTCCAGCAAACGCGTCACCTTCCGCTTGCTGTGCTGATAAAGGTAGAGGCCATCCTGATTTTTTGAATCCGTCCCTGAGTTTCCTTTGAAAACCACCAAATCTCCCGCAACATCCGCGTAGCTGAACCACTGGAAATTCGTCCCCAGTCCGGGCGCGGTCATATTCGTGTTCGCGATGGTCACAAGCGGCTCACCTCGGAAACTTCCGTAAATACCCGTTCCCATTTCGCCCCGGTGGAAAACGAACGAATCAAAATCCGTTCGCAGCCCCAAGATGACTCCGATGGGCTTCCCGTCGTCCGGCGCAGGATCATCCTGAATCACTAACGACTCGATTCTCCCATCCGCCGCATAGGATCGGTAAATGCCGTTCCCCCGTGTCGCCGGAACGTAGCGATAGGGATCGTTGCCGATGAAAAGCACGTTCTCTAGCTCATCGACATAGGGGTAGCGGAAATTGGCGAATGGAATGGGAGCCGCCGCCGGGGTAATTTCCAAACTGTAGCTGGTATCGATCACCACCGTATCCACCTCAGTTCCCGCCTCGCGCAGTTCGATCCCGAAAACAGGGGCCGCATCCGACCATGCGAGGATTCCAATCAGCGCACAGACGTGGAAATGATTTTTTTTCACGGCTCATACCTGCCTCTTTTAGGATCTAGCGTCAAGAAGATCGGCCTATCTCATCACATTAAGTGACCATCACGAACCCTGTGCCTAACCTATAAAGATAAACCCGCATGAAGAGGCGGAATTCGCGAGTGAACTTCCAGGATTACATTTCTGATCCCATTTTTCATCTGCGTTTATGCCGTTGATCTGTGGTTTATATCCATGATTTCCCTAGCTTGATGCCGTAGGAATTTCCACGGGCTGCTCCCCACTCACTCGCTCAGCCACCCGCAGGCCTGCTTGGCGTAGTAAGTCAGGATGAGGTCGGCACCGGCGCGCTTGATGGCGAGCAGTGACTCAAGCACCACCGCCTTTTCATCCAACCAGCCACCGGCAGCGGCGTTTTTCAGCATGAGATACTCGCCGCTCACTTGGTAAGCGGCGATGGGGAGGGTGCTGGTTTCCCGGACCTTCGCGATGATGTCGAGGTAGAGTCCAGCGGGCTTGACCATGAGCATGTCCGCGCCTTCGGCTTCATCGAGCAGCGTCTCGCGGATGGCTTCGCGAGCATTCGCGGGGTCCATTTGATAGGTTTTTTTATCGCCATCCTTCGGCGCGGAATCAAGCGCTCCACGGAAGGGTCCGTAAAAGGCGGAGGCATACTTGGCGGTGTAGGCGAGGATGGAGACTTGAGTGAAATTTTCCTCATCCAGCGCCTCACGGATCGCGGCGACTCGACCGTCCATCATGTCAGACGGCGCGACGATGTCCGCCCCGGCGCGGGCATGGCAGAGGGCTTGCTGGCAGAGAATGGCGACCGTTTCATCATTGAGGATGTGCAGCTCGCCGCGGGCGTCGCGCTGGACGAGGCCGTCGTGACCGTCGGAATTGTAGGGATCGAGCGCCACGTCGGTGATGACACAGAGGCCAGGATAGGCGGCTTTAAGCGCGCGGATGGCGCGGGGGACGAGGCCCTCGTCGTTGGCGGATTCCTCGGCGAATGGCGACTTGAGGGCTTCCTCGATTTTCGGAAATAGCACGATGGCAGGAATCCCAATCGCATAAGCTTCACCCGCCTCCCGAATGAGACTGTCCAGCGACCAGCGAGTGACACCCGGCATGGAGGCGATGGGGCAGTCACTCGCGTCTTCATGGAAGAACATCGGTAAAATGAAGTCCGCCGGGCAGAGCGTGGTTTCCCGAACCATGGAGCGGATGGCTGGCGTGCGGCGGTTGCGACGAGGGCGGATCATGTGGGTGGGATTTTCGTTAAGGAATCGATTCTCCAGCGAGCGCGATGGCATTCGCAGCCGCGTAGTCGCGGGCGTGGGTGAGGCTGATTTTCACCTCGGAGATGCCTTGTTGGCGGGCGAAAGCGGCGGCGGCCCCATGGAGCGTGAGGGCGGGTGCGCCGGATGGCAGGCGGGTGATTTCAAGATCGAGCCAGCCAGCATTCGCACCGATGCCGGTGCCGAGTGCTTTCGAGACGGCCTCCTTCGCGGCAAAGCGGGCGGCGTAGTTGAGGGCGGAGTTTTTCTGTAGCTCGCAATAGGCGCGCTCAGCCGGGGTGAAAATTTTCACGAGAAAGCGCTCCCCTTGGCGCTCGATGGCTTGGGAAATCCGGGCCACTTCCACCACGTCGATGCCGATGCCGAAGATCCTCATGAGGCAAGGGTGTAGGCGGCCATGAGGGCTTTCATTTCCCGGACTGCCGGGGTGAAGCCAATGCGGATGGCACGGGCGACGATGCTGTGGCCGATGTTGAGCTCGGTGAGATGGGGCACGGTAAGGATGCGGGAGAGATTGTGGTAATTGAGCCCATGGCCGGCATTCACTTGGAGGCCACTGGCGTGACCGAGCCGGGCGGCAGCACTGAGCCGGGCGAGCTCGGTGTCCACGTCATTTCCCAAGGCATTTGCGAAGCATCCGGTGTGCAGCTCGATCATGGCGGCTCCGGTTTTCACCGAGGCTTCGAGTTGGGCGGGGTCAGGATCGACAAACAGGCTCACCCGGATGCCTGCGGCCTGGAGGCGGGTGACGGCCTCGTGGATTTTTTCAAATCCCGCGCAGACGTCCAGCCCGCCCTCGGTGCTGATTTCTTGGCGAGTCTCAGGCACCAAACAGGCAAAATCTGGCTTCAACTTGAGGGCGATGCCGATCATTTCCTCCGTCACGCCCATTTCAAAATTCAGCGGCAGCGGCACCTCCGCGCGGATGCGGAAGGCATCGGCATCCTGCATGTGGCGGCGATCACCCCGGACGTGGATGGTGAGCGAGTCCGCGCCACCCGCGAGCGCGTCGTGGCCGCCTTGGACCGGGCAGGGTTCGGCATTCGGTGAATCGACAGACCCGGAATAACGGGCCTGACGAAGGGTGGCGATGTGGTCGATATTGACTCCAAGCAGCAGCGGCATGTCTGGAAATAGGCTCAGGAATCATTTCCCGCAAGGCTCAAGGCGGCGCGAGCAGGGTGCAGGGCCAGACCGGGCAATTTCTCAAAACCCAGAATACCAGTACCAGACCTCCGAGTAGCCAGGCCCCGCGGGTGCCGATTTTCAGCGTCATCGATCGTGGCCGACCACGCACCCAGCCGACGAGTCCCCAGCCAAGCCTCAGCGCGAGGCCTACCAGCAAGATCATCCCGAGTGGATTCCACCGGAAAGCCTCCCCCACCCGCCCCTCCAGCGTGGCGTAAACCGCCCGAGTCATGCCGCAGCCCGCGCAATGAAGCCCCGTCCATTCATGAAATAGACAGCGAGGCAGCGGTGGGCGCCACTGCCGCATGAGACAGGCCGCAAGTCCGATAACGAGCCCTCCCAGCACCACCCAGTATGCCCGCTCCCTCTGCATGGACGAGCTTCGCGAGGCGCCGGCGATTTGACCATTGCAAAAACAGTTGCCTCACCCGGCAGTGCAGATAGCGTGCTCAGCACATGATCATTTCCCCAAAAATCCGCGGTTTCATCTGCACCACTGCCCACCCCGAAGGCTGCGCCCAGCACGTAGCCGAGCAAATTGCCGTTGTGGAAAAACGGGGCTTCATCGAAAATGGCCCAAAGCGTGTCTTGGTCATCGGCTCATCCACCGGCTACGGCCTTGCGTCACGCATCGCGGCGGCATTTGGTTCGAAGGCTTCGACCATCGGTGTCTTTTTTGAGCGTCCCGGCGAGATCGACCGCCCGGCCACCGCGGGCTGGTATAACACACGCGCCTTCGAAAATGCCGCCACCGCAGCCGGGCTCTATGCTCGCTCGTTCAACGGAGACGCCTTTTCTAACTCAGTGAAATCCGAGGTCATCGCCGCGATCAAAGAGGATCTCGGCCAAGTCGATCTTGTCGTTTACAGCCTCGCCTCACCCCGCCGCACCGATCCTACATCCGGCGAAGTTTACAAATCCGTTCTCAAGCCCGTCGGCTCCAGCTACACCAATAAAAATCTCAACACCAGCACCGGCGTGGTTAACGAGATCACCATCGAGCCTGCCGAAGGCGACGACGTGGAACAAACCATCGCCGTCATGGGTGGCGCAGATTGGGCCTTATGGATGGACGCCCTGCTAGAAGCAGGTGTACTAGCAGACGGGGTGAAAACTGTGGCCTATTCCTACATCGGCCCAGAAGTCACTTGGCCCATTTATAAAAATGGCACCATCGGCCGAGCGAAGGAAGACTTGGAAAATATACAGCGCGCACTTGACCTCAAGCTCGCCCCACTCCACGGCAAAGCTTGGGTATCCGTGAATAAGGCACTCGTCACTCAAGCCAGCTCGGCCATCCCAGTCGTACCACTTTATATCTCACTTCTCTATCAAGTGATGAAGGCGGAAGGCACTCACGAAGACTGCATTGAGCAAATGGACCGCCTCTTCCGCGAGCGTCTTTATAACAACTCACCTCAGCCCGACGAACACGGTCGCATCCGGGTGGATGACTGGGAAATGGCACCGCAAGTGCAAGCCCTCGTGGACGCGCGCTGGAAAGAAGTCACTACGGAAAACTTCACCGAACTGGGGGATTTCGAGGGCTACCAATCCAGCTTCCTCCGCCTCTTCGGTTTCGGCCTCCGGGGCGTGGATTACTCGGCAGACACCGACACTTCCGTCGGCATCCCCTCCATCAAAGGCTAAGCTTCTCTCAGATCATCGAGTGCTGCCAGAATACCACCGCGTCATCCACGTTCGCAATCATCCGCACATGGCTGTCTTGTGAAATGACAAACCCGAGCATCTTCGGCTCCACCGAACACAATCGGTAAACCGAACGATGCCGCGTGCCATCACTTTGCACATTCCACGGGGTGACATGCCTCCCCTCCAAGTCCTGTGCGTGACTCACCGCTAACACATTCCGGTCCACCCGGATTTCCCCACCGAAGCCGATGATTCGCAGCGACTGGTCGAGCACTAAGGCCCCGTCCACTTGCATCATATCCGAGAGCAGCCGAGCCAATTCAAAAAACGATTCCTCCAAGCGATCCAGCTGCGTATCGCTATGATTTCGAAACACCTGCCACGCCTCATCCGCACTCGCCCCTGGTTCGCAGAGTTCACCTAAGCGCCGGATCATCGCATGCAGCAGCTTCCGGAACCGCGAGACCTCACCATCCGAAGCCAAGGGAAATTTACAGTCGATCCAGCCACTCGCTTCCTGCGACTGCGGGATGAAAACCAAACTCCCGCCATGGCCGCTTGATCGCACAAGATTGATGATGCGTTTGACAAACTGGAGGGAAATCAAATGCGACACATCCGCATAAACCGCCACGCTCAGAGTGCCCGGCAGACAACACTCGATCAAGCCCTGCACAAATTCCAGCCGATGCCCGGCGAAACGCTCGTGTAGCAAGCGCGACTGAAACACATCCATCCGCGGCCCGAAAAAATCCCGCCCCCGCCACTCGGCAAGCAAACTATACCCATAATAAAAAAGTAACCACCCCGGATCACGCACATGGATGATCGGATACGGCATCACCTCCCCCACTGATTTCCGCCCGCCCGCCACCAAGTTCAACCAGCGCGGCCCCGTGTTAATGATGCCCCAAATGCGAAACCCTCGGTCCCGGTCCGGCCAGATTCCCAGTGCCGAGTGAAAAAAACTCGCTGCCGGACTCAGCCCCTTGATCGAATGACTCGTCAACGGTTGAGGCCGCTCAAATCTCACCACGTTCGCCCCTGTCGGAGATTCTTCAGCCGAGGAAAATGCATCCGCCGGTGCCAGTATCAACCGCGCCCTCACCACGCGCCCTTCTTCCTTTAAAAGACTCGACGCATACAAGACATTGCACACCGCTTCGATTTCTTCCCTCGTCGGCCCATCCACAGAACCCGCCAGTAAGTCATGCACTTGCATCACCATTTCCTCCAACGTGAGTTCAAGCGGTCGTGGTGAAAGTGAGTTCATATCAAGTTCCTTTATCTCACTGAGTAAGCACCAAGCGGGCAACCTCAAAAAAAGCGCCTCGTCGTTGCCAACTCTCATTTTTCCCATTTATGATCCACCCGACCATGCAGACGCTTCGAATTTTCTCAGATACCCCATTTTCCGAAACAAACGCCCTCCTCCTCAAGCAAGGCATCGGCCCTCATGAGCTCATCATCCCGGTCAATCGCCCCGCCTCCGTCCTCTCCGCACCCGCACCCGACCCATCATTTCCTTCCGCAGATATCGCGTTCGGCCAGCCAGATCTCGAAAGCATCGCACGATCCGAGCGACTGAAATGGATCCACGTCAGTAGCGCAGGATTCACCCGCTACGATACCCCAGAGTTTCGAGAAATGGCCATCGCGCGTGGCCTCATCCTCACCAACAGCTCCAGTGTCTATGCCGCCGCCTGCGCCGAGCACGTCTTCTCCTTCATGCTCGCCCAGTCACGCAGACTCCCCCAAGCCCTCGCCAGCCAAGCCGCGAACGCCTCCCCCGCTTGGTTCCAGCTCCGCTCCGAATGCATCTCCCTGCGTGGCCAAAATCTCCTCATCCTCGGCTTCGGCGGGATCGCCACTCGCTTGGTGGACCTGCTCGCACCCTTCCAAATGAACATCACCGCCATGCGCCGCAGCCCCCGTGGCGACGAAGGCCACCTCACCATCACCGAAGAAGACCTCCCCGCCGCACTCGCCACCGCCGACCATATCATCAACATTCTACCGGAAAACGCCGCATCCCACCACTTCATCAATGCCACCCGCCTCGCTCAGATGAAACCCGGTGCCGTCCTCTACAACATCGGCCGCGGTAGCACCATCGACCAAGACGCACTTTTAGCAGCCCTCCGCCATCATCACCTCGCCGCCGCATGGCTAGACGTCACCGAGCCTGAGCCCCTCCCCGCCGAGCACCCACTCCGCGCGGAGCCAAATTGTTTCATCACCCCACACATCGCCGGTGGCCATGCCGATGAATCAGGCAGCCTCGTCCGCCATTTTCTCGAAAATTTCAACCGCTACCTCTCCGGCCGACCTCTGCTGGACCGGGTGCTCTGAGAATGGCTCCCTTATGCCTTGCGGCCAGATTTCTCGCATGGCTTGATCTCCCGCGTGAAGCCCTACCTCGATCTTATGCGCGACGTTTTGGAAAACGGTGAAACCCGTTCCGATCGCACCGGCACCGGCACGCGGTCCCTTTTCGGCCGCCAAGTCCGCTACGATCTACGCCTCGGCTTCCCCTGCGTCACCACCAAGAAACTCCACCTCCGCTCCATCATCCACGAACTCCTCTGGTTCCTCCGCGGCGAGACGAACACCCGCTACCTTAAGGAAAATGGCGTCACCATCTGGGACGAATGGGCCGATGCAGAAGGCGAACTCGGCCCCGTCTATGGCAAGCAATGGCGCTCATGGCCCACTCCAGAAGGGCGGACGGTCGATCAAATCCGCCTCCTCATCGACGGCTTATTAGGAAATCCCCATTCGCGCCGACACATCGTCTCCGCATGGAATGTCGGCCAAATCCACCAAATGGCACTCCCTCCTTGCCACCTTCTCTTCCAATTTTACGTCCATGAAGCCCCACCCGACGGACGCCCCGGCCTGTCCTGCCAACTCTATCAACGCAGCGCCGACCTCTTTCTCGGCGTTCCCTTTAATATCGCTTCCTACGCCCTCCTCACCCAGATGATCGCCCACGTCTGCGGCTTCGAGGCCCGCGACTTCGTCCACACCATGGGCGACGTCCACCTCTACTCGAATCACCTAGAGCAAACCATCCTCCAGCTCAGCCGCGAGCCCCGCCCCCTCCCCACACTCTGGTTAAATCCCGACGTTAAAGACCTCGACGCCTTCACCATCGACGACATCCGTCTCGATCACTACGATCCCCCCCCCCCCATCAAGGCCCCAGTCGCCATTTAAAATCCCATGAGCCTACGCCTCACCGCCCTGGTCGCCATGACCCCAGAACGCGTCATCGGTCGCGCAGGCAAGCTCCCCTGGCACCTGCCCGAGGACCTCGCATTTTTCAAACGCACCACCACCGGTCATCCCATCGTCATGGGTCGGAAAACCTACGAATCCATCGGACGCCCACTCCCAAATCGCCGCAATATCATACTCACCCGCGACCTCAGTTGGTCCGCACCCGGCCTAGAAATCATTCATCACCCTGGCGAACTCGCCCAAATCCCCGGCCTCGACGGCCAGGTCTTTATCATCGGCGGGGCCGAAATCTACGCCGCCTTTCTCACCACACTCGACGATCTACTCGTCAGCCACCTCAACGAAAATCACCCCGGAGACACCTTCCTGCCCGAGTTTGAATCTCACTTTCCAAACTCAGAAATCCTCGAAACCCACCCCTCCTTCCAAGTGCGTCGTCACTTCCAGACCTAGCACCTGCCGAGTTTCGGCTTGCAACCGGAATCCCTCCACCTTAAGAAACCCCCATACAGCTTCTGACGAAAGAAAGGAGTGGGTCTTTCAACCCACTCTTTTGCGTCTCCAGACATCAGCAGCGCCGATCGCAGACACCGCCCGCCATGACCAACGATATCGTCGCCCTCATTGAGTATTACGAAAAAGAAAAAGGCATCGACCGAGACAAGGTCGTTGCCGCGCTCGAGTTTTCTTTCATCTCCGCCTACCGCAAAATGGTCCCGGGTGCCGACGCCATCGAGACTCTTCGCGCTGAAGTGAACCTGAAAAAAGGCGAAACTCGCATCTTCGCCATTCTCAGCGTCGTCGCCGATGACGACCACCAAGACAAGTTCAACGAAGTCCCGCTATCCACCGCCGTCAAAAAATCGGCCACTGCACAAATCGGCGACACCCAAGAATTCAACGTCACACCCAAAGATTTCGGCCGCATCGCCGTCCAGACTGCCAAGCAGACCATGATGCAGCGCCTCCGCCAGGCGGAGAAAGAGATGATTTACGAAGAGTTCAAGGACCGCGCCGGCGATGTCGTCTCCGGCACCGTCCGCCGCTTCGAGCGGAATGACGTGATGATCGACCTCGGAAAATTCGAAGGCATCATGCCGAACCGCGAACGCGTCCAAGGCGAAGACTACAACATCGGTGACCGCATTCGTGCCTACGTCTTAGCCGTTGAAAATGAAGGCCGTGGCCCAGAAATCATCCTCTCCCGCAGCCACCCGAACTTCGTCCGCCGCTTGTTCGAAGCCGAGGTGAATGAAATCTCAGACCGCACCGTGGAAATTCGCGGTATCGCTCGCGAAGCCGGTTTCCGCACCAAAGTTGCCGTCTGGAGCAGCGACCCGAAGGTCGATCCCGTCGGTGCCTGCGTCGGCATGCGCGGTGCCCGCGTCAAAAACATCGTCCGCGAACTCAACAACGAGAAAGTGGACATCATCCGCTGGAGCGAAGACCCCAAAGAATTTGTCCGTGAGGCCCTGAAGCCCGCCGAACTGCGCTCCATCACCGTGGACGAAGCGAACCGCATCGTCCACGTCACCGTGGACGAAATCGACCTCAGTAAAGCCATCGGCCGTAAAGGCCAAAACGCCCGCCTCTCCTCACGCCTCATGGGTTGGGACGTGCAAGTCCGCCGCGACGAGTCCAAGGAAGAACAATTTAAAGAACGCATCGGCGGGGCCGCACATACCCTCGGCGAACAGCTCGGCATCTCCGACGAACTCGCCAACAAGCTAACCCTCGCCGGTGGCTTCATCCCGGAGCACGTCATCGACATGCCTGCCGACTACATCGCCGCCGCCCTCGAAATCACCGAGCAAGCCGCAGAAGCGATTCTCGTCCGCGCCAAAGACATCGTCACCGGCAGCTCGGCCTCCTAAATTACCCTCTTACCGATTCCCGTCCCATTTCCACACTCTCACGAACTCTTCAGCCAGCCCGGATGCCCGAAAATAGCAACAGCTCTCCCAAAAAATCTAAAGTCCTCGATCTACTCGATACGACTAAAAAACCTTCGCGGCGCGAGCGCCAACGCAAGGAGGTAGTGGAGCCAGAAGCGATTGTTCCGGGCCCTAGCGTGCTCGATGAGCAGAAAGCAAATGCCCTCGACCTCTTCGCAGACGAGAAAAAGCCGAAGGTCAAGAAAACCACCCGCACCGGCAAAGCCGTGCTCGGCACGATTTCCAAGCTGCTCGACGCAGAAGACCCCGTCCTCATCGAAGCCGCCGCAAAAGCCGCTCACGCCGCGAGTCTAGCCGCTGCTGCGGCCACCGCAGAAGCCGCTGCCCTAGCCGCCGCTCAACTGGCCGAAGAAGATGATGGACTCCAACCAGACGATCCAAAGCTCATCGTCATCAAACCCCCGATCCTGATCCCTGATCTGGCCGCCCGACTCGGGTTAAAGCCGTTCAACATCATGGCGGACTTGATCAAAATCGGCGTCTTTCCAGCTCCGAACCAGCCGCTGGAACCGGACATCGCTGCCAAAATTTGTGAAATCCACGGCTTCGTCTTCGAGCGTGAAAAACGCGACAAGGACAAGGGTATCCACAAAATTGTCGAAGTCATCAAAGAGCCAGAAGCACCTGTCGCTGAACCGGTTGACCTCCTTAAATTCCGTCCACCCATCATCACCATCATGGGCCACGTGGACCACGGAAAGACGTCGCTGCTCGATTTCCTCCGTAAAACCAAGATCACCTCAGGCGAAGCAGGCGGCATCACCCAGCACATCGGTGCCTACCAAGTCATCCATAGAGACCAGGAAATCACCTTCCTCGACACTCCCGGCCATGCCATTTTCTCAGACATGCGCGCTCGTGGCGCAGACATCACGGACATCATCGTGCTCGTGGTCGCCGCGAATGACGGCATCATGCCCCAGACCGTCGAGGCCATCAAACACGCCAAGAAATCCAAGAAAACGGTCATCGTCGCCATTAACAAATGTGATCTCCCATCTGCAAACGTGGACCGCGTGAAGTCCCAACTCGCAGAAAACGGCCTCCAAACAACCGACTACGGCGGCGACACTGAATTCGCCGAAGTTTCCGCCCTCACCGGCATGGGCATGGACGACCTTCTCGACCTCATGGCTCTCCAAGCTGAAGTTCTCGAACTCAAGGCTAACCCCAAAGGCCTCGCCCGCGCCGCCGTCATCGAGGCCCGCGTTGTCCCCGGTCGAGGCACCACCGCCACCGTCATCATCGAGTCCGGCACCTTGAAGGTCGGAACCCCATTCATCTGCGGCCCCTACGCCGGCAAAGTCCGATCCCTTATCAATGACCGTGGCGTCGCCGTGAAGTCAGCCCACCCTGGTATGCCCGTCGAAGTCATTGGCTTCGAAGAGTTGCCAAACGTCGGCGACCACCTCACCGAGATGAAAACCGAACGCGAGGCCAAGTCCCTCGCCGGTGAACGCCAAGAAGCTCAGCGCCTCATCCGATTGAAACCCCAACACCGCAATCGCATGGAGGACCTCTATTCGATGGTCCGTGACGGCGGCGGTAAGGCCCAGCTCAAGCTCATCCTCAAATGCGACGTGCAAGGCTCCGTAGAAGCGATCAAAAAAGCCGTGCTCGCCATCACTTCCGACAAGGTCGAGTCCTCTTTCATCACCGCTGCCGCAGGCCCGATCACCGAGTCGGACATCTCCTACGCCGCCTCCACAGATGCCATCATCCTCGGCTTCAACGTTAAGGTCGAGGCCAAGGCCGTAAAAGCCGCCAAGGCTGCAAATGTCGAAGTAAAGCTCTACTCGATCGTTTACGAACTCATCGACCAAGTCCGGGAAGCCATGCTCGGCCTCCTGGAGCCACTCACACGCGAATCGATCATCGGTCACGCCGAAGTCCGCCAAGTCTTCAAGCTCAACCGCGGCCGGGTCGCCGGCTCCTTCGTCATGGACGGACGCATCCACCGCAAGGCCCACGCGCGCGTCATCCGTGGCGGCACGCCTGTCTTCGACGGTCGCATGTCCACGCTCCGCCGCTTCAAGGACGAGGTCGAGGAAGTCCGCACCAACTTCGAATGCGGCATTCGTCTCGGCGAGTTCAATGAATACGAAGAAGGCGACATCATTGAGTGCTACAAGCTCGAAAAATACGCACAAACGCTCTAAAAGACCCAAGACTTTAAGACACAAGACGCAAGAAATCACCCTCTGCCTCTTCTCTTGAGTCTTACGTCTCCAAGTCTTAAGTCTTAACTCCCATGTCCCGCCGCCTTGTCAGAGTCAACGAACTCCTCCGCCGTGAAATCGGTGCCGTCATTCAAAAAGATTACGAATGGCATAACCGCCTTGTGACGGTGAGTGAAGTGGAAGTGACCCAAGACCTCAAAGAAGCCAAAGTCTGGGTCGGCGTCTTAGGCGGCGAGGCGAACTCAGTCGTCGTCAAACTGAATAAAGACCACGGCTCGATCCAATCCAAGGTCATGAAACGAGTGGTCCTAAAATCAACTCCCGTCCTTCGCTTTCACCACGATAACTCCGCCATCCGTGGAGTGGAAATCGTCAACCTGCTCGAGGAAGTGGACAAGATTCCGAAAGCCCCAGAAGAAGACTCTCCCGAGTAATTTCTCCATAACACATTGGTCTCCAAATGATCGATTGGGTGTAATTTGAATTGAATCGCCCGCTTGAAGAGATGAGTCAATGACCGTCAACACCTGGCAGTCGGGCAGGAAGAGCCGATGGAAAAGCGATAGCATCCGATTTCCCAAGGCACTTATCCCGTCTAACGACATGGACACACGGATCTAAACACCTTTCTGCAAATCTCTCATACTCCACAAGGTTCCCTTCACTGCACTGGCGTTTCCTTTCATCTTTCGTGCTCCGTCTTTGCGCTTGAGGCCGAAGCGCGTTCGCGCTGTGGTGAAGGCTTCATTGACGAAGTCCCGACTCCCGATGACGGCTCCGTCAGTGAAATATCTCACTCGGCAATGCAGCATTTTTGCGACCGTGAGGTCTGGGAGAACCGTTTCGTTGTCACCGCTTTCGCTAGCCAGTAATTCGGCGCTGTTCTTCGTGATGGGCCGGCGAGGGGTGGATGATTTTGTTGATGTTCCTGACTTTGCTTCGTCGG
Organism: Verrucomicrobiaceae bacterium; assembly: GCA_027484055.1. Classification (GTDB taxonomy): domain Bacteria; phylum Verrucomicrobiota; class Verrucomicrobiia; order Verrucomicrobiales; family Akkermansiaceae; genus Luteolibacter. The sequence continues at coordinate 388 of JAIXQH010000047.1, read as the reverse complement.
CTCGTCCCGGTTTCCGCCCGAGTGCGATGCCCATGATGCTCCGAAACAAGCGCGATACTTCCGGCCATTTTTCCGCCTCAAATCCCACTCCCTGATCGGCGAAGTAGTTGCGGACTAGACCTTGCCGAGCCGTTTTTCCATTTCCTTTCGCCCCGCCACCCACCGCCTCGCCGTAGCTGCTCCAGCGGTAGTCCGCCGGGTCTGCGACCATCCCGGCTCGCACCGGATTGAGGTCGATGTAGGCTGCGATGGTCCGCGCGGCGGTGCCACTTTCTACGATCACGCTCTTGAAGCGATCCTCCCACAGCCGCCCGACCCGGGATTGCGTGGAGTTGAACCATTGGGTGAAGCGTTGCAGTAGCCCTTTCATGAATTCGCCCAAATCGTG
>JAIXQH010000016.1 GCA_027484055.1 Verrucomicrobiaceae bacterium | reverse complement strand
CTGGTAAAACAGCAAAAGTCGCTCTGGTCGCGGTGATGAGAAAAATGCTCGGCGTTCTCAACAAACTTATCGCTCAACCAAACTTTTCACTTGCCAACTAACACCACTGCTTGGCGGTTCCACCTACTTCATCTCCGCGCATACCGAAATCCCGGGAACGCTCTCACTAACAGCCGCATTTCCAATTTCATCAAGGTCGCAGTGACGACATGCGCGGGCAGGCCGCTGCGCTCGATGATGCGGTCCACGGGTGACTCTTCGTGGGTCACCGCTGCGAAGACGGCGGCCTCTTCTTCGGGAAGTTCCGGAAGGCTGGGCGCGGGTTCCGCCGCGCTGGCTTGGCGGGCGAAGGACAACTCGCCTAGGTCGTCTAGCAGGTGTGAGGCATCGGCCACCAAGGTTGCGCCGTCGCGGATGAGTTGATTGCAACCTGCGGAGGTTGGTTTGTCGATGGGGCCGGGCACGGCGAAAATCGGCTTGCCGTATTCTGAGGCGAGATTCGCGGTGATGAGCGAGCCAGACCACGCCGGGCACTCGACGACCAGCACCGCGCGCGCCCAAGCGGCGACGATCCGATTCCGCATCGGGAAGGTCTGTTTGTCCGGCGAGGTGTGGAGGGGAAATTCGGAAACGACCGCGCCGTAGCCCGAGGCGATTTTTTCGGCGAGTGCGAGATTTTCCGCTGGGAATAGCTTCGCATGGCCGGAACCCAACACCGCGATGGTCCGACCTTGTGCCGCGACGGCGGCTTCGTGCGCGGCGGTGTCGATCCCGCGCGCCAGCCCGGAAATAATGGTGAAACCGGCTTGCGCGAGTTGGTAGGAGAGTTTTTTCGTCGCCTGCGTGCCGTAGTGCGTCGCCCGCCGCGAGCCGACGACGCTGATGCTGTGACGATCCCGCGCCTCCAATTTTCCCCACACATAAAGCAACAGCGGCGGGTCGTAGGCTTCACGCAGCGGCGCGGGGTAGTCCTCGTCCTCCTGCGTCACGATGGAAATCCCGCGCTCCGTCGCCTCGCGGAGTTCAGCAATGGGATCGGCGTGATCCTGCCAGGCTTGCAGGATTTTCGCGGTTTCCTCGCCGATGCTATCCACCCGCATCAGGCGGTCCTTCGGCGCACCGAGAATCGCCGCCGGACTTTCCCCGAAGGCCGCCAACAAGCGTCGCACCCGCACCGGGCCGATTTTCGGCAGCATGTTCAGGGCGATGAGGGCTTCCTGGGTGGTCATGTGCTGAGAAATCTGTCGGAATCAGCGCCCAGCGTCAAAGATGATCTGTGATAGATGATCCTGTAATCTGCAAACTAGATGGAGAATGGGAGGCGCAAGTGCTTATCGGAGCTGCGTTTGAAGACGAAAACCAACGATTCACCGGTTCGCCCAATGGGTGAAGTCACACTGGAATTCAAATTCTTGCCTGCGGGCGGTCAATTTCACCTGCGTGGCAGCGACGAGGCGCGCACTCCTTATGGCGGATTGGTGGCGTGCCGCTTTCGGTAGCGAACACTCAACGAATGACCTCAATCGACGACGAGGGTGCCCTGGGATGGGTCCCGGGTCAGGTCGCGAAACCAAGTGGCGATGCGTGTTACGATCGGACCGGGTACGGAGGCGTAACGGTAGTCGTCGAGGCGGGCGACAGGCGTGATCTCGCCCATTGTCCCGGTCACAAACATTTCATCAGCCAGCGCGAGCGTAGCGGCGGGGATATGTCCGACCTCGCAGCTTTGACCGTGGCTGGCACATAATTCAAGAACAGCGGCGCGGGTGATACCATCAGGGCAAGCGCGCGTGGTCGAGGTGTGGACCACGCCGTCTTTGACGATAAAAACGTGGGTTGCATTGGTTTCGGCCAGCATGCCTTCGGTATCAAGCATCAGGGCGTCGTCCGCGCCGGCGGCATTGGCCTCCAGCTTGGCGAGGATACTGGTGAGCTGGTTGCAACTATGGATATGCTGGTCGAGCACGTCTGCAAAGGGTCGGCGATGCCGCGCGGTGACGAGGTGAATACCGGCGGAGTTGTTGTAAACAGGTGGTTTATGCTCGGCTAAGATGAAAAATGAGCAACCGCGGCGGTTGATGCGTGGATCGAGGCCACTGGTGTATTTGATCCCTCGCGACACGGTCAGACGGATGTGCACTTGGTCACGCATGGCGTTGGCCGCGAGGGTCCGACGCAGTTCGTTGACGAGAGTGGCATCCGAGGGCATTCCCTCGTAGCAAAGAGCGGCGGCGCTTCGGCGCAGGCGAGCGAGGTGGGCATCGAGCCGGAAGATCCGGCCTTGGTAAAGACGCAGGCCTTCCCAGACGGCGTCGCCGTTTTGGACGCTGGAATCGAATGGCGAGACTCCGGCCTGATCGCGAGGCAGGAGAGCCCCGTTGATGTTGACCAAGATGGCGGCGTTAGCGGTGTTTTCGGCTTGCAACATGGGTGATTCAGGCAGTGAGGCAGTGAGAGTGGAGTTGATGGTAGAGGTCAAGCGCCTCGTCGTAAAACGGCACATCTGGACGGGGCGGATCGGCCTCAGGGGTGAGGTCGGTGGTAAAACCGGTGGAAGCCCAAGTATTGGCATACCAATGCGGACCCCATACGCCATCCTGTGGATGGGGGCCGGCTGGCCAGTGGAGCATTGCGGGATCCCACTCCAAGCCGAGCGCGGCACAAAGGGCGCGCAAGGTGGACTCAGGCGAACGGCGCAACTGGTCGGCATCTATCACCGGTGGAGTGGCACGCAGATGCTTAAAGAGATGCACTTGCCAGGACAGACCTGTCTCGGCGAGCGTCATGGCGGAGGCGACACTGGAGTAGCTGGGGATAACGCGGCCGGGGTGTCGAATGAGAAAGGCGTGGTCGAGAGCTTCTAGCCAAGGCCCCATCATTTCGGCGCGCATGTGGTGAGCCATATGTTTTTGATACCAGAGCGAGCAGGACTGAGGCGGAGCACCTGCGCTGATCTGGTTGGCGACGACTCTCCAGTCGGTCGATTGGCTGGCAATCACCGCAGAGCGGCCTGGGTGATCCAGCGAATTGCTACAGAGGTAGGCAGCGTAGAAGGGTTCATCACTCACAAAGCAATCGGCGCGCGAGGAAAAGCTCCGCATCAGCGCGGTCGAGAGGTTTCGCGGGCCGGACCAGAGGGCAATGCGGCGGGTGCCAAGAGCAGTGGTGGGTTGCATAGGAGGTAGAGGAAGAACAGTGGAACGAAAAAGGCGAGGCTTACTACTCCGGGGCGGTTGATGGTGCGAGACCAAATCGCTGCCGCGAGTTGCCGCACATTCACTCGGGCTTTCTCAATGTCGAAAATGGCGATATGGATCGGTGACGGTATTAAGACGTAGAGACGCCGGATTTTTTGGCCCTTTGCTCATAGGCAGGGGCAAAAATTAGCAACCCTCGCTCGGTGATAGGTTGTTATATAAATTTATCTAATAAAATAAGGGCCACCCTTTTTAGCGCAGCGAATAATCTGCTAAACGACTTTAGAAAAATCTATCTCTTCTGTTGTGTTCAACGCATCAAACAAGCAGCCGCTAAATCATCATGCTCAGCTGCGGTGAGTGGCGAGTGTACTCGCCGCATCGCCCACTCGGCCTGTGGCTCAACGAACTGGTCATGCATCGGCTTCACGTGTGTGGCGAATTGCGCTTTCACGGACTCCTCCGTCCGGCCCCGCTCGCGCACGTCTCGTTCGATCCGGCGGCGCAGGCGCTCCGCTTCTGGGCAGTCCACGAAGACGCTCAACGCGTATTTTTCTCGCAGCCACTCAGGATGCAGCAGCCACAGGCCTTCCATGACCACGACCGGGGTGAATCCGAAATGCTGCCGAGTCGCGAGGCGGGTGTGAGTCACAAAATCATAGATCGGCACCTGGGCGGCCTCACCGCGCTCCAAGCACTCGATCACTTCTCGCAGTGCCTCCCAATCGATCGCTGCTGGGTCGTCGAAGTTGACGGACCCACGCTCCTCTTCGGGCAAGTGCCCGAGGTCACGGTAAAAATCATCCAAGCACAAATGCCCCGCTTGCTCGCCGAGCCATCCGCGCAAGCTGGCGGCTAACCAGCTTTTTCCTGAGCCACTGCCACCCACCACACCAATTAAGCGAAAGCGTTTCATCTGCCGATTTTTTCTTCTAAAAAGCGTAATAACAACGACATCGCAACCCTTGCTAAAGCCGGATTGTAACGAGCCCCCTCGTCGCGGAGAAAGGCATGGGCCGCGTTGAACTCATGCCATTCGAAGTCCCTCTCGGCATCCTCCAGCAGGACCCGTACCGCCCGCCGCCCTGCCAGTGGGATGTGCGGATCTTGGCGGCCGAAGACGAACAACAGCGCCGCTTCACAGGTCCGCAGCCGTTCTAGGGTGTCGTCACATTGACCTTTGCCTAAATTTCCCGTGTGTAAATCCGTTGGGTAAAAGGCACCCACGGCGGTCACCGCTGGGTGGAGGCCGGAACGCAGCGCGAGATGCCCGCCGAGGCAGACGCCGAAGGTGGCGAGCTTGCCGGTGCAGGCCGGGTGATTCTTTAGAAACTGGACTAAGACCTCGGTATCCTCGTCATAGGAGGCGATTTCCTTTTCCGTTTTGAGGGCATTTCCCCGCGCTGAGCCCTCGGCATCGTAGGCCAGCACCGTCCCGAGTGGTTCGAATTCATGGTACACTTCCGGCACTGCCACTAGGTAGCCCTCGCCCGCCAGCGCCGCCGCCGTGCGTCGGATCGGGCCGGTGGCTTGGAAAATTTCTGAGTAGAACATCACCCCGGGAAAGCAAGCGCCGCCGACGGGGATGAATAAATGCACCCGCATAAGTCCGCGGGTGGTCTCAAGATCGACGAATGATTCGGTCAAGGTGGCCATGCCGATGAGTGTTTCCACCACGTAGCAGCAGTGCCATCTTAAAAATTCAGGGCTTGGGTCGCTGCCAATGGCGGCTCAGTTGCGTGTAGCTGAAATGTCCAATCGTCGTTAGGGCGACCACTAGCGCGGCTTTCCACCAGCCATAGCCTACGGCGAGCTGCGCGGGAGCATGGATCTTCGCGACGACCCGATCCACGTAGGGAAAAATCATCGTGTGTGTTGGGAAAATTAGAATCGTCGCCGCCGCCACGGCCGATGAGATCCGTCCCGCAGCCGGTAACTTCTTGGCGAAGATCACCAAGCCGGTGATCAACAGAGTGCAGGCCGTAAGCGCGAGCCACGGGTTTCCGAGTCTCGCACTTTTCATATCCAGCGAGTCATGATTTAGAAGCGCTAAAAAACTGCCGCTCCCCAGTGCTCCAGCGGCCACGAGCCATGACGCTGACCCCACTCGCCGCAGCCCATTTTCCCAATCCACCAACCTCAGTCCATGCCCGAGCATGACAAAGCCAGCGGCCATCGCCCCGCTTTCGAGCTCCCAAGGTAGTGCCCGGCCCGCTAGCAGTGCGCCACTCACGAACAAGGCCACCGCGGCCAGCCACCTGAGCGGGATGGAAGGGATTTTCCACACCGCGAAGGACATCAAGAGGGACGTGATCAGTCCGGGAAAAAACCATAACACCACGGGATAAAGATCTTCCCGTTGATTCGTCGAACCACTCGCGTAGGCCAGTGAGACCAAGCGACCGCGCAACGCTTCTAGCAGCGGGATTTGGCCCTTGAACATATAACAGTAAACGGCCGCTCCAAGCAGACCGAAGAGCAGGTAGAGATTCACTAACTTCCAGACTCGCCGCCTGCAAAACGCACCCAGCGAGCCGTCAAAACCACCGGGTGAGATGAGAAACCCACTGATCATGAAGAACAACGGCATGTGAAACGCATAAATCCAGCGGTGGACCGTCTCCGGCAGCGCGGTGTGGCCGACGACGACGAGAAAAATCCCAAGCGCCTTTAAATGATCAATCCAAGGGTAGCGGTTCGCATTCATGAGTTCATAGGGGTTGCACCGTCACCACGGTCGGGGCGACTGCAAAAATCCGCGCCGCCACCTCGCGCACGGTTTCCGCAGTGAGGGCATGGTAAGCAGCAGGCAGCAAGCGGTGCTGATCCGCTGGGTGGCCGAAGAGCAGATCGAGCGCGACATGACGGGCGATGGCGGCAGGCGATTGCTGCTGGATCGCTAGGCCGCTGAGGACGGTCGAGCGCACCCGCTCGAAGGCTTCGTCGGGGATGCCCGCACTGGCGATTTTCCCGATTTCTGCGAGTAATTCGACCCGGGCGAGATCCACCTGTTCTGGTGAAGTGGCGACGTAATAGGTGAAAAGCCCGCGGTCGAAGCCCAGAAATTGAGTGGCCCCGACTTGGTAAGCCAGCCCCAATTCTTCGCGGATCCTGGTGAATAACGGGCCCGCCATGTCGCTGGCATATTCTTGGATCATGGCCAGCGAGTGACGATCCTGACTGCTCACATGAGTCCCTGGAAAGCCGATGGCGAGCACTGCCTGCTTCTTCGGTAAATGGCGGGTGACCTCCGTAGCAGCGGCGAGTTGACTGGCCGGTGCCGTCCACGCTTGCCCGGTAGGCAGCGCCGCAAATTTCTCCGTCAACAGCGCGAGAGTCGCCACCGGATCGATATCTCCGGCGATGACGATCGACAAATTCGCCGCACAAAAGTGCCGTGCGTGGTGGGCACTGAGCGCTTCGTGATCGAGCTCCTTGAGGCTTTCCACAGTTCCGAGTGCGTCTAGGCCATACCCCTCACCGCTGAAGACCGTCTCGCGCAGCGTGCGGAAGCCCGTGTGCAGCGGATCTTGGAGGGATTCTTCGAGTGTGGCGAGTTGGCTGGCTTTTTCCCGGCTGATCGCGGCACTGGGCAAGGCCGGGGAAATGATGACTTCCGCAAAAACGTCAGCGATGGTTGCGAAATCCGGGGCGAGGCCGGCCGCCTGGATCAGCAGCGCGTTGTTTCCCGTATTGGCACTGATGGAGGCACCGATGGACTCCAGCGTGGTGGCGAGTTCCTGCGCCGTGCGGGTCAGCGTGCCCTTGGACAAGGTCGAGGCGAGGAGTTGATTCAGACCGCTGAGGTCCGCAGATTCCCCCGGCAGACCACCGCGGACGGCAGCTTGGAGGTGCACCAGCGGGACCCGATGGTCTGGGACGAGGGCGAGTGTAAGCCCGTTTGGCAGGGTGTGGACTTGGATTTCCTGAGCCGCCCGAGTGACCTTCGCGGTGCGGGCAGGGACCGGCGCATCGAGCGGATCGAGGATGGTCAGACTGAGTCGCTCGTCCGTGAGAGTGGCGGCGGCACGGCGGATATCATCCACGCTAACGGCTTGAATCGCAGCGAGATAGCGGCGCGTGAAATCAAGATCCCGGGCTTCGTGCCAATTCGACGCCAAGTCCGCAGCGCGGCCCGAGGCGGTCGTGAGACTGCGGAACTGGCTCGCCGCGATTTGGCGTTTGGCCTTGGCCAAGTCATCTTCGAGCGGGCTGTCGGCAAGGGTGGCGACTTCGTGTAAAATCGCTTCGATGAGGGCATCCCGTTTCGCTGGGTCGGCATCCGCCGAGGCCGCCAGCAAGCCCTCACGGCCAGGGCCAGTCCATGAGAAGGCAGAAATTTCCAAGGCCAGCTCCTGCTCTTCGCGCAAGCGGCGGTGGAGGCGGGAAGCACGGCCACTGCCGAGGATGCCCGCCAGCAGGTCGAAGGCCGGCGCGGCTGGAGAATCCATCGGCGGCGACTTCCACGCCAAGGAGATCCGGCTGGTCGGCACCGCGAAAGTCCCGCGCGCGCGCCGAGGGCCGAGCTGTGGTAGATCCTTGAGCACCAAGGGCTCACGCCCGCCACCCGTGAGGCAGTCTGCGGTGAGCTGGGTGGTGATTTCCCGTGCTTCTTCAGGATTAAAATCCCCGGAGATGACCACAAAACAGCGATCTGGAGTGTAGCGGCTGCGGTGATAAGCCGTCAAATCTTCGAAACGGATGGCATCGAACAAATGCCGATGCCCGATCACTGGGTGGCGCCGAGGATCGAGGGTGAAAACGGTGGAGAACAGCAAGCGGGATGCGGCATTGTCCGGATCGTCCAGGCCCATGTCGATTTCCCGCCGGATGACGTCTTTTTCTTTTTCGAACTCGGATTCTGGAAGTGTCGGGTAAAACACCAACCCTGTCAGCGTTTTCAAAAAAACCGGAAGCGAGGTCGATGGCCCGTCGATGTAATACACCGTGCGGTCGAAGCTGGTGTAGGCATTCCAATGCCCGCCTGCTGCTTGGACCGTGTCTGCTAGGGTATCCGCATCGTAATCGCGCGTTCCCTTGAAGACCATGTGCTCCAGGAAATGGGAAATACCAGCGCCGAGGTGGGCATCCTCGTGCATTGATCCCGTGGCCACCCACACTTGCACGCTCACGACTGGAGCCGTGGCGTCTGGGTCAAGAATGAGGGTTAGGCCGTTAGGAAGCGTCTCGACTGTGGCGGTGGTTACTGGGTATTCCATGAATTTCTAGCTTGGATGGACTGGTCAATGATCTATAGATCCTTGCGATGCAACGTTGGATCCTCATCGGTGTCGTAGTATTGGGCCTCGTCTTCAGCGGCGGCATGTTCACGTATTGGCAGTATCGCCAAAATCGTGCCGAGCCGGTATGGGTTCCACTGCCGATTAATCCAGAAATACCCCTTGAGCAGCGGGACGCAATGATCAAGCACCTAAAAACCGCGTTGAGCGAAAAAGAGAGGCTTGTGAACATCAGCCGCGAATTAAGCCTGCCTAGCAAGCTTCAACTCAAGTCTGACGACGCCGTGGCCGAGGAGCTGGCCAGTCGTCTATTCGTCAAAGTCGGTGAGTTCACCACTCCGACGGGGACGATTCCAACCGTCAACATCGGGGTGGATGGGGCGCACAAAGAGGTGAAAACATCCTTGGAGATCGCCAACCGAATCATGCAAGACGTTTGGAAAATCCTTGGGATTACGCCACCTAAGCCAGATGCCGCTTCCGGTAAATGAGCCGGTGTGAAAGTGCCTCAGATGTGCTGGATCACCCGTGAGGCATCAAAGCGTGCCTTCGGAATGGTCGCATATTTATCCTCTGCTGAGCGATAGCCCAAGGCACAAGCGACCGCCGTGGCGTAGCCTGAGTTCTCCAGTTTTAAAACCTCGTCGTAGCCCGCTGGGCTGATGCCCTCCATCGGACAGGCGTCCACGCCGAGCAGCGCGGCAGAAGTCATGAGCTGGCCGAGGGCGATGTAGGCCTGCTTCACATTCCATGCCGCACGCGTCTCGGTGCTCATCCTTTGCACGAAGCCTTCGATGACTCCTTTAAAACCGGCAAGACTTGCAGCGGGGGTCTGCTGGATGTCTCCCATGCAGGCAATCCAGTCTTCGATGTCTTTGGCTTCAAGGTCGGTCCGCGTAGCGAGCACGACGTAGTGAGATGCTTCGGTGACTTGAGGCTGGCCCCATGACTGAGTCAATAGATTCGCCCGTACGCCGGGATCGGTAATGACCAGAAACTTCCACGGCTGGAGGCCGAATGATGAAGGAGTCAGCACCAGCGACTGCTCAAGTGCCGCCCAGACCTCGGAAGAGATGATCTGCGTGGGGTCAAATTTCTTGGTCGCGTAGCGCCAGCGGAGGGAGGCAAGGAGTTGTTCGGGAGTGGTTGTGATCACGCGATGATCATTGGGTCTCGAGCTGAAAAGGCAAGGAGACAGCGGGTAAATTTTTCAAGGTTAGGCTCAAAAAGACCCCGTATTCCGTAGCGACGCGGTTGTCTCGGTGCGAGAACCCAAGACCCGCCACCCAATTTCCTAGATCCCGGTGGAGGCTGTATTGCTGAACTTCCAAGGTGCCGTCATCCAGCTCCAGAGTGTGGCGCGAACTCATGCCCCAGCCCTCAGAGATGTTCAAGTAGGTGCTGAAATCGATGCGGTTCGAGTCGATGAATACCGGGTGGTTATTCAGACTTCGGTAGCCTAGGCTGAACTGGAAGTTCTGCGTCGGCATGAACCGCACACGCCCGGTGAACTCGTTGAATCCTGAACCACCGCTGGCGATCGGGAACTGCGTCTGCACATCGAGCCCCATCCAAGGAAGCGGCTGCCAACGCAAGTCATTGTAAAGATTTGAGTAATTGCGCTGGGCCTCTGGATCTTGCAGAAATGCGTTGATGTAGGTGTCGAGATAAAGCCATTCGTAGCTCTGGTTATCCCGCTTCGTGATCAGACGGTTCCTCGCCCCCAGCCGGACGATGTTCCAGCTATGCAACTCATCCACCGCCGTGAAGCGGGAGGGGTCCAGCGGGCGTGGGCGAGTCGTCGGGGTGAGTCGATCCACTTGTGGATCACCCGGCTCAAAGTCATTCGTCGTGAGGACGGACCACTGCGAGTAGGGCTGTAGGATATGCCTCAAGCCGTCCAGCCCCCAGCGTGCATTTCGGTAATTTCCAAAGTCTTTAGAAAATTTCACTGATGCCTCAGTCCCCGCGTGGAGCGTCAATCGGTCTAGATTGTCGATAGGGCCATCCACCGCAGCGTAGCTGGTGTAGCCGACACCGGCATTCGGCACGAGACTCAGGAAGTCACCGAAAGTGAGCGGCAGGGACACTTGTTGGAAACTATTAAACCGGGCGTAGCTGGAGTCGATGAGCTGCGTCCGGATCGCGTCGCGCCTAGAGTCTCCCAGGGGTAGCGCGATCATTTGCTCCGCGAGTTGGCGGTCGAATCCCGTGAGTTGATTGAGAAAACCCTCAGCCGCCGCCCCTGGGGTCAGGCTGACGAGAGGCTCTAGGATCATCTTACGCGTGGGATCCGCTGCATTTTCCCCGATGATCCCCAGTGACGTATTTCCCTCATGGATCAGCGGAAGGCCGAAAAGCGGCGCAGCGGCTTGATCGAAGGAAAGCTCCGGCGAGCGGGTGTCTGAGCGATAGAAATCATTGATGCGGAAGCGTCCATAAAGTGAGAGCAGGGATGCGTCATCCCGACGGTAAATGCCCAAGGTGTTGTCGGGCGCAGGATCGGTCCGGTATTTGGCGATGTCGAAGTCTTCAAGAAAGTGCTGGTCGCTCAGCAGGGTTAGATTCGAGTCGATTCTCCAGTCCGCCTGATCCGGTAGATCCAGCTTAAAGCGCTGCTTCAACTCGATCCGGTAGCGGTCCGCATCGAGTGGTCCGCGAGAAATCCCGGAGCGAGTGTTTTGTGGGTCGGTGTCGTAGAGGTAGTAGAGACTCAAGCCGCTGATTTCGTCGGAATTGTCAGCCTTCCTGTCCACCAAGTCCACGCCCACCCCAACGCCACGTGACGCGCGGAGGTCAAAGCGCCAGCGGGCAAGCAACCATGCGTCCTCATTTTCACCGGTCACGGGATTGATTTTCCCACCCAGCATGGTGCCGTAGGTATTGAGCAAGAATGGCCCCCAATTCGAGCGGGATCCTGGGAGGAAATGGTAACCCAATTGGGCATCGAGGGGATGGCTGAAGTAGGGCAGCCAGAACACCGGCACATCTCCCGCGTAGAGTCGTAGGTCGTTGAAAACAATTTTCTCGCCGGGGACGATGGTGGTTTTCTTTGCCCGGACCCAGTAGTCTGGGGTTTCTTGGTCGTCGGTGGTGATGCCAGCGTCCTCCCCGACATAAACTTTTTTCCCGTTCCGCTCCTCCACGGTGAACTTGCCAGCTTCTAATAAAATCGGGTCTAATGAAACCCTTAAGCCACTCGCATCCAGAAACTTACGCTCATAGAAATACACCGCCCGCTGCCCGCGTTGGAGCACATTTCCCTGATACACGCTCACATTCCCCTCCAGCGTCGCGCTTGCCGCCTTGCGGTCCACCACCACGCGATCGGCGAAGATCTCCATGCCGTTGTCCCCGGTGATTTTGATGCCCGGCCCGGCGAAGACCACACTGTCTTGGGTAAAGGTCTGCGAACCGCCGCCGAAATTGTCGATTTTCAACTGATCTGGCAGCGCTTCCGCCCCAGGCCCGAGCCCCCCCAAGGCGATCTCTGGCGGGGGCACCGGCGTAATCGTGTCGACCCCAGAGGGCAGCTCCTCCGCCATGAGAGGAAGAATGAGCCACGGAAAAACCAACCAAGCACCGACTTTATGCATCGGGATGATAAGAAAACCCTCCCCCTCTGAAGTAAAGGGTGAAAGCCGCGCCCAGTCCCTCCGACCGAAAAAAACACGGTAAACGCCTCTTCATTTTCGTCTTCTTAGAACACGACCTCCAGCACTTAGCGTCCCCAACTGTAGTGCAGGTGTATTAAAGGATTGTGCAGAATGCTGCTTCTGCTAACTAGAAGGAGTCAAAAAATCATTCACGCCTCTGGCATCTATTTCACACCTCCGAAACGATGAATCACGAAATGACTCGCAACCCCTATGCTGCCTTCCAGCGCATCGTCGGTTTTAGCACCCAGCACGGGAGTGCCCTCGCTACCACTTCCCGCGCTATCCCGCAGTTCGCCATCCTCGCCCAGTGGAAAACCGCCGCACGGGTGGAGCGCCCCCGCCGCAAGCCCAATTCCAAAACCCCAGCCCGACCGACTCCCGATGCCCGTTGATGGTTCTGGGCACCTAGTTTCCCCGGAAGCTCACGCCACCGCAGCACCCTGCCTATTTCGCCCTGCCGAGCCAGATGAACTCGGCCGAGCGGCCTCGCTATGCCAGCCGGATGCGGTGCGAGAAGGCGAAGGCGCGATGCACTGCTTCGTGGCGGTGCGCGAGCTACCCGTGGAGCGTTTGATGGCCGTGGCCTTCTGGAAAACGCTTGTAGAAACGGATAAGACCCTCACGGCGGAGTTCAAATGGTCAGCCCTGCCCGCCTTGGGTGCGGAGGTGACGACGTTTCTCAAGGCACTCACCGCGCATGTGGCCGGACAAGAACCCGCCCTCGCCACCATGACCTCAGCGGAGTGGCTACCCGCCGGCCACCCTACCGCCGCCATCTTGGAAAGCGTGGGCTATGTGGCCACCACAAGCCGCTCGTATCACTCTGCGGATGCCGCCGCTTGGCGTGCCGCACTCCGTGAAAATCTCGGATCGACGGTCGCGCCGCAGATTGTTTCGCCCGTTCCGAGTCATTTCCCGGCGCTCCGTTCCCTACTCTGCGGCCCGTCCCTGCGCCCGTCCGAACTGGCTCACGGCTTCCACACCGCCGCCACCACTAGCCCCAGCCTCTTTGATCCGCGCTGCTCCGGCGTCATCCTTACCGATGGCGAACCCACCGCCGTCTGCCTTGCCCAGCACGCCCACGGCCACCTCACCATCGCTGCGCTTTTTGGTATGCCATCTGCCTGCCATGCTCTTCTCCACCACGCCCTGCAAGCCCATGATCATCTGCCGGAACCCACCACCCTCAGCTTCCACTTTGATGATGGCGATTCTCCCGCGTCACTCGCCACCTTGCTAGAATCCCTCCCCCACCATCCCGCCGCCAAGCTCTCGCGTTACACCCACACCATTCTCCCTACCTCAACAAAAGCATAAATCGCAGATAACAATGAAGTTACAAAACAAGACAACAAGCAACCGCCTCGGCGGCTACCTCACCGCCGCCGTCACTGTCGGCACTCTCGCCAGAACCGCCAGTGCTGCGATCGTTACCTTCTCAAACAGTGGCTCGTTCATTGAAGGGACAGTGGATGATGGCGATCAGCCCACGATCAGTATAACATTACCAGATACTTCATTGCTGAAAATCGACTCAGAGCCCGGTTCTAACTTTTTGGATCTAAGTTTTAGTAACATGGGTTACTTGGCTCGGTTCACTGGCTCAGGAACGCTCACCTCTGGTTTCTACACTTATCCAAGCGTCAGCCTCCTTAACCTTGGGGATACCATTTTCGCCAACAATGCGGGAGACTTCCCTAGCTTTGCCAGCATAGTCAATAATGGCACTCCACAAAATGACTTCGTTGGCGATGTATCCGGCTTCATCGGGTTCATCACGCCACTCGGCAACAAGGGCTGGCTGGATGTTGCTTTTAACTCCACGACCGGCCTGTTCCAATACAACGGTGGTGCCGTGGCGACCGCTGGTGAGGATCTCCTCGCCGGTGCCGTCCCCGAACCCTCCACCGCCGTGCTTTCCCTCGGTGCGCTGGCTGCCGGTGCCTTCATCCGCCGCCGCAAGCAGATGGCGTAAGAACATTTTCCCCGATACAACAAAACGACCACAAGATCACAACACACAAAATGATAAATAAAAGTATGAAATTACAAAACAAGACAACAACAAGCCGCCTCGGCGGATATCTCACGGCCGCAGTTTCTTGCGGCACTCTTGCTAGCACCGCTAGTGCGGCGATTGTTACAATCGACATCTCTTCAATCTCTGGAGTTAATGGAGGGATTACCAGTGGAAACTTTGGGACATTCCAATTATCCTCACTCAGTCCCGGGATTACGGGCCAGATGGAGATTTATAATAACTCCTTTGTCAGGGGGCTTGATGCCGACTCTGGCATGTATTTCGCAACAGCTGGTGCAATCGCTACTCCGACGAAATTCTCTACGGGGGCAACCATTGATTCCTCCGCCAGCTTCCTCTCTTCCTTTGCGAGCGATTCAGTATTTAGATATGGTGGCTATACAGCCCCCGATTTTGGTCCGGGTTCCTTCATCGGTTTCCGCAGTGACAACGGCAAATACGGCTACTTTGAAGTGACTTGGACATCTGCCACGGACACCTTCCAAATCCTCAGCGGTGCTTACGAAGACCAAATCGGTGTCGGCATTGCTGCCGGTGCCGTGCCCGAGCCATCCACCGCCATGCTTTCTCTCGGCGCGCTGGCTGCTGGTGCCATGATCCGCCGCCGCAAGCAGGCGGCGTAATGTGACGATATGAAAAAACGCCTCCTGCTCATCGGCTGGGATTCGGCGGATTGGAAACTGATTCACCCGCTTCTCGATGAAGGGAAACTCCCCGGAGTGTCCCAGCTCATCGAGGGCGGCGTGAGCGGGAATCTCGCCACCCTGGAGCCACAGCTCTCGCCCATGCTGTGGACTTCCATCGCCACCGGGAAGATGGCCTATCACCATGGGGTGAAAGGTTTCACCGAGGTGGATCCGGTGAGTGGGGGCATCGTTCCTGTTTCTGCGGCCACGCGGCAGTGCAAGACGCTATGGGAAATGCTCGGCGAGCATGGCCTGCGCAGCCACGTGGTGAGCTGGTTCGCCACGCAGGGCGAGCAGGGACTGAATGGTAAAATGGTTTCCAACATGTATGGCCACATCAAAGGCGTAAGTGCCGATGCGGACCCCTCCGAGTGGCCAGAACCGATGCCCGGCACCTACTGGCCGCCCGAGCTGGCTGCCGAGCTCAATGACCGCCGCATCCTACCTGCCGACATGCAGGAGGAGATCATCCGCTCCTTCGTGCCGGAAGGGCACAAGGTGGATCAGCAGCGCGACCGCCGCCTGCAACAACTCGCCGAGAAACTTGCCGAGGCCTTCTCCGTGCAAGCCGCCGCCTGCCACTTGATGCAGAGTGATCCCGAATGGGACTTCATGGCGGTGTATTTCCGCGCCATCGATGAAATCTCGCACTTTTTCATGCACTACCATCCGCCGAAAATGGCGGGCATCCCCGAGGATGATTTTCAACTCTACCAACACGTCGTCCGCAGCACCTACCGGGCGCACGATATGATGCTCCAGCGCCTCATCCAGCTCGCCGGCCCGGACACCGCCGTGGTGCTGGTGTCCGACCACGGCTTCCACAGCGATCACCTGCGGCCCAAGTTCACACCGCGTGTGCCTGCGGGAATCACCGTCTGGCACCGCGAGCAAGGCATCTTCCTCGCCAACGGGCCGGGATTTGCCGCTAATGAAATCGTCCACGGCGCGCGCTTGCTGGACATCGCGCCCACCGTGCTGCACTACTTCGGCCTGCCCGTGGGCGAGGACATGGAAGGCCGCGTGCTGACGGAAAGTTTCGCCGAGCGCCGCCCTATTGCCACCATTCCGACATGGGAAACAGGCGAAAGCCGCAGTTCCTCCCGTGGCTCGCTCACCGAGGAAGAAAGCCAGGCCTTGCTCGATCAATTCGTCGCCCTCGGCTACATCGATGCCGTCTCCGCCGATCCCACCGAAGCGGCGGACGAGACCAATCGCGAAAACAAATGGAACCTCGCCCGTGCCTGCCTCTACGGCGGCAAATACGATCTCGCGCTGCCCTTGCTGGAAGATTGTTTCAGCGCCTATCCCGAGCGCACCGACTACGCGCAACTGCTCGCCCGCTGCCAATTCCAGCTCGGCCTGCTGGATGAAGCGGAGGAAACCTTGCAAGTGTGCTTGGAAGGCTTTGGCCACAGCGTCAATGCGAGCCTGCTGATGGGCGGCATCGAGCTGGAACGCGGCAAGCACGCCGAGGCGCTCGCCCATTTTGACATCGTCCGCGCCAAAGACCCGGACAACACCCAGCTACTCCATCGCCTGGCCGATGCCTACCTCGCCGTGCGCGAATGGGAGAAAGCGAAAACGACCGCCGAACGCACGCTGGAGATCGATCCCGGCAGCGCTCACGCCCACCTGACCCTGGCACGCTATTTCCTCCACCACCGCCAGCCGGAGCAAGCCGCAGAAGCCGCGCTCGCCGCCACCGGGCTGGACTTCGCCAACCCACGCGGGCACTTCCTGCTCGGCATCGCGCTGTTTCAGCAGAACAACTGGACTGCCGCCATCCATGCGCTGCGCAACAACCTCCAATTCAACCCCAAGAACGGCCTCGCCTACCGACACCTTGCGCAGGCCTATCGCGCCCTGGGCGACAACGCCGAAGCCGAAGTCTGCGAGACCCGCTCCCGCGTGCTGCGCTACATCAACCAAAGCGAAGAAACCAAACGCCTCGCCAGCCTGCGCGCCGATGCCACCGAGCGAGCCATCACCCGCCAAGCCGAACGCCAACGCCGCCGCGAGGCCGCCGCTGCCAAAGCCGCAGAAGAAGCCGCCATCCAGCCGATGGAATTCACCCTCGTTTCCGGCCTACCTCGCTCCGGCACCAGCCTGATGATGCAACTGCTCCGCGCCGCCGGCATGGAGCTGATGCACGATGGCAAACGCACCGCCGATGACGACAACCAGGAAGGCTACTGGGAATGGGAGGAGATCAAATCCTTGGCGAAAAACCCACGCATCATCGAGCAAGCCGAGGGCAAGGTGATCAAGATCATTTCCGCACTGCTGCCGCACCTTCCGCCGAAGCATCGTTTCAAGATCCTCTTCATGCGCCGCCCCGTGGCGCAAGTCGTCGATTCGCAATGGCGGATGCTCGCCAACCAAGGCATGCTGCCGAAGTCCGAGAAAGCGCACCTCATCGCCACCCAGGAAACGCACGTCGCGCATCTACTCGCCACCCTGCGGCAAAGCCCGCGCATCGAGCTGCTGGAAGTGGATTTCCCCGCCCTGGTGTCAGACCCGCTGGTATGGATTCCCAAGCTCCGCGAGTTCCTCGGCGAGTCGTTTTCCGGCACGGATGAAGTATTAGCCGCCGTAGTGAAGCCGGAGCTTTTCCGGCAACGTGGGGAAGTGGGGAAGGGTGAGGCATAGCGTTTTTTGGAACAGACCCTGGAGCGGACGCCGATTTCTCCTGACACCACGCGATCACCCTTTCTAGGAACGGGTGGCCTTGAAATTGGAGAAAATGGTTGAAGGAGTTTGACCCCCGCTGCCAATCCGTTAAACACCAAGTTGTGATCGCTGAATCATTGAAGACTGCAGTAGATACCCTTTCCCAGAAGGAACGGCATGAGCTTTCATGCTATCTCACGAAGCTGGAACTCCAGAACGACCCCGATTACTGGAAGACGATCCGCGAGCGGACCAGCTCAGGCCAAGCCCGTCGATATATTCCTGTCGCGGAAAATCAGGATAATCCATGACGCCCGCCTATAGGGTTCTCGTTGATCTTGATGCGCTGGCCTCCCTTCCACGAGCTGGAAGGCGGCGAGACCGGGTGCTGGAAATGCTTACAGGACTGTCCGACAACGCCAATCAAGGAGGGGATTTTGAGATCAACGATCCGGAAACCTCTCGGCCTTTCCAAGTGAGTTGTGTGGCTGGCTTTGCCATCACTTGGTGGATCGACCATCCTGTGCTCGAAGTAAAAATCATCGACATCCGCGAAGCCCCACGCCCCTGAGCCTTATACCATTTACCGAAGTAGAGCGGGCGTAAGGAGTCGCAGAATTCTGCTGCGGGCGGGGCTGCCCACACCTGCTGAAAAAAACCTTGGGCATGATGATTTCTCCGCCATCTTGAGACATGCAAGTTTCACCCCGCGCCGCCATCATCGGAGTCACCGGATTCGTCGGGCGTGGCCTTCCCAGCCTCTTGGCGGAAAAGGGCATGGCCACCACGGGCGTCAGCCGTGCGGGCTCGGGCCAGCTCCCCGGCGTGGACCAGTGGCAAGCCCCAGATCGGCTCAATCTCGCGGGGCACCACGCCGTCATCAATCTCGCGGGCGAACCCATCGACCAACGCTGGACCGCTCAAACCCGGATTCGCTTCCACGCCAGCCGGGTCGGCCTGACGCAGCGGGTCGTGCAAGCCATCTCAGATCTCTCTCCAGCGGAACGGCCTAAAGTGCTGGTGAACGCTTCCGCAGTCGGATTTTACGGCGACCGTCACGACGAAATCCTCACCGAAACGGCGCAGCGCGGCGACGGCTACCTCGCGGATCTCTGTGCCGAGTGGGAAGAGGCTGCACTCGCAGCCGAGTCGCTCGGCGTCCGGGTGGTGCGGCTCCGCATCGGTATCGTGCTTGGGAAAGAGGGCTCTGCGTTTAAGAAACTGCTGTTCGTCTTCAAACTCGGCATCGGCGGTCGGCTCGGCTCGGGAAAGCAATGGATGCCATGGATCCACGTGGCAGATCTGCGCGGCGCGATCGTGCATGCGGTTTTTTCTGAATCGCTGCACGGGCCGATCAATGGCGCGGCCCCGAACCCTGAGCGAAATGCGGATTTCAACCGCAAGCTTGCCGCCGCGCTGCACCGCCCGGCGATTTTCCCGGCACCGGGCTTCGCCTTGCGCTTGGTGATCGGCGAGTTCGGCGGGGCGCTGCTAGCGGGTCAGCGGGCGCTGCCTAAAGCGCTGGAAAGGGATGGGTTCCAGTTTCATTTCCCCACGCTGGAAAGCGCCCTGAAAGACCTGCTTTGACGCAGACACTGGCAGGGTGTTCAATCTGGCCATGATTGAGAAACCCGCATCAGCCAAGAATCCCCTCCGTTTTCACGCACCGCATTTCCATCTCCTTCCCGTGTTTGGCACGGATTGGTTCGCCCTCAAGGCGGAAGCCTTCGCGCGGTTCTTCGGCACGCCCACCTTCCTCGTCAGCCAAACGCTGCTGGTCGGCACGTGGATCACTCTCAATGCCATGGGGATCTTCCATTTCGACATCTACCCATTCATCCTCCTCAATCTCGCCTTCAGCCTCCAAGCCGCGTATGCCGCCCCGCTGATTTTACTCGCCCAGACCCGCCAGGCCGATCGGGACAAGGCCCACTCCACGGCAGACGCCCAGCACCGCGAGGATCTAGCCACCGCCAGTGAACAACGCGAATCTCTCGCCGCCGAGCAGACCTTGCTACTGCTTGAACTGCTGCGCCGGAATACCGAACTAACCGAGCGCATCGACCAACTCACGGCAGAGGTTCACCGCAAATTGACCGCTCAGTGAGCGGGGTGGCTACACGAGGGATTGCTATATGAAATCAAGGATTTACAGAACATAGGAAGGAATTGAACCGCCAAGACGCCAAGGAAGAAAAGGTAAGAGAATTTCTTATTTCTTCAAACTTCGCGCTCTTGGCGTCTTGGCGGTTCAATCCCTCTTTCAGAAGCTCTCCCGAGTGTAGCCACCTTGGCTCATTGAGCGGCTTCTGCGGCGATAAGATCGGTCAGATGCCCACCGTGGGCGGTGACCCATTTGCCTTTTTTGACGACTTTCGTGAAGCCAAGGCCATTTCCTGCCGCCGCCTTGAAGACCTCCCATGCTTGGGTGGCGAGGATGCCAGAGACGACGAGGTCGCCTTTTGGCGCGAGTGACTTGGCGATGACGGGCCATGCCTCGATGAGGATGGTGGAAAATAGATTGGCCATCACCACGTCGTAGCCTTTTTTGCGGGGCTTCCATTTCAGCACGTCCTGCTCTTTCATCTGGATCTCCGGCGTACCGTTCCGCTCGATGTTGCGGAGGCCGACCGCCACGGCGAAGGGGTCGTAGTCGCAGGCATAAGTCTCGCCAGACCCGAGTTTACGCGCAGCAATCGCCAAGACTCCGGTGCCCGTGCCAAGATCCGCCACCGTCCAGTCGCTGCCCTTGCGAGCGCGGGCGATGTCCACTAGCAGACGCAGACAGGTGGAAGTCGTCGCATGGTCACCGGTGCCAAATGCCATTTCCGGCGGAATGATGATGAGCTCCCGCTTGGGGTGCTCTTTGCGTAGCGCGGCCAATTCCTTAGGCCGCTTCTCTGCGGTGAGCACGAAGACATCCCGCACTTTCACCGGGCGCGGTGCTTCGACGGGCTTGTCCCAATCGGCGTTGGCCATTTTCCGGACGCTGCCGCCGAATTGGGCGACCACGGCGTCCGCTTCTTGTTGGGTGGCGCAGAATAACTGCACGCGCACCGATTTACCGCCTTTGATCAGCTCGATCACTAAATTCGGGTGACCGGCGAAGCGCTCCTCCCAAGCATCCATCCACTTCGCAGCGGAGAGTTTCGACCAGACAAACATGAGTGGTGGGTAAAAATACTACGCCAACTGGAAAATTGGAGCGGGCGATGAGATTCGAAGCCAGCGCTCGTCTATTGGTTCTTAGTTGGTTACGCTTTCAAGGTTAAGGTTTGCACCAGTTTTTACACCGTTTTTGATTACGGATAAGGTGTGATGTCGAAAAATTCGCAGGGTCGGGTTTATTGTCAACGCAAGAAAGACTGGAACGATCTAGCAAAACATGAGAGTCAAAAGAATGGCCCGAAAGAAAACGCAACGACGCGCTAGTTACGTGGAATCCACATTGGTAAATGACGAAGCGATTTACAGCTTAGGGACGCTGCATTGGGCAATTTTGGTAGAGCCGATTTTTTTCACGGTTCTCGGTATGGCTGGAATTACTCTGATGCTTCGATGGTCACATCTTGCCGAATCAAACCAAGCATGGCTGATGGTTTTGCTTCTTCCGCCCCTCGGAATGCTCCAATCCCTAATCTATTTTCTGACGACTGAATCGGCAGTTACAAATTCCAGAGTCCTTTTAAAAACGGGCTGGATTTCCAGAATGACTGATGAAATCGCGCTGTCCAAAGTTGAATCAATCCTGATGAAACAGGGGATCATTGGAAGAATTTTCAATTTTGGAAACGTCGTAGTCCTGGGGACTGGTGGCAACAAAGTGATCGTCAGAGGAATTGCAGATCCGATGCAATTTCGCTCAACCGTTCACGAATTGGCGATGAGCGTGAAATGAAATACTCACAATAAAAAAGGGGGTTGAAATTAGCGACCCCCTTTTGAAACAAGTGTCGCCAATACCGACACAAATGCAAAAGCTCATTGGGAATATCACTGTTGCATCGGGACGATCTTGTCTGAGACCATCGCATAGGTGGCGTGACGCGCATTTATGCGTCGGAGCCTTCCGGTTCTGACGAGACGTTCCATGACTAAACCGATTGCGGTGTCGCGCCCCCTTGGCGTCCCGATTTTAAGGATGCGATGGCCAGCTGGAAGCATTGAGAAAAAGTCTTTCATCTGGTATTCGATGCCGGGAGCCATGAGGGAAAGAAAAATGTCCGAGTCTGGATCTGGATCTTTGGCCGCTATCGCATTTTGTTGCTCCAACTCCTGAATTTTTTGTTCTTTGCGTGTCATGGGAGGAAACTCGCTGCGGGCTAAAATCGACGCGTCCTTTGCTGAAAAGCCCATGGAAATCAACTCTCTAACGAAACTTAGAAGCTGATCCGTGCGTTGGGAGTAAAATCCTTTTTTGCGAATAGCGGGAAGGACTTCTTTGAACACCCAGCGTTGGAACGCGCGAGCTTCCGCTTTGCGGGATTTGAAGATCAAGCGATAAAGTCCAGGTTCGTTCACGATAGAGACTTCCTGCGGCCCACTTGTAGTCTCATGAATCATGATACCCCTTTCGTCTTCATCTAAGCCAAGGTTTCCGGTCTTGGGATTGCCTTTAATAGCCATGCTGACGTTGCCAAGTTCGAGAATCGCGCAGATATCCGATGCAAGAAACCAAGGCTCATTTTCGCGCATGACAGTGCGAATGGTAGATTCTCCAAAGAGAAATGGTGTGATGGTAGTGTTTATGTTCATTTTTGTAATTGATGGAGAAAAAGTGGCTTTCGTTAGCTGTTTGGATGGCGGAATTTAGCTGGGTGAAATGGGATCACTTTGCGTCTTGCCTAAGCTCGTCCGCGACTACGGAAAAACTTGGCTTCGAGAGCTTGGCCCATTCCTTCGCGGCGCGATCAAGCTCGTGGATCGTCCATTCCTTAAGAGTTTGCCGAGCGTATTTCGATGCTTCCAAGTAGCTGTCCATCCGCGCCGTATCTACTTCGAGCGTAATGCGGTCGAGAGGTGAAACAGTGACAGGAGCCTGCCCCTGGACTTCTTCTTCGCGCTCTATCGCATCGGACAAGGCTTTCTGAAGCAACGAAGAGCGCTTCGCCGGTGGCGCATTGGGAGCAAGTGCCACCCTGATTGAATCAGGTTTTCTGCCGGATTCTTGCGAAAGCCATGAGCGATCTTTTCCAAGTGCTTCCAAGCGTTTGTCTATCTGATCAAAGGGAATCATGCGCCAATGATACCGCCCAAATAGAATAATTCTACTCTTTTTTGTATGAAGTAGAATTTTTCTCTTGTGTGGGTAGAATTATTCTCTATTTTGTGTGCATGGAAACGCCACACGCCGCCCCGCTCAACAATCTCCCTGACATCCCTTTGGATGAACTCAGCGAAACCACGAAGAATTTCCTCTTAGCTCATAGCACCGGTGGAAAGTCCGTCACGGAAGTGATGATCGAAGTCTTAGACGTCGCCGCTGGACGTGCTGGGTTCGAGCCACACAAAGCCGCCTAACTCTTCGCGCGAAGAAATCTTTCACCGATCCCCACATGAATTCGTCCGAACAAGTTGCTCCTGGAGATAAGATCCATTCCTACAAGCCCAGCCACTACAACAAGCGCGGTGTCGTTCTGACGGTGCGCGAGTCAGACCCCTTGGGTCGGGTCACGGTCCGCATGGATCAAACCGGGGAAGAAGTCCTCTTCCACACCGCCGATTTCGAAATTCGTCGCGCGACGACAGCCCAATAAAACCATGGGACGCTTTCACTCAGCTACCACCTTAATCGGTGTTGATGTTCAGCAATCCGGGAAAACACGGTTGGCCAACTTCTGCATGGTCGATTTTTCCGCTCCGTCGCGGATCAACCGCATTCATCGCGAGTTGCGCCGTCGCCTGGACGCCTGCATCGAGCAGCGCCGCGAATCCGCGCTCTCCCCTGGCAACGATGACGACTTCGAGAAGTGGAGACGATCCGTCGCCCGCAGCGAGCGCCTGTCCCGTGCTCTTACCCAATTTCTCAGCTCGCAACCATGAGCGCAACCGACGAGGAAATGAGCAAGCTCACCCCCATTCAGATTCACGCCATCCTTTCCAAAGGAGAGTGGACGAATGCCGGGAAGTTGAAAATTCGCAGCTCTCACAGCACGGATGAGCTTTTGAAACGCGCCGGGATTGCCAAGCCGATCCCTCTCGAAACTTACGAACTTTCCGTGCGCCGAAATGACGAAAGCGGCCTGCTTGGCCTGAATCCCTTTTCGGGAAGAGTGGCGAGTCTCCCCGTCGCCAGCGACAACGATCTTACCGAAAAAGGAGGGATCTTTTACGACCCTAAGACCGAACTGGAGAAACCCGCGTCGAAGGAAGAGCAAGCCGAGGTGTTTCAAGAGATCCTCCATGGTCGGACCTTCGAGTTGATATTGGATGGTCACACGAAGATCCGCTTCGTCGTGCTGAGGCTAGAAGACGAAGCTCTGCCCAGCCCTAACGAGCCTGAGTGCTGGAAGGCTCACAAGGCCACCGACGAGGAAATCCGCTCATGTGCCCAGCGCCTATCCGTCGCTCAGAATCTAACCCAGTTCGAGAAATAAGATGGCAAAATCGGGTCATCAAAGCGCCATCGCCTTTCCCGCTGAGGTGGCTCGCTACCTCTTGCTCGATCCCGAGGACGTGGCCCGCCTCATCGAGCTGGATGGATTGCCAGCACTGTCAATCCCGAAAGCGACACGCAAAGTGACCAGGATCAACCTCCGCGATTTATACAGCTGGCTCGTCGTAAGGACCAAAAACCCGCCCGCCAATCTCACCGATTACGAAACCTTTCTCGCTGATTTCAATATCTCAGCAGGGAGAAAAACAGCCGCCTAACATTATGCAAGTCCTAGATATACCTTCAAACATTCGCTCAGCACATCCCGCGCATCCTTGTCATTATGGGTTTTTCTCGCCGGTGGATGAGCGCGAATACGTTCGTTTGCTACGGGGTGATCCGGTGCCGCATGAGCCTGCAAATCCATTGATCTTGATCAATGCGGATGCGCCTCGTGTCGGGAAAAACGCCATGGTGCGTGCCTTGATCGGTCTTCGTCATGGAGGTAAAAGCCCTTGGAGTTCCACACCAAATACCGAGCGCGAGATTGCACAGTTGGTAAAAATTGCCGCAGTGCGTGGCCTGAAATATCTCTGGCTTGATAACATTGGGAGTCGCCGGTCGCGCTTCGTTTCGCGAGCGATTTCATTGGCGACTCGCTCAAATCACTATCAAGGCCATCCGCTCAATCTGTCCATTTACCTGACAGGAAATGACATCCAGTTAGGAACCGATCTTCAACAAGTGGTTCGGGAAATTCGGTTAACAAATCTCCACTAAAAAAATGACAACAAGCCCCATTCCAACGCCGCCAGAAGGAATCATATTCGCTGATCCTGAGTCTGAAGAGAACTACGCCAAAGCCATGAGTGGCGCCCCTGGTCCTCACCATATTAAACATCCAATGATCGTGATTTCAGGACCAGCAGCGAGTGGAAAAACAAGGCTCGCCGCTCACATTCTGAAATCAAGATTCGGGGAAGCTTACATCACTTCTCTCCCTAGAACTGAAGATGAATTCGAAAAGCTCATCCCTCACGCTATTGAGAAAAAATACCTCTTTCTCGATAATGTCGCCGAGTTTGTAAAAGCTCATGCATTGTCCCGAGCGATAACCTCCACAGATTGGAGTTATAGGCCGTTAGGAAAGTCTGAAATCAAAACACTCAAAGTCGATTTGCAGGTCATTGTGACATCGCCCGCAATCATCATGAGCGAAGACCTCTGCCGTCGTTCCATCTTCATCGAATTAGCCTGAGATGGAATACCAGTCGATACGATGGACGCAGGAAGACGAGGAGTCAGGTCATGACATCTTCGGCATTTCCGCGCTCCATCGTCTCGACCCAGCTGGCATGGCCATGAAGCTGGAAGAGCACGAGCTGGACGAGTATCTTCTAGCAGAGCGATCCGCGCTGAGAGCGGAGATTTTCTGTGGGTTCCTCGAATACCTATTTGCCGAGGGACCAGCGCCCAATGTAGTGCGCGAACGAATCGAGGGATTCATTTTTTCCTACTCCTACGAGCTTGGCTTTCAAATCAAAGGCGAAAAGCAATGGGTTGCCCCGATGGACGTCGATAGTGTGTTGGCTCAGCCAAAATACCGCCAACGGCTCCAGGAGTGCCAGAACGCCGCGACGTCGCGCGGAGCCTTATCGGTCTGGGTCCGGGAGCTGAAAAACGAGCGGGATATCACATGCGTCGATCAAACTCTGATGGCGCTCGCCACGCTGATGGCCAGCGAGGGGAAGACATGGAAAGCCTGCACCGCCGTCGCATACTGCATCGCCAAGTCTCTGCGCCCTCAACTCATCGCCGGAATGTCCCTGCATGACATCGCGATCCTCTCAGGCGATGCCGGGGGCCGCGCTACCCCGAGCGACCGCACTCGCCGAATCGTAAACCGCCGTCTTGCCGCCGCCGGTGCAAAGGCATGTTCAGTCCATTTCCAAAAACCGGACCAAGCCGTCCAGAAATACTCTACCGCGCAACTCGGGAATAAAAACCGAGCCAAGAGCAAAAAAAGAAAAACGAACAAAAAAAGCAAATGAGCGAACCTACGATCCCCGAAAATACCGAAGCCGAATGGAAGGAAAAAACCGAAGCGTGCATCATCGAATGTGCAAAAGCCATCGGTGATAAAAAGCTGCGTGTTTCCGATGCCGAAAAAGTCATTGCCGCTCTCGTGGGGGGACTTTCGGACCATAGCGGAAAAACAAAATTCCTCATACTGCGAAGCGTGGCAAACCTCATCGCGACGAAGCCATGACCGCCCTGGAAGAAATCACGCAGGAGTGTGAAGCGCTCGACTTGGAGGATGCTGCCATCGTCTCACAGCTCGCTATGCTCCCTTATACCGAAATAGGAGCTATCGCTGAAAGTTTGCCAAACAATGACAACTCGATCCGCCTCTTGGGACTAGCAAAGAGGTATATCTATGCCTCCGAAGGAAAAGTAAAACTGACGCGCATCACGATCCTGAATTGCGAATCTCAAAAACGGACCAAGATCGAAATCGAAAAGCCGCCTATCGGATGGGAAGTCGTCACCAGCGAGCAGAGCGATTTCCACGAACTCTGTTTCGAGGGTAAGGCCAAAGCCTCCATGCGTGGAAACAATGGCCTGAAAGTCCTCCAAAATTGCGCGGAAGTCTTCAATCGCAACGGCTCCAAGCCGGGGAAAAAATTGAGAATCGCTTGTGCTGCCGATGCCAAGAACGCTGCCGATTTTTTGCAGAAACGCTCCCATCACTCCCCTGAATTACCTATCGAAACTCCCACTCCTGTCCCTACCATTATGCCCGCCAAATCGAAAACCACCGCTGAGCCAACCGCTCCAATCGTCCAAGAATTTCCCGCCAGTCACTTCGTCCGCTTTCCCACGAATCGAACGATTGACGAGGAATCCATCGTCCGGATGCATGACAGCGTCAAGGATGTCGGAATCATCAATCCACTGATTGCCCGTCCGATCCCTGGCAAGCCCGAGCTGGAAATCATCGCGGGAGAAACCCGGTGGCTGGGTTGCAAACGCATCGACCCGGAATTCATGGTTCCCACGTTTTTGAAGGAACTCAGCGACAAGGAAGCCGCCAAGATCCACGCGATTGACAATTTCCAGCGCAAGGACCTCAACCCGCTGGAAGAGGGAAGGGAAATCCAGCACATGCTGGATTGCGGGTGGAACTTTGACGAAGTCATGGCCCACCTGGGTAAAGCCAAGGACTATCTATACACGCGGCTGCAAATGCTGAAAATGCCCGATTCAGGGAAAGCCGCCTTTTTAGATGGCAACCTGAGTCTGCATACAGTTCGGAAAATCATGATGTTGCCCGAGGATGTTCGGGAAAAAGCTATCGTCGCAGTAACCGAACCAAAACACGCCGCCAGTGCTTTGCCGGAGCGGGAAGCACGCGAATTGATCGAGCGCGAATTCGTTCGCCCGATGGAGAAAGCCGCAGAGTGGGAGGGAAAAAAGAAGCTCTTGATGAAAGAAAATCCGGGAGCTGTGTGGCTGGAGTATGAGAAAGCCGCCAAGGCCGGATCAAATTTCACTCTGGCTTCGAATACCCCGTACTGGGACGTTCTATCGGATGCAGCGAGACAAAATGAGCTCAAAGTGCCGACCTGGTTGGAGCTTGCGCAAAAGCATGGCAGCCCGATTTATCTGGGACTCAATTATTCGGGGGAACCAGCGCTCTATGTCTCAATCGAGCCAATCATGGATGCGGAGAAAGCCGCCATGGAGGAGAAGCCGGAAGAGTGCATTTTCACGCATCCCAAGGCCGTCCAGAAAACGCGTGACGCAGCGGAACAGCGGAAACTCGCAGAAGCAAACAAGCGCGCAGCCGCCCAAGCCGAACGCAAAAAAATGCAATGCCTCATTCTTGCGCCGGATGGGATCAAGCCAACTGCATTTAAAAAATTCATCGAAATCACTTACATGGATTTGATGGGAAATTGTCTCGTCCTCGAAGATTTGATGAAGATTTTCGAAATTGAAGACGGGGTTGATGCTGAAGAAAAAGCAGACAAGGCTGTAACAAAGTATATCAAGAGCAAATCCATACCACCTCTTGAGGGCTATACGCGCATGGTGATTGCCGCTTCGCTTGAACCAGGAGTCGCCATCTATGTTGTCGTGGACGGCCTTTTCGAAAGCGGTGCGATCAAAGCTGCCGATTTCCCCGTCAATCATGCCGACTTTGAAACCCGGAAAGCAAATGCCGAAAAAGAACGCGCTGCATCCGATGCAAAGCTAGCCCTTGCCAATCAGGAAAAAGCCGACGGCATCGCCAGAGGGGAGGAAGAAGCCGCATGAAGCCTATCAGAACAAACGACTGGTTCCGCCCCGAGGTGACAACGGAAGACATCCTTGCCGGTAATCTGAGTGATCTATCTGAGCCGATCCTTGTCGCGTGTCGCGATTGGGTTCAATTCGATGAGTTTGTGTTTCGCGAAGGCCTGATTTGCAGCGAAGTGCAGAGGTTCAAGCGCTCGCACCTCAACTGGGTTTTCCCGAGTGAAAAAGTGCTCTTGATCTTGCCCGGATGGGATGAGGACGAATCTACGAAATACGCCGTAGAACAATGGGTCAACCAGCACGACCGCTACACGGTCACTCTGGAGGTTCCTCTTCCGCGAAAATTCAAGGTCTTGCTTTTCGCCCTCGCCCTCGCCTGTGCCCTCGCCTGGGTCATTTACCAACAAGCGTGATGGACCTGGTCGAGCGAGCGAGGAAATACCTGGCGATGATGGAGCCGTCCGTTTCAGGGTCGGAAGGTCATAACAAGTGCTATGGCGCTGCGTGCGCCCTAGTGCATGGCTTCGACTTTGACGACGCGCTGGCCCTCCGCTTGCTCGCCGAAGAGTTTAATCCGCGATGCTCGCCGCCCTGGAGTGACCATGAGCTGCGCCACAAGGTGTTGCAGGCCCGGAAGGCCACGAGTGACAAGCCGGTGGGCTATCTCATCGGTCGTCAGAAATCGGAAAACGGGGGTGCATCGAATGGCCGCAACTATTCGACGCCCCCGCAATCCGCGGTCGAGCCGGACCGGATTAAAAAGCGCCAAGAATACGTGCCGAGCGCCTTGCAAAAGATGATGTGCCGAGGATTCACGCCGACGCTGTCATGGCTCGCCGAGCGTTCGCCCTGGGACCCACGCCGAGTGACCGCGCAAGGCTTTCTCGATGCGATTTTCCAGCCAGGGGAAAAGACGGTGATTTTCTTCAAGTTCGCCTCGCAAGGCCAGTTCGGCCACATCGCCGGGAAACCGGGAAAGACCTACTACGTCGCAGATCGTCCGGGCCTACGACCGTCCATCGCCGAGGAATTTCCCGATCATGGCCGCGAGGGTGCTTGGTTTCTCCCCTGCCCGCTCGATGGCAAGTGGCATCCTAACGGAAAAGTTGACGAAGCAGGAAATCCCGTCCTTTCACGCCGGACCGGTGCTTCGATTGTTGAATATCGCCACATGCTTTTAGAGTCCGATGATGCGCCGGAAGAGGAGTGGCTCAACCTGATTTGTCAGCTCAGCTTGCCAATCACCGCGCTCTACACGAGCGGAGGCCGCTCGATCCATGCGCTGATCAAAATCGACGCCGCCAGCAAGAGCGCTTTCGATGCGTTTCGCGACCGCGTCTCGCCGATCCTGTCCACACTGGGGGCCGATCCCGCCGCGATTTCCGGTGTGAGGCTCACGCGCCTCCCTGGGATCTTACGCGACGGGACCATCGACAAGGATGGCCGCTATCAGAAATTCACCGAGCCGCGATTGCAACGGCTCCTCTATTTAAACCCAATGCCCGAAGTCGCGCCCATCAAGCTGATGCCCCGCCTTCGTCAAATCTCCGCAGAATAAAAAAACCAAGTGCCTGTAGTAACAGACGAAATTCTCGCAAAGTTAATAACCGCCGCCAAAGCCACCGGCGTCGATCTTGGCCTTGCGCCAGATGGGAGCGCCATCGGTGATATGGCTCCGGTGATTGCAGCGGTGAACCTCAATCGCGCTACCTCCGAAATCGCGCATGAAACGGGGCTCAATTTGAAGGATTCGGGACTGTATGTTTACGCCGGACGTCTGGTGACGGTCGATGATGATGGCTCGCCCCTGGACATGGATGATTTGAGGTTTCGAACTTGGGTCGATCAATTCCAGCTCAACTACTACAAGCGTCGTAAAAAGAGCGAGGAAGACGAAGGACCGGGGATTCCGATCAAGGCGACGCTGAAAGCGGACGTGGCGAAAGTGTTGCTCCGGAGCGATGAATTTCTCTGCCACCTGCCCGTCATCAAGCGCATCCTGCCCGTGCGTCTGCCAGTGTGGGAGGTCGATGAAGATGGCTCGCGCAAGACGCGCCTCTTGCCCTTTGGCTATGACCAGGAGACGCAGATTTACACGCGGAACACGGGGGTCGAATACCTCGAAATCTGGACGCTGGACGCTGCCGTGACTTACTTGCGCGACATGCTCAAGGACTTCCCCTATGGCGACGAGGGTCGATCCTTGGCCGTCCAGGTAAGCGCCATGCTGACGATGTATTGTCAGCTCCTGTTCGCCGAGCGGGACCGATTCCCGCTCATTTATTTCAACGCCAACCAACCCGGTTCCGGGAAAAGCCGACTCGCGGAAATCGTCATTTATCCGATCTACGGGACTGCCGACGCGCTCACTTATTCTGACAATGACGAGTTTGTGAAAAAGCTCGATACCTGGTCACAAGCCGGTGTCGCCTACACGTTCCTCGACGACGTTTCCGGCCTGGTCAAAAATAACGACCTCAACCGATGGATCACGATGCCGACCTGGTCGGGCCGCGTGATGCACAAGCAAACGATGTTTACCGGGATGAATCAAACGATCACCCTTCTAACCGGGAACCAAGCGACGCTTTCCGAGGATCTAACGCGCCGCTCCCTGATGGTGGATTTGTGGAGTGCCGAGCTACCTGGGGACCGGCAATCGCGCATTTCCCAAGTCATCGACACCGAGTGGCTGGCCAATGCGAAAAACCGTGGCGACATCCTCGCCGCCCTTTGTGCCCTGGTGAGTAACTGGTCAACGCAAGGTGCGCGAAATTATGACAAACTGATTCCTTCTTTCGAGGGGTGGTCCCGGATCATTCCTAGCATCGTGACGATGGCTGGTTTTGATTGCCCGCTCCAAGCTCCAAACGTGCAAGATGCCGGTGGTAAACAAGAGGTCGAATTCCTCCGTCTTATCACTGCCGCTGTCGGTGAGTTTTCGCCGGAAATCGGAAAGCCGGTGGACATCCTCCTGACAGAATGGTGCCGCCTGGCGCGAAAAATCGGAGTGTTTCACAATATCCTTTCTGACGTTGCGACCACGCGGGAAGTCTTGGATTCTTCGCCGAAGTTATACAAGCCGATCCGGAATTCGGAAGGGAATGAAATGACACTAACGGAAAGCGACAAGGATTATCAAGCTGCCGCCTACATGACAAAAAGTGAAAGCACCAAGTTCGGAAATTTGCTCAACAAATTTTACCGAGGCCAAGAACGCTGGGTTAGCAAACGCAAATATAGATTCGCGAGCCGGGAAGCACGTCACTCAACGTTCGCACTCGAATTATTGCCGGACGAATGGGTTGAAAAAGACCAGTTTTGATAGACTGAAAATAATTTCAATTTTGTACAATTTAAGTGTTGCACAGACGACGGGGGGTGATACTTTCTCCCCGTCGCCACTGAGTAGCGACCCGACCGGGAGGAACCCGGAACCTCAAAATAGAGAATAGAAAAAATGACTACATCAACGTATATCCCACGTTTCGCCCGCGCCGCTAAAAATGGTGCGATTTCCTACACCTCGCGGAACGGAGCCATCGAGCTTGACCAGCTCCGCACGCTTGCCCCTTCCATCTTCGCTGAAGATGCACACGCAAGCCGGTCTGAAAAGTATGCTCACATTCCTACCAGCGCCGTGTTGGAAAGACTGATGAGCGAAGGTTTCCGCCCCTTCGCAGTGATGCAAGGTGGAAGCCGCGATGCTGAAAAACGCGCCTTCACCAAGCACGTTCTTCGCCTTCGTCATGACTCGCAAGAACTACAAGTAGGTGGCACTCACAATGAAATCGTGCTTCTCAACTCGCACGATGGCACGAGTTCCTATCGCCTGATGGCCGGTGTTTTCCGCCTCGTTTGCGGCAATGGAATGATCGTCGCTCAGTCGATGATCGAAGACATCCGCATCGCTCACAAAGGCGACGTCGCCGGGATGGTGCTGGATGGCTGCATCGACATCATGGAGCGCCTTCCTGAAGTGTCAGAGTCGATCAAGGAAATGTCCGCGATCACCCTGAGCCAAGCCGAGCAAAACGCATTCGCCCGCGCTGCACTGGTGGCACGCTATGACGACAAGGAAAGCCCGATCCGCGTTGACCAGGTGCTTGCCCCTCGCCGCCGTGAAGATGCCGAGTCGAACATCTGGCAAGTGCTCAACCGCACGCAGGAAAACCTAGTGCGCGGGGGAGTGAACTACATCCAAACCGACGAACAAGGCCGCAGGGTGGCACGCCGCGCCACCCGTGAGATCCGGGGAGTCGATCAAAACACCACAGTCAACCGGGCACTCTGGACGCTGGCGGAAGAAATGAAGGCCATCAAACAAGCAGGCTAACAACTAACCGGAGGGGGGCGCGAGTCCCCCTCCCTTATTTCATGGAATTAACTCTGACATCATCGCAATTCGTGGCGCTCAAGGGTCTCGAATTATACATCCCCATCGATACTCGCGACGAGGAGCGGGACATCCGCAATATCCCCCAGCACCTCGCGGCGCTGGAAAACATCCTTGGCAAAGCTGAGGTCAACGACGCTTTGGCAACTGGTGAACCGATTACGATTCGCGTTGATTGGTCTAGGTGACCAACGTCTAGGCTCGCTGGCTGGAAAGGATCATTCATCCAAGCCGTTTTAAATTCTCATTCCCAATCCATAAAATGAACAATCCTGAAGAAACACAAATCGTCTGGCGACTCAGCAAGGCCGACAAGGGCCGATACGTTTCCGCCGCCCGCTCGCATTCTCCCCCTCTCCCCCTGATTGGCTGGCTAAAGCAGGTGTGCGATGCTGCCGCACCTGTTGCCGTGCCCGGGAAAGATCGGGAGACATTGCCCGAAACCAACGTCCAAAGGTTTTTTCGAGAATTGATCGAAGACATTCGCAGAGGCCTCGATCCAGAATCAGGGCAACACTATCTCATTGAAATGGCAAAGACGGACCCGAAAGGGAAAGAATTCATTGAGAGCATCATCGAGCAAATGCCAGAAAGATATTGGCCGTCCTACGAATCGCTGGTGAAGTCGTGTAAAGAGGAAGCCAAGGACGGCCATGAGAAGTAAAACCATCGCCGACAAGGTAGCGGCCGGAACTTGGCACGGAAGCGGCCGCAGTTGGACGGCCGCAGAGGACGCGCAAATTGGCTCGATGGCGGATGGCAAACTTGCCGAAGCCCTGGGAAGATCCCGGAGTTCTGTCGTCGCGCGAAGAATCAAGCTCGGGATTCCCGCCGTGCTTCCAGCTCACCGGCCCCTCGCCCAGGTGGTTAACCAAGGCGCAACGTCGCCAGCCCCAAGCCGAGACTGAATGTCTCGCGAGTCGCGATCACAGCCGACGTCGATCCATAAAAGCGCCGCTCAATCGCCCGCTAGGGCGCTCCCGAGTCGCCGCCCTCGACTGCGCACCTCGCCGACTCACCCGGCGACGACGGCTCGTTTTCTCTTCTTTCTTTGCCGCCCTCCCTCCTTTCCCTCCCTTGATTTGACGAAGAGCACACCTGAGGTCTGCAAAAATGGGGGTAAACAATGGAGGTGTGCTAACCATCGGCGCGCGACGAATCCCTCGTCCTTTATAGGTTTCCTCGCCTCTCTCTTAGGTCTTTTCAGACCTTCACACTCAAAAAACAAATTATCAGTTTGAAAATAAATAGATACATAGGGTTTTCCCCCGCTTGCACCGCGAGGTGTGCAAAAAGGAATCTCTTTGCCCTTTTGAATTCGCCTGAGGTCACCAAGCCTCACCCTTCGCCCCTTTTTACCCCTTTTTTTATTTCTGCACCTTTTGACACCCGCCTAAAGTATGCCCTCGCCACTCGAAGCCGCTGCCCTTGCCCACCTGAACCGGGAAAAGGACGTGAGAGAGCGCCGGTTTCCCGTCGCGACTCGTGGCCTGAATGCTCATCGTGAGTTCCAGGTAGCGAAGCGCCGGGACGCGAAGGCCGGTCGAGCGCTCATCAAGCCAAAGAATGCCGACGCGATCCTTGATCGACTGCCGGCCACCGAAGGGGAAGCCCTTCACGCCCTGGTGTGTGGCGACTTCATTTTCTGCGATTTGATCACCCGGCTCGTCGAGCGCCATGGCCCGCCGCTTTCCATGACGCTGGCGACGCTGTCATTGAGCCTGAAAAACCTCGATGCCTTGGAGGTGATGTTGAAGGCCTGCCCAGAGCTGACGCTTCACATCGTGCTGAGCCACTATTTTCAAACCACATCGAAGGAAATCTTCATCGCGCTCGAAACCATGATCGGCGAAAAGTTTCCCGAGCGTTTCACGCTCACTTGTGGGAGATCCCACGCGAAAGTTGCGCTCATCGACTACGGCCCGGAGTGCTACGTCATCGAAACGAGTGCGAACCTCTGCAGTTCGGGCAATCTTGAGCAACTGGCGATTTTCAGGGAGCGCGATCTATACGATTTCCATGCCGGATGGATCGACGAGTTCAGGAATTCCACCCTCGCGCCGAAATGACCGAGCCAGATCCGGAGGCGCCGCCGTTGATCGACGCCGCGTTTTTCGAGAACATCCTCGAACAAGACTTGGCGAACATCGTCAAGAAAGCGTCGAGTGGTCAGCCCCTCAATAAGCGGGAGCGGGAGATGATGGAGGAACAGCGCACACGTTGCCTGAAAATTTCTCAGCCAGCATTCAAACTTCAGGGGGAGGGACCGCAGACGGCGCTTGAACGAATGACCCAGCGCGAGCTTGCCGAGGCTTGGGGGGCGAGCCTGCGAAGTGTGAAAGGGTGGATGGCTAAAGGACGCGAGAAAGGCGATCCCGCGCCGCTGACGCGCCCGGACGAGTTCCCCGCGTGGTATGCGCGGATTCATTCCCCTCGTCAGTGCCCCGGCGACCTGCTTGCCGCCGCTCAGCGCCTCATGGCTGAGGGGAAAGCAGCGCCGATGGCTGAGTCAGTCAAACCGCCCTCGCCACCGCCTGAGCCGATCCACGTCGCGGAAGATGAGAAAGGAATTCTCGCAATGCTGGAGCGTTACCGCATTGCGGAAGTGACAGCTCATAAAAAATACATGGCCGCGCTCGAAATGGGTGACGAAAACAAAGCGTCTTTCTACATGGGGGAGTGGACGAAAGTCGGGGAAAAACTTCGTGC
This sequence comes from Verrucomicrobiaceae bacterium, assembly GCA_027484055.1. Taxonomy (GTDB): domain Bacteria; phylum Verrucomicrobiota; class Verrucomicrobiia; order Verrucomicrobiales; family Akkermansiaceae; genus Luteolibacter. Next base: position 3,599 of record JAIXQH010000016.1, on the reverse strand, counting down.
CCTGGAGAAGTCCGCTCCGCAGGCCCTGGAGGCGTTAGGGATCTTCGTCCGCCGGGATGAGGTTCAACGCGAACTGGAGCCGCTGCATTCCGCGATCCTGAAATCATTCAAGCAAGCCCTTCGCTTTCATCGAAACCGACTCAAAGCAGCGAAGGACGCCGATGAGTGGAATCGAATCTCTGACGCCATCGTGGACGAAACGAGCCTGATGCTTTGCGAGAATGATTTCGCCGAACCTCTCGAACTCGAAGCCGTATGAATTCCGTCCGGGGATTTCTGAAGGACATTCTGAAACGGGTTTACCGACCGTTCGAAAAAATCGCGCTCGAATTTTGGGCAGAGAAAAACATCGTCGTCAGCGCCAAGGAATCCCTGGATAACTCCGGCCCCTACAAGCGCCATCACGCGGTTTACTGCCCCCGGATCTTGGATCTGTTCATGAACGATCCGCAGTGGCGGACGCTCGTGGTGATGAAGTCCTCTCAATCGGGTTTCACGTTTCACGTCCTGATTCTGATTTGCCGGAAAATCGCGGAATGCGCGACCAGCATCATTTACGTCATCGACTCCGTTCCAAAGGCCAAGGACCTATCAAAAGTCCGACTTCAGCCGATGCTCAAAAGCTGCAAGGCCCTGAGGATTTCCATCGAGGCCGTGGAGGACGCGATGAACACCCTCATTTACAACTTGCCGAATGCGATCCTACGGCTTGCCGGTTCCGGATCGGCAGGCCAGGTGGCGAGTTACCCCGCTGACCTGGTTGTCGGGGATGAGATGGACAAGTGGAAAAAGGACAAGAATGAAGCGCACAAATGGTATTTGCTGACCGACCGGATCAAACGGAGCGAAAACGGAAAAGCCATCGGTTTCTCAACTCCCACAGTCGAAACGGCCATCACGAACGAAGGCTTTGAAGCTGGCTCGAAACACATGATCTTTTGCCCGTGTCCGCATTGCGGGTTTAAGCAGGTGATAGACATCGACCACATGCGTTTTTCGCACTGCAAGGAAGCGGACGGAAAGACCTATAATTACAAGCGCATCCTTCGTGAAACTTACATGGAGTGCGAATCCTGCAACGGGAAGATCGTCGATGATGATAAAATGGAAATGATGCTCAATTGCGAGCTGCGAGCCACGAACTACAAGGAAATCGAGGATGAGAACGAGGTGAAAACCTTGGTCGAAAACTGGAACCCTGGAGAGATGAGTTTCCACGTTTCCGACTTTTACTCGATGCACCCGAGTTCCACATGGGGAGTCCTGGTCATGGAATTCTTGAAAGCCCAGGGGAAGCCGAAAAAGCTTCATGCCTGGACAAACGGGCGAGCTGGAAGGCCGGTCAAACAGAGCGTCTCAAACATTTCTTACAAACACATCCTCCGACTGCGTGGGAGCTACAAGCGCGGGACGCTTCCCATCGTGCCTTGCGTCGCGACGCTCCAGGTGGATAGCCAAGGTGACCACCAAAAATGGGTGTCGATGGCCTTCCTGCCAAATGGCACCAGATACGTGATCGACTACGGAATAACTATCGACAGACGAGAAATCAAAGACGTTGCCAAGCGAGCAATTAAAACCCCCGAAAAGGACATCACTGTTCAAAACTGCATCATGGATGAAGGAGGAAAAGAAGGGACTTCGTATGAAGTCCGAAAATTCTGCCTTCCTTTATTCCCGTTCTTCATTCCGACCAAGGGTCGCGGAAGAGTCCAAGCCAAAAACACCATCCATTTCAGCGATTCAAAGGTGACTAAAGGAGGTGACGAAACAATTCCGGTATGTCATTTCGACGATGACGCATTCAAACGCGAACTCTACATCGAGCTGATTAAAAAACATGACCCTGTAAGAGCTCAAGAATTCAACCAACCGCGCCTTTTCCTTCCATCCGACATCGACGAGGAATTCGTGCGCGAGCTTTGCGGAGAAGAGCTAGTGCGCGAGATTGATGAGAATGGGGTCGAAGCCTTTGTTTGGAAATCCAAGCCGCCGAACGATTATGGCGACTGCATCAAAATGGGCGGAGTCCTCTGGAACGTGATTGAGCATAAATACAACAAACCACCGATATGACCGCTAAAGAAATCGAACACATGACACATGCCGCCAGCCGATACGCGGAAATCGAGCTTCTGAGTTTGCCGAACGCAAAAAGTGCTGGCACCGATGCCAGCGCCCCAAGATCATGAAAACAAAATCAAACTCGAACGCTGGCAGCGGTTGCTCCAGCCACGACTTATTAGCCTCTTTGGTGGCTGACGAGGAAGCCAAGCTCCAAGCATGGCTGGCCACCTACAATAAATGGGATGTCGGCAAGAAACGCTCCAAATCCCAAGGACTCTGGAGGCGATACAAGAACGCGGAGAAGCGCCGCATCGCTGCCGAGGCTAACGCCAGATGTGGTGGCACGGCGGCGCAGGACTCACAGAGCGAAGCGAACGACGGACGTTATCCGCCGTTGCCACGCACGACTTGTTCTGTGTCTTCGTTCCTTGGATCGGTGACAGCGTTCGACGGTCCAAAGCTTTGGGAGAATGGGTCATCTGAGAATCCAGAAGCGGTGACGATCTTCAATTCCGAGCCTACCCCCGCAACTTCTTCATCAGAAGATCCACAATAGCATTAACCGTGTCGCTCTTCACTGCAATGGGATCAATCTGGACACCCAGAATGGTCTTGCAGTGAGGGCAGAGATACGAAATTCCCTTCCAACCTGAAGTGCTCAAGAACTCCTTCGCATCAACTCCATCAATGATTACATTGTGGACCGTCTTCTCGCATTTGGGGCATTTGCCTTGACTTATCATGGTGTGCGGGGTCTTAAAATTTCTTCACAGAACGTCGAGCGATGACACCCCACCCGACACCGATGCGAACCACTGGAAAAATCGCACGAAAAACCCCACCGCGCCGACTCACGGCGGGGTGGGGTTGTAATCCGCGTCTTGTTGAGTGTCTTTGGTTAGGACTCGCCGTCCAGAATGTCCATGCGGACCTCTGGGTAATCGGTGGGCTTGACGCTGCGGGCTCCGGTGCTCGTGTAGTGTGCGAGCGCGGACCAGATGACATCGGAGTCGGCGGGATGAATGCCGCTCTCAACGTGGAATCCCCGTGCGTGGCTGTAACGGATCGTCGGATCGCTGGCGCGGGTGACGAATGCCTCATGGATCGCCTCTGTAAAACCGGCCTTGCCACCCGTGAGGGCGAGAGGGCGTCCGCCCTTGGCTCCGTTCTCACGGGCGGCGGCGGCTTTGGATTCGGTGCGGGCGGAACCCATGAGGGCGGCGGCTGTGCTGATGTTGTTTTTCATAACGACGTGAGACTAATCCCATCGTTGGGTTACGTCAATAGGTTTCTTCAATTATTTCCACTCAACGTTAGATGTGGTGGCACGGCGGCGCAAGACACATAGAGCGAAGCGAACTGGAGAGCTTATCCGCCGTTGCCACCCACGGCGTGTTCGTCTTGGTTATGTTGGTATTCAATGCCATGGATATTTGAATCGGATACTCGCATGCCCTTCTTGTATTTGATTCTTCCGAATAGTGAAACATGGACTTCGGCAATCATGCCGCCCGTCTCCCCGCCCGCCCAAT
>JAIXQH010000022.1 GCA_027484055.1 Verrucomicrobiaceae bacterium | reverse complement strand
TTGCCCGGCTTCGCGAAGCCGGGCAATCGAACAGCGCTCTTCAAGCGATAGCTGGGCATATCTCGACATGGCAGCACCTGTCTGAGGTGTTGCACTTCGTTTGTGAACTCAGAGGGGTTTGGCTTTAGCTGAACCAGCTCATGACACTCGATTAAGTATAGTGTCCCCGGAATTCCCGATGCACCCTTATCTGTAACACTTTTAAGTCACTCAGAAAAACCTACAGGGGCTGTCTATAGTCCCGCTAAAACAGGGGCACACACATTCTCGAACTAGCTAGATGGCAGAAAGAGCGTCTCGGGCTGCGCCGACTGAACAGACTTAATCCATTCAGACGCCCTACGCATGCATGTTGTATAAACCTGCTGATCGTTAACTTCTAAACGAGGAAGAAAGGCACACATAAAATGCGGATACCTTTGGGAGAGCCAATCCACGTCATTGGCAGAGCCTTTCATTTCAGCGACGAACGCAGATAATTCAACGATCTCTATCTTGCGAGAATCTGCGGCTTGCTTTGTAAAGTAGTTTACAGTTTTCCCACCCCCACCGGCCCCATAGCTTTTCTCAGCAATTGCTGGGCAAAGCGGCAACTTAGTCGTCGTCGCACAGCCAGCAGTTGCCAGCGACACGCCAACCATCACCCAGAAGCTACACGAGGGTCGCAACAACTTCATCCGTCAGCGAAGCAGCAACTAGGGCCATAAACTCCTCTTGCCAGACTTTATTCTTCTTAACAATATAGCCGACAAACCTGATATTTGAAGGATCATCAGATATTGTAAGTTCGGTCCCACTTTTGCTTACCTTGTGTTCTTTCACAGTGCTGGAGTAGCTGGCTGAGCCACCAAAGCCTATTCCGCAAAAGTTCATTCCCCCACCACCGGAGGCGCTAAAACGCCTTTCGTAATCGTAAGTCCACGCCTGCGCAGATTTGAACATCACAGAAAAGCCGCGAACGATCACAAATCCGGTTGGATAATAGAGCAATGTACCTTGCTCGCCAAAAAACTCTCGGAAGTCTTGTACGTTCTCGATCACATACTTATGACGGAAGAGAGCTGGCCTAAACCATCCGCCATACTTCAGCGACACCCGCAGCGCGGCTTCAGATTTCAATTGAATCTCGGTTGACTTTTGGAATTCTTCAGTCACGCTTTTGTGCTCGGATGCACTCGCCTTGAGCCTGAAGAAACCGTAGCTGCCGCTTGCGCTCGCCGACCAGTCCGTCGTTATTGATTGCGCTGCAACCGTTGAGCTTGTCAATTTTCCATCGATCGATCCAGCTCCAGAAGCTTCAATGACAGCCAAAGTTTGCTCAGTTGAAATGACGCGCCGATCGTCAAACAGGGCAGTTGAGCCAAGTGGCAAATTCGCAAGGTACGCAATATTGAAATCCTTACCGTTGGGATAGACACTATCCATCTCAACTGGATATCTTAAGCGCATGGATGGATCGTCAAAAGCGAATTCCGCATCCAGAATCTCCTTATCTTCTGGATCGTTATATGCCTTTAAGAGAACTGTCTTTCTATCGAAAGTAAGATTACGGATTTCAGTAATTAGCGTCTCAATCTCACGAATGTTACCAAAGCTGCCGCTCCATTGAACGTATGCGGCCGTGTCACCGAAATCATAGCCTTTGATAGTGGCATATCGCTCCCAGCGCTTAAAGTCCAGATCAGCAAGGTCGTTAGATTTGTCTTTCTTTGCCTGGATGGCCAAATCAAGTTCGTTGAGCTTAAATTTATCCTCGGGAGAAAGTTCTTTTCTGACAACATACTTTCGAAGCCGCGCTATAAAGCGCCCATACGAGTCAGTCAGAGCCGATGACGTGACCCCCTGATTTCATCCAGCGGGGATTAGAGCCGGGCCGTAGTTGTTGCGCATGGGCGCGGTGGAAGCAATGGCCTGTGGAGCGGAGCCCGAAGGGCGCAGCGGAACAGGCCATTGCTTGTTCAGTTCAGCGGCGAACGCCGCTGGGGTCTCGTAGCCGAGGGCCGAGTGTGGCCGCTCCTGGTTGTAGTCCGCCACCCAGGCCGCGATCGCGATGCGGGCATGGTCGAGGCTCATGAACAGGGTTTCGTTGAGCAGTTCGTCACGCATCCGGCCGTTGAACGATTCCGCATAGCCGTTTTGCATGGGCTTGCCGGGGGCGATGTAATGCCAGTTGATCCCGGCCTCGCTGCACCACGCCAGCACCGCGTTGCAGGTCAGTTCGGTGCCATTGTCGCTGACGATCATGCCCGGCTTGCCCCGGCACCTGATGAGCTCGGTCAGTTCCCGAACCACACGGCGTCCTGAGATCGAGGTGTCCGGCACCGCGGCGAGGCACTCCCGTGTCACGTCATCGACGATGTTCAGCACACGGAACCGGCGTCCGGACGCCATTTGGTCGTGCACGAAGTCCAGACTCCAGCGCTGGTTGGGCAGCGCCAGCACAGGTGGCGCCGCCCTTGCCCCCACAGCACGCCGTCGGGATCGCCGCTTGCGCACCGTCAGCCCTTCCTCGGTGTAGAGCCGCTGGGTCTTCTTGCGGTTCACCAGCACGCCGTCGCGGCGCAACAGGATGTGCAGCCGGCGATAGCCGAACCGGCGGCGTTCGGCGGCCAACGAGCGCAGCCGTTCCCGCAGATCGGCATCATCGGGCCGCGTCGAGCGATAGCGCACGCTCTTGCGATCAGCCCCAACAGCCCTGCACGCCCGCCGCTCGCTCATCCCCAGGCTGACCTGAAGATGCGCAACTGCTTCCCGCATCGCGGCAGGCGTCACCATTTTTTTGACAGCAGGTCCTTCAACGCTGCGTTGTCCAACATCGTGTCCGCCAGCAACCGCTTGAGCTTGGCGTTCTCCTCCTCCAGCGCCCGCAGCCGCTTCGCCTCGGATACCTCCAGGCCGCCATACTTGGCCTTCCAGTTGTAGATCGTCGCTTCCGACACGCCGTGCCGACGGGCCAGCTCGCCCGTCTTTGCGCCAGCCTCGGCCTCCTTCAAAATCCCGATGATCTGCTCTTCCGTGAACCGCGTTCGCTTCATCGTCCGTCCTCTTTCAAGGGCCGGACTCTAATCCATCGTGGAGGAAAATCAGGGGGTCACGTCACCGACTCGCTAGTCTGGATCGCGTCTGCCACAGGAGTTGGCTCAATAGTCTTGTCTGATCGTCTCAAAATTACGTAACGACTGTACCATTCATAGCCACCGACGCTTGCGCCCTTTGACGATATGTCAAGAACATCTGCAGCCAGCTTCAACTGCAAGAACTCATCTGCTTGCAAGTTGCCCGCATTTGTTTTGAGTATATCATAGTAGTGATCAAGCGTGACTTTGAGAGCATTGCCCAGTGGGACATCTCTTACTGTATCGCTTGCGGTCAATTTATACATTTCGTACACTCCATTACTATGGAAAAGCGAGACGGGAAATTCAGCCCGACCCTATCCAGCCACCGCCTCTCGCTTTAGCTAAAGGATGTGACAATTGTCCATCGTCTGACGCACTATCTGTCATATGGCGCCTTATAAGTATTTGGTATTCTGCGCCGACGTCTTTATCGGCAAATAGATGTCTTACCTTTTCGACCACAAAACTTGTTTGATTAATTTTTATTTGCTCGTGAACACGCGGACCAACCGAAAACAAACGATCGCATACGAATTCAACTTCATCTACGGCGGAAATTTCGAATATCGAAACAGCAATCTGAGACATTATGCAGCCCCGCATTTGTCAACAAGTAGACGCCAAAGAGTAACGCACTTTTAACAAGTACGATGCAGCTGGCTTCAGCGCAAACATAGTTTCAAAGAATCAACGGAACGATGCTGCCCAGCATTAGATTGGTAGTCAAGTTCAGATTGCTCGTGATCGCTACATTATATTTACGAGGAAGCGGATGCTGCCAGGAATTCCGGGGGCAGTATACCAAGTTCACCCCCCATCATCCAAGCCGGTCCGCAATCCACATCTTGAACAGCGATTGCCGCGTGGCCCCCCGAATTTCGGGGACGCTATACCGAAGTCAACCGCTGTGAGGTCACGTCGATTGCAAGAAAATGCCAAACCCTGGCATTCGCCGGGGGACGTGTTGCGGGTGGTGGGCTGCGCGAAAACTGATGGGCACAACCACAACCCCCCACCCGCCCCCTACTTGTCCTTCATCACCCAAACCGCATCCCAATCCGCCGGCGGCGGGTTCGCGGCCAGGATGTGGCAGCGATCGATATAGGTCTGCGCCAGTCTGTCCGCCGGGTTGAGCACCAGGCAGCGTTCAAAGCGTTCCACCGCCTTGGTGAAATTCTGCGCGCGATACGCCAATATCCCGTCGCTGAACTGGTTCACCACATCGGTCAGGTTCGGAAAGCTCGCCGCGTCGTGATAGTCAAGCACTTCAAACACCCGCACAGGCTCGGTCTTGCCCTTCACCACAACCAGATCGATGTCGCGCATCCGATAGGTGCCGCGCAGCCGGCCGACGGTTGATTCACTGATCAGGATGCGCGCTGAATAGGCCTTGCACGCGCTTTCCAGCCGGCTCGCCAGGTTCACGCCGTCGCCGATCACCGTGTAATCCATGCGCTTCGGGCTGCCGATATTGCCCGAAACCACCGTGTCCGTGTTGAGGCCCAGCCCCATGTCCACGGTCTTCAATCCTTGCGCGCGGCGCTCGGCATTCCATTCCCACAGGGCCCGGATCATCCCGATGCCGGCGCGCAGGGCCCGGTCGGCGTGATCCTCCTGCGCGATCGGCAGGCCAAAACAGGCCATGATCGCATCGCCGATGAACTTGTCGAGCATGCCGCCCTCGCGGCTGATGCAATCGACCATCAGGCTGAAATATTCATTCAGGAATGCCACCGTCCCCTGCGCGCCATATTGTTCGGTGATGGTGGTGAAGCCGCGCACATCGCTGAACATAATCGTCGCCTCGGCGCTCACCCCGCCCAGCAGGTCAAGCCCGCCATCGCCATCCAGCATCTGCGCCGCGATCACCGGGTCCATATAGCGCGCCATCGTCGATTTCATGCGCTTTTCGGTGCTGATATCCTCAAACATCAGCATCGAACCCAACTGGCTGTCATTCGCTTCCGACACCAGCGGACTGATGGTGAGGTTGACCGATCGGGTCTGCCCCCCCAGCGTCAACGCCACATCCGGCAGCAGATCGCTCACCTGCTCGGCCTGCACCGCCGCGATCTTGTCCAGCAGCCAGGCGCCCTCCTCGGTGAGCAGATCGGGCAGGCTGGCGCCCATCAGGGCCGGCGCCCCCTCCCAGATCCGGCGTGCGGCCGCATTTCCGGTCACGATCTTCAGCGCCGGATCAAGCGTGATCACCCCGTTCGACATGCTCGCCAGCATGGAATCATTATAATTCTTCACCCGCCGCACATCATCGAACAGCTTTGAATTCTCCAGCGCGATCGAAACCTGCGCGGTGAACGCCTTCAACCGCTGCTCATCCTCGTCGCTGAACACCCCGCCCTTCTTGTTGAGCACCTGGGTCACGCCGATCACCCGATTGTCCTTGTTGACGATCGGCACGCACAGGATCGAGCGCGTGAAAAAGCCGGTCTGCCGGTCAAAGGCCGGATTGAAGCGCAAATCGGCATAGGCATAAGGAATGTTCATGCTCTGCGCCGAGGTGAACACCGCGCCGGCAATGCCGACATGGCTGGGCAGGCGGATCTCGGCAATCTCGCCGCCGCTCGCCACGCGCGAAAACAGCGTCTGCGTCGTCGCATCATGCAGGAAGATCGTCGCCCGCTCCGATTGCAGCATGTTGCACGTCTCGGCCACCACCCGCTGCAACAGCGCCGACAGATCAAACTCCGAATTGATGTCCGACACCAGCTCCAGGAACGCCATCTCCTTGGCGCGGTTGCGCTCGATCTGCTCGATATATTGCAGGCTCTGCAACGCAATCGCCGCCTGGCGGGTCATGTCCACCAGCAGAGACAGATCCTCGGCGGTGAACAGGCCGTCGCGCTTGTTCAAATTCTGCATCACGCCGATGATCTCGTCCGACATGGTGCGCACCGGCACACAGATGATCGTCTGGGTGCGATAACCAGTGCGCTCGTCCACCGATGAATTGAACCGCTCATCGGCATAGGCATCTTCGATCAGGGCCGGCTCCCCCGATTGGAACACGGCGCCCACAATCCCCGCCGAGTTCAGCACGCGGATCTCCCGCGCCAGATTGCCCTGCGCCACGCGCGAATACAGCTCACCCGACACCGGATCATTCAAAAACAAGGTGCCGCGATCGCAGTTGAGCGCGTTCGACGTCATCTCCACCAGCACTTGCAGGATGCCATCAAGCGTCGATTTCTGCGCACAGCGCCGCGACACCTCGAGCAACAATGTCGCCCGGCGCAGCGCCTGCCCGGCCGATTGCCGCACCCGGGCACCGCCGCGATGCCCCGTCTCCTGGCTGCTCATGCTCATGCCGCCTGCTCAAGTTTGCTGCGCAGGGCGACAATCTGCGCCTGCAAAACCGCCTGCTCACGCGCGAACGCCGCCGCCTGATCGTCCAATGCCCTGATCCCGTCAGCCTTCATCGCCTCCAGCTGCCCCCGCATCTGGTTGATCGTCGCCGCCAACTGCCGCGCCTCCGCCTGCGCCGCGGCCCGCTCGGCCTGCACCGCCGCATCCCGCTCCACCGCCAACGCATCCAGCTTGTCGCGCATCGCCTGCACCATGGCCCTGGACTGCCGAATATCGTCCGCCAACACCGCCTGCGCCTGCACCACCCGCGCATCGGCCGCCTGATGCTCCGCCTCCAACTGCGCCCGCAACGCCGCGATCGTCGCCCGCAACTGCTGCGCCTCGGCCCGCATCGCCGTCAGCTCACCGGCCGCCCCCGCCGCCACCGCCCGGCCCTCAGCCACGGCCCGGCCCACCAACCACAACCGCCGCCCGCCTAGCCGCCCACCTGTTCATGCTGCCTGCCCCCCGTTGCCCCTAGTGCAGCGGCTTCACTCCCGGAAGTCAATCGGCTTGTGGCATTGCCCACGCTCCACCGAGGGGTACGCCCTCCCCTTGATCCTCCCCTCCCAGGGGAGGTGGCAGCCAAAGGCTGACGGAGGGGTGGCCGCAAGCACCCACCTCAAAACCCAAAGCCAGAAGAACAGCCTCCGGCGGGCAGGGTCACAGACCCTGCACCCAACCCTCTCCACGCCGCCCGCCCCACCCCGCTTATCCCAAGCCTGTCGAGGGACCAACCACCCACCACCACACGTCACCCCATCACCTCTCCCCACCGGGGAGAGGTCGTGAGACGCCGCAGGCGGCCCGGGAGAGGGGGCGGCCCGCACGCTGGAAGAACCAGGAAAAACAGCCTCCGGCGGGCAGGGTCGAGGACCCTGCACCCGATCGTTTTGTTCCGTCTCTGCTTAAACATCACCCCGGTCTTGATCCGGGGTTCGCACTTCTGCATCCTTGTCTCAACACTCGCGAGCGGATCTATACAGGCGACCGAATCAAATATGGCGTCCCCGGGATTCCAGCGGTGACGTGTCAACTCGCGTTCGCGTCTTTGAACGGGCATTGACGCGTCTCCAAAGCCCCCGACTGCGCCGACGCTACACGCACACCGCTCACCGACACCATGGCGTCGTAGGTAGATTTTACCTGTTCGGTAACGGCTTTCTTTTCTTCGGCCAGCTTTCTGGCGGCCGCCACCTCGACCTCTTTTGCAGCGATCACCGTTGAAATTTTTGCAGGCGTCTTCTCAGGATCGTTCAGATCTGCTTTAACTGACTGGGCCTTGGCTAATTCTTCCAAACGTGTCGTCAATTTAGCGTTGGCATCGTCAAGTTCAATACGTGCCGCGGTGAGTTTCTGATCTTGTTTGCTCAAAATATCGAGATTACGCTCAGCGTATAACTGTGTGACCTCGGGCTCATTTGCCGTGCCAAAGCGCTGCGCTTGCACTCTTAGTGCCGACAATCCCTGCAGTTGCTGGCGCAGAGCATCCACACCCGGATTGTTCGAACGCTCCACTGAGCGGGTTGCTTCAGCCAAGCCGACCAGCAACGAACATTCGCGATGATACTCGACAGCATCGGCAATACCACGCATTACAGAATATTGGTCGACTGAACAGTCCTGAAGGTTCGTAATCTCCTGCAGTTTACGGGCTCTAGACACTTCGAACGATGTCGACAGCAACTGAATAGTTTGATTATTGAGAACTGTCTCATTGAGTTCTGCGCGAGTTCCCGTAATGATGGCAGACGTCCCCGACAAGGCCTTGGCTGCGCCCGCACCACCGACAAAGGAACCAAGGCCGCCTGTCAATAGCGCCAATACGCCAAGTGATCCGTTCATCAATGCGTCAACATTCTTCAACTTACGGGAGTAGGCCGTACATTTTGCATTCGACTCTGCAATAATTGCATCGATAATTTCGTTTCTTGAGATCTTTTTATTTTTTTCTTCGGAATCATATGGCTTTGAAGAGTACACTTTCTGAAAATTTGTAAGTTGCGCAGCACAGGCCAAGCGGCGCTTCATTTTTATTTCATCTTCTCCGTCCCGTTTTATTTTATCTTCTCCGTCCCGTTTTTCCGATTTATCAACTGGCAATACAACTGCTAGCATTTCACCCGAAGTACCCAGGCAATCATCCTTGACGATGCTCAGAGACTCCGCTGCTGCCAAATTCCGGCCATCAAAGGCACTTGTGGACCGGCAGCCAACCAATCCTACGCAAGACAGCAGCAAAATTGCCGGACGAATCATTTCAATTTCCCCCATTGATTCATATTTCTACCAAACATGGGAAACAGTGCAAGCCCGCCCAATTTTTTGTAGGCGACTTGCTGCTGAATTCGCTCAACAGAATCGAAGCGCTCGTCGCAGATATGACAGTTTCATTAAAAATATAATCAATTCAATCCCCTGACACTAACCTGTCTAAGCTCCACATCTTGAAGAATGATTGCCGCGTCACTCCCAGCTGTTGAGCGTATTGATTGAGGCTTTTCACCACCCAGCCGCGCAGCCCTGGCCAACTGCTACGTGCACATTTATGCTGCGCTCAAAGCATGGAGCAAGAATGGGCCAGTAAAAGCATGAGATGGAAGTCGCCAGCAAAAATTGAAGGCGCACGGGCAAAAAAGTGCACAGTTTTCGAGCGTTCAATTCCGGTGGAGGAAACGGAATCGTATTTTGAGACAGGCATGTGCGGTTACTGCCGCCACGTCGCTTAGAAGGGTGACTGATACCCAAATGAATTCCAGGAAAAAATAAGATCATTTCCGGGGACACCTTACGAACTCGCCCTCCAAGCTTGCCGCGCCGCCAAGCCAAACCCAGGATCAAGTCCGGGGTGACGGGTGGGGGTTGGGGCCGACCCAATACGCTCGGGTGCAGGGTCTGCGACCCTGCCCGCCGGAGGCCTCCTTTTCTCTGTCGTTCGGGTCAGCGCTTGAGGCTCACCCCGCCACCACCGTGCCGGCGGTCCCCCTCCCCTGAACGGGGAGGATCAGGAACAGCCATCACCCCGCCTGCCGGCCAGCCCGTGGCGATTCCGCCAGCCCCAGGAAGAGCAGCGTCGCTTGCACCAGCCGCACCATGTCCGCAGCGTCCAGCCGGCCGATGTGGGTGCTCAGCTTTGATTTGGGGACGGTGGTGATCTTGTCCACCATCAGGCGGGATGGCGCGTGCAGGCCGTTAGAGCATTTCCCGACCAATCTGAATCAGCGTCATCGCCGTTCCGGCGACCCCTGCGGGGCGGGGCGCTTTTGGCTCAGGGCCGCGTCGCTCGTCGGTTACGATGCTTAAGCATCGCGCCCTCCTCGCTCCTTGCCCTGAACCAAAATCACCCCAAAAGACTCTGGCGTGCCGCCGATCCAGATTGGTCGGAAAACGCTCTAGTGGCGGTGGGGGTGATGGCCGGGCGGAACAGCGGGGCGTCGGTGGGGTCGCTGGTGACGGCGCAGATGGTGAGGGTGGCGGTGGCGTCGAAGCGGTCATCCTGGATGATAACGACGGGGCGCGGTTTGCCGGCATGACCGGGGCCGCCGGAGACCGTCCAGATATCGCCGCGCTGCACGGGTTTGGATCAATCGTCGGCTAGGTCGGAAGCGGCGTCGATGAAGGCCTGATCGTCGCGCGCGTGCGCGGAGCGGGCCGCCGGCGGCGCTCGCCGCTCTGTCCTACACGGCCATTAACTGTCATCATGGCGCTGCCGGTGATGGGTCTGCCGGGTGTGGCGGCGTGGAGAGGCCAATGATTTCAAGGCTGGAACCCGCCGAA